>JAWSVI010000007.1:0-92792 GCA_033851995.1 Desulfobacteraceae bacterium | reverse complement strand
CAGGAAGGAGATGAAGGTGCTGGAGAAGGCCCCGGTGAGGGAGAGGGCGGAGAGCATGAGCTTGAATCCAACGCCTATGAATTGGGAAAAGTGTTGTCACAGGATTTTCAGCTTCCCAATCTCAAGGATAAGGGCAAGAAAAGAACCCTGGCAAGATATGTATATGATTTAACAGATAAAAACAGGGGGGTCGGTCAAATTCTGGATAAAAAAGCCACGTTACGAAAAGTGGTGGAAACCAATATTACACTTGGCAATATTCCGGATGTTGGAAATATTGACACCTCAAGTTTTATTGTCTCTCCCCAGGATTTGATATACCGGATTTTATCCCGTGAAAAAGACTATGAATCTCAGGCGTTGGTATTCTTTTTAAGGGATTATTCCGGTTCCATGGGAGGCAAAGTAACCCAGACCGTTGTTTCTCAGCATGTCATGCTCTATTCCTGGCTCCTGTATCAATATGACAAGCAGGTTGAAACCCGTTTTATCCTCCATGATACAGAGGCCAAGGAGGTTTCTGATTTTTATAAATATTACTCTTACAAAGTGGCTGGTGGTACCAAGGTTTTTACCGCCTTTAAAATGGTCAATGATATTGTTGAAAGGGAAAACCTGGCAAGGGATTACAATATTTATGTGTTCCATGGAACAGATGGTGATGACTGGGACAAAGACGGCAAGCAGACCCTTGTTGAGATCGAAAAAATGCTGAACTACGTGTCAAGGATCGGTGTAAGCATTGTAGAACATTCCTATGTCGGTTCAAAACAGACCGAAGTGGAAAAATATATAAAGTCCTCAGGACTGCTCGATAAGCACAGCAATTTATTAAAGCTGGATATTCTTGGAGAAGATTCAGATGACTCACGAATTATTCAAGGCATAAAACGACTTATTTCTTAAGAAAGGCAACGGATTTGCAGATGTTGCCTGAAAGCGAGATGTAAATGGAACTGGTAAGTCAACATGTCAAAGGCATAATGGAAGAATGCAAACTCAGGGCACGGGACCATGGGCTTCGTTTTGATGACGAAACCCTTGAGTATATCGTCACCAACCGGGATATGATTGAGCTGAGCCCTAAAGTCATGATCCCGACCTTATATGATTATTGGGTGCATGATGTAAAAGTGCTTTCAGGCAAAGGCATGTACGAGGCCTATCCGTCAAACCCCTATGAAACAGTTATCAATACCCGGCCGGCCATTTCCTATTACAATGACAACAACCCGGACTGGCTCAATGTGATGATTTTTTACCATGTCCTGGGGCATATTGATTTTTTCCAGAACAATCTTTTCTATAAAAATACCTGGGATATAGATCTCACGGGCCAGGCCCTGGCAGATAAACGCCTGATCGCACAACTTCGAAGTGAGAAGGGGAGGTGGGTGGACTATGCAATTGAGTTTTCCCGTGGAATTGACAACCTGGTTGGATATCAAAAAGAGCTCAATATCAATATTATGAATGATACAAAGCAAAGATTGAGCAAAGAAGATTTTTATTTTGATATGTTTTTGCAAACCATAAAAAATGTAACGCATAATGAATATTTAAAAGAGATTACTCGCTTCAATGAAACACAGAAAAATGGTTCTGACTTTTTTAAGAAAATAATCTCCAAATATCCTGAATTCGATGAGTTGTATCGAAAGGAGATAAGCTCTAAGGCAGCTCCGGAACCGGATGTAATGGAATATATTATCCGGCATTCACCCTTTTTAAAGAAAAGTGAAAATGAGTGGATCAAATCGATCATCCAGATTGTAAAAAATACATCTTTGTATTTTCAGCCCCAGATTCGGACAAAGATTATGAACGAGGGCTGGGCCAGCTACTGGCATGAATATCTTTTTATGCGTGATGATCGGATTTGCGGCCACGAAACAGATTATGCAAAAATCAATGCCAGTGTTACCTCTATGCCAAAAGTTGGATTAAACCCCTATGCTTTGGGGATGCGCTTGATCCAACATATTAAAGATATGGAAGACAAAGGCTGTTATTCGTTTGATTACATGTTTTTAAAAGACGAAGTCAAAAAGAAAAAATTTGATAAAAATAAAAATGCCGGTGATGATTTTATACGTAAGGTACGTGAAAATTTTAATGATTTTACGTTTATCAATACATTTATAGATCAGGAATTTGTAGACAAGCATAACCTGTTTGTTGCAGGCAAACGGTTCAATAATGAAAGAATATCCTGGGAATACTATATCAAGTCCAAACGTTCAGAAGACTATAAAAATATGATCATTGATACCTTGTATCACCCTCCGGAAATTTTCGTGGATAAAGCCAGGACAAAAGACGGTATTCTGTATCTGAATCATATATTTGAAAATAAACCCCTTAAAGTGGATTATATTGAAAATACCATGATTGGGATAGAATATCTGTGGGGCGGTCCTGTACACCTTGAAACCAGCGAAGTGGCAACTGCTGGTGCGCCAACATCAGCTGCCAATAATTTCTGGGATCCGACATCACAACTGCCTGTTGAAAAAAAAGCAGAACCTGTGAAATGGAAACGAATGGTTTATATGATTGAAAACCGTAAACTTCATAAGCGGGAGTTATAATTGCCATGAATACAGAATCTCCAAAAAGAAGGTCGGTTGATCAGATGCTTGGGCTGTTGGATAAAAACATTACAGATTATCAACGGCTTAAGCCGGTATCGTTTGAAGAATTTTTAAATATTTTAAATGAAAATCCATCCAGGATTTTAAGAAATATTTTCCAGGCGTTTCACGACATGATTACATGTTATGTGGATGAACTTGGGGACACATCAGCAGGGGATAAAGATAAACTGGCTTTTACCAAGTATGATTGCTCCCGTCTTTTTGTCGAAGGAAGTGAGAACCCTTATTTTACGGATATGCTTTTTGCCAACCGGTTCATGAAGCAGATGGAATACCTTCGGCATGGCGCACAGCAAAACAGGATATACATTTTTTACGGACCTCACGGGTGCGGCAAAAGTACCTTTTTAAATAATTTGTTAAAAAAGTTTGAAATATATTCCAATACGAAAGAAGGTCTGCGCTTTGAAATTGTCTGGCGCCTGAATATCAAAAAACTCCAGGATAAGGACAAAACACTTTCCGTTTCTGCTTTTGAAAGGCTCATTCATTCCCTTGAAAAAGGAAAATCCGACGATTTAAAAACCGAGAGTACAAACCACTTGTTTTCAGGCAATGATACTGATTATATAGAAGTTCCCTGCATCTCTCATGACAATCCTTTTATGGTTATTCCTAAAGATCAACGACGGGTGCTTCTGGACGAACTTATTAAAAATGATGAGTTTAAATGGCGCCTGTTTACCGAAAAAGAGTATGAATGGGTGTTTAATGAAGAAGTGTGCACAGTGTGTTCATCTATATATCATTCCCTGCTTGAACGCTTAGGATCGCCGTCTGAAGTATTTAAAATGCTGTATGCCAGGCCTTATTATTTTAACCGGCGCCTGGGCAATGGTATCAGTGTATTTAACCCGGGCGATAAACCACTGAAACAGAATATAATTTCAAATGAAATGCTGCAGAGCAGGATAAACGGACTGTTCCAGGACAGCAACCTGATAAATTACCTGTATTCCAGGTTTGCGAAGATCAATCATGGAATATATGCACTCATGGATATCAAGGCCCACAATATCGAACGGATGGTGGAACTTCACAATATTATCAGCGAAGGCCTTCACAAGGTTGAAGATATTGAAGAACGTGTGGACTCCCTGTTCTTTGCCCTTATGAACCCGGAAGATAAGCGCAGTATCCGTGATTTTCCCTCTTTTGAAGACCGGATTCAGTATATTGATATCCCATATGTTCTGGATGTGAAAACTGAAGTCAAGATTCTTAGCAATATTTTTGGACGGCACATTGAAGGCAGTTTTCTCCCAATGGTTTTGGAAAATTTTGCAAGAATTATTATTTCCACAAGAATTGGGAAAAAATCACAAGCCCTGGCTGAGTGGATAAAGGAGCCTGGCAAATATAAGAATTTTTGCGATGATAAGCTCATGCTCCTCAAAATGGAACTGTTCGCCGGGCATATCCCCAAATGGCTGGAAGAAGACGATGTAAAATCCCTGGATACCAGGATGCTCAAAAAGATTATTGCTGAATCGGAAATTTATGGGAAAGAAGGACTTTCCGGACGGGATGCCATCAAAATATTTGACCAGTTTTATTCAAAATACGCCAAAGAGGACCGGCTGATAAATATGCCGGACCTGTGCACATTCTTCAATAAAATTGACGACCAGCCCAAACGGATGATTCCACAGGATTTCCTTGAATCCCTTTTGAGAATGTATGATTACAGCATCTTGCAGCAGGTTAAAGAGTCTCTGTATTATTATAATGAGGATCAGATTGCCAAAGATATTAAAAATTTTATCTCAGCCGTCACCAATGAGTTTGGTTCGGTGATTAAATGCATCTTTACAAAGGAAGAAATTCATGTGACCGAAGAGTTTCTTGAAAGCATTGAAAATCGTCTGCTTTCTGAAAACATGGATAAAAAGCGACGCCAGGAAATAAGAAATGAGGTCTTGAAAGAGTATACCACCCGAACCCTGACCCATGAGATTATGATCGAAGGCAAAAATATTACTGAAACACGGCTTTTCGAATCCCTGTATGAGCGGTATGTCCATAATTTGAAAAAAAGAGTGCTTGAGCCCTTTATTGAAAATGAAAATTTCAGAAATGCAATTAAGGATTTTGATACGGATAAATTCAAAGCACATGATAAACGGATCAAAAAGGATGTCAAATTCCTTCTGGATAATCTTGTGGAAAAATTCGGGTATACCACGCAGGGGGCAAACGAGGCCTGTATATATGTCATCGATAATGATCTGGCCAATAAATTCAAATAATTCATTCTGAAGGGCAGCCTGATACCAAATTTAAAAAAGAATAAAATTATGGATTGTTTTCATCTTTTATATTTTGTATATCAAGTTAAAAAAGCGAGGATTATATGTCTGATATAGATGTGTTTGCAACTATTTATTTTAATTAAAGAAATTAAACTGTGGCGACAAGGAAAAAATTTGTTAAGAGATATTTATTCTGTTAGCAGAACGATATTATATTTGGTTGTGGTTTTATTGATACCTGATATCTGCCAAGCCTATATCGAGACAAAAAATGGATACAGTGATTTTTTGAGAGCTGGTCATAATGTCGTTTTAAAGAAAGATACGAGCACCATGGTGCTGTATGATGACTTGAGCAATGACCCCTCTGATGAAGGCCCCCTCCTTTTTTTTAAATCAAATTTTTTTGTTCCAATAGATTCAATTTCAATAAACATCCCTTTATCTATTGATTTTAAAACTCATATAACAACTGAAAATACTTTGGCCAATTTTTTGTACGCCAATTTGAAACTCAAAAAATTGCTTGAGGAATATATAGATATTCAAGATCGGTCAATACAACTTAGAGAAGACCTTAAGGTTTCTGTTTGGGACCCGCAACGACTTTTTCAACAAACCGAAGATGTCAATTCTCTTTATGAATCAAGAAACCGGTTTGTTGATGCTTTAAACCGGGCAACAGATGGGAGTAATGTTGCCATTAGTTCTAATCTCCCAAGGTTGGAGACGAATAGGGCACGTTTCATTAAGAAACCATTTGTACAAAATCGAAACTTAAGACCAGATTTAAAAACAAATTTTTCCAGAACCACAACCGGAAACATTAGTCGAGTTCGAGCCCCGAATATAGGACATCGCAATGAAGTAGATTTTGAGGAAAGCGAAATCACTTTCTCAAATAGTTTAACAGACTTTTCAGGCAAAAGTGGTGGCGATCCCTTTATTTTTAAGATTCTAGTAAAATTGGGTAATATTGTTCCTTACCTAATGACGAACAAAGAAGAGGCTGCTTTTTATGGGATTTTTTTGGGGTTGGCTTTTTTGTTTTTTTCATCAATTATTAAACGATGATCGGTCAGCACTATGTCTTCACACTATGAATCCCAAACACGAACGACGATATCTAACTGCAAAATTTTACAGATTCTTATTGTCTTTAGCCTATTATTTATTGGTCTATGTTCTTGCATTGAAAAACCGGAAAGCAGATTCAAAAATTTAGTTGAAAAAGGTGACATCAGTTTTGCGAGAAGAGATTATTCACATTCGATTTCCATGTGGAAAAAGGCTTTAGACATGCGTCCGGGTGATGTTGGGGTTCTAAAAAAAATGGCCCAAGCATATTTGAGGCTGGCTGAATATCCAAAAGCTGAAAATCTATTTGTTCAAATTTTAAGAGATGAGCCGGATAGTGATGATGTATTGGTTGAATTAACAAAGCTTCAACTGGCTACCGGGAAAATTGACAGGGTCGTTCAGAATTTGGAGATACTTAAAAAAAAATATCCCGCAGATCCACAAATGAACATTTTATTTGGAGATTTGTGTGTGATTGAAAGACGTATGCCAGAGGCTCAACTTTATTATGAAAAAGCTGCACGGGAAGCTATTCAAAACGAATTGGCATTTATCAAATTAGCCTCTTGCTATTTAGCCCAAGGCAAACTTGAGATTGCTCAAAAAACATTCAATATTGCAGCAGCCTACCAGACAGAATCCATTGATGCCTTGCTTCAAATGGCAAATTATTGGAAACTGAAAAATGATATGAAAAAGGCAGAGGCATCTATCCAGAAGGCTATTAGACTTGAACCTGAGGATTTATCACTTCTGATGATTCTATCTAAATTTTACTTTAATACAAAACAATATCAAAAAGCTCGTAATACTATTGAAATTTTGATCAAAAAAGCGCCTGAAAACAAATCCATAAAAAAATATCTAATTGAAATACTGCTGGCCCAAAATAAGCTCACAGAAATTCCTGCTATCCTTGATCTCTATAAAGTTGAGATGAAAAATGATCCAGAGTTTAATTTTCTGGCGGGGAAATTTTACCTTTTTTCTAAAAAACCAATCATTGCAGAAGGATATTTCAAGCAGGTTGTTAGAGAAAAACCTGAATATTTTCTTGCATATTATTTTCTTGGCCTAACCTACCTTATGAGTGAGCATGTCCACTTGGCTCAGCAGAACTTTATCAAGTCTCTTGGAATAAACCCCCTGTTTTCTGAGGCCGAAATGGCGCTTGCTGATATTTATTATAAAAAAAATGAACTTGACCTTAGCCTTGAATATATTAAAAGAGTTCTTGATCGGGACCCGGAAAGCTACCGGGCTCATTTGATAATGGGAAATGTTTTTTTAGCAAAAAAGCAATTTTATGAAGCATTTAAGTACTTTCGACTCGCCCTTTCAATAAATCCAGATTCGCAGGCGGCAATATACTATTTGGCAATTACAAATGAAAGACTTGGGAAATATAAAAAAGCACTTGAGTATTACAAAATTGTTTTGAAAAAGAATCCTTACTTAGTAGACGCGGCTTGGCGATACAAAGAGCTTTTAGTAACAGTTGGAAAAGAGGAGGTCGCAAGGCAATATTTTGAGGTAGCAATAGAACGCTATCCTGATAATGGATATTTACATTACATTTTAGGCGAACTCCACTTAACCAGAGGCGACACTTCAAATGCTATAATCTGCCTGCGAAAAGCAACGGATCTGCTTCCAGAATTGCCAAATTCATATATTCAGTTGGCTGAGGTTTATAAGAAGGAAAATAATTGGTCGAAACATGTTGAAATATTAAAAGCCTGTACAAAAAATTGTTCCCAATTCTTAGATTGCTACAATGCACTCTTCGAGCTTTACTTAGAGAAAGGAAGAGAAAAAGAAGCGATACAAATTCTTGAAATAGCCTTTTTAAACAATCAGAACTCTCCCAAAGTAGCTAATAATTTAGCCTATCTGTATCTTAAAAATAACAGTAACATCAATAGAGCATTTGAGCTATCAAGATTGTCCTATGAACATTTGCCGGAAATAACTTCAGTTGTGGATACTTTTGGTTGGGCTTGTTATAAAAAGAAATTTTACAGTCAATCAATATCTCTTTTGAAAGAAGCAAGCATTCTATCTCCTAAAAAACCCATTGTTCACTACCACTTGGGGCAAGCTTTTTTGGCTGACGGACAAATCAAAAAGGGATTAGACAGTTTGCAAAAGTCAATTGATCTTGGCCTGAACTTGCCAGATAGTGCAAAAGCACAAAGACTTATTGAATCTATCAGTGAATGAGTGGCTTTAGTGATTTAAAGCATAGTGAACTGACAGTAATAAAATATTGCTTGATTCTTTTGCCTACTTCTTTTAAATCAGGATCATAATTTTTTAAAGGAAATCTAAAAAACTTGCCAGACTGTGCATCTGTAGGAAATCCATGACAAAAAATCTTATAAAGGCTGTTGAAAAGGCAGAATCAAGTGTGGTAATTTCCTCTTCAGATGGATCTCACAAAGCCCATCTGGTTTCCCAACTCTATGCCTCAATGGGTAAATCCATAGTTGTAATTTTGAAAAATCAGAAACAGGCTTTGGGTTTTATGGATGAACTGGCGTTCTTTATGCCGGAGCAAAAAGAGCGGTTGATATATTTTCCAGGATATAACATATTACCATTCAAATCCCTTGCCTATCATAAGCAGACATCAATCAACCGTCTGGCTGCATTGTCCGCTATAATGAACTCAAGTTCTACGCCCCTCATTATTGTCACGGTTATAGAGACCACTATGCAGCGCCTGATTCCGAAAAAGAGTTTGAATGAGAGTTCTGAAATCGTTATAGCCAATGAAGAGATTGATCGTGATGATTTGATTTTGACGCTTGAGTCAGGGGGCTATACAAAGACTTCATTGGTGGAAGACCCTGGAGAATATTCTGTTCGCGGTGGTATTATGGACGTGTTTTCTCCTGGCGAAAAATTTCCTGTACGAATCGAGTTTTTTGGGGACTTGGTGGAATCCATTCGTTATTTTTCTCCTTTTACCCAGAGAGGCACAAAAGAGATTTTTGAAACCATTATTCTTCCGGCAACAGAAGCGATTATTTCCCGTCAGGAGCAGCCCCATATACTTGCCCGTCTCAGGCAGGCAGGATCTGATGCAGGCCTGAGTGCCGATAAAGTACGCGAATATGTAAATCAAATTCGAGAGTTTGGCCGTTTTCCTGGTATTGAGAGTATGCTTTCTATTGTTTATGAATCTCAAGATACCTTTTTTGACTACCTGCCGCAAAAATCATGTGTTGTCATGGATTCACCCGAAGATTTGGAATCAAGCGCCCTTGATTTTGAGAACAAGGCCTTTTTAAATTATAAAACCACTGCATCTGAAGGGCGATTGTGCGTTTGTCCGGAATCAATTTATTTGAAATGGGAAAGTATCAGGCAGGAGATAGAATCAAGACATCACGTTGCATTAAGAGCATTTGATATAAGGGAATCTGCTGATCAGACACAATCATTGGCCCTCCCTTTTGAATATCAGGACAATTCAGGCTTGTCTGCTTCCCTGCAGCGTCACGGTTCCAAAGATAATCCCCTCACCCCTCTTGTGGAATGGTTTGAAGAGCATACAGAGAATAAGGGCAAGGTCTTGTGCGTGCTTTCCCAGGATTCTCAGGCCAAACGACTATTATCCCTCCTTGGGCCTTACGGGATAGCTCCTGCAGCCTCTAAGAATTTTTCAAATGCAGTAAAAGCCTCTCCCGGTATTTACTATCTTTTTGGCGATGTTTCTTCCGGATTTGTCATTCCGGAAGAGGGACTTGCTATTGTTACGGAAAACGAAATTTTTGGTAAAAAACGAATCCGGAGAAAGGCTTCTACAAGGCGGGATTTAAAAACAGAATTTATTACTCCGGAAGAGCTTAAAAATGGAGATATTGTTGTTCATATCGAACATGGGGTAGGGCAATACGAAGGACTTTGCAACCTTAAGGTTAACGGGATATCTCAGGATTTTATCCTTATTTTGTATCAGGATGATGATAAATTGTATCTGCCGGTTGACCGGATAGAGATGATCGGTAAATACATTGGGGTGGATGGCTATACTCCTGTTCTGGATAAAATTGGTTCTAAAGCCTGGATAAAATCCAAGGCCAAAGCAAAACAGGAAGTTGAAAAGATGGCCGCTGATCTTCTGGATCTGTACGCAAAGCGGAAGGTTAATAAAGGATTTTCTTTCAGCCGCCCTGATAATTATTATAATGATTTTGAAGCCGCGTTTGCCTACGAAGAAACCCGTGATCAGTTAAGGGCTATTGACGATGTAAACCTGGATATGGAATCAGATATTCCCATGGACCGCCTGGTGTGCGGAGATGTGGGGTATGGAAAAACTGAAGTTGCCATACGTGCGGCATTTAAAGCTGTAAATGACGGCAAGCAGGTCGCTGTTGTGGTTCCAACCACCATATTGGCAGAACAGCATCTGGCCACATTTAAAGACCGGTTTTCCCAATATCCCGTCAAGGTAGAATGCCTCTCGCGTTTTCGATCCAGAAAAGAGCAGATCCGGATCTTAAAAGCGATTAAGTCAGGCCAGGTGGACATTGCCATTGGGACACACAGGCTGCTTCAAAAAGATGTGGAGTTCAACTCGCTTGGGCTCTTGGTCATTGATGAGGAACAGCGCTTTGGTGTTAAACATAAAGAAGCTCTTAAAAAGAAAAGAAGCTCGGTTGACGTGCTGGCACTGACGGCCACTCCGATCCCAAGAACGCTTCACATGTCTTTGACCGGGATGCGGGATATCAGCGTTATTACCACTCCGCCTGCAGATCGGCAGCCTATTATTTCTTATATTTCAAAGTATGAAGACAGCATTATTAAAGATGCTGTGCAGCGGGAATTGTCCAGAGGCGGACAAATATTCTTTGTTCATAATAATATAAAAACCATTTTTAAAACTGCTGAAAATCTTTCAGAACTGGTACCGGAGGCTAACGTCAGGGTTGCTCACGGCCGTTTATCTGAAACTGAGCTTGAAAAGGTTATGCTGGGGTTTGTGAACCTGGAAATAGATGTGCTTGTATGTACCACCATAATCGAGTCAGGCCTTGATATTCCTTCAGCAAACACCATGATCATTAATAAAGCTGAGCATTTTGGCCTCTCACAGATTTATCAACTCAGGGGAAGAATTGGAAGAGGTGACCACCAGGCATATGCATACTTGTTTATCAATGATGAAAAACGGTTGAGCAAAGATGCTAAAAAAAGACTTGCAGCTCTGATGGAGCATAAAGATCTGGGCTCAGGTTTCCAGATTGCCATGAAAGATCTTCAGATTCGGGGCGCGGGAACGGCACTTGGGGCATCTCAATCTGGTCATATAGCAGCCGTTGGGTATGATATGTTTTTAAAGCTCCTGGATCAGGCGGTTTATGATTTAAAGGGAGAAGAGACTGTCGAACCCCTGGAGCCTGAGATCAATGCTGCCATGTCATCCGGGTTCCCGGAAAATTATGTTGAATCGGTTGAGCAGCGCCTGACTTTGTATAGAAGACTTTCCCGCCTTTCAAATATTTCTGATATATCTGATATGAAAAAAGAGTTGATAGATCGATACGGCAAACTGCCAAAAGAAGCTGAAAACATGCTTCTGAAGATCATGTTAAGGGTATTGTGTATTCATGCAGGGGTAAAACGCCTGGATATCTCACCCAATACTTTAACCCTTGCTTTTTCGGAAAAACATCGGACAAAACCATTGCATACCTTAAATGAAAGCCTGAAAAACTTGTTTCCTTTTGAATTTGTAAAAAAGGACAGCATTAAAATTACACTGGGCCGAAAACAAAGGCATATTTCAAAGGCGCTGCTCCAAACCCGCAATATTCTCAAAGCGATCGCCTGATTAAGATTCAATAACTGATTTGTCATTATCCTTTTCATTTTGTTTTTTTTAAATATAATGACTGAAAATAAGGCCTTGTATAAAAAAGTTTATCATTCTGAAACTTCAAAAGAGAGGTGAAGATATGAACTCATTATTCAATAGAGAACGTTTTTTTCTTGAAAAATTTATGCGGATTCTTAACAGGGAAATGATTCCATTGGAAATCATTGACACCAAAGGAAAAAAGTACATAACTGAGCTGGATGATATAAAATATAGAATACACATAAACGACCGCAAATTTTTCAGGGCCTTGATTTCACTGGATGCGTTTTCACTTGGCGAGGCTTATGTGAAAGGATATTTTGATATATCCGGCAATATCAGGGATCTGTATGAGCAGGTGTGTGGAAAACTGCTTAGCCTGAACCAGAAAAAGGGCTATATAGGGTTTGTCTCAAAAATTTTCAATCGAACCTCTCAAAGGGAGATTGAAAAAGAAAATGTTGAATATCACTATGATATCCCCAGTAGCTTTTACAGGATTTTTTTAGGCAGGACAATGGGGTATACCTGTGGTTACTACGCCAGTGAAGATGCCGGAATGGATGATGCCCAGAATGAAAAGATGGATATTGTCTGCAGGAAATTACGGCTTAAGCCTGGAGAAAAATTGTTGGATGTTGGCTGTGGATGGGGAAATTTTGCCATATATGCAGCAAAATATTATGGGGTTCAGGTTATTGGTATTACTTTGAGCAGTGAGCAGAAAAAATATGCAGATGAATGGATAGAGAAAGAAGGACTCCAGCAAGATATTGAAATTAAAATACTCAATTACAGGGACCTGGGAAAAGAACAATTTGATAAAATTTCCTGTGTGGGTATGTCCGAGCATGTAGGCAGGGACAATATGGCCCATTTTTTCAAGGTGGTTCATAACAGTCTTAAAAAAGGGGGGCTGTTTATGCAGCATACCATCACCACGAATGTGTACCGGAAAAAAGGGTATGAGAACTCGTTTCTGGATAAATACATGTTTCCCGGAGGAGAGTTGATGTTTGAACATGACTTGGTTCGCCTTGCATCTTCAGAAGGGTTTGAGCTTTTAAATGCAGAAAATTTCAGACCCCATTATGTGAGAACATTGAATGATTGGATTACCCGGATGGAGAAACAAAAGGACAAACTGCTGGAAGTTGTTGGTGATAATGTATATAGAATTTACCATGTGTTTTTCATTGGATCATTGATTGCTTTTCGCAGTAAAAATATTTCCCTGTTTCAGAATTTATTTTATAAGACAGATACTGATGATGCCGATACAAATAATTTTTTAAGCCCATATTCAGAAAATGAGACTCGCCTTGCCTGATTTAGATAAATTCGAACGCAGTGTTTTTGTTAAAAAAAATGCCCTTGATCTTCTACTAAAGTTCAGTATGCATCTGATGCAAGCCAGACAGGTCGGCCTCCTGTACGGTACCAATCGCAGCGGCTTGAGATTTCTGTCCCCTGAAAAGTGGGACAGGGGTGTCATGCATAAATTTAACGGCAGAGGAGCCATCGGTCTTTTATTCAAGTATTTGGGCACCTTTTTTGTCCGGTACAAAGGACTTTCTCCTGTCAGGCTTTATAAAGATACTCAGTTTGGTGAAAAAAAAGAGAACGATGGCATTATTTCTTTTATTCTAAGAAAGCATAAGGAGTTTTACGGGAAAGGCATTAAGATTCTTATTATTGACAACTTACGAGGAAAGTCAAAAAAAAAAGAGCAGTCAAGCGTGTCCATTCTGTCCTACAACGGGGAGATATTCAAGCCTTTGACGGATCTGAAAATTAATACGGCTATCGTTAACCAGTTCAAAGCAGAAAATTTTGTTTCTGCTTATATTCCCGATTACGGAGCCATTGCTTTCAATACAATCAATAAAGAATTCTTAGAAAAAAAAGAAGGCGGGTTTGTTCATGAAAAGGAATTGAAAAAACGCCTGGATATGCTGATCTCTGCCATTGAGATGGCTTCTCTTGCCAATATTGGCTCAGCCAGGGGCAGGCAGGCGGCTCATATTATCTGGCGAAAGGAAAAGAGTTTACGAAAGACAGCGCTTGATTTGAAACTTAAAGAAGTGGAGTTAGAGCATCAGAAAAAGTACCTGAAAGCTGTAGGGGCGGTTAATGAAGCACAGTTGAATATGGAAGCAGTCAATATAGCCGATGGTGTATATGCCTTTATGGATATGGTAGGTTCTGCAACAATAAGAAGAAATTTCAGCCCCAGAGATTATTTTTATATTTTAAACCTGTGCCACCAGATTACGGCAAATAATGCAAACCAGTATGGCTGTCGCGTGGATAATTTCATCGGTGATGGAGTGTTCCTGCAGAACTCCTCCCCATTTGACAGGAGGCGGCCGGAATTGGCCATGGGTTCAGATGAAAGGGTTATGCTGATGGTGCTGGCTATTTCATCTACTTTTAATGAGATTCATCAGCTTAAAAAAGGCCAACACCATATGGACCCCGGAGGACGCGTAAAAAGGCTTATATCAGATGCTCAGGTGGATATAGGTTTTAGAGCTGGTATGGAGATAGGTTCAAGCATGATCGGTCCTCTTGGAAGCCGGAAAAGAAAAATTGTTACTGCAATTGGCAAAGCAGTCAACAACGCTTCCCGTTTGGAAAGCAGTGGAACAAAAGACTGGATCCATGTCAGTGAAAGGATACTGACGATAATCAAACATTCATATATCACGAAAGATACCTGTTCACTCAGCGAATCAGTTAAAGGTTTTGTGGATATTAAAGATATCCACTCCTCAGGAGGAATGAGTTTTCTTGAATATTATAAAACCAGAATAAGTACCGATGAAGGTATTCTAAAGGAACAGAAGAATGTTTCTTACAAAGAATTTTCCAAAGATGTTTCTTTTTTAATTCGTTGTCTGCCGGGTAATAATGAAACAGATCAGGTTTCAATAAAACACTGAGTCTGGATTTCAAGTTCTTTGATGAGTTTTTTTGTGGATTTTCCCGGAACGCCATTGCCGATTATTGTATCATCAATCTGAATCACCGGCACAACCCCTTTATTTGTCCCTGTGATGAAAACTTCATCAGCCTTTATCAGTTCACCCAGAGGGATCGGCTTTTGCTTGACAGGATAAAACTCTTTTGCCAAAGCCAGGACAGCCTGCCGGGTGATGCCTTTAAGGACGCCTTCTTTGGGGGTTACAAGGGTTTTACCGAAAAAAGCAAACAGGTTGCTGGTAGTTCCTTCCATGGCATGGTTTTGCCGGTTTACGTATAGTGCTTCAATTGCACCCTTTTTTTGGGCCTGCTTCAGAGCCATGGCAGCAGGAACGTAGGAAATGGTTTTTGCATCCGGGAGGTCTCTTTCTCTCATATGCGTAATGACCTTAACGCCTTTTTTATACCATGCTTCTGGTAGCTTGGGGATGTCTGTAATGAGAATGATCAGTCTTGGCGGACCATCCGGTGAAAAAAAATCTGTGCTTGAACCGCCTGTGATTATAATCCGGATATTTGCCTCATCTATGGGTTTGTTTTTTTCAAGTGTCTGGATAACCATTTCTTTGATTTCATTTGTCTGCCACGGCAGTGTCAGGCCGATCTGAACGGCTGAATTCTCCAGGCGTTGAATGTGTTCATTTAAAAAAAACGGCTTGCTGTTGTAGGTCCGCATGATATCACAAACACCATACCCCCTTAATACAGCCAGATCGTTCACGGGTATGACTGCCTGGTCTTCCGGGACAAATTTGCCGTCAACATAATAAGTTCTCATTAGTTGCGCTCCCTGATATTGAAAAAGTGGCTTTTCTATAGTACAGGTGTAAGTATTTAACAAGAAAGATCAAGGGATATAGGGTTAAAAATGAGTTTGTATCACGGTTTAAAATACAACCTGAAAGGGGTTGCCCTGGCGTTAAAGACCCCTAAACTATTGATTTTAGGCATGCTGCGATTTGCCGTGGTGTTGGTTTTGACACTTTTATTGTCCGGACTGGTGTTATACTGGCATAATGATATTTTGAACCTGATCTGGAAAATGCCTGAAGCAGGTTTTTTGATTTATGTCTGGAAAGTGGTTTCATGGATATTGTCTGTTTTTCTTGCTGCAATATCCATGGTTATTGCCTATTTGATATCACAGATTCTTTTTTGTGCATTCATTATGGATTATATGTCCAGGATTACAGAGGTCATGGTTCTGGGAGAGGAGGCCAGGTTTGAACCGGGATCTTGGTTTGGCTTTTTTATCTATTTAATAAAGCAGGAGATCCCAAGGGCGATTATCCCCGTTGTGATCAGTTTAATCATTATGATTGTAGGTGTTTTTACACCTGCAGGACCAATTATTGTTGTGGTATCATCTATTGTTGCTGGTGTTTTTCTGGCCTGGGACAATACAGATTTGACTCCAGCCCGGCGTATGCTGCCCTTTAAAGAGCGAATGGGATTTTTAAAGAAAAATCTTATGTTTCATATTGGGTTTGGCATTTTGTTTTTAATTCCCTGGCTCAATATTGTGTTTTTGTCTTTTGCACCCGTGGGGGCCACTCTTTACTATATTGAAAAACTTGATAAATGAAAGTTTTATGCAAACAGGCGCCACTGACAAAACCTTCTGAAGAGGTTCGAACATCTGCAGAAGATGAAAAAATTATTGTGTGCGGGTATTGCAACTATCATATTACAGACCCCTCAAAAAAAATTGCTGTTAACGACTCTTTCCAGCATGTTTTTGCCAATCCACATGGGTACATATTTGAAATTGGTTGTTTTTCAGAAGCGAAAGGATGCCGCACGGCTTCAACGGCAAGCAATGAATTTTCCTGGTTTATAGGGTACTCCTGGCAAATTGGCATCTGCTGCTCATGTGGAGGACATCTTGGCTGGGCGTTTACATCTGATTATAAGCAATTTTACGGCCTTATACTTGAAAAATTAATTTTTCCTTAATGAATAATTGCCCCAAATTATTCAAAAAAGTTTTGACAATTATTGAAAAATTAATATAATTAAAGAACATGCAACGAAAGTGTTTGATCTGAGAAAATTATAGATATTTTTCTTTTTGTTTAATCTGAATCACTCAACTCTACTCTGAATCGTTCATTTTTTTATATATTTTTATTGGGAGGACGAAATGAGTCAAGCAAAAAGTGTTTATGTAAAACGTTCAGCCATAGACCGAAGATCTCCGGTAGACAGGCGCATCCTTGATATGGGCCCCGGTTATCCCGGTCAGGAAAGGAGGATGGGCGTAAAAGATCGTAGACGAGGATGGGAAGACAGATACGGCTGGGAAAGAATCAGCAGATGGAGCAGTTCCCCCACATATTCTGATTTACCATAATCCCTGTTATCAAATAGATGCATCCAACTGATAGAACCTGAAAATATCATTTACGAATTAACGATTGGCTAATAACCTGTTTAAGCCTTGCGCGAATGTGTAAAGGATATGGAGTGGTGCGCTTGGAAGTATGGTCATGCTGCTTTTGTATACAGGATTTCTTATTGTGTTTTTTATTTTATCCGTGTTAAACAAGTCATAATGTTAATTCGTATAAAAACAACTTGATCGGATAGGAAATATTATGAAAGTTCTTGTGACTGGTGCAGCAGGGTTTATTGGATTTAATTTGAGCCGCCGCTTGCTCAAAGACGGCCATGATGTTTATGGTATTGACAGTTTAAACGATTACTACGATGTAAACCTTAAAAAAAATCGTCTGTCCATTATAGAAAAAGATCCAAAGTTCAATTTTATCCTGGCAGATCTGGCAGATAGAGAAAAAATTAAAAATCTTTTTGAAAGCAATCAATTTGATTATGTTATCAATCTTGCTGCCCAGGCAGGCGTAAGATACAGTATTGAAAATCCAGCTTCCTATATTGACAGCAATTTGGTTGGTTTCGGCAATATCCTTGAAGGATGCAGGCATTCCGGGGTCAAGCATCTTGTTTATGCCTCCAGCAGTTCTGTTTATGGATTAAACACCAGCATGCCGTTTTCAGTCCATCATAATGTGGATCATCCCATCAGCCTGTATGCAGCTTCCAAAAAGGCCAATGAACTCATGGCCCACACTTACAGCTATTTGTATAATTTACCCACCACAGGCCTTAGATTTTTTACAGTTTACGGACCCTGGGGGAGACCGGATATGGCTTATTTTCTATTTGTAAAAGCTATACTTGCCAGAGAAAAAATTAAGGTGTTTAATAACGGAAACATGCAGCGGGATTTTACGTATATTGATGACATAATTGAAGGGGTTGTGCGTGTCATGAATAATATCCCTCAAGCAGACCCTTCCTGGGCATCTCAAACTCCTAATCCATCGACCAGTTGTGTCCCTTATAAATTATACAATATCGGTAACAACCAGCCTGTAACCTTGATGTCATTTATTGAGGCAATTGAAAACGCTTTAGGGAAAAAGGCGGTTAAAGAATATTTACCACTTCAGGACGGGGATGTTCCTGCTACTTATGCCGATATCAATGATTTGATAAAAGATACCGGATTTAAACCTTCTACCTCTTTGGAAGAAGGAATTGGAAATTTTGTTCAATGGTACAAAGATTATTATAGATAGATATAGGGAAAATATATTTTATGAACAATGATACAAAAATTGCAGTGATTGGACTCGGTTATGTTGGCTTGCCTCTGTCAGTTCATTTTGGAACAAAATTTCATACCATCGGCCTGGATCTTAAAGAGAGCATCATAGAAAATTGCAAAAGATTTAAAGATCCTACAGGCGAAGTTGAAAAGGAAGAGTTCGAAAAAGCGACTTCTTTTTTTCCGACATCTGATCCTGCCAAAATTTCCGATGCCGATTATATTATTGTCGCTGTTCCTACTCCTATAGATAAGGCCCGAAGACCGGATTTGAGATATATGGAAAGCTCTTCCATGACTGCTGGAAAGTATATGAAAAAAGGAGCTATTGTCATATTTGAATCTACAGTATATCCAGGTGTAACTGAAGATGTATGTGTGCCGATTTTGGAAAAAGAATCCGGATATACATGGAAAGAAGATTTTCATGTGGGCTATTCTCCGGAGCGAATCAATCCTGGGGATAAAGTTCACACCCTGTCAAATATTGTAAAAGTGGTGTCTGGTGATGATGAGACCACTTGCGATAAAGTTGCAAAACTTTATGAATCAATAATTGTGGCAGGTGTTCATCGAACAAAAACTATTAAAGAAGCAGAAGCTTGTAAAGTAATTGAAAATACCCAGAGAGATTTAAATATAGCGTTGATGAACGAACTGGCTCTGATTTTTGATAAGCTTGGCATTGATACGAAAAATGTTCTCGAGGCTGCAGGTACAAAATGGAATTTTCTACCATTCAGACCCGGACTGGTAGGAGGGCACTGTATTGGTGTTGATCCATACTACCTGACTTTTAAAGCAGAATCTGAATATTACCACCCTCAAATTATTCTTTCCGGGCGGCGAATAAACGATAATATGGGGCGGTTTGTGGTGGAAAAAACCATTAAAATGATGATTAAGCAAGGGCTTGCTATAAAGGATGCAAAAGTGGGTGTTCTTGGGTTGACCTTTAAAGAAGATTGTCCAGATTTAAGGAATACCCGGGTTGTTGATATTATAGAGGAGCTGTACTCCTATGACACAAGAGTTCTGGTTCATGATGCGCTTGCCGATCCCAAAGAGGCTTTATCCTACTATGATGTGGGACTTTGTAGGTGGGATGATCTCAAAGACTTGTCCGCATTGATTATCGCAGTACCCCATAAAGAGTATGTTGAAACCTCACTTCCGGAATTTAAGGAAATGCTTCTACCGGATGGCTGTCTTGTTGATGTGAAATCTGTTTTCGAAAATGACCAAGCAAAAGAATTGAGCCTGAATTTTTGGCGGTTGTAGAAAAAAATTCTAGTCAAGAGCTCTTGAAACAATTTCGTAAACATTTTTAGAAAGAGCTTGAACGGAAATGATACGTTCAAGCTCTTTTTTCATGAGTACTTTGCGATTGTCATCATATTTTTTCCAATGGTTGAAACACGATGATAATCTTGCGGCAACCTGATGATTGATGGTGTCCAGCAAAAGAATCTGATCAGCAATAAATGAATATCCCCATCCATTTTTTTGGTGAAAATTAACCGGGTTCTGCATGGCAAACATGTAGATCAATGCCCGCACTTTATTGGGGTTTTTAATCGAAAAATCAGGGTGTTCCATTAAGGAACTTACTTGTTTTGCCGTGTCGTTGAGTGTAGATCCTGCCTGGACCATAAACCATTTATCCAAAACCAGATTGTCATGTTTCCATTTTGAATAAAATGCTTCGACAACCTTTTTTTTAGTATTTATATCAATATCAGATAGTATTTGGAACGCTGCCAGTTCATCTGTCATGTTCTGAGCAGACTCAAAATGTTGCCAGATCAACTCAGTGGTCTCCATTTCCTTCAGACTGCCTAAATAGGACAAAGACAGGTTTTTAAGGCTCCTTTCCGCCATTGCATCATGGCATATTTCCAATGGATCTGATTTTGAACAGGTATCAACGGTGGTTACAAAATTTTTTTTAAGCTGCTCAGCAATATTTGATTTCAGGAAATGCCGGGCAATATGAATTGCTTCCACATCAATACACTCGAAGTGGTCTTTAATTTCAGTTTCAGATGGGAGGGCAAGTACTTTAGCCAGAAATGCACGGTCTGTATTTTTATTCGTCAATGCTTTTTTAAATGCTGAAGTTAGGTTTTCGGAGATGGATAACTTCCGGTCTGCCTGTATGTCTCCCACAAGTATCTTTAGTTCCTTGATAAAAAGAGTTTGGGCAGCATCCCAACGGTTGAATTCATCTGTGTCATTTGCCATTAGGAATGCCAGTTCTTTATCTGTGAAATCGGTGCTTATCTTTACGGGAGCAGAAAACTGCCTGAATATGGACGGTAGGCTGTTTTCCGGGATATCGTCGAATGCAAACGTTTTTTTATCTTCGCAGAGTTCTAAAACTTTTTTTCCGGTTGGATTGATATTATTCCCATGTTGGTCAATAATCCCGAAACGAATGGGGATGTGGAGCGGTCGTTTGACCTCCTGATTACGGTCTGGAGTGGTCTTTTGTTCAAATGTGAGAGATAACCTGGATTTTGATTTGTCATACGACCTTGTCATAGTTACAGTAGGGGTGCCGGATTGAAAATACCACATTTTGAACTGTTCAAGATTTTTGCCGGAGGCTTCTTGCATGACCTCTAAAAAATCTTCAATGGTAACGGCCATACCGTCATATTTTTTAAAATACAGCGCCATGCCTTTTTGAAATTTAAGTTCGCCGACTAATTGATGGATCATTCGGATAAGTTCAGACCCTTTTTCGTACACAGTCATAGTGTAGAAATTATCCATTTTTATGTATGAATCTGGCCTGACCGGATGTGCCATTGGTCCATTGTCTTCAGGGAATTGATATCCTCTAAGGTTTCTTATATTGGAAATTCGTTTTACCCCTCTGGAGTTTAAATCAGAGGAAAATTCCTGATCTCTGAAAACTGTCAAACCTTCTTTTAAACTTAGTTGAAACCAATTTTTAAGGGTA
Source organism: Desulfobacteraceae bacterium (assembly GCA_033851995.1). Taxonomy (GTDB): domain Bacteria; phylum Desulfobacterota; class Desulfobacteria; order Desulfobacterales; family Desulfobacteraceae; genus Desulfobacula. The sequence continues at coordinate 71,344 of JAWSVI010000007.1, read as the reverse complement.
ACTCTATTTCCTGTCCAGTTATGAAAGTACTCATGCCCGATCACACCCTGGATGTTCATAAAATCCTCATCTGTGGCAGTCTTTTGATTGGCAAGTACATACTTGGAGTTGAAAATATTTAATCCCTTGTTTTCCATGGCCCCAGCGTTAAAATCATTAATGGCCACGATCTGAAAAAGATCGAGATCGTATTCAAGCCCAAAACGCTTTTCATCCCACTCCATGGACTGTTTGAGAGATGTCATGGCATGATGGCATTTATCAATATTTTCTTTTTCTGAATATATCTTTAAATCTACAATTCGGTTTGATCTGGTGATGAATTGGTCATGTATATGGGCAAGATTTCCTGCTACAAGGGCAAATAGATAACTTGGTTTTTTAAATGGGTCTTCCCACCGGACATAATGTCTATTCCCATCAAGATCACCTGATTTGACAAGATTTCCGTTGGACAGCAGCACCGGATACTTGGACTTGTCCGCTATTATTGTGCAGGAATAGACTGACATTATATCCGGGCGGTCTAAAAATGGGGTGATTTTTCTAAATCCCTGAGCCTCACATTGCGTGCATAAAATATCGCCAGATGCATAAAATCCTTCAAGACTAGTATTTTCATGGGGTTTTAATATGTTTGCAATTTCAAGTTCAAATTCATCAGGAGTCCTGACAAGGAGAAAGGAGTCTTCATCTGCTTCATATTCTCCAGGCATCAGCACCATTCCGTTTGCAACCACAGATTTAATTTCAAAATTACCTTTATCAAGGACGAGAGAGGCATTGTTTGAGATTGCTAAAGGGTTTTTTTTCATTCTTAATTTTGAAGTGACCAGGGTTGCACCGTTTTTAATGTCAAAGGTTAGATCTGCCTGTTCAATCAGAAAATCAGGAGCAGCATAGTCCTTAAGATATATAGTGTTTGGAGTTTTCATGCTTTAAAAAGTAAAGCCTTGAGCTTTAATTGTCAATTGAAGAGAGCTTAATTTTGAAAAAAACGAAATATTGATATTATTGACGAGATGATATTGTAAATATAAAAAGCGTGAAAAATGAATTCGTAATATAGGATAGCTGATTTCAAAGTCCCTTTTTCAAGCTCATTGTTTTTATAGAATAGGGCCTTTTAGTAATATGATTATGTAATTTATGTAAGAATATTACATTTATTCCTTAACTTTATAACAATTATTACCCTAATTGTTTGTTTTGAGTAGTGGTCGTATAAAAATCACCTGTAAGTATTTTGCTCTACACAGAGGGAAAAGAATACTTTGACTTGAATATTGTTTTAAAATTTTGAAACCGGTATGAATATTGCTTGTAAATGTGAAAAGGAATAAATAGAAAAATCAACTTAACAGAAGTATTTAAATGAGAAGTTGATAGTCTGGATTATTCTCAATTGATATATTACTGGCAGTTTAAGTTTAGTTCTTTTGGGGGAATGTAATAATGCTATTCCACATCTGTGTTAGAGGTTTTTGATAGTTTGATGCTTAGTAGGAAAAATTTCAGGTTGCTGAGTTGAAAAGTAAACACTATGAAGAAACAGGTTTGAGAAATGGTTGATTTTTGCTTTCAATAACTCAAAGTTAGAGGGGAAAGTATAAAAATGAGAAAAAGCATAATTGGTTTGATAATTGGCATGTCTCTGTTTTGTTTATTTGGTAACGTAAACGCATTTACCCTTTCGGTTGATTATATCGATGTGCCTGATACAGTGCTTGATGATTGGGGAAATCCAGTTGACTTATGGCAAATAAATTTGTCAATTATTGATTCTTCACATTTGGATTATAGTCATGGCAACGGGGATGTTTTTATTAACACCTCTTTTATGGCTGGTAATTTTTTGGGAATATATCTGGGAAACATGGAACAGGTTCCAGGCCCGGTTATTTTAGAAAATCATCCAACTGGATGGGCGCCATTTGGGTACCAGTGTGCTGGGGGGTGGTCTGGCTATGCAATGTTTCAAGTTCTTGAAGATATTCCAAATCTTGACGATTTATTTTCTATAATCGTCGGTTGGCCCTTGGGGCCGCCGTCTGATTTGGAGTGGGGTCTGAATGCTGGATTTGGAGGGGATATCTCAGAATCCGGTTGCGCAATCAGGACCACAACTCCAGTTCCTGAGCCAGCTTCAATATTTTTGTTGGGTTTTGGGCTTTTAGGGTTGTCAAAAGTTGTCAGAGGAAAGAAATATGGATCGTCGCAGTTGATAAGTAGTTGATTTTCACCTAAATTTTTATAGACTCTCAGCATGAGAATGTAAAATAATCATTCAAGATATCAAAAATTCTTGCCTTTCTTCCAACAGATTATGTATACCCACACGATGAAAAAGCAATTAGCCTTTTTTCTGCCATTTGGTGGAAAACTTGAGCCGAATAACAGATAGGTAGAGTTCACTATATGTATACTTAGACTGAATTTGAAATCAACTACTTATACTCTAAAAGTGATCTTTCTTCAAAACAAAGATTGTTTTGCATCAATCATTTCTTTTTTTTTTGCTTCTGAAACCGATGAACGCTGCGATACCTGCAGTGAACAATAATAATGTTGATGGTTCCGGTACGGGAGTTGCTTTCGATACCTTTACCAGGAGACTACCGGTATCCGGTAAGCTTCCATCGCTTCCCGGTACAAAAACATCGCTATTGGAACCTGAAAGTAAAAACCAGGAATATTCAACAATTCCACCACTTTCAGGAACAATGCCGAAAGCTCCTGGGTTGTTTCCAGAGCAATTCGTTGTGCACCCGAGCAAATCGAGCAGGTTGCCAATTCCAGTCGAATTGTCACCGCCCGCATTATTTATTAAATCAATGACTTCAAGATTGGTAGCATAACGAAAGCCATATGTTGTGGTATACCCACCATATCCCCCAATTATACTATTGTAGGATTGATCAAGCGTTTCAGAAAGATCCAACCATTCTAATCCGGTATCAGAATCGAATGTCAATAATTCGTCTCCTCCGGATATGAAATCTCTTGACATTAAAATCGCATTGGCGGGAGAGCTTAGCAAGGTTAAAAAAATCGCTGTTATAACTAAATGAAAAATTTTGATTTGGAATGTTTTTGCCACTTTCATTTTTTTCTCCTTAGTTTAGTGTTATTTCTTCTACTTGGTTCTGTAATTTCTATTAGGCTAATATGAAAGAACAGAGTTGTTGCCGGTTTGATGCAGGATTACTTGGGTTGATTTAAGATGAACTAAAAACAGCAATAAGAATTAAATCAAAATAGATGTGCTCTCATGTGTAGGTCTTCAAAATTTACAGGCTAATCTTCCCAGGACTTAAAAGTCTATATAAATAAAAGCATGAAATGTGCCAGTTAAAATCTTGATTATAGCGCAAATCGCGATTGCCTTTATTTTATGGGGCAAAAAGGTTTTTATCAGGGATAGTTATAAAAAAACAAAGACAGGTTGCTATTACTTTATTTTCATATTTAGGGAACTAAATTTCATAGTTACTCTACAAGATTTTCATATTTTATAAAAGAATTTATTGTTCGTTAGCGCATGGTTTGATTTTATCTGGAGGCACGTGAATATTATTGACAAACAACATTATATGAGGAATAATTACAGCTCTTATAAAGGATGTGAGCGGTATTATGGTTATGGAAATTAATGTTGTGTAAAGGAACTAATGGCAGGCACTCAAAAGCAAATGGCGGCTCTAAAGCCGGAACAAATATTAGAAATAGTGATGCGTCAAAGATGGACACTAATTTTGCCAGTATGCTTTTTTCTTACTATTGGCTTTCTTTATACTATCACTGCAGATAAGGTTTATCAAGCCGCTACAACCGTTCTTATCCAGCCCCAAAAAGTGCCCGAAGGCATTGTTCAGTCAATTGTTTCCACAGATCACCAGCGCCGGATCGCCACTATCTCAAAATTGATATTAAGCAGGACAAATCTTGAAAAGATAATAAAGGAATTTAATCTATATCAGGAAGAAGAAGAAAAAGAAATGTACTTGGAGGACAAGATTACGGATCTGAGAGGAAGAATTTTAGTTGAACAAAACAGTCGTGATCGATCAGGCACAGAGGCATTTTCAATTTCTTTTTACTATAGAAACAGTCCTGAATTAGTAATGAAAGTAGTTAATAAGTTAGCCACTATTTTTATGGATGAAAACCTGAAAGTCAGGGAAAGTCAAGCAATTGGAACCAGCGAATTCCTTGAATCGGAACTAAAAAAAATAAAAGAGAAACTTGAGGCCAGAGAAAAGGAGTTGGCCGATTATAGGACAGCATATATGGGGGGGTTGCCGGATGAGTTGGAGACTAATTTAAGGACACTCGACAGACTCCAGCTACAATATTCAGACGCTTTAAATACGTTGAGAGAAAATCAAAACGCCATCGCAATTTTGAATGGACAAATTTCAAGGTTGAGGGAACTCTCCCAAAACAGCAATGTAACAATACAGCCGGATGGATCAATTGTGGGCACTCCGGATGAATCTTCCGATCAACACCAATACGATTTATGGAAAAAGCAATTAGATGATTTATTGTTAAAATATACAGAAAAGCATCCTGAAGTTATTAAAACACGAAAAAAAATCACATCGCTGAAGGAAAAACTTGAAAAAGCAAAAACTGAAAAGGAAAAAGTTGGATCGGAAGGTGAAAATTCAAATTCCGCTTCTCCAGAAAATGAAATTTTATTTCAGCATGAATTCAATTTGAAACAATTGGAAAAAGAAACTCAAAACATAAAAACCAATCTTTCTCAGATTGAAAAGAAAATGGAGATCCACCAACAAAGGGTAGAGGATACCCCCCAAAGAGAACAGGAATTACAATCTATTCGAAGAGATTATAATAATATACGTGAAAGTTACAATTCTCTTCTTGCCAGACGGCTTGAAGCAGAGTTGGCAGTGAATATGGAAAAAAAACAAAAAGGAGAACAATTTCGTATAGTTGATTATGCAAAATCTCCTGAAAAGCCAATTTCTCCGGATGTTAAGAAGAATTTTATGTTATCTTTAATACTAGGTCTTGGCTTAGGAGGTGGGATTATCTTTTTGTTAGAGCTTTTAAATCCTGCCATAAGGACAGAAGAACAAATTAAAGAAGGTGTTGGGCTACCAATACTTGCTTCGATTCCCCCCCTTGAAAAACCTTGGGATAGGACAAAAAAGAGGATCGAGCTGGTAGCCATGTTTTTATTTTTTTCCTACATAAGCTTTTTGCTCTTGTTATTTATTTTTTTGAATATGAAAGGGATTGATAAGGCGCTCGATTTTCTAAGATTATACATTAACGTTTTATAGTGGAGTGAATCTGTTGGGGAAAATTTATAAGGCACTGGAAAAATTACAGCAGAGTGATGGGAATGATGACCGTCAAGAGGATATAGATTTCATAAAAAATGAGCCGGCTTTTTCAGACGACGATAAAAATGCTTCTTCTGCCAACAAAGTTACCCATGACGAGATGACCGCTGAGGTTCCTGTGAAAGTGGATCCTATGCTGGTCGCTATTTTGGAGCCCCAATCGGTTGAAGCAGAACAGTTCCGTCTTTTGAAAAATAGTATCCTTTTCCCTGAAAAAGGGAACCCTCCAAGGTGCATAATGATAACAAGTTCTTCTCCGGGAGAAGGGAAATCTTTTGTAGCAGCAAATCTTGCGCTTAGTTTATCTCAAAATATCGATGAGCATGTCCTTTTGTTAGATTGCGATTTGAGATCTCCTTCAATCCATTCGCTATTCGGTCTTGATGAAACACAGGGATTGAGTGAGTATCTTTCTGAATCAAGGCCGCTATCATCTTTATTTGTTAAGACTTTTTTAAAAAAACTGACGCTCCTAACGGCAGGGAAAAAGCCGCCAAATCCTTCTGAACTTTTATCATCAGAGCAAATGAGAATGCTTATTCATGAGTTAAAAGTAAGATACAAAGATCGATATATTATTATTGATACTCCTCCCCCGCATTTGACTTCAGAAACAAGTGTTATTTCAAGGCAGGTTGATGGGATAGTGATTGTGGTGCAGCAAGGGAGAACCCAAAAAAAAGATATTCAGAGTTTGATTGATATATATGGAAGGGATAAGATTGTTGGAGTAGTTTATAATTTTGCTAAGAAACCGTTCGGATATGTTTACGGAAAATATGGATACAGTTACGGATATGGCGTAAAAAATGCTTAGACTTTTAAAACAATATTTTCCCATTAGAAATATTCTTTTTTTCTTATTTGAAGGACTCGTGATTTTTGGTTCTATCTGTTTGTCTTTTTTTCTTTTGAGTCAGTCTGAATCATTCTTGTTTGACTTGATAATGTTTTTGAAAATAGTACTTATTACGGTTATTTGTCAAACCTGTCTGTATTATAATGACCTTTATGATTTTGAGATTGCATCCTCAATTCCCGAGGCATGCATAAGGCTTCTTCAGGCATTAGGTGTCACATCCATTGCATTAGCAATGATATACTTTATCTTTCCTGTTGTCATAGTTGATCAAGAAATTTTTATTTTAAGTATTTTATTTTTGCTGGTCTTTATCATTGGGTGGAGAATTGTTTATATCTGGATTTTAAATAAAGGGCTTTTTAATGAAAGCATTATTATTTTGGGTTCAACACCGCTTGCTTTTGATATTATAAACAAAATAAATATGACCATTGATTGTGGATACAGTGTTGCGCTCTTAATACCCGACTCTGAGAAAGATGTGATAGACCAGGATATCGCCGATAAAGTTTCTGTTGATTGCGACAAAGAGAATTTTTGCGAAACCGCTTTAGAGATGGACGTAAAAAAAGTTGTAGTTGCATTAAAGGAGCAAAGAGGCTCTTTCCCCACAAAAGAACTGCTTAAATGTCGAACAGATGGGCTTGAAGTTCTCGAAGGAAGCACTTTTTATGAAATGTTGACAGGGAAACTTCTGGTGACTAAAATTAATCCTTCGTGGCTTATTTTTTCTGAAGGGTTTAGAAAATCAAGATTTAAAACCTTTGTAAAAAGAGTTGAAGATATAGCAATCTCAATTGTTATGCTCATCATACTCTCGCCTTTACTTTTATTGACAGCTATTCTTATAAAACTGGATTCAAAAGGTCCAATCCTTTTTTCTCAGGACCGCGTTGGGCAAAATCAAAAAGAGTATATGATGCATAAATTTCGATCAATGGTCCAAGATGCAGAAAAAAAGACAGGTCCGGTATGGGCACAAACAGATGATGATAGGATCACCCGGGTTGGAAAAATTATACGAAAATTTCGTATAGATGAACTTCCCCAGTTGTGGGATGTATTACTTGGTAAAATGAGCATGGTGGGACCGAGGCCTGAACGGAAACATTTTACTGATGAACTCGAAAAAGAAATACCGTTTTATACAGAACGGTTTAAGGTTAAGCCAGGGCTGACGGGATGGGCACAGGTTTCGTATGATTATGGGGCAACCGTTGAAGATGCTATAGAAAAGCTTAATTATGACCTTTTTTATATCAAAAATTTATCAATCACCATGGACCTTGTTATTATCCTTCGGACAATAAAAACAGTGCTATTTGGCAGGGGTGCCAGGTAGCCAAACACAGTGGGTAGGACGAGATATTTTGCTTGCAGTTAACTTCGATGCAATCGAAAGGGCGGAGCTATGTTTATATTAAATTTCAAGAAAGAATGGTTGGTCTTTTTTTATCTGTTAATGGGATGTGTTGGTCTGTTTTCTCCTTGTATTTCTCAGGCGGAAGAAAATGTTGCACAGTATAAAATTGGTGTTGGGGATGTGTTGAATATCCTAACATGGAAGGAACCGGATTTGTCTGTTGAAGAGGCGACTGTAAGGAGTGATGGGAAAATCACATTCCCACTGATTAATGATATTCAGGCTCAAGGTTCAACTACAATGGAACTTAAAGAGGAAATAGAAAAGAAAATAAAAGAGTTTGTTGAAGCACCAAATGTAACGGTGACACTTGCATTACCTGTTAGCCAGAAGTTTTATATTCTGGGAGAAGTAATTCGAACAGGGGAATATCCTATTGTAAAAAAATTAACGGTTATGCAGGCATTCGCTCTTTCCGGTGGTTTCACAGAGTGGGCATCTAAAGATAAAATTATCTTGATCCGCAGAAGTGGAGGGAAAGAAACAACCATTACCATTAAATACAATGATATCCTGAAAGGAAATTTTAGCAAAGATATATATTTAATGGCGGATGATACTATTATAGTTCCCTAAATAATATAACAATGAGGAGTGCTATGAGATATTCAAAGATAATTAAAGAGTATTCTGTTCATACAGCGGTTATTATTGTTATTCTGTTTTTCCCACAGGGTGCTTTTTCGAAAGTTATTACTCAGTTTGTGCCGACTTTTTCCATTACAGAAGAATATACAGACAATTATAACCAAACTGAAAACAACACAGATGATGAATTTTCTACCATTTACAGTGCAGGATTTTCTTTTGGAGTTATTGGAAAAAACGCCAATATGTTTTTAAATTATAACCCAGAATATACAGATTATAACATCTATGACGAAAATGATTCCTGGCAACATGAAGTTGAGCTGATAGGGGAAATGAAGGTTTCGAAACATCTTACGTTAAGTGTTTCGGAGAGTTATGTAAGAGATCTGGACCGGACCATTACAACAAATACCTGGGAGCAACATGACACAAACACGACCTCAGGAGAAATGCTGTATGAATTCGGAGAACGAAACAGAGCCAGTCTAAGTTATAGCTATGTTTTTGATGATTATGAAGAACCAAGCGCCGATGAATTTACATCCCACAGACCGTCAGTGTTTTTATCCTATTGGTTTACACCGCGATTTGGACTTAATTTAGGGGCCTCCTATGAAATAACAGAATATGATATTTCTTCAGATGAACCGGAGACCTGGGCAGGAGATATACGATTGCTGAGAAGTTTAAATCGGAGTATGGATGCTTACCTTTCTTATGAATACACTCACACAGATGAGGATTCAGGAGATCATACTATCCACAACCCGTCTGTTGGCTTGGACTGGCGACAGGATGAGGATTTCAGGATGAGCATAGGGATAGGAATACTTTTCCAAGAATGGGATAACCTGAACTCAGACGAATCTGAAGATTTATTCCTTGAGTTTGACTTATATAAAAATTTTGATCTAACGAGAAAGGCTTCCTTAGCCATGACCGGTTCAAGTGGCTATGTTCCAACAGGTGACGAAGCTGCGAGCCTGGGTTTCAATATATATTATGAGGCTGGTCTATTACTCAGCTATCGCTTGACACGAAGCTTAACTGCTGAGTTGAGCAGTAGCTATGAAATTGATCAGTTTGATGAACCGACTGTGAATAGGAAAGATAAAACTTTAGGCATGGGTGCAGGGCTTGAGTGGAATCCTTTGCGCTGGATGGAAGTTCGACTGACATATGAGTTTACTGATTATAAAACAGATGATACTGCTCGGGAAGATTTCCAGGAAAATGTAGGAATGTTTACAATCAGCCTGACACCTCCAACACCAGTCAGGTTTGATTCATCCAATAATAGAGCCGTTCTTGAAGACAGGTTGTTTGAATAAACTATTTACAGGGTTTTATTTTCTCAGAAAAGGATAACTTTAATGAATCTTACGATTGTGGGTACAGGATATGTCGGGCTTGTAACAGGGGCTTGCTTTTCCGAGATGGGCAGTACAGTAACATGTGTGGATGTCGATGCTAAAAAAATAGAAGGGCTAAAAAAGGGTATTCTGCCAATATATGAACCAGGTCTGGAAAAGATTGTAATTCAGAACTATAAAGAAGGTGTGCTTAATTTTTCAACGGATTTAGCTGAAGCTGCAAGAACATCCACTATTTTTTTTATAGCTGTGGGAACACCTCCTGGAGAAGACGGTTCTGCGGATCTTAATTATGTGCTTGAGGTGGCAAAACAGATAGGAGAAAATATTTCCGAATACTCCGTTATAGTAAATAAATCCACAGTCCCGGTGGGGACAGCGGATAAAGTAAAAAAGGCAATTCAGGATCAGTTGAATACCCGTGGTTCTAATGTAGAATTTGATGTTGTTTCCAACCCGGAGTTCCTGAAAGAGGGGGCGGCTGTAAATGATTTCTTAAAACCGGACAGAATAATCGTAGGGGTGGACTCAAGCCGTGCAGCGAAAATAATGAGGCGGTTGTATGCGCCTTTTTCCAGGAACAGAGATAAACTCATTCTCATGAACGTCAGGGATTCGGAGATGACCAAATATGCGGCAAATTCTATGCTGGCAACAAAGATTTCGTTTATGAATGAGATTTCAGTTATCTGTGAACGCCTTGGAGTTGATGTTGAGAATGTAAGAAAGGGAATTGGATCAGACAGCAGGATTGGATATTCGTTTATCTATCCGGGGTGTGGATATGGCGGATCTTGTTTCCCCAAAGATGTCAAGGCGTTAATTCGTACCAGCCTGGAAGTAGGAATAGAGCCAGAAGTTTTAAATTCGGTTGAGAAACGAAATTCGGAACAGAAAAAAATTCTTCCACAAAAAATTAAAGAGAGATTTGACAATGCTCTTTCAGATAAAAAAATCTGTATCTGGGGGCTTTCTTTTAAGCCCGGAACAGATGATATGCGGGAAGCATCTTCAAGGGTGGTTATTGATGAGTTACTGAAATCTGGAGCACATATAAAAGCCTTTGATCCTGTTGCAATGGAACAGGCTGCTAAAGAATTTCCCAGTCAATGGTTTAATGACGGCCGGCTTGAGTTTGACGACAACCAATATAGCGCCCTTGATCAGGCGGATGCATTAGTCCTTGTAACAGAATGGAAAACATTCAGACAACCGGATTTTAGACAGATGGCTGAAAAAATGAATGAGAAAATTATTTTTGATGGAAGAAACCAGTACGATCCAGAAGAATTAAAGGAATATGGATTTGAATACCACGGAATTGGAAGAGAAAAAAGCAATTCTCCTCACATTTGATGTTGAAGACTGGTTTCAGGTTGAGAATTTCAAAGACTATATTTCATTTTCTTCCTGGACATCCCGTGAATTAAGGGTTGTAAAAAATACGCATGTAATTCTGGACCTTCTTGATTCTTTTTCTTTCAAACCGAAAGCAACTTTTTTTATCCTTGGGTGGATTGCTCAAAAGGTGCCTGAACTCATAAGAGAGATAAAGGCAAGGGGACATGAGATAGCTTCACATGGAAATCAGCATCATCTTTGTACAAAACAGAATTCTAAAGAAATTATTTCGGATTTAGAAGCAAGTAAAAAGCTACTTGAAGATACCATAGGGGACAAAATATATGGGTATAGAGCCCCAAGTTTTGCTGTTGATGATGATGTTTTAGAAATGATCAAAGAAACAGGCCACATCTATGACTCCAGTTATAATTCTTTTTCCGCCCATGAGAGGTATGGGAAAATTAATCTTTCAAATAAAAGAAAGATGGGGGTGGCTTTCGAGTTTTCGGATAATTTTTTTGAATTACCAATAAGTAATTTAGGGGTTGGAAAGAGAAAATTGCCGCTTGGAGGCGGCGGATACTTTAGGTTACTGCCATTTTTTTTATTTAAACTTGGCATGGACTCAGTTCTTAAAAAAGAAGGTTCGTTTGTTTTTTATTCCCACCCATGGGAGTTTGACCCTGAGCAGCCAAAAGTGGAATCAATTAAAGCCGGATTTAAATTCAGACATTATGTCAATCTGGATAAAACAGAGAAAAGATTGAGTTTTTTGGTTCAGAGCTTTAAAAATTTAGAATTTCTTTCCTGTGCTGATTATTTGAGAAAAAGAAAACTCATCCCTGAATAATCAATTTTTTGAAAAAAAAGAAAGACAGGGTGCATTAGGGCTTTATGCTATCAATTAAGTGGATTTTTAGGAGATGAAATGGCTGAGATAATTTTTTGGGTGTCAATTGTATTGGTAGTTTACTCATATATTGGGTATCCAGTACTCATTGTTTTTCTTTCATATTTTATTAGAAATAAAGTAAACGCCTCTCAGATTGAACCAGTGGTTTCAATTTTAATTGCTGCCTATAATGAAGAAAAGGATATAGAAAAGAAACTGAAGAATTGTTTTGAATTGGACTATCCAAGTTCAAAATTAGAAATTATTGTCGCTTCGGATGGCTCAACAGACGCGACTGATGAAATTGTAAAAAAATATGAAGGCAATGATTTTGGTATTCCTGTAGTCTTACACCGTGTTGAGGGGCGGTTAGGGAAGACCGCAGCGCAAAATAGTGCTGTTAAAGTCTGTAAAGGTGAAATTGTCGTATTTTCGGATGCAGCGTCGATGTATAATCCTTCGTCGATCAAGTCTTTGGTGCGGAATTATGCAGATCAAGAAGTCGGTGCTGTCAGCGGTATGTACAACTACATAAAAAATGACAATACATCAACGGGTTTTGCGACCATTTTATTCTGGAACCTTGAAAATTTTATAAAGAAAAGCCAGACGAAAATAAAAACGATTACAGGATGTTGCGGGTGCATATATTCAGTACGCCGGGAGCTTTATACTGAGCTCCCACCCGAAATTATAAGCGATTTGGTAGAGCCACTCACAATTATAAAAAAAGGATACCGTATTGTTTTTGAACCGGAAGCCCTTGCTCTTGAAGAGACCGCTGGAGATGCGGAAGATGAATTCAAAATGCGTATCCGGGTGATTGTTAGGGGGATGAATGGCATGCTATACGTTAAAGAGCTTTTTAATATAGTAAAATATCCATTTGTTGCATTCCAACTAATTTCCCATAAGGTTCTCAGGTGGATGGTTCCTTTGTTTATGATCGCTGCTTTTTTTACAAATCTGCTTCTGATAAAGGGGTCCTATTTTTATTTTTTTCTGTTCCTGGGCCAGGTAATATTTTATGGGTTGTCGATAGCAGGATATTATCTGGAAAAAAAGGGGCTGCACAAGTTTATATTTTATTTGCCATTATATTTTTGTACGGTAAATGTGGCTGCATTAATTAGCATGTATAAAGTGTTTCGAAATGAAAATATCATTACCTGGCAGACAAAAAGATAACCGTAAAGTGCACCGGAGAAGGTCTGTATGAAAATCGTATTGTTTACTCAAGAAGATCCATTCTATGTTAAAGTATTTTTTGATGAATTTTTACTCAATTACCAAAAAAAAGATGAAATAGCAGCTGTCGTAATTTCAAAAGCCATGGGTAAACAATCCTTGTTCTCTCTGATTAAGCAGATGTTAGGTCTTTATGGATTCTATTACTTTATAAAAGTAGGGTTCTCATATGTTTTTCATAAGTTAATGAGTAAAAAAAGAATTGATCTGACAAATTCGAATCTGCATGCCAAGACCTATTCGGTTAAGCAGACCGTGGAAAAATATGGGATTCCCGTAATAGAAAGAAGTGACCTTAATAGCCCGGAATTTATAGAGCTAATTAAACAATATAATGCAGATCTGTTTATTTCTATAGCGTCTCCTATTATCTTTAAAGAGCAACTCATTGATTTGCCAAAAATTGATTGTATCAACATCCATAATGCTCCATTGCCATATTATCGAGGGATGCTTCCTAATTTCTGGCAGCTCTATAATGGAGAAAAAGAGTCTGGTATTACTATCCATAGAATAGAGAAAGGGATTGATACGGGGGATATAATAAAACAGATTTTTCTTCCGATTGCCCCTGATGAAAGCTTAGATGAGCTGATTATTAAGACAAAGAAAGAGGATGCCACTATGCTTATCGATGTGATTGAGGATTTTCATTCAGATAAGATTCGATACACTAAAATGAAAGGTAAAGGTTCTTATTTTACATTTCCTGTCAGGAAGGACGCTCTGATTTTCAAACAAAAAGGGAAAAAGCTTTTCTAAAAAGAAATGAACAATCAAAAAACTATAATGTACATAATCGACCACTTTCATGTCGCGGGTGGGACAGAAACACATCTTTCAATTCTTGTCAGGAATTTAAACAGGAAGAAATACAAATGCCTGATAGTTGTTTTTGATTTCGTAGATAATCCTCTTGCAGAAAAGATTCAGAATGCTGGGATTCCTATTATACACATTCCTGTTGGGAGATATTATTCTTTTAATGCTTTTTTAAAGGCAATTCAGCTTTCAAGGCTTATAAAGCATAAAAAAGTCGATCTGGTGCAGACATTCCATATTAAATCTGATTTTTATGGAGCACTCATTGCAAAGATGTCTGGTGTAAAACATATCATTTCGAGCAAGCGCGATACTGGTGATCTTAAAAGTAAGTGGCATTTTTTTTTGAACCGGTTAGTTAAAAATATATTCCAAGGTGTCATTGCTGTGTCTAATTCAGTTGGGGTTCAAGTTTCAAATACAGAATTTATCCCCATGGAAAAGATCAGAACAATATACAATGGGGTTCGTCTAGAAAAATTTGTAGTGCCGGATGCGGACCAGCGTAATGCAGCTAGGGAAAAATTAGGATATACATCATCTGACTTTATCGTAGGAACCGTAGCTTGGTTTAGGCCTGAGAAGAGCTATGATGTACTCTTCAAAGCTATTAAAATGGTAAGTGATCGGATTGAGGAGATAAAGGTTATCGCTGTGGGGGGAGGGCCGTTATTAGACTATTATAAAAGTTATGTTAAAGAGATGGGCCTGTCATCCATTGTCCACCTTGTAGGCCCTACGGATAATGTTATGGAATATACCCGTGCCTTTGATGTAGCGTGCCTTGTTCCTACAAAAAATGAGGGCTTATCCAATTCTGTCCTTGAAAAGATGAGTATGGGTTTGCCGCTTATTGTCACAGATGTGGGCGGCAACTCCGAATTGGTTATTAATGATTACAATGGTTATGTTATATCACCGGGTGATATCGAAAATCTCGCGGAATCAATATTTCAATTATATCAAGATCCACTAAAAAGAGAGGACATGGGGAGAAAATCAAGAGAAAGAGTTCAGTCTCAGTTTACGATTAGCAAGATGATAGAACAACACGAAATGTATTATGATTTTCTCCTAAAAAGGGGATGAATTTTTATCTGCAAATAGTCACTTTAAGATTTAGGGGAAAATGTCGAGTTTTAGTTTTTCAGTTACAGAATACAAAGGTTTTGAAAAGGAGGTCCTGCATTTAAGGAATAAAAACCGTTCAAATATAGTTAATCAAGAATATATGAATTGGCGCTATTCTGGTCATGAATGTGAGCGGTCTTCACTTGTTTTCTGGGTAAATGACGAGTGTGGGAAAAAAGTGGGGATGGTCGGCATGGCGTTCAGGCCATACTGGGTAAAAAATAAAATATTAAATGTGTCCGTAATCGGTGATATTTCATTAAACTCCGAGTTACGGGGACAAGGCATTGGCAGGGAACTATTTATATTCATGAATAGCTATATTAAAAAAGAACAATTACTGCCTGCCTTAGTTATCCCCAATACTCAAGCTGGAAAGAGCTTGACTTCTTCTGGGTGGAAAACACCGGAACAATTGCTCCCCCATGTCTTTCTCATCAATCCTTCAGAAAAGATTTCCCGGTTTATTAAAAACAAGTGTCTCTCAAATGTCTGTGGGAAAATATTTCAAAAAATCCTATCGACAGGACTACGTCTATGGCCTTCAGATAATGGGATAAGTCTGGAACGGACAACTGAGTTTTGCCGTTCATTTGATTTGTTTTGGGCAGTTTTTCCCAAAGAGGGTGTTATTATAAGAGATAGAAGCTCTAGTATGTTAGCCTGGAGATACCTGAATCACCCTGAACTGGAATTTGAAACTGTAATTGTAAAAAAATGCGGGGAAATGATTGGCTATGTTGTCTATAACATAGACAAGGAAAGGGAACTTTGTGCAGTATATGATTTTCTTACATTTGAAAAAAGAGAGAAGGCAGTTATCATCGAATTTATAAAGCATATCTTGACAGTTCCAGATGTGAGATCTGTCCGTATACTGCTAAATCAGAATCATCCATATTCTGAAGAATTGAGGCAGGTGGGTTTTGTCAGAAGATCTGAGATGAGAACTTTTCAAATTTTTTCTGAGGATAGCGTGTATGAAGGGATATTTCCCCAATGGTTTATAAATTATAGTGATAAAGATACATGATTGAATATATATGGATATGACAATTTTTATAAAATGAGGATAGCCTGAGGAGAGATTTAGTATGAGTAAATTCTTTGGTTTTTCAACTATCATTTCAATATTTAGAACGCTAATGAAAAAAATTAGGATGTCAAGATACAATAATTTTACCATAGCGGAATATTTTAGATCGTTGGGAGCTCAAATAGGAGACGGGTGTGTTTTTGCAATTAGAGATCTTGGTGTGGAGCCTTATTTAATAAAAATTGGCAACAATGTGGCGGTTACCAAAGGGGTTATTTTTCATCCTCATGACGGAGGAACATGGATTTTCAGGGATGAAATGCCAGACCTGAGAGTCTTTGGCCCCATTATCATAAAGGACAATTGTTTAATCGGGGTGAATTCGCAGATACTGCCTAATGTCACCATTGGTCCTAACTCTATTGTTGCAGCCGGTTCAGTTGTGATCTCCGACGTACCGCCTAACTCTATAGTGATGGGGGTTCCGGCAAGAAAATTTGGTTCAACACAAAAATATAAAGAAAAATGTATCGAGAGATGGGCCGTACAGAAGCCCCCTAACTTCGGTCTTGACGATGTCAGACACTATGAATATCTAAAAAATCCTGAAGAGGCTTTGAATAAGCTACGTGATCATTTAGAGGAAGTTTTTAAGGATGAACTTAAATAAAGTTTTTTTGCACCTTTTAAATCTTAATAGGTTTTTATGAGCCCAATAAAAAAAGTCATGATTCAGTTCAGCCATTTTGCAGGTGGGAATGCGTTCGTGCTTTTTATTGGGTGCATTTCTTTTCCTATTTTAACTAGAATAATGTCAAAGGAAGAATATGCATTTCTTGGATTGGTTACGGTTACGCTTTCCATTGCAGTTGCAATAGCAAAATGTGGGCTATCTGAAGGTATTATCAGATTCCACGAGAGCTACAGTGAAGAGGTGGACCAAAGGACAGTTTTTTCATCCACCGTTTTTATCATGAGTGTTTTTTTCACTATGGTCAGTGTCCTCTTATATTTTTTGGGGATCCCTCTACTCTTAGAAATTGTTCACATAAAAAAAGATTTTGAAATTTGTTTTAAAATAATGGCCATTTATATGTTTAGCCGTTCTATTAATATTGTTGTTTTAAACTTTCTGCGTGTAAATAATAAAACTATATTTTTTAACATTCTCCAGGCATTCAGCAAAGTTCTTTCAACAGTATTGTCGATATGTTTATTCTTATATGTCTTTAAAGAACTATACGGTTTCTTTATCGGTATCATATCGACAGAACTTGTGTTATCTGTTGTGTTGATATCCTGGTTTCTTAAAAACTATGCGATCGTGTTTAAGACCATTTCCATGGACCTATCGATCGTAATGATGAAATTCGGTTTGCCTCTTCTCGCTTCAGAACTCATGTACCTGCTTCTGTCATATGTTGATAGGTATATGATACTGGCTTATAACGGCGCAGAAGAACTTGCCATGTATTCGGTGGGCTATAACCTGTCCATGTATATCGCAGGTGTTATCATTTTTCCATTAACATATTCGGTCAGGCCCATGTTCGTGAATATTTACGAAAATTCAGGTCGCAAAGAGACTGAACGTTTTTTAAATAAGAGCCTTCACTATTTTTTATTGGCTATAATCCCTATATGTTTTGGGTATTATGCAGTTTCACCTGACTTGTTTCTTCTTCTGGCATCTGAAAAGTATGTAATGGCTGCGCAGTTTTCGCCGATTATATTGGTGGCGACCCTTTTATTGGGTATGAACAACATAATTAACGCCGGCCTCTACCTGGAGAAGAAGACAATGATTATATTGTTTACAATGGTTTGTACAGTTGTTGTCAATATTATCTTAAATTTGATTCTCTTGCCCGAATACGGACCGTTTGGTGCTGCCGTATCAACATTTATTTCATGTTTAGTTGTTGTTTTAGCATCACTTGTTCTGTCATTTAAATTTATAAGGCTGAGAGTGAATTTTTTTGATATTTTTTTCTACGTTATGATTGGGTTTTTCATGTGTTTCATTGTCATGAAAATTAATTTGGCACCCATATGGATAGGGCTGCTTGTAAAAGTGTCTGTAGGGGCTTTGATTTTTCTTGTAGTGGCAGTTCTAAAAGAAAAAGAGCTTGCTGAACGGGTTGTCAAATTTTACAGGAAAGCAGTTTCATAGCTTATGAGTCGAAATGTAGATTTTAAGAGGAGGATAAAATGATATCAAAGGTTTTTATAACGGCTGTCATTGTTGTAATTATATTTGCTATTGGTTTGACGAAGGTAAAGAGGGACTTGCCATTTCAGGAAATTATTCCAATGGATGGAAAAATTGCCATAATTAATTCTGGAAACTGGTATCCTGAAAAAATTGAGTTAACATTGTCCTCAGAAAATTTTCAGCCGATTATTAAGCGATATAATAATTCTGGTGTCTGTCTTTTTGAAAACCTTTCTAATGATGTTGAATATAAGTTGAAAATTAAACGTACAGATCTAAAAGGCCAAATTCTGTACAAAAGATTAACTAAAAGCATAAGACCTCGATCGGATAATTCTAATTATATCGTTTTACTTGGCGCCTCGATAACGAAACAATGGCATCTGAATAAACTTCCGGAAAGAGTATCATTCGATGATAAATTTATCTTTGGATATCGAACAATTTATGAGTTTGATAAAGGCAAGGCAATAGACGGCCTTTTAGATTTACCAGTTCCGGTTAAGTCAGTTATAATCAAAGAGTGTTCAGCATATTTCCCTATAGATCAAGAAGTAAGTCAAAAGCAAATTAAAGGATGGATTGAAAAATTAAAAACCAATAACATAGTTCCGATTCTGGCAACAGTCGTTCCTGTTACAAAGGAGCATGACCAGAAACATCCGGGGCGATTCAATTCAATTTTAAAGTATAACGAATTTATAAGAGACTATGCCGCTCAGGAAAGCATATCTGTTCTGGACTTAGCCCGGGGTCTGCAGATTAGCCAAGAGGATAAGCATCTCAGAGATGCATATGCCCAAAAGGACGGGAATCACTTGGTCAAACAAGCTTATGAAGAGAGCCTTGACAATATTATTGTCTCTGTTGTCCAAAAAGCGATTAAGGATAAATCAAATTAGCACATAATATGCAGAACCTTCAGAAAACCAGTCCTGTTGATAATAATGTGTCTACAATTAAGGGCATTTTAATTCTGTGCATTGTAATTGAACATAATCATTCAATTGCAGGCATTTTCCCACATTTGAAAGCACTACTGGAGGCGTTTGATGTTTTCGGCTTTTTTTTAATTGTGTTTTATTTTAACAGCCGGGAATTTTCATTTGATTTTATGAAAAATAGGGTAGTAAGATACCTTGTTCCATTTCTCTGGTTTTATACAGCATCATCAATCCTCAATCACCTGTTGATAGAAAAAATAGAGTTTTCTGACTATATAGCAGGCTTACTGATTATGTCTCCCCCTTTAATTAAAGCTTCAAGCGGTTTTTTTTATTTCTGGTTTTTGCCATGCTTATTAACATTTGTGCTGTTAAGATCAATTTATGTCTTAAATAGCAATTGTAAAGTTGTTGTTTTATTAATAACGATTCCATTTCATATGTTTGTTGGATTGGATTTGGTTCAATATTTAAAATGGATACCGTACAATATTTCAGTTACATTATTTTGCTTCCCGGTTTGCATTCTTTTTGAAAAGTTGTGGCCGTATATAAAAAAGAAGCAGCTTCTTCAGTTTCTGCTCCTGCTTGTTTGGTCTTCTCTTTTGATTCTTGTTTATATTTATGACCATCAAATGTTTTTGTATAAGAACATGTTTTCAAGTATTAATGACCCGTTTTGGTTTTTTGTTCACGATATTTGTGCCTTAGCTACTATTCCTTCTCTCTATTTAATTTCATCCATTTTAAAAGTAAAGCTCTTAACCATAGTTGGAAAGTATTCTTTGGGTGTATTTTTATTTCATAATTTGATTTATCAATTATTTAATAGACTGAACTTGAATAATAATTCTGAAATGACGATATTCTTGGTTTTAATTGTGACGGTTCTGATTTCACTTTTACTTTCGATTATCATAACAAAGATATATTTTTTGCAGAAACTGATTTTTCCGAAAAGCAGCAAAGAAATGATAACCTTTTTGACACCGAGTCTAAAATAATGATGGAAAAAATAGACAATTTTAAGATTTTTGCTGCCATGGCAATACTTTTGGTTAGTGCCTGTTGTTTATACTACAATATTTTATATAAAGTCACTCCTCACTTAATTGTGAAAAGAACATTTAAGGGTATTAATGGATGGTCATCAAAAGATGTCGTCTATGACCCGAATGTGCAAAAAATTCTGTCCCCAGATAACATAGTATTCAAGCAGTACCGGAAAGAAGGTAAACTTACGGTCACCTTATTTATAGCCCATTATGCGACTCTGGAGAAAACGGACCGATCTCACTCGCCTGAGGTTTGTTTTACAGGTCAGGGTTGGGAAATTAAAAAGAATCATGTTGCTAAAATACATTTGAATACGGACAAGGAATCGACAGTTTCGGTAAATGAAATTTTTTTGAAGCATGGGGGATCTAGAATGATTTCTCTGTCCTGGTTCCAGACTGCTTATGAGGCTCTTCCTTATCGGGGGCTTCACAAAATTTCTCTTTTGATCAATAAGCTTGTCGGGAAGTTGGATTCAAATGCATTTGTAAGGCTGACGGTTATCGTTCCCAATGATATGGACATAGAAGTGGCATCATCACAGTTGAAACAATTTGTGCCGGGGCTCCTGCCTCTTTTGATGGATTTCTTACAATGAGATTTTTACTAATTATAAAGGATTGAGAAACGTTGGCAGAATTTTATAAAAAGACATGCTATTTATTCTCTTTTATAGTAATTGTTTTACTATTTGCGCCAGTTCTGTTTGAGCTGATGAAATATTGGAGAATAAACAACGATTACTCACATGGTTTTTTCATTATTCCGATTTCAATTTATATGATCTGGGTGAAACGTGAAAAAATATCTGCCCTGACCCCTAAACCTCAATGGGCAGGTGTTCTTGTAATGATTGTTTTTTCAATTTTTTATGTGGTTTCTGTGATAATTAAGTTTCATAGTCTTTCACATCTTTCAATGATTGTGCTCCTTATCGGAACAATGATATCTATTTTTGGCTGGGCAATAACAAAGGAATTGCTCGCACCAATCCTATTCTTATCGTTTATGTTTCCCATTCCAAGTGCGTATTATGTGATGATCACGAATCCCTTAAAGCTCTTTATAACAAATGCTTCAGTAGTGATAATACAGTTTTTTGGGATACCGATTTACCAAGAAGGAAATCTTATTTTTATGCCGGATCTTCATCTTGAAGTGGCGGAAGCCTGTAGTGGAATCCGTTCGATATATTCTTACCTGATGTTAAGCTGTCTTTTTGCCTGGTTCAGCAAAGGTATTGTCAAGCAAACCATTTTGATATCTTCAGCAATTCCCATAGCTATCGGTATTAATATTTTCAGAGTCTCAATAACTGGAATTCTTTCTCATTATTATGGTGAAAAGGTTGCACAGGGTTTTTTCCATGAATTTACCGGTATTGTTTTATTTGGCATTGGATTTGGTCTACTTTTAATAGAATATTCATTAATTAAAAATCGATTTCGAAAAACCTTAAATTAAATTATTCAATTGCAATCCAAACAAGGATTTTTATGAAGATTTTACATCTGATTGAAAGCAGTGGGCTCTATGGCGCAGAAAGTGTGATTCTTAATCTGAGTCGCGAAATGAAAACAGTGGGGATGTATGAACCGGTTATCGGTTGTATTGTTTCCAGCCCGGATGAAAAAAATGATTTATACGACAAAGCTCTGAGTTATAATATTGAGTCTCTAAAGATAGTTATCAGGAATTCATGCCTATTTGTTGATCTACCAGCTTTTGTTCTTAGATGCAGGGAAATGGATATTCATATTATCCACTCTCATGGATATAAACCCTCTGTTTACGGTTTTTTTGTCAAGCTTTTTACAGGAATCCATGTTACTTCAACCTGTCACCTCTGGTTTATGGGCGCCAACCGCCCATTGAAACAGCGTATTATGACTGCTTTAGAGCTTTTTTGTTATAGATTTTTTCCAGTAGTGATAGGTGTTTCCGAACCTATTCGGAAAATTCTGATAGATCATAAAGTGTCAGGAGACAAAATTGTTGTGATAAAAAATGGTATCTTCCTTGGTGACTATAACGGAATTAAATCGGATAAACACAATTGTTTGAGAACCGAATTTGATATCAAAGAAGGGCTTCCGATTGTTCTTAACGTCGCAAGATTAAATGAACAAAAAGATCAAAGCAGTATCATCTCAGCTGCAAAACAATTGATAGATAAGGGCTTTCACTATAAGTTTTTCATTGTTGGGGAAGGTCATTTGAGGCACTCTCTTGAACTTGAAATTTCTGAAAAAGGCCTGCAGAAAGATGTTTTTTTGTTAGGTTATCGGGATGATATACCCATGTTGCTTAGAAATTCAGATGTTTTTATTTTGCCATCTATTGATGAGGGTATGCCGATGGCGCTTCTGGAAGCAATTGCATCTAAAATTCCTGTAGTCGCGACACAGGTTGGCGATATTCCGAAATTGATTGCTCATGAGAAAACTGGTTTTATAGTAAATATAAAAGATGTTAACAGTCTGTCTGAAGGGATTTCATGTGTTTTAGAACACCCTGAACAAAGCAGTGAAATGGCAGAAAATGCTTATGAGGAACTTCAGGAAAAATATTCCAGCAGTTCAATGTACAGGCAATATGATGTCGTTTACAATAAATATTTTTTGAAAGATGATATCCCAAAGGGTTTCCATTAATTAACACAGCAGTCAGGTAGAGTATATATGATTAAAGGTTTTGTTTATGATTTGTTTTATTAAACGTGTGTTTAGCACTATCATTAAGAAAGTTCTTTTGAGTATAGAACTGAATAGATATAATGATTTTACAATTGCAGAGTATTTTAGAAAACAAGGAGCTTTGATAGGAGAAAACAATAGAATAATTGTCAGAGATTTAGGGTCTGACCCGCATCTGGTCAATATAGCCAATCATTGCACCATAGCACCTAAAGTTGTTTTTATTAACCACGATGGTGCGGCGTGGCTTTTTACTGAAGAAATCCCTTCTTTACAAAAGTTCGGACCTGTCAGAGTTCTTGACAATTGCTTTATTGGATATGGTGCGATTGTCATGGGAAATGTGACTATCGGCCCGAATTCAATTGTTGCTGCAGGAGCTGTTGTAACCAAAGATGTCCCTCCCGGCACAATTGTAGGGGGTAATCCCGCTAAAATTATATCCACCATAGACAAATATAAGGAGAAGCTGGTTCAAAATTGGGGCAAGATTAGGCCTGAAAATTATTTCTCTGGTATTGAGGAGGGGAAAACATATTCTCCTGAGTATATTCAAGATGTTAAATTTAGAGATTTTTCAATTTTAAAAGAACATCTTGTCAAATTGTTTTGGAAAGATGAATTAAATAAATGATTACTGCCCTAAAAGTATTTTTAAAAACGCTTCTTGTTCCGTTTCTTTATTTTGGCGGGATTTGGGCGATTTTCATGTCTGCTTTTAGGAACAGAGAATACGGTTTGTTCGTTTTGCTTTTTCTTGTTTGCCAGCCTAATATTTATTATAAATTTCATGACTATCCTCTTGGCTGGAAATTTCTTGATTTTCTAATTTTATCATTACTTGTCGGTTCGTTTATTCAAAACAGTGAAAAAACAAATACTGAGAATAAAAAATGGATTATTTTGTTGATAATGATAAATTATATTGCTATCTGGAACACAAGTTTTAATTTCGACCTTCCCAGTCCTATTTTTACCAACAGCTATTTGTTTGTTGATTGGAAAAATTATATTAGAGCATTTTTATTGTATTTTTTTGCATATTCGATTGCTACAAATGAAGACAAACAGAAAATAATAGTCTTAATTATAGCGCTTGCAATTCTGTTGATATCTGTCAGGGCGTTTCGTAATTTTTCAGGTGGATCCTCCTTCCATTGGGATAAGAGAGTCGGCGGGCCTTTTGAGGCAATGGGTTTAGGGGCAAACCATTTCGGTGCGTTTATCGCAGCATATGCCTCAATGCTTTTTGGCATGTTTTTTAATGACAACAACAAATACAGAAAGATACTGTATTTGTCGGCTTTTCTTTTCAGTCTTCATCCCTTGTTTTTTTCTTATTCCAGGGGGGCGTATCTGGCAGTTTCAATGGTACTTCTATTTATATCTTTAGTAAAAAAAAGGACTTTGTTTGTTGTTCTAATTTGTGTTGGGATTTTTTGGAAAACCCTTTTGCCAGAATCGGTTGTGGACCGGATAACAATGACACAGACAGAGGAGGGAACCCTAGAAAATTCATCAGCCGGAAGGTTGGAATTATGGAACAGGGCTCTGTTTTTGTTTAAACAAAATCCTGTTATTGGGTCCGGTTACAATAGTTTTACTATAAGCATGGCATCAAGTCATAATAAGATAATTTCTGCCAACATTGAATTAACCGATTCCCATAATTTTTATGTGAAAATACTCTGTGAACAGGGAATTATTGGGTTTGGTATACTGCTCATGGTCTTTAGTAAAGCTTTTTTTAGTGGATTTCGTTTATATAAAAATGCAAAGACTCCTTTCAATTCAGGTCTTGGGTTCGGATTTATGTGTTGTATGATTGCACTGATAGTTGTTAATATATTTGGGGACCGTTTTTCATATATCGTAAGTAATGCTTATTTCTGGGCGTTTTGGGGTTTGGTTGACAGAGGAATTTCTATTTCAAATGAAAGTGGTAATAGTGAAGATTCTACAGAAATTAAATCCGGTTATTTACAAAAGTTGATTCATCCATAGATTGAGCGCAAGTTGTAAGCGACTATAGACAAGGAACTCCAATTTTCAATTTCATAATTAAGAAGGATTTACAATGCTGAAGGAACTCGAAATATCTTTTATAATTCCCTGTAAAAATGAAGAAGATACTATTGAGACATGCCTTAATTCGGTTATTGAAGAGGGCAGAAAGATTAAATCATTTGAAGTTATTCTTGTGGATAATGGTTCAACAGACAATACATTGAAAAAAGTAGCATCATATGGTGAGCAAGTATCTCTCCACATATTAAAAAATTGTTCAATATCTGCGTTGAGGAATCTGGGAGGGAGGCAAGCAAAGTTTAACTGGTTAGCCTTTATTGATGCAGACGTTGAATTAGAAACGTGCTGGGCGGAAGGGTTTGCATCAGGTTTGCAAAAGGCATTGAAATCAGGAGTTCCTTCTGAGCGTGTTCTAATCGGAGCCACCTATAATAATCCCCAAGATCCTTCATGGGTGCAAACAGCCTGGTATCTTCAGTTGGAAAGCAGGGACAGAATACAAACAGACTATATCAATGGAGGGAATTTAGTCGTTCATAAGGAATTGTTTAATAGCGTTGGGGGATTTAATATCTCATGTAAAACAAGTGAGGATGTACGATTTTGTAAAGATGCAATTGTAGCAGGTGGAAAAATTATAAAAGAGAAACAAATGAGAACTATTCATTATGGATATCCTAAAAATCTGATTGGTTTTTTTAAAAGAGAACGGTGGCATGGAAGTGGAATGGAAGCCTATTTCTATAAACCTTGGGCATCTAAAGAGTTTTTATTTGCCATTTATTATATGTTTTTTTCTTGTGTCTTCATCCTTGCTTTGTTTTTTGGAAAAAATATATTCTTTGCGTTAATTCTATATATTCTTTTTTTAACTTTACCGATTTTGCCCCTAACAATTAAACGGTCCAAGAAAAAACATTTTTTCCAATTACTATGCCTTTTTATGACATACGGTTTTGCACGCTGTTTTTCAGTTATTGATATTTTTTTTAGAAAAACCAGTAAACTTTTTAAATAATAGTGTGTGGCAAAGACAAATAGTGCAATCTTTAATGTTCCTATAGGATAATATGACAGTTCAAATTCTTACATATCACAAATTGTCTAATGGTGAAGCAAAAAATAAATATGTTATACAAAAAGGAGAATTTGAAGACCATTTAAAATATTTACAGGCAGATAATTATCATGGGATTATTGTGGATGACCTGTATAGAGCTTTGATTAACACCGAGCACAAACTTCCGGAAAAATATGTGCTAATTACGTTTGATGACGGCTGGGAATCAGATTTTTCGATTGCTTTGCCTTTGTTAAAAAAATTCAATTTTAAAGCGACTTTCTTTGTGACGGTTGATTTCATTGGATCAAATGGGTATGTAACAGAAGAGCAGCTTAAAACACTTTCGAAAGAAGGTATGTCTGTCCAGTCACATGCCAAGACGCATTCATTTCTTGATGGAATAACAGAAGAAAATATGCGATTCGAGTTGATATATTCAAAAAATCGTCTTCAGGATATTATAAAAAAAAAAGTATCCTTTATCTCTTTTCCAGGTGGCCGGTATAATGAGCAGGTCCTGAAGTCTGTTGAGAAAGAGGGCTATTTAGCCGCTTTTTCATCTGTTCCATATTACAGTAAGAAATGCGGTAATATATACTTGATTGGTAGATCCATGGTGAGATATTCAGAAAAAGAACACTATTTTAATGGGCTGTTTCAGGTAAGTTATATCGGGCGATTAAAGATAAAAGTTGTTCATATGGGGAAATTGTTTCTTCAAAAAATTTTGGGAGATAAAATGTATTATAATTTATGGAAAAAATGGGCGAATCTCTCAAAATGAAAGTGGACTGCACAGTTAAAAAAGTATCCTTTTTTGTATAAATATAAAAACGTTCCATACTCCACAAGCAACCCTTCAAAAATCTTCACTTCTTCTATTAAAACTCCCCAAAATTATTTCATAATTTTCTTATTTTTCTTAAAATTGAAATGTCAAGTATCGTCTTTTTTATCAATTATAAACTCTAAAATTTGAAAACCTTTTTCTTTCTTATTTGAAGCTTATCATTGAAACATAAGGATTTTTATATTAGAATCTGTGAACTATGAAAATTAAATTTCTATACATAGGTTTTGGATTTTAGAAAAGCAGTTTTAAAGTTTGTTCTTCTCAAAGTGACTTCGGAAAACTCATTGATAACTTTTATTAAAAAATAGTGCAATGGTACATTTGTTGCAATACGAAATCGTCATGCTTTGGATTTATAAAGACTTTTTATTTTAGGGGGAAATATGAGAATTATCTTAAACTATCTTAAACTTATTTGTTTTTTTATCGTAATACCGTCTACTCTTTATGCAGCCCAGCCTTTGCTGTATTTTTCTGATATCATTAACGGGCCCAAGGCTGGCCTTGGCGATTCTCTTGGAGAGGGTGCAATCGTTACCTTATGGGGTAAAAATCTTGGAACTGAGATGGGTGGATCAAAAGTCTATTTTAAAGACGCTCAAAATACCGTTAGAGAAATGGCATATGTATATTATTGGGAAAATGCAGATCCTGGAACAGGACTCAGCGGCCCATCCGATATGTATACCTATCATAAAATGCAGGAAATCGCCTGTTCTATTCCGTCTGCCTCAGCGGATGGAGCCGGGAAGATATACGTTGAGGTTAACGGAATTGTTTCGAACGAATTAGATTTTTATGCTAGATCAAGTGGTAGATTTTATTTTATTGATGCAACCTCAGGAAGTGATGCTGCTTCAGGGTCATGGGCCAACCCGCGAGCAACACTTTCAACTCTGACCCGTAATGATTCAGGATTGAGTGCCGGCGATATTATTTATGCAAAAGGGAACTACAGCATGTCCAGCTCAAATGGACTGTTTATAGGCAATTCAGGGGCTGCTATAAGTGGGAGTGAGAATAATCACATAGCAATTTCGGTATACCCGGGGGCCTCTTTGAGTATTGAGGCAACAGGGTATAGATTAGGCATCAATAATTATAGCTCGAAAAATAATTATTGGGTTATATCAAAGGTTGAAGCTTTCAGTGCACGCGGAGGAACTGTCGGTTTTGCAAATGGTAGATTAGTTGGGCTGGACCTGCATGGCAGGCCCGGGGTGACGCCTGAGGGTGCGGCAGCGCTAATTGATGCAGGCGCAAATTTTGCTGTTTCTACCGGGGTGAATAATATCGATAATTTAAAAGTTTTTGGAAATTATTTGCATGATTTTGGCACTCCAGCCAGCAATAACAATTTGCTTCATACCATGTATTTCAGGATTCGTTCAAACACCAGGACATTGCGTGCACCTGAGATAGCATGGAATTATCTGCATGATAAAGATGGACCTAGATTTGGTATCCATTATTATGACGAGGGTTCCGATAGTGATGGAGAACCGGATGTTGGAACTTTTATCGATACGCTTAAAATTCACGACAATGTTGTTCGTGAACAGACGGGTCCTGGAATAAATATTGGTACATTGGGGAATGGTAGCAATGCTGCTGATTTCAATGTTGATATTTATAATAATCTGCTCATTGAGTGTGGTAAAAATTCCGTGTTGAGTGGTAGCAATACTCAGGCGTTACAGGTTTACGGGACAAGGATGACCGGGCATTTTAATATTTTCAACAACACCATCATCGGATATGGCGAGCCTTCCAAAAATGAAGGATTGGCAATTAATATCCCTATCACAAACAGTTTGGGGGTTGCAGCTATTTTCGGCGGCACATATTCTTTGAAAAATAATATTTTTATAGACACAAATGATCTTCCATTCTATGATTCAAGTAATCTGAAGGACCCAGTTTCATCTGATGCTAACTGCTGGTATTCTGCTTTTGATAATTCTCCTCCTCCAATTTATGCTGGCTCGATGGTAGTTAATCCAAATTTAAGTGAAGACTATAAACCTTTGACAGGCAGTTCTGTCATCGATTCAGGAGCAGATACTTCAACAATAGTGACCCGTGATATATTAGGGGTTTCTCGGCCATCAGGAAAAATTGATATTGGTGCATATGAATTTGATAGTGATGCCCCTTTGATCGACAGTCCTAAAAATTTAAGAATTGAAGAACAGGAACAGGAATGAGGTGATTAAAGGTTTTCTTAGAGGTTAATTTTTTACAGGAGAAAGAAAATCATGCTTGATAAAATAAAAATCATTTTTGTCATTTTGATTACTCTGTTGCTATCAAATGTTTTTGTGTCTGCAGCAGAATCAATTTTGACTTGGGAGGCGGCTACCGGAGATATTACAGGATATAGACTTTATTATGGCACCTCAAGAGGAAATTATCTGTTTAATAAAGACGTTGGCGATGTGACTCAATATCCTGTGAGTAATCTGTCCTTATCGCCTGGAAATACATATTATTTTGTGGTCAGAGCATATAATGAATCCGGTGAAAGCAACAATTCCAATGAAACGACTATGGTTATACCTGCTGTTATCGATACAACACCTCCACTATCTCCTGAAAATGTTTCAGCTCTGGTTGTTAATAGTGATATTGTCCTATCATGGGCGGCAAATAATGAAATCGATATTGCAGGATATAGAGTGTATTACGGTAGTTCTAGCAGAGTTTATGGATTGCCGATAGATGTGTCTGGGACGGAGTATTCCATTCCCGGTTTAAATACAGAGTCTTATTATTA
Source organism: Desulfobacteraceae bacterium (assembly GCA_033851995.1). Lineage (GTDB taxonomy): Bacteria > Desulfobacterota > Desulfobacteria > Desulfobacterales > Desulfobacteraceae > Desulfobacula. Next base: position 41,613 of record JAWSVI010000007.1, on the reverse strand, counting down.
TTTTGCTGTTACAGCAGTAGATTTATCAGGTAATGAAAGTGGATATTCAGTACCAGAGGTCTCCGAAATTATTCCTGAGTTTGAAGATCCGGGAACTGATCCCGGAGATATTGGACAGATTCCTCCTCCGGTTAGCGGCAGTACATTTGGATGGTACGGAGATTCTGTTAATGCAGTGATTGGGAGTTCAGGAACGATTAGCGGTACTTTAGGGGTTAATAATAGTGGTGGGGCCAATTCTTTTGTAGAAGGGAGTGAAGGCAATAAATATTTTGATAATGAGAGCAATTCTTCATACCACTATATATCATTTAATGTAAATGAGACGATTATAGATATGCACAAAGGGACCGTTTCCTTTGATTTTAATGTTCAAGCACTGGCTGATTACGATTTTCTTTTCGGGGCAGGTGCAGATTCAAGTAACTCTTTGATTGTTTTTATGCGAAGCAATGGCTCAATCGAAGTGAGATTCGAAGCCGAGGGTTCTTCCTATAATTGTGCGCTTCCTTCGGGTTCAGTAACAACTGGAAAATGGTATAATTTGAGGTATTCATGGGAAGACAATGGGGGCAGTGGGCTTCTCTACCTTGATGGCGAAGTTTTGGCCCAGGTATCCATTAACAGGATATTCAATGGAGCGGCGACATCCATGGTAATTGGCTCTGACTGGGAGGCCCCAGCATATAGAAGCAGTGATGTTTTTATCGATAACTTTTTAGTATATAATACAAAAGATCTTTCAACTGCAGACACAACAGCCCCGATTGTAAGTATCAGTTCACCAACAAGCGGTGATGGATATACTACAGAAACAGGTATTCTGGATATAGGCGGCAGTGCATCAGATGCATCCGGAGTAACGTCAGTGACCTGGTCAAATAACATGGGCGGAGCCGGAACAGCTACAGGAACAAGTAGCTGGAGTGTATCAGGCATTGCTTTGTCTGAAGGTGAGAACGTGATAGAGGTCAAAGCACTGGATGAAGCCGGAAATGAATCCACAGACAGCTTATTGGTCATGTATACAATACCTGACACAACAGCCCCGATTGTAAGTATCAGTTCACCAACAAGCGGTGATGGATATACTACAGAAACAGGTATTCTGGATATAGGCGGCAGTGCATCAGATGCATCCGGAGTAACGTCAGTGACCTGGTCAAATAACATGGGCGGAGCCGGAACAGCTGCAGGAACAAGTAGCTGGAGTGTATCAGGCATTGCTTTGTCTGAAGGTGAGAACGTGATAGAGGTCAAAGCACTGGATGAAGCCGGGAATGAATCCACAGACAGCTTATTGGTCATGTATACAATACCTGACACTGTTGTTGAGGATACTCTTGCTCCTTTATTAACACTTAGTGAGCCGGTTACTTCAGGCAAATTCCTTTTCATTAGGGAGGCAGTTATTAAATTAGCTGGAACTGTTTCGGATGATTCAGGAGTGAAAGAGGTTCGGTGGACTATTTCGCAAGGAGGAAATGGTATTGCAAATGGAACATCAAACTGGGAAGCAGAACTCCCGCTTTCAAAATGGTGGAACAACGTAACGATAACTGCAGAGGATAATGCCGGTAACACGTCAGTTTACCAGTTAACAGTTTTTTCCTGGAATAAATAGGGGAAGCCAAAGCATTGAACAAAAGGCCGGAAGCAAAAAGTTTCGGCCTTTTAATGTTTGTTTACTAATTGAATACATTTCCTTTTATCAATCTTCCCATTTGCATTTTTGGGTAAATGGGAGATAAGTATAACTTCTGAAGGTAACTTGTATTTGGGAAGTAGTCTGGAGCACTTCGCTAAAATCATGTTTTCATCAATTTCATTATTTCGGGGGGAAATCAAAGCAATAAGTTTTTTCCCCATAAGCTCATCTTCAACACCAATAACGGCTGTCTCAATTACCATATCTGTCTCAAGGATGGCATCCTCTACTTCCTGAGGATTGATTCGGTGGCCTCCTACTTTCAGAAGGCTGTCTTTTCGCCCTTTAACAAAAAAATAACCGTCCTTATCCATAAACCCGTGGTCCCCAGTATGGTAGCCATTATCATCTAATACTTTTTTAGTGATTTTGGGAGCTTTCCAATAGCCCAACATTATATTTTTTCCTGAAGCAACAAATTCTCCTGTTTGACCAATGGGGACTTCTTGGTTTTTGGGATCAAGTACTTTTATTTTCACACCCGGGATTGCTTTGCCAATAGAGTCCATTTTGTTTTCAAGTTGGTCAGGTTCAAGATATGCCAGTCTGGCAGAAGCTTCTGTGGCACCATACATAATGCAAATATCTGTGTGTTCAGGTAAAACTTTCAGCAGCTTTTTTTTGATGGAGGATGCCATATGCCCACCAGCCTGAGTACAGCATCGTAAAGATTTCAATTTTGTCCCATATGTTTCAAGGGGTGAGCGATTGAGGAGAAAAGCATAGGTCGAAGGAACTCCTGAAAAAAGAGTGACATTTTCCTTCACCATTTGATTTAGTACGGATGCCGGAAAAGCAAACTTGTTGTTGATAACAATCGTTCCTCCCACTGAAAACAAAGTGTTTAGGAGTGATTTTCCCATGACATAAAAAAAAGGAAGAACAACCATTTGTATATCATCGCTGGTCAGGTTCAGATATTGGCATATTGAATCTGTATTTGCCATAATATTTAGATGAGACAGCATAACCCCTTTGGGGGTTCCTGAGCTTCCAGATGTGTAAATAATGCTGGCCAGACTGTTCGGGGCAATTGAGAGGTCTATATTCTTTGAGTTAATATTTCCTGATAGCTCTGACCATGCGATTACCCTAAAACCAGTGTTTTTCCAGTTTTTACTCATGCCCTTAATGATTAATGCCTGGAGGGATGGACCCTTTAGTTCGCAGGCTTTAAGCAGCCGTTCATATTTTTTTGAGGAAATAATGGCTTTGGGATTAAGTTCGTTGAACAGCTGATTGAATGCAGCTGGTTTCAGGTCGTTGCTAAATGGAACAACAACAGCACCTGTTTTTAAAATGGCGTAATAGCTGATAACATATTCAATGCTGTTATCCATCATCAGAATCACAATATCTTGAGCTTTACAGCCGTGCTCAATCAGCATCCGGGCAAGCTTATTTGCCTTTGAATTAATTGTGGAATATGAGGCTCTGTCTTTTTCCGTTATTATCGCTGTTTTATCAGGATAAGAGTTTGCGCTGTTTTCAAGAAAATGATGTATCATTGGGGTCAAAGCAGCTTTGTAATAAATTTTTCAATGTTGTCTAAGGAATCCAGATTTTCCGGAATCATTTCTTCATCGGCAATCTTAACCTCAAATTCTTCTTCAAGGAACTCTATGAGTTCAAGAACACCGGTTGAATCGATTATCCCATCATCTAGGAAAGATGTTTCATCGTTTAGGTCTTCATCTTCACCAAATAGAAAGTTTTCCACAATAAATTCGCGAATTTTAGTTTTAATATTCTCTGTCAACTTAATTTCTCCTCTGCATAAACGACTATTGAATTGTCCTGTTCTGTATAAATTTTAATCAATCCTTCTTCCCTGCTCATTATGCCCTGGCGGACCATATTGGCAATTTCCCAGACATAAGGATGAAATCCGTGGCGGGAAATGTGACAATTATTCGCAAATGCATTAATAAGGCAATTTGATGAATTGGTATCTGTATCTTCTGGCGCTTTCCAGCCTAAATCCCTCAACTCTTCTTTGATAAGGTCTTCATCATAATTAAAAAAGGCCAGCGGATGTATATTATGGGGGAAAGTGTCTTTAAATTTGTCAAAGTACTCTTCAGGGACAAAATATGATTTTATTTTTTGAAGCAAGTCTTTGGGGTATGCCTTTTTTAGAGCATCCTGATTTCTTTTAATTAGTGATGCATTTGTTTTTAAAATGGCTGATTGAATGGGGGCTTGACCAGGAGACCACCCAAAGCCAATAAGGGGAATGGACATTTCAAGAGCGGCTTTTAAGACAATGCTTTTTACCATTCCGATACAGGCAGTACAAATAGATGAGGCCCTGAGTAAAGTTGGTTTTGAAAAGATATCTTCCTTAGCAGTCAGCGAAAAAACTTCATTCATTATTGGCCAGGGTGGTTTGACTATAATGGAATCCACATTTAAGTTGTCTGTAACCTGCTTGATGTTTTCTATTGCGGATAGAGAGACAAAGTGATTGTCAAACGTCAATGCCAGAATTCTTAAATCGTAATGATGCCTGAGTAATTTTAGAGTATAGGATGAATCTTTGCCTCCGCTATACGCAACGATTATGTCATAGGTTGGCGCATTCCCTCTGATCTTTTTGATGAGGCCGTCCAGTCGTTTGCGGTATTCAGTTTTTTTTTCAGTTTTTTTTTCCATTTTTGAAACGGACTCTTTCTGACAGTATTTGCAGTGTCCGGTATCGTTGAATGTGATCCCGGGAAATGATCCCGGTAGAATACAGTTTTGGCAAATTTTTTCCGGAACTTTTATTTTATTTAAGCCCAAGAGTCCCCCTCTATTCATGAATTTAAATTTTACTCATATTGCATAATGAGATAAGTGTCAATTTAAAAAGTACAGTTAAATTTACAGAGCATTCAGGTTGTCAACGAATTGATAATGTAAAAGCTGTGTGGATAAAATTCCCACTAGTCCCATGTTTTCTCTTTCACTTAATAATTGACCATCCTGCCTCCGGCATTTATTTAATAGCCGCATTGTTTTTTTTGCATCAAAATAGCCGTACTCCCGAATGGTGCTTTCAGATAATAATTCATGCACATAGTCATGGTGATTATCACCAAGAAAAGCCTGGGCAATTGGTGCCCGGTAAGGTTGCTTATCCCTGTCAATCAATTGGGAGGGGATCTGGTGGCGCGCAGCTTTTTTTAAAATATACTTTTCGGTCATGCCATTCATCCTAAGATGAGGAGGAATTTGCGATGCAAATTCAATAACCCTATGGTCAAGGAAGGGGTATCTGCCTTCAATGGAATTTGCCATTGCCATTCTATCCCCTTGGGATGATAGCAGGTAGTTGGACATGAAGATTTTATTTTCAATATATTGCGCCCTTGATAGAGTGTCCCATGACATAAAGTCTTCTGGAAGCGTTTTCTCAACACGATTGGTAAAATCATTCAGTCCTGAAGTCTGATCCTTCAATTCTTTGGAAAAAAATTGTTTAAGCTTGGATGTATTCTCCCACCTGAGCATATGGGAGTATAATGGCAATTCTATATCCATCATCCCTTTCTTAAAAAACTGTATTAAAAATTTGACAGCCTTAGCGTTTTCAGGGGTGAAAATATAGGGGTAGAGCTTTTCGAGAAGTCTGGATCTCATTGAAGAATTTGGATCTTTGGCCCAAAAACGCCTGACTTTATCTTCTTTAAAAATGTTGTAACCAGCAAATATCTCGTCGGCCCCTTCTCCAGTCAGTACTACTTTAAAATCATTTTGGCGGACAAGTTTTGATAAAAGCATTAGAGGAGCCGGAGCTGTTCTGATAACAGGTGTTTCAGTATGCCAGATGACTTTTGGAAATATTTCAGCAATATCATTATATGAACAGGATATTGTTTTATGGTCTGTTTTTAAAGAATCAACAGCAATTTTTTGGTGGTTGGACTCATCAAATTTTTTATCAGTAAAGCCCACAGAAAATGTGCATAATTTATTGTTGAAATTGTTTTTTACCAAAGCACTGGTGTATGTGCTGTCGATTCCACCACTGAGATAGGCACCAACGGGAACATCTGCCCTAAGTCTAATTCGTGTAGCATCTAGAAGAATTTGATGAAATTCCTCTGTCCACTCTGCAACGGATTTTTCGTTATATATTCTTTCTTTGTAAGGTAGATCCCAATATTGTTCCACCTCAATACCCGTTTTTGAAAACGTTGCGTAATGGCCTGGAGGGAGTTGACAAACATCTTTAAAACATGTCTGATTTCCAATAGATGACCAACATGTAAAAATGTCAGAAAGATTCTGATGGCTGATTTGCCGAGGAACACTGTTATCAGCGAATATGGCCTTAATTTCTGATGAAAATAATATGCGTCGGTTATTCCGGTAATAAAATAATGGGCGTATCCCCACCCGGTCTCTTCCCAAAAGCAGCTTTTCGGAGATTTTATCCCAAATTGCAAATGCAAATTGACCGTTCAGGTGTTCGAATAAATCCGTGCCGAATTCTTCATACAAATGAATAATAACTTCGGTATCAGTTTTTGTGTAAAATCGATGCCCTTTGGATAATAAATCTTCTCTGAGTTCCGGATAGTTGAAAATTTCTCCATTAAATATAATCCACAGAGATTTATTCTCATTATGAATGGGTTGATCGCCTCCTTTGAGATCAATAATACTAAGGCGGGTGTGAGCAAGGCCAGCCGGGCCATTATTATAAAAGCCAGATGCATCCGGCCCTCTATGGTGGAGGGCTTTTGACATTTTCAAGAGAAGTGATTTTTTTTCTTCCGGGTACTGGTAATTGATTACTCCTGCAATGCCGCACATTTTGATTCCTTACTGTTAATGACCCTTTACTAAAGGATTTATTTGTATTTTTTTGAAATATCTTTTACCTAATATTTGCGCTTAGTCAAGAGTTTTATTTTGATGCAATTTTAGGATAGTGTGAATAAAACTACCCTTTTTTATGGTAAATTTTTTCATAATTATAGTAAAGTTTTACATAAAATTATTGAAATTTTAGATTTTTCTTCAGTTTAGATGTTTTGTTTTTATTGCATTATATAAAATTGGGAAAAAATATTAATAATATCAGTTGGTTTCAGGAGAACTTTCTTTTTTCTTTTTTGATGGTTGTTTTGGCACGCAGGTTGCAATTGGTGATACAAAACGAATATAATTAATGGTCAGACTTGGTGTGAGTCAGGTGTGACAATCCAAACGGTCCCAGCTTTGAGATGACTGGACTGCAAAAAAGGAGAATTTGAATGAAAAGATTTTTATTGTTATTGATGTTAATTTTTGGGCTGACTGGGAGCGCCTCTGCAAACTCTTTTTATAGCTGGCAGCCAACCCCGAACGATATGTGGGATCTGAACCATGCATATTACTTTACTTGGGGCATAGACCTTCCTGGAGGCTTTACCAGCGCTGATAACATTGCAAGCGTTACGTTGTCCTTTGATAACATCCGGAATTGGAGAGTTGAATCGAATACACTTTATGTTCATCTGTTGGACAATGTAGCTGCCGGTGGAAGTTATGGCGTCGATTTTGGAACAGGGGGTGACCATTTTGTCAACGACTATGTTGGCGATCAGATTTCACTTTTTACCTGGTATGATTTGGGAATCGTTGGGGAAGATCGGGAATATACATTTTCACAGGAGCAAATTTTAACACTGGCAAGCTATTGGGCTGATGGGAATTTTGGGATTGGATTTGATCCAGATTGCCATTATGATAACGACGGTATTACCTTAACAATCGAAACTTATATGCCGGTTCCCGAACCGGCAACCATGCTTCTTTTTGGTTTTGGTCTGCTCGGCATAGCAGGAGTCACCAGAAAGAGAATAAACGCTTAGAGTCTGTTTTAACAAACATAAGTGACTTTTTTTAAAAGCCATGTTGGATTTCTTAAAGAAGAGATACCGACATGGCTTTTTTAAATTGGATGGTTTAAAACTATCGTGGAGAGTCAAGCCACCCAATATTTTATCAGCCTCTAAAGCATTTTTTCAGAGGAGTTTTTTTCTATTTTGGACCTTTTAAACAAGCATAAGATTCTGAAATTATATTTTATTCTGCTTCATATCGTTTTTTTGATTGTGTTTGTCAAATCGGGCTTTTTATTCCAAGTCAAAAGTTCTTTTTTTTTGTCTACAAAAGAGGATACAAAGACCCAATTCTATCAAGATATGCTGATTTATCATAAAAGAGTGGATAGAAATGTCAACAAAGGTGCGATCCTTTTTTTTGGTGACAGCTTTATCCAAAGTTTAGCTGTGGCAAGTGTTTCTCCAGATGCCTACAATTTTGGTATTGGGCATGATACGTCTAATGATCTATTTAACCGGCTCCAGATGTATGAATCGATTAGCAAGGCGAAAATTATAGTGGTTTTAATTGGTATAAATGACTATAAGTTTAGAGAAAATGGTGATATCTTGTTAAATTATGACCGTATTATAGGAGCAATTCCACGAGATAAGATGGTTATTCTAAATGCGGTCTTTCCCGTAGATGAATCAATCACTAAAGGAATAAAAAATAACAATCGATTCAATAAGAAAATAAGAGAACTCAATAATAAAAGCCGCCAATTGTGTAAAACGTATGAAAATGTCTATTTTAATGATATTTCGAATTTGGTGATTGATTTGTCTGGTAATTTATCTCATAAATATCATGAAGGGGATGGCGTCCATCTAAGCAAAGAAGGCTATAAAATTTGGATCAACTCACTAAAGAAGGTGATTCACAGTTTTCCCCCAAAAGATGAAAGGAGTTTATAAAATATGTTGAATATTACCCAGATTTTTTGTTTGCTGATTTTTTCTGTCTTTTTTACAGGATGCTTGTCAGCAGGCCAAATGGATAAAAAAGTTTATGGGAAAGAAATATTTATTATTGATCATCATTGCACTGATATTGGCAAAATTCCTGAAAAGTGGATAGAAAAAGCAAAAACTGAATTTAATGTTACTTATGGGCATACATCACATGGTAGTCAGATTGTCAGTGGCATGGTTATGCTAAAAAATAAATCTCAGCTTTACAATTTTGATAGGCATGAATTAAGAAATTCTCTGACCTTATATGACAAAAGACCTAATGGGGATTTGGGATACCCGGATAGAAAGGAATGGGCAAGAAAAACGTATCATATGCTTAAAGAGGATACCTTAGGTATTAATATTGTTATGTGGTCGTGGTGCGGCCAGGTTTCTAGAGCAAGTGAGGGTGATATTGAAACATACCTGCATCTTATGACTGAACTTGAAAATCTTTTTCCAGAAGTCACTTTTATATACATGACAGGTCACCTCGATGGAACAGGTGAATATGGAAATTTGAATTTGCGCAATGATCAAATCAGAGAATATTGTATGAAAAATAAAAAAGTACTCTATGATTTTGCAGATATAGAAAGCTTTGATCCGGATGGAAATTACTATTTAGATAGAAGAGCCAGGGATAATTGTGAATATTTTGAATGGGGAAAGAAAAGGAACTGGGCAGAGGATTGGTGTAATACAAATCCCGGCAGATGCACCCAATATCCTTGTGCTCACACAAAGTCTCTCAATTGTGATTTGAAGGCAAATGCTTTCTGGTGGATGCTGGCAAGGCTGGCAGGATGGTATCCGGAAAAATGATATTTCATTTTCGTACTGGTTTATATGATAGTGGATGGATTATTTGCATGAAAATACTACCTTTTTCTATTTGTTGATACAGATAAATGAATTTTTTATTACTAAATAGCTATGAAACAAACAAAATTTTTATTGATAAGATAGAATATGCCAATTTTTTTATTCTTACACTAATACTTTTTTTTTTAGTCGTAACGATAAAGAAGAGGCCCACTAAATTTCTTGATAGAGTCGAAACAAACCAATTAAAAGGCATTGCTATTATATTCGTGGTTTTTGGACACTTATGGGTCCATGTCTGTAAAAACAATCCATCAATTGTTTTAAGTGGAGATGCTGTTGCTCTATTTTTGATTTTATCCGGGTTTGGTCTTTCTATGTCATTGACAAAGAATCCGGTGATAAAGAAGGATTTTTTTTTTAAACGAACCAAAAGAGTTATGATTCCTTATTGGTTCGCAACTGCCCTTATTTTTTTATTGGATTATATTTTTCTTGATAGGTTTTATTCAATAACGGATACTATTGCCACATCTGTAGGTATTAATTTAAATAGCACAACACAGCATATCGATTATGTGCGTTGGTATATTACCTTCCAACTCTTCTGGTATTTTATTTTTTCTTTAGCTTTTTCTATGTTACAGCAGAAAACAGGTGTTATCGTTCTGTTTGCTATCAGCATCATTCTAATACCATTGGATTATTACTTTTTGAAATTTGGTTGGTATCAACTTTTTGCTTTCCCAGCGGGTTGCCTGATCGGAAGGTATTATTTCCAGATAAAAGATGTTTTTATAAAAAAGAAAGGACAAATGTTGATATTGTCTATAGGAGGACTAATTTTTGTCGTATTGTTTAAAATTGTATTTTTTCCAGTTCTCGTAAAGATCATTCCTTATATCGCCTGTAAAGTTTTTAAAGAAATGGCCAGTATCATATTCTCTTTATCCATGGTGGCGATTATTGCTTATATGGGGGCGAGGCAATATTATTCAAAGGCATTGGATATATTGGGAACTTATTCGTATGAGATTTTTTTGTTGCATGGAGTATTTTTAATAAAATATAATCTTATTCAATTCAAAAATGATTATATCGTTCTCTCCATACAATTTATGACTTTTCTTTGTATGGTCTTACTCATATCCTTTCTATTTAAAAGAAGTTATGAATATATAACTTGAAGAGGTCGTTAAATATATGATTTGATTGTTATTCTGTAATTAAAAAGGACTTGATTTTTAAAGAAAAAACTGCAATTTATGAACAATATTTTTGGATTCTGTTTGACAATTACCACTTGTAAAGTTCTATTGGACGGGCATACGAGAAATCATGATAAAGAATAGTTTCAGGTCGGCTGGTTTTATTTCTTTATTTATTCTTTTATTTGTATCGATTCCATATGCTTCAGTACTTCGATGGAATGCTGTAGAGTCGACAGAAACATTTGTCGTTAAAGGGTACAAAGTACATTATGGAACCGTATATGGACAGTATCCAAATGAAATAGATGTAGGCAACGTTACTTTCTATGATCTGGATCTTATAAATCTCATTCCAACACAAAAATATTATTTTTCAGTTAGTGCATATTCAGTAACCGATATGGATGGGTCTCTGTCAAACCCGATCCCCTATACCGACTGCCCAAATATAGTTGAATACCCACTGGTCGATCATGCAAATGATATCATAGATGTAACATATAATGAGGGGAGTATGGTGGGCGCAAATATAAAAAATAACTATTTGTTCAGCCCGACGATCCTCTTTGATGGAAACCTGGATATTCATCAAAGTGGACAGACATTCAGGTTATTTATGAATGATATCCCGAAATATGTGATTTTTAAAATGGAAGTCAGGAACGTTACTGACAGTAAGGGTAACCCTCTGATATCTGATTCAATTACGTTGAATGATGCTGATAGAGATAAGATGGCTGATGACTGGGAAGCCGATTATGGAATATCCTTAGCATTTCTGGACTCCGATTCTGATGGGTTATATAATGGTCAGGAGTATAAAGAGGGTACAAACCCACTTAACAGCGATAGTGATGATGACGGGATGGATGATGAATGGGAAGTGAGAAATAGCCTGGATCCTCTTGTAGATGATTCAGGTGGTGATATCGATTTGGATGGTATTTCGAATTTGGTTGAGTATAATGAGGGCACAGGGGTCTCAAACCGCTCACCGGATACTCCACAACCTGTTTTGCCTGCCAACTTTTCTGTAGGCGTTGAGTTAACTCCTCAGTTGAGGGTAGCAGAGTATTATGATTATGAAGGCGATGCCCATGTGAAGACACAGTGGCAAATCAGCAGTGAGGAAACATTTACCATTCCCGAAAGTATTCTTTTTGAACTGGAAATTTATGAACCACTAACCCATTTGGATATCCCTGAATTTATTCTTGATCCGAATCGGACATATTATTGGCGGGTAAGGTTCTTTGACGCGTTCAATGGAAGATCTCTATGGTCGGATCCGTTTTCTTTTTCTACCACACTTGAGGATCATGAAGATAGCGATGGAAATGGTGTGCCGGATAACTTACAGATTACGGATGGTCTCCTTGACTTGAATGCTGATGGTAATGTTGACGTGTCCTCTTCAACATATAAACTTGTTTCATATGACAGTTTGTCTATTGGGCTTGAAGCTATAGATAACGTTACATCTATCGTCAGTTTAAAGACAATAAATCCTGATGATATCTTAGATTCTGTTGGTAAACCTGCGAACTTAATACATGGCCTTATTCAGTTCAAAATCGAAGTAGATAATCCAGGAGATACAGCAGATATAAGATTCTATTTTTCCGAACAGGTAGGTGAAAGTTGGTATAAATACGACTTGATCAATGGTTGGAGTGAGTATTCAAACGATTACCCAGGCTATGTTGAATTTAGTTCAGATGGAAAGTCCGTTCTGCTCAGGCTTGTTGATGGTGGTCCTGGGGATGGCGATGGGGTAGCAAATGGCTTTATTGTAGATCCTTCTGGCCCTGGAGGAATAACTGCAGCAGTTTCCGGATCCTCTAATCCTTCTTCCTCTGGAGATACCGGAGGGGGGGGGTGCTTTATTGCCACAGCAGCTTTTGGGTCTCCAGTAGAAAAGCATGTCCGAATGTTAAAAGATTTCAGAGATGATTATCTCTTAAAATACAAGGTGGGCAGGATGTTTGTAAACGTCTATTATAAATACTCACCTCCCATAGCAAATATTATCGCTGAGAGGGACAACCTAAGGGTTTTAGTCAGGATTGGTCTGATTCCGTTAATTACTTTTTGCTATGTTTTAATTTATATGTCTCTTGTTCAGCAGATAGCTGTTGCTTTTCTACTTACATCTGGCTTAGTGCTTACATGGCATGTGCGTCGAAAATATCTCCCGTTTAAAAATGGTTTACGATGGTTCAATGATTATCGGTTTGATTGGTTTAGTTTTTAGTTCCTTAATTCTTTGAATATCTAATTTCTTTTCTTTGAAAAGCTGTTTTGACTCTAAAGGGTTTTGTACGACTTTTGGCGTGAGGAAAACATATAAATTGGTTTTCTCTTCGCCCGTTGAAATTGATTTAAACCCATAACCCAGAATCGGTAAATCTCCAAGACATGGCACCTTTTTTTCATTTGCCGTCAAGCTTTCATCAATTAGGCCTCCAATTACGACTGTGTTTGCATCTTCAACAATAATGCTGGTTTTGATGTGGCGTTTAAGAGTAGTAGGTCTGTCCGGGGTTGTTTGATTGGCATTGTCCAGTTTTGTCAATTCCTGGAATACATTCAGGCGGACTAGACGGCCTTTGCTGATTTGCGGTGTGATTTTAAGCGTAATACCGACATCTTTATATTCAAATGAACTGTAAGTAGAGGAACCTGATTCTGCTGCCGATCGTGTCTGGAATGGTACATTTTTTCCTACTGTTATGGTAGCCTCATCATTTTCTGTAGTCAACAACTGTGGTGTCGCAAGGATGTGAACGTCTTTATCACTCCTGTACGCATGAATTACGGCTTGTATGGATGGAAATGTCAGCCCACCGATACTGATGCTTTTGCCCAGCATCCCGATGGAGAATCCAGAGGGAAGGCTTCCATCAGAAGTGATGTTGCTTAAATTATCATATCCGGTATCCCCTGTTGTCCCAAAGCCGGTAAAAAGCGCACCTGTGTCGCTGTTATACCCTGTGGATGCCCGCCATTCCGTACCAATGCTAAGGCCTCTATTTACGTTAACTTCCATGATCAGGCATTCGATATATACCATGGCTCTCGGAATATCCAATTTTGATATGACTTCTTCCAGAACCTGATAATCTTCTTTTTCTGCCACAATAATCAGGCTGTTAGTTGACTGATCAGCGCTTATTTTTACTTTTTTTGATAAAAGAGGGGCCTGACTTGTTTTTTCGTCTTGTTTACCGTTATAACCGTCAGGGATGTTATTTAGAACTTTAACAAGATTTTCTGCAGAGGCATGTTCAAGGTAGTATACTTTGATTTTCTCCTCTCCCTTTGGCAGTTTTTGGTCTAATATTTTTATCAGGCCCTCAATTCGCTTGGTTTCTGTCTTATTTGCAAGCACAATTATAGAATTGGTTCTCGCATCAGCAATAAAGTTTGCATTCTGGTTCCTTGTTGCAGAATCCTTTGGTGTTTTGGTTCCCTTCGCAGTGAATATATTTGACAGGCTCTGGGTAAGCTTATGGGCATCTGCATGAATGACAGGGATAACCGATATCTTTTTACCCGTACTTTGAATATCAATGGTATTAATGATCTTTATCAAGCGGTTAATACTGGAAAGGGTAGATGTTATAATCAGCATGTTGGTATCCGTGTATGACTGAATGATACTTTTTGGAGGAACAAGAGGTTGTAGGAGCGGCTTTAAATAATCTACATTAGCGTATTCAAGTGGAATAATACGGGTCACAATCCGATCCCGGGTGGATTCGATTTTTTTTGCTACCATTGTATTAACATTATCGTAGGCAGCATTTGGCGCAGGTATGATTTTGGTGATCTGCCCGGCAGGTACCGTGGCAAACCCATGTATATCAAGAACAGATTCGAAAACTTTGTAGGCATCGTCAACTGAAATGCGTTTTGGGGAAATGATTGTTATATTTCCCTTGACCCGTCGGTCTATAATGAAATTTTTTTCGGTCAAGTTGCTTATAAATTTTATAAAAATCCTAATGTCCACGTTGTTAAAATTGATGGAAACAGATTTTTCTTTTGGATTATTGAGAGATGCCTGTTCTGCCAATGCAGGCGGATCGAGAAAAAATGAGCAGAACAGAAGTGTTAAAATGAGTATTTCTATGATATGGCGAAGATATGTTTTTGTCGTACGTATCATTTGATACTCAACATAGCAATATGGATGCCTGTGTTTCAAAGAGGTGATTTTAATAAAGATGTTATGGTCGGTGGTCTTTGTAATAGGCTGAAATTTAAACCTAAAATATATTTTATGTGGCTTCGAACTGTTTGGATAAAAAATATTTGAAAGCGATTATATTTATGAAAATATGTCAATACATCGGGCAGATCGCCAGAAATTTGACAGGTGAAAATGAATAAGGAAGGGTAATTAATGTTTTAATAGAGAATAAGTGTCTTCTGGTATACTTGTTGAATAAATGATATGGTTATCAAATATCAATTAAAAAATCGGGTTCATTCTGGAGGTCACTTCATATGCCGGAATATAAGTGCAAAATCGCAATTAAAGACGGTAAGTTCTTAGAGCGAGTTATCCTGGCAGATTCCGTAAAGTCAATAAAAAGGCAAATTATTGAAGATGGAAATTTTCTTGTAAGTGCCCAGAAAACAGGAACAGGCAGAACAAATTTTTCTTTTCTGGGGCAACAAAGAATACGGCCAAAAGATTTATATTCGTTTAATCAGGAATTTTTAACCCTGTTAAGGGCCGGGCTGCCTGTAGTGATTGCTTTTGATGCACTTATAGAAAAAAGGCCGGAAAGCTATTTCTCCGGGATTTTGAAAAAGGTGAGGGAGGATATATCGAAAGGTGAATCCGTTTCAAATGCTTTTGAAAAGTATGAATATGTTTTTTCATCTTTATATATTGCTATACTAAGATCTGGAGAAGCCAGCGGTGATATTCCTTCCGCGATTGAAGAGTATATAGAATATTTTGATCGTTCTTTGCAGATCCGAAGGAAAATAAAGGCAGCGTCTGTATACCCTGCTATTTTGACTGTTTGCTCCATTCTGGTGGTGGGCTTTTTACTGGTGTTTGTTGTGCCGACGATTACCGGTACTTTTGTTGAGGCTGGGGCAGAACTCCCTATGCTCACATCCTTACTGCTTGGTTTCAGCGAGGCCATCAGATCTAATTTTCTGTTGATTATAGGCATAGTGAGTTTAGTTGTTTTCAGTGTTTCGTATTATTTGAAAACTGATAAAGGCCGTTTTCTTTGGGATACATATTATTTGAAGCTCCCTTTTTTAGGTGAATTATCCGTTATATATTCAACCTCTCTTTTTACATCTTCACTTTCAACGATTCTTGGGGGTGGCCTTCCATTAAATCAGGCGCTGCCCATTTCCAAAGGCATGATCCAGAATGGTTTCATGCGTGCCGGTATTAAAAATGTCATACAGCTAATAGAGCACGGGCAGGGTTTTGCCAAGGCCCTGCACGAAATTGATATTTTCCCGGACATGGCTGTCAGGATGATATCAGCAGGGGAAGAAGGAGGGAGTCTGGAAAAAGTTCTAAAGGATGTGGCTGTTTTTTACGAAAAGGATTTAGAGTCCCGACTTTCAATTATTACGTCCACTATTGAACCACTCCTGATGGTTTTGATGGGGATTGTTATCGGTTTTATTATGCTGGCGATGTATATGCCTATTTTTCAAATGGCAGGGGCAATGAGCTGAAAATGACAAATTTTACTCTCAAAAAGAAAAAACGGATTGGCGAGCTTGCAGTTGATCTTGGGTTCATGACTGAAGAGCAGAAAACCAACATCCTTGCCCAGAAGAACATTTCCGGAAGAATGCTGGGCCAGCTTTGTGTCGAAGAAGGTTTGATAAGTGATGAGCAGCTGGCGCAATTGATAGCAGAGCAATACTCATATAAATATGCCAGGATCGACAGTATGAACGAGCCTGAGTTGATGAAACTGGTGAGTATTGATTTTATGGTTAAAAACAGGATTGTTCCATTCAGTTTTTCTGCAAATCATCTTGTTTTTGCCGTGGCTGATCCCATTGATTACTTCAGGGTTTTGGAAGAAATAGAAATCCTTTTGGAATATGAATTTTCATTTGTTATTGTCAGTGCAAAAAAATTGGGAACATTTCTTCAGAAACTGGAGGCCTCTAAGGATTTGATTGATGTTTCTGATGAGATGCGGCTGTCTGTCGTTAAGGAATCAGACAAAGGTGAATATGAAATATCCACGGATAAAGTGGATTCTGAGGAAAGCCCAGTTGTAAAACTTGTAGACTCAACTATCCTGGACGCAATAAATAAAAAAGCCAGTGATATTCATTTTGAAGGGTCCGCCCAGGGATTGATTATCAGATACAGGATTGATGGGATGCTTTATCAGATAACAGACCCTCTGGATATGGGAAACATGAATCCCGTCATATCCCGGCTTAAGGTAATGTCAGAACTGGATATTTCCGAGAAGAGAATTCCGCAAGATGGTCGTTTCAAGCTGAAGATCAAGGACAGGTTTGTAGATTTCCGCATTTCAATATTGCCGACCATATTTGGTGAAGATGCAGTGATAAGGATACTGGACCAGAAAAGAATGGCTCCTGTTAAAGGGGAGATGACACTGGACAGTATCGGTCTTGATGAAAAAGAGCTGTTCAGATTGAGGCGTCAGATCAAGGCACCATATGGGATGTTCTTAATGACAGGCCCAACAGGTAGCGGGAAGACAACCACTTTGTACAGAGCACTGGCTGAAGTAAACAACAAAGACACCAAGATTATTACAATAGAAGACCCTGTAGAATATCAACTTGAGGGAATTACACAGATTCCGGTTAATGAGAAAAAAGGACTGACATTTTCCCGAGGTTTGCGCTCTATTCTGCGTCATGATCCTGACAAAATTCTGGTTGGTGAGATCCGAGATCCGGAAACTGCACAGATCGCACTGCAGTCCGCTTTGACCGGACACCAGGTTTTTGCAACGGTTCATGCCAACTCCTCATTTGAAGTGATTAACCGGTTTATACACATGGGGATAGAGCCTCACAACCTTGTAACGGCACTGAACTGTGTTGTTGCCCAGCGATTGATCAGGGTTCTCTGCACATGTAAAACAAAACGCATAATTTCAGATGAAACATTGATTGAATCCGGGCTTGATCCGGAAAAATACAGTGAATACATCTATTATGGTGCGTACGGGTGTGAAAATTGTAAAGGAACTGGTTACAAGGGCAGAAAGGCAATCATAGAGCATGTTGAGTTGGATGGAGATATGAGAGAAATGCTCATTAAACAGGTGTCAACTTCCATCTTGAAGAAACATGCTTTAAGCAAAGGGGTTGTTTTCTTAAGAAATGCTGCCGTTCAAGAAGTCATAAGGGGTGCTACGACGCTTGAAGAGGCCAACAGGGTTACATTCATTGATCAGGAAGGATAAGTATGAGTTTTTACTCTATTAAAAAATTAAAAGCAGGCATTGAGATCTCGGCTGATCAAATCAGGTCTGCTTTAATTTTTAAAAAAGGAAATGCTTTTACGATCAAAAAATTATCCGATTTCGAATTGGTGCCCGGTATTATAAAGCCATCTTTTAAGGTTGAAAACATTGTTGATATAAAGGCCTTTAAAAAGTATCTGGAGAAAGCCTGCAAAGGGTCTCAATTCAACAAGGTAGCTGTCGCCCTTCCTGATACCTCCGTCAAAGTGCTGATTAAAAAATTTTCCGAATTGCCGGGCGAAGATCATGAAATCAGGGAAATGATCAAATGGGATATTTCAAGTTCCCTGAATCTTTCTTCTTCTGAACTCAGGGTTTCATGGGAAAATATGGGTGAAAATAATGATGGGTCTTCTGTTTTTATAATTGCACTTGGAATGGAAGAAGTCATCGGGCAGTATGAAAAAGCATTCAGGAGTATAGGGGTTTCACCGGCAGTGCTCTCCCCTGCCGGCCTGAGTCAATTTAACTTCTACTCCAGACAGATCCCGGAACATGGCCATGTGGCCTACCTGGCCATGTTTGATGATTTTGTTAATATCTTTGTTTTTTTTGATGGGAGCCCCATTTTTTATAAAACCATAAAAAAAGGCATGCTGGGAGGAAGCAGCGACAGTGCACTCAATGACGTTGATCTTTTGATTCAGTATTACCATACTGAACACCCTGATGTTGATATTGAGCGATTCTATATTGCTTCCCCTATTAAACTGGAATCCCAGATGGAAGAGGTATTGCATGATTTTGGGGACATTGATTTTGAAATTTTAGAAGAGCGCCAGCTAATCGGGTTTGATAAAAAATTTGAACTCCACCCTGAAAACAGGCCTCTACCATTTTATACCAGCGTGATAGGCACAGCACAGGGGGGATAGGGGATATTTAGATGAGACCTGTAAATATTAATCTGGTCGTAAAAAAGAATATCTGGGCAAAAATATCTATAGCCTTTATTGCTGTATTGACTGTGATAACCTGTGCGGTCACCATGGTGAATACATATGATTATTTTGCAAATACAAAGGTTATCAGGACCTATGAAAGAAGAATAAAAGATATTAAGCAGCGCACAGAGCAAAAACGCCTTGAAGATAAAAAAGCAAGTCTGAGTTCAGCAAAAGTTGTGAGATACAAACAGGATATCGTCTTTTTTTCTAAACTTATTGCAAAGAACCTGTTCCCTTTGCACAAGGTGTTGGATGA
This sequence comes from Desulfobacteraceae bacterium, assembly GCA_033851995.1. Classification (GTDB taxonomy): domain Bacteria; phylum Desulfobacterota; class Desulfobacteria; order Desulfobacterales; family Desulfobacteraceae; genus Desulfobacula. Next base: position 22,337 of record JAWSVI010000007.1, on the reverse strand, counting down.
AATTGAAAAGGCAAAGCCCCAAAAAATTAATATAGACTCACTGCGTTTTTCAAAAGATCTATATACGGTCAGAATTACAGGGCATTCAACGCATGTGCCCTCGGTTTCTAAGTTTATTATTGATTTAGACAAATCAGAAAGTTTTGAAGTGGAATTATCCAAAGAAGAAATCAAAGAGAATAAGAAAATTGTTTTTGAATTAACCGCCAAATGGGCTGATGTGAAAAATGGTTAAAAAATATAAAATAATTTTGTTTGCTTGCGCAATAATTCTTGTGTGTAATTTTGTTGCAAAGATATATTTTGTAAACCAGCAGTCCACACGGATTATAATTCTTCAAAAAGTGGTTGCTGCTGCTCGTGGCGGGCGGTATATAAAACCGATTAAACCTGCACTTGCTGAAAAGCCGCTGGAAAACGACCTTCAAAAAATTTTAAAAAAAATACCGGAAGAGTTTTTGTTCACAGATTATGCAGCAAAGATAAGGCTGCTGATTGATAAAAATAAACTTTCAGTCGAAAACAGCCTGGTTTTTGTGCCGGAAAAGATTAAGCGGGAAGATGTGCTAAATTATTCTACCCGTATCAGGGTCAAAGGAGATTATGGGAAATTAAAAAGCCTTTTATCTGATTTTCAGAATTTACCTGGGTTAGTACTTATAGATTCGGTGGAAATGACAAGGCTGAAAGAGTATCCCGATGTGATACAGATGAATTTGCATCTGTTTGTTTATTTCAAAAGAGGCAAGGCATGAAAGCAGATAAAAAATCAATTTTTTTCATTTTTGTTTTTATCTTGCTGGTAATCTCGATTGTTTACCGTATCCTTAATCCTTTTGTTCAGCAGGAAACAGACCAGCTGAAGTTTGCCGGGGCAAAGCCTGTTCAAAAAAGAATAAATAAAGAAATTACAAATACCGGCACTGACAAAGAGGCGGTTTCTGTTATTGAACTTTTTTTGGATAAGCAAGAGGTTCCAGGCAAAATACACAGGGATCTGTTTGCGGCATATCCTCCTAAAAAAAAAGTTAAAAAACGACGCCAAAATCTTCCGGTTAAAGGAAAAAAGTCTGCAAAACAAATAGTTGCGGATGATCCCCGGAAAAAAATAGATGATGCAAGAAAATATCTCACATCCTATCAATGGTATGGGACATATAAAAGCCGGGGAAAAACGTCAGTTTTCCTTGCCAAAAATAAGTTGGTTCTTGTTGCAAAAACAGGAGACCGGCTGGATGGAAAATATTTAATTGAAGATATCCAGGATAAGTATTTGAAAATTAAGGCCTTGGATCTGAATGAAACATTACATCTGGATATGAGGGAGTTCAGCAATGAATAAAAAAGGATTGGTCTTAAAGTTTTTTTTGATCACTTTGTTTTCGGCTTTTTTAGTCCTGGGATGTGCTTCCAAAGCTCATCAGATAAAGGCTGAAAAATCGATTGAAAACAATGACTATGATACTGCGGTTGAGTATTATAACAAGGCGCTTCAAGAAAACCCAGAGGACCTCGACCTCCAGCTTCGACTCAAAGATGCCAAGCAGAAAGCCTCTTTAATCCATATGAACAAGGCACTGGAGCTTATAAAAAAGCAGTTCTTTAAAGAAGCAATAGAAGAGTTGCAACTCAGTATTGCTTTTTATTCCTCCAACCACAGGGCGCTTGCATTGATTGAAAAAACAAAGCGTATGAAAGAATCATATTATTATACAAAAAAGGGTGAAAAACTGGTTAAAACTGGAGATTTCAAAAATGCGAAAATTTCATTCCAAAAAGCAGCCCAACTGGATCCGGAAAATAAAGACGCATTAGAAGCACTGGAAAAGTTTAAAAAAGTTTCAGAGGAACTGACGGAATATCGGCTTGATTTAAGATCAGATGATCCCATATCCCTCAAATTTAAAAAAACACCAGTCCTGAATGTATTTGAAATCCTGTCTAGAATTTCAGGAATCAATTTCATTTTTGACAAAGATATAAAAGAGAGCAAAGTAACACTGTTTATGACAGACGTTAAGTTTGACAGATTTCTGGATGTCCTTTTAAAAACCAATTCCCTGAAAGCCAAAATGATCAACCGAAAAACCATGCTGATTTATCCGGATACGCCTGCAAAGGCAAAGGAATATGATGATCTATATGTGAAAACATTTTATTTGTCCTATTTGAAAGCAAAGAATGCTGTGTCCATCCTGACTAAAATCCTGAAAAGCAAAAATGTTATTGCCAACGAAAAATTGAATGCCGTTACCATAAGGGGCCAGAAAGAAAATGTTGAAATGGCTGCGAAAATATTGGAAGCGAATGACAGGACACCGTCTGAAGTTGTTTTAAATGTTGAAATTATGGAAGTGTCAAGGGAGAAGGAAAAAGATCTAGGCCTTTCCATATCCGAAACCATTACATTCGGGATTAGCGAAACCAGCTCTGGGATTGATAATGATACGACTTTTGGATTGGCCACCTGGGGTTCCCTAAAAGATCTCAGCAAATTAACCAGGAATGAGTTGTATCTTTCTTTGCCTTCTGCGACCTTAAATCTTCTTAAGAAAGATGGGGACACTAAAATACTTGCCAAGCCTCAGGTGCGGGTGAGCAGTTCTGAAAAGGCATCCATCCTTATTGGTGAAAAAGTGCCACTCCGCTCAAACCGTAAAGTCCAGACTGATGGGACAACCACTTATGACTTTTTATATCAGGATGTCGGTGTCAAACTGGTTGTGGAGCCGGTGATCAATATGTATGGGCAGGTTACGCTTTCCCTGGGGATTGAAATCAGTGCTTTGGGCAATAATGTTGGGACAACGACTGACCCGCAGTATGCCATCAAAACCAGGAGCACGAATACTGTTCTTACTATTAATGACGGGGATAGTGTGATTATTGGCGGCTTGATCGAAGACGAGGATCGCTCAACTGTTCAAAAAATACCAATGCTGGGAGATATCCCTGCAATGGGGCGGCTGTTTTCATCTGAAAATTCAGAGGTCATAAAAACAGATATTCTTATGACCATCACCCCTGTGATTATAAGGGCCCAGGATGTTCCGGAAAAGGATGTCTCAGAGTTCTGGTCCGGAAGCGAAAAAGAAATTTCTCTGGAAATGCCTGTTGAAGAAAAAATTATCGAACAGACTGATTTTAACGATATCCCTGTAAAAGATTATATAATGGCAACAGCCGAAGATGAATTTCTTCCCAGTGACAATTATTTCAGTATCCAGGTTTATTCATCAAAGGATGAAGCAGACGCTTTGAAAAGAAAAGAATTTTTTAAGAATATGGGACACCAGGTTTGGGTTGTACCAGGTCAGGTTGAAGGAAAAGGTACCTTTTACCGGGTTTTTGTTGAGCAGTATGATGGATATCAAAAAACTGAAGAAGCCAGGCAGGAAATGCTGAAAGATGAAACTTTTCCAAAAGATATTCATATTGTAGACAGAGCCTATGTTTATGGTCAGTAAAAAAGGAGGCTTTACCCTGATTGAGATGCTGGCGACCATTGCCATCATTTCAATCCTTGCCGCGGGCATTGTCCCTTTATCCCAGGTGGTGTATAAAAGAACAAAGGAAATGGAATTAAGAAATTCTCTCCGGGTTATCAGAACTGCACTTGATGAACATAAAAAACTGGTGGACGAAAAAATTATCCCGCTGAGCGCTGGTGACAGCGGATACCCGGAGACGCTTGAAATTCTTGTGGAAGGTGTAAGTCTGCAAACAGCCACAGGAGAGAAAAAAAAGTTTTTAAGGCGCATCCCAAAAGATCCCATGGTGGAAGACGGCGAGTGGGGGCTGAGGTCGTATGCCGATGAACCGGACAGCAAAATCTGGGATGGTCAGGATGTGTTCGATATATATTCGTTAAGTGAAAAACAGGCTTTGGATGGAACCTACTATAAAGACTGGTAAGATGAATAAAAAAGGATTTACCATCATAGAGATGATGACGGTGATCGCCATTATTGGGATACTGGCAAGCATTGCAGCCCCAAGCTTTCAGCGTTCCATTGTCCGTGCAAGAGAAGCTTCTTTAAGAAATTCTTTATTCATTTTAAGGGATGTCATTGATCAATATTATGCAGACCATGGTGACTATCCTTCAGATCTGGAAATTCTGGTTGAAAAAAGATATATTCGCAAGGTTCCCATGGATCCGTTTACAGGAAAAACAGATACGTGGATTTTAATTCCGCCTGAAGGAGAAGAAATTTCAGGGATCTATGATATTCACAGCGGCAGCAACAAAGTGAGTCTGTACGGGATGCCTTACAATGAGTGGTGAAAAAGGTTTTACCTATTTTGCGGCATTGTTGATGGTCATTGTCGTGTCTGCATCTTTGATGGTGGTTCAAAAACAATGGAGCACCATCATGAAAAGAGAGAGGGAAAAAGAGCTTTTTTTCAGGGCAGAGCAGATTACCTCTGCAATACAGTCCTACTATGAAGACTCTCCAGGGGGGAGTAAACAATATCCGCAGAGTTTCAAGGTCCTTTTAAAGGACAATCGTTTCCCGGCAACTAAAAGGCATCTTCGACGGTGGTTTAAAGACCCTGTTACAAAAGACGGCCCATGGGGAATCGTATATGACGGCAAAGGAAAAATCAAAGGTGTTTTCAGCATGAGCAATGATGAACCGATAAAAAAAGGCGGATTTGCTGAAAAGTACAAGGCCTTTAAAAACAAGAAGCAATACAGTGACTGGAAATTTGTGTATGAAGAGAAAAAGGAGACCTCGTCATGAGAAAAATATTACTGCTTATTTTTATCATACTTTGTTCAACGATTGGGTATACACCGGGATATGCACCAGGATATGCATCGGACCTCTCAGACACGTTTTCAGAAAAGTATAATTCCCTTGTCCCGCCAAGCAACAGCTCTGTCCACTCAGACTATCTATTTGAACAGATCGCTTTGGGCTCGGAATATACCATCAAATTGCTGGACCAAATGAACCGCCAGAATGATGAACGCAATGAGAAGATTGATATTTTGGTAAATAAATTTGATACTCTCATCGAACAAAACAAACAAATTATTAAACTGCTTGAAAAGAAAAATTAAGCGTTATATTTCATGCATTCTCTTTATATTAAATGAAATTCAAACCCAGTAAATTCTTTGTGTTTTCCACCCTTGTATTCTGTACGTTGCTTGTACTGATTTATGGCAGGTATATCGAGACGAATTCAATTGAAATTCAGGAAATCAACCTTATTGGAGGCTCGGAAAGTTCTTTAAAGGGGCTGACAGTCCTCCATCTCTCAGACCTTCATATACCAGAATTCGGGAAAAATGAAATTCAAGTCCTAAACCTCATTAAACAGGTTGATCCGGATTTGATCTTTTTAACCGGTGATTATGTGGAGTGGAACAGGAGTTATAAAGGGGCGCTTCAGTTCTTATCAAAGCTGGAAGCACGGCATGGCGTTTATGCGGTGATGGGGGACTATGATTATTCCAGTTCAAGAAACTCCTGCCTGTTCTGTCATGAAAAGGGAACTGGAGAAACATCTAAACTGCACAAGGTAATTATGCTAAGAGATTCAATGCAGAAGATCAGTTTCGGTGGTCAAGAGATCTGCGTTGCAGGAATCGATGGTGCAGATGAAGATTTTGAAAAATTAGAACAAATAATAAACGGCAAAGGTGATTCACAACCTCTTTTGATACTGAGCCACAGTCCTTTTGCATTTGATAGGTTCCCGGATGACAAGCCCTTGTTCATGTTTGCAGGAGATACTCATGGGGGGCAGATAAAGCTGCCCAAATGGCTGTATGAAGTTTTTGGGTATCAAAAAAATGTAAAATACAATCATGGTCTGTTTCAAAGTGGAGAAAAAAAGATGTACGTTACAAGCGGCATCGGAACAAGCCATTTCAGGTTCCGGCTTTTTTGCAGGCCGGAAATTGCAGTGATAAGGTTTTGATATGGATGCCTCGGTAAAATATTTTTTGATTCTGATTGCCTGTATATGCTTTTCCCTGGCGTGTCAGTCAAAGCATGTACCTGAAAAGGTGATATGTGATTTCGAAACAGACGCAGCTCTTGATAAAATCCACTGGAGTTGCCACACGCTTTTTTCTCTCTCTGATCAGCATTCCTCTCATGGCAGAAAATCTCTCAAATTTGAGATGTTTCCATCTGCCTATCCGGGGTTTACTCCGCATCTTAAAATTAATGACTGGGAAAAGTTTCAAACATTTTGCTTTGATGTGTATAACCCTGAAAAAAAGCCAGTTAAGCTGACCTTGAGAATTGACGACAAAAAAGAAGCCAATGAATACAGTGATAGATATAACAAAAGTTTTGAAATATTACCGGGCGCCAATCAGATCGAAATTCCCCTGGAAACTTTGAAAACTTCAATAGCTAACAGGAAGATGAACCGTGAGACCATATACCGGTTCCTGGTATTTATGGTTAGCCCGGAGAAAAAACATGTGCTATACTTTGATTATTTTCGTTTGGTTTCGATCCATTCAGATTCCAGCTAAAACGTTAGACTCTATTTAGAAAAGGAGGAAATTTGATGGAGAAGGACACTTCGCAAAGTTCAACAAATGACAGGATTGTTCGGGTTCGTCTTATTGACGGCACACAGGTGAACGGTCAGGTCAATATTGACAGAGCCAAGGGTTATGACCGTCTTTCAGATTTGATGAGCGATACAGATGAACCTTTTTTGATCCTTCATCATGTCACAATTCATCAAAGCAGCCTGGACAATCCTATCAGGCATAAGACACTTTTTGTAAATAAACAGCATGTTATCTGGGCTGAACCGGATCAAGATCAAAAATAAAAAATAAATTCTTACAAGTGCTTGTAAATTTTAATGATAAATAATACTTGAGTTTATTTTAAGCTGTGCTATTCTTAGTATAAGATTTTCTGGGTTGATTTCCCACAAGATATAAAGAACATGACATTAAGTGCAGTAACTCATATTTTATTTTCCTCTACTATTGGACAGTTAAAAAAGGAGAAGTGTTTATGAAAGAGTTGATTAAGTACATTGCTCAAGCACTGGTTGATAATTCAGATCAGGTCGACGTACAGGAAATTAAGGCTCAGCAGACCCTTGTATTGGAATTAAGGGTTGCAAAAGAAGACCTTGGGAAAGTAATTGGTAAAAAAGGGCGAACAGCTCAAGCCATGAGAACAATCCTGTCGTGTGCTTCTGCAAAGGAACAAAAAAGGGTTATTCTTGAAATAGTTGAGTGACTTTTAATTTGTTTTTGTTTTGTATTGATTCAACAAGTGTCTGAATAGGTACAGAGAACTGTATTAACTTGTTTTGGTATTACTCCCTGAAGAGAAGATCAGGGTAAATTTCGTAAACGTGCGAAAGCCAAATATAATCCTTTACCTTAAGAATGTAATGCTAAGGTGTGGATTTTTCTATTTTTAATCAAGACGGCTGTTTTCAAGACTTGATTGACAATCTTCTGATATCGCGATATGTTCATTTCCAAAAATTTCTTCTAACTGAGAGTTTCGCCTAACGCTCTAACGTCTTGAATATTAAACTGTAGCGAAGAGAAAAAAATGAATGAAGACTTTCGCTTAAATCGGCATACCAAATTATGGGAAGACCAAAATCTGCGTATCAAGCGGACAGTTGCAGCCAGTTTGATATTGGGTATTTTGTTATTAATGAATGTTCTTCGGCCTTACGCACAGGATCTTGATAAAAGAAGAGAGATACGGGCTGAAGTCGAAATGTATGAGAAGGAAAAAACTCAGATTGAGGTTTCCATTTCAGCAATGGATGACTTTAAACAGACATTGGGAAAGGTTCAGCATGTTATCAGCTCTCAGCCCTGGATGCGCGAAAAAAACAAATTGGTTGAAACCCTGGCAGAGATAAACAACCGGGGAGAGGGCGGTTGGAAGAGATATCAAGAGGAAGCCGATAACACCGTCCGTGCCATTGGTGGGCAAGTGGAAGCCATGGTTGTTAAACCCCTTGACAATTTTTTTTTAAATGACCCTCAGGTTTCCCAGCTGATGCCTGAGCTTTATGCTGAGTTGAAGAAACTTCCCCAAGCCATTGATGAATGGGTAAACACGAATATTGGAAAGCGATGGTATCGAACACTTCACAGCAAAACACGCCAGGTGGAATTCCTTTCAAAAACCCTGGACGACGAATTGAGAGTTTTTCACCGAAAAATCCGTCAGGAAAAACCAAAGCTGGCAAGCAAAATAAATGAGCTGAATCAGAAAATAGTCAGTCTTGAGAATGATTCTGATATCCAGGCCAAGGAAAAACTTTTAACGGTTCTTGAGGCCCGCATGGAAAAAATCCTGCCGGAATGGGTAAGGGGGATGATTTCCGTAGATCAGATGATTCAATTCTATCCGGTTTTAGTTGTCGGCATTGTTATATACGTTATGGTGCTTGGTTTTTTCCTGAATTACCATTATCAGTCCATGGCTGAACTGCGAAATATTACAGAATTTGAAAAAAAAGACCCGGTTTTTTCTTCCCTCTGGACATTGACCTTTAGGGGAATTCGGGGAACCCTTACAACGATTGCCGCATATGCGGGATTTGTCTTGATCATGTGGATTTTGTTTGAAGCGGGATCTGATATTTTTGCAAAGTGGATAGTGGAAGAAAATAAAGGGTTTTTGGATAAAGGGCACCTGACTGTTATTCAATTGGGAGGGCGGTGCGTTTTGGGGGCCTCACTATGTTTAATTGTTTTTAAACCGTTTTATCAAAAAAAGGAGGCTTAAATCATGCAGATTGATTTCCATCACGCTGTAACCTATGTCGCAGCACGTTTAGCAGGCTTTCCAGTAAAAGAAGCGGATATTATAAGTTATAGCGCACAATATGTGGATGATGCAGTAAATCCCGGAACTGTAAGATTTAGAAATAAAGCCATGTATTACCGGATCAGCTCGGCCCATAAAATGTTGGATTACCGCAACTTTGAAGAACTGGCCAACCATTTCACCTGGGTTCCGTTTCATTTTCTACCAGGCAACGGCGGAAAAGAGGCAGGGAAAAATCCTGAAGGGGGATTTGTTGAAAAACTGGTCTGTTTTCCGGACAGTCAGGTTGCCCATGATATGGTTACGTCAGCCATCGCATGCAGTGATATGGAGTACGGACTTCATCGTCTGGGAATTACGGCACATGTTTTAGCTGATACCTTTGCCCATCAGAAATTTGCCGGGATCAACCACGAAATAAATGAGGTGAACAATTTAGAAAAAACAGAGAATGAGCATCCTGCAGGCCTGTTAGATAAGGTAAAAGATTATTTTGGAGATTTTTTTGACGCTGCAGCGAACAAGTTGGTCAGTAATGTTTCTCCCCTGGGACATGGCGGCGCTTTAACCTGCCCGGATATGCCGTTTTTGAAGTGGCGCTATGATAATGGACTTGGAACGGCAGTAGAAAGGGATAATACTCAGATTTTTAAAGATGCAGTAAAAAGTATCCACAAAACCATGGTCTGCTACCGAATGAACAATCCGGAATATGAGATGACTTCAAACGATGAAATACCGGCAAACGATCTGGAGCGAATAGAACAAAATTTTTCAGATTTTACAGAAGAAGAGGGCGAGGATCGTCACATCCGCTGGCAGGAGTCGATTGCCAATGGGGATTTCAGTTTTGCACAAAAGGGAGAAGAAAATATCAGTTATATTCCCAAGGGAGTAGGCTCGTGGAAATATATAGCATTGGATACGAAAAAAGAGATGGAAACCGGAATAGAGTTATATAAATTTTCATCTGAATTTATGAGCAGTAACTGGAAGCTCTTCCATGATGCACTTCAGATTCACCGAATCGATATTATTCGCAATATCCTGCCCAAATATGGAATCTGCGCGGCATAATCAGTCGATATTTGAGATAGCTTAAAATGTTATTTACCATGTTTTAAAAAGCAGGAAAAATATAGCTGACCTGCATTTAGATATTACAGGAGGGTGATATGTCTGCAAAAATAAATGAAGTCCGTGACAAGCTAAAAAAATATTCACAGGAGAACCTGTCCGCAGAACTTCCTTTGCTGGGAATGCTTTTGGAAGAACACTATTCCCAGACTGCAGCAGTGGATATTGAACGGGCAAAACTGATGACAGAGCATTTAAAGCAGACCGAAGAGTCAGGCTCGCCAATGGCCGTCAGACGGGCTGAGGCCATCAGTCATTATCTGGCCAACCGTGAGATAACATTTCATGATGACAATGTGCTGGGTGGGGCAACAACGGCAAAGCCCCTTGGGGCACCGCTATATCCAGAATTTTTCGGGTTAAGCATCTGGCCTGAGTTGGGCACAATCAGTACCCGGGAAGACAATCCGCAGACTTTGGAAAAAGAAGAGGCTGATATCCTTAACTTCGAGGTATTTCCCTATTGGATGGACAGAACGATATCGGAAGAAGTCCGAAAAGAAGATCCCTTTCGTCAGAGCCTTTTGGAAAAGATGATTATCTATACCATTTCTAAAGCTGCCACCATTTCCCACACAACACCAGCGTATGAACTGGTCCTGAAAAAAGGAATTGAGGGGATTCTTGAGGAGGCTAAACAAAAAGAAGCCCAATACAGTGATGATAAGGAAAAGGAAATTTTCTATCAATCTGTACAGATTGCCGTGCAGGGTATTTTAGATTATGCAGCCAATATTTCAAAATCAGCAGCCAGGAAAGCAGAAGCCGAAACAGATCCTGAACAGAAAAAGAATTTATTGCAGATTGCCAGGATCTGCAAACAGGTGCCGGCAAAACCCGCTGCCACCTATCATGAAGCTGTGAATTCTCTTTGGATCTGCCAGGTTGCGGTATTTGCCGAGAATTCGAACATGGCGATCAACCCGGGCCGCCTGGATCAGATTCTGTATCCGTATTTTATTAAAGAGTATGAAGCAGGAACTCTCTCCATTGAAGAAGCTTTGAACATTACCGGCTCACTGTGGTTTAAAATTGCAGATAATGTGAACCTGGTTCCCCAGGCTGCGGAGAGATTGTTTGGCGGGGCAGGGGCTGTGCCTGCCATCACCCTTGGCGGGGTGGATAAAGACGGGAATGATGCAGTGAACGAATTGACGTATCTGCTGCTGAAGGTCACCGAACTTCTGCCCATACGCGATCCCAATGTAAATGCCAGGTTTCACCCGGATAAAAATTCTGTGGAGTATAGAAATGAAGTCAGCCGGGTAATCCTCACCAATAAAGCCATACCAGCATTTTTTAATGATAAGGAAAATATCCAAACCCTTGTAAACCAGGGAGAGACCCTGGAGCATGCACGGGATTATGCCGTGATCGGATGTGTGGAACTCGGAAGTGCCGGCAGGGACTACAGTGCAAGTTCCTCCATATTTATGATGATGTACACGATTTTGTATATGGCGCTTCATGACGGTAAAACCACGGTGACGGGAGATCAGCCGCTCTGGAAGGCCACAGGCAGCCCAGATCAGTTCAACACCTTTGAAGAATTCTGGGGTGCATATAAAGAGCAGACCCGGCTCATGGCACAAAATGCAGTAAAATTGAATAACACCTATGGGAAAAAACATCAGGAACTTTTACCCAGCCCATTGTTGTCAGCCATGTTTGACGGCCCGATGGAAAAAGGTAAAGATTTGATATACGGCGGAGCTGTTTATAATTCTTCCGGCGTTACGCATATAGCCTTTCCGGATGTCTGTGACTCGCTCTGCGCCATAAAAGATGTGTGTTTCAACGATAATAACACGGATATGCAGCTTTCCCTGGCCGACCTGGTGAAAGCGGTTGACAATAATTTTGAAGGTCAGGAGCTGCTTAAAGCATACCTGAAAAACAAAGCACCCAAGTACGGCACCCAACACCCGGTTGCTCTTGAAATATCACAGAAGTTGATTGATTTGGGCTATGAGGTGTTTAATTCTCAGAAAAATTACAGGGGTGGCAACTACAGGGTGGCCTATTGGACCATGACCAACCATGCCGGATATGGAAAAGTAACAGGTGCGCTTCCAAGCGGACGGGAGGCTTCCGTTCCATTTTCCAGCGGAATAACCCCGGTATCTCAGATTGATACCCAGCTGACCGACTCCCTTAACGCGGTTGCCGGACTGAACAGCGAACATACCCCTGGTGCATATGCATTAAATATGAAATATTCTCCAGTGCAATGCTCAGAGGAGAATGCAGAGCGATTTGGAAGTATTGTTCAAACATACATGAATAAAGGCGGCCAGCAGGTCCAGTTCAATATTCAGGACTATGAGACATTGAAACAGGCCAAAGCTGATCCTGAAAGCAATCCCCATCTGCTGGTGAGGGTGTCGGGCTATTCAGCATATTTTAAATCATTGAACGCAGCCATGCAGGATGAATTAATCACACGGAGCCAGTATAATCTGTCTTCGGGAAAATTTGTCCCACTCTCATCTTAAAAGGAGTTTGATATGGAATTTTTTAATACCATTCGAGATTTTTCAAAAGAGAAACAGAAAGCTTTAATTGAAAGCCGTTTACAGGAACTTAAAACACAAATCGAAACGAACGCGGCAGGCGAAATCCTGGATAAACTCCTGTACGGACTTCTTGAGGCCATGGCCTTGCTGTTTCTCCTCAATAAAGAGTATCGGAAAAATATTAAGGACTTTACAGCTTCTTATGTGATTCAGAGTGAAGATGGGAAAATTGATGTGTCTGCCATATTTAAAAAAGTCCCTTTGCTGCTGTCCACCCTGGATGGTATGGATGTAAAAGATATTGCAGTTGACAATCCAACAACAACCGTAACATTTAGAGATGGAAAGGCAATGGCAGAATTCCTGCTTTCAGGAAATCCAGATGTCATCGAAGGTATGCTGGATAATCAACTGAGTGTATCCGGAAATCTGAATTATCTGTTCAAGTTCATCTACCTTCTCTGGTTGATCCCTGAACTGCTTGGTATAAATAATTTTAAAAAACAGTTTGCATTTCAGCACTGAGAAATTATGAGCAGTAGCCTGCCATTGATTTTTGATATAGCCAAAGGCTCTTTCGTGGATGGACCCGGGGTCAGGACCACTGTTTTTTTTAAAGGCTGTCCCCTGGCTTGCCCCTGGTGTCATAACCCTGAAGCCCAGAATTATCATATGGAATCCATGTTCTTTCCCGAAGCGTGTATCCAGTGTGGCAATTGTGAACAAGGCAAAGAGTGCTTTACAGGGGCTATGCGAAATGTAGGCCGCGAATACACCCCGGATCAATTGGTTCAGATCCTTTTGGAAGATAAAGCATATTATGAAGATTCCAGCGGAGGTATTACCTTTTCCGGAGGAGAAGCCTTAAGTTTTATCAATTATCTTTCCAAAGTGGCTCCAATGCTTAAGGCAGACAATATCCATATTGCTGTCCAGACAAGCGGGTATTTTGATTTTCATGAATTTACTTCAAAACTCCTGTCGTATATTGATTTGCTTTATTTTGACTTTAAGATCATGGATGATGCAGTCCATACCCAATTGCTTGGCAGATCAAACTACACTATACTTGAGAATTTTAAAAAATTATTAAAAACCGATGTCCAAGTGATACCCAGGATTCTTCTGGTTCCCCGATTAACAGCAAATAATGAGAACCTTGAGGCATTGGCAGCTTTTTTTGTTGAAAATAAGATAGATCATTGTGAATTTCTTCACTACCATCCCGGGGGGAGGGATAAGTTGATCCAACTTGACAGGAGAGTACCCAAAGCATTTCCTGAAAACTCAGCTTCTGAATCCGAAGATGAAATCTGGATTAAATTTCTTAAAAATGCCTGGATTGGTTTCCGTGAGACCGGAAAAATAGTCATCAATCCATAACCATTTAATGTCAATAAAATTGAATCAGTTTAATTTTATGAATCTTATTCATTGCTTTTTTTGTGAATAAATGTTCTAAATCTTAAATGGGTTTAACTTTAGGTGAAGCAATGAGGAGGACAGTAAGCATGGTTGGAATGATCAAAAAGTCGGTTTTTGTTTTTGGAGTAGTAATAGCGATTGTTGGGAATGCATGGGGCGGTTGGTTCTCATTTGAGCCAAATATTCTTCTCCTGGACGGCACGTCAGTTGCCCGGGAATTAAAGGATATTCAAAAGGAGCATGAATACAGGGAAAAAGGGGATACGGATCAAATCGATCAGTTGATACGAGATGCAAAGGTCCTTATCATTGAAGGGCAAAAGTATGAAACCCGGGTTGAATATGTTAAGCATAAAGAACATGGCAACCGGGTCTTTGTCCTGGTGAAAGATGAAAGCGGAAGTAAAATGTGGGCAAATATGCTTGGCCTTGCCTGCCTGGGAACGGATGGGAATGAACGGGCTGTCAGAAAGGAGGATCTGGCTAAAGGAAAATTTGTGCCTTTGTCAAACTAAGGATAATTGTTTCCAGATTTGGCAATTACTGCTTTATGGCCAGTATGTCCATTTTTGTAGACTTACTGGTTATAAAATATGGTGTAAAATAGAATTAGTCCAGTTAAATTGATATGCAGAAATACCACAAGATCGCCTTCATTCTATAAGCTCATTCGGAGTAAAACGCATTTACCCCTTGGTAAAAGAACACAAAAGTCGATAACCAAAATTCTTCCCCCTTGTTTGTATACAAAACAAGGGGTTGTTGAGACCTTGCGAAATAAAAGTACCGGTATTGACGATTTTCTTAACTTGCCGAGACGTAACCTATCGCTCTAAAATACTATTGGAATCACTGTTTGTCCATGTCGCTGTTATTTGCTTAACTCAGCATTGAGTTCGTCGATGGAAAGGTCATCACTATAGATAGAGGATACTACCGCGTAAGGTGTGCCTTCTACGGAAATTACAAATCCAACTTTCCGTGATGGTTCAGTTTCTCCAGGTTTTGGCCACTGATATTCAATCCAGCTGCCGTGAGGATTCCTGGCACCTTCGCAAAGGGTATTCTGATGAGGGAATTTTCCTGATAAATCCTTTCCCTTTAGTTTGTCGAGGGCGAAAGGGTGGGCTACGACATATTTAGGGCACTCCAGAACAAGGACATAGGTGTCTTTGTAAACGAATTCTCCCTTGGGGTCGTTGAATGCCGCTAAGCCTTCTTCACCAAGATTGCCTAAAACGCTGTTTGCTTTAATTACCAAATCATAAACATCATTTGATGTGGCATTTTCTCCTTCGGCATATACCGTGCTGCTGAAAAGTGTAAAAAAACAAAATATCATAACTAAAACGAAACGTTTCATAGACGTTCTCCTAATAATAAATTGAATAAAGTAAATTTTCTCGATTTTTTTAAAAATACCTGATTTTACAGTAAAAATCAAGTCAGAAATTGTGTTCACTCGATATTAAAATTTTTGAAAAAGATAGATCCACAGAGAACGCTTCAACTGATTGAGGGATGAAATTCACAGAGATCCTGATGCGATTATGATTTGCAGGTTTTAGCTCCTGTAAGGATATCTTCAGCAAAATATTGAAGGCTGCTGTAAAACGAAAAAACCTGTATCAATTTTTTTGAATCAAACCTACGAATCAACCCTTCTTTTCTGATATTTAAAAGCTTTATATCAAGGTCTGCAACCATATTTTCAAGCTTATTTGTTGTAAACGAAGGTTCATCCTTCATAGTTGCGGATAGTGTTTTTCCACTTTCTTCGGCAAGCTTTTTAAGTTCGGGAGACATAATTATATCATACCCCTCATCATCCAAAGAATTAAGAGTCCGGACCATATTGCGCAAATGTTCTACAGAATGATTCATGAGCGATACCTTATCAGAAAATTTTATGTTAAATTTTTTACGATAGATCATTGCTTCATGTTGATTGATTTTTTGTAAAAACGAATGGTTCTCCCAAACATCTCTTGCGAGATCATCTACAAGCGTATCTTCTACATTTTGTTGTTTTGATATAAAAGCATCCACTAAGACACAGCATTTTTTAGAACACTCCAATGATTGAGATTCAAGCCTTTCCATCAGAACATCAACTTTCCTTTTAGGAAAGACTAAAACCGATACCACAAAAGCACAGAGGATACCAATAGCAATTTCAAAGACCCTAAATAATCCGAAAATAAAAATGTTTTCAGCATTAATACCAGTCATAACTATAATTACAACTGTGATTGCTGCCATCCGATATCGGGTTTTGTAGCGGGTTAGAAAACTGCATATTCCAATAGTCATGAACAGGGCTACCCCAATGAAAATACTGTTTGGGGGGGTAATAAATAATACCAGTACACCCAATATTGCACCGACAGTCGTGCCGGAAAGCCGATAAAGGCACATCTCTACAGAATCTGCCACATATATCTGCATCACAATAACAGTTGATATGACCGCCCAGTGCCCAAATTCAAGGTTTAAAAGCATAGTTGTCGCATAGGCAAGGACAGCTGCAAAAGAGGTTTTTAATCCATGTGTCACGTGTGTCGATAAAATGTTCATAATCCCTTTACTAATAAAAAAACTGACTCTGTTATACTAAAATTATATAAAAAGCAAACTTGATTATTCTACCGAAAATTTAAAAAATACCAACCTCGCTGTTTGATTTAATAAAAAATAAGCATCTTCACAATTTCTTCATAATCTAAGCGCTATTCTTTCGGCCAATGCATAATAAATGGAATGAGACTTATTTAATCCAATGATGGCGATTGATGAAAATGCATCCGATCCATTGATTTCATAAAAATTGGAAAGGGTGTCAACATAAAAAGATGAGATATCAAAAATACGAATTAATTTTAGTAAATTTTCAAGCAGCGGGACAATACATTTGGTTACTCAATTAGGAAAATTTTTTGGAAGCGGTTTTGTAGGGACAATATGTCACTACGGTATCCTCTGTATTCTGGTAAACAATAATTTGGATCCGGTTTTATCATCAAGCGTGGGGATGATTACAGGAGCTGTTATTGTTTATTTTACAAATTATTACATTACATTTTGCAGTTCAAAAGGCCATTTTGCTGCAATGAGTCGATTTATACCAATGGTAGGGATAGGATTTTGCCTCAATGGATTCATTCTAATCGGTTTTATGGAACACCTGTCGTTTCATCTGCCTGTTTCCCAAATATTCGCTACTATGGGCCAATTTTTATTCGGTTTTTTCATAAGTCGCATCTGGGTTTTTTAAGGAGAAGCAAATGCAAAAAGAAACATTTGAAAGTATCGTTCAGATAAGAGCTGTTCGACAGAATAAATTACTTTCCGTTATTGTTCCGGTTTATAATGAGGCCAATGGGATTTCTGCTTTCCATGAGCGTCTTGAAGCGGCTCTTGCTAAGGCACCAGTTAATCGCACAGAGCTCATCTATATAAACGACGGTAGCAAAGATAGTTCTTTAGAACTTCTGAAAACAATCGCAGATGTAAATCCCAGTGTGCAGGTAATTGATTTCAGCAGAAATTTCGGTAAAGAGGCAGCCATGACAGCGGGAATTAATAAATCCCATGGTGATGCTGCGGTCATCATTGATTCCGACTTGCAGGATCCTCCTGAATTGATACCGGAAATGGTCAGACAATGGCAGAACGGTTATGATATCATCAATATGCGCAGACGCTCCAGGTTAGGCGAAACTATTCTCAAAAAGAAAACCGCCCAGATGTTTTACACATTTATGAGGTTTCTGGGGCCTGTAAAAATGCCTGAAAACGTGGGGGATTTCCGCCTGCTGAGCCGGCGGGCAATCGAGGCTTTAAAACAGATGCCCGAACGCAACCGTTTCATGAAAGGCATGTTTGCATGGATCGGATTCCCAGTGAAAGAAATTTTGTACCAGCGTGATCCAAGATTTGCCGACAAAACCAAATGGAACTATTGGGGGTTGTTTAATCTGGCAGTTGAAGGCATTACCTCTTATACCATTGCACCCTTGCGGATTTCCACGTACCTGGGGTTAGCTGTCTCCTTGGCCACATTTAGTTACGGGATATTCATTCTGGTGTGTACCATTTTGTATGGTGATCCGGTCAAGGGGTTCCCAACCCTTATTATTGCAATTCTATTTCTCGGCGGTTTACAACTTCTGGCAATCGGTCTTGTCGGTGAATATCTCGGTAGGATTTTTATGGAAACTAAAAACAGGCCATTATATATTGTAAAAAACCATTATCAAAGAATATCGGCCCCTCTTGCCATCCCGGAAGAAAAATCTAAAAGGAATGTACAATGAATTTTTTCCTAAAATCACCATACCAAACTTTGATGTGGACATTTTTAATAAGTATCATGTTGATACGTCTTTTATCCCTCGGTGCCTATCCTCTTGCAGACACAACAGAAGCGAGGTATTCAGAAATGGGAAGACTTATGGTGGAGACCGGAGATTGGATTACGCCCCAGTTTGAAAAAGGAACACCATTCTGGGGAAAACCTCCGCTTTCTTTCTGGCTTACGGCAGCCAGTTTTAAACTCTTCGGTATTAACGAGTTCAGCGCTCGGCTACCCTCTTTTGTTTTGGCCCTTGCAGTTATTGGAATGGTACTAAGCATCGGTTCCTTTCAGACAAGCAAAAAAACAGCTCTAACTGCTTGCGTAATAACGGCTTCATCCGTCATCTTCTGGGTAAGCAGCGGTGCCGTCATGACAGATCATTGTCTTTTGGCAGGGACCACCCTGAGTATGACAGCTTTCTGGCGATGTATTGAGCCTACCGGAAAACAGAGGTTTAAATGGGGAATACTCTTTTTTATAGGCCTTTCTATTGGATTGATGGCAAAAGGACCCGTGGCAGTAGTGCTGATTTTTCTTCCTATTTTTACTTGGGTCGGTCTTCAAAAAAAACCATTAGCCCTGATGAGTATACTTCCATGGAAGACGGGTCTTCTCATCACGGTTTTGTTAACGCTTCCGTGGTATGTTGCAGCGGAGCTTAAAACTCCAGGCTTTCTTGAGTATTTTATCATCGGGGAGCACTTGAACCGGTTTCTTGTTCCTGGCTGGGAGGGTGATCTATATGGCTCAGCGCATTCTCGACCCAAAGGTATGATTTGGATTTTCTGGATAATATGCGCCCTTCCTTGGTCCTTTTTTTTACCGTTCCAGTTCAGAAATAAAGATAGCCGGAAGGTATTTATAAAAAGGGCCGGAACATCAAATGGCTGGTATTTATATCTTGCCCTTTGGGCTACAGCCCCAATGGTTTTTTTTACCCTATCCGGCAATATCCTGTGGGCTTATGTCCTCCCCGGTATACCGGCCTTTGCTCTTCTTGCTGCTGAAATATTCAGTTTAAACATCCTAAATGAAAAAAAAATTAAAAAGATATCCGGTGTAATAACAATTCTTTTTCTGGCTGCCTCCGTTATGGTTACTTTTGGCATTGGTCAGGAACGAAGCAACCAGAAAAAAATGATTGCCCTTTTTAACGACATCCGTGAAGGAGAAAACTTATATTATTTTCACTGGCGTCCTTTTTCAGCAGAGTTCTACTCCCGAGGAACAGCAGGTGAAATCAAATCCGCATCCCAGATAACTGATTTGTTTGAAAATGGTAAAACTGATTATCTGGCACTCAAAAAAGCCTACATATCATCCATTCCTGAAGATACCTTGTTGAAATTTGAAAAAGTAGAAAACATAAATAAATATGTTCTGTTTAGAGAAAAATGAGATTTTAGAACAGAAACGATATCGGGTAGAATCTGCTGTGAATGAAAGCAGGCTCTGGGTGAAATATTTTTGATCGCTTATGAGATTATTTTGCTGGATATCATTCTGTTCGTCTGGTTGGCCTGAGTATATCCGTGTATTTTTTGTTTGCCTTTCAGGTTTGAACCAGGTCGATTGACATGAAGATTGACCCAATGTTATTAATAATTTTCCGACAAGGAGAAACTATGAAAATATTGATTGTTGATGATGAACCGGAGATGATTCATCAGCTTAAGAAGACCCTTTCAGAACAGCAATATGTCGTTGATACAGCGGTAGATGGTGAAGAAGCCCTGGATAAGATTTTCGACAATACCTATGATCTGATTCTCTTGGATATTATGCTGCCCAAACTTGATGGATTTTCTTTGTTGACAGAGATACGAAAAGGGAAGATCAGAACCCCTGTGATCATGCTGACAGCACGGGACTCAGTTGAGGACAAGGTCATGGGGCTTGACCGCGGGGCTGATGATTACCTGCCAAAACCGTTTTCTATCGCTGAACTTTTGGCCAGGACCCGCTCCATCCTGAGACGGACATCTGGTAATAAAACCCCTCTTTTAATGACAGAGGATATTGTTCTTGATACGATCACCCGAAAAGTGACAAAAGGTAAAAAACCTGTGGAATTGACCATGAAAGAGTTCTCAATATTTGAGTTTCTACTTTACAATAAGGGAAGAGTCGTTTCACGTTTTGATCTGGCAGAACACGTATGGGGTGATGAGTATGATCTTTTCAACATGTCAAATTTTATTGACGTTCATATTAAAAATATTCGTAAAAAATTTGAGACATCCAATATTATAAAAACTGCTAGAGGAGTCGGTTTTATAATTGAGGAAAAGGAGTAAATTGAAAATACAGCACAAAATCAATCTCTGGATAACATCTGCAGGACTCCTTATCACGTTTGTTCTTGCAGGATTTATTTTATACGAGTCATTTGAAATATCCTATGAAATGATGGATGAGGATATCCATGCGGCCGTAAAAGCTGATTTCCACCAAGCTACTGGAAGGGCAAAAGAGAATCACAGGGAATTGTTTGAAGAATTGTTGGATTTTGATGATACTTACTGGATTAAAGTCTTTGATGAACAGATGAATTTGGTTTATAAATCAAAACTGGCAGGGTTGGTTGAAATTCCTTATCATGAATACAAAGATGAGAATGAAGACGAGATTGAGAATGAAGGTTATCTCTTTAAGCTGACCATTCCTGAAGCAATGAAGAAAATCAATAAAGGGTATGATTCCGTAGTACCGTTCAGGGTCAATCTGGTTGATGTGAAACTGGATGGCAAAGCCTATCAAGTTCAAATTGCAAAAGACTCCTTGGCAATAGAAGAAGAAATTGAAGAGCTCATATGGATAGTTTTGGTCGGTTTTTTAATGGCCTCAGGTCTTTTGATTATTCTAAGTTATATTATTACGGGCAGGATAATTGCGCCTATTGCTAATATCAACCGGCTGGCAAAAACATATAAACCCAACCAGTTAGACCGCCGTATTCCTTTAGGAGAGAACCGTGATGAACTTTATATTTTATCAGAATCACTTAACAAAATGTTTGACAGGCTCGAACAGGCGTTTGAATCACAAAAACAGCTGACAGCAGATACTGCCCATGAATTGAAAACGCCCATATCCATACTTATGCTTTTTATAGATCAGAGTTCAACAAGGGAGGATCTGCCAGCAGATTATATTCAGGCGCTTATGGTTCAGGCAGATATTGTAAGAAGAATGAACCGTACGGTAAAACAATTACTGGAGCTATCACTTCTGGATTTCAAAGAGCACTTAAACCTTGAACAGGTCAATATTGAGAGTCTTATCGGTATAGTTCTGAATGATTTTGAGATAGCATTTGAAGCCAAAAACATCCGTGTCATATCCGATATCCATAAAATTCATACCTTAACAGGGGACAGGGAAAAGCTTTTGCTCCTGTTGATCAACCTGATAGACAATGCAGTTAAATATAACCGGGACAAAGGAGAGATCCGAATCAAGTTAATCAAAGAAAAAAATGAGATTCGATTAAGTGTCTGGAACACGGGCATCGGGATTCCCCAAAAAGATCAGTCAGATGTTTTTGATACATTTTTCAGGGTTGATAAATCACGGTCCCAGAAATATGGCGGATCAGGTCTTGGCCTCACCATTGTTAAGAAAATTGCCCAATTACATGGAGGTACCGCATATGTGGAAAGTACTCCTAACGAGTGGTGCCGTACTACTATTGTTCTCCCCATACGAGATCGGGAAAATTAAGGGAAACCAACCCAGAACTCGTATGTAGAAAGATTTAATCGAACGTACCGTAATGAGATCCTTGATTTTTATATATTTAACAGTTTAAAAGAAGTACGAGAGATTACCAATAATTGGATAAAAGAGTATAATACAGAACGCCCGCATGAGTCACTCGGCAACTATACGCCTGCCGAGTATCTTATGCTAAATTCGCCGGAAATTTCTACTTTTATTTGGAACTAAGACGGGGGAGGCTACACTAAGGATTTAACATGGGCAAGGGATTCGGAGACTGGTTACTTGTAGATAGGACAACAATCCTTGAGAATGACTATAGCCAGTAGTCAACGCCTAACCGCATCAAGATTTGATCTGGTATTGGTAGTGTCAAATATTTTT
>JAWSVI010000006.1:0-166480 GCA_033851995.1 Desulfobacteraceae bacterium | reverse complement strand
CTTTACAAAGGAGAGGAGATCTCAGGACTTAAATCCCATGACATTGCTCATAAAGGGATAGGGTTTGTACCTGAAGACCGATGGATTTTTCCCGGCCTGACTGTGATGCAAAATCTTCAACTGGGGCAGAAAAAAGCAAATCAGTCCGGCAGATGGAGCATTGATGACATATTTGAACTGTTCCCCCGCCTGAGTGAGCGATCCAATGTTCACGGCGGCCTGATATCCGGTGGAGAAAAGCAGATGCTCACCATCTGCCGGACACTGATGGGAGACCCGGACTTTATCATGATTGATGAACCCACAGAGGGGCTGGCACCCAAGGTTGTGGAACAGGTGGGGAAATTGATTGAAGAGATTGCCAGTAGAGGTGTTTCAGTCCTTCTGGTAGAGCAGAAATTAAGTATAGCGCTTAAAATTTCTAAACGGCTTTATATCATGGGTCATGGGCGGATTGTATTTGAAGGCACACCGGAAGATCTTAAAAATGATAACGAAACCCGCAAGGAATGGCTGGAAGTGTAAAAGGAATGATTATGTCTAATAGATTTATGAGCATGAGAAACTTGAAGTTTACTATCCATGACTTCATCGGAAAACAGCAAAAAGAGCTAAAGATCAAAGACAAAAGTGAAATGAAATCAATTGATATGGTTCTTAGTGCAGCATTTGAGCTTGCAAAGGATGCAATGCACCCTTTATTTGAAGAGATGGATCGCAACCCGCCGGAATTGGATAAAGGTATCGTAAAGGTTCATCCGGATGTCAGAAAAATTATGCAAATCCTGGGTTATGATGGATGGATTGCAGCAACTTTCCCTGGAAAATGGGGGGGCGAAGATATGCCTGCAACTTTGTTTCATGCCGTCAATTTCATTTTTTCTGCAGCCAACTATTCTGCAGCGGTATTTCAGGAGTTGACTATTGGGGCCGCGCGACTCATCCACACCTTTGGATCCGAAGAACTTAAAAATGTCTATTTACCCCCCATGCTATCCGGAAAATGGCAGGGAACGATGGCCCTTACCGAACCTGAGGCCGGTTCATCGCTTGGAGACCTTACAACAAGCGCAACTCCTCTTGAGGATGGGACCTACTCCATAACAGGCGAAAAAATTTTTATATCAGCAGGAGATCATGATGGTGTGGATAATATCGTGCATTTAATGCTGGCAAGAATCAAAAATTCTCCTTCCGGGGTTAAGGGAATTTCACTGTTTGTTGTTCCTAAATTGAGAGTGGATCAAAGTGGAAAATTGGTTAGCAATGATGTCACCGTTAATCAAATCTTTCATAAAATGGGGTATAGGGGATCTCCGATTACCGGTTTGACAATGGGTGAAAAAAATGCCTGCCATGGTTATCTGGTTGGAGAACCGAACAAGGGGCTCATGTACATGTTTCAGATGATGAATGGAGCCCGTCTTGATGTAGGAACCGGCGCAACCGGCATAGCGACTGCGGCATATCATGCTTCCCTTGATTACGTGAGGGAAAGGAAACAAGGGCGTAAAATTTCAGATAAAAAAGGACCTGATCAAGTACCGATCATAGAGCATCCAGATGTAAAACGGATGCTTCTTTTTCAGCGGGCTGTAACAGAAGGAAGCCTTGCGTTGATCCTTTTGTGCGGACTTTATGACGACCTCAATCATGAATTGCCGGATGATCAAAAGGAAAAATACGCTCTTCTTCTTGAAATTCTTATCCCTGTGGCCAAAAGTTTCCCCTCTGAGATGAGTATTTTATCAACCAGCCAGAGCATACAATGCCTGGGCGGTTACGGTTACTGTGATGACTTTCCGGTGGAACAGCACTTTAGGGATACCCGTATTCATCCCATACATGAAGGCACCACAGGGATTCAAGGGCTGGACCTGCTTGGCAGAAAAGTCAAAATGAAGGACGGCAAAGCCTTGGAGCTTTTAATGAAAGAAGTTCAAGAAACCATTTGCCAGGCAAAAAAATATCCCGAACTTGAAACTGCTTCAGAAGACATGTCTACACTGATTTCAACTATTTATGCGACCACAAAAACATTATTTGAAATGAAAACCGATGGCGGTGAAGAGGCCTATCTGTCTAACGCAACCGTCTATTTAGAGATGTTCGGCTATTTTGTTATTGGGTGGTTGTGGTTAATCCAGGCGGTTGCTGCTAAAGAGCAGCTGATGCAAAAACGTATAAAGAAAAACGATATCAGATTTTATGAAGGTAAAATCAAGGTACAGGAATATTATTTTGCAAATGAACTGCCCAAAATCAATTCACTTGCGAAAATCCTTACCAGGCAAGTTCCAGTTACAATTTCAGTGCAATCTCATCATTTCACGAATTGATCTCAAAGGGGAGCAAATTGCTCTCAGGATTGCATCTTAATTTTACCTGTAACTTAAAAGGAGAATAAAATGAACATAAAAAATGTGACCGTCATCGGTGCAGGTGCCATGGGGCTCGGCATTGCCCAGGTGAATGCGACAGCCGGCTACCATGTTGTATTAAACGATATATCGGCAGATGCCCTTATTGATGCAAAGGTGGACATTGAAAAAGGCCTTGAAAAAATGGCAGCTAAATCAAAAATCACACACCAGCAAAAAGAGGAGGCGCTTGCCCGGATTAATTTTACAACAAACCTGGAAAATGCCTGTTCAAACGCCGACCTTCTAATGGAGTGTGTGTTTGAAAACCTTGAATTGAAAAGAGAGATGTTTTCAAAATTTGATCAATATTGTCCTGCAGAGACCATACTCGGCACCAATACTTCAGCAATCCCGGTCACTGAAATTGCCGGTGCCTCTAAAAGGGGTAAAAACATAGTGGGTATTCATTTCATGAACCCGGTCCCGCTCATGAAGGGAGTTGAGGTTATCCGTGGTCAGCTCACCTCGAATGAAACGATGGCGACAACAATGGCGTATATTAAAAAACTGGGAAAAGACCCTGCTGTAGCTGTTGATTATGCCGGATTCATCGTGAGCCGTCTTCTGGATGTATTGATGAATGAAGCAGTACAACTGATTCAGGAAGGAAATTCGCCCGAAGATATTGATAAGGCGATGCGCCTTTGTGCTGGTCATCCGATGGGACCCTGTACGCTCCTTGATCTGGTCGGCGCTGAAATTGCCATGCACGGCATGGAAACCATGGCAAAAGATTTTGGCGACAAGTACAAGCCTCATCCATTATTGAAAAAAATGGTACGGGCAGGACAATTAGGAAAGAAAACCGGTCAGGGATTTTACACGTACACCTGACATTTGCCCGTTAGTAATGAACCGAATTAAAACATAAGGATTAAATGATGAGGTCCAATAAAGAACTTTTTGATCTAAGCGGACAGGTTGCCGTTGTTACCGGTGGCGCGTCAGGAATCGGCCTGCAAATGTCTTATTCTTTAGGTGAAGCAGGCGCCAACCTGGTTATTGCGGCAAGAAAAATTGACAGATGCCGTCAAGTTGCTCAAACACTGGAAAAGGAACTGGGAATAGAAGTCCTGCCCATCAAAGCAGACATATGTGATCCTGAAGATATTAAACAATTATATAAAACCGTAATGGACCGGTTCTCCAGAGTGGACATCCTGATTAACAATTCCGGAACCTCCTGGGGTGCACCCTCACTTGAGTATCCCATTGAAGCCTGGGAAAAGGTGATAAAAGTCAATTTGACCGGATCATGGCTGATGGCCCAGGGAGCAGCACAGATTATGGCCAGGCAGAATTACGGCAGGATCATCAACATTTCATCCCTGGCGGCATTTGTGGGAACACCGGCAAAAATCATGGATACGGTTGCATATCAGGCCAGCAAAGCAGGTCTTACAGGCCTGACAAAAGATCTGGCAGTCAAGTGGGCCCAACATAATATTACAGTCAACAGTATTGCGCCGGGATGGTTTCCCACAAATTTGAGCAGCCGTGCCTTCAATGAAAATGAGGAACTTTTTTTAAAAAACATCCCGCTTGGCCGCTTTGGTTCGGATGATGAGTTAAAAGGTGCAACTCTTTTTCTGGCCTCACCCGGTGCTGGATATTGTACCGGTACCACTCTCATGGTGGATGGTGGATGGGTTGCACAATGAAAACAAGAAAAAAATAATCAAGGATAAAGTCTAATGACGCATCAAAAAAACAAAAAGGACATTGTTGTTGTCAGTGCCGTAAGAACGCCTTACGGAAAATTTGGCGGGGCAATGAAAGATATTGATATATACGATTTAGGGGCCATCGCAATGCAAAATGCCCTTGAACGTATTGATATGGCTCCCGATCGTATTGACGAAGTCTGGTGGGGCTGCGGGGATACAACCAACTGTAAAGACCCATACACACCTGTTATTGCCAGACAGAGCATGCTCAAAGCTGGTATCCCCGCAGAAACCCCCTCTCTTTATTTTGACCAGGCATGCACCACAGCCATGACAAGTGTAAAGTACGGGTCCAGAAGTATTCAGCTAAATGAGGCAAATGCAGTCATGACAGGAGGTGCTACAAGCTTCAGCACTGTACCGTTCCTGATTCGTGATATCAGATGGCAAGGGCGCAAACACAGCAACTTTACTGTAGAAGATCCTGTAATTCCATTAGGATACAAGGATTTTGCCCCTGTGGCCGTAGATTCGGGTGAAGTGGCAGTGGAGTATGAAATTTCGAGGCAGGAACAGGACGAATTGGCTTTTGCCAGCCATGTCAACTATGGCAAAGCCCACAAAAGAGATTTTTTCAAACATGAAATGGTTCCATTGAATATTCAGAAAAAAGACCGAAAAGGCAATGTCATCTCTGAATCTACTCTGGAAATTGATGAACAATATCGTCCGGATATCTCCATTGAAGCTTTGGGAAGGCTAAAGCCGATCTTCAATAATCCAACCTGCACTGCAGGCAATGCACCAGGCATGAATGATGGAGCCGCGGCCCAGATTATCATGACCAGGGAGATGGCTGAAAAGCTTGGAATTGATATTTTATACACCATTGTATCTACCTCAGCCATTGCCCTCCAGCCCAGAATCATGCCGGTATCTCCAGCGTTTGCACTTAAAAAATGTTTTGACCAGTCAGGCTTGACCATTGACGACATGAAAATCCTTGAGATCAATGAAGCTTTTGCCTGTGTCCCCCTGGTATCTTGTAAACTTCTCTCCAATGAACGGTTCCTGAACTCCGACTATACTGAAATGATTACGGAAGCTTCCTCCGGCCCTATCCTTGATAATGACAGCCTGAAATACATAAAACTTAAGAAAAAACTCAATGTTAACGGCAGTGCGATTGCAACAGGTCATCCGAACACGTCCAGTGGTGCCAGAATAATGATGACCGCTGCCTACCAGCTAAAAGAAACTGGTGGAGGATATGCTGCCTGTGCTATCTGTGGTGGTTTAACGCAAGGTGCCGGGGCTATCATCTGGGTGGAATAATGTGAACTGATTTTTTACAAAAGATCAAAAAAATTACTCGAAAGGGTGCTCATTGACATTATAAATAAAATACTTACATATTAAACTTATTCCATTGTCATCGCTATCTACTCTCGTTTCAGGGGATTAATCACAATCTACATCACTTTTCTTGACAAAGATAGACATGAATAAAAAATCATAAAACTATCCTCCCGTTTCTTGACTGAGGACTGTTTTATTGCATTAAAACAAAAAAGAAGGAGCTTTACATCATGAAAAAATTGTTTGTTCTCACAGGTCTTATTTTCCTCTTGGTCACCAATGGCCATGCAGGTGAAAACGCAACACCGCAGGAAGTATTTGAAATGGTTTTGAAAGGCGCTACTGTTATGGAAAACCTTGGAGAAGAAGGACTTGAAGCCTTTAATGATCCGAAAGGAGAATTTGTGTGGAAGAATACCTATGTACAGGTTTACAATTGTGATGCTCGTCAGACCGTAGGGCATCCAAATGCAAGTTATCTGAAATTTACACCGGAAGCCTGGTGGAAAGTCCAAGATAAAAAAGGCATCTACCTCACCCGGCTTCTTTGCGAAGCGTCTAAAGATCCTTATGGCGGATGGGTTGAATACTGGTGGCCCAAATCCG
This sequence comes from Desulfobacteraceae bacterium, assembly GCA_033851995.1. Taxonomy (GTDB): domain Bacteria; phylum Desulfobacterota; class Desulfobacteria; order Desulfobacterales; family Desulfobacteraceae; genus Desulfobacula. The sequence goes on along the minus strand of JAWSVI010000006.1, from coordinate 160,425 downwards.
GTGAAACAGAACCCTCCCGCAAAATTACTTTCATCATTCAGGTTCCGGGGCAACCCTACCAGGTTTCAGCAGGGATTTATGATGATACAGTATCTATTGAAGAGTTAAAAAAGATGAACCAATAAACGGCTTAGGGGTTTGGCACGAAAAAAAATATCGTGCCAAACCCGTTATATTCATAATTAATCCTACCCCCAACATATTGGATTCCATCAAAAATTCTAAAAAGATAAAAACAATGTTTGCCTTCTAATCATAAAAGCATGCAAATCGGCCACATACGCTGGACTTTTGTTTTAAGTGATCAGGCTGAGGGGAAAATAGCGGACTCTGTGTATATGACATTAACAAAAGAGGCTTTTGTTATTTAATCTCCGCAGGATTAAAAGTGTAAAATAAGGAATAAATGATGTCTAAACAGATAGAAAAGGTAATGACGGCCAAAGAGGCGGTCAACAAATTTGTACAGGATAAGGACCACCTGATTATCGGAAACTATACGGTATCTGCATGTGCGGATCTTGTATTTGAAGTTGCACGGCAGGCAAAAAAGGGACTGACCATCTACTCACAATCCGGGATTTTTGATGTTGAGATCCTGGTTGCGGCAGGGCTTGTGGATCGGCTTGTCAGCACCTATGTATTGAGATCCGGCGGTCGGTATGGTGGTTCTGCTGTTGAACGCGCGCTGCAAAATGGCACGCTGCAAATTGAGGATTATACCAACTATAATTATAACGCACGCTTAGTAGCAGGCATGCATGGATTTTCTTTTATGCAGGTTTTTGAAGGAATCATGGAAACCGATCTCTTTAAAAAAAGAAGTTTTTTAGGAGACAACAAATACCGTGTTATAGACTGCCCTTTTACCGGAAAAGAAATCGTGGTTGTTCCGGCCGCAAACCCGGATGTCTGTATCGTTCACGTCCAGCGGGCTGATAAATACGGCAATGCCCAGTATTGGGGGGCACTTGGAAGTGTCGCTGCCGCTGCCCTGGCCAGTAAAAAAATTATTGTTTCCTGCGAAGAGATCGTGGACCATGATGTAATTAAATCCAGCCCCCATCATACGATTATCCCGGCATTCAGAACAGATGCCGTGATTGAAACCCCTTGGGGAGCACATCCAACGGAAGTTGTTGGACATTACAATATGGACCGGATGGGCTATGGGATATTTCAGCAGGCGGCTCAGACTGAAGCAGACCTTAATGAATGGATGGATGAATGGGTCTATGGATGCAAAGACAGGGAAGCATACATAGAAAATTATGTCCAGAAAATCGGACAAAAACGCCTGAACAGTCTAAAGGCAAAAGATTATTTCAGTGCGCCTGCAAACTATGGATCGGCGTTTTCTTCTCCCTGGGATGAAAATGGCCGGGAAAGAAGTATGGGTATTTCACCTGAAGAAATTGAAGAACTGATGGAAGAAAGGGGGCTTTTCCATGGCTAAAAAATATTCTTTGAATGAGCTTTTGATTATCGCTGTGGCCAGAGAAATTCATGATTATGAAAATGTCATTCTCGGTGTAGGGCTTCCTACAACGGCCGGTGCTCTGGCAAAGGCCCTTCATGCGCCTCAGGCCAATTTAATGATGGAGTCGGGAATTATCGACTTTGAACCTCTGGTGCAGTTGAACAACATTGCCGATGCCATGTGCTGCCGGGGATTTTCCTGTGCAACCGATCTTTTTTCCACCTTTACCATGACCTATCAGGGATTTGTTGATGTCTGCTTTCTCGGTGTGGCCCAGATAGATAAATTCGGCAATTTGAACACGACAGCCACAGGAGAATACAATAATCCTAAATTAAGACTTCCCGGTGCGGGTGGCGCATCTGATTTCATCTCTTATGCCAAAAGGACTGTTCTCACGATGAGAGGCGGGGAATTTGTTAATAAATTAGATTATTTAACCTCCCCCGGATATCTTGACGGTGGAGACAGCAGAGAAAAATCAGGGCGCTTCCCAAAAGGTTCCGGACCGTCAAAATTGATCACTCAAAAAGGGATTTTTAAATTCGATGAAACAACAAAAGAACTCTACCTCTCCCGGGTCCATCCCGGAATAAAGGTAACGGAAGTTAAAAAAGATGTTCCCTGGGAGTTGAAAATAGCAGATTCGGTTGTTGAAACAGCACCCCCCAGTGACAATGAGATAGCGTTTATTCGAAAATTTGCCCCGTCTGAATCCCTTGGCAAAGCCCTGATGGTTGAGTTGGCGACCGCCCAGTTTTTAAAAGAGACTGAAGAAAGAAAGAAATCCTATACTATTGAATAATAAAGGGATATATCGAAAAGATATAAAATGACGAAATTAAAGAGAGTGCATAGTCGAATTAATAGAAAATTTTTGGCAGCATTTGTTTTGGTGATACTTGTTTGTCAACTATTTTCCGGAATAGTTCATGCACAAAAAAGAACCATATTTTTGGTAGGTACAAATGACACTAAGAATTCATTTTCGGGCAACTGGCTTGAAATGATTTACACAGAAGCATACAGAAGGTTGGGCTTTAATATTTGTTATGAAGGATATCCGGCAAGAAGAGCCAGCTATCTCTCTGATAATGGATACGTTGATGGTGAAATAACTCGAGTTGCCAGTTATAGTCAAAAACATCCGAATATGATCAAGGTTGATGAACCTCATTTTACTGCTATTTTTGCTGCCTATACAATCGATCCAACTATAAAGTTAGATGGGTGGAATAGTTTGAAAGGAACAAATTATGAGGTTAATTACAGATTGGGTGTTACAAAATTAGAGACAATGTTGCCTCTGCTCCTTCCTAAAGATCAGTTAGACTCTGTCCATACAATAAAATCAGGATTATTCAAAATTGCAATGAAGCGAGGAGACATATTTATTGGATTAGGCAGTCATATTGAAGAAACTATAGTTTCTAACGAAAATCTAAGAAATTCCGGATTGAGAAAGGCCGGTACAATGGGAAAAGTGATGGCGCATAGTTTTTTGCACAAAAAAAATAAAAGCATAGCGGTTAGGCTTTCTAAAGTATTAGCTCAAATGAAAGCTGAGGGTCTTGTTGAAAAGTATCGAAAACTTGCTTTCAAAATAGAAAATTAATTGTATTGATTATACCGTGAGTACAGGAATTATGCTGCAAATTTTAAAATACTTCTCAATAAAATTCAGACAATCCGGCATCAATAAGATCATAACAGGTCGATGGGTTTTCCAATGGCAGGAGATGGCCATAGTTAAGATCTTGTTTAAACACCGTAGCCGGACAGCGAGTCTGCCATTCTTTCCAAATGGCCTCTGTGAAAAAGATAGAAGGATTACCCCGGATAGCCACACAGGGAATTTTTAAGCGTTCAAGATTTTCCATAACATTGGGGGCCTGGGTATAATTATGGGCCTCCCAGCTTTTAGGAAAGCTCAGGCGGAATTTGTTATCCCGGGTTTTGACCACTCCGTATTCTGCCATTGCATCAAAAGCCTCATTATCCAGTCGTTTATACCCCTTAAATTTCTTACAATAGGCAAAATAGGATTCTCTGTCCGGCCAGATTTCGGGTTTTCTTAACGTACCCCTGGCCGGCTCAATTCTATTCATCAACCGTTCAGGAATAAAGCGAACAAGTTTTGCTAAAAAGTTCGAAATCATTGCCGGCTCTATCAATACAAGACTTTTGAACAAATCAGGCCTTTTTTCAGCAGCCAGTATTGTACAGGTCGCTCCCATGGAGTGACCGATACCAATAACCGGCACATCACAATGCCCTTCTAAAAAAGTTATCAAATCATCTGCATAGATCTGCCAGTCCCTTCTTTTGGGCGGCATCCCCACACCCGGCCAGGTGGCTCTCCACGCCAGGGCACTCAAGTTAAATTTCCTGCTTAAATGCCCCAACAGTGGAGAATATACACCTAAAGAAAAACCATTTGCATGGTAAAAATGCACAGGTTCTCCTTTGCCTTTAAAATGCTTCCAAACTGCATTATCCGGAAGTTTTTTATATGGGTTATTCATAAAAAAGTCTGTAACCGTTTAGATACTTCTTCCAGCATCAAATCCCTGGTGGACTGCATCAAAAGCCAGGGCAATTCCTGAAGCATCCCCCACAACCTTATACTCAATCTCTTTTTTATCAAGGATCGCCTGAAGACTGTTCACAGGAGCTGCTCCTGCAGCGAGGACAACTGTATCAGCCGGGATGGTATCTGTATAATCTCCGGTTTGGACTTTAACTTCAGTCGGGGTGATTTCAAGCGCTTTTGTACCGGTTCTTGATGTAAGGCGCTGATTTGCCATATCCTGCATCATGACCCATTTAGTGCTTTTTCCTATGCCGGTACCGATTTTATCCAGCATTTCAAGGATCACGACCTCTTTTGAACCCTTTGTGGCAAGATCATAAAGTGTTTCAGGGGTTTCAGCTTTGTTCACCAGCAAAAACTTGATGGCATCACCGGACAATGTGCCTTTTTCAGCCAAATGCATGGCTGTTTCCACACCCACGGCTCCCCCGCCGATCACAACGACTTTTTTTCCTGTTGAAACTTTTTCTAAAAGAACATCCCAGGCCTGCACAACATGAGGCAGATCAACGCCTTTAATCGGTGGGGTTATCGGTTCTGCTCCAGTGGCCAGAATAACGATATCCGGTTTTTCTTTTTCCAGTAACTCCTCATCCACTATTGTATTCAGCTTGACCTGAACATTGCTCATTCTGATCTGCGTTGTATAATCCTGTGCCAGTTCAAGAAATTCTTCTCTTCCTTCTGGTGCTGCTGCAAGAAAAAGCTGGCCGCCCAGCTTTTTACTCTTTTCATACAAGGTCACCTTGTGACCTTTTTCATTGGCAGCCAGAGCAGCACTCATGCCTGCAGCACCGCCGCCGATAATCATTACTTTCTTGGCATCAGAACTTTTTTCAATGGCCTTTTCCGCCTCAAAACCAGCTTTGGGGTTACACAGGCATTTGACCGGCTGAAGCTGAAAAATACTGTCAAAACACCCCTGGCAGCAGGCAATGCAATGAACAATCTCATTCTCTTTTCCAGCCAATGCTTTATTGGGCATATCCGGATCGGCAATCAGGCTTCTGCCCATGGCCACCATATCGCAAAAATTTTCATCAATAATTTCCCTGGCCACTTCAGGGGTATGAATCCTGTGGCTTGCAATCACAGGAACGCTGACTGCATTTTTCACATTCCGGGCAAGATACGCATACGCAGCCCTGGGAACATTCGTTGTCATCTGGGGGACACGGGCTTCATGCCAGTTGCCTTTCACACAAAGCGCATCAACACCGCACTGATCAACCAGTATCTTTGCATATTCGGTCAACTCATCATGGCGCTGCCCGTCAACCATGAAATCGTTGTTATCCAACCGGACAATCACAGGATAATCAGGTCCAACCTTTTTGCGGATTGCGGTCATGACTTCGACACCGAATCGAATCCGGTTTTCAAAGCAGCCGCCGTACTCATCTTCACGAATGTTGGTCAGCGGGGATAAAAACTCGCTGATAAGATATCCTGTGCCGCTCAACACTTCCACTGCATCAAACCCGCATTTTTTAACCCGGTCTGCAGAATCAGCAAAGGCGTTTATGGTGCGAAGGATTCCTTCTTTATCAAGCACTTCCGGGGTCTCCCTTGTTAATCTGGATGGCAGCGCAGAGGGAGCGACCGGTTTTTTACCGTCCATCATAAAAGAGTGAGAATACCGTCCAGCATGATTCAATTGTACTGCAGACCTTGCTCCGCCTTCTTTTATCGCATCTGACAGCCGGGTCAGACCTGGCATGAATTCATCTTCATGCGCGCCAATGTACATGCTGTTACCTGCCACTTCATCAACCGTTGCATTGCCGACAACGATAATGCCTGCTCCGCCTTTTGCCCGCTGGGCATAAAAATTTACGATCTGGTCTGTCACTTTATAGTCAACAGCCATATTCAGATGCATTGCGGGAAGATAAATTCTGTTTTTAATTTCCATTTTGTTGATGGTGATCGGTTGAAATAATGGATCCATAATACGTTTCTCCTAAAATAATTTCATTTTTTATACATTGACACGCTACTCTCAGGGGTTCTTTTTATCCTTTATGCCCTTTTATAACTTGACAGGCAAAATGAAAAGAGGCTAATTTGACAAAAAACAGGTCAAAATGGACTTTTTGTATTTCAGGAGAAAAAATGCCTCACATTACACTGCTTGCATATCCAGATTGTGCATCATCCGGAATTTTCGGGTCAATAGACGCTTTTGGCATAGCCAACCGGTATCACCTGCTGCTGAACCAAAATTCAGAAGAAGGCCCCCCCCTTTTCACCTGGGATATTGTGTCCATTGACGGCAAGCCGGTTCAGGGAGAAGGTCGGGTTACGATCATACCCCACGGCTCCATCGATGATATTGATGACACTGACTTCATAATGGTTCCCGGATTTTTATCCCCTTTGAAATTCATCGGCAGTGTATCTGAAAAACTGACAGAGTGGCTTCGCCTCCAGCATAAAAAGGATATCATCATCGGCTCAACGTGTACCGGAACCTTTCTGCTCGCTGAGACCGGTCTTCTTAAAGGAAAAACAGTGACAACCAACTTAAAATTTTCACGGTATTTTCAAAAACTCTATCCCTCCATCCATTTGAAACCGGAACGTATTTTGACTGAAGACGCCGGATTCATATGTTCCGGAGCCGCCCCCACGGATCTATGCATATACCTGATTGAAAAATTCGGGTATGAGACACTGGCCGCTATATGCGCCAAAGCCCTCCTGGTAGAACCCAGACGAAGCCAGTCCCCGTATTTTATATTTGATTATCAAAAAAGCCATACCGACACCACTATCAAAAAAGCGCAGAGCTTCATGGAGAAAAAATTTACAGATACCATCTCTGTGGAAGAGCTGGCATCGGATCTGGGCATCAGCCAGCGTCATTTTGTACGCCGCTTTAAAAGTGCAACAGGAGATTCTCCATTGCTTTACCTCCAGCGAATCAGGATTGAGGCAGCCAAAGAAAAACTGGAAAAAACAATGCAGTCAATTGATGAAATTACTCAGCAGGTGGGATATGAAGACACCAACTCATTTCGAAAACTGTTCAAAAAGAATACCGGGCTTTCTCCAAAAGAATACCGAAACCGATTCACGCGCCTCTTAAAACCGGTTTCAGTCAATTAATGCCACATGAATAAATGCAGCATTAATTGATATGACCTTAATCGACATGACCTGGTTTCAATCTGTCTTGAGAGAAGATTATTTCTTTTTTTTGTTTTTCCGGCGCTTTTTATTTTTTTCCCAGGCCTCTTGCTCGTTGATAAGGTCTTGAATACTCTGGTTACCGGCATAGCTCGAAAGGGTGGTCTGGTAATCTGTTTTGCTGATAGGAATGGTTTCAATGGGTTTATTTAAAAACTCCTGAATATTTTCAAGGCGCTCTTTTTCTTCATTGCTGCAATAGGAGACAGCGATTCCTTTGTTTGTCCCCCGTCCGGTTCTTCCCACGCGGTGAACATAATTCTCTGTTTTCTCAGGCAGATCATAGTTCACAACAAAAGCCACATCCGGTATATCAATCCCCCGGGCGCTCACATCCGTAGCAATGAGAACCTGCTCTTCTCCTTTCTTGAACCGGCCCATTACCATACTCCTGTCAGCCTGATCTTTTTCTCCGTGAAGCGTCACAGCCGATATATCAGCCCGGGCCAATGCCTTTGCCACCCGTTCTGCCCGAACCCGTGTACGGACAAACACAATAATCTTTTCCTGGGAATGATCTTTTATAAAACGCCGCAGAAAAAATCGTTTGTCGTCCATCTGAACGAACATGACAAAATGGGACACATTTTTGGAAACCGGATCATCCGGAGAAACCTGTATACGTATAGCAGACGATTTCACCTGGGAAAATGCCAGTTTTTTTATCTCACGGTTAATCGTAGCTGAAAAAAACAGGGTTTGATGCTTTTTATTCAATTTCTTTTTTACAGCCTCAATATCTTTTATAAATCCAAGATCCAGCATTTGATCTGCTTCATCCAGAACCAGAGTGCTGATCTGCTTTAAAGAAATTGCACCCTGGCTGATCAGGTCAAACATCCTGCCGGGGGTCGCGATCAGCACATCTATCCCTTTTGCCAGTTTTTTTATCTGCGGATCCTGTTCCACCCCGCCAAACACGGCAAAAGTATTCACTTTTGTATGTTTTGAAAGTGCGTCAAACACACTGCCAATCTGCGCTGCAAGCTCCCGTGTAGGCACCATGACAATACATTTTATTCCATAAGAGCGCTTGGAACTTTTAAACCGGTGAATTTTATCGATTAAAGGAATCGCAAAGGCCGCAGTTTTGCCGGTTCCAGTCTGTGCAATGGCAAGGACATCTTCATTTTTCATAATAGAAGGAATTGCCTTGAACTGGATATCGGTGGGTCGTTTAAATCCCAGCCCTTTCAAATTTTTTTTAATATCCGGAGATATGTGGTACTGATCAAATTTCATATGATTTTATCCTTATGTATTGTCATCCCATAAATACAGGCGAAACCTTTAAAAGGCAATAGGTTGTCACCTGCAGGGATTCTCTTTTATACAACATTCTGAATAAATCTGCTTCGATTAATTGATTAAAGCTGATAAAGTACTCATCTATAGGGCAATAATAGAAAATTTGATAACATCATCATGATACAATTTAATTCAGCATATTTGACAAGAAAAGATAAAAAAATTTTTGATAATTTTAATCTTTCTATCAAGAAAAATGAAAAAATCCTGATTCAGGGCAAGTCCGGAATCGGTAAAACCACCTTTTTTAAAGTCCTGTTGGGGTTTGAATCCCTTGATAAGGGCAGGGCGACGTTTAATGGCTGGGGCATCTCAAAAGGCCATATTAAAGATATTCGAGGCTCTATCTTTTATCTGAGCCAGGACATTGATCTTAAAAATGAACTGGTAAGAAACCTTCTTGAAGAAATACGGGAACACAATCCTGCATCCTTACTCCATAAAGATCTTCAAAAAAAAATGGCCTTTCTGGAATTGAGCATCAAGATACTGGATCAAAATGTCAAAGAACTGTCCGGAGGGGAAAGGCAGCGGCTTGGACTGCTGATTGGATTTTTGCTTGACCGGCCGGTGTGGCTGCTGGATGAACCCACCTCTGCTCTGGATGATCCCATGAAAAAAAAGATTGCAGACTTTATTGCAGGTCGGGATAGAACCATTGTCATAATCTCCCATGACGAGGTATGGAAACAGCACCCGGATATAAAGATTGAAAGGTGGGTTTGAAAATGGGTGCCCAGGATCTTGGTCTTTTTTCTCTAGCATTACTTTTTATTTTTCTGCTGCCTATCCTTTATATCAATCACCGTCTGCGCCTTGCCATAAATAAAACCCTGGCGATATCTGTTGTGCGGATGTGTGTGCAACTCGGGTTTGTTGGAATTTATCTTGAATTCCTGTTTAAATTTAACTCCCCGTTTTTAAATGCTGCGTACCTGTTAATCATGATTTCCATCGCGTGTCAGTCTATTTTGCGCTCCAGCAACCTGAAACTCAAAAAATTATTTTTCCCTGTATTTTTATCTTTACTCATCCCTTTTGTGGTTGTGCTGTTTTTCTTCAATGCAGTTGTTGTAAATATAGACAACCTGTTTGAAGCAAAATACCTGATTCCCATTGGTGGTATGCTGCTGGGCAATTGCCTGAGAAGTATTATTGTCGGCCTGAATCGTTTTTATTCGGGCATCAAAAAAAATGAAAAAGTTTATTTATACTCTATTTCTTTGTTCAACAGCCATATCCAGGCATTAAAGCCATACTTTAAAGATGCTTTTTTAAGTGCCATCACGCCAACCATGGCATCTATGGCAACCATCGGGCTTGTGGCCCTGCCGGGAATGATGACCGGCCAGATTCTTGGGGGTTCAATCCCTATGGTGGCAATAAAATACCAGATTGCCATCATGCTCTCCATTTTCTATACTGAATATTTTTCCACTATACTGTCGGTGATCTTCTCTTTACGAGTGGGATTCAACGAATTTGATGTTTTGAATCCGGATATTTTTATTTCAACTCAAAAATAGACTGCCCGCTCATAAAACAGACTCTAAACAATTGGAAAAATTCATTTTTTTCTTGACTCTTTTAAGCCTTGCGTCTATTTTAAGCGATAGTTCAGGTGCTGCATGTAGCAGTTAAGAGGGAATCCTGTGAGAGTCAGGAACGGACCCGCCGCTGTAACCGGGGATGAACATCACAAACACCACTGTTAAAGACAATTAATGGGAAGGTGTGATTAGTAAACCGATCCGGAAGCCAGAAAACCTGCCTGGATGTTTGATCTTATATTTGGCGTGGTGGCAAGGCAGATCAAAATTATGAGGAAAAATACGGTTCCCGCATCAGATAAAACTCTGGTGCGGGTTTTTCATTTTCTGCTGCCCTGTATGATGTTAACGCATAATAGCTGAAAAATATTATGGAAAAATATAATTTGTTTCACATGGAACAATACCATAAAAAAGGCTTGAGGAACCCCTGGCTCAAAGCATTTGAATCCCAGGTTGAAATAATTTTGGAGAGCCTGGTATCTAATAATCAATATGCAGACATATTTATTCCCTGTATTAAAAATGCTGCGAAAGATGCAGACATAGTTCTGTAAACATGGCAAAAATTTGAGTATACCGGTTGCCATATCAAAAGGGAGAACAGGATATCTGGTGGTCCTATTCTCCCTTTTCCTTGTGTCTATGATTTTGATCTCCCTTTCTATGGGGTATATCAAAATACCCATTGCCGATATTTTATCTATTCTATCAGGCAAACTTCTTGGCCATACAGCAGACTTAGATGAAACTTTTATGGCAATAATCTGGGATGTCCGGCTCCCGCGCATATTAACCTGTGCAATTGTTGGAGCAGCTCTTGCCCTTTCCGGTGTATTGTTTCAGGGTATTTTGCTGAACCCGCTTGCGGACCCTTACACCCTCGGCGTGTCAGCCGGGGCAGCATTTGGGGCCAGCATTGCTATTTTATTAAACTTAAGTGCGGCCTTTGTTTCCATTCCTGCATTTGCTTTTTTCGGAGCATGCCTTACCCTTTTTGCCGTAATCTTTTTATCCTATTCTTCTAAAAATTCTATCGCTGGTTTATCTTCGAATAATTTAATTTTATCCGGAATCATAGTAGCTGCCATTTTATCTGCCGGTATCAGCTTTTTAAAATTTATTGCAAACGAACAGGTTTCCGTAATCATTTTCTGGCTCATGGGCAGCTTTGCTTCAAAAACATGGCCCAATGTTTTTATTGTTTTTATTTTCCTGATTATTGGATATATCGTCTCCTTATTTTTTGCACGTGACTTGAACCTGATCTCACTGGGAGCCAAATCTGCCACCAGCTTAGGGGTTGATCAAAAGAAAGTCACATTCATTTTATTGATCACAGGCTCCCTGCTGGCTGCTGCCTGTGTATCCGTGTCCGGTATTATTGGGTTTGTAGGGCTCCTGGTTCCCCATATGATCCGCTTCATCACAGGTCCAGACAACCGAAGACTGATTCCATTATCCATGCTGGCAGGAGGTTTTCTGCTCCTGTTTGCCGACACCATTACCCGTTCAATTCTCCCCCATGAAATACCCATTGGTGTTTTAACTGCTCTGACCGGCGGACCTGTCTTCTGCTGGATTTTTAAAAAAAATAAATTATAGCCCAAACACCATGAATATAAACCCATGAAAATTGAACTCAAACATATTAATTTTTCCTATGACCCGGATATAACAGGCCCGGATATATCTGAACAGGATACAAAAGGCCAAAATATAAAAAGCCAGGACATAAAAAATCTGGAAAAAATCATTTTAAAAAATATAAATGCTTCTTTTTCATCCGGACAGTTTTACTCGATTATTGGGCCCAATGGCAGCGGGAAGACCACACTTCTGGATGTAATGACCGGCTACTATAAACCATCAAGAGGCTCTATTTCCCTGGAATACGAAAATATTTCCCAGCTCAGCAAAAAGCAGGTTGCCAAAACCATTGCCCTGGTCTCCCAAGATTATGCCGTTAACTTTCCTTTCAGTGTCCAGGAAGTGGTCCTCATGGGAAGGCATCCCCATATTCCAAGATTTTCTCATCCCACAGCCAGGGATTTTGATAAAACAGGCAAAGCAATGGAGCTTTGCAGGATTTCACATCTGGCTGACCGGCGGATTACGGAACTTTCCGGCGGAGAGCGTCAGCGATGCATATTTGCAAGGGCGCTGTGTCAGGACACCCCCATACTCCTTTTAGATGAAGCCTTTTCAAATATGGATATCAACCATACGCTTCAAATATTACGTCTTGTAAAAAAAGAGGTTATGGAAAATGACAAGCTGGTCATCAGTGTTTTTCATGACCTTAACCTCGCCGCAAGCTGGTCTGATGAAATTTTGATGCTGAAAAAAGGAGAAGTTAAAGCATTTGGCCTCTCAGATACAGTGATGACACCTGAAAATATTCAGGAGGTGTTCGGTGTTTCCTCGGTTGTTGAATTTAACCCCCATGTCCAGGCAAAGCAGGTGTATTATCCAACACATTAAACATATAATAGCCGGCCTGGCCACTATACTGATTGTTCTCTGGGTGTTTTCCTTGCCGGCTGCTGCACTTACAGACAAAAAAGGGCGGCAGATCAATACAGACAAACCGTTCACCCGGATTATTTCCCTGTATGGCGCACACACGGAAAACCTGTATCACCTTGGCCTGGAAGATCAGATTGCAGGTGTGTCGGTTAATGACACTTTTCCGGATCGCGTTTCACAAAAGCCCCGATTCTCCTATCACGACGGGCCTGAAAAGTTTATTGCCGCCCGTCCGGATCTCATCCTGATTCGCCCGATGATTGACAATGGCTACCCCAAACTCATCCAACAATTGGAAAAAAGAGGGATTACCATCGTCTCTCTGCAGCCCTCCGGAATAGATGAAATGTATGAGTACTGGGCTAAACTGGGTGAATTGACTGGAAAACATGAAACATCGCAGCGAATGATTCATGAATTCAAAGAAAAGGTCAGGCAGATCAAAATACGCACACAACCAATCCAAAATAAAAAAAAGGTCTACTTTGAAGCCATTCATACCCGCATGAAAACCTTTACTTCCGGTGCCATGCCCGTGTTTGCACTGGAAACAGCCGGGGGAATCAATATAGCCCAGGATGCAAAAGCATCCAGGAATACCAATATTGCCATTTATGGTAAAGAGCAGATTCTTTCTAAAGCAGGACAGATAGATGTGTTCATTGCCCAGAAGGGTGTTATGAATGCCGTAAGCATAAAACAGATTAAAAGCGAACCCGGCTTTAATATTATCAAGGCCGTTAAATACAATCAGATATATTTAATTGATGAAAATATTATTTCCCGGCCTGTACCACGGTTGCTTGAGGGCATTGTCCAGATCGGCAGCATCCTCTACCCGGATATTTTCACTCAAAAATCAATAACAAAGGACCAGTAATGGAAAACCAAGGAAAATTATTCGGCGTAGGCGTTGGCCCAGGAGACCCGGAACTTATAACGGTAAAGGCTGTACGGGTCATTAAAGATGCCGACATTATTTTTACTGCAGCATCAAGCAAAAATAAATACAGTCTCGCTGTTGAGATTGCCTCCCCCTATGTATCAAACTCCGTTCCGATCAAAAAGCTCTCTTTTCCCATGACAAAGGATGAAAAAGAGGTTGAAGCAGCCTGGATAAACAATGCAAAAGAAATTGCAGAGGAGCTCAAGCAGGGGAAAAAAGCTGTATTCCTAACATTGGGTGATCCCACCACCTATTCCACTTTCGGGTATATTTTAAAGAAAATGGCCTGCATCATGCCGGAAGCAGTAATTGAAACCATACCAGGCATCACCTCGTTTCATGCTGCATCTGCACGCCTGAACAGGATTCTTGTGGAAGGAGAAGAATCTCTTCTGGTTACATCCGGTGCATTCGGCGGAAACCAGATTCGCCAGGCAGGAAATGTGGAAAATGTGGCCATTGTAAAAGCATACAAAAACATAAAAGACATAAATAAAGCACTGAAAGAAACCGGGCTGAACAACCGAAGCGTAGCCGTCTCCAAGTGTGGGCGTGAAAAAGAAGAAATTATCCCGGACATTGATGCCTTGGAAAAAAGAGATCCGGATTATTGGACATTGATATTGGCCTCTAAATGAAAAAAAGAGAAATACAATATAAAAAATTTGGCATCTCCATCTGTTTCACTTTGGTCTGTCTGATTTTCAGTCTCTTCTATTTTGAAACCATGACCTGGGCAATCTCTTTAAAAAAACTCATGATTCCTTTGCTCAGGCTTTTAATGTTTATTACAATCGGCCTTGTGGCTGGCCAGGTGATAGAAACCTTGGGGTGGACAAGACAGATGGCCGTCATTGCCAGGCCATTTTTCTCTTTTTCCAACTTAGGGGATCGATGCGGAGCTGCTTTCACCAGCGCTTTTATTTCAGGTGCAACTGCCAATGCCATGCTCCTCGATTTTTATGAGGACAAAAAAATCAGCAAAATGCAGCTATTTTTGTCCAATTATGTCAACCAGTTCCCGGCCTTTTTTCTCCATTTGCCCACAACGGTTTTTATTGTACTGCCCCTCACCGGTTTTGCAGGGGTTTTGTATTTTGTGATCACCTTTCTGGCAACGCTTTTCAGGACCTTATGCTTTCTATTGTTTGGAAAGTTATATCTATCAGAGCCCAAAACAATGCAGCAGGAAAATGTTGCACATGGAACCCGGGAACAAAAAAATACTCCGGGCGCTCAAGCTGTACTGAAAAATATTCGAACCCGGCTTCCGCGCAGAATTATCAATATTGCCATCTGGGTTCTGCCGATTTACACCCTGGTATTTATTCTTAATCTAAATGGATTTTTTGCCTATTTGAATAAAACAATTGCGGGATCTATTTCACTTGCTATCATGCCGGTTGAATCCCTGTCCGTTGTTATTTTAAGTTTTGCTGCGGAATTCACATCAGGTTTTGCTGCGGCAGGCGCACTAATGGATGCCGGTGTGATCACAACAAAACAAACTGTAATTGCGCTGCTTCTTGGTAATGTCCTTGCGTTCCCCATTAGGGCCCTGAGGCACCAACTCCCAAGGTATATGGGAATTTTTTCTCCCCAAATGGGTCTGCAATTGCTATTATCCGGCCAATTGTTTAGAGTGCTGAGTATTATATTGATGGGAACCCTTTACTATATGGTGGCATAGCATGAATCCTGTAAACGTTATCGGCATGGGGCAGGGCATAGAGGATCTTACCCAGACACATTTAAACCTGATTCAAAATTGTGATGTATTGGTGGGCGGGAAACGACATCTTGAATTGTTTAAAAGCTCAGGCAAAAAGCAATTAGCCATTACAGGAGATATCAATGGGCTTATCGGTACCATAAAAGAGCTTATACCCGAAAAAAAAATAGTGGTTCTTGCCTCTGGAGACCCATTGTTCTATGGTATCGGGTCAACATTAACCAAGCATATTGATACAGCCTACCTTAAAATTCATTCCAACATTTCATCGATTTCCGCAGCTTTTGCAGCCATAAAAATGCCCTGGCAGGATGCAAAAATCATCAGCCTGCATGGCCGGCAAAAAGAAAACTTTTCATTTGCAAGTTTACTGGATGAAAATAAAATCGCCTTTTTAACCGATCCCCATATGGATCCTGAATTTATTGCTCAGGGCATGCTCAATGAAGGAATATTCGAATTTAAAACCTGTGTTCTGGAAAACCTGGGGGGCGGGGAAAAAGAAAAAATTTCCTGGTTCGACACCCCCGAACAGATTAAAAACCAGGTGTTTTCTCAGCCCAATGTGGTCATCCTGATTAAAACACGGCTGGATAAAAAAGAGGTTTTACATGAAACACATTTTGGAATGGATGATGAACTGTTTAAGCATGATAAAGGGCTGATCACCAAATCTGAAATCAGGACCATCTCCTTGTCCAAACTGAAATTAATCAAAAAAGATCATGTATTATGGGATATCGGCTCCGGCTCCGGCTCTGTCGGAATAGAAGCATCCTTTCAAATTCCCTGGGGACTTGTGTTCGCCATTGAAAAACATTCAGATAGGATTTCCGATATTATTCACAATATCAATAATTTTAACTGTTCCAACATTAAAGTGTTGAATGCTGCTTTCCCGGAAGGGGTAGAAGAGCTGAAAACACCGGACAGGGTTTTCATAGGCGGGGGGGGGAATGAACTGGGCAGCATTATTGATGCGGCCTGTGAAAAGTTATCTCAATACGGTGTAATCGTTATAAATACGGTGATTCTCCAGAGTATGAACACCGCCCTGACCCACTTGAAAAAGAACAATTTTAAACCCAATGTAATCCAAGTCCAGGTATCCCGGTCTAAAGAAATGCCTTTTGGGGATCGCCTGGAAGCATTAAATCCGGTCTGGATCATATCCGGATCAAAACCGTAATATTAAGGTTATTAAATATGAAGGAAGATATAAACCCGGTTATATTTGCAGGTGCCGGACCTGGCGACCCTGAGCTGATTACCGTTAAATCTAAAAATGCATTGGAACAGGCCGACCTGATTATTTATGCGGGTTCTCTTGTACCGGAAGCGGTACTCTGCTGGAAAGGCGAAAAGACCCAAACCGTATCCAGTGCAGGCATGGATTTAAACCAGATTATCGACGCCATCCAGACTGCCCATAAAAAAGGTCAACGTGTTGTTCGCCTGCACACTGGAGACCCGGCACTTTATGGGGCAATTTTTGAACAGATGCGCGAACTGGACAAACTCAGCATTCCATATAAGGTTATCCCGGGCGTTACAGCGGCATTTGCAGCTTCATCACGGATGAACATGGAGTATACGCTGCCGGAGGTTACCCAGACTTTGATCTTAACCCGGATCTCAGGCAGGACACCTGTACCGGAATCAGAAGATCTTGAAAAACTGGCAGCGCACAAATCATCTATGGCCATATACCTAAGCATCGGTCATGCACAAAAAGTTCAGGGCATCCTTGAAACCCATTATGGGAAAGATTCCCTTTGTGCTGTTGCCTATAAGGTCAGCCACCCGGAAGAAAAGATATTTTACACGCCCATCAAAGAGCTGGTAAAAACCTGTAAAGAAAACAACATTACGCGGCATGCGCTTATCATTGTAGGCAAACCGGTTGAGGCCAGAACAGTGGCGGCCAGAACAGGGGATGATGCTATTTTAAAATCCAAACTTTATGATGCCGGTTTTTCACATGGATACAGGGATGGAAAAAACTAAGCACCCATCAGAACCAATAGCCGTCTGGTGCCTTACCCCAAATGGGTTAGCACTTGGCAGAAAAATCAAGCAAACTTTTCCTGGTGTGGTTTTGTTTGTATCTAAAACCCTTGAGGAAAAAATACCTGGGGATGAGTCGGTTTGTTTTTTTAAAAAGCTGTCTTTGGAAATCAAAAAGCGGTTTCACGAACACCAAAACCATATCTGCATTTTTTCAACAGGGATTGCGGTTCGACTTATTGGCCAGCTACTGGATTCAAAATTAACAGACCCTGCCGTTGTTGTTATGGATGACAATGGAAACTTTGCCATCAGTCTGGTTTCAGGACACATTGGCGGGGCAAATGCCCTTGCCCGGAAGGTTGGAGAAAAACTGAACGCAGTTCCTGTAATCACCACGGCAACCGACACAAACAACCTTCCGGCCATAGACATGATCGCTCAAGAGGCAGGGCTTTATATTGGGACACCCCAAAACATCAAGCATATTAATATGGCATTTCTTAAGGGTGAGCCGATCAGCATATATGACCCTTTGAAAATACTAAAAGATAAGCTGCCCGCAAAATATCGATCAGTCCACCAAACAGGCCCACATCAATCAGGACTATATCAAACAGGCCCATATCGAATGGACAGTTGCCGGCCTGACAAAAAGAATGACAGGAAAGAGGATGTCGATATTTTTTGTTCCTGGCAGCAAGGACATGTTTCACGTGAAACTTTAGTTTTGCGACCCAAAGTGCTCAGCGTTGGGATCGGTTGCAACAGAGGCACAAGTGTTGAAAAGATAGGCGACTTTCTATGCTCTGTATTAGAAAAGACCCATCTGTCCATTCATAGTGTCTGCAAGCTGGCCACAACCGAGGTAAAGAACGATGAAAAAGGTTTGCTGGAATTATCCGGACAGATGAACATTCCACTGGACTTTTACAATAAGGACCAACTCAATTCTGTAACAACAATTAAAACCCCGTCAAAGATGGCCCAAAAACATCTGGGGGTTCAAAGCGTATGTGAAGCTGCGGCAATTTTATCGGCTAACAATGGAAAACTGCTCGTCGCAAAGCATAAAAATAAGGATGTCACCATAGCGGTGGCAATTATAAAATGAACAAATTATATGTAATTGGAACAGGCCCGGGAGATATAGAATACATGTCACCGAGGGCAATTGATGTGATAAAAAAAGTGGATTGTGTCGCAGGATACACCACTTATATAAATTTGATTGACGATCTGGTTAAAGATAAAGAGATCATATCCACCGGAATGATGAAAGAAGTTGACCGGGTTGAGATGGCAATAGAGCAGGCCCTTAAGGGAAAATCTTGTGCGCTGGTTTCCGGCGGAGATCCTGGCATATATGCCATGGCAGGGCTTGTATTTGAACTTTGCCAGCAAAGAGATATCCAGATTGTGCGGCCGGACGGAGATAAAGAATCCGAACCAACCTCAACCGGTCTGATTCTTGAAATCGTTCCCGGCATACCCGCCCTTGCAGCAGGAGCAGCCCTGGCAGGAGCGCCTCTTACCCATGATTTTGCAGCAATTTCCTTAAGTGATCTTCTCACGAAATGGGAAATCATTGAAAAAAGGCTTTCATGTGCCGCCATGGCAGATTTTGTAATTGTCTTATACAATCCCAAAAGTAAAAAAAGGAATTGGCAGCTTGCCAGGGCAAAAGAATTAATTCTGGAGCACCGTGATGCAGACACCCCGGTTGGAGTAGTAACCGGCGCCATGCGGGAAAACCAGAATGTCTCTTTTACAACCTTGAAAAAAATGGATAGTGCTGAGGTAGGAATGCAGACCGTTCTTTTTATCGGATCTACTGCATCTGTTCGCTATCTGGACTTTTTATTCACCCCCAGGGGGTATGGAAAAAAATATAATATTTAATGTGTTCATGACCATTTAAATTCAGGAGCAAACCATGAAAGGATATATTCAAGTTTATACAGGAAATGGAAAAGGGAAAACGACTGCCAGCCTCGGGCTTGCAATCCGTGCTGCAGGAGCCGGGTTCAATGTTTACATTATCCAGTTTCTTAAAAAAGGAGACTATTCTGAAATAAAAGCCCTGTCAAAATTTAAAAATATTCATGTGGAACAATACGGCCTTGGAAAGTTCGTCAAAGGAAAACCATCAGAAGAAGATATTGCGGCAGGCCACAAAGGGTATCTCAAATTATGTGATATTTTAAACAAGGGAGAATATGACGTTGTTATTGCTGAAGAAGGGAATGTGGCACTTACGTGTGGCCTGATATCAGAAAAGGAACTCCTGGCGCTCATGGAGATGAAACCGGACCACGTGGAACTGGTCATTACAGGTCGCGGAGCAACTCCTTCCATTATTGAAAAGGCTGACCTGGTCACAGAGATGAAAGAGATCAAGCATTATTATAAAAATGGTGTGACCGCCCGCGTAGGAATAGAAAAATAGGAATAGAAAAATAATGAAGAAAAACATTGCCATTCTCGGGACAGGTTCAGATGTAGGAAAAAGTATTGTTGCCGCAGCCCTCTGCCGCTCTTTAGCGGACCGGGATGTCAAGGTAGCACCATTTAAATCCCAGAATATGTCAAACAACTCCGGCATCACACCGGAGGGTCTGGAGATGGGTCGGGCCCAGATTGTTCAGGCTGAAGCATCAAAAATTGTTCCTCACGTGGACATGAACCCGATCCTGTTAAAACCCACAGGAGAAAAACAGTCCCAGGTAATCCTCAACGGCCTTGTTCACGGCAACCATACTGCCATGGATTACCATAAAGACAAAACCTACTACTATGAAAAATCCTGCGAGGCTTTTGACCGGCTGCAAAAACAATATGGCCGAATTGTTCTCGAAGGTGCTGGCTCTTGTGCCGAGGTTAACCTGATGCCCAACGATATTGTAAATTTTGCCATGGCAGAATATGCCAAAGCCGATGTAATTCTTGTGGCTGACATACACCGGGGCGGCGTATTTGGACAGATCGTAGGCACGCTTGAATGCCTGCCGCAAAAATACCGGGACATGGTCAAGGGATTTATCATTAACCGGTTCAGGGGAGATATCGCTCTTTTTAAAGATGGTGTGGACTGGATTGAAAAAAGAACAAACAAAAAAGTGTTGGGAGTACTGCCCTGGTATACCCATTTTAAAATTGATGCCGAAGATTCCGTAGAAATAGAAGAATGTAATGATTTTAACTCATATAAAGCGGACAAACCTGCCATCGGCGTTATCCGCCTGCCCTATATTGCAAACTTTACAGATTTTCATGCGCTCTCAAAAATCAAAGGCCTTCAGACCATTTTTTTTGATGATCCGCGCCATTTGTCAAAATTTTCGGCTGTAATCATTCCGGGATCAAAAAACACCAGGGCAGACCTTGAATGGCTCAATAAAAACTTCAAATCTGACTTGGAATCCTATATCAAGGCCAATGGTCATCTCTTTGGTATCTGCGGCGGCTATCAGATGCTTGGAACCATTGTGGAAGACCCGAACGGCCTTGAAGGCACCCCTGGTATTACAGAAGGTCTTGGGTTCTTACCGGTCCAAACCGTTTTAAAAGCTCCGAAAACAACAACTCTAAGCCAATTTCAATGGGAAGGAGCAAAAGGAGAAGGGTATGAAATCCATATGGGGCATACCCTGGTGGACAAATCTCAATCCCTGGTAGATGTTCTGGCCCGCAACAGTCTTTCCTGCAAGGATGTAGACGGATGCATTACCCACGATGGGAAAGCGGCAGGGACTTACATCCACGGGTTCTTTGATTCCCAGCCTGTGCTTGAAAAATGGATGGGTATGGTCGGTGTTGATCTCAGTGGATTCCCTAAGGATATCCTGTCTTCCAAGGATAAGGACTACACGCTTTTAAAAGAACATTTTGAAAAACATGTGGATATTCAGACATTGATTTAAGCGTTTTTCTGAACTTTGCTCAAAAATCCCATCAGTTTCAATAGGGACAGACAGACGACAAAAACACACATAAAAATTAAAACCGTAAACCAGACGCTCCAACCCCACCACAAAGGGGCATTCACCAGCACGGTACACCCGCCAACGATCGGCAGCACAAGGATATTCATGGCTGCAACTTCAAAAGCCACTGGTGTCTTGAATTCAGGATCAACCATACGAAGCAGGAGAAGGCCACAGGATACTGTCCCAGTCACTGTTCCAAAAATTGCTGCGGATCTCTCAAGCTGAAAAAAATCAAGACGCCTGCCCAAATAGATGACAATCATTGTGGTCAGGATACCGTTTGCTATGGAAATGATACCGATGGGAAGTAAATAATCCCAGACTATTTTAAGCTGGATAGCCGTTATTGTTGCTACGATCAAGTAATCAATTGACCACCCGGTAATTCTACGCTGAAGGCCTGGATCGCAAAGATAATCAAGGCGAGCTGTTTTCATGACAGACCTTACGATAAAAGCAACCCCAAGACCAAAAAAGAAAAAGAATCCCCATAAAATGGTGCCTGCATCCGGTGGCAGGAAAGACTCTAAAAAGCATACAAGCCCCCATGTTAGACCATAAACGATTCCCACCAGTGCGGTTTGAAAGGCCATGCTTTCCGCATTGCCTGAATGGAAAGCCAGGCTGCCGGCAGACTTGGTTTTCTGATCTCTGGCGCGCACGCCAACTAAAAAATCCCTGGTAAGTGTATTGGTGCCAAACGTGGCCACTCCTTTTCGGATACCTTTATTTACGAGGGGGACTCCTACAAAAAAGGCAAAAAAGTAACCTGCTGCAGCAAAACTCAGTCCTATGGTGGCCCCATTTGCAAAGCCCAGCCCTTCCCAGGCCTTACCAATAGAAAGTGCCTGGCCGGGACCTTCATTAAATCCCAATGGAACAAGAAATCCAAACGTCGGAAACAGCTCATATCCTGCAGCCCCCAGGCAAAGAACAATCGTCCCGCTTAAAGCAGCCTGCATGGGGAACGTTAGGCCCTGCACCAGCGCCATCCATGCAGGACCCCTCAAAAGTCCTTTTCCTTTTTGGGATTTTATGCGTTCATCATTGCCGGTAAGTCCAACTGAAATAAAAGAGAGATTAAAAAAATGATAAGCAACGGTCTCTAATAAATTGCTGGAAATATTTACGATTCCGGTTTGAAGAAGCACCAACCCGCAGACTCCTCCAACAAGACATCCGGGGAATAAAAATTTTTGCAGGACAGCAATTTTTGCTCGCAGGATAATTCCGAATATCAAAAGAGCGGAAAGGAAACTGAAAACCAGCATTAACTCAAATGGGAAAGGTGTGTTCATCATCTACTCCCTTTTCTTGAACATATAAATTTGTTGAACGTGAAAAATTATTGTACAAACAAGTCGTTAACAAATGATGTTAAAATCATCTCTCTGGCCTCGGCAGGAAGTTTATTTAAAATTGCGTTAATATCTGCCATTCGTTCAGGAAGTGCCTGGCCTTCTATTCCGACAAGGGCAAGCATTTCATTTATTTCTTTGTCTGATAAATCAGTAAAAGAAGCAGCCTGCTCGTCATTGTCAAACATTTTCAAAAGTTCATTTTCCGGCAGGCCTGCGGCAATTTTAACTGCTTCACCAAGATCACTGAGCAGATCCTTTTCCCAGCCGACATTTGATGCATTCACGGACAAATGGATATGAGCAGGAGAATTATCAAAGGAAAGGGCCGGTTGAATGTACCAGCCACGTGAATTCATTTCATCAATAATATGAAAAACATTGACCGTATCAGAAGTAAAAGCGACTAGTGTCATCTGCGGTTTTGACAAAAGGCGCAGACCTTCTATTTTTTTTATCCCCTCAGTTATCCGCCTGATGGATTCAATTTTTTTTTGTGCAATTTCAAGGTATCCGTCATCTCCAATATAATTGAGAACTGCCCAGGCTGCTGCCATGGGACCGCCAGATTTGCTGCTCTGCACGGCATTGTTGATAATGGTGTAACCGATCCACCTTGAACAGGCGAAAATCTGATGCCTGCGAAGTTCTTTATTTCGATAAAGAACCAGGGAGGCACCTTTGGGGGAGTATGCATATTTGTGAAGATCCATAGAAATTGAAGATACACCGGGAACTTTAAAATCAAAATCCGGTACAGGTTCACCCAGGCGCCGGAAATAAGGAAGCAGGAACCCGCCCATGCAGGCATCGGTATGAAGCCATATATCATTTTCCAAAGCAATTTTGGAAAGCTCAGAAATTGGATCAATAACGCCCTGGGCATATGAAGGGGCTGAACCCACGATCATAATGGTATTTTTGCTTATGGCCTGTTGAACATTTTCGGGGTGAACCTTAAAAGTATCAGGATCAACAGAAACCTGTACAATTTTAAGTCCAAGATAATGCGCTGCTTTATGAAATGCAGCATGGGCTGTGGTGGGCAGTATAATTTCAGGAGAATTTATTTCCGGCCGTTTTTTACGATAAAAGTCCCTGGTTGTTTTAACAGCCAGAAGAATACTTTCAGTGCCGCCACTTGAAAAATTGCCCACAACATTCCCATCTCCCCTCAGATGTTTTGCACCAAAAGCAGCCAGCTCTTTTTCCAATTTCTGAAGGCTTTCAAATGCGGTAAAATCAAGCCCGTTTTCAGACAGAAAATCAGTATAGGCTCTTTTACCAATGTCCAGCACATCTTTTCCAGGATCAAATACATACCCGAACGCACGGCCTTCTCTCCATTTTATATCATTTTTCCGAAATTTCTCCAGTGTTGAAAAAATCTCATTTTCCGACATGCCTTTCTTAGAAATTTCCATTTATTGCTCCCTGTTCCTGCATTGAATAAATTTTAAAAGCAATCCGCCGGGAAAAGGAGATCCCGGATACAATATTTTGTGAAAATTTGTTGTGCGTGTTAATATCAATAAAGCCGATCGGTAACTATTCTGTCAACAAAATAGGTTTTTTTGCCAAATCATTTTACTTTATTTACTAAATTTTTTATCTTAAACAATAAACAATTTAATTCTCAAAAAAGCGAAAGAATATACCTTGGAGCTACCAAACCAAATTCAGAGTCTGCCTGAGCTTGCCCTGAAATACGGGACAATTAACAGCGAACAGTTTTCCCTCATTCAGCGCCTGCATACACTTAAGACAAAACACGGGCACCCCATGGAGTATGACCAGCTGCTGCTGAGCCAAAAATTTGCCACATCCTATCAAGTGGGGCTTCTCAAACTCATCCAGGAATACCTTATTATAAAGAAGCGGGGGGAAGAATTTGGCAAAATTGCCATTGAGAAAGGCTTTGCTACTCAAGTAGATGTAGACAAAGCCCTTGCCGAACAGAAAAAAGCATTTAAAACAGCCAAAATTAAAAAACTGATTGGCGATATCCTTGTCGAATCAAGAGTAATCACCCAAAAACAGAAACATGCCATCCTCAAAGAGCAAACCTTTTTAGATGCCGAAGCAGATAAAATTTTAAACCAGGAGAAATCAAAAAAACAAGCAGCTATAGAAGATGCAGGCATTGAATTAAGCGAATATGAACAGCAGTTTTTACAGATAAGAGTCTTGGACCAGGAATTTGCTGCGAGCATTCTTGAAAAAGGTCTGGCCACAGAAATAGAAGTAAAAGAAGCTCAGGATATACAGGAAAAGGCCTTTGAAAGGGAACAACACATCCAGGTTCTTGGTAATATAATGGTGGGCCTCAAATTCATCACTGAAGACCAAAAAAATATGGTGCTCAAAGAGCAGAACAGAATCATTAAGGACTCTTCTGAGAAAACGCCTGTCCTCCGGGTAAATATCTCAGAAGACCAGATGGAAGCAATTATACACATAGATGAAGAAAGCGAGCCTCCTACTCTGGCTGAAATTAAAACTGCTCTTGCCCAAAAAGGAATTAAATACGGAATATACCCGGATGCTATTCTCCAGTGCAATCTGGATATTGACAATAAAGAATTCGTAGCTGCCAAACAGGATTTCTCAATGGAGTTAATCAAAAGCCGGAGAGCTTCCTATTTATTTGATACCTCAAAAATAGACACTGTTGAAAAGAAAAAAGGAGAGGCCCTGGCAAAACAGGGGGTCAGTTGTGAAACATATTTAAAAATAGATTTGTTTGGGAACACGGTTGAGCAAAAAAGGGGTGAAGATTTCACTTTCCGATGTGCAAACGGGACGCGCCTGTCTAAAGATGATACAAAAGCATTTGCAGGAAAAACCGGATTCCCCTCTCTCTCTATTGAACGAAAATTGTTTGTTCACCCTGTAATCAATGTTCTGGAAGATGCCGATTTAAGATATGGCCCGCTGGAAGCCTATGCAAATTTAAATATTTCAGGTGTCCTGACAGGAGCATATTCAATAAGTGCCGGGCAAATAAATGCAGACGAAATAAGGGGGGCCAGGATTGAGGCCATTGGCGATGTCAGATCCCGGGTTGGAATAACCGATGCTGTGATCAGTGCTCAGGGAGATGTTTATGCAAGATACCTCCATAACTGCCGGATTGAAACTTTTGGAAATGTATATATCGAAAATGAAATTATAGACTCCCAGGTATTTTGCAGCGGGAAAATTGATTCGGGAAAATGCCACGTCGTCGCATCTTCCCTGTATGGGAAAAAAGGGATTGAACTCGCCAATGTTGGAAATGAAAGAACATCTCCCTGCACCCTTGGCGCTGGAACAGAACACCATATTCTCGAAAAAGCCAGACAGGTGACTCAAAAAGTGAAGAATGTCAGAAAACCATTAGATGAGCTCACAGAAAAAAAAGAAGAGCAGGAATATTTTTCAAAAAAAATATTCCAAAAAATGGTCGAGCTGAAAATATTTCATGACCGGGCAAAAAACAAAAAGGAAAAACTCAAACTCGAATTTAACAAGAAAAAAAAATCTGTAAAAAAAGAAAAGTTAAAAAATATTGCAAAACTCATTAACAGTTTTGAAAAAAGAATGAATGTCTCTCTATCTTCATTGAAAAATTTAAACCAGACGAGAAAAAAATATAAGACAGAAATCGAACGGTTCGAAAAAAAAATAAAACAAATTGAACCTGGAATAAAAAAAGAGACTCGAAATCTTCAGATCGATATGTTTGCTTTCTTTGAATGGGCTCGAAAAGAACAAAGCCTTTCTCAAATAAAAATAAATAATAAAATTTTTCCGGGCACTATCCTGTCCGGAGTTTTTTCTTTTCTTGAAATCAAAACCAATCTAAAAAATATTTCAGCTTCAGAAAAAGAAACTGCTGATGAAAAATTTCTAATAAAGATTCAAAAAAATTAATTCCCAAACTCTGACAAAAAAAGTTTTTCATGAATTGCACCGGAAGGATGAAGTGTGCTTTTATAAAGTGTCATTCCCGACACCCGAAATGACTTAGAAGAAAATTCTCTTTTTACCCTGTTTAAATTCATTGGCCTTTTTGCCCGTGCCAGGGTCAAATGGGGGAAATATTTCTTTTTCTCCTTTTTAATTCCTATTTTAGCATCTAAAATAGTATCCAGACGATGTGCCAGTGAAATCAGTTCTTTTTTCTGCCCGCCAGATTCAAGCCCATTGAGGCTGACCCAGATGATCCTTGCCCGGGACATAGAGGGAAATCCTCCGATCCCGGACGTTTCCAGCTCAAACTTCTGAACCGATTCTGCAGCCTCCAGCATGCATACTTGTATATCATGGATGCTGTTTTCTTCGATTCCGCCAATGAATTTAAGGGTCAGATGCATGGCTGAGGGCTTTGACCAGGAAACCCGAATATCTGAGCCGATGCCGGATTTTTGTAATACCCGTTGAATCCCAAATAAATGCTTTTTTACATTATCGGGAACAGGTACGGCAATAAATGTTCGAATCATAGTCATCGTTCTTCACTCCTATTTGACTACCTTTTTCATTAAACAATATGATACCACACATAAAATAGACCTGCCAGGGCTGCTGTGCTTCAAATACATTGAAAAACAAACAGCTTATAGATATAGTATTTTTCATGAGACTTCGAATCATTATCATGATATTGGCCCTGTTTGCATTTTTATCTGCATCAACAGGTGGTTTGCTGTATTACCATTCTTTCAGGAAAGCTGCTTTCCAAAAAACGGAAGCTGATGCCTATTCCCGTTTAAATCTTTTAACCGACCAGTTGTCTACTTATTTATCTGAACATATAAAACCTGTAAAAACCCTGGCTGGCATTAAAGAGCTTAAAAGCGCGCTTGAAAATACTAATCTTGAAACGATTTTTCAGGCCAATCAGATCCTGGATCTTTTTGCCAAAAGTTTGGATATTGAGGTTGCTTATCTAATGGATAAAAACGGAATTACCCTTTGCTCAAGCAACCGAAATGACAAAGACTCTTTTGTGGGCAAAGATTTTTCCTTCAGGCCTTATCACAAAAAAGCGCTTCAAAATAAAGCATACACCTATCTGGCGCTGGGAACGACTTCTAACAAACGCGGTGTATATTATTCTCACCCCATACATGATAACTCCCTGAATGAAATTATCGGTGTTGCTGTTATCAAAGCTTCAGTGGAATATGTTGAAACCAAACTTTTCCCAAAATCCAACGACATCCTGATGTTTATCAGCCCGGACAGCCTGATATTTATCTCAAACAAGGATAATCTTAAATTCAATTTCCTATGGGAGCCGTCAGAAGAAAAAGCTGGTCATATTTTAAACTCAAGACAATTCGGCAATGGCCCATGGTCCTGGAGTGGATTTTCAATTGGAAAAGACAACTTTGTTATTAATCAGAACCGCATCCGATACCTTTACACCAGTCTTGATGTGAACAATTATCCAGGATGGCGCATCGTCAATTTAAGAAATTATAAGGCGCTTGAAAAACAGGTCTCAAAACCATTTGCTAAAATTTTAGGACCTGTAATCTCCTCTATATTGATTTTAACAGCCCTGCTTGTATTGATTCTTTACCAGCTTGGCAACAGGGAAATCATCCGACGAAAAAAAGCGGAAAAAGACCTTAGAATCAGTGAAGAAAGATACCGGAACATTTACCATAAAACCCCTGTTATGCTTCATTCTATTGACACGGAAGGTCAAATTATAAGGGTATCTGACCACTGGGTGGAAGTCATGGGTTATGGAAGAAAAGATGTCATTGGCAGGCATTTGACCGACTTTTTTACCCCAGAATCAAAGCAGTTTGCCCTTGATGTAATTTTCCCGGAATTTTTCAGCACAGGATTCTGCAAAGATGTTCCCTATACCTATGTCAAAAAGAACGGCGACAAAATTGATATCATGCTCTCCTGTTACGGCGTAAGGGATGAAGATGACAACATTATCCGCTCCCTTGCCGTGAGTGTGGATGTGACGGAAAAAAACAGGGCACAGGAGGAGCTTGAAATCGCCTCGGAAAAATTATCTTTATACTCCTACGACCTTGAACGCCAGGTTAAAAAACGAACCGCACAATTTGAAACGGCCCAGGAAAATCTTAAAAAACTCTCCACCAATATTATTGCCTCTCAGGAGAGAGAGAAAGCCCAGGTGGCAAGAGAGCTGCACGACCACCTGGGACAGGTTCTCACAGCCCTTCGCATTGACGCTGTATGGATCAGAAACTTTATAAGCAATGTGGATGAAACAGCAGGCAAAAGAGCCAGAAAAATGTGTGCCCTCATTGATGACACCATAAATGATGTAAGGGATATGGCTTACCGTTTAAGGCCCCGTGTTCTGGATGATCTGGGCCTTGCTGATGCACTGGAATCCCTGCTCTCTGATTTTGAAAAAAGATCCAATGTCTCCTGTGTGTTCAAACATAAAAATATTCCCAAAATCGATGATACCCTTTCCACAGCGCTTTATCGGATCGGCCAGGAAGCGGTAACAAATGCACTTCGTCATTCAGGGGCCAGTACCATAACGGTGGAACTGACGCCGGATGACGAAGGCATTGTCCTCATTATCCATGATGATGGGTGTGGTTTTGACCCTGAAAACGAAAACAGCCTGGGAGGCTTTGGACTGGAAGGCATGAAGGAGAGGGCAAATCTTTTAGGGGGAAAGCTTGAAATTTCCTCGCAAACATTAAAAAGTACTTCCACAGGAACACCAATTGGAGTACCAAATGGAACAACAGTTTGCTGTAAAGTAAAAGTGAAAGGATGATTCATGATCAAAGTATTGCTTGCCGATGACCACAGCATTGTCAGGGAAGGGTTGAGAAGAGTTCTGGAAGACAGCAAGGAAATAGAAGTAATCGCGGAAGCTGCTGATGGGGAAGAGGCACTGGATGAGGCCATGAAAAAAAAGCCGGATGTGGCCATTGTGGATATTTCCATGCCGGGTATGGACGGTCTTGAAGTGGTCACGCGCCTGACCAATTATTGTGAGGATATCCCGGTTTTAATCTTAACCATGCATGAAGAAGAACAATATGTAATCCGGGCCATTGAAGCAGGCGCCATGGGGTATGTAACCAAGCAGTCTGCACCGGAACAGCTTGTTTCTGCTGTGAAAAAAATAAACTCCGGGGGGCGTTATCTTACGGAAAAAGCCAGTGAAGCCCTCGCACTTAGAGTCATCCGGGGAAATAAAAGCCAGACCCTCACCGAATCATTATCCATGAGAGAGCTACAGGTTTTGCGAAAACTGGCCCTGGGATCAACCAACCGGGAGATCGCTGTCTCCTACAACATCAGTGTTAAAACCGTAGATACATACCGATCCAGAATTCTTAAAAAACTGAGCTTAAGAAACAATGCCGAACTCTCCAGGTATGCCATCCAGAATAAGCTGGTGGAACTATAAAACCGGGACCCCAAAAAAAAGATCACCCCTGATAAGGATGGGGGTCTATCAGGGGCGATCGGTTTCTTTATGGCTATAATGGGCTAAAGCAATAAAGAAAAAACTCTATTTCATACTAAGCTGCGCTTTTATTAAACAATCCTTTGACATACTTGACCCATATCCCGCTGAGGATCCAGGAATAACCGAAAGTACCCATGATAATCAAAATAAATGCCTTGGTGATATCCGCAGAGCTGCCGTCAAGCGAAAATCCCGGTACATAGCCGAAAAGAATGGGGCCCAGGTATAAAAATTTAGCAAACTTAAAGGATGTGAATGCTGTTTTCCACATATTTGCCTTTGCAATGGTAGCACCTGCAAATGCAGCAATACAAACCGGTGGTGTAATATTGGAATCCTGGGATAACCAGTAAACGATCATATGGGCTGCAATTTCATTCACACCAAGATGGGTAAGGGCTGGAACCGCTACTACTGCTGTAATCAAATAGGCTGCGGTTACCGGAACCCCCATCCCCAGAACAAGGGATGCCAGAGCTACCAGAAGAATAGTCAAAAGCAATGATCCGCCGGCAAGCTCAATCATGATGTCGGCAAAAGTCAAAACCAGGCCGGAGAAAGTCAATACCCCGATAATAATACCAATAATGCCAACAGTTGCTCCAATTTTAAGACTGTTTTCGGTACCGGACCTTGAGGCCTCAAGAAAACGCTTGGGTCCGATGCGGGTTTCTTTTCTTATCCATGAAATAACAATGCAGGACACCAGGCCTAAAATAGCAGAATAGCCAGGAGAAAAACCATACAGCATGAAAATGGTGATAACAATTAAGGGGAGGGTATAAAACCACTGCTTTTTAAAAATTTCCATGGCTGAAAAAGGCGTCCTATCACCGACGATATTTTCCTTTTTAGCTTCAAAATGCACCATGCAAAAGACACTGAAAAAATACATCAACGCGGGAAAAATGGCGACCAGCATAATTCTGGAATAGGGCACACCGGTCAGCTCTGCCATGATAAACCCGCCAGCGCCCATAATGGGCGGCATAAACATCCCGCCAATCGATGCGGCCGGTTCTATTCCCCCTGCAACGTGTGGTTTAAAGCCGGCTTTCTTCATCATTGGAATGGTAAACATGCCTGTGGAAACGGTATTGGCAATGGCTGATCCGGAGATGGAACCAAACAGGCCGGATGCGATTACCGACACCTTGGCCGGTCCGCCAATTCTATGACCCACTGCAGCCAGGGGCCAGTCAATAAAAAATTTCTGCGCCCCGCATTTTTCCAGGAATGCCCCGAAAAGAACAAACAAAATCACATATGTGGCCAAAACATTGGCCATGATTCCAAAGACCCCGTCACTTTTGTAAAAAATACTGATACACAGCTCGGTAAACGGAGCACCGGCATGTGAAACCAAATCCGGTGCCAGATACCCGTAAACCCCGTATACCAGCATGATAACCCCCAAAAAAACAAATACATTGCCTACCACGCGACGAGCAAGTTCCACTCCGATCAATACACCAATAACTGCAAAAATCATATCGGTCTGAGTTTCAGCTCCTGTCCGGTAATTAATGGTTTCAAACATGAACATCCAGTATCCGATGCACGCTATGGAGAGCAAGATGAGAATATAGTCCACCACCCGCATGATGGTGGACTTACTTTTATACATAAGGAAGACAAGAATATAGGTTATAATGACGTAAACGCCCCTGTGATACTGGGTTGCCATGGGTTGAATCACCGCAGCATAAGAATAAAAAACAACCAGAACCACCGAACAGACATCAAACACTATTTGTTCGAATTTATTTAGCTTTTCGTACACGATTTGCCTTCCTTATCTATAGGATTAAAAATATTTGCAATCACCTATTTTAAAATACCTTTATCTTTCCAGAACTTTTGGGCGCCTGGATGAAAGGGTGTTACAATACCATCTGCGCCTGTGGAAAGAGCCATATTTTTAAACGTCTTTTTCTGTGCTTTCATATGAGCCAGGCCTTCATCCGTGTAAATCAGGGAAAGCATTTTGTAGACAACACTGTCCGGCACTTTTGAATTGGCAACCCAGAGGGCGGAATCCTGGAAGGAAGGAGAGTCATAATCTACGCCTTTGTAAGTGCCTGCCGGAACAGCAAGTTTTGCAAAATACGGATATTTGTCATAAAAACCACTGGCATTGGCATCGGCATCCAGATTGACCATGGCAATATCGTTGGTCTGTGCCGCCATAATGACTGCGCCACTGGGGAATGCGGTAAACAACCAGAAAGCATCCAGCTGATTGTTACCAAATGCCTGTGCTGCATCGTTATACCCCATTGCGTTTCTCTCAATTTTATCCCAGACGCCCATGTGGGAGAAAAACAACTCACAATTGGCAAATGCTCCGGAACCTGCATTACCAACGCCTACCTTTTTGCCGACAAGATCTTTAACACTGTTGATCCCGGATCCTTTACGGGTAATAAGCTGTGCTGGAGCTCCATACAGCCATGCAACCGCCAGAACATCCTTGTATTTTTTAGTGTCATTTTTCATCATGCCGTTTTGGCCAAGATATACATGACCGGAATAAACCACACTCATTTGCTGCCGTCCAGCATTTGTTTTTCTTAAATTTTCAACAGAACCTGCTGATGATTGTGCCTGAACTTTAAACTCAGCAGTCTCTTTCATGGGTTTGTATACTTGGACAGCATTGGCAACCACCTGAAAGGTACCACCGGCAGGTCCACCCCCGAAAACCACTCTTGTTTTTGCAGATGCAGTCTGGCAGAATGCCATGGTAAGCAATGCAACAAACCCTATAATTAATAGATGTCTCCCTTTCATACGACTTTCCTCCTGTTTTGGTTGTTAAAACTAAAAATCCAAGCTTTACCGTTTACAAGAATAGCAAAGTAAAAACCATTGTATCAATTGGAGGATTTCTGATTATTGTGTAGGTAAATTTCTTACAAACTCTTTGCCCAAAAACCTAAGAACTGCCGAATAAAATTTGGTCATTGTGTGTTAACAGGTTTTGTCATGACACTGGGCTATTCTCTACTAAGTATCCAATTTAATAGGATTAAGAACCTCTTTTAATTGCCTGGAAAAATCGGTCAGCTTTAACACATTGTCCGATACCTTCCCACTACTTCCAGCAACAAGTGTAGAATTCTCATTAACGATAGAAATATCACTAGCAATCTTTTCAGATGCAATGGAAGAATCTGAAATATGTGAGTTTGTCTCGTGTATCCCTTCCGCTGTTTTGGATATATTCCGAGCTATTTCATTAGATGTTGCAGATTGTTCTTTAACTGCATTTGCAATTGAGGAAACGATTGAATTTACTTCATGAATAACTTTTGCAATATCTTCAATTTCGACAACCGTTCCATCTGTTGAATTCTGGATTCGGTCTATTTTCTGTTTGATGTTGTTTGCGGCTTCTGCTGTTTGTTCGGCCAGATCTTTGATCTCATTTGCAACAACCGCAAAACCTTTCCCTGCTTCACCAGCCCGGGCAGCTTCTATGGTTGCATTTAATGCTAAAAGGGATGTCTGGTCAGAAATTTCACCAATAACATCTGTTACCTGGCCAATTTCCTTTGCATCGTCCCCCAGTTCATTTACTTTTACAGAGGCCTTTTGTGATTGTTCAACTGCTGTTTCAGTAATTACACGGGCATTAACAGCATTTTTTGAAATTTCATTTACTGTTGCATTCATTTCTTCCATGGCCGCAGAAACTGCATCCAGGCTGGAAGATGACTCTTCAGAAAGAATTGCGACCGAAGACAAACGCTGATTCATTTCATCTGAAGCTTGTGAAACCGAACTTGATTTATTAGACATCTCCTGTGCATGATCTTTAAGCTCTGTTGAAATATTTGATAATTGGGAGGAAGTATTATTGAGCGTTGTCACACCGGCTGTGATATCTTTGAACACATGAGAAAGGCTTGAAACCATTTTGTTTATAGCTGCGGACATGTTCCCAATCTCATCATTTTGCTTAATTTCCAGAGACTTGGTAAAATCACCGTCTGCAACTGTTTTCATAAAATCGACGGTCCGAACAATCGGCTTAATGACCACTCCTGAAAAAATATATCCCAGCAAAACAGCTATAATTATACCCAGAATAGTCGCAATAAGTGTTATTTTGATTGCAGAAGCCTGATACTGATAAGCCTCTTTTTCTGCCTGAATAATTACAGCATCAGCAATTTTAGTAACTTTATCCAGTTCTTCTACTAATCTATTTCCTATTTCAATAGTTGTCTCATCAATAGTATCCAGAAGATCGTAATCATAATTTTCCGCAGACAATTTTTTATTCATTTGATCAAAAATTAGATTAAAACTAGGGATAAATTTATTTAAATGATAATCAGCAGATGTTTTAACGATTTCTATTAATTTTTCATCCTCCTCCTTAAGCCCCCCCCTAATTTCAAACTTTGCCCCACTTAAAATGGCATTGGTAAGATCTTCGAACTGCTTTATATTGTCTTCATGTTCTTTCCATGTTTCTGCAAGCTGTTCTGTATCCAGAGCTGCCATTAACTTCATAACAATTATAAGATCCTGGCTAACCACTAATTTCATTTGAGTTGCGGTCTGGATGAGTGGCGCCGATTCAATCACTACTTTAAATTTGCTTTCCAATTTTTTCATACCAAGATAACCGACAGTGCCAACAATAAATGTTACAAAAGCGATACAAAGAAATGCCAGGATGGTTTTTGAACGTAGCGTAAGATTCATTTGTCCTCCATTTTTCAGAAAATTTTTCTGAAAAAAAATAGTCTTTTTGTTAAGAGTCTATAATGGAAATCTAACGCAACATATCACTTTTAATGGCTAAAAACCAAGAAAAGGATTCATGCTTGCAGCGAAATTATTGTATAGACACCACGAGTGAAATAGAGGAACAGTTCTTCCGCATGGTCTCTTTCTACCACTTTTGATCTGACCTACAGCTATAACCCTGAAGGCCGGTGGACCTCAAAGCATCAGATGATAATGAACAACAAATTAGAAGCCATCTTAAAAACCGCCTCAGCAGAACTCAGAATCCATTGCCAGAAGCATGGCATGGCCGCCCTGAACATTTTGAATATTCGTAAACCCGTTTTGTGTCAGCAAGACCTGGCACTCATAGGATCGTGTTCCGGTTCCACATATAAGGCAAACCGGCTCATTTTTAGGCACATCCCCAAGCCTTTCCCGGAGCTCGGAATGGGGAATATTCATCCAGATTTCAGGAAATCGTTCCATACACTGCTCAGCTTCCTTTGGCTCCCTGACATCCAAAACCCTGATTTGGTCTTCTTTTAATTTTTCCATAAAAGTGCCTGCTTCCATGGGGTTATTTCTTTTTTCCAATATATTATCCAGAACATTTCCGGCATTGTTGATGATATCCATGGCAGATGCAAATGGCGGTGCATAACCTGTTTCAAGCACACACACATCATCTACATCAATGCCTTCCTGAAGCAGGGGCGCCACGGCATCGACCCGGGCTTTAATGGCATCTCCCTGCTCACCAACAGCCTCAATTCCCAAAACTCTTCTTGTTTTACGATCTGCCACAAGCTTAATAAACATCATTTTTGCGGACGGATAAAAATGAGCCCTGTCCGGCTGAGACACAATCGAATGAACCGGATCAAACCCCTTTTCCTTTGCCTGGCTGGATGTCAGGCCGGCCGTAGCCACTCCAAGATCAAACACTTTGATACAGAACGTACCCACACACCCTCTGAATTTGCTGGCCCTGCCATTGATATTATTGGCAATCACCCTTCCCTGCCGGTTTGCCAGCGATCCCAGCGGCATGGCCATGTTTTCACCGCTTACAAGATTTCTAAGCTCAACACAATCTCCACCTGCATAAATATCCGGGTCTGTTGTACGCATACACCTGTCCACAATCAAACCACCGGAAGCCCCCAATGCCAAGCCGCAGTCAGCTGCAAATTTTGTATTGGGCCGAATACCTGCAGACAGCACCACCAAATCACATGGAACAGTCCGGGTCATTGTTTCCACAGAATCAAGGCCTGATTCAGCACTCCCATTAATTTTTACAACCTTTTCTGAGAGCATCACATCGACCCCTTTATCAATGAGGTGATTCTCAACTATTTTTGAAATGTTTTCACCCAGGGCTCCAGGCAGTACCTGGTCAGCCATTTCAATAACCGTAGTCTTGATTCCCCACAGATCAGTTAATGCTTCAGCCATTTCAAGACCAATGGCTCCTGCACCTATGACCACGGCATTTTCCACAAGACCTTTTGAAATACTCTCCTTGATAGCTTTTGCATTATGAAGATTGGATACCACAAAAACCATTGGCAGGTCGGACCCGGGTATGGGAGGCCTAAATGGAGTAGCCCCTGTAGCAATGACAAGCTTATCGTAAGCCAGGCGCTCTTTTTTCCCATCATCAAGATGAAGAATATCAAGCGTTTTCTCCTTCCTGTTGATGCCGGTTGCCTCTACCCTCGGCAATATTTTAACCCCTTTACATGCTTTAAAATATTCTGGATCACGAACCACATGAAATGATGTAGAACAAAGCCCTTCGATATCTGCAATATCACCGCCAACATAATAAGGTATCCCGCATCCGCCATAGGAAATCAGGTTATCCCGGTCAATTACTACAATTTCAGCGTCTGCATCAAGCCGCCTTAGCCGTGCTGCTACTTTTGGCCCCAGCGCCACAGCGCCGATAATAACTACTCGCTTTTTCATATATTTTACACCTCTGTTTTTATTTTAAGTTACAGGGCGAAGGCATTGCAAAACATATACCAAAAAACCAAACCTCGGCACCCTTTAAAATTTACCTATAATTATAAAGGGTTATCTGTATATGGAGATATAAAAAATTCATATGCAGGAAAAAGCAGTCGCAGTTTTACAACTATTTTTTGATTTAAAGCACAAGATCAGCAATATAAGGGCTTATCTTTGCAGGTGATATGAAACAATGGTCGCAAAACTAAGACCCGATATTCAACTCAATGTCTGGCCAAGATTTTCTATAACACCCAAAAAAGTCTTCAACGCCACTTGATTAAAAATTGAGGTTATATTTTTCTTGATGAAGCACAGCATATTCGGGTATCTTAGCCTGTAGATAAAATCAATAAAGTTAAGTTTTAAAAGGAAAAAGAATGACCACGTTAAAAGAATATGTAAGGGAACGGGCAGAAATTGCAGAAAAAACTTGTATGACAGGAGATTTTAATGCAATGTCCTGGCTGGACCTTGAACTGGAAGAAACCCCCTGGGTGTTTGATGAGTTTTTTGACACGCCCTGGGCTGAATTATCCGAAAATGAACAGCCTGAAAGGCTGGCTGCCATCAGAAGCGTATTATAAAAAAGGAGATACTGCCAATGCCGACCGATAACAAAGCGTATGGATGGGATGCATCCATGGGGATCTCTCTGTACGACAAAATACGCCAGGATATGAAAACAGCGATGGTCAAAAAAGATACAGCCGTTCGGGACACCATGCGACTTATCATGGGTTCCTTTCCAAGCCTCACCGTATCCATTACCCTGGAAAGCGGAAAAAAGACCACCCGAGTAAAAAAACCTGAAGAAATTACCGACAATGATATTCTTGATATCATCAGAAAATTTGTTAAATCAGAAAAAACAGTGCTTGAAGTAAAAAAAGAATCCACATCCGATTACCTTGAACTGCTGAACCAGTACCTCCCGAAAATGGCTACTCCGGAGGAGATCAAGCAATGGATTGAGGCTGAAGTTGATTTTTCTAATTTCAAAAGCCCCATGCAGGCCATGGGCATGGTAATGAAACATTTTGGGAAACTTGCCGACGGCAATCAGGTAAAAGAAATCCTAAAGGGCTTTAACTCAAAATAAAGTTATTCGACAACCTGATTTATTTGATGATCTGGTCAATGGATGAAAGGACATGTGAGAATCTTTGGCCGTTTTTTGAGTTGGCTTTATAAAATTTGATGCAATTTTGGACGATCTGAAGAACTTCATCATGGGATTTGATGCCCGGCACATCCATGGCCAGGCGTGGATGACGACCAAGCCTTCCGCCCAGCATGACCCGGAAGCCCTTTTGCTTTTCCCCAAGGGTTCCTGTGGGGCATACCGTGATACATTTTTTACACATCAGGCACAGATCATAATCAATTTGTGGACTTTCCAAATTTTCATCCAAAGAAATAGCTTTTTCTTTACACGCCTCTGCACAGGCATTACACCCTGTGCAAGGTTCATCAGATACGCCAGGAAGGACAGAGCCGATAATACCAATATCCACAATCTGTGGGCGGGAACAGGCATTGGCACAATCGGACAGGGCCACCCGGAACTCATGATGAAATTTCAAACCCCCTTTTACACTCTGCTTTAGAAACCCGAGAATATCAGCTTTTTTGAAAAGTTTCTCAATATCTTTGGCAACAGGACCGGTTGCATAGGCCGTATTGGGGCAGCCGGCCCCGCCAAAGCAGGTAGAAACTTCATATCCTATTATCTCCTTTTCCATACCGCCTTTGGAAAGGAACTTTTTTTTCAGCTCATTCACATCAGACAACTGCACAATTGTTTTGCCTTTTTCCCCGGCATGGGCCTCTACTCTTTTTTTTACTTTTTTCCTGACAAAAAACGGGACTTTCTTAATTGCAGCTTCAGCATCCCTGTCCCACTTCATGAAAGGATTTCCCCCCGCGCACTTACCACAATTTCTTTACAGGGAATATCAGCGCCGGACTTTTCAAGGGCCTTTTTAATAATCATTGGCAGGCCGGAGCAGCAAGGCACTTCCATGATAAGACAGGTAATGCTCTTGATGCCGGAAGAAGCAAATACCTGTGCCAGCTTTTCCACATATTCATCTGCGTCATCAAATTTGGGGCACCCGATCATAACCGCCTTTCCTTTAAGAAAATCCGCATGAAACGAGGGATAGGCTACCGGAACACAATCCGCCGCAATGAGCAGATCTGCACCTTTCAGAAAAGGTGCTCCTGCAGGAACCAGTTTGATCTGGACTGGCCAGTGACCCAAAGCAGAAGGACCCCCTGCAGGCTGAGCAGATGCATTATCCGCACATCCACAAGGCTCACTTCCGCCTGCCATTGGAAAGGTTTTTACAACTGAGGACGGACAACCGCAGGCAATTGTTTCGCCTTCCTTTTTCTGAGTTTCCTTTTGTTTGAGAAGCTCTTCAACTGCAGCTTCATCAAAATCGTCAGCTTCCCTTTCAATAATTTTCAAAGCATCTTCAGGGCAATCGCCAATGCAGGCTCCAAGACCGTCGCAATATTTGTCTGCAATAACCTTTGCAACACCATCGATAATTTCAATTGCACCTTCTGCACAGGCAGTAACGCAATTTCCGCAACCATTGCAACGCTCTTCATCTATCTCGATTATTTTTCTCATTACTTTCATGGGAATCCTCCTGAATTTTATATCTAAAATGGGTGCCGCTTTTTTCGGCATCCATGAAAATACCTTATTGGGTTTTAATTAATACCTGTTTTGCCAATTCATTACCGGCTGTTGTTAAAAACAGGCGGTCCAGCTTAGTTGAAAACTCATCAATATCTACACCGTTTTTCTGCTCACACACGGCCATGTGGGCCAGCATGTTTGCATCATGAAGTATTTTACGGCTCAAATCGTCATTTTTGTCCGGCCGACTGCGGTCGGCAACCATTTTGATAATTTCTTCTGTCAACTCTTCTTTAGCACCAAGTCTTTCCATTAGCTCTTTGGCCACTGCAGGGCTTTCCTGCTGAACTTTTTCCGGCTCATCAGAATTATATTTTTCCAGGGCATTTTTAGCCCCGATATCATAGAGATAGGCCGCACAAAGAATAACCGGAAGGTTGGCTTTTTCTTTTTTAGCAAGTTTTTCGGCATACCCTGCTACCTTGGCAGCATGGCCGATGCGTTTAAAATCTGTTCCAAAATATTTTTTCATTTCCACTGCCACACGATCTTTGAACAGATCGTCGCGCTTAGCCACGAACTCTTCCGGCAATGTGCCAAGGCATTGCTCGGCAAACTGACAATACGCTGCGCAGCCAAAATCCATTTTAGGATTCACAATTTTTTTCTGACAGCCTGCACATCGCCTTGTGGCATCATCTTTAAAAAATTCCATGGGGTGGCCACATTCCGGACATTCGGTTTCAAAGATGGCTTCTTCATTCCAGTATTGCGTATCTTGTCCAGGGCATTTCATCTTTGGCCTCCTTCGATTGATTTAAGGGTCCTGTTTTCTGGGTCATAACCGACGCATGAAAATTTCATGCGTCGGTTATGATGCCTTTTACCTATTTTCCCTGCATGATAGCTGCTACATCTGTATCAGAATCGGTTATGGGTTTAATATCAAAGTTTTCCACCAGTACATTGAGTACAGCCGGGGAAACAAAGGCCGGCAGTGTGGGCCCTAAGCGGATGCCTTTGACGCCCAGATGCAGGAGGGCCAGGAGTACCGCACAGGCTTTTTGCTCATACCATCCAATATCAAAAGAAAGCGGCAGGTCATTGATATCATCCAGTTCAAAAACTTCTTTGAGTTTCAGGGCAATCACAGCCAGAGAGTAACAGTCGTTACACTGACCGGCATCCAGCACTCTTGGAATTCCGCCGATATCACCCAGATCCAGTTTGTTGTACCTGTATTTAGCGCAGCCGGCTGTCAAGATCACTGCATCTTTTGGCAGCTTTTCAGCCACTTCTGTAAAGTAATTTCGATCTTTCTGGCGGCCGTCGCATCCGGCCATGACGACAAAACGTTTAATGGCGCCGGCTTTAACCGCATCCACAACCTTATCTGCAAGCGCCAGAACCTGGTTATGAGCAAATCCGCCAACAATCGTTCCGGTTTCAATTTCAGTTGGTGCCGCGCAGGTTTTAGCCTTTTCTACAATGGCAGAAAAATCTTTGGTCCCGCCATTTTCAACAATATGGGGAGTATCCGGGTAGGAAACGACCCCTGTGGTGAACAGTCTATCCTGATAGGTGTTTTTACTTTTTAATGGAACAATGCAATTTGTCGTCATGAGAATAGGACCATTAAACGATTCAAATTCAGAATTCTGGTGCCACCATGATCCACCGTAATTGCCTTTAAGATGACCATATTTTTTAAAGGCAGGGTAGTAATTGGCCGGCAGCATTTCACCATGGGTGTAAACATCCACACCGGTTCCTTCGGTCTGTTTTAAGAGCTCTTCCATATCTTTAAGATCGTGTCCGGAGATGAGTATTCCAGGGTTTGAGCCAACACCTATATTTACTTCACTCAATTCCGGATTGCCATAGGCAGTGGTATTGGCCTCATCAAGTGCTGCCATGGTAGTTACTGCAACTTCACCGGCTTTCAATACCTTACCCACCATCTCATCCACAGAAAGATCTTCAGTGGTAGAGTTCAGTGCATCATAAAGGAAATCCCAGATTTCAGTGCGGGTTACACCAAGAACGGCAGCATGGTCTGCATAGGCGGCAATCCCTTTAAGACCTAAGATAAGCAATTCACGAAGGGATCTGACATCTTCATTTTCTGTGGCAAGGACACCGACTGTGGCGGCCTTTGGTGCAAACTCAGACACATCATTGGAATACCATGTTGCGCTTTCATGAAGGTCTTCACCAATCTTGTCTTTTGCTAAGTCAAACAAACCTTTTTTCAGGGTCTGAGCCCGGTTGATCCAGCTGATAACGTCTTCATCATTAAAGTTTGCATTGGTGATGGTTGTAAAAAGTGCCTGCGCCACAAACCGGCCTGCTGTTTCAGGAATATCAACACCTTCAGCCTGGGCTTTAGAGGCGATCACCCCTATCCCTTTGAGGTTATAAATCAGAAGGTCCTGAAGATCTGCAGTCGTGCCTTCTTTTCCGCACATTCCTTTAATGGTGCATCCTTCTCCTTTTGCTGCTTCCTGACATTGATAACAAAACATTTGGCTTTCTCCTTATAAATATGTTGACGAACAATTGATCTTTACATCTAATCTTTACATCCTGGGTTCAAATTATTATAAAAACAAATGCAACTCCTTGACATGGATCAAGTAATTTCATTTTTTTAATTTTTTTTTTGGAGATCAGATAAATTTTACATTTTCAGAAAATACAGATGGAGAATTCTACGCTATTAACAGTTTAAAAACAATCCCTCTTTTTTCCGGCCTCACTGATGATCATCTGAAAAAAATTAATGACATCGCAACTTTCCTTACGTTTAACAAAGGGGAGATGATTTTCCAGGAAAATGACGAGGCAAATGGCTTTTACATGGTAGACAAGGGAAAAATAAAAGTATTCAAGCTCTCTTTTGAGGGCAAAGAACAAATTCTTCATATCTATGGCCCGGGCCATACCTTTGGAGAAGTTCCGGTTTTTGCCGGTAAAAATTTCCCAGCGTCTTCCATGGCCCTGGAAAAATCGCAGATTATTTTTCTTCCCAGAAATAAGTTTGTGGACCTGATCTCCCAGAGCCCGGGCCTGGCTTTAAACCTTCTGGCAGATTTATCCAAACGCCTCCGGGATTTTACCGTACAGATTGAAAATCTTAGTTTAAAAGAGGTGCCGGCCCGTCTGGCAGCCTATATCCTCACCCTTTCAACAGAGCAGGAAAACCAAACCAGAGTCACCCTTCCCATATCCAAAGCACAATTGTCCAATTTGATCGGCACAACCCCGGAAACCGTATCCAGAATATTTAAAAAAATGATGGATGCCTCTTATATTGAAGTCCAGACCAAAATCATTATAATTAAAGACTATGACGGTCTGGTGGAGTTGTCTGAATCCAAAACACTTTAAACCCGGCTCGACAAATGACGAAAAAAGCACACTATACCATCTGGGGTGAAGATCTTGACCCGGATGCCGTGGCCCAAATGGATAATGCGGCAAGCCTTGAGATTTCCGTCAAAGGTGCCCTGATGCCGGATGCACATAAAGGTTACGGCCTTCCCATCGGCGGAGTTCTGGCGGTCAAGGATGCGGTGATCCCTTATGCAGTGGGCGTAGATATCGCCTGCCGCATGAGAATGTCCGTGCTTCCCATCCCGTTTGATCAATATGATCGTTATAAAAGATCCTTCAGGCAGGCTCTGGAAACCCAGACCCGTTTCGGGGTGGGCGAGACTTATTCCAGGCCACGCAACCATGCTGTTATGGATGAGGACTGGAGTTTCTGCCACGTGGTCAAAAATCTGAAAGACAAGGCGTGGAAACAGCTTGGTACAAGTGGAAGCGGCAATCACTTTGCTGAATTCGGCCGCCTGATCCTTTCAAAAGACGATATCGGCATTAAAGCAGGTGAATATATTGCGCTTTTAACCCACTCTGGCAGCCGGGGAACAGGGGCTCAAATTGCCGCTCATTATTCCTCCCTTGCCAAACGCCTTCACCCTGAACTTGGTAAACCGTTAAACGATCTGGCATGGCTTGAATTAAAAAAACAGGAAGGCATTGAATATTTCAAAGCCATGGAACTCATGGGCCGATATGCATCTGCCAACCATGAGATTATCCACCAGGCAGTTCTTGGCTGCATAGGCGAAACTGCAATCGCAACAATCGAAAACCATCATAATTTTGCCTTTAAGGAGAAGATTGGGTTACGGAATGTCATTATCCACAGGAAAGGGGCTACCCCGGCAGGCAAAGGAGTATTGGGCATCATTCCAGGCTCCATGGCTGACCCGGGATTTGTTGTTCGCGGGCTGGGCAATGATGAGGCTTTAAATTCTGCTGCCCATGGTGCAGGACGGAGGATGAGCCGAAATGCAGCCTACAAAAAATTTAATTTTAACGACCTGCAAAAAATCCTTACACAAAAACAGGTTACCCTGATCAGTGCCGGCCTGGATGAAATCCCCCTGGCCTATAAAAATATTGAAACCGTAATGGCCCAGCAAAAAGACCTTGTTGAAATTGTGGCAAAATTTGAACCCCGCCTGGTGATTATGGCCCGGCCAGATAGAAGCAGGCCTGGCAGAAGAAAGCACCGTAAAAAAAGAAGTCGCTAACCCTAACCGGGACACACTGTATTTTTACCACTATTATTGAATCAGAAAACCCATTTTATAAAAGAATCAACGAGTGTAATACACAGAGCTGCGATGAAAGTGGTAAAAAAATCCTTGATTTCAAAATCCTCAATTATTTTGTCCGTAGCCCATAAAAGCGCTGCATTTATCACCAGTTTAAACAAACCGAATGTGATGATCAAAAATGGCAGGGAGATCAACACAAGCAGCCAGCCAATTAAAAAGTTGATCACGCTGTAAACAATGGCAACAATTATCGCAGTCATAAAATTTTTTATCCGGATACCCGGGAAAAAATTGGCAACTATAAAAACAGCAACACTTAGAATAA
Organism: Desulfobacteraceae bacterium; assembly: GCA_033851995.1. Classification (GTDB taxonomy): domain Bacteria; phylum Desulfobacterota; class Desulfobacteria; order Desulfobacterales; family Desulfobacteraceae; genus Desulfobacula. The sequence goes on along the minus strand of JAWSVI010000006.1, from coordinate 115,884 downwards.
AAACATTAATCAAGGTGGACATATTTTTTCTCCTGTTTCATACATTAATATCAGGTTCAAATCTGCTGTTGATCGCTTTCTTAATTAACATAGCCGGATATAAGAAAAAAGTTTAATATATTTTTTTATCAGTAATTGATAATTATTATCATATAGTATTATATTTCTATATACAAATCAAAGAGGAGGTTAACATGTCGAATGAAAACAGCAAATGCCCGGTAACAGGCAACGTTGGAAAACCAAGTTCCGCAAGAGGCACGTCGAACCAGGACTGGTGGTCGGCAGATTACCGCCACTACAATGATTTTTTACCTGTTGCACTTCCCTCTATAACGTTATACGACAGGCAGGAGTCATGGGATACGATAATTATTCCCTGAAACTACGAGTTGTTGTTGACGCTATATTATTAATGAACTTTTGCAGTGGGCCTGGGATCTCCCTGGAGCAATGGGAAAAAGACCCGTCATCAGGCATTAACACGTCTGATTTAGCTGCTGAAGCTGCGATAAAAGCGATTGAAGACGCTGGCCTGACACCGGAAGACATAGATTGTAGTATATGGGCCTCCCTGACAGCGGATCATCATTTCCCAGGACTTGGCAACTACGCGTTTGATAAGACCGGACTCAAGAAAGGAACCCCGGCATTCAGCATTATGCAACAGTGTCCGGGATTTATTTATGCGGTGTCCATGGCACATGCCTTCATGAAGGCCGGCATGTACAAAAATATTCTCGTGGTTGGTGCTGAAATCCAAAGTGTCTGGCAGGATCTCACCACGAGAGGAAGAGGGGCAGCCCCAATATTTGGGGATGGTGCAGCAGCCTTTGTGTTTTGCAGCAGTGAAGACGACAGCAATATACTTTCGTGCCAACTTGGCTCCAATGGCAACACAGAGCCATTGAGCACCCTGGTTCACAATAGCGCCTGCGGTGAAACATGGGGGAGAAGCGACAGCGAATACAGGTACACCCATCCCCATATGCTTGGCAGCAAGGTCTTTAAACACGCGGTCAAGGGTACGATAAGCTCGATCAATGAGATTCTGGAGACTGCCCAAAAAACTTACAACGATGTTGACTGGTTTGTACCCCATCAGGCAAACCAAAACATCAACGCCTTTGTAGCAGGCAGTTTCGGCTCGGAAGTTGATGTGAGAAAAGACGATGCGCCCTTGATTAAAGATAAGAGGTGGCTTTCCAACATTGAAAAATATGGTAACCTTTCAGCGGCTTCCATTCCTCTGCTTTTCCATGAAAATATTAAAAATGGTAACATAAAAAGAGGCGATCTATGTGTTATATCAGCCTATGGTGCTGGTTTTAACTGGGGAGCTATGTTGCTTAGGTATTAAAAACAGGAGGGAACATGTCAAAAATATCAAATACACCAAAAAGAAATAATTTCATTATTAAGGCTGTCAGAGGGACGCTGGAGCACCGGGCCACATGGCTGTATCTGATATTAAAAGAAGTTGAAAAAAAACTATTTACCAGACCTGCTCAAATGGTATTTGAAATGAAAATTTCAAAATCCACTGACAATGAGCTAGTGGTGGATTTTGGGCATTGCCCGCTGGTGGCAGCCTGGCAGAAGCTTGGTTGCAGTGATGAGGAAATTGCAAGACTTTGCGATATTGCCATGGAAGGCGACAAAAGTGTCCACTTTGCCCATGCACACAACTCAGCCGGAGAGGTGCCCAAACCGTTTATAATAATTGCCATATAGTCTGGGGTTTGATATAAAAAAACCTTGTGAATTGAAATGGATAACCTTGTTTTAGGAACAGTTACACATATGAAAATATTTCAATACCCCTCCAAAGAAGCGGAAAAACGGGTTCAGGATACCATTGCACGCGGCCTGGGATTTTCTAAAGAAGATCAGGCGGCTGTTGAGGCGTATCTTGAAGATGTTAAAAACAGGGGAGATGAAGCCCTTGTTGAATATACCAACAAATTTGATTCTGAAAATATTACGGTTGACACTTTAAAAGTCACACCCCGGGAATTTGAAGAAGCCCTCAAAGATGTGGATGATTCATTTATAGCTACGCTTGATCGATCCATCAACCAGCTTGAATATTATCATTCCAAACAGACGGAAAATTCCTGGATTGACACCCCGAGAAACGGGGTCATGGTGGGGCAGTTGGTAAAACCTGTCAGTGCCGCCGGTGTTTATGCACCAGGAGCAAAGGGCGGGAAAACCCCGCTGGTATCCTCGGTTCTCATGGGCGGTATCCCGGCGAAAGTTGCGGGCGTACCTTCTATAAACCTGGTAACCCCACCCATGGAAAACGGGAAGATAAACCCCCATATCCTGGTCGCAGCCCAAAAAATAGGGATCTCATCGGTTTTTAAAGCCGGGAGCGCCTGGGCCATTGCAGCACTTGCCTATGGGACAAAAACCGTTCCAAAAGTGGATGTTATTGTAGGTCCGGGAAACGTTTATGTAACCCTGGCAAAAAAAATAGTGTCCGGAACTGTTGGTATAGACATGATCGCTGGCCCAAGCGAAATCCTTATTGTTGCAGATAAAGATGCAGACCCGAAATTTCTGGCTGCTGATCTTTTATCCCAGGCAGAACATGATGTCATGGCCTCCTCCATTCTGGTAACAGACTCTGAGGATCTTGCCAATGCCGCATCATCCGAGCTTGAAAAACAGTTAGAAGCGCTTCCCAGAAAAGAGATTGCGCAAAAATCCATAGACAGTTTTGGTGCCATCATGCTGGTTCCGGACATTGAAACCGGGATCGAGCTGTCCAACCGCCTGGCACCGGAACATCTTGAACTGATTGTGAAAGAACCCTTTGACTATATTGACCGGATACAAAATGCCGGAGCACTGTTTTTAGGCGCATATACACCAGAGCCCATGGGAGATTATATTGCCGGGCCCAACCATGTTCTGCCCACGGCAGGAACCGCGCGGTTTTCTTCTGCCCTGAGCGTTGAAAATTTCACAAAAAAAACCAGCCTGATTCATTATTCAGAATCTGCGTTTAAAGAGGAAGCTGACGATGTGATTCGGCTTGCTGAGACTGAGGGATTGGGGGCCCATGCCAATTCCGTAAAAATCAGGAAATAGCATTTTAAATGATCAAACGCCATTTTAAACGATTATTATACAGGTATATTCTTCCTTATGGTGGCTTACTCCTTGTAAGGGTGCTCTCCTGGACCTACCGCCTTAAGATTGTAGATGGAGAAAATGAGAAAAACATTCTGGACACCAGGGGAAGCTTGATCTATGCGTCATGGCATCAGCGATTCTTCCCCGGGATTACGTTTTTTTCCACCCGCAAACCCATCTCTATCATGATCAGCAGAAGCAATGACGGTTCCCTGATATCTAAGGTCGTGGATATACTGGGATGGCATCCGGTTCGCGGGTCTTCTTCAAGAGGGGATTCTTCTAAAGGCGGCAAAGAGGCTCTGGAGGAAATAAAAACCCTGGCTCTTTCCAACTATAAAGTGGGACATATTGTGGATGGGCCGCAGGGTCCGTTCGGCGAAATAAAGCCCGGGCTGCTGCGAATTGCACAAGTGGCGGATCTTCTGATTGTCCCCACGATAACCTCTGGGCAAAATCGGTGGGTATTCAATAAAAGCTGGGATAAGTTCATGATACCCAAGCCTTTTTCCCGAGTCATGATCCGCTTTGGAAAACCTATTGAAGTACCAGCGGATATAAGCCCGGAAGAGTTTGAAGAAAAACGCCTGTATATCAAAAATCAGATGAAACTCCTGTATGAAGATACTGACAATATCTGGTCTGACCCCGATAGAATAAAGACAATTTTTTCATAAATTTTACACCGACTTACACAAAAAATATATTTTTCTTGACAAAACCGTGCGTTTGTGAGTCCAATCAACCATTAGGGTGTCAGATAGCTTAAAGAATCATAAAGATGAAATACTCTAATTAAATCGTTGGCATCATGAAAGAACGCCGGAAAGTCTCCGAGAGGAATTCAAGGTAACCACTGGTATTGAGAGCGCGGAAAAGGGGCATGTCCATCCAATTGATCACGCCGAATACACAAAGGTATTTGATCCCCTGCAACCTATATTCTTTAAAGGAGGGCATCATGAAATTTAGAGATTTTTTTGTTCCCAAGTATGTTCATTCCGATCCAAGCGTTCGGATCAAATTCATCAACAAAACTGATGATGAAAAACTGCTGGACTCCATCGTTAAAAATGACAAGGATAAAAATGTCATATTGGCGGCAAAAGACAGGCTTCATACCCTAAAAGTAAGCCATACTGAACACTAAACATGCTTTTCTTAGCTCGGCTTTTTTATCCTGCGATCCATTAAAACCTTGACTCTCAGGCCTGAATTCATCGTATCTTGACCCTGCTGCCAACAATATAAAGGGATTCAAGTTCTTGCCTTTGAGCCAAGGTTTTCACCACACAAATCTCTAATCCAACACATCTATGGCGTTCCAATGAACAGCTTTTTTTTTATATTTTCATTAAAACCCGTTTTTACCGGTTGACTAAGCACCTGATTTTAAACTATATATAACGGTTGATTTTTATTTTGGCACTAATTTTAGCGATAAAGAAAATATAATGCAGACCATACGAGGGTTTAGAGATATTCTGCCGGAAAACATACGACTCTGGCAGAAAGTGGAAAAAGAAGCAACACAGCTTTTTACGGCATTCGGTTTCAAAGAGATCCGGATTCCAATAATTGAAAAAACACAATTATTTGCCAGGAGCATTGGCGAAGCCACGGATATTGTTGAAAAAGAAATGTACACCTTTGCAGACCGTAAAGGAGACAAGCTGACCCTTCGGCCGGAAGGTACGGCATCCATTGTCCGCTCTTATGTTCAACACAAAATGTACGCATCAGACCCGGTTCGAAAATTCTTCATGATCGGCCCTATGTTTCGACGGGAACGACCGCAGAAAGGTCGATACAGACAATTTTACCAGATTGATGCAGAAGTGTTTGGTGTTGAATCCGCATATATTGACAGCCAGTTGATTTTCATGCTCAATGAGTTGTTCCAGCGCCTGGGCCTGACCGGCCTGTTTGCACATATCAATTCCCTTGGCTGTCCAAAATGCAGACCAGACTTTCAAAAAAGCCTTCTGATGTTTCTGGAATCCAAAAAAGATCAATTGTGTGACAACTGCCTGCGGCGTATGAATAAAAACCCTTTGAGAATTCTGGACTGCAAAGGCAGCACATGTTCTGAGGCAATCAAAGATGCCCCTGCCACCCTGGATCATTTATGCAAGGATTGCGACGATCATTTTGAAACAGTTAAAAAAAGCCTTCATGCCCAGGGAGTAGAGTTCCTTGTGGACAAAACCCTGGTGCGCGGACTGGATTATTATACGAGAACGGCCTGGGAAATCCAGACAACAGCTCTTGGCGCACAGAGTGCCGTTGCAGGGGGCGGACGCTACGACGGCCTGGTAAAGGAAGTAGGCGGCCCACAGACACCGGCTATTGGGTTTGCCATTGGGTTTGACCGCCTGGTGGAGATCATGGAACAGGTGGAAGGCGTTCAGGCCGACCCCGGCCTTGACCTGTTTATCGTGGCCCTGGGAGATGCGGCAATGGAAAAAGGGTATCACTGGTCCTGCCAGTTGAATCAATCCGATATACGAACAGAAATAGACTTCAGGGGCAAAAGTATGAAAGCCCTTATGAAAAGAGCAAACAAACTGGGCGCAAGGTATGTATTGATTGCCGGTGACAACGAATTATCAGAAAATGCCATTATCTTAAGAGATATGAGCACCAAAGAACAGGTTTCCTTTACCACTGAAACCCTTGTGGCTGAACTGATCCAAAAATTTAAAAAATAATGACTGTAAACACAATTTAAAGGAACGACTCACGTGACTGATTTACAAAAAGATATGAAAAGGACACATCATTGCTGCCAACTCAAGGAAACAGATATTGATGCAGAAGTAACCTTAATGGGCTGGGTTCAGCATCGCCGGGATCATGGAGGGGTTATCTTCATCGATTTAAGAGACCGTGAAGGCATCACCCAGATCGTATTTAACCCGGAACATTGCAAAGAGACCCATGCAAAAGCCCAGGAAATCAGAAACGAATATGTTCTTGGAATAAAAGGCAAAGTCATTGCCAGGCCCCAGGACATGGTTAACCCGAAAATGGCAACTGGAGCCATTGAAATCATGGTGGATGACCTGATCATTTTCTCCAGAGCCAAAACACCGGCTTTTCAGATTGAAGACCGTGTGGAAGCCTCTGAGTCCATCCGCCTGCAGTACCGATACCTGGACTTAAGACGACATCAGCTTAAAAATAATATCATGGCCCGGCATAAAGCCACCATGGCCATTCGAAACTATTTAAATGATAGTGGCTTCGTGGACATTGAAACACCGTTCTTGACCAAAAGCACACCGGAAGGCGCAAGGGATTACCTGGTACCCTCCAGGGTCAACCAGGGTGAATTTTACGCCCTGCCCCAATCCCCCCAGTTGTTTAAACAACTGCTTATGATTTCCGGGTTTGACAAGTATTACCAGATCGTTAAATGTTTCAGGGACGAAGACCTTCGCGCAGACCGCCAGCCGGAATTTACACAGATTGACATGGAGCTTTCATTTGTGAATGAGCAGCAGATCATGGACATTGCAGAAGGTATGATCGCCAAAGTATTCAAAGAGGTTCTTGGCGTAGAACTCTCTCAGCCGTTCCCGCAGATTACCTATGATGAAGCCATGGACCGATACGGCCTGGACCGACCGGACCTGCGATTCGGCCTCGAATTATGTGAAGTCTCAGATCTTGTTAAAGACACCGGGTTTAAAGTATTTGCCAGTGTGGTCAAAAACGGGGGAATGGTAAAAGCAATTAATGCAAAAGGATGTGCAACCTTCAGCAGAAAACAGATTGATGAACTGACAGATTTTGCTGCGGTATACAAAGCAAAAGGCCTTGCCTGGATAAAGATCAAAGAAGATGCCTCCTGGCAATCCCCCATTGCCAAATTTTTCACAGATGATGAACAGAATGCGCTAAAAGAGCGACTGGATATGGAGCCGGGAGATATTATCTTCTTTGTGGCTGACCAGGTTAAAATTACCAATGAAGCGCTTGGCCAGCTCAGAAACGAACTTGCCCGCCGACTGGAACTCATTGATGACAACACCTATAAGTTCACCTGGGTCACTGAATTTCCCCTGGTGGAATATGATGAAAATGAGAAACGCTATCAGGCACTGCATCATCCGTTTACCGCTCCCATGGAAGCAGATGTGGACAAATTGTCTTCAGACCCTCTGGCCGTTAAATCCCGTGCTTATGACATGGTTCTCAATGGAATCGAGATTGGCGGGGGCAGCATTCGTATCCATGATACCACTCTCCAGGAAAAAGTCCTTGAGTGCCTGGGAATTAATGCCGAAGAAGCCAATGATAAATTTGGTTTCCTTTTGGAAGCCCTGGCAGCAGGCGCTCCACCCCACGGTGGCATTGCATTCGGACTTGATCGTCTGATGATGCTGCTTTGCAAAGAAGATTCCATCAGAAACGTTATTGCATTTCCAAAAACACAAAAAGCCACCTGTCTGCTGACAGAGGCACCGTCTAAACCGTCCGGTTCCCAGCTCCAGGAGTTGGCGATCAAGGTGGTTAAAACTGAAGAATAGCGATTCTTTTTTCTAAAAAGTTTAAGGCGTTTTTGCTCCTTTGTTTAGAGTAAAAACGCCTTTTTATTTTTCACCTGAACCCTGTAATGTTTAAAATAAGTTTAGATATTTTCCATAGCCTTCTGCCTCAAGCTTCTCTTTTGGAATAAAACGCAGGGATGCAGAATTTATGCAGTATCTCATTCCTGTGGGTTTTGGTCCGTCATCAAACACATGGCCCAGATGGGAGTCTGCATATTTGCTCCGCACCTCAGTTCGAACCATGAAAAGGCTTTTATCGGTCTTTTCAACCACATATTCCGGTTCTATCGGTTTTGTAAAGCTGGGCCATCCAGTTCCGGATTTAAATTTATCCGTGGAACTGAAAAGGGGTTCCCCGGACACAATATCCACATAAATTCCAGCTTGTTTATTATCCCAGTATTCATTGTTAAAAGGCGGTTCTGTTCCTTCTTTCTGGGTGACTTTATACTGAAATGGCGTGAGCATTTCTTTGATTTTCATATCGTCCGGGCGAGACCATACCCCCTTCATATGGCCTTTATTTTCCATCATACCGGGTTTCTTGCTCATTTCTTTATCTTTCCAGGCCCGCTTTAAAAACTGGTCACGGCCAGAGGCGTTTCGGTAATATTTATAGCGAAAACTGCTCTTTTTATGATAATCCTGATGATAATCTTCAGCTTTATAAAATTTTTCAAATTTAGTAATCGGTGTAACAATGGGCTTGTCAAAGACCATGGATTTTTCCAGAGAACTTTTTGAGGCCATTGCCTTTTGCTTCTGGTCCTCATTGTGGTAAAAAATTTCCGAACGATACTGGGTTCCGCGATCCACGAATTGACCACCAGGGTCTGTGGGGTCAATGTGGCGCCAGAACACATCCAGAAGTTCTTCATAGCTGACCACATCGGGGTCATAATAGACCTGGATGGCCTCGGTGTGCCCGGTGCCGCCTGATGACACTTCCTTATAAGTAGGGTCCATTTTCTGGCCTCCGGTATAGCCGGATATGGCATCTTTCACCCCTTTGACCTTTTCAAAATCAGACTCCGTACACCAGAAACAGCCGCCGGCAAATGTGGCCACTTCCAACTTTCCCATCTCTTTATTGTCCATCATTTTATTATCCATTTTATCCTGTACGTCCCCTTTATTTTTCATTTCATTCTGGGCAAACGATTGATATCCAAAGATCAAAACAGCAGTTAAACCCAAGATAATCATTATAATTCCTGTTTTCATATCGTATCTCCTTTCTTAAAATTTGGCTTTCCAGCTTACTATGCCTAATGATTATAATAGATACGAAACATCACTAAAAAGTTTAAAAAAAATAACAAGAGTATCACAAACTTAAAATTTATATGGGAGCTGCAAGGGACAGGGAAAAAGAAAAACAACTCCCCTTTCCCACTTCACTTTTCACAATAAGCTCACTTTGGTGCAGTTCTATTATTTTTTGTGTTATGGCAAGCCCCAGGCCCCAATGACCCTCTGCTTTTCCCCCTTTGGAATCTGAATGGTAAAACCGCTTAAAAATATGCTTTAAGTCTTCTTTTGGTATGCCCTTTCCCGTATCGTTGACCTTTAATAAAATATCGCCGGCCTGTTCAATTTCAATACTTACCTGCCCATTTTCCGGAGTGTAATGAAGGGCATTTTCTATCAAATTTTCCAAAGCCCTTTCTATCAGTGCAATATCTGCATTCACAAATCCGAGTGAATCCTTGAAATTTGTAGTAAATTCGATGTTTTTCTGCTTTGCCGCAAGCATGAATTTTTGAACAATATCCTGGCAAAGCTCCATCAGGTTAAATGGTTCCGGATGAATCTTCATTTGTGTGGATTCCAGACGGGCAAGCTCCAGCAAGGCGCTCACCAGATCATTGAGACGCTGGCAATGGCGGATCGCCATTTCAAGGTACTGCTTTCTTTGCTCTGGGGTATACTGACTTTCCTTGATCAGCAGGGTTTCAATATACCCCTGGAGGGTTGCCAGCGGGGTTCTTAAATCATGGGATACATTGGCCACCATTTCTCTTCGCATCTCATCCGATGCCTTTAATTGGGCCATCTGGGATTCAATCCGCAAGGCCATCTCCTTAAACGTAAAGCTTAAACGATCAATCTCATCTGTACCGCTCCTGGAGGGTGAAAATGAAAGATTTTCTGCAATAGACTCCTCTCCATGTTTAAATGCTTCCATGACCTTGGCAAGCTTTTTTAAGCGCCCGGTCAATGCACCGAACAGTACCAGGCCTGTAAGAAGGGCAAATAAAAGCCCTGCTGCAATCATCCAGGCACTGAGCTGGAGGATATAGCTGCCTTTAAGTTTTTGAACCACCGAATCGTATTGTTCACCGCCAAGAATCACATACAGATATCCTTCCAGCTTCCCATCCCTTTCAATACGGGCTGCTGAAAACACTTTTTTGCGATCCGGACTTTTGGGATCATCCCCCATTACAGGAGCTTCGGGTTGATCAATGAGCCATTTTTTTACCGGGTCCAGATCAACAAACTCTCTTTTCACGCTGCCTTTTGGTGCGGAAAAAGTTAAAATACTGCCTTTGGTATCCAGAAGATAAATCTCTATGCCGGGGTTGATCACCATGAGCATATGAAAAATATCTTTGAGCGCTTCCTGGTTCACCCGGCCCTGCTCCATAAGCAGCCTCTCTTTTACAATCTGCCCGGCAAGATGGGTGTTGAGCTTCTGGTTAACTTCCTGCTGGTACATATCTGTTGAGAAGACTGTAATCGCAATGAATATCAGACCGACAACAAGAAAGAGCCCTGCAAGACCGGCTGCAATTTTAGAATACAGGGAGTTGAACATTGGCGTTTCCTTTATTTAGTGCTCTGCAAATTTATATCCCACACCCCATACTGTAAGGATATATTCCGGCTGGGCAGGATCTTTTTCAATCTTTGCTCTCAAACGATTAATATTTGAGTTTACCGTGTGTTCATACCCGTCATGACCATATCCCCAGACTTTATCCAAAAGCTGGCTGCGGTTAAACACCCGCCCTGGATGTCGTGCGAAATATTCCAGGAGATCGTACTCCCTGGCAGTTAATTCTACGATTTGATTTTCCACCAGAACTTTTCGTTTTTCCGGATCAATTGACAGCCCACGACATTGGATCTTTTCCAGGGCTGTGGTGCCCTCATTTTTTTGATAGGTATCCGCCCTTCTGAAAACAGACTTGATCCTTGCAACCACCTCCCGGATGCTGAACGGTTTTGTCACATAATCATCTGCCCCCAGCTCAAGCCCGACGATGCGGTCAACTTCCGAAGATTTGGATGTAAGCATAATCACAGGCGTATGGATATTTTTAGCCCGCATCGCCTTTAAAATTTCAAGCCCGTCCATTCCCGGAAGCATGATATCCAGGATAATCAGGTCATATCGATTTGTAATGGCAGCTTTGTACCCCTTTTTCCCGTCAAAAGCCAACTCCGCATACCATTCCTGATCCTTCAGGTGAAGTTCAAGAAGGTGTGCAAGTTCTGTGTTGTCTTCCACCACTAAAATCTTTTGCTGCTTCATCAAACCGTTTCCCTTTTAAAAGCCCTATTGTTTTATCTTTCCCACAGATGCAATGTAGATGACAAATTCCTCTTCGCCGTCAAGCCCCAGAAACTCGTCCATCTCCTCCTGGTCATATGCTGCAATAGCGCACATCCCGGCATTCACAGCTTCGCAGGCCAGGTACAGGTTCTGGCAGACATGGCCGGCATCCAGCAGGATTACTTTGTGGGCTGCCAGTCCATATCGCCACTCCATCCGATAGGGGACAGCCGACCAGATAAATGTGACGGCAGATTTTCCCGGATAATTCTGACCAAGGGAAGCAATGGTCATTTTTTCGGCCAGCATGGGGTCTGAAAATTCGAAAACCAACTGGTGAGAGAGGGGAAGATACCGATACATTCCCGGCTCAAGGCCCTCCACCTTAAAAACAGCCAGATAGGTTTCAAAGGCATGCCTGCATCCTGCTGATGGGACCGTTCGGTAAATATGCCCATGAAACACTTTTCCACGAGTTCCCTGGGTGCTCCACAAAAGATAAGCCAGTTCCTCTAATGAAAGACTTTTTTTAAGATATACCCGGTGGCTTCTTCTGTCTGCAATGGCAACGCTCAGATCTTTTTGCCCGATTTCCGCCCATGCCTCCGGCCTGGGAAGGTCAATCTTTTTTGCATCCGACGAGCATGGTTTTTCGATAGGAGGCGGGGGAACACCCTGATTTTGATCTGTATATTTAAACGGGATCTTTTTTCTGATGCTGTCTTTTAAGAACTCCCGATATCTTTTCAACTGGTCTTCATTCAAAGGATTTTTATCCATAAAATTTCTCTCCTGTAATGATCCCTGCGATTATAATTGATGAGTATTAAAAAAATAACACTGAATTCGCAAAAATCAAACCGCATTGACGATATCCATTTGTTTATTAAAGTATCTGCCTTTTAAAATACCTTTACAGGTATATTAAAGACTGTTAAATTTTGAGCTTGAAAATCAAACCGTTTTATCTACTTTTTCAATTTTCAACACACAGGAAGGAGACATCTTGAAAGTTATCGGTATTAATGCCAGCCCAAGAAAAAACGCCAACACACAAACCCTGGTTGAAGCAGCCCTGGAAGGCGCTTCGGAAAAAGGGGCAGACACCCGCCTTGTCAATTTAAGAGAATTGGATATTAATGGGTGCCTGGGGTGTGAGGGGTGCAAAAAACAGTTGGGAACCTGTGTCCAGAAAGATGGTTTAACCCCCTTGATGAAAGAGATGACCACCTGTGACGCCATTTTTATGGGAACACCTGTATACTGGTACCAGGTTACGGCCCAGTTTAAAATGCTGGTGGACAGATTATACAGCTTCACCCAGATTGGTGAAGACCCCAAGACCGGACAACCTACATTTCAAACTGCATTTCCAAAAGATAAAATCCTGACATTCATCATTTCCCGGGGTGATCCGGAGCCATCGCCGGTTTTTCCCCACTTATACAAAAACCTGGATGAATGGTTGGGGCTGATTCCCATCGCTCTGGGCATAAAAAACTATGAAATTCTCCATCAGTACGGCGCAAACCTGGACCGAAAAGCTGCAAAAAACGATATGGATTTAATCCAGAAAGTCAGAAAGGCCGGGGTAGCTCTATTGCCATAAGCCCAACCCGAACAAGGTCAATTAATGCCAGAAAATCAAAAACAGGAATACAACCCCCTGATAACCGGTTTCAGTGGAGATCAGGGGCCACTCAATATCTCCTTAAATGAGGCAAAGGCTGTCTTTGGACAGTTGCCCAGCACCTATGGGTTTGTTTCTGCTAAAAAAGGGGAAAATGAAAACAGGAGTGGCAACAAGGCGCTCAACCTTAAAACCGGATATTTCATAAGGGATCTGCTTTCCAATAAAGAAATTAATCTTAAAAAAGAGGTCTATCAATTTTTTAGAAACTGGCACAGGGATCTGAAAGCTGAATTCCAAATCAATATTGACCCGTTTTTCAATTTAAATGACCCAAAGGCCGTACAATCAATTTTAAGAGAGAATGCGAACTGCATTAACTATTATTCAGAACTTGATATCAGGAAATTTTTATCAGAAAGCAGCAATATCAGAAAAGATATTCTGAACTCCATCGCCCCGGATAACCTGGTTAAAAAAGCAGGAGAAATATTAACAAAAAAAATCAAGCAGGGAAGAGGGAAAGGGTTGCAGAAAAACACAGAGGCCCTGAGTGCACTGAACTGTTACTCGATTGTCCATCAAATCAAACAATTCAGCCATGATCGTCTGTCCCTGCCGGAAGGAAATTATTTATCAGGCTTTGCAGATGAAATCAGCACCGGTTTTTTAAAGTTTAACTCATACCGCCCACTTAAAGATATCCGCTCAGTTTCCGGGCGGACTGGAAAGGGAATCGAATTTGAGTATGCCACCCGGGATTACTCTTATCTTGAATTGGGTAAAAAAACAGGAGACTGCACAGCAGACAAAAGAAATTTTCAGTCCGACAGTAACATTGAAAATATATTCTGGACGGTATTTTCCTGGATACTGGACAGAAACTACCAGATTATAAAAGTGTTCTTTGATGGCGACTTTGTCATGAAAGTCCATCTTTTACCACTTTATATCACAGACTCAAACCGGAGGTGGAACAGTCAGAGCAGTTTCTCCTTGAATTCCGAGTATGTGATTCTTGCAATTGACGCCATTGAAACAACAATTAATTTTCGCGATGATAAAACCCCCTCAACAAAACCTTACCTGATCAAACATAAAAATGAAATTTTTTCCAAAACCATTGAATTTATAGAAAAACTGGCAGATACCATGAATATCCACCATATCTATGCTGAAAAATTCTCCAACACGCCCTGGGTAAGGGATATTCTTGGCTCATATCCTGAAATATTTTTTCACATAGACCACCTGGGTAAAATAGATGAACTTGAAGATGTCTTTTACCTGGCCGAAGAGATCAGTTCTCAAATGGGATATGAAAGCCCCAAAGAAGTTTTCATGGAACTGCAGATGAAAAACACATACCTGTCCCCGGGGTATATTAATAAAGCACCGGGGATAAAGTCTTTTGCCCGTATCCGGGGGAATGCAGCAGACGGTATTCCCATGAAACGGATTATTGGGGTTTAAAAAAAGAGCGAGCGTTCGTTTTTATCAATTGACATGCGCCCCATACCTTTGTTAACATCATTCACACCCTGAAAATGATACAAAAAGGAGCAGAAAGCCTGGATATGTGACTCAGGCTGTTTATATAATCTTCCAAAATTTGCTCAGATCAGTAAGGACCGGCTCCTGGTAAATTTTAGATCTGGCCATATGGCATGAAAGGTTTGAACATTGAAAACTGATGAATTGATTGCACGGTGCAGACAGTCTGGTAATATTTCTCTTAATGAAGCCCAGTCAAAACAGATTATTTCAGATTACGGCATCCCTGTTGTTAAAGAAATAATTGTCAAAAGCGATGATGAGGCACTCGCGGCTGCCCAAAAAACTGGATTTCCCATTGTACTCAAAGGTCTCGGAAGCCAGTTGACGCATAAAACAGAGCTTGGAATTGTACGGGTCAATCTTCAATCGGAACAAGATGTCCGCCAGGCTTTTTGTGAGGTAAAAGAGGCCTGCGGTGACGGCTGGGAAGGCTGTCTGATTCAGCCCATGATAACAGGCCGCCGGGAATTTGTTGCAGGACTGGTTAAAGATCCCCAGTTCGGGCCGGTGGTCATGTTCGGGCTTGGCGGAATATTTGCAGAAGCTTTAAACGATGTCGTTTTTCGAGTGGCTCCTTTGGATGAAAAACAGGCCATTAAAATGATGGATGACCTGACCACAAAAAAGCTGCTGGAAAACTTTCGAGGAGATGCGCCTGTAAATAAAACACAGATGGCCAAAGCTCTTGTAGGGCTCTCAAAACTTGCCATGGATCACCCGGATATCAAAGAAGTGGATATCAACCCGATTATTGCATCTGAAGACGGCCATGTGACCGCAGTAGACGCGCTTGTGGTTTTAACGGACACTCCGGTTGAAGATATCCCGCCTGTAGACAAAGATGAAGCGCAAAAAAAACTGGAAATCCTGAATGCCGATCTTCACGCCATGATGTATCCAAAATCCCTTGCCGTTATCGGGGTTGCGCGAAAAATCATTGGAGCGTTTCCTGGCATTTACCGCAGCATGAGGGGTTTTGGGTATGCCGGAAGACTGTATCCCATACACCCAAAGGCAGAAGAGATAGAAGGTGCAAAAGTTTACCCCAACCTTAAAGCGCTGCCGGAAGCAGTAGATCTGGTCATTCTTTCGATTCCAGCAACCCGGGTGCCGGCGGCACTGGAAGAATGCATAGAAACCGGATGTAAAAATGTACATATCTTTACATCCGGGTTTGCCGAATCCGGAGAGAAAGAAGGTATTGCACTTCAAGAAGAGATCAAGGGAATTGCCCTGCGGGGAGGGTTGAATATAGTCGGCCCAAACTGTATGGGCATCCATGTCCCTGCCTCACGCACACTGACATGGCAAAAGGCCTCCCAAATAAGCGGCCCGGTGTCAATGATCAGCCAAAGCGGAGGCAATGTCCAGGATTTTGCAAATCTTGCCAATCGTCTCGGCCTGTATTTCAGTAAAGCCATCAGTTTCGGTAATGCCGTTACCATGGACAGCACGGACTTTCTGGACTACCTGGCCCAGGATGATGAGACCCGAATTATTACCATGTACTTAGAAGGTGTCAAAGATGGACGTAAACTCCTGGAACAGGTCACCAGAATCAATCGGAAAAAACCCATTGTCATTTTAAAGGGCGGTTTGACTGAATCCGGTGCTCGTACCGTGGCTTCACACACAGGCTCCCTGGCTGGAGGGGAAAAAATCTGGAAAGGTTTTTTCAAACAATCCGGTGCTGTTCAGGTGGATTCTCTTGAGGAAATGGGAGAAACAACTATGGCGCTGCACCACCTCCCGCCTGTAAAAGGACGCAATGTAGCTATTTTAGGAACCGGCGGAGGTGTTGGTGTGGCAGCAGCAGACAGTTGTGCCAGAACCGGACTTGAGATGCCGGCCCTGAAGCCGGAACTCATGGAAAAATTACGGGAATATATTCCTCCGGCAGGAAATATGATCAAAAACCCCATTGACGCCCATATCGTCATTATGAGGCTTCCGCTGCTGGGTCCGACCCTTAAACTTCTGGCATCAGAATCCTATCTGGACATGTTCATCATATCCCTCCACCTGGACTGGATTTACGGATTAAATAAAGGCGGGCACATTGATGCCATTGGGGAGTACCTTGCTAAAGAAGCCAGACAGAATCTCAATGGAAAACCGTTAGTGGTTGCCTGGAGACAATATCAACCCGTGCCGGGCATGAAAGAGGCCCGTATCCGTTTGGAAAAAGTTCTGCAAAAAGCCGGAATTCCAGCTTACAAGGGTCTGGATCGTGCGCTGGGCGCTTTATCCAAAACAGCGGATTATTATGAATTCCAAAACGCATGAATAAACGTTGTTTATGAGGCTTAACAAATAATATTAAATTATTTTTTGTTAATAAAATTAACACCTTTTAACCCTCTTGACAAACACCATCCTCTTATCTTAATCCATTTCAGGTTCAATAAAAATGTTGAGCTTGAAATGGATAATTCTAAACATATTGAAGTAAGGATACACAATGAAAGATCTTAAAGGAAAAACTGCTTGTATTACTGGTGGGGCCGAAGGTATTGGCTTTCATTTTGCCCGTGTGCTTGCCCGGCAGGGAATGAATATCATGCTGGCGGATATTGATGAAAAAATGCTGGGACAGGCGGTTGCCGCCTTAAAAGAAGAAGGTTTTCCTGTTGAAGGTGTGGTGTGTGATGTTATCAGCAAACACTCATTGGAAAATGCAGCAAAAAAAACATTGGATGCCTTTGGAAAAGTCCACCTTCTGGTCAGCAACGCCGGTGTTGCATGCGAAGGGGCTCAAGATAGAATTGAAGAAAATGACTGGCGCTGGGTGCTTGATGCCAACCTGATGAGCGTTGTATACGGCGGACAGGTGTTTGTCCCCATCATGAAAAAACAGGGAGAAGGCGGCCATGTTATGAATGTTTCCTCTATTGCAGGAATGAAAGGATTTTCATATGCAGGCCCCTATTGTGCCACAAAAGCAGCCGTGGTCTCTCTTTCAGAAAGCTGGCGGGCTGAATTTGCTAATAATGATATCGAAGTTTCGGTCTTTTGCCCGGGCTTTGTAAAATCCCGGATCTATGACAGCAAGCGGAACCGCCACGAACAATTTGGCGGGCCCATCTATTTTGAAGATCGGCTCAAAGAAAAACCCCGCCTGTCAGCCCAGAAAGAAATCGTCACAACGGGTATTGATACTGAAATCGCTGCAAACAGGGCTTTGGAAGGACTTTTGAACGGAGAATTTTATATTTTCTCCCACCCCCATTTTCATGTCACTATTGATGAGCGGTGTGCAGAACTTAAACAAGCGTTTGAAAATGCCCATAACAGTCCGGCGCTTGAAACCGTACCAAGAGAAGGGCTTATCCTCAAATAAGCTCCTACTATAAACAATTAAAAACGCCTGCAGATTTTCTTATTCCTGCAGGCGTTTTTTCATTTTACTATGCAGTGTTTAAGCTGCGAACCAGTTTAAATCATGAACCAAAAGAGGCTTCATCAATATCAAGCACGGCTGTGCTTCCTTTTGTGATGGAATCCATGTTGCCCATGGTTACCGGTAATACAGTATTCACAAAAAATTCTGCACTTTTAATCTGGCCCTTATAAAAAGCCTCATCTTTTTTAGCTTTCCCGGCTGCCAGTTTTTCTCCCGCAATCTGTGCTCTCCATAAGAGCATCCAGCCCATAACCACATCGCCTGTGGCATTCAAAAAAGGAGTGGCATGAGCAAAAGCTGTCTTAAATTCTGCAGACCCGGCCCGTTTGCCCATAACGCCGGCAAGTTCTGCAAGGCGGTCCACAGCACTTTCATAATCTGCTGCAAGACTTTCCAGACCTTCCACTGCTTTGGCTTTTTGAACCATGGCTTTCATTTTTTGGATCATATTGACAAAAACAGTGCCTTTTCTCAGACCAAGTTTTCGACCCAGAAGGTCCATGGCCTGAATACCATTGGTGCCTTCATAAATGGAGGTAATTTTACAATCCCGCATAAGCTGTTCAACCGGAAATTCCTGGATAAATCCATATCCGCCGTAAACTTGAACGGCCTGGACGCAGACATCAAACCCGCGGTCAGAGCCAAGAGATTTGATCAGGGGGGTCAGAAGTGCTGCCATATCATCACACTCTTTTTTCTCGGCTTCATCATTGCTGCAGTGTATACGATCAAACAGGGTATCAACATAATAGATCAGGCTTCGGAGGGCCTCAACATGAGACTTCATCCACAGCAGCATTCTGCGGACATCCGGGTGTTTAATGATCGGTACCTGGGCAGGGCCGCCTTGTGAGCCAAGCTCTGCTCCCTGGAGTCTTTCCCGGGCATAGGTTAAGGCATGCTGATAAGCAGACGTTGCATTACAAAATCCCTGAAAACCTACATCATGGCGGGCTTCATTCATCATGTAAAACATGACCCT
Source organism: Desulfobacteraceae bacterium (assembly GCA_033851995.1). Taxonomy (GTDB): domain Bacteria; phylum Desulfobacterota; class Desulfobacteria; order Desulfobacterales; family Desulfobacteraceae; genus Desulfobacula. The sequence continues at coordinate 97,047 of JAWSVI010000006.1, read as the reverse complement.
CATACCTTTATTGATTTCACCCAGCAAAAGCCCTTTACATTTACCCTTTCCGCCAAAAGCAAGGCTGCAGGTTGCACTGCCATGGATACCGGTTTTTTCTTCAATACCTGTACACAAAACATCATTGGATTCGCCAAGACTGCCATCCTCATTCACCCATATTTTGGGTACAATAAAAATAGAGATGCCGGCAGAACCTTCAGGGGCACCTTCAACACGAGCCAGAACCGGATGGACAATGTTATCGGCCAGATCATGTTCACCATTGGTGATAAAAATTTTATCCCCTGTAATACTGTATGTGCCATCTTCATTTTTAACCGCAGTTGTAGTCAGAGAGCCGACATCAGAGCCCGCATTGCTTTCAGTTAGCACCATGGTGCCACCCCACTCTCCGCTGTACAGTTTTTTCAGGTACATATCTTTTTGCTCTGGCGTACCGAAAATATCAATCATTTTACCTGTTCCGTGTCCGAGCATGGAATATCCGGTCAATGTTCCGTTGGCACCTGCAAGATATTCTTTAGCAGCCTGATAGATAACATGGGGAAGTCCCTGGCCACCCAGCTCAGGATCTTCAGTCATGGATGCCCACTCACCTTCCAGCAATAGTCTATGAGGTTTATGAAAGCTTTGCGGAACCTTTACTTCGCCGTTTTCAAAGGTAACACCTATACGGTCTCCATCGACTTTGGTTGGCAAAATCTCTTTGATTGCAAGATTTCTGGCCTCAGAAATAATCATATCAAATGCTTTTTTGTTGAGCCCTGCAAATTTTTCTTCTTTTGCCAGTTTTTCTGTTTCCATCTGTTCATAAAGAACAAAGTCTATATCTCGCCTATCGGCAATGGGTTGTGCCATTTTTTTAATCCTCCTTATTTAAACTGCTAAATCTAACACATTGAATTCAGCTATTATATTAATACTATAAAATCATTTTTGGTGTATTAAGACACAACTTTGCCTCTTGTCAAGAAATGTCCCGTTTTCATTTTTTCAAACATTGTTTTTGGGCAAAATTTGCGTTTATATATTCCTTTTTTTAAATCCGAATAACCCGTAAATCCTCATTTTTTATATTATAAATTGACAAACGCTTCGCGCCGGTTCTATGTCTAATTAATTTTTATAACGAAAGGAGAAATATTAGATGAGCAAAAACCGATTTTTGATTTGCCCGTGCGGAACACTTCTGACTGCTGCAACTTGTGCTCTGCTTGTCGTATTATTTTCAACAGCTTTTGTGAAAAATATCCATGCTTCGAAGCTGGAACGTCAAACAACAGAGGGGTTGGTTATTGGGGTAGAACATGATAAGACCCAAACTATTTCCTGGAAAGCTATTCCCTATGCAAAGCCTCCAGTGGGAGAGCTGCGCTGGAAAGCCTCGGCAAAACCTGAAAAAAGAGACCAGCCGCTCAAGGCTGATACTTTCTGCCAGGTGTGCCCCCAATACGTCAACCATGACAGGAACCCGGCAACCCCGCAAATTATCTACGGCAGAGAAGACTGCCTCTACCTGAACATCTGGGCACCTGCAAACGCGAACTCAAAAACCAAACTGCCGGTATTTTTCTGGATTCATGGTGGTGGAAACAGTATCCAATGGCCGCTTTTATCCATGCAGTCCGGTGCTCCCCTTGCCCATCGGGGGAACATGGTGGTCATCACCCTCAATTACCGCCTTGGCCCAATGGGGTTTTTAAACCACCCGGCACTTAAAACCGGAAACAAAGAGAACGATTCTGGAAACTTTGCCCTTCTGGACCAGATCACTGCGCTAAAATGGGTCCAGGACAATATTGAAAATTTTGGCGGAGATCCTGAAAATGTTACGATTGCAGGCGAATCTGCCGGCGGCCTGAATGTGTTTTGCCTGGTTGCATCTCCCCTGGCTAAAGGGCTTTTCCATCGTGCCATTTCGCAAAGCGGGGGTATTCGACCCTCAACTCCGAAAATGGGCGCAGATCATATTAATGGTGTCCTTGTCAAACTAATGGTTAATGATGGAACCGTGACAGATGAAACCACCGCTATAAAAAAGCTGGCAGCAATGTCTTCAAAAGATATTGAGAAGTACATGCGTTCTAAAAAAGCATCTGATTTTTTACAGACCTACCCGGGCGGTCCTGTCCGGGGCATGATAAAATTTCCCACAACTTTTGGAGACGGCCATGTGCTGCCAACAGATTTTTATGGTGCCCTGACATCGGGAAATTATAATAAGGTCCCCATGATCCTGGGTACCAACAAGGAAGAAACCAAACTTTTTACAAGAACAGCCCAGCCGTTTGCAAGTTGGAGAAATGATTTTTCCCTGTTCCAGGATCCGGCAAAAATGAATTTTTATGACAAAGTGACCGGTTATCAGAGCGATGTCTGGAAAGCCATGGGAGTGGATGGACCGGCAAGAATTATGATGGATAACAACGGCCAGCCCCAGGTCTTTGCCTATCAGTTTTTATGGGGAGCCGGAGGTGCCAAAGGAAAGGTGATGGCCCCGCCACTTAATATCCTGCTGGGTTCATGCCATGCCCTGGAAATTGATTTTGTTTTCGGAACAGACAATGCCTCTTTGGGTGCGCTTGTCTTTAGTGAAAAAAACAAACCGGGACGAGTTGCCCTTTCCCATGCCATGATGGATTATTGGGCTCAATTTGCCAGAACCGGGAACCCCAATAAAAAGGATTCCAAACTACCTCTCTGGTCGGGATGGACAAACGCCAAAGGCCCCAAAACACTATTGCTGGATGCAGACCTTGAAACTGCCAGAATAACCATGTCAGATATCGAGGTAACCCGGCAAACCATAGAGGCCTCGCTGAAAACAGAAAAGCTTCAGCAAAAAATTCAGCCGTTCCTGAACAAATCGATTTATCGGTTTAAATAATCTGGAATTATAAGGCACAGGCTTGACCTAAAAGGTATTGAGCCTGTGCTTTCCATTATCCTTGATACTTAAAGGATTTGTGAGCATCTACAATTTTTAACTGCAAGGTTTTCTTATTAACCTTTAGAAGCTGAAATGTTGAATCACCTATACGGATCCCTTTTTGGGCATCTGCCTTTGAAATGAAACGAGGATAGGCAGACTCCGGATCAAGTTCAAGCAGAAATACGTCGAGATGAATCATTTTATCCTTTAACCCTTTAAAAACCAGCCGGTTTTTATTTACCGTGATACTTTTATCTTTTCTTAATACAATCCGGCTGCCAAAAATCTTTGAGTCCTCCTGAAATTCAGGAATGGCCTTTCTCTGGCTTGCATCCTGGAAAAAGTTGTTGTTACGCCAGTCTGTAAAAAAATAGGCGTAAAAGCCGGGTACCGATACCAGGCAAAGAATAAACAGCATTGAAAAAATACTAATTTTATCTATCTTTGGGTTCATAATCTCTCCAAAGTAAAATGTTTTAAAAAATAAAATTGTCTCTATAATTCAAGAAAATCAAACGGTCAAGTGAAACCTATTGATTTTTCAATATTAATTTTATGATAAATGGCAGGACTTAAACCGGACCTAATCTGTTCTTAAATTTAACCTAATTTTTTTTTAAAACCATCTTGTACAAAAACTCAGGCTCGATCCAAAAATGCTTTGGCCAGTCCCGTCTTTTTGAAAATCTTTACCAGTTCGCTTTTATACCATGATTGATGAGTTCCTAATTTCTTAAATGTGCGAACTCTTTTCTGAGATTTTTTCTACTTTGGTAAAATTTAAAGACATTAATTGCTTGACAAGATCATTCAAATTCATATATGAAACTTTGAGAAAAACGTATTGCCAGAAGCAATACAGTATCGAATAAAATTATATATCTGAATATGCCACGAAGGCAGGTTATCGTTAACAGCGGTAGGGTTGCCATTGTGGCTTTTTCTATTTCCCCCTGCCTTATACTTAACTTATTAAAGATCCTACAGGAGTTTTGTTCTAATGAAAAAGTTATTGTGTTGTTTTTCTATATTGTTGCTGAGTTTATGTTTTCTACAGTTATCTGTTTTGCCATGCTCTGGCGATGATCAGGAACTGGTTCTGGCACTAAAAGGCGAACCTGATGATGGGTTTAATCCTGTCATGGGCTGGGGGAGATATGGTCACCCTCTTTTTCAATCCACCTTACTCACCCGGGACAAAGACCTTAATATTATCAATGATCTGGCAACACAGGTCCGATTTGATGACCAGCGGTCCTGCTGGTATATCTCTATACGCAATGATGCTGTGTTTTCAGACGGAAAACCGCTGACGGCAAAAGATGTGGCATTTACATTCAACACAGCAGCCCAAAGTGGTGGTAAAGCCGATCTATCAAATCTTGAAAAAGCATTGGCTACTGGGGATCATACACTGAAAATCAAACTTAAAAAACCGGACTCTACTTTTATAAACCGCCTGATTACTTTAGGAATTGTTCCGGAACATGCCTATGGTGACGATTACGGCAGAAACCCGCTGGGTTCCGGCCCGTTTGTGATGAAGAACTGGGTAGAAGGGGAACAGCTGATCGCTGAGGCAAACTCCCTTTATTACGGTAAAAAGCCTTATTTCAAGCGTCTGGTTTTTCTTTACGCCACTGAGGACACCATGCTGGCTGCCGCAAAAGCCGGCAAAGTTGATATGGTTGTTGTGCCGGCACACCTTGGCAAACAGAAAATTAAAAACATGACAGTACATGCCGTAAAAAGTGTGGATAACAGGGGGATGATGTTTCCCATGGTAAAAGATGAGGGTAAAAAGTCGCCTTCCGGTTCACCCATCGGTAATAACGTCACCTGCGACCCTGCCATTCGAAAGGCCGTCAATCTGGCTGTAAACAGGAACGCTTTGGTAGAGGGCGTTCTTGAAGGATTTGGACGACCGGCCTTTTTTGTCTGTGACAGCCTGCCATGGGATAGTGCAGACAACAAATTATCAGACAATAGTGTTTCGGCAGCACAACAGCTGTTGAAAATTGCCGGATGGCAAGACTCTGACAATGACGGTGTTTTGGAAAAAAAAGGTTTGGAGGCCCGTTTTACAGTAGTTTATCCATCCGACAGGGCGGTAAGACAGGGCCTTGCACTCGCTGTGGCAGACATGCTTTCACCTGTAGGGATCAAGGTAGATGTCCTTGGCAAAAGTTGGGACGATATCAAAAAACGGATGCACTCTGATGTGATTCTTTTTGGCTGGGGCAGCCATGATCCCATGGAAATTTATCATCTTTATCACAGCCATCTGGCCGGACAGGGCTGGTTCAATACGGGGTATTATTCGAACAATACTGTTGACAGCTATCTTGACAAAGCAGTAAATGCCAGAGATTTTGAAACTTCACGGAAGTACTGGAAAAAAGCCCAATGGGATGGGAAGACCGGATGCGGTCCAAAAGGCGATGCACCATGGGCGTGGCTTGTGAATCTGGATCATGTCTATTTTGTAAAAAATGATCTTGATATCGGTCAATCAAGAATAGAACCGCATGGCCACGGGTGGCCCATCACTGCCAATATCACAGAGTGGAAACGAAAATAAATGATACCTGTATTTAAATTTTTATTAAAAAAAACAGCAAGAATGGCTATCATCATGAGCGTGGTCTGCACCATTGCTTTTGTTCTGATCAGCCAGGCTCCTATAGATCCGGTATCGGCCTATCTTGGATATGACCGAATGCAGATCAGCAAAGCCCAGCAGGAAAAGATCATCAAAAGATGGGAGCTGGACAAACCGGCTCCCCAACGTTTAATCCGATGGTTTCAGAATGCGGTGTCCGGCGATCTGGGTGTTTCCGTTATCCATAATGAACCCGTTATCGAAGTCATTAAAAAGCGTTTTTCCGCTTCCTTCTTGTTAATGAGTCTTGCATGGCTCATTTCAGGCGGAGTGGGATATATTCTCGGGGTGGTAGCCGGAACGTTTAAAGACTCATGGGTTGACAGAGCCATCAGGCTTTATGCGTACACGCTTGCTGCCACACCAACCTTCTGGATCGCCATGGTTCTGCTGGTTCTTTTCAGCGTATCTCTCGGCTGGTTCCCGTTCTGTTGTGCCGGTCCTTTAGGCGTCATGCCGGAAGATGTCACTCTATGGCAACGGTTCTATCACCTCATATTACCGGTATTTACACTGTCGGTGATTGGTGTTGCACAGATTGCCCTTCACACAAGGGAAAAAATGATTGATGTCTTCCAGAGTGATTTTGCCCTTTATGCAACATCACTGGGAGAGTCCAAAACAGGTATTGCATTTCACCATGGGCTTCGCCATACACTGCTTCCCGCCGTCACCCTGCAGTTTGCTAGTTTTGGGGAGCTGTTTGGTGGTGCGGTTCTTGCTGAACAGGTTTTTTCCTATCCAGGACTTGGCAGGGCAACCGTTGAGGCCGGTGTTAGAGGGGATGTACCCCTATTACTTGGGATTGTATTGTTCTCAACTGTTTTTGTTGTCAGCGGAAATATCATTGCAGACCTGTTATACCGGTTAATAGATCCGAGAATTCGGATCGGGGAGGCTGTATAATGGAAACCTTTGTATCAGAACCCCCTAAATTAAAAAATATCCGTAAGCAGACGCTATCATGGTTTATCATCAGTCTTTTACTGTTCATAGGACTTTTTATCAGCGCATACCTGATTGGAGACAGCGGTCTTGAAACTTCCTTTTCGATCCGCAATCAGACTCCGAGCTGGTCCCATCCTTTCGGAACCGACTGGCTGGGAAGGGATATGCTGACCCGGACGCTGAAAGGACTTTGCATCAGTCTTGGCATTGGCATGACGGCGGCACTGTGCTCCACCATGATCTCTCTTGCGCTTGGAACAGCTGCAGCGGTTTTGGGTAAAAAAACCGATATGCTGGTCACAGCAATGATTGACATCATCATCGCAACCCCTCACCTGGTGCTTCTGATTTTGATATCATTCAGCATAGGTGGCGGTGCTAAAGGAGTCATCATTGCGGTGGCCTTAAGCCACTGGACCCGCTTGGCACGAATTATACGAGCGGAAATCCTGGCATTAAAGTCATCTGACTATGTCAGCTTAAGTCCGAAGTTGGGCAAAGGCCGTCTCTGGATCGCTCTCCACCATATATTGCCGGGGCTTTTTCCCCAGTTTCTGGTGGGGGTTCTGCTGCTTTTCCCCCATGCCATCCTTCATGCGGCAAGTCTGACTTTTCTCGGATTCGGCCTGTCTCCCCATACACCGGCCATCGGTACACTTCTCTCAGAGGCCATGCAGCATCTATCAACCGGCTACTGGTGGCTGGCCATCGGCCCGGGTGTCAGTCTTGTTGCAATGGTAAAACTGTTCGATATCATGGGCAATACTTTGAGAACTATGATCAACCCAAAAACCTCACAGGAGTAGTTATGCTGGAAGTTAAAAATCTGTCTATATCATTTCAACGATACGGCCGGTGGCTGAACAGAAAAATTATCCACCCCATTCACAGTTTGGACCTGACATTAAAAGAAGGAAAGGTCATTGCAGTTGTTGGAGAGTCAGGTGCAGGCAAGAGTCTTTTGGCGCATGCCATTCTCGGGCTGCTTCCAAAAAATGCGGTCGTCAACGGGAAAATAGCATTCGACGGGAAACGATTGACCCCTGAAGTAAGCCGCAGGTTGAGGGGCAAAGAGATTGCCTTGATACCGCAGTCTATCAGTTTTCTGAACCCGTTATGGTCGGTTGGCGGTCAAGTTTGCCGGGCCGCGGTGTTAAGCGGCCACAAGCCTTCAAGTGCCCGGTCTTCTATGCAAAATGCCTTTGATCAATACGGCCTTGGCTCTCAGGTTCCTTCGTTACTGCCGTTTCAGATATCCGGCGGGATGGCCAGGCGGGTATTGACAGCCTCAGTTGTTGTGGGAAATGCCCGGCTTATTATCGCAGATGAACCGACAACCGGGCTGGATGAAAAAAACATCGCTCAATCACTTGATTACCTGAAGCACCTTTCCCTCAGAGGAAAAGCCGTCATGTTAATTACCCATGATATCGCTGCTGCACTGCGCATCGCAGATAAAGTTGCCGTATTCAAAAACGGCACCACAGTTGAAATTGCGAATGTATCTGATTTTGCTCATCCTGAAAAGTTGTCTGAAGCTTATTCAAGACAGCTTTATGATGCCCTGCCACAACATGCCTTTATCAATGCACTTAACAAGAAGGAGCTGGAGCATGCTTGAAACACAACGGCTCTCATACCGTTACGGGAAATCCAACCCTTGGTTGTTCAGGGACCTGTCATTTTCCCTGTCCCCTGGTGAGATCGTCGGCCTGCCAGGTCCAAGCGGCACTGGAAAAACAACCCTTGCCAAAGTTCTGAGCGGGTTTTTACCTTTGCTGGAAGGTGATATCCTGATTGATAACCGTCCGATCCGGAAAAATGGATTTCATCCGGTTCAAATGATCTTCCAGCACCCCGAACTTGCCGTTAACCCACACTGGAAAATTTCCAAAATAATCAACGAAGGATTTCAAGTCTCCAACAACCTCATTGAGGCATTCGAAATTGAAGATGGCTGGTTTGACAGGCATCCCTGGGAGCTTTCCGGTGGCCAACTTGCGAGGATCTGTCTAGTCAGAGCACTTGGGCCTGAAACAAGATTTCTTGTTGCCGATGAGATAACAGCTATGCTCGATGCTGTGACCCAGGCCAACATATGGAAAAATCTTATCGAATATGCTCGCGAGAAAGATATTGGTCTATTGGTTATAAGCCATGATGCACATTTAATGAGCAAAATTTGTGATTGGAAAATTGATTATTTTAAAAACCGGATCTTACAGTAAAAAATTAAGGCGTATCTGTTTTCAATCTTCGATTAAAATGAACTGCCGTTATTGTAACATATATTTATAATTTGCTTTAAGTAATATTTTAAGTAAATGCCGACCCCACATTATGTCTACGATTGTGGGGTAGGAAAACCAATTTTCTGTCCCATGATTTCTTCTTCCAGTCGTCGCTTTTAGTCACGCCTAACAGATAGGTATTCTTGCATCACTGTCGATTCTCTATATGGTCAACCAATCAAAAAAAGCTTTTTGATATTTTTAAGGCTCAAAATCATTTTGGTGGGTTCAATGACTCTGCCCATAGGGATACCAAACTTGTGGGTGACTTTAAAATGAGATAAGGTAGCTTTACTACCCAAAAACAAAGAAAGAAAATACTAGGGAGGGGAATATGAACATGCCGGAAATCAAATCATATTCATTTGGTCGCATGCAGATCGATCAAAAGACCTACACCAATGATTTAATCATATTTCCCACCGGGCATATCCAGGACTCCTGGTGGCGAAAAGACGGACACAGACTGAGTGTAAAAGATATCGAGCCTGTGCTTTCAAAAAAACCGGATCTCATCATTACCGGCACCGGATCCAACGATAGAATGATTCCTGCACCTGAGATGAAAACTTTCCTGTCTGGCCGGGGAATTGAATTTTTTGCACTCCCTACTGCCAGGGCTGCAGATCTGTACAACGAAAAAAAAGATGCCGGTATACGAGTCTGTGCCTGCTTCCATTTGACCTGCTGATAAGGAATTTTCTAAAATGAATGTCTTAAAACCCCCTATCTCAAACCCCAATACGGACAGATTTAATTACTGCCCAACATGCGGCAGATCAGGCCTTGCTCCTAAATCTGAAAAATCATTTTCCTGTCCAAACTGCGGTTTTTCCTTTTATATGAATTGCGCGGCTGCTGCCATGGCTCTCATTCAAGACAATAAAGGCAGGCTTTTAGTGACCACAAGGGCAAAACATCCCGGCAAAGGCAGCCTTGATTTACCCGGAGGGTTTGCTGAACCTGGAGAAAGCATCGAAGCATGTCTGATCCGTGAAATACAAGAAGAACTGAACCTGGAGGTTATGTCCCTGTCCTATTTTTGCTCTTTTGCCAACACCTATTTATATAAATCCATAACCTATCCGATCACTGATATGGCATTTATTTGCAATATAAGAACTTTTGATTCGATATGTGCCCGGGATGATATTGCCGGTTACGACTTTATGGATCTTAAAGACTTTGACCCATCTTTTTTTGGGATGGATTCCCCCAAACGGGTTATTCAGTATTTTATTAAAAAACAAAAAAGCACCAAAGCGTTATCTGACTGAACTTTGGTGCCTGAATGGTGTTATAATTTACAGGTTAAGCTATGCCTCTTTGCGCTTTACCTGTAATATTGGGGTGTTGAAAACCAGCGCGGAAACATCATCACTTCTCTTGACTTCAAGCTCAAGGGCATCTTTATCTATTTCAAAGTATCTGGATATAACATCAACAATATCCTGCTGAAGGTTTGTCAAGGTCGCATCGTTTACTTCCAGCTTGTCATATATCAAGGAAAATTGGAGTCTTTTTTTTGCATCATCTTTACTGGGTTTCTGGGTGGTGAATCTTTTGAATAATCCGCTGAACATTCAATTCTCCTTATTTATTAAACCCGAAGGTTTTACTTATTTTGCTCCACATGCTTGTATTGTGAGTGGGAACCTCAACGGGCAGATCTGCCTCTCCATTAAGCCGTCTGGCAATCCGTTTAAATGCATGCCCTGCTTTTGATTCATTTTGCAGTACAAGTGGCGTTCCTGTATTAGATGAAATCAAAACATGTTCATCCATCGGCACAAGCCCTGCCAGATCAATAGAAAGGACTTCCAGCACGTCTTCATGACTGAGCATTTCTCCCCTGGCCACCCGTGCCGGTTCAATACGGTTTACAATCAATTTGGGTGTCAGTGATCTTGAATACAGCAGCCCGATAACCCGGTCGGCATCCCTTACGGCAGACACATCCGGCGTACAGACAACCAGGGCCTCATTTGCTCCAACAATGGAGTTTTCAAAGCCCCTTTCAATGCCTGCAGGAGAATCCATGATGACATAATCAAACTCTTTTTTAAGCTGCTTTGCCACCCGCTCAACTCCAGATGTTGTCAGCACATCTTTATTATCACTCTGGGAAGCAGGGATTAAAAACAGGTTTTCAATTCTTCTGTCCCTGATGGCTGCCTGGGATATTTTACAGCGCCCCTGAACAATATCTACAATATTAAATACAATCCGGTTCTCCAGCCCCATGACAACATCAAGATTTCTCAGGCCGATATCCATATCAACAATGGCGACCCGTTTTCCTTCCAGTGCCAGGGCAGCTCCAATGGAAGATGTAGCTGTGGTTTTACCGACACCGCCTTTTCCAGATGTTACGACGATTATTTTTCCTTCCAATTCACACCTCTATTCGTGGTTTATATTTAAATTGCTTCCGGCCAGGGCATTTTCCGGAATGGGTTTGATTTCATATAGTCTTTAACCACAATGCCATCGCCCTCTACACAGGCAAACTCCGGTTTTGCACTTATTTCTTCATCTATTCCTGCTGCAGCAATGACACCTATCTTGACCTGGGTAGGTTTAAAATCCAGGGCAAAAATAATGGCCTTTTCATTATCCGGACAACCGGCATGGACTTTACCTGCCAGTTTCCCGAGAACAATAACATCCCCTCCTGCACTGATTTCAGATCCGGGGTTTACATCCCCTGCAATGATAATGTGCTTTTTTGACTCAATTTTCTGACCGGATCTTACACGCCCCCGAAGCATAAGCACATCGCTTCTGTGATGATTCCAGCCTTTGGATAGATCTCTCTGGCGAATTCTCTCGGTTGGAATGGAGCGTTTCTTTGGGGGATTGGAAACCTTTGCCACTTCAAAATTAAGCTTTAAATGAGAGGTGATGCTCTCGATCAATTCATCATGACCCTTTGCATCTCCTACATCAATGACCACGCTGGCATTAATCGCCAGGTGTTTTAATTTTTTAAACAGCTTGTCAATTTCTGACTTAAGGACGTCTTCGGGATGAGAAGGGTCGAGTGTAATCCAGAAACCATCACCAACCCCTTTTAATTTTACCGGCACACTCGTATCAAAATTAATCATCTTGTATCTGTTGCAAACCTGTATTCAATTAAATAATTTTATGGACTATAGGAAATCAAAAGATATGTGTCAAGACTTGAATAATATTGGAAAAATGAAGGGGCAGGCCGTATTAAAAACAACGACCTGCAAGGCTTTTGAAAATTTTAATTTTCCAGGACTTCTCTTAATTTGTGGGAAAAATCGATAACACTGTAAGGCTTTAAAATATATCCTTTGCAACCTTTTTTAAGCATCTCCTGGGCTTTTTCATCAATGGAATATCCAGTGGAAAGCAGAACTTTAATTTCCGGATTTTGCTTTTTAAGTTCTTTAAAGGTTTCCAGTCCATTCATTTCCGGCATGATCATATCAAGAACCACCAGATTGATCTTTTCTTTCTGGCTTTTATAAATATCCAGCGCTTCTCTACCCGAAGAAGCGGTGACAACACTGTAACCAAGTGCTTTGCAGATTTCCCTGCCCACGGTTAAAATCCGCTCCTCATCATCCACAAGAAGCACGGATTCATTTCCCATGACCAGTTTTTCCTCTTCTGCCGGTATATCCAGATTGTCTGATGTTTGTTTCAAGGGAATAATAATGGAAAAGGAAGATCCGTCATCCGGTGAAGAGTATACATCAATTACGCCATTGTGATTTTGGATGATTTCCCTGGCAAATGTAAGGCCAAGTCCTTTTTTCTCCGGAAAAAGATGGTGATCCACTGTATAAAACGGTGTGAAAATCTTTTCCAGTACATCTTTTTCCATGCCGATTCCGGTATCAGAAATGGTTACCTTTACAAAAAATCCATTATCCAGTCCGTATGCTTCGGCAGTTCCATTTAAAATAGCTGCAGATTCGGTTACAACAGATAATTTTCCGCCTTTTGGCATCGCCTGAAGGGCATTTTCAATGATGATTGCCAGAACCTGATTTATTTTATCAGGGTCTGCATCAACAATAAGGGGTTTTGCCTCAAGGTCCACATCCAGAATGATCCTTCTGTCCTTAAGATCCAGGCATTCAACAGATTTTCTTACCAAACGGTTTATATCAACAGAACTGGTATAATACTCATCCACCTTTGCAAAACCCAGCAACTGATCGGCAATTTCCGATCCTTTATCAATACAGGTTATAATTTCTTTTATATGGCGGTATAGTGGATCGGATGGTTTGATACTGTTCATCATTAAAGATGCCCGGCCTTTAATAGCCGCAAGAAGATTATTAAAATCATGAGCAATACCACTGGCAAGCGCTTCTACCGCGTCTGGTTCCTCATTTTTTAATCGTATGTGTTCCATCTTTACTACCCTGTTGCTATTATAATTGCATGGTTTTTCAAAAAAGCATTTAAAACTATAATAAATCATTTGAGGGATTTCAATCGGTGAAAACCCCTAGTTTTGCAAAAAAAATTACATTTTTTTATTCCAGCGATGCAATCCCTTCTTTAACGGCAAATTTTGTCAGGCCGGCAATAGTGAAGATGTGCAACTTTTTCATGATGTTTCTACGGTGAGATTCAACTGTTTTATGACTTATGCCCATTTTTTGTGCAATGGTACGGGATTTTTCCCCTTCAGCAACCAATTGGAGTACCTGGCGCTCTTTGCTCGAAATCTCTTTGGACATCGGCAGGCTTTCCCAGTCGGGAAATTTATGTTCCCTCTTGTACCCGTACATCCTTGCAACAGATGGGGTTAAATAAACATTCCCCTTTTTTACTTCTATAATTGCATCGTATATATCATCAAACTCTGCGTCCTTTAAAACATATCCGGAGGCTCCGGACGCAAACATATTATCAATTACTTTTTTATCCGAATGCATGGAAAGGGCGATCACTTTAGTGTCAGGGACTTTCTTTAGAATGGTTGCCGTAGCCTCTACCCCATTGAGATCCGGCATGGAAATATCCATCATAATAATGTCCGGCTCATGGGCCATGGCAAGGTCTATGGCCTCACGGCCATTCTTTGCAATACCAATAACATTGACATTCTTTTCTGTAAGGTAGGTCTTAAGCCCTTCTCTTACAATCGTATGGTCATCGGCAATAATTACTCTGGTTTTCATACCCTTCCCGGAAATTATTTATTAACCGCCAAGACTGTATCGTGATGACCCGTTAAAATCAAACAAAATTTTAATAATTTTATTTAAAGTTTTAACAACTATTTTCAGGCTGTGAGTAAACTTAAAGCCTTTTTTATTGCTCAAAGCAAGGAATACTGATACTAAATCCAACGAAGGAAAATCATGTTAATATTCATGCAAAAATGCGCAGGTGAAAAAAGATACCGGCCATTATAGAGAGAAAAAGATGAAAACATTTCAAGTTAAAGGCGAAAACCGGATATCTTCCATCCATGTGGGAGAACGCCTTGAAAATCTAAAGAACTATCTGCCGGCAACCCAGGTGGTGATTGTCACAGATGAAAATATCAAAAAGCATTATAAAAACGATTTCCCGGATGTCCCGGTAATTACCATTGGTACCGGAGAAGGGATTAAGACCCTTGAAACAGTGGAAACCATTTTAAAAGCCCTGGTGGATCACTCCTGTGACCGCTCAAGCTTTATTGTTGGAATCGGCGGGGGAATCGTATGCGACATCACAGGGTTTGTGGCCTCTCTTTTCCTTCGCGGTGTAAGATTCGGGTTTGTCTCCACCTCACTCTTATCCCAGGTGGATGCCAGTGTGGGAGGCAAAAACGGGGTCAACCTCTCCTCCTATAAAAATATGGTAGGTGTTTTCAATCAGCCTGAATTTGTTATCTGCGATATTGACATGCTCAAAACCCTGCCCAAAGAAGAAATTTCCAACGGGCTTGCCGAAATTGTCAAGCACGGACTGATCCGCGATGCAGCCATGCTGGATTTTATAGAGAAAAATAAAGAAAATGCCCTTTCCCTGGATTATGATACCATTTTTAAACTGGTAGCGGATTCCGTAGAAATTAAATCACAAGTGGTCCAGCAGGACGAAAAGGAAGCCGGGGAGCGGCGCAAACTCAACTTCGGACATACCATTGGCCATGCCATAGAAAAAATTGAAAGAGCAGGCCATGGTCGTGCGGTTTCCATGGGCATGGCAGCAGCAGCTCTTTTTTCCGAGGAACGCGGCCTCATTTCTCAAAAAGATGTGTTGAGGATTATTCAGCTTTTAAATGATTTAAATCTCCCAACAGAATTGAATTACCCGGCAGAAGATATCATCAGCGCAGCAGGTAAAGATAAAAAAAAGCAGGGGGATGACCTGTTTTATGTATTTCTGGAATCTCTAGGAACTGCCCGGGTGGACAAAATCAGTTTTGAAAAGATGAATGGGTTTATCCGCAGGACATTCAAATAGACCCAATTTTTTTGCTTAAAATCCTTTTATTCAAATATGGTTTATAGTATTATCCATATTTATTCTCATTTTGTACAGACACCACAGATTTTCAAATGCTCTTTTACCCAATGGCTGTTTTACAAATTAAATAATTTTACAGATCAAATTATAGATGAAGGAGGCAACACCTATGGCAAGCTTGAAAGGAACCCAGACTGAAAAAAATCTCTTAACTGCATTTGCTGGAGAATCACAGGCCAGAAACCGTTACAACTATTTTGCAAGTGCTGCCAAAAAAGAAGGCTTTGTCCAGATTTCTGATATCTTTGCAGAAACTGCAGACCAGGAAAAAGAACATGCAAAACGCTTTTTTAAGTTTCTTGAAGGAGGAGAAGTGGAAATTGTTGGCGCCTTTCCTGCAGGTGTTATTGGCAGCACCCTTGAAAACCTCAAAGAAGCCGCAGCAGGTGAAGAGTACGAATGGACAAAAATGTACCCTGAATTTGCTGCAACCGCAAAAGAAGAAGGTTTTGATGCTATTGCCACTGTTTTTGAGATGGTTGCGGTTGCAGAAAAACAGCACGACAAACGATATGCAGAACTGGCAGCAAATGTTGAAAAAGGCGCTGTGTTTAAAAAAGATGCCTCCACCAAGTGGAGATGCAGGAATTGCGGATATGTCCATGAAGGAGAAGAGGCCATAGACGTGTGCCCGGCATGTGATCATCCCCAGGCACATTTTGAGCTGCTTGCAGAAAACTGGTAATCTTAAAATTTAAACTCACTTTTAAGGGGAAAAGCTGCTTTCCGTTTTAACAAAAGCCTTTTCCCCTTATTTTTTGTACCCCTTTTAAAGACGGATTGACCAATTGACAAAGGCGGTATAAGAACATATATTTACAGGACATTTTTAAACTATAAATTTATTTAGGACGGTGCTCATGACACAGAATATAATTGAAATTGACGATGATTCCTTTGAAGAAAAAATCCTCAAATCCGATAAACCTGTAATGGTTGATTTCTGGGCCCCCTGGTGTGGTCCCTGTAAAGCCATTGCGCCAACTGTTGATGCGCTTGAAAAAGAGTACGGCAACGATATGACCTTCGCAAAAGTCAATGTAGATGAAAACCCAATCTGTCCAAGCAAATATGGCGTTCAGGCAATCCCCACCCTGATTTTCTTTAAAAACGGAGAAATCGTTGACCAGATCACTGGTATGGTTGCCAAAGAAAAGCTTGAGGAAACAATTAAAGGGGTTTTGTAAAAAGAGAGAATATAATGACA
The DNA here is from genome assembly GCA_033851995.1 of Desulfobacteraceae bacterium. GTDB lineage: Bacteria > Desulfobacterota > Desulfobacteria > Desulfobacterales > Desulfobacteraceae > Desulfobacula. The sequence continues at coordinate 80,485 of JAWSVI010000006.1, read as the reverse complement.
ACAACTGATTATGATCTTGTAATTATTGGCGCAGGACCAGCCGGTTTGACCGCAGGAATCTATGCTGCCCGAGCCAGAATGAATGTCCTTCTTTTAGAAAAAGCAGCCCCTGGCGGCCAGATCCTCATCACAGACTGGATCGAAAACTACCCTGGGTTTCCGGAAGGAATTTCAGGATATGACCTTGCTGAAAAAATGAGACTCCAGGCTGTTGAGATTGGCTTGGAAATTGAAACGGCAGAAGTCCAGTGCCTGAATGTCTCCGGAGATGTAAAAGAAATTTGCCTTAAGGAAAAGACCATTACCGCCAAAAGTATTATCATTGCTTCCGGGGCGTCTCCAAGAAACCTTGAAGTTGGAGAAGAAAAATTTGTCGGCAAAGGCGTGTCATTTTGTGCCACATGTGATGCCCCCTTTTTTAGAAATAAAACCGTTGTGGCTGTTGGCGGGGGAGACACTGCTGTCCAGGAAACTATTTTTCTGACCAAATTTGTTGATAAGGTTTACCTTGTCCATCGACGGGACGAACTTCGTGCAACCAAAATCTTGCAGGAAAGAGCCTTTGAAAATGATAAAATCGACTTTGTCTGGGACAGCGTTGTCACTGGTGTTGAGGGCTTTTTCGGCGTAGAAGGCGTCAAGGTAAAAAATGTTAAAACAGATGAAGAAAAAGTTTTAAAAGCGGATGGCTGCTTTATCTGGATCGGGATTCTGCCGAACACCTCTTTTCTTGGAGATGTGATTGAAACAGATGAGTGGGGATTTATTCACGTAAACACCCATATGGAGACTTCGGTTCCCGGTATCTTTGCTGCCGGTGATGTACGGTCAACTCCCTTGCGCCAGATAACAACCGCGGTTGGGGATGCTGCTATTGCTGCACTTTCTGCAGAACATTATATTGAGAATATGTAACCATGAAAAAATTTCTGTTCATCTTGACCTGGGCCCTGATTTTGCCCCTCATGCTCATGTTGTCCGGCTGTGCCCTGTTTGAAACCACTTACGAAGGAGGGAAAAGTGCAGAAGAACTGGTTTCCGAAGGTTCTTCCGCTTTTGTTGCAGGAGAGTACCGCCAGGCCATTAACGCATATACCGATCTGAAAGACTGGTACCCGTTCAGCAAATACGCTATTTTAGCAGAACTTAAAATTGCCGATGCCCATTATGCCCTTAAAGAATATGAAGAAGCCATCATTGCATATGAAGAATTTGAACGGATGCACCCGAAAAATGAGGCCATCCCATATGTAATTTTTAGAAACGGTATGTGCTGGTTTAACCGGATAGATACAGTTGACAGGGATAATACGCCGGCCAAAAAGTCCATGGTTCAGTTCAACCGCCTGATTGAGCGCTTCCCCCAAAGCGAACATGTTGCAGATGCAAAAGAAAATATTGGAAAGTGCCTTGAGAACCTGTCCGGCCATGAACTTTATGTGGCTGATTTCTACATGAAAACAGAACAATACAAAGCAGCCTTAAAACGCTATGAAGCGCTTGTGGAAAATTACCCCGGCTCAAAAGAGAGCGAAATAGCATTGAATAAAATCCCAAAATGCCGAGAGCTTGCAACTCAAAATAATAACAAGGAATAAAAAAATCTTTACTTTAATCTGTTTTTAGTGTATCACTTCCAGGTTATTTTTTTGTAAAAAAGATTTTTCTTTTAGGAGTGTGAACAATGTCAAAAGAATGTGCAATTTGCGGGAAAAAACCAATGGTCGGCAACAACGTCAGCCATGCCCACAATTTAAATAAGAGAAGATTTAACCCCAACCTTCAACGGGTTCGCGCTGTTGTAAAACAAGGCTGCGTAAGAAAAATAGATGTCTGCACAAGCTGCATTAAGGCAGGAAAAGTCACTAAAGCGTCTTAAATCACTTCAAACGTTTATTCTGGTCATACAAATATTCTGGTTCGGGTATGTATTTTAATCACCCGGACCTTTATTTTTGTATCTGGTTTATTCTGATCTGACAATCCGTTTGACATCCGTCACTTTTTTTACTTTCCTGATATCCGACATGATCTGTCTAAGCTGGTCTGTGCTTTCAACCAGGATGGTAAAATAAAACAGACCGACACCCACCTCGTTTGTCTCTGTCTGGGCGCTTAAAATATTGGATTTATGCTTGCTGATCACAGAAGCAATATCTGCCAGCAGTCCAAATCTGTCATCCGTCCGGACCTTTATTCTGGCGGGATAAGATTCTGTGTCATTTTCACTCCACTGTACTTCTATCTGGCGCTCATTGCTCATTTTCATGACATTGAGGCACCCTTTCCTGTGGATGGTCACACCCTGGCCCTGGGTAATATACCCGGTAATGGGATCTCCAGGCAGCGGATTGCAGCATTTTGAAAACTTCACCAGTATATCGTTCAGGCCTTTTACAATAATACCGGTACTTTCTTTTTTCTTTTTTATCCCGACTATCTTTTTAAGCAGGCTGCTTTCTTTTGCTTCCTGCTTTTCAAGCTCAGGCAAGGCCTTGTTTAAAACCTGCAACGGGGTCAGCTTTCCAAAGCCCACATGGGCAATCAGGTCATCTGCTGTTTTAAAACCGAATGTTTCAGCAACCTTTAATATTTTCCCGGATTTTACCAAAGCATTAAAACTCTGGTTTTTCTTTTTAAAGGTTTTTTCACACATCTCTTTACCCAGAGAAAAACTTCTCTCTTTTTCCCTGGCATTAATCCAACCGCGTATTTTTGTCCTGGCCTTTACGGTTTTTACAAAATTCAGCCAGTCCGGGCTTGGTGAGTGCCCTTTTGTGGTTACAATTTCAATTGTATCCCCTGTTTTAAGCTCATGGGAGAGCTGCACCAGCTTTCCGTTAACCTTTGCCCCAGTACATGCCGCACCGACTTCTGTGTGGATCATATAGGCAAAATCGACAGGCGTGGCTTTCTTGGGAAGGGTTTTGATCTCTCCCTGCGGGGTAAAAACATAAATCTGATCCGGGTACAGGTCTATCCGGACATTTTCTAAAAACTCGTCCGGGTCATTGTAATTCTCCTGGTTCTCCACCAGGTTCCTGATCCAGGCAAAAAGCTCTCCTGTGCCTTCGTCAATCTTTGTACCCTCTTTATAACTCCAGTGGGCTGCAATCCCGGATTCAGCTATATTGTCCATATCATATGTCCGAATCTGAATTTCCACCCGTTCTCCGGCAGGCCCAACAACTGTGGTATGAATGGATTGATACATGTTAGGCTTGGGGTTGCCGATATAATCCTTTATTTTGTAGTATATGGGTTTCCACAAGGAATGAATCACCCCCATGGCAGCATAACACTGGGGAACCGTATCCAGGATAATCCTGAAAGCAACAACATCATAGATCTCTTCAAATTCCAGGTTCTGGGATATCATCTTCTGGTAAATGCTGTACGGCTGTTTATACCGGCCCTTGATTTCACATTCCAGGTCCATTTCAGCCATTTTCTCACTCAGCGCTGCTTTTACCTCTTTTATGTAGTTCTCTTTTTCATGCCTGGCTTTATTCACCAATGCATCAATACGTTCATACTCATCCGGCTGGGTGTAATAAAAAGCGATTTCTTCAAGTTCGTACTTCATCCAGAAAATACCGAGACGAGCTGCAATGGGAGCATAAATATCCAGGGTTTCCTGGGCAATGGCCGCCTGTTTTTCCGGTTTTTTGTGATATTTGAGCGTTCGCATGTTATGGATCCGGTCGGCCAGTTTGATCAAAACCACCCGGATGTCATCTGCCATGGCCAGGATCATTTTGCGGAGGCTTTCAGCCTGTTGAACCACTTTGGTGGAATAGGGAAGGACAGATAATTTGGTAACACCTTCAACAATATGGGCCACTCCCGGCCCGAACATATCTTTAATGTCTTCCTTTGTGGCGGGCGTATCTTCAATCACATCGTGCAAAAGAGCGGCAGCAATACTTTCCATATCCACACGCATCTCTGCCAGGATATTGGCCACTTCAAGGGGATGGGACAGATAAGGCTCTCCTGAGAGACGGACCTGGCCTTCGTGAACCCTTGCCGAATAAATATATGCCCGGTCTATAACATCTGTATCCCCCTGGGGATTGTACTCAAAAATCTTATCGAGTATGTCGGTAATCCGGATCATAATTTCTTAATTTAATATGCTTTGGAAAAAAGCACCCGTCTGGAACTGGCACCCTCACAGCAAATGCATTTTCCTTCTTCTGTCGGGCTGTCAAACGGAATACAGCGAATGGTAACAGACAGATGTTTTTTTATCGTTTCTTCGCATTCATCAGATCCGCACCAGTGAGCCATGACAAAAGCTCCGTTTTTATTTCCCTTTGCCTTTTTATATAGTTTATAAAACTCTTTTTTATCATCTATTTCAAATGTGTTTTCTTTCCTGAACGTGACAGCCCGGTTAAATAATGTGTCCTGAATGTTATCCAGAATGTCTGTAATCTTGGAGATGAACTCTTCCCTGTTAATACTCTTCTTCTGATTTGCGGGCAAATCCCTTCGCGCCATGAACACGGTGTTCTGCTCGATATCCCTGGGGCCCAGTTCAATGCGGATGGGAATACCTTTTTTCACCCAGTCCCACCCCCTGGCGCCGCCGATATTGCGATCATCAATCTCAACAATAATTTTCCGGCCATGAAACAATTTTTCTTCCAGAACATCTTTAAGGCCTTGGGCACTTTCCATAATTTCCCTGTTGTCTTTGCCCTTTTTAAGAATCGGTAAAATCACCACATGGGCAGGGGCCACCCGAGGGGGAAGCACCAGACCGTCATCATCTGAATGCACCATGATCATCCCGCCGATCATCCGTGTGGATGATCCCCAGGATGTGGTCCAGGCGTAAGCTTCCTGACCCTCCTCATTCTGGAACTTAATCTCCGAACTCCTGGCAAAATTCTGGCCTAGAAAATGGGAAGTCCCTGCCTGAAGTGCCCGCCGATCCTGCATCATGGCTTCAATACAGGTGGTGTCATCCGCACCTGGAAACCGCTCTGAAGGAGTTTTCTTCCCTCTGATTACGGGCATGGCAAGATAATCTTCAACAAACCGGGTATACACATCCAGCATCTGCATGGTTCGTTCTTTGGCTTCCTGCTCTGTGGCATGAGCCGTATGGCCTTCCTGCCACAAAAACTCGCTTGTTCTTAAAAACATCCGCGTACGCATCTCCCATCGAACCACGTTGGCCCACTGGTTGAGCAAAAGCGGGAGATCCCGGTAACTGGAAGTCCATTTGGCCATGGATTCCCCAATAATGGTCTCGGATGTGGGCCGGACAATCAACGGCTCTGCAAGCTCTCCGGCAGGTTTAAGCCCACTGCCTTCTTCATCCGGCTCCAGCCTGTGATGGGTGACAACAGCACACTCTTTTGCAAAGCCTTCCACATGCTCTGCTTCTTTTTCCAGATAACTTAATGGAATAAATAATGGGAAATATGCATTTTTAACCCCGGTTTCCTTAAAAAGGACATCCATCTGCTGCATGATGTTTTCCCACACGGCATATCCCCACGGTTTGATCACCATGCACCCCCGGACAGGCGAATTTTCTGACATGTCCGATGCCTTGACCACCTCCTGGTACCATTGCGGGTAGTCCTCTTCCCTTGTGGGCGAAATTGCTGTTTTAATCTTTTTTCCCATTATATTTTTCCTTTCGAATTCTCTGTCATATCATCTATTTCGCTCAGCAACTGATCCACAAGATTTTCCTGGTCTATTTTACGGATAACTTTTCCTTTTTTAAATAGAATACCTTTGCCGTCACCACCTGCGATTCCTATATCTGCTTCTTTTGCTTCACCAGGGCCGTTCACCACACATCCCATAATTGCAACTTTAATCTTAGACGAGCGCTCAAGTAAAGCATTTTCTACCTGTTCGGCAATTTTAAATAAATCAATTTTACACCGGCCGCAGGTCGGGCATGAAACCAGCTCCGGCCCCCGGCTTCTTATTCCCAGCGCCCTTAAAATTTCATATGCGGTCCGGATCTCCTCCACCGGGTCCCGGGTTAAAGATACCCGCATGGTGTCACCAAGACCCTCAGCCAGAAGCATACCGATCCCAATGGATGATTTGGCAATACCGGCAAACAAACCGCCTGCCTCTGTTACGCCCACATGAAACGGCACATCCGTTTTAGGGGCCAGCATCCGGTAGGCGCTTACGGTTCGCTCAACATCTGATGCTTTTAAAGACACCTTGATGTCATAAAAATTCAAATCTTCCAATATTTTAATATTTCGAAGCGCACTTTCCACCATGGCTTCAGCCGTGGTACCAAGCCGGGCTTCAATTTCTTTTTCAAGCGAACCTGCATTCACCCCGATCCGGATTGGAAGCCCGTGTTCTTTCGCACAATCCACTACCGCCCTGACCTTTTTTTCCTCCCCGATATTTCCAGGATTGATCCGTAAAGCATCAGCCCCGGCCTTTGCAGATGCCAAAGCCAGCCTGAAATCAAAATGAATGTCTGCGATCAGGGGAATTTCAATCTGCTGCTTAATCTTTTCTATGGCAAGAGCAGCTTCCATATCCGGAACCGCCACCCGGATAATCTCACACCCGGCTTTTTCCAAAGCATGAATCTGGGCAACCGTGGCATCCACATCCTGGGTCTGGGTATTGGTCATGGACTGGACTGAAACCTGGGCATCAGATCCGATATCCACATTGCCAATCTTTATCTGGCGGGTTTTGCGTCTTTCTTGAACCAGCGACATTGTAAGCCTTCTTCCTGAAATATCTAAAAATTAAAAGCTTACAGCACCGGGTTCAAACTGTAAGCCATACAAGCACATTTAATATAGAGATAAAGATATCAAAGCTCATCTTTTTATTCAAGACAACAACCATAAGATAAAAAGCAAAGTTTAAAATCCTCACTTTTTTTTAATAAACGCAACTTTATTACATCTACTTCCCAATACCATTGTTTTTTACTTAAAAAACTTAAAATTTTCTTCAAAATTAAGGGTTTTTACCGATTGTTTTCGTATAAAATCTGTACTATACGATTTATAGTTTTTAGTTTATGTTGTTTCGTTGTTCCACATTTTAGCGCTTGTTTTACAAGGCTTTATATTAATTTGAAGAGGTACTGTAATGATCTTGTTAAAAAAACTAATTTCGCCCATAGCGTTTTCTTTTCTGCTTTTTTCAATACATCCAGGATTCTGTGAAAGCATCATAGTTAATGAATCCGGAAATGTTGGAATCGGAACTGAAACCCCCACTAGCAAACTTGAAGTAAATGGGGATTTGCAGGTCAACGGAAAAATCAAAAAAGGCGGAGAATATGCAGACTGGTATGTTGGAAGCTATTATTCTATTCCTGTTGATCAAAGGACAGCTCAATATGACTGGAAATCGACTGATTTAACAGAAGATTGGTCAACAATAAACTTCAGCTCTCAGCTACCTGAAGGTGTCAAAAGAATTAAAATTTATATTGATGCCTCTGGTGTTCCAAATGACAATGGTCGTATGCTTTTTCAACTTCGCCCGTTTGGAGCCACAAGTGAAAATTATTGGCAGTCAGGTAAAGGTCTAATGCAGGAAAAAAATTCTGTAAATGGAACACCACGAATGGCTTCAGAAATTGAAGTTGATGTGACAGATGGTAAGTTTGAAATTAGAGAATACAATTCAAGTTGGCAAGTCAGCCGTGTTTATATCTGTCTTCGCGGTTTTTATATGTAGAAAATTAATCATCTGCAAATAATATTATGAAAGGTTAGATTATGAGTACAATCAAAAAAATTATTCCATGCCTATTTATTTTGCTATTCTTCTTTTCGATCTCCAATTTGGCCTATAGCGCACCACTTGAGGTGAGCAATGACGGCAAGGTAAATATTAATACCGTACTGCATTTGGAACCACAGAGCACGCCCCCGGCAAATCCTTCCCGGGGAGATATTTATTTCTCAACAGATAACAGACTCCTGATATACACAACCGAGTGGATACCCATCTTCAAACCCATGTTTTTGGGAGTGGAAACTCGAACTCATGTCTACACCAGTTCCGGAACCTGGGTGGTTCCAGCAACTATCAAGAATATAAACGTTACTCTGGTTGCAGGCGGGAAAACCGGTCAACCCGGGACAAGCAATTACGGTGGGGCCGGAGGAGCGTCCGGTCAGGTCAAAACCCGTGCACTGGTTGTATCTGAAGGCCAAAATATCACGATAACCATCGGCAATCAAAATCAAAACAGTTATTTTGCCAGCCTCCTCACTGCCTACACGAACTCCGGTACTCCCGGCAGCCCCGGTACAGCCGGCACCAGCATTCCTTATGGAGGTTCTATGCCAGGTAACGGGGGGGCTGGCGCAAACGGGTATGGCAGTGTTGCCCTGGCAGCCAATGGACAAGGCTATCCTATCGTGATTAATGGAGTTACATTCCAGGCTGGCGGGACTGGGGGCATCGGCTATGGGGCTGGGGGCGGAGGAGGCTCTGGCGTAAATCGTCAGGGTGGTTCAGGAGCTCCTGGATATTGTTTGATTACGTATCAGGTCAATAAATATGAAAATCCGGATGGAAGTATTTATTATAGTCAGGATTAAATCCAAACCCATACAAATTTTAAAGATACAAAACAGGATCGATCCCATTACTTAAAAAAAATAAATATTTTGGAGAACGAGATGCCTTTAATATTAAGAACTATTTTTATAATGTTTTTGTTGATTTCCTTTTCCCCTACTGGCTTTTGCGCAAGTATTTTTGTTGATGAAAATGGCGATCTTGGAATCGGTAGGTCAAACTTGATTTATGATTTGTCCATTCACAGAAATAGTGGGGTCTGGCAGCATTTTACGAATGATCAAACAGGGCAAACAAGTTCAGATGGTATGCTCTTTGGCATCTCTAAAAGCGGGAATGTTAATCTTCTTAATCGAGAAAATACAAATATTTATTTTTATACAAATAATACGGTAAGAGCTATCATAAAAAACGATGGCTGTTTTGGCATAGGAACAACAACCCCTGCTTACAAACTCGATGTCAGCGGCACCATCCGAGGCAGCAATGTTTCCCCTTCAGACGCTCGCTGGAAAACAAATATCAATACCATAGAAAACTCACTTGAAAAAGTTTCAAAGCTTCGGGGGGTTACCTATGAGTGGACCGATTCCTCAAAAGGGGCCGGAGAGCAGATCGGTGTTATTGCCCAGGAAGTGGAAGAAATTTTTCCGGAAGCCGTTTCTACTGACAATGAGGGATACAAATCCGTGGCTTATTCTAAATTAGTAGCCCCTTTGATCGAATCGATTAAAGAGTTAAAAAACGAAAATGACTATCTAAAAAACCAGCTCTCAGAAATAAAGATGGCTGTCGAAGAGCTTTCTAAAAAAAAATAAGAGACCAGAAAAAAACAGGACACTTATCATGAAAACAACGCAGATTTTTATAGGCGCACTCAGCATTTTATTTGTTGCCGTTTTTAATAACGCCAATGCCCTGATATTAAGTGGAGATCTTACCTCCAGCGGACAATATACTGATGAATCCATATCCACTCAAGGCACAACCACTATCAAAACAGGTGCCTATGTTGAGCTTGAAGCCCAGACATTCATCGAGATAGGGCCAGGATTTCAGATTGAAGATGGTGGAAAACTAAAAATTACCGTTACACCTCCTGAACCAGAGGCCTGTATTTCAGTGGGCTCTGCCGATCCCCTCCTAACAGGTAACGTAACTTCCTGTGAATATTACATCAATGGGGAGATATCGACTCAGGGTACTACCTCTGTCAACCCAGGCGTGACATTAAAACTCTATGCAGAAGAAACCGTTAGTTTTTATGAAGGATTTAAGGTTGAGCTTGGCGGAGTTCTGTTGGCAGTTGCCAGCCCGGATAGTGACGGTGACCTTATCCTGGACTTTGTTGAAACTGAATATGGCTGCTCCAACCCAGAGCTTGCAGATAGCGACGGGGATCTGTTGAGTGACAGCGAGGAAGATGAGAACCACAATGGCGTGATTGAGCCTCAAGAGACCAGTCCGTGCAATAAGGACACAGATGGGGATAAAATGGATGACTACTGGGAACGTAAATTTGCATTGAACCCAAAAAATGCTTCTGATTCCCAGGGTGATCCCGATGAGGATGGTCTGACAAATTATATGGAGTATTACTTCAGAGGAGATGATCCGGAAAATCCAGCATCAGACCCGACTGATACAAGCAGCCTACCCCCCAAGGGCACATATTATGAATATGACGAGCTTGGCCGTGTAAAGAAAATCATCCGGATCAAATAAAAAATATTAGGAACTGAAAATGAACTTATTCAAACCGCTATTCTCACATTTCTTATTGCGCCTTTTCATCTTATTCTTGTTAACTGTATCACCGGTTCAAGCAGATCCCCCATTGGAAGTGAGGTTAAATGGTAAAGTGAGGGTTACTACTGAGTTGGAAACCCCTATATTGGACACTCAAAAGTTAAATATAAGCTCGATACTTCATCTTGAGCCGCTAAGCAGTCCACCTGCCAATCCTTCTCCCGGAGATATTTATTTCACTACAACGAACGAACTATTGCTTTTTGCCGCTGGGAAGTGGACACCGATTGTTTCTGCTGAAGCCTCGCATGGTACGGTGCACTTTACCTCACCGGGTTCTGGAACATGGGAAGTTCCTGCTGGAGTTTATTATGTAAAAGCCACATTGGCAGGCGGTGGTGGTGGTGGAAGTGCGGCTACCTATACTGGTAATGTTCAAGGCCATGATGGTAAGCCAGGGGGTAATGGAGGAGTGCGGTTGAATGCATTTTTAGATGTCGTACCAGGGCAAAAAATATCTTATACCATAGGAACAGGAGGTGCTGGGGCTATTAATTATTATAATAATGCTGCATCTGGAGGGGCAACTACTTTTGGCAGTATCAGCGCGTCAGGAGGGCAAGGCAGAAATAGCGATGGCAGTGGCGGGGCCAACGGTTATCCAGCCGGATCATACCCTTATAGTTCCTACGGACAAAGCGGAGCTGGAGGTTTGACTTGCAGTGGAATGGTTTGTTTTTTATCTGGAAGCCCAGGCACATCAGGTGCCATATACATAGAATACTAATCCTCAAATCAAGGATACATATCATGAATATTAAAAATATACTCGCAGCGATATTCACTGTTTGGGTGATCTGCATGCCTCAGGGCATCTGGGCTGCTTCACCGCCAACCCCCCAGGATGCATCCAATGCGAATGTGACGGCTGACAAAGCAAATTCTGCATCAGACCCCACTGATACGAACAGCCTACCCCCCAAAGGCACATATTATGAATATGATGAACTTGGCCGTATAAAGAAAATCATCCGGATCAAATAAGCCCAGGAGCCAAAAATGCAACCATCAACGCCTGTATTCTCATGCTTAAAGCTGTACATTCTGATTTTGTTGTTTGTTTCGCTGCCGACGGTAACCTTTGCAGAAGCGTCTGCCAGTGACACTACTGAAGAGATCACCATAGAAGAAATAGAAGCCGAACTCATCGGGGACGACCTGATTGAAGAACCCACAGTGGAGAAAGAGGATGAAGAGGAGCCGGCTTTAGAAGAAGAACCTTCCTTTCGAACGTTTTCCATAAACGCCATGGCGGCTTCAGTGGAGACTCCCACTCCTCCAAGCCTTGAAGAGTCCATTTTTTCAGCAGGGTCTCACATGGCCATGCCCAATGTGTCTTTAAAAATCGGTTCAGCTGTGATGAATTATCCCATCCAGGTGCCGCCGGGCAGAAACGGGCTTGCCCCCCAGGTTTCATTGAACTACAACTCTTCCCAGGGCAATGGGATTGCGGGTGTGGGCTGGGGTTTAAATACCAGCGTGATCCAAAGATCCACCAGAAAAGGGCTGGATTATGCAGGCACAGCGTTTACCTTTAATGGAGAAGACCTGTTTGCGATAAACCCGGATGGAACCGGATATGGTCTTTACCGCCCGGAAAAGGAGCAGGCTTTTTCCAATATTGAACATGTGCAGGGAACATCAGGGGAACCCGATTACTGGGTGGTAACATTTAAAAACGGCATTACGCAAACCTATGGCAAAACTGTTAATGCACAGCAGACCAATACCCATGGTGTTTTTGCCTGGTATCTTGAAGAAGTAAGGGACACCTACGACAATACCATTGACTATGTTTATGAAAAGCATCTGGGACAGGTGTATCCTGTGTCCATCTCCTGGGTGGATGGATTTTATACGCTAAATTTTTACTATGAGAACCGGGATGATATTATTAAGAATTATACCAGCCACAGCCTTGCCCAGATCAGCAGGCGCCTGAAAGCCATAGAAGTTGTCGCAGATACTATGGATGACTTTAACATCCGAGCCTATGGCCTGGCATACACCACCAGTGAAAATACCCAAAGATCCCTTCTGGATAATATCACCCTGTACGGGGACGATTATGATCTTGACCCGGCAACACTTGAGGTGACCGGCACATCCCTTCCCCCCACACAAATTACGTATACCCATGATCAAAGAGAGTTTAAATATAGTCCAACAGGGATCATTGGGGATCTGTCCAAAGGCCAAAACCTGGACAACACGTATAATTATCCCATGGTGAGCGGGGACTTTAACGGGGACGGCCGGATGGATATTGGCCGGGCTAAAGATAATTATATTCAGTTTTATGCCTCAACAGGCACGGGGTTTGAGTCCTTCACAACCTTGTCTGACCTGACAAAGGGTCAGGATTTTGAAAACAGTTATGAGCACCCAATGGTCACAGGCGACTGGAATGGGGATGGCAAAACCGATGTAGGGCGTTTTGGTGAAGATGAGGCTAATTTTTATGTGTCAGGTGAAAACGGTTTTGAGCTTTACGATACCCTTTCTGCCCTGACCGGCTCTGACAACTATACCAACGTAGATGAATACCCGGTGGTTACAGGAGACTTTAACGGAGACGGCAAAACCGATATTGGCCGGATAGGCGATAGCGGAGTAGCAGTCTATCACTCTACTGGAAATGGGTTTGTATCTGCCACAGGTATCAGCAGCAACTTAGGCAAAAACTCTTATCCCAATAATAATACATACCCAGTGGTCACCGGGGATTTTAACGGGGATGGCAGAACCGATATCGGCCGGGTGAACGACGGTGGCATTCGAATCTATCTGGCAACGGAGATTGGGTTTAGTCGTCTTGATGGCGGCCTGCCGGCCTTTGGGAAAACCGCGTACCCGGATTTTAAAACCTATCCTATTATCACCGGGGATTTTAATGGAGACGGTCTGACAGATATCGGGCGCTCAAACGCAACCAGTCTGCTCACCTATCTGTCCACAGGAACAGGTTTTGCTACCGGTCCATCCGTGTCAGGGGATTTTGGTAAAAACGATTATCCCACCTATAATGACAACCCCATATTTACAGGGGATTTTAATGATGACGGCAGAACAGATGTGGGCCGGGTCAGCTCATCCAGTGTGGTGTTGTATGTCTCTACAGGGACCGGGTTTGTCCCTTACGGGGATGATATCCTGAACATGTCCATAACCCAGGGGTTTACCAACCAGTCCGAGAACCCTATTCTAAGCGGGGATTTTACCGGCACTGGTCCTTCAGGCCTTGCAAGGATCAGCGGGTCCGGCGTGGTGTTTTATGCACCTGTCCAGGAGAGTTCTGCAGATCTAACGGGCCCATCGGATCTGGCTTGCAGTATTGTCTCCACCACAGGCAGCCAAACACAGATTACCTACACCCCGTCATCCATGTATGACAACACACTGATGCCGTTTGTACTGCAGACCGTATCTGAGATCACCACAGATGACGGCCTGGGCAACAGCATAGCCACGTCCTATACTTACTCAGGCGGGAAGTATGACCATGAGCAAAGAAAGCTTCGCAGCTTTGCAAAAGTTACAAAAACCCTTCCTAACGACACACAGGAAGTAACCGCTTTCCATCAGGACAGGTTCCTGGACGGGATGACCAAAACCACCCGCTTACAGGCACCGGATGAAACTGTTTTGTCCGAGACGGAATACACTTGGGAGGCGGCCGGATTTGATACCCGGAACCAAAACCTTGACCCGAATAATACCACACCGGATAGTGCCTTTATTCGTTTGGATAATAAAATCGACACGTTTTATGAAAACGGCTCCAGTGTATTCTCTACAGAAACCTATACCTATGATGAAGATCACGGGAGTATTTTAACCCAGACCGTCACCGGCACCGGCCTGGATGAACCTGGCATCACTACCGAATACGAATACGCTTATTTTGGAGATGACGGAGGGTATCCCTTAAGAACCACCAGTGAGATCCTGTACTCAGACAATGAATATAATTTTACCCGTAAAAGCACCTATACTTATCTTAACGGAACAGGCGGCCTTGAAAGTATGACAGCAGAAAATGATGGTGAAGTGGGGAACCCGGTTACCTGGTACACTTATGATGATTACGGTAACCTGAAAACCATCACGGATGCCAAGGGCAAAATCGAGGGTTACACCACTGAATTTACCTATGATGATACAAACACATATGCTCGAAGTATTGACAAGCCCGATACAGGGGAGGGCCTGTACGATCATGTCAGCTCTTATCCTGAGATAGACTTCCGGTACGGCAAACCCAAAAAATTTACCAGTGAGAACGGGTTTGACACAGATTACCGCTATGATGTTTTTGGCAGGGTTACGCAGATTGATTACCCTGACGGCGGCCAGGAGCTGTTTAGCTATAATGATAATTTTGACACAGAAAGCCCTCGTTCTGTTGTAAAACAGGTGAAAGACGGACAAAACAGTTACATCCGAACCATTACATATATGGACGGGTTTGACAGAACCGTCCAGACCGTGAGCAAATCCAGGGAAAAGCATGTCATTACCCTGTTCTCTTTTGATGAGATGGGCAGGCAAGAGAGCGTAAAAGGCCCGTTTGTTCAGCCAGAGGACACCACAGCCTTTCTTCATGATATGCGCCAGGCTATGCCGGGCAGCCTTACTTTGGCACTCGATGCCATGTGGGTGAAAAATCAGTATGATATCCGCGGACGCCTTAAAAAAATCGAATCCAATGGAGATATCAATACCCAAATCACCTATAACCTTCTTAAAACAACGGTAAAAGACCCGGATGGTTATGAAAAATCACAGGTAACCGATATCCTGGGCCGGATCACAAAGATTATTGAACATGCCCCTGAAGGCACAGACCGTGAGACAACTTACACCTACAACATTGCAGGGGATCTGACCCTGGTATCAAGACCGAACCCGGTCACAGAACAAACCATAGAAAACCGTGTGACTTACAACACCCTGGGGCAGAAGACCTCCATGGTGGATCCGGATATGGGATCCTGGAGCTATACCTATGATTTAAACGGGAACCTTAAAACCCAGACTGACAGCTTAGGGGTTGTTCTCACATTTGAGTATGACGAGTTGAACCGGCAGACCAAAAAGATCTATCCGGACGAGAGCTTTGCTTTGTATACCTATGATGCTGCCACATATGGTGAAGGGTTTTTATATCAAAAAACCAATGCAGCCGGAACGGCCACCACGACCTATGCTGAGTACGATCAAATGGGAAGGCCGGTGTCCCAAATTTCTTTGATAGATGACACAGAAGCCGTGTTCGATTATACCTATGATTTGGCTGGCAGGGTGTCTGGAAAAACCATAAGCCAGAACACCATTCAACTTCAACGCATTGGGTATGAATTTTATCCGGGGACCAGCCTGTTGCACAAAGTAACGAATGGCAGCATACAGGCTTATGCCGAAATCACAAAATACTCCCCCCAGGGCAAAATAGAGTCCATCTCCTATGGAGAGGAGACCCCTGACAGTCAGGGGGCAGCTATTGTGAACTATGCTTATTATCCCAAGACAGGGCGGCTGCAACTCATAAATTCATACACAATCAATGGTGATGTGCCCATCACGCACAAAATCTATGAGTATACCAAGGCCGGGGATATCAAGCTTATCCAGGATGTGCTTAACGATGTGGACCGTGTTTATGCATATGACCATGCCCACCGTTTGATATCCGAGCAAAGTCTTGGAGAAGGGTCACAGGAAGGCGCAACAGTTGAGGTAATTGAGTTTACCTATGACGATGATCCAACAGATGAAGAGGACAACCCCATTCATGCGCCAACCAGTACCCGGATGAAAACCACTCAAAACAGTAGCACAACCATAGAGACCTCAAATTATGCTTACGGGTCCGCAGGCAACCGGAGTTCTAAAATCACCGGGATCAACGCTACAAGCTATATTACCAATAATGACAACATGATCGACAGTATAGATGTGGGTGGTGTGATTACAAACTTTACCTATGATGCAGACAACCAGCGGGTAAAGAAAACCCAGGGAGCCGTCACCACACTCTATTATGGTCAGGAGTTTGAAATCATCAACAACACCCCGACCTTTTACCTGTTTGCAGGGAATCTGAGGATCGGCATGATCCAGAACAGCACCACGCTGTTCTTTGTAAAAGACCACCTGGGATCAACCAATGCCATCATAGAAGATGACGGCACTATCGTTGACACAGGCGAGTATATGCCCTATGGTCTGGATAGAGAAAAAAACGATCCTTTACAATTTACCAAGTACAAGTTCACTGACCAGGAAGAGGATGACGGCACAGGGTTGTATAACTATGATGCAAGACTCTATGATCCGGTCATCGGGCAGTTCATCATGGCTGATACCATCGTGCCTGATCTGTATAATCCCCAGAGTTTGAACCGGTATGCCTATTGCCTAAATAATCCTGTTAAGTATGTTGATCCGACAGGGCACTTTGAGGATTATGGGGATGCATCTCCGAGTGATTTGGAGTCTAACGCTCTTGGCTCATGGAGTGATGGAACATCAAATAGCAATGGACATCACCCTCTTGATGGACATTACATGTCAGCGGAAGGTTTTTTTGTTGATCGTTATGGTAATTTTTATGGCCCAGGGGGGCACCTTGAAGGTGGCCCAGCATTTGAAGCTAAATTAGCTGCTGAAAAGGCTCGGCAAGCTGCCATCTCAGCATCCCTTATGCAGAGCTATTTGGGAATAAATGAAACATTCTCATTAGGCCAAAACTATGGCGAGAGCTATTTTGAAAGCCAAGCCTTTTTGGGTAGTTTGGTGGCTTGTGGTAGTGATACGTGTAATGTTGGGTTATCCGAAGAATCGCTACGTGAAGGAGGCAGTGGATGGCCAAATTATTATGGAAGAAGAGATAAACTGATATGGAAAAGAGCCAAATACGACCCAGCACTTGAAAAGTATCGACTGGAAAAGGGTGCCTACGCAATATTCGGTGCAGGTTTAACTATTGGTGGAATTTTCCACGCAGATGGCCCTATGATGGGAATTGGATTTAGTATGGCTGTTGAGAATGCTTGGAATGCAATATTTGGTGGGCCAGGAACAGGAGAAGAAGTTGGCTTGCCTTTAAACTTTCCATAGATACTATCTGAAGAGGTTAAATAATTGGAAGCTACCGGAAAAGACATCTTTTATTTTATTGCGGGTCTCTATTTCATTATATATTATACCCTCTGGTATAGTGGAAAATTGAAATTATCTTCTTCTAAAGAGAAGATTAGAAAAGAAAGGTTGAATAAACATGGCGATGTAATAAAGGTTATATTTTTTTGCTCGTATTTACTTATATTATTTTTGGGAATCTTTTTGTTTATTTGAGATTTCAAAAATGAAGGCAGGTCTTGAAATATAAGTTCTGTCAATAAGCTTACTCGATTTTATTTATAAAAGTAGTGGCATCAATGATCTGGATGCCCTGATAATGCTTGATATTTCTTAGGTGAGGATCACGGGACAGGATATAATCTGCCTGTCCTTCAAGGGCACAGGCCAGGAACTTGTTGTCGGTGGAATCGTCGGTGATCCTGTCTGTTTTGTAACGGTCTTTGGTGATCAAGGCCTTGCGGAACACCAGCTTAAAAAACCGCCTGATGTTCTCGTCCCTGGGTTTAAACCTTTGCTGTATCCTTGGGTAATGAAATACCCGGTTAACCTCTTTGATGATATCAATGGAAGTCACCAGTATAAAATCAAGATTGATCCAGTGATCCTGGAGCATGGATGATACAGTATTTTTGCTGAACAGGCCGGACACGAGCAGATTTGTGTCGATTACAGCCTTGAGTTTACGCTCCAATTCTGCCACCGGCGTCTTCTGCTCTAACTGCTTGAACTGCTTCATCCACAATGTCGTCTATCTCATCTTCAGTATAATCCTGGGCATTGCTGCGGAACTCTTTTACCACTTTGCGCATCTGGTTGGTCCATGAAGCATCGGACTGACCGGGCATTACTTCTTCAAGTCTGTTTTTAATAATCACACTGTCTATAATGGTCATAATGGCCTCTTTGTCATGGGGCTTGAGTTTGGACACCAGTTCAAACTGTTCCAATAGTTTTTTATCCATGATCCTTTTATCTGCAACGCCTTCTCCTTTATCAAAAAGAAGCTCGTCTGCGGATATGCCAAGGGTTCTGGCAATGTTTTTAATCACTTCCAGTGTGGGCGATGAATTGCCTTTTTCATAGCGTCTTACCTGGGCTATGCCCACGCCGATCATGGCAGCTAATTGTTGTTGGGTTAACCCTCTATCGTTTCGCATTTTTGATAGTTTTTCTGAAAACGGCATGTAATTATCCTCCAAGTTTGATGTAGTGGAGTCATTATAACACAAAAATTCATATTGTCGATACTATATGATCGAAATTTCCTCAAATACAACGTTTTTAAAGACATAAAAGATATGTGCGCTGCTGTTTAGTCGTTATTTAACAAAAAAGAGAAAATCAATATTTTAACCTAGTTTTTTATATCTTTTAAAATGAAACCCATTATAGTATGACACTACCATAAAATACGGCTCAACTATACGTATGATGATTCAATTTTTGGGATGATTTTTGGTTTTTTACAATTTTGATGAAACGTGGAATGGATTAACAGGAAAGGATTTCAACAATTTTTCAGAAGCCTTCTAAAGGATAATTTGCCTAAATAATCCTGTTAAGTATACTGATCCTACCGGGCATGCTGTACATATTAGTGTTCAGAGAAGCAAAAGTACTCGGACTTCAACACCCGGCACCATTAATGTTAGGAGTGACAAAAAAAAGGTTGCTCAAACTTTCAGCGGCCATACTCTTGAACATGCTTTAAACACTGACATCGGAAGGGTTCAAGCTGGAGAATATTCTGCTTGGTCAAGAGACAAATCCCAAAGTGGAAAAGACTATGATCCAGATAGGATTCAATTAGACAATACATACAATGAAACTGGCAAAAAAATGACAGGAGTCCAACTGCATAATGGCAATACTGTTGATGATTCTGAAGGTTGCGTTTTAGTGGGGGGAACGTCAAGGCCTGATTATGTTGGCGACAGTGTTTCTGCAATGAAACAAATTAATGAAATAATCAACAAAGATGGTAGCGGTAAGATTACTGTAACCATCAAAAACTATCCTTCAGAGGGTACTTATGATTATGCCGGCGACTATGACTATAGCCAAAATTCTGGTTCTGACAATGATTCTAACTCCAATGATAGTATCGGGCATAATAACAGCAGTTATTCTCACCATCGATCAGATGGGCTTCATTAGAAGGACTTCCCAGTGATGAAAAACAAAATGCATTTAACATTCAACTATTTTAAAAAAGCCCTATTTTTTCTAATTATCATAAATACAGGCTGTTTTTACGCTCACACTAAAAGTGATGTTTGGGAACAATTTATCCAAAACCCTAATAAAAATAATTATTTACAGATCATTGAAAAGTTTGAATCTTTTGACAAGAATCAAAGTAGGAGATTAAGTAGCCCAGAAGAAGTCATTGGGGAAAGTACTAATATATTTTTAGAGAAATTATTTTCTCTTGTTAAACAAGGAGATTATTTTTCTTGCCACTTGATTTTTGATCTCTATCTATACTTCCCTACCAACAGCTCATTCAAAGAGGAACTTAACTCAGTGGTTGGAAATATTGTTGTCGTGGACGCTTATTTATTCCTTGAACTGATCCATAAATATATTTTCAAAAGTCCAGAGTATTACAGGCTAAAAAGCATGGTAACAGCGACTGGAGATTTATATACGGATAATTTGGAGGCTCAACTAATTGAAAATACAAATAGATTTAATGCGATAAATGCTGTTTCTTCTAAAAATTTAAAAGCTGAAAAAGAAAGATGCCTTTTATTATTGAAAGAAAAAAATAATTTTCTAAAGAAATTAATATCCTCAAAAAAATAAAGGCAAAGATCGGTTGGGGTCCCATTACATCCGTTGAGATCCGATTCGACTATACATATGAGAATTCAATTTTTGGGGTATTTTTTGGTCTTTTACAATTTTTACTGATCGTGGAATGGTTTGTTAACCAAGGGTTTTAGCCGTTTTTGAAAAACCCTCTACAGGAATTATCTGCCTAAATAATCCTGTTAAGTATATTGATCCATCCGGGCACTGGAGTATGTCTGAGTCAGATCAAGCAGATTGCGCAGCAATAGCAGACGCGTGTGGAAATGGTAACATGAGTCAAGTAATTAGCGCTATACAGCAAAGAGATATTGACAACTATAATAGAGAGCAAACCGTAATAGGGGAGCGAGATGCTGCTGTATCGGCGTCCCTTATGCAGGGCTATTTAGGGATGACTGAAACATTCTCAATAGGCCAAAGCTATGACTTTGAGAGTTATTTTGAAAATCAAGCTTTTGTGGGCAGCTTGATAGCTGGAACCGAAAACTTTGAAGAGAACTATTATAGTGCTGTAGAAAGCCGAAAACGTTCGGATAGGATGTATCAGGCAAGAAAAAACAGGACCCTCTATCACCACATATCTACTGTGCCTTATATGAATTCCTTTGACAAAGAAGGGTGGGGCAATTTTGTTCGAGATAATAAATTTGGAATAAAGGCTGGTTTACAGGTCGGTGCTGGGCTTGGCCTCGTGGGGGCTGGATTGTCAACTTATCCAGCTGTCAATCCGACGTTAATAGAGACCGGGGGACTAATGATTTTAGAAGGAAGTTTTAAACTCTATACTGGGGAGGATATTAAATTTCCTAGTAGAAAGTTTATGTACGAACCTTCGATTCCTTAGTTTTTAAAATTGTTATATTTTAGTGGAATTAAATGAAAACATGGAATTAAATACAGAATTAATTTGGGTTGTTGTAATTATATATGGGATGTATGAAGGAATCCGCCTTTGGAGAGGAAAGTCCCCATATCAAATAAAGAAAAGGGAAAAAGAGAAAAAAGGAGAAGTTCAAGAAATAAATCCTCTTGGTCGATTTTCAGTTCTATTAATATTTGTTTGTGGTGCTTTGTACATTCTATGTGTAATATTTCTATGAAAAGAGTGAAAAGAATGGAGCTATATCTTGAAATATAAGTTTTTAATCATGGAAAAAACCGATAAACCTTGCTCCTGTGCAGGCACCTGACAAAGTTAACGGTATCATTCTCAATGACAAGGCCCAGACGATAATCATCGACCCAGATGCGATGGTGATTGGCTGGGCTTTTAATATCCCAGCATTTGTTATATGAAAAGAATTAAAATTTAGTTCAACTATACGTATGATGATTCAATTTTTACGGTAATTTTTGATCTTTTACAATTTTGATAAAGCTCGGAATGGCTTAACAGGAAAGGGTTTCAACACTTTTTCAGAAGCCCTCTAAAGGATAATTTGCCTAAATAATCCTGTTAAGTATATTGATCCGAGTGGGCATTTGAGCTTTGGGCCACCAGACTCTGGCACATCTGGCTGTTATGGTGCAGCTGACTCTATTGGAGGTTCTACCAGTACTAACACCTGGGGTGGCTTTTATAATGCTGTAAATGGTGGCTGGAACGAAGCTACAAATGAGGCTGGGTTTACATCAGACTCGATAGCATCTGAAGCATATTGGGGATCAAAAGCATTTACCAGAAGTTTTAACGAGCGTGAAGCTAAGTTGGAGGCTGTTCGTCAGCAAGTCATAGACTATGGCGTTCTCTTTGCTGGTCCAACTAGCCTCCTTGATTTGGAGGCAATAGGCTTTTATTGGGGACGGTACACAGAGCCAGGCTTTTACAAAACTATGGATGAAGCCGCAATAGCAGCAACTGACTATATAAGAGATAATTTTCAATACCATGAATATGAATATGGTGGCTACATTTATGGTATTGGAGACTATTATTCATTTGCGATGCCTGTAAAAGGAACAGAGAGGGAACTTGATAAATCGAAGTTTAATAAGGTCCCAGATGGAACTTCCCCTGTTGCAATTTATCATACACATCCAGGACGTGGATACAATGTATTCAACTTTTCACCAGAGGATTACATTGCTTCAGGAGGGCATCCAATCTATCTTGGAGCAGGATTAAGAATAAAATCTTGGAGTGCTGCTGGTGGAGAGCGTAGAATTCGTTGAACGAACGACTTTGTTTTCTATCTATATTTTGCGAGTAATTTCAATATATTGGATAATATAAAGGGATAATGATGAGAAAGATAAGTTGCTTAATAATGGTCTCTCTATTTATGATAAATATTCTCTGTGCCAATTCATTTGCATGTGATATCAGCTGCATAGAAACAGCTAAAACAAATAAAGATTTAGATGAGTGTGGCAATCAAATTGTTCCTATCAAGGAAGCAAAAATCGAGCATGACTTCAACACATTATTCGGAAAATATAAAAATAATGATGAAATGAAAATAGTGCTGAAATATACAAAACAGAGTTGGGAAGGCTATAAAAATTTATTATGTAATTGTGAGGGTGCAGCAGCAGCAGGGGGACAGGTAAAAGGCATTTTGCCTTTTGAGGCGAACAAGGAATACTTAAAATGCGTAATCCGCACATTAGAAAGAATGAACGCTACTTTATTAAAATGGAACAATTATCCATTGGTTCTTGAACCGGGGGTGAACCGGGGGGCGGACCAAGGTAAGTAACTATAATTATAAGCCAGGTACCAGGAGGCTTGGCAAGGGGGTTGCACCAAGGTAATTGCTTGTAATTATAAGAAAAAGCACAAAATCTATCCTTGAAAACATACCTATATTGACGTTTTCAGGGGAAAAACAGCAATATAGGATCGCATAATATTTTTCATGAGAGCGGTTAGGATGTTTTTTTCTTAACCGCTTTTCCTTTTGGGCGGTGGGCGGGAACAGATACAAATCTGCCGCCGCTTTCACTGCCTGGCGGGCTACATGCCGTTTTACATAATCTCGCGTTATCGGATGGTGCCTCCTTTAGAAACTTATAAGCGCTTCGTACGATAACGGCCGATTATGTAATGCTGCAATTTAGCATGACAGGCAGGGGGATTAAAGCGGCCACCACCAGGGTGGTGGGAGGGTATATTAAATCAGGCCACCTCCGGGCGCAGGCAGTGGAAGCCGGTTTTTTTTGACGGCTGAAGCCCGAGCACGGAGACGATACCGCTTTTATAAACTATGGAAAATACCGATAAATCTCACTTCTGTGCAGACACCTGACAAAGCTGACGGTATCATTTTCGATGACAAGGCCCAGACGATAATCACCAATCCGGATACGGTAATGATTGCCCTGGGTTTTTAATTTTTTAAGATTCCGGATGGTGTGGATATCCGGGGCTGCTTCTACGGCCAAGATTACTTGACGAACCCGTTCCATTAGCTGTTTGTCGGTTTTACGCTTTTTTAAGTCCTTGGTAAAACTCTTATCAAAGTCGAAGATCACGCCCCCCGGCCTTCCAGTATGTCAAAAACTTCCTGTTTGGTAACTTTGCCGGAGCTGTGGCCTTCTTCAATGGCACGGCTGAGGGCGATGTCCTCCATTGCTTCCATGACGATATCATGGAACAGGTTTTGTTTTTCTTCGAGCATCTCTGCGATGGCCTCTTTAAAGATCTGTTTGAGTCTGCCTTCATCCATTACGGTTTGCATGGTCTCTCCTTTAAACAATCAGGCCCGGGCCAACTGTTCAAATTTGTGTTTTTTTGATAAATGCATCCAGCAGGCTGGTCAGCACCTGTTGATCTTCTTCAGGGAGCTTTTCTATCTCCTTGATATGTTTTAAAGTTTAGCATGGATTGCAAAAAATTGATAACCCATATTGTAAACCCTATAAAGATGGTGATGGCTTTCATTCGGCACTCCCTGTTTTGATGACAAAAAATAATGTCACATTGCTGTCATTATACAACATCGCGATTGAAAGTCCAATTAGGGGGAAAAATCATCTTTTGTTAAGAAAAGGTTAAAAAAACTACTGAGAAATTTGAGCGAATAGTTCAGGTTGTCCTGGTTGAAAACCTCAAGGCTGATGGTTCCGGTATAGGTTTTAAGGATATCTAAAATCATGGAGAAATCTGTTTGTGGCATCCGGTCAAGGCGGGTATGATCTTTTGCCGGGCTAAAAGAGGGGTCCACACCATGAAGATGCATCAGGGGAATATTCGGTGTGTGAGTGTTATAAATGGATTTGAGGTTGTAGCCATATTTTACAGCATGCCCCAGATCTATACACACGGGCAGGTTAAACTCCTGCACAATGGGCTCTATCAGGGAAAAAGGATAGTCAAGGGTTTCAATGGACAGGATATCCGGATTTACGCTTCCCGCTAAAAGCTTTTTCAATCCGTCATAGGTGTTTTCTATCCAGTTTTTAAGAAGAACTTCGGCATTGCCATTCCCTGAAATCTCCTGTTTCAATTCTTGAGGCATCTCCAGATGAAGCGTATGGGTTGTAGGTCTCAGGGGTTCAAACCGATCAAGCACCGTTAAATAGATGTCTGCAGCCTTTTGGCGGTTGAACTCAGTGTCAGCGGTTAAACTGATATCTGTGGGCATATGAACATTATAGGTCAGGTTCTGGTCTCTGGAGATCATTAAAAGATCTTCAATCTCTTTTTTTGAGGGTATGACACTTTCCGGTATACTCTCAAAAACCAGAAGCTCGATCTCATCAAAAAAAGGGGCCAGTTTTTTTATATTTGGAAGAATATGATCCGGGAAAATGAAAGAGGTGGTGCCGAGCCTGAATTTTCTATCGGGTTTTTGAGCCATATGTACCGCCTTAAAAAATAAAAAGCATGAGACATGCAAGAAGGGTGGACACAAAAGAGCTGAGCATCATGAGGTCACAGGACGCCTTTATTTTACTTTTTTTTGGGTCTTTAAATGCCTTGCCGATGAACGGTTTTTCAACCCGCTTTCCATGATAGATGCTGGGTCCGCCAAGCCGCATGGCCAAAGCACCTGCAAAGGCGGCTTCCGGATACCCGGCATTGGGGCTTTTATGCAGTTTTCCCTGTAAAAAACCTGTTTTAAAGGCTGACATTCCTTTTTTAAGAGAATAACAGGAGGCTGCAAGAGAGATTATTAAAACAGACAGCTTAGAGGGGATAAAATTAGCCACATCATCTATCCTTGCGGATGCTTTTCCAAAAAGAAGATAGCGGTCATTTTTATAGCCGACCATTGAATCCAGTGTATTGATCATTTTAAAGGCCAGGGCTGCCGGAACCCCTCCGATCAGGGCAAAAAACAAGGGAGATAAAAATCCGTCCACAAAATTTTCCGCCACAGTTTCCACACAGGCCCGTGTTACCCCTTTTTCATCCAGGGTGCTTGTTTGCCTGCCCACAATCATGGCCACCTGTTTTCTGGCCGCATCAATCCCGCCCTGATCCAGGGCTTTGAATACCTTCATGGCCTCTATTTCAAGGGTTTTTGATGAAAAACAGTAAAACAGCAATATTGTCTGGACCACTGCTCCCAGAATAGGATGAATGGTAATGCTCAACTTTATAATCAAAAAGGCCGTAAGCCAGGTAGTTACGATCAAAAACAGAGCAAAGAAAGAGCCTGAAAGCACAAGGTTTTTTTCAAGCTTTCTAAACTTAGGCTCAAAATAAGAGATGGCATTTCCCATGGCTACTATGGGGTGGGGAAAAATCAGGGGGTCACCCAGGGCAAAATCCAGAATAAAGGCAGCCAAAACAATGGCCCAGTGAATATCAAACAGCACTATATCAACCATTTTGAAGTGCCTGTTTTATGCAGGTTAAAAGCTGGTGGTTTTCCTCTCTTTTTCTAAGGGAAAATCGGACAGATTGCTCTGACAGGCCTTGAAAATTTGAGCAGTTGCGTATCAGTATTTTATGCTGGCCTATTTTCTCACAGAATGTTTTGGCATCTTGGCCTTCTGTCAGGCAGGCCAGGATAAAATATGTGCTGCTGTCAATTAGGTGGATGCCTTTAGCATCTTTCAGGCCGTTATAAAAATAGTTCTTTTCCTTTTGAATATAATCCCGTGTCTCCCTGTAAAAAGGTTCGATCTTTTCAGGAAATTTAAAGATATGTTCAATTACGGCCTGGGCCAGGGAGTTAATGCTCCAAGGCTGATAGTAGTCCATTATTTTTTCTACAATGGATGGCTCTGCAATTAAAAAACCGGTCCTCAGGCCTGGTATCCTGAAAATCTTGGACATGGAGGATAACACCAGGACATTTTTATACCCTGTGTCCTGAATAAAAGAGAACTCCTCTGCATTTTCCACAAAGGGCAGATAGGATTCATCCAAAACAAAAAGCGTATCTTTATGGGCTTGAAGCAGGCTTTCAATTCTTTGTTTTTCAACCAGGGCGCCTGTGGGATTATTGGGGTTGCAGATAAATACAATGTCAGCTTTTTGAGCCAGAGATGACACTTCATCCAAATCCGGGATAAAGTTATTCTCAGCTTTTGCAAAATGATACGTATATTCAACACCATGCATGATGCAGGCATCCTGGTAGTCTGAATAGGTAGGGCCTGTTATCAATACCCGTTTTGCACCCAAAGCTTTGGGAATGGTGTATATAAACCAGGTGGTTCCGTTTCCCGGGACAACGCGGCTTTCATCTATATTATGAAACCTTGCAAACCCCTTTCTCATACCGGCTGCATCCGGCAGGGGCAGGGACCGGATTTTAGCTATATTGTCGCATATAAACTTCTCAATCCCTTTGGGCGGGCCCAGGGGATTTAAATTGCTGCTCATATCGATGATCTGGTCTATGTCACACCCCAGTGCGCCTGCCAGATCCTGTTTATTGCCGCCATGGCCAATAATCATTTTTATTTTCCTTTTAGATGATGACGGCGCCTGCTGCCAGAAATAAAATCGCTTCTGTCACTTCGCTCATGGCGCCCAGCATATCACCTGTAATACAGTTGAGTTTAGCCTTGTAAAATCCCAGAATCAAAATCATTGAAAGGATAAAACCGAGGTTTAAGACCAGGCATTTATACCCCAAAATAAAGGATATGGCCACCAGAATCAGGACAAAAGCAAAATCCTTTAGTCCAACAGGCTTTTCAAACAGGTCCAGGCCGGTTCCTGTATTCTTTCTGCCGTAATCCAGAAATCGGATGCCGAATATCATGGTGGCCCTGGAATACGCTGGAATAAGAAAAAAACAGAGCATGGCCTGTGATGAAGGTAAACTGGTTTTAAGGGCATAGATCCCGGCAATTTTAAGGGCCAGGATGCAGAAAATGGCAACCAGCCCCATCATACCGGTTCGGCTGTCCTTCATGATTTCCAGCACCCGCTCTTTGGGCCGATGGCTGAAAAGCCCGTCTGCTGCATCTCCCAAGCCATCCAGGTGAAAGGCCCCGGTAATAATGACCAGAAACACCGCATCCAGCACTGCAACAACGGCTGGCGGCCAAAAGAGAGAAACCAGCGAATCAAATGCCAGGAGAAGGGCGCCCAGGATCAGACCCACAATTGGAAAACATTTGATCATACCCACAGGTGAATATGCCACATTCTTTCCTGCCGGAAGAATGGTGATAAATAAAATGGCCGATCTTAAATCCGTGATAAATGATTTCATATATTACTTTCTTTAATGGTTTCGTAAAACAATCCCCTGTCACGGGATTTTTCAATAATTTTCTTTTCTTTTTTCAATTGCCTGATGCAGTTTTCCAAATGAACTTCAGGTATGTTCAAAATCTGTAGTAGGTCTTTTTTGGTGCAGGGACGCCGATGGATGGTTTCAATAACAGCGGACGCCAAATCCCGGGGCTGCACATTTGCATTTATCTGTTTATCCACCTTGGCAATAATCCGGGTGGATGGGTAATCAAGGATTTTTTTAACCTGCTCAAGCTGCTCTTTTGATGCAGGATTTATATCAATGCAGGTTCCCGGCCGATCAAGGGTATTGAGCTGAACCATCTGCGGCCTGATCTCTTTTATGGCCTCTTTAAGCAGCATCAGATCAGAAACCTCATCATTAATTCCTGGAAGAATCAGCACTTCCAGCCAGATGTTTCCTTTATATTCTTTGGCAAAGGCTTTTATACCTTTAATAATCCGGCTGACATCCACTCCCTTAAGGGGTCGGTTGATCCGCTTAAAGGCCTCATCTGCTACGGCATCAAGGGAAGGGACCACCAGGTCTGCTTTTAAAAGCTCGGATCTTACCACAGGATCATGGAACAAGGTGGAATTGGTCAGCACGGCAACTTTGATCTGTGGTGCATTTTTTTTAATATAATCAATGACCTTGCCCAGGCTGCTGTTTAAAGTGGGCTCACCAGACCCGGAGAAAGTGATATAATCCGGGGCAGGATTATTTTTTAGATAGTCATCCAGCTCAGCAAACACCTTTGACGCCTTTACATATTCCTTTCTTTTATCGGTCAATTTGGTGGTTTTACCACACTCGCAATACACACAGTCCAGAGAACAGATTTTGTGAACAACCAGATCAATTCCCAGAGATACACCAAGACGCCTGGATGGGACCGGACCAAAAATATGCTTATACTTCACTTTATACTTTCTCCCGATTCATTCGCATCAGGTCCGCCGTTAGCATCAGGCCCGCCATTAGCATTAAGTTCGCCATTAGCATCAGGCCCGCGGCTTAATCTGCACATCAATTCCAGCAACTGTCATGACCACCTTATCGGCAGCCTTTGCTATCCGCCGGTTCACCAGGCCTGCAAAATCCCGAAACTGCCTGGCAAGTGTATTTTCCGGAACAATACCCAGGCCGACTTCATTGGACACTAAAAAAACCGGACACTCGCTTTGTTCAAGACTTTTTTCAAGTTTTAAAACAGCCGCTTCCACTTGGTCTGAATCATATGAGGCAAACATCAGATTGGACACCCAGAGGGTCAGGCAGTCCACCAAAATCACCCCGGCTTTTGGAGCATACTGATCTATTATTTCATGAAGCTTCACAGGCTCTTCAATGGTTTGCCACTCAGGACCCCGCTCTCCTTGATGTTTTTGAACCCTTTTTTCCATTTCCGCATCTGTGGGAACGGAGGTGGCAACAAAATATTTTATCCCGGTTTTGATTTCATTGGCCCGATTTAATGCATAGTCACTTTTTCCACTTCGGCATCCGCCGATAACAAATGTTATATTATCTTTCAAATCGTATTAATCCTCTGTTACCATTTTGAACCTGTTCATTAATTTTTCCAGCTTATCTTATCCATACCGGTATTGGCAACTCAAAAAAAACGCCTGTTTACAGGGAAATCCTGCCTTTATACAATCTTAACAATCTGGAATTATAATACAAATTATCTATATATTTTTTATTTACTTTACAAGCGCAGGATATTGATGTAGGTCTTTTAAAACATAAAACTTGTTCACTTTTAGGGCACTTAAAGGAGGCAGGAATGATCAATCGGAACACAGTCAAAGTACTCAGTCTTCAACCCGTCACCCGGACAATGTGTCATGAGTTTTACATCAAAATCAATTCTGAGTTTGAATCGCCTGAAGCGATTAAAGAGTCTGTCTCCTGGTGGCAGAATGACAGTGAAAAGCTGAACAATTTGTGGTGGGTTCTAAATTACTATTCAGACAGGCTTGACCCGGACAGAAACCTTCGGGCTTTTGTTGAAAGGCATCTAGACGGCCTTGCCAGCAAAAAAGAAAGTGATCCTGCAGCCTGAAATCTTTTTTTCAGTGATTCTTGTCTCCGCTGGCCCCCCATATATCCACAATTTTTGTATTTCCCGGATATTCAATGGTACGGTAATGCGTAATCCTGGATAATTTCTGCGTAATTTTCCCCAGCCGGGATGCCTGTCGTTTTATGGCGTCCAAACCATTTTCTTCAACCTGGCTGGAAGAGGAACTCATCATCAACAGTTCTGAATAGCCTAAAATAGCCTGCAGGGGCTGGTTGATTTCATGACAGACTGCTCCGGCCATCTCAAGAACGCCCTGAAGCCTTTCTTTTTCATAAATTTCCTTTTCTGTAGCCTTTCTCAATGAAATATCTGTAAAAGTGGCAATCGCCCATTCCATGGGGTTGGAAATATCCCTGCAGTTTAAGCGGATATGAGCTGGAAAAAGGGTTCCGTCCTTTCTTATCAGCCGGGTTTCATAATCAGCCGTTCCGGAACTGGTAAGGCTTTTGTAAATGGTGGCCCCGTTTTGCTCATAATCGGGCTTGTTTTTATAGATCATCCGGGTGCTTTTATTCTCCAGATCCGATTTGGACTCATAACCAAACATCCTCACCATCTCAGCATTAACCCATTTAAATACCCGGTTTTCCACCAAAGCAATTCCAACCGGTGATGATTCCAGAATTTTTCCTAAAATCGAGCCCTGCTCATTGAGCTTTTCATCAGACTCTTTTCGTTCTATTGCAAGGGCAATATGCTGGGAAACAGAGTTAAGCAGATCCAGATCCTCTTCTTCATAGTCTGTTTCACTCGAATAACTTTGGATAACAATCGCACCTTTAACTATTTTATTGATAACCAGGGGAGCACCCAGCCATATTTTACTGGGAATCCCCATGGATCTGTGCCCAGATTCACCAGACAGCCGGATGATTTCTTCTTCAGAAAAAATCATGGGGTGCTGTTTTTGAATAACCCTGCCGGCAAGAGATGTTGTCTGGCTGAAATTATCTATTATCTCAGGGTTATTAGCCTTTTCATCTACAAAATAAGGAAAAAACAGCGCATCTTTATTTTCATCCAGCAGGGCAATATAAAAATTATCTACATTGAGAATTTTGTCCAGGTTCTGGTGGATCACCATATAAAGCTCATCCAGGTTTCGGGTATGGGTGACCGCCTCAGAAATCTTAAATAGCACTTCGATTGTTTTTCCCGGATCTCTATTTTTCTTTATCGGTTTAATCTTCAACACCAGTTATTCGTCCACATCATTTATTTTATATAAGACAAAAAGAGCCCGTATTATTCCATTAAACTTTTTTTAAATCAAGGCTCTTTTGGTGAAATATTTTATTGATCCACAGGGTGAAACACCTAAGTGTCGAAATTGCTGGAACCCCATATATCAACGATCTTGGTATTTCCAGGGTGATCTATGGTTTTATAGTGGGTAATATTTGAAAGCCGTTTTGTCATCTCTCCTATTCGGCTGGCCTGTCCTTTGATATTTTCCAGTTCTTTGCTGGAAATTTTTGCGCCTTCCTGATGCGGATTTGAATATCCAAGTATGGTTTGCAGGGGCTCGTTGATCTCATGACAGACAGCTCTTGCCATCTCCAAAACCCCCTGAAGCTTTTCTCTTTCCAACTGTTCTTTTTGAGCCGTCTCCTGCTCGGAAATATCCGCAATTGTAACAATTGCCCGCTCAAGAGGATTTTTATTTTCACTTCCGGAGGTTATGATATGCGCCTTGAAAAGGGTGCCGTCTTTTTTTTTCATATTATAGTCAAAATCAGACTTTCCCTTAAGGGCCAGGTCCTTGAAAATAATTTTTCCAACCTCTTTATAGTCTGCTTCGGAATTATGAATTATCCGCACATTTTTTTCTTCCAAATCTGCTTTCCTGTCATAGCCGAACAGATCCAGCATTTT
This sequence comes from Desulfobacteraceae bacterium, assembly GCA_033851995.1. Classification (GTDB taxonomy): domain Bacteria; phylum Desulfobacterota; class Desulfobacteria; order Desulfobacterales; family Desulfobacteraceae; genus Desulfobacula. The sequence goes on along the minus strand of JAWSVI010000006.1, from coordinate 48,541 downwards.
ATTGTTCACCCACTTGAACACCTGGTTTTCAACCAGGCAGATTCCCACGGGAGATAACTCCAGAATCTTTTCAAGTGTCTTTTTTTGCTCAGATAATTTTTCATTAGACTCTTTTCGCTCAATCGCCAGGGCAATATGATGGGAAATGGTGCTCAGAAGATTTAAATCCTTTTTTTGATAATCATCAGCAGATTGAAAACTTTGCATAACAATGGCGCCAATCACCCGTCCCTTAATGATTAAGGGCGCTCCAATCCAGACTTTACAAAGCGTTCCAATGGTTTTCTTATTCTGAGCCCGGGCAAAATCAACAATATCCTTTTCATAAAAAATCAAAGGATCTGCCGTCTTGATCACCTGGCCGGTTAACGAAGCAGTTTCACTGAAATTAAATATTTCATCGGGGTTATGATCTTTTTCATCCACATAATAGGGAAAAGAGATCGAGTCCTCGCTTTCGTGGTGAAGCGCAATATAAAAATTATCGACATTAAACATCCTGGCCAAAGCATTGTGAATAACTTTATACAACTCGCTTAGATTACGAGTGGCGTTTACGGCTTCAGATATTTCAAACAGGATTTCCAAGGCTCTTTTTGCATCCCGAGCAGCTGCGGTCTTGGCTTTTTTTGTATCTGAGCCCATTTTTTCCTTGAAAAAATATTACAACTTGAAAAAAAATTAACTTTTCTGTAATAATGTCATTACAAAAATGTATATATTTACAAATTATAACAATAACGGTGCAAAAGCAATATGAAATCCTTTAAAGAACTCTCCCTGCTGCATGAAATCAGTGAAGCCCTGAACCAGCACATGGACATGAAAAAATCCCTGTTCAAAGTCCTAAGTGTTCTTTCCGAATCCCTTTCCCTGGTCAGGGGAATCATATTCCTCATCAACTCTGAAAGCGGTGAAATCCGCATTGAAATTGCCCATGGAATCTCTGAGGACACCACCAAAAAAGTCAAATACCTACCAGGCGAAGGCATCATCGGCAGGGTTATACAGAAAGGAGAGGCTGCGGTTGTCCCGCGGATAAGCGAAGAACCGCTGTTTTTAGACAAAACCCACTCCAGGAACTTTGTGGAAGGCCAGGACTACTCTTTTATCTGCGTTCCCATTAAAAAGGACAACCGGGTGGTTGGCGCCATCAGTGCAGATCGTCCTTTTGAAGGTAAAAAATCCTTGGAAGAAGGAGAAAAGCTGCTGTCCGTTGTTGCAGCAATGGTTGCCCACCATGTAATCAATATCGAAAACATCCGGGTGGAAAAAGAGCAGCTAAAAACAGAAAACATCCGACTGAAATCCGAACTCGAAAATAAATACAGTTTTACCAATATCATTGGCAATTCAAACAAAATGCGAGAAGTCTTCCAGATGATCTCCCAGGTGTCCAGTTCTTCGGCAACCGTATTAATTCGAGGAGAAAGCGGTACAGGAAAAGAACTGGTGGCCAACTCTATTCATTACAATTCTGAGCGAAATAAAAAACCTTTTTTAAAAATCAACTGTGCTGCCATACCGGAAAATCTGATTGAAAGCGAACTGTTCGGCCATGAAAAAGGGGCTTTTACCGGTGCCTCCCACCAGAAAAAAGGCCGGTTTGAAATGGCCAATCACGGCACGATCTTTTTGGATGAAATCGGCAACATGGACCTGTCTGCCCAGGTAAAACTCTTAAGAGTACTCCAGGAAAAGGAGTTTGAGCGTGTAGGCGGGTACCAGCCCATCAAAAGCGATGTCAGAATTGTGGCTGCGACCAACTCCAACCTGGAAGAGATGGTCCAGCAGGGAAAATTCAGGGATGATCTTTATTTCCGCCTCAATGTATTCCCCATTTATCTGCCCAGCCTCAGGATGAGAAAAACAGATATTATCCTCCTGGCAGACCACTTCCTTGAAAAATACAGGAAAGAGCACGGCAAAAACATCAAACGCATCTCAACCCCCGCCATTGACATGATGATGGAATATCACTGGCCGGGCAATGTGCGTGAGCTGGAAAACTGTATCGAACGTGCCGTGATCCTCTGCAACGAGGGGGCGATTCACAGCTACCATCTGCCGGCAACCCTCCAGACCGGGACCAAATCCAAAACTCTGCCCCTGTCCCTTGAGGATGCCGTGGCCCATCTTGAAAAAGAGATCCTGATGGACTCTTTGAAAAACACCAAGGGCAATATTAACAAAGCTGCAAAGCTTATCGGTATTACCGTACGAAAATTTTCTTATAAAGCCGCGCGGTATAACATCAATTACAAGGATTACCGCTAAACAATCAGCTCATCAATCGCCTCAAAAAGACGACTTATATCATTTTCCGTGATGTGGAGGTACGGAGCAAAGCGAAGGGCATTGCCCCGCTGTGAAATATAAATATCTTTTTTAGAAAGCTCAGACACCAGATTGCCGTTATAATGTTTTGGCAGGGTTGCCCCAAAAAGATGCGGACACCTCTGGGATTTATCCGGCAGGGTAAACTCCAGTTCTTCCAAATGCTGTGCAACCTGCTTGTTTATTTCCAAAAGCGTTTCCGCAATATTGCCAACACCCCATTCCCTGATCTGTTCCAGTGCTGCAACAGCTCCAGGTAAAATGGTTGGCGTGCAGGTCTCTCCCACATCAAATTTTCTGGCTCCCGGAAGATAATCATCTGAATAATTAACAAGCCCTGCAAAGTCCCTAGCATTGCTTCTCACCAGCCAGGTTTCCTCCAGGGGCCGGGCATCCCGCCACGGCTCAGATACATAAAGCAGGCTGAACCCATATGGACCCAGCATCCATTTATACCCTGCCGACACCAGGAAATCCGGTTTAATTTCTTTAATAGAAAACGGCATGGCCCCAAGACTTTGGGTGGCATCCACCACCATAATTGAATTGTTTTCCCTGCAGGCCTGGCTGATAGATTTCAAATCAATATAGGCACCATTTGTCCAGTGGCAGGTTGAGACCGCAACCACTTTCACCCTGGGGTTCATTGTATTTAAAATTGCCCGGGTCCAGTTGCCGTCTTCAGGTGTCTTGGCAATCACTATCCGGGCACCGGTTTGATCTGCTGTTCTTCTCCAGGGCAGAACATTACTGGGAAACTCTTCAGCAATATTCAAAATTTCATCCCCGGTTTTCAGACCCGGCTCAATGGCCCGCGCTGCTGTGCTTACTCCATAACTGACTGAAGGGTGGATGGCAAAACCGTCTTTGTCCCCTTCAAAAAGTTCTGCAGACAGCTCCCGTATCGCTTCTGCATCATCAAAAAAATCATCCACCACTCTTTTCCATGGATAATTTTTAGATGCCGCCCCTTCATTCAATCGCCTGGTTGATTCCAACAGTTGAGGAGAGTTATACGCACAATTAAAATACGAAACCTCGTCGGGAATACTGAACAAATGCCTTTGCGATGGTAATATGCCCATTGATTTTCACCTTTTTAATCTGAACCCATCTCAAAAATATTTTTTGCTCCGATTTTTGAAACAGGTCGTTATTATTCCTTTTTCTATCACTGCCTCTGTTTTTTGGTTTTGCCATATTTGCACAGGTCCGGCACACATAAACAGATACAAAAATCAAAAAAAACAACCATAACAGACCCAAAAAGGTGCAACCAACTCGTCAAATATCAAGGACCGCCAAAAAACCTCCATGAATCGCATCATTCAGCTGTCTTGGAGCCACCCCGTCCCCAATAACGGTAAAAGGAATATCCAGTGCCTCAATCTCTTGAGACACTTTTTTAACAGATTTTGATCCGGAAGCAATAACCACATTATCAAATTGTTCCTCTTTGGTTTTGCCGTCCAAGTCAAACCGGACCAGCCCGTTTTTAACCGAAAGCACCTTTGCGGATGTATGTGATTTTACGCCATACTTATCAAGGTTTCCAAACAAAACCCATTTAGTGGATTTTCCGACACCCGCCCCGGTTTTGGCAAGCATTTCAAATACGGTAACCTTTGAGGTGCCGGTGAAAACATATTCCCTTAACTTTTCAGGGGACACGGCATCATACCTGAATAGAAAATGAAGCACCTCCGGAGACATGGTTCCTTTTGATGCAATAAAATGAGCTGTTTCCAGCCCCACAGCGCCGCCGCCAATCACAGCAACTTTTTTTCCAAGCCTGGGATTATTTTTTAAAATATCCCAGGAAGTATACACACAGGGATCATCAACGCCCTCAATTGGGGGGACAAGTGGCTGGGCACCCTCTGCAACAATGACATGATCCGGCTTTTTTTCCTTCAAAAGCGCTGCTGTTACTTCTGTATTAAACTCAACATTAATATTATATTTATTCAGCATTGCCCGGTAATATCGTACAAATTCTAATAACTCCTGTTTGTGGGGAGGTGCTCCAGCAAGCCAGAGCTGGCCTCCTATTTTGTCCTCTTTTTCATAAATTTCCACATAATGGCCCCTGCGTTTTGCCGTTACAGCCGCTTCAAGACCGCCAACACCAGCCCCGACAACTAAAACTTTTTTGGGAGAATTTGTTTGTGTAATAATTCTTTCGCCCTCAAAGCTTGCCCGTGGATTTCCAAGGCAGAAAACCGGTGATCCGGAAAAAATCTGGTCTGTACACCCCTGGTTACATCCGACACAAGGCCTTATCTCCTCTGGTTGACCGGCCTGAGCCTTTTTGGGCCACTCCGGGTCTGCAATGAGAACCCGGCCAAGATTTACCATGTCGGCAAAGCCGTCCTTGATAATATTTTCAGCTTCATAGGGCGTTGAAATACGATTTGAAGCCATGACAGGAATGGACACTGCTTTTTTAATATTTTGGGCAAAAAATGAAAATGTCCCCCTTGGCAGTTCCATGGGAAGCTGGGGAACTTTTGATTCATGCCAGCCTCCGGTTACATTAATCACATCAATACCACATGATTCATACACTTTTGCAATTGCCGGCATTTCAGAGTCTGTGTTGCTTTCTGCCACCAGATCATTTCCAGCCATCCTGATACCAAGGGGATAATCATCCCCCAGTTCCTTTCTCATCATTTGAATAATTTCACTTGGAAACCTGACCCTGTTCTCAAAACTTCCGCCGTACTCATCCGTTCTTTTATTTTTAAGGGGTGATAAAAACTGGGTGATCAGGTAGCCTGCCGATGCAATGATCTCCACCCCCTCAAAACCAGCTTCTTTGGCCCTTAATGCGGCCTGAACAAATGCATTTTGAATCTCTTTGATATCTTCAATTGTCATCTCATCAGGCTCGGTTCTTGAATAATTTGAATATATTTTTGAGGGAGCTTTGGGCTTCTGGTTATCGATCATCATGGGATGGGAATATGCGCCTGCATGAAAAAGCTGAATCCACGGGCTTGCGCCGCCTTCTTTTATAATACCGGTTACTTTTTGAAACGAAGGAATATATTCGTCTTTATCAATGGCAAGTGTCAAAAGGCCAGAACCGATAAAATCAACCCCTACCGGGCCAACGGTTACAATTCCTGCCCCCCCGTTAGCAATCTCTTTAAAAAAATTAAGATACCGGTCATTCAATTTTCTGTCCAGGGAGAACAATACCCCTAAAGAAGGGTAAGCAGTCCTGTTTTTAATTTTCAGCTTATTGATTTTGATGGGACTCAACAGATTGTCAAACATGCGTTTTCCTTTTATTTTTGTTAACGACATTATGAGTTTATGGTTAAAGTTTTTTTATCATATGATAATGGCTTGGAATACCATTTTCCTCAAGTGGCACAACCCGACTCTCCGAAAGGATTTCCATTCCCATTTCAAGATAAAACCCAACAGCTTTGTTTTCACTTGCCACATCCAGCACACAGGTCCGATACCCCTGCCTTCGGGCTCTATCAAAAGCGTTTACCAACAGTTTCCTGCCGCAGCCCAGCCCCCTGGCGGTATGGTGTGTTGCTAAAAATAATATAAAATATGCATCATATGGTATCGAGGGAAATAAATAGCGAAGGTATCTGTTCCGTTGCGCAAGCTGCTTTTTTCCTTCAGGGCTTAAACAGTCAATTCCATTTTTACCTGTATGGTGAGCCTGTTCCTGCAAAGTTTTTCTATCGTAGCCAAGCTCGATTCCTAAAAGCGTGCCTTCACTCATGGCAACTGAGCAGTGAGAATAGCTGTAAACACTTTGCTTTTTTCTCCACTCTTTCTCAAAAAACATCAATGCGGTTTCATAACCATCTATGTACAGATAATCAAAAAGCAATGGATCTGTTTCATAAAAAAGAGGCACCGCCTGCTTTGCCTGATCTGATTCGGCCTGCTGGATTTTAATCTCTGGATTTTTAGATTTCATAGTTTTATTCATCTTTTATATTATTTTGGAAACTTATTTTTCTTCACGGGGATGGTGGTCCGGATAATGGGTCTTTATACAGTCCGGACAAATGCCATGGCTTAGCTTGGCATTTGAGTGTTCATGAATGTAGGACTCAAGCTGCTTCCAATATCCTTTATCATCCCTGATTTTTTTGCAGTGAGAGCAGATCGGGATCAAACCACCTAAGGTTTTCACCTCAGTTAAAGCGTTTTGAAGCTTTACAATTATTATTTCCCGTTCCTTTTCCAGTTTTTCTCCCTTTTGTATCTCATCTTTCAGGTTTTCATTGGCAGTATCAAGCTCTTTAAATATCAAGTCATATGGTTTTCGTATCCCGGTTTCGATAATGGCTTTATAAATCAAATAAAAGGAAAAGAGTTTAAAATAGTGACCAACCAGATTCGAAAATCCATAATTACTGACATAAAAAGTAAAGGCAAGCTCAGAGATAATCGTAAAGAGAATGGAAATAAATAAAATCTTGTAAATCTGGGGTTCAAACCTATTTTTATTTTTTTGCAGAAGAAACATTCCTGCAACGAGAATCGTGCAGATAACATATTCACTGATTTTTTTAAACAGGGTAAGGCCCGTACCTTCCACAAAGCACACTGGAAAAAATTTCCAGACAAAAATACTGAGTATAATAAGTGTGGTGATGCCCAGATAAACTGAAAAGATGGTTTCAGGCTTATAGGTTTTATTTTCCCCCAAAAAATAAAATGCAACAACCAGTGTAATGCTTTCCATGTATCTTGCACCGATCCACAATTGATTGGCATAATAATCATAATCCGTAAAAATAGGCATGCCTTTGTATGACAGGGTATGGAGAAGGTCCAAGAAAGCAATAAACAAATAGGCGATTCCGATAAAAAGAAGATATTGGTTTTTGATGTATTTTTTTGAATTCCAGGTGATCATGAAAAAGGAACACGCGACAACAATACTGAAAAACTCCGCCAGGCTGTGGAAAAGAAGGTAATTGACATACGTGGTAAAATACAGTCCTGCCAGGGCAGCTGAAATAAAAATATTAAAAAGCATCCTCTTTCTCCGGGAAGGTGAGAAATATCCCAGCCAAGCCCATCCAGCCGTTATGATTCTCGCCAAACCACTTTTATTTATTGAACTTGGCTTCAAATATTAAATGCAAAAGGTCTGCATAGTCAACCATTCAATACATTTCTATTCCCCACAAGGCCGCTCTAATAAATCTGGATTCGCCTCTATTCACATTTTACTCCTCGAAAAGATAAACACCACGTCTGTTTTTTGTACCACAATGTGTGGTTGACGACTATCGATAAAAGAGTAGAATACTTTTTGTTCACCAATTAAAAATTTAAAAAGGCCCAATCATGATATCTCTCGGGAAACGTATCAATCAAAAACTTGTTTTTTGCGTATCAATGTTATTTATTTCTTTCATCAACTTTTCCTGCGAAAATGAAAAAATCCAGCCGGGTTTTTCTTCGGGCAGCACAAACCAAATACCAGAGCCCCAATATACTGCGCAGGTGGAAAACCGGGAAATCACCCATATGTATGAAGCCATTGGAACCATAAGGCCGTTGACGGAATCTGTCATTGAATCCCAGGTCAGTGCCCAGGTGGTCAAAGTGCTGTGTGTTCCAGGTGCCCCGGTCAAAAAAGGCAAACTTCTGGTGCAACTGGATGACAGACGACTGAGCACACAGTTAAAGCAGGCAAAAGAAGGCCTGTCCCTTGCAAAGAACAACCTGAAACAAACCTACAAATCCATGGATGAAGCAAAGGCTGGACTTGACCAGGCCAACAGTGCCTACCAAAGGGCACAAAAACTGTTCAAATCCGGAATCATTCCTTCCCAGAAGCTGGAAATTGATAAATCCGCTTACCTCCAGGCAAAAGCCCGGCTGGAAAAAACCCAGGAAGGAGAACAGTCTGCAAAAGCATCCATCAGGAATGCTGAAGAAGTCATAAAAGAAGCACAGATAGCCCTGGATTATTCAAAAATCACATCACCGGCAGATGGTGTGGTGGTGCAGCGCCTGATTGATCCCGGAGATATCGCCGTTCCAGGTAAACCCCTTCTTGTTATCCAGACCAGTGGATCGTTGAGGCTTGAGGCAAATGTAAGAGAAGGCTTGATCAGCCGGGTGGCTTTGGGAAATGATTACCAGGTGAACATCACTACGCTGAATAAGCTGGTGCCCTCAAAAATAGAAGAGATTGTTCCTTACGCTGATCCTGACACCCGGACATTTATGGTCAAAGCCAGCCTTCCTGATACACCGGGAATTTATCCAGGCATGTTCGGACGCCTGCTCATCCCGGTTGAAACCGCCCAGACCCTTTTAATCCCCCAGCAAGCGATTCGCACTGTGGGACAGCTTGAACTGGTTCTGGTAAAAAATGAAGGTGCTTCTAAAGATAAAGACTCCTGGCAGCGTGTGTACATCAAAACCGGAAAAAAAATCGAAAATGACATTGAAGTACTTTCTGGACTTTCTGGAAATGAAACCATAGGATACAACTAAGCCATGTCCCCCTCTGAGCAAGATAAGACTACCCTGAAAAAAGATTCTTTCCTTACCCGGATCGTTCGACTGTTTTTATCATCCCAGCTTTCCATCATGCTGGTTATCATCTCCTTGTGCCTTGGGATTTTCAGCATTATCCTCACTCCAAAAGAAGAAGAGCCCCAGATTGTGGTCCCCATGGCGGATATCTATGTTGAAGCCCCGGGAGCAAGCCCGGAAGAAATAGAAAAACTGGTGGCCACTCCCCTTGAAAAGCTGTTATGGGAAATTGACGGGGTGGAATATGTGTATTCCATGTCCACAAGGGAATCGGCTGTTGTTACGGTGCGTTTTTTCGTGGGAGAAGACCGGGAAAATTCGATTTTAAAACTTCACAACAAAATACAGATGAACCTGGACCGGGTACCACCGATTGTCACTAAATGGCTGATCAAACCCATTGAAATTGACGATGTCCCCATCGTTAACCTGACCCTGTATTCCCCAAAATATTCAGACCATGAGCTGGAAAGGGTTGGCGAAGAGCTTATCGCACGATTATCCCGACTGGAAAATATTTCGCGTTCATCCATATACGGTGGACGTAAACGTGAAATCCGGGTGGAGCTTGACCCGCTCAGGATGAAGGGCTTTGGTGTATCCATCCATGACATTGAAGCTGCACTTAAAGGGGCTGACGTCTCTGTCCAGGCCGGAAGTTTCAACAAAAACAACACCGAAATTACCATCACCAGCCATTCGTTTTTGAACCATCCGGACCAGGTTAAATCCCTGGTTGTTTCCGGCAGGGAAGCCAAACCGGTTTACCTTGCAGATGTTTCCAAAATTATTGACGGCCCCGAAGAAGCCAAAAGCTATACCCGTATCGGCTTTTCAAATGCAGTTATGGCGCAGGACGAAATTTCAGAAACCGAACCCAGTTCCTTTCCTTGCGTTACCCTGGCTTTTTCCAAAAAGAAAGGAACCAATGCTGTAAAAGTGGCAAAATCCATAATAAAAGAAGTGGAAAACCTAAAAGCCCAGGTTATTCCTGATGGGATGCATGTTGAGGTCACCCGGAACTATGGAAAAACAGCCGCAGAAAAAGTAAATGAACTTTTAAAATCATTGGGATTTGCCATTTTATGCGTGGTTATTCTCCTGGCCCTGACGCTGGGCTACCGGGAAGCATTGGTGGTTGCCCTGGCCGTTCCCATATCCTTTTCCCTGGCCCTGTTTGTAAATTATATTTTCGGATACACCATCAACCGTGTTACCCTGTTTGCTCTTATTTTATCTTTGGGTCTTGTGGTGGATGATCCCATCACCAATGTGGACAATATTCAAAGACATATCCGCCAGAAATTTTTTGAACCGCTTGAAGCAACACTTTATGCAGTGCAGGAAGTACTTCCGCCGGTCATTATGTCCACCATAGCCATTATTCTCTGCTTTGCCCCTTTATCATTTATTACCGGCATGATGGGGCCCTATATGGCGCCCATGGCCATCAATGTGCCCCTGACCGTTATTTTCTCCACCCTGTGCGCCCTGACGGTCGTTCCCTGGATATCTCATAAGCTTTTAAAAAATTTTAAAGAAAAAAAGCAAACGGAAAAGAAACCGGATTCCTATCCGGCAAGGATCTATAAAAAAATATTATCCCTGTTTTTAGATAAAAAACTGATGCAGACCGCTCTTTTTGTTGTAATCCTCGTTCTTTTGGGTGCATCGTGCCTGCTTGGGGTGTTTCGACTGGTGCCCTTGAAACTGCTCCCGTTTGATAATAAAAACGAATTTCAGGTTGTGATTGATATGCCCGAAGGCACCTCCCTTGAATACACAGACAGGGTGGTGCGCGAGTTTGAGCATTATCTTGCACAGGTAAACGAAGTCACCCATTTTGTCTCCTACACCGGCATAGCCTCTCCAATGGATTTTAACGGCATGGTCCGCCACTATTTTATCCGGACCGGTTCCCACCTGGCAGATATACGGGTAAACCTTGCACACAAATCAATGCGGGCCCAGCAGAGCCACACCATTTTGCTCCGCATCAGAAAAGATTTAGAGGCCATTGCCAAAAAAAACAATGCACAGGTCCAACTGGTGGAAGTCCCACCAGGCCCTCCTGTTCTATCCACACTTGTGGCAGAAGTATACGGTAGCCATGACACGCCTTATGATGAGCTGTTAACAGCAGCTAAAGACATCCGGAAAACAATGGAGGGGGAATCCTTTGTGACTGATATAAAAATCATGACGGAAAAAAACTCCCAGCGCATGGATCTGGTTATCGACCGGGAAAAAGCTGCTCTTCACAGCATAGACACGCAGACCATACTGGGTGCGCTTAAAAGTGCCATTAAGGGAATAAGCCCGGCAAGCCTCCATTTAGATTCCCAAAGACAGCCGCTTTTAATCAAAGCAATCCTGCCAAGGGATAAACGTTCGGATATGACATCCATTTTCCACATCCCCATCCGATCTCCTGTTCAGTCCGGGGGCAGTGGAAAGATGATACCCCTGGGCGAGCTGGTCCATGTTGAAAAAACCTGGAATACCAAACCCATCTATCATAAAAACCTGGAGCCTGTGGTATATGTGGTGGGAGAAATGGCGGGCAGAGCCCCCGGAGAAGCAGTCCTGGACATGATGAAAAAACTGAAGGAAAACCCGCTCAAAAATGATATCCGTATCAACTGGGCCGGAGAAGGCGAATGGAAGATCACCCTGCGGGTCTTCCGTGACATGGGCCTTGCATTTGCTGCAGCACTGCTGGGCATCTACCTGATTCTGGTCATTAATACCGGGTCATACTTCATGCCCATGCTGATCATGATGGCCATCCCCTTAACTATACTGGGAATTATGCCGGGCTTTTTTATCTTAAACCTGTTTACCCAGAATGTCGGCGGATTTTCAGATCCGGTCTTTTTCACGGCCACAAGCATGATCGGCATGATTGCCCTTGGCGGAATTGTTATCAGAAATTCCCTGGTCCTGATCGAATTTATCCAGGAAGCGGTTCAATCCGGGAGTAAATTCAAGGACGCTATTTTAAACAGCGGTATTGTAAGGATGCGACCCATTGTTTTAACCGCCCTTACAACCGCCATTGGTGCATTCCCCATAACCTTTGACCCGGTATTTTCCGGGCTGGCATGGGCACTGATATTCGGGCTTTTTGCATCCACCCTTTTTACTCTTATTGTTATACCGGTAACCTATTACGTTATTTACAAAAAAGAATATGAAATATAAACGAGGTCTGTCATGAAAATGGAACAATACATCCGGGCCATTGCCGGAACCTTTATTTTAATCACCATCGTCCTTGCTAAGTTTCATTCCCAATACTGGCTATTATTTACAGCCTTTGTAGGTTTGAACCTGTTGCAATCTGCTTTTACCAATTTTTGCCCCATGGAGGACATCCTGGAAAAGGTGTTTAAGGTGAAAAAGGGATAAAACACGGTTGCTCTAAAGAACAGGGAGCCATTCCGAAATCTATATCCCCTTCGGATGTCTGGATCATGTACAGGGGGATCTGGCGGCCAGAGCACTGAGTCCTGACATGGGATGCAATGCTGATCACAGCTTGATGATCCAATGTGTATCCGAATTCTTTCTGGATACACAGCCCTGAAGCATACAAGTGGTGAAACTCGATTTTTGCTTTTCTAAGGCTTAAGGCCAGTGCAACGATCGCCTCTGGATTGTCATTGACATCTTCCATCAGTGCTGAATTGGCATATACATTTACACCCCTGTTTAAAAATTGATTTACAGCCTCTTTATGGGTGTCTGTAATTTGATCTGAAACAAGAAACCAGGTTTCCACCTCTATTCTGAACAAATGGCTTAAAGAAAAATCCGAATATTTACTTAAGGCCTCAATAACTGTTTTTGTAAATTTTTCAGGCTGGGTGCAAAGATGCGGGCAGCGAAGCCGAACGCATTCAATATGAGAAACTTTTCTCAATCTCTCCAACAGTGTACAGACCTGTTTCAGGCTGGAGGCTGGATCACCGTCCCAGAGTACCACCACATCCGTGATATCCCTGTTTTCAGAAAAATATTTCTCACATTCCTTGAAGTCACCCATTTTTACCTCAAGCCGGGTCTTATGAACCCTTGACATAGAAGACGAAGGAACAGGGGCAATAGAGGGGCCAAGCTCAAAGACTTCATACAGACGCTTAAAAATCCGGGGAAGCACTTTTGATACGTCGGCCTGATGCTTTTTTCTTTTTTCAGGCTTTGATCCTTTTCTGTTCCCGGAAAGCAACTTCTCATCTCCCATGTCCAGACGAAATTTTGCATCCAGGGTACCCTCATTGTTTTCCCTGAAATCAGGCATCTCTTTAATATCACGGATAAACTGCTTGAAATATTCCAGGGTGTAAGGGGTTCTGATCCAGGTATATTCAGGATCTTTTTTGTCTTTTTCCACTGCCCAGCCGCTGGTGTGCCACTCAACTTTTCCCAGGGCAGTTGCCGTACACATTTTGGGAACCAGGCGGTCGCTGAAATGATCACGTAAATACATCTGCGCCTCAAAAGAGTTCTGTATCGGGGTCCAGTAAGATTTGGTCCCATATATCGTGTGGCAGGGGGTAAAAATATAGTAAATCTGCGCTCCAACCTGCCTTAAAAGAGAAAACAGCCGCCCGAGAGTCCTTCCTTTTGTATTTACCCCGCCAAGAAAAGGCGTTTGGACATACACCTGTATGCCGTTTTCAACCAGCCGGGATATGATATTAAGGCTCTGAATTGAAATTTCATCCGGGTGGAGCACATGAATGCCGAGCTCAATTCTTTTGCCGTATTTCTGGCACTGCTTGTTTTTCTCTATGAGATACCAGATGTAGTGCCCATTATTTTTTAAAAATAACTCTGGATAATAAACAATGGAGCGGGTGGCAATACGGATGGTATTCACATGGGAAATGTCCATCAACCCATTGAGAGCCGTTTCCATATTGGGCTTGTTCCACAAAGGCTCTCCCCCGGTAATCAGAATTTCCTGGATGGCCGGATGCGTTCGCACATAGTCGACCGCCACCTCGACATCCTTGGCTTCCGGAGTTTTTTCCTTTCTTTTGCTCTTATGCTTTCTAAAGCAGAACCGGCAATACACCGGGCAGTGCATATCCAGAAGAAAAATTACCCGGTTCTGGTACATCTGCTCCACCACCCCGTTTTTGAAATGACCGTCAAAGGTGATGGTTTGCCCACTGCCATCCAGCTCTTCAGCAAAGGGCAGGTATTGCTTTGCAACAGCGCTTGAGACAAGGGACTGACGAATAACGTGGTCAGATAACCGAACTGGAAACAATTCCATCACCGTCTGCAGTCTTGATGGGTCCTCAGGGGTGACATGGGCCTTTTGTTCCAACTGGGTGATGGTTTTTACCCTGTGCAGCCGCTGCCCTGGAAATGCAATTTCAAGCAGGTGATAAATATACATCATGGGAAGGCAGATATCATTGAGCTGGACGCCTTTTTTTTCTCCAGAGCCAATGCACTCAAATACAGCTTTAAAAAAACCTTCAGGATCGTTTTGAAACCCGCATTGATTCATAAGGCTGTCAAAAAGATCATACCCCTCTTTTTCATTTTTACACAGGGTTTCAATAAAATTTCGCCCCAGAAGTTTGGGCACCCCATAAGCTGAAAAAAACTCCCTGCTGGTTTTTTCAAGGTGACTGCTATCCAGATTCTGTATGCTGATCGGGCTCATCTTTGATATATCAAATCCTGTTTCGGCTCCTGCAATATTTTAACCCCTGTATTACTTTAATCTGATGGCTGATAATAATGCAGTTATGGAAAAACACAAGACAATAGTGGCCGGACAGCAGCAGCCAATTAAAAATGAAGCCGATTGGTAATGGCCTGACAACAAAATGGCCCTTAGAATTTTTCGAACCTATTACTGATCCCGCTCGCTAACCTTATAATTCAGGTCGATCGGGCCTTCAGTCCCGGTAAGGGATTTACGGATATGAAGGAAGTGATCAAAATGTTCGATAAAAAGATCAAGAATTTCCGGGTCGAATTGTTCACCCCGCTCTTTTTTCATGATGTCAAAGGTCACATCAGGAGGATATGGATCTTTGTACGGCCGTTTGGACGTCAGGGCATCAAAGGTATCTGCAAGGGCAACAATTCTTCCGGAAACCGGTATCTCATACCCTTTAAGCTGGCCGGGATAGCCCTTGCCGTTAAAACGCTCATGGTGTCGCAGGGCAATATCATGAGCCATTTCAAGAATTTTTGATTTGGAACGGGAAAGGAGTCTTGCCCCGATTTGCGGGTGGGTTTTTATAATTTCAAATTCCACATGGCTTAGTTTTCCCGGTTTTAACAGGATCTTATCCGGGATGCCTATTTTTCCAATATCGTGCATTGGGGATGCATAATAGATATTCTGGCAGAATTCATTATCCAGGCCCATTTTTTCAGCAAGGAACCGGCAATACTTGCCGATCCGGATAATATGGTCTCCTGTATCTTCATCTTTATATTCTGCTGCCATTACCAGGCGGTGGATAGAATCAATATAAGAGGCCTTAAGTTCTTCATGGGCCTGGCGCGCTTCTTCTTTAAGTTCTCTTTCGCGGATAACACGATCTATCCGTAGAATGATCTCTCGCGGAGAAAATGGTTTTTCAACAAAGTCGCTTGCTCCAATGGTAATAATCTCGTCATATCGATAACTCTGAGTCTGCCCGGTCATGACGATAACATCTGCTGTAAATCCTGATTTTACAATTTTCGCAAGCTCAATGCCATCCATCATCGGCATGTCAATATCAGTGACCACAACATCAAAATCCTGTTGACTGATCAATTCGACCGCCTGCTCCCCATCCTGGGCAAAGGAGCATGAGTACCGGGTTCTTCCCATGGCTGCTTCAAGCAGATCCCGTATCATGGGTTCATCATCAACAATTAAAATAGCACCGCTTTGAGAATGAATCGTATTTTCCATATCAGTTGGCCCTGATTTTTTTTTAGTTAGGTATTGTTTATTAAAAGAGTCAAACCAGTATAAAGTCAAGACAAATTTAAAAAGAAAACCTTTTGATTATGAAGGTTCCGGTACAGACATCAAGGTCACCATTGCTTTTGAAACTAATTTTTGATTGGCCCCTTTTGTTTCACTATAAACCTCAGACTCGGATGCAAGAATTTTTTTCCCCTGATTCACGACCCTGGAGCGGCAGAGAATTGTATCGCCAATGGCGGGCCTGAAAAAATTGATTTTAAATTCAATCGTTAAAATTCTATGGTTTTCCGGCACAAGAGTATAGGCCGCATAACCACCGGTATGGTCTGCCATGGTTGCAATCATGCCGGCATGGACAAACCCTTCCCGTTGTTGATGATCCGGGCCGGGATTTAATATGGATTCAAAAAAGCCCTTTTCAACCCGCCCCACTTTTATCCCGCAAAAAGCAGGAAAGCCCTGTACATAATCTGCCTTGAGATATTCAATTCTCTGAGTATTCACGTGAGTGTTGTCCTTTTCTCTATTTTATTCTTCTCTAAAGAAATGACCATATCATGACTTTTTGTTCAATACAATTTTTGACAAACACTCAAACCTGCTGCTTTTATCTGTCGGTAGATAATAAAAAGGCTGCCAGGGCATCCCCTGTGCAGCCTTTTAAAAAACTCTGAAATAAAATTCAGGTGCTGTTAATACATGGCTTCGATGTCCTCGTCATACGCTTCTAATATAATATTCTTTTTCAGTTTAAACGTAGGCGTCATCATATTATTTTCTATAGTGAATTCCGGAACAATTTTTACCTTTTTAATGGTCTCAAAAGAGGGCAGCTCCTTATTTTGTAATGCCACTTCCTGTTCAATCAATTTCTGGATTTCCGGATGTTTAAGCAGCTCATTATAGTCTGAATACTCAATCTGGTTTTCTTTGGCAAACGCCGTAATATTTTCTTCATCCAGAGAGGCTACAGAAGAGAGGTATTTTCGTTTATCTCCGATAACGCAAAACTGGTTAATATACTTGGAGGTAATCATCATCCCTTCAATACGGGAAGGAGCAATGTTTTTTCCGCCGGCAGTAATGATTAAATCCTTTTTACGACCGGTTATCTTTAAAACATTATTCTCATCAATCTCACCCAGATCCCCGCTTCTCAGCCAACCATCTTCGGTAAAGGTTTCTGCTGTCTCATCCGGCATCTTGTAATATTCCTTCATTATATTACGCCCTTTAAACAGAACTTCACCATCCTCATCTATTTTGTGGAACAGACCGGCACCCGGAGGCCCAACCACACCAAAATTATAATCATCTATCCGGTTTACATTTGCAAAAGACGTATTTTCCGTCATGCCGATCCCCTCCAGAATCAATAATCCGGCTGCATGAAAAAATCTTGCGATATCGGGGTTCAAAGGTGCACCACCACTGATACACCATTTGACATTCCCACCCAGAGCTGTAAGTATTTTTGAAAAAATCAATTTTGTCGCGACTTTGTATTTTAACCCGAGCAAAAAGGGAATCTGCTGCTTTTTTACTTTCAGTTCACTAATTTGGGCACCCACGTCACAGGCCCAATTGAAAATTTTTAAAGCTGCTCCACCCTTGGCTTCTGCACCACTGATAATTTTAGTATGAATCTTTTCAAAAACCCTTGGAACACTGACAAACCAATGGGGCGCTGCCAGTTGAAAATCATCCAGAAGGGTATCAATGCTTCGTGCAAAAGTGGTTCGGTTTCCGGTAAAAATAGCAGTATAGCAGCTAGTTCGAGCAAAAACATGGGCAAGAGGAAGGAATACAAACATCTCTTCACCATTATGGAATTCGCCGCTTTTATAAACAGACTGACAGGTGGATGTTATATTGTCATTCGTGAGCACAACCCCTTTGGGGACCCCTGTTGTTCCGGATGTATAAACCAGACCGGCTGTATCCCGGGGTGTTACCTGCCGGGTTCTTTCATCAAACACACTATCATCAACATTTTTACCCAGAGCCAGGAATTCATCATAAGAGATCACCCAGTCATCTCCTGAGTACTCCCCTTCAAAAAGAACAACTTTTCTGACATTTCCAAGGTTGCCTTTGACACTTAATACCTTTTCCAGCTGGGCCTGATTTTCAGCAAAAACGACCACCGAATCTGAATGATTGATTATATATTCGCAATCCGGCGCCAGATTGGACTGGTAGATACCAACGGTACCGGAACCGACACTCATGCCGGCACAATCTGTCAATACCCATTTGTAACAAGTATAGCCAAGAATATTTATCTTATCACCCTTTTTCACATCCAAAGCAATCATACTTTTGCCCACATTTTTGACCTGGTTGTAAAATTCCTGCCAGGTTATAGATGTGGGGTTGGCCTCTGCATCAAACCATCGATATGCCTGGTTATGGCTATTTCTCTCAACGGTTTCACAGAGCATTTGATGGAAATTATTATAATCTTTGAATTGCATAAGTTCTCCTGTCTGTTATGACCTGATCAAGAATTCATCTCATATGTATCAATGAGGGAATATACATGATCCTTTAAAACGGTTTCAAATCGTTCCTGGTCATGAACCGGACGTTTCACCATTTTCATGCACGCATCCTGCTGCTGAGTTGTGTTGCTTGGTTTAGAACACAGATCCAGCCCATATTCAGCAAAGTCTCTTACCATAAAATCAAACATCTGGTCCAGAAGGCCGTCGTCGATTTTTTCAATGGCAGCACTCTCAATAATCAGCTGGCCATAGGCAACCAGGGTAAAAATTTCCCCGACTGCCAGAAGATAATCAAAATCGTTCATCATCTGATCTTTAAGATCCATACCAGATACCACAAAAAACTCTTCAAACGCTTTAATCTGTTCCTTGAAAACATTGATATTGGGAAGATCTTTGCTTTCATATGCTTTTTTATAATCATGGAATTGAATTTTTGCATAACCGCGGGTTGGGCCCTGGCGGAATAGATAATCATCGTTCTCTGCACCATTCAGTCTCGGGACCTCGTCAAACTCACCTGGATTGAAAAAATAGCTGGGAATCAGTTTAACAATCAAGGCCATGTTAACATGCCGTGTACCTTCGAGTTTTGGAAAGCCCCGAAGCTCTATTACCGCCTGCTCAAAATAGAGATCCTTTTCAAATCCCCTTGCAGCAATAATATCCCAGAGCAGCTCATGGACCTCTTCACCCTGAAGTGCCACTTTCATTTTCATAATCGGGTTGTACAGCAGGTAGCGTTTATCATTTTCAGATGCACACCTCATGTAGTCTGTTGCTCTTAAGCCAAACAGTTTCATGGCACCAAGGCGGCAGAACGCGTCTACAAAAAGTTTTTTCACATGGGTAAAGTCTGTGACATATTTTCCGTAAAGGCTTCTATGGGCAGCATGGTTCAGGGCTTCATAAAAAGAATGAGTTACAATACCTGTGGCTCCAGAGCCGATATTGAATTTACAGATATTGATGGTGTTGAGCATATCATCCCAGGCTTTTGAACCCCTGGACAGAATTTCAGCTTCTGTAATGGGGTAATCATGCAGGGCAAACTCTGAAACATAGTTCTGGGCCCAGATCACGTTTTGGATGCATTCATATTTCTCATGCTTTGAATCCACTGCAAAAAAGACATAATCGTCTGTTCCGTCCACTTTTCCGAAAACAGTTACAATGCCTGCTTCATTCCCATTTCCAATATAATATTTCGTTCCTTTTGCCAGGTAAGTTCCATCTGCCTGGGGATAAAGTTTCATGTCAGAGGAGTAGATATCTGCTCCATGTTCTTTTTCAGAAAGACCAAAGGCACAAAGAGGATTTTCTCTGAGTTTTTCCACTGCTAAATGCTTGAACGCTTCGTTGTCCCCCAGGAAAACCGGGTCCAGACCAAGGGTTGAAACATGGTACATGTACCAGTAGGCACACCCGTAAAAACCACAGATTTCTGAAAATTCATACATGCGGTAAGTGCTGTAGTACTGATCTTCTTCCCCATAGCCTTTGGGCAGAAAAAGCGTTTCAAAGATCTTTTCTTTTTTGATGAACTCGGCGAAATCATAGGTGAATTCCCTTGACTGGTAATCCTCCTTCATCTTTTTCATTCCCTTGCTTTCAAACCATTCCATGGTTTTAACCATGATCTCTTTTGATCGCTCATCCGGGTAGTTTCTATCCTGATAATTTTTGGGATTTAATAATAGCATGTCTGGTCACCTCTTTTGTTTAATCGTAATACCAAATGTTTGTATGCAAACCTTTTAAATGAACAATAACCCCAGCAGACACTGCTCAGCTCAAATCAAATCCCTAAGAAACCGTTTCAGGAGAATTTTTTCTTCCGCTTTAAACCCTTCCAGAAGTTCTTCATTTGCCTGTTTTCTTACCTCAATCAGTGTTGCTTTCATGCTGTTGGCCTTTTCAGATGGAAACAGGCGGCTGACACGCTTGTCTTCCGGATCTTGGGTCTTGACGATCCAGCCTCCTTCAACCATCCTTTCAAGGACACCGGAAAGTGTTGCCTTATCGAGAATGAGGGATTTCCCCAGCTCTGTGGCAGTAATTCCTTCCTTATACCAAAGCCCTTCCAACACCAGATGCTGCATATTGGTAAGGCCAAAAGCATTCAGTCGCTTTTTAAAATCGCCATGGGCCTTCTGGTATGCTTTTCCCAAAAGAAACACGGTACAATCAGGCAAATCATTGGGTAATGTATTCATTTATTTTAATCCTATGTATACGAACAATTAAACCTGTTTTTACCCAAAGTCAATAATTTTATGAAGGGCGAGTTCGATTTTACAATTCTTGAATATAAAAATAAACATTGTTATTGGCTGTTTGCCAACTGACTGTTTTTATAACAAAGAACATTCCATTTATCTTAAGCATTTAATCGTTAGCCTGTTTCGAAGATGGTCCATAGCAGTAAAGGACTGCCATGGACCTAAAAAGAATACCTATGCTGGTGACATCTCCGGAAGGACAGAGCCGTGATCAGAGGCAGGCTCATTATCTTTAATTGTATTATAAAAACGAGAAATCGGTTTTGCTGGAATGATCAGATCCCCATCTTCGGATATCTCTCCAATTTCTGAAACAATATGGTCAATAAAGCCCAGGCTTAAAAGATCGTGGGAGTGGGTTGTCAGAGAAAAATCCATGTTACTGCTGTTTATCTCTTCCTGGGCCTGAAAGATATTCTGGTCCATTGAATTTCTGTGAGAGTAATGCAGGGTATTGGCAAAAAGATGAACTTTAACCCCGTTAAGCCGGCAGATACTTACCGTTCCAGCCGTTCCAACCGGAGCAATAATTTTTTTATCCTTGGTGATTGTCATGGCCCCCACGAACATTTTAGTGGCCTCTTCAATGTGGTGGCTCAAATTATGGGCAGGAATAATCAGGTGTTCAATCCCGGCCTTCTGCAACGCCAAAAATGTTTGGCGGGTTCTTTCCGGGTTAAGATCCAGGATAATCACTTTAAACCGGCGGTTCAATTTTTCTTTGGCCTGGATCAGAATATTGGTAACAACTGTGCTGGCAGAATGAACAACAATTACATCCCTGTTTTGGATATAGGCCAGCCCATTCTCTGTAACGCTGGCTGCATTTCTTTTGAACTGAAGGATTTTTCCCTCGAGGCTTTGAATGGCGAGTTTTCCAACTGTTTCAATATCCATCTCCGGTTTCAGGTAGCGCTCCATATCCAGTTCAAAAAATTCCATCAGATGCATCAGTGGAATAATATTGGGTTGTGATTTTCTGATGGTTTGGGCCATCTCTTTGTAAAGAGATTCGACTTCCTCCCTGGTACATTTGAGTTGGCGGATAGTTTCAATAAATGCTTCGAGACAAAGGGTCGTCATCCTGGCAATCCCCTTGACATCACTGAGATCTCGAAGCAGCTTGTACATGTTTGCTATACTTTTTTGATTCATAATGTCACCCATAAGAAAAGAGTTAAAAATACAGAACAAATAGTTAGTGTTATAAACGTAATCACGGCCCCGACTTTCATGAATTCCAGAAAGCTTATGTGCACCTTTGATTGTTTGGCGATTCCTAAAGAAACAATATTAGCAGATGCCCCGATCATGGTCAGGTTGCCGCCAAAGCAGGCACCCAGGCTCAGAGCCCACCAAAGAATGTTATGGGGAATAGGCGTAGCTTCCAGCATTAATTCAACAATTGGAATCATGGTAATGGTAAAAGGGATATTGTCTAAAAACCCTGATACAATGCCCGACACCCACAATACGGTCAGGACCATGACATAGGGGTTGTCTCCAATGTTCAGAAATACTTTATGAGCCACCCATTCAATAACCCCTTTATGTTCAAGAACCCCAACCAGGATAAAGAGGCCGGCAAAAAAAAGCAGGGTGCTCCATTCCACCTCCTCAAGCATATGCTCCACATCCACACCGGAAATGACAAATAACAGCATGGCAATGAAAACAGCAACCACACCCGGAGATATTTTGGTAAATGTCTGGGTAATAAACAGCAGAATAGCAATGCTCAAACAGGCAATGCCCTTGATCATAAGCTTTTTATCAATATGGATGTTTACAAATTCCGTATGAATTTTTTCCAGCAGCAGCTGAATATTAAAAAGTTTGATCATGCTGCTGTCAATGGGTTTGAATTTTTCCCGGTTGGAGAGCCATATGTAAAAAAGAGCCGCGACAAAGGAAATAATCACCGGCAGGGTCAGGTTGCCGATAAACTGGTTAAAGGTCAAGCCCACCTTTGATCCGATAATGATGTTCGGCGGGTCACCGATAAGTGTTGCGGTTCCACCTATATTGGATATAACAGCCTGGCTGATCACGTATATTTTCGGGTCCAGCCCCATTCCCTTGGTCAATTCGATAATAATGGGAATGATGATGAGTACAGTTGTTACATTGTCCAGAAAGGCAGACATTAACGCCGTAACAATGGAGAAAAGGATTAAAATTTTAAGGGGATTTCCCTTTGTGAGACCTGCTATCTTAACAGAAAGAATCGAAAAAACACCTGACTTTCTGAGAATTGCGACAATAGACATCATCCCCAGCAAAAGCAAGATGGTCTCAACATCGATCAGAGCCATCGCATCATGTTCATCCACAATCCGGAGAATCAGCAGCACCATGACACCCAGGAGAGCTGCGACAGCTTTGTTTATTAATTCAAATGTGATTGCGGCATATACTGCCAGAAACACAACAATGGGTATTAACGCATTTTCCATAAAAACCTTTTTTCAGGCTTGGCCGGAAATCGTATGCTCTATGGGAACCGCACGCAATAGTGGTGTTCTATAGAATTGCCAGAACTTTCTATAATTTTTTAGTTGAGATATACCCCTGGCATCAGCGCAGAAGGCTGTTTCTCAATTAAAGCGTGCGTTCCATTCTTATGGAGAAAATTGCCGAATGTCGGCTTTTTCAAAAAAAGTATACAACTTCAGGATAAACCTCTTTTTTTTAAAATGCCTACTCGGTCCTGTTGCGGTCGGCAGGTGTCGGCAAACGTCGGCTGGTGTCGGCTGCTCGGGGAGAGAGAAGCGGTTAAATTTATTTTTCGGTGAGACTTTTAACATAAAGCTTCGACACATTCAATATTAAATTTGATCCTTACACAAAAAAATATTATGATCTCCGGGCTCGTGTTTTAAGACTTTTAACTTGAACCTTCTTAAAAAGTATATTATTTTTCCTTTCTATACGACCAGAAAACGGGATGAATATTAGAGGTATTATATACCGGCAGATGCATAGAAGATTATTTTTAAAACATGCGGCATTTTTTTTTGCCGTGGCAAACTCGCCCATGGCCATTGCTGCGCCCACAAAGATGGCTGCCTCGCCAACCGGCAATCGGCTTGACACTCACATAAAAGACCGGCTGGCAACCAAACGACACTTTGATAAAACCTATGATGAAGATATTTTTCTTGATAAAGACCTTTTGCCTGTTTTAAACAATGCCCTTTTGCGCCTGAAAAAACTGCAAAAAACTGTGGGGTACGGCAATTTTTCCCTGCTCAATTTTGATGATGCCATAAAAATTTCCAAAGCCTATTCCGCAATAGGGGCTTTTCCCAAAAAAGAGCTTGAGTTCCTTGAAATGATTTTTTACTCCCAGGTCAATGAGTTTGGTTTTATGGGAGAAAAGCCCATTAAAAACATCACAGGAAAAATCAGCAAAAAAAAGGTTAAAAAAATTCCCTATACCGGCCACTATCTCTATCGAGGAAAACCCATTGAAATGTATAAAAAAATCACAAAAGAGGTGGGTTCCAACGTTATTCTTACTTCTGGCGTCCGAAGTATCATGAAACAATTTCTGCTGTTTTTAAACAAAGCACAAAACAGCAATGGAAATCTGTCCATGGCCTCCCGCTCACTTGCGCCCCCGGGATACTCATATCATGGTGTAGGGGATTTTGATGTGGGCAAAAAAGGCTATGGCATCCATAATTTTACAGAACGATTTACCCAGACTGATGTGTATAAAAAACTGGCTCGACTCGGATATCTAAAATTTAGATATGAACGCGATAATAACCTTGGTGTAAGATTTGAACCCTGGCATATTGAAGTTATATAAAATCATGAAAATCCGCTTAATATTGCTCTGCTGTGCGCTTTTGCTTTTTCTAAGTGCAAACATAGCCCTTTCCTCTGACTTATCAAGGCTGGGCTTCTCTGTCCATAAGCTGGAATCCGGTTTAAAAGGACACACAGTTTTAATTATAGGCGGAATTCAGGGAGATGAACCCGGGGGCTTTAATGCAGCATCACTTATCGCCACCCAGTATGAAATTTTATCAGGCAATGTCTGGGTCGTTCCAAACTTAAATTTTTTAAGTATTATTAAACGCTCCAGGGGGGTTTACGGTGATCTAAACCGAAAATTTCACAAACTTCACCCTGAAGACCCGGAATACAAAACCATCCACCGCATCAAAAAGGTAATTACCGATCCCAAGGTTGATCTTGTGTTAAATCTTCATGACGGATCAGGTTTTTACCGGGATACATACTATGATAAAATGCATAATCCAAGAAGGTGGGGACAAAGCATTATTATCGATCAAACCAATGTAGAGGCCATGCATTTTTCAAATATCTCAGAAATGGCCTCAACCGCTATTCACCATATCAACAAACATCTTTTAAAACCCGAAGAGGCCTTTCACTTAAATAATACCCAGACTCCAAAGGGCAATGCAGAGATGGAAAAAACGCTGACTTATTTTGCCATTAAAAACGGAAAAAGTGCTTTTGGCGTTGAAGCCAGCAAATCTTTTTTAACACCCAAAAGAGTCTACTACCACCTCCTGGCCATTGAATCTTTTTTTAATCAGACAGATATTGAATTTAAACGAAATTTCAAATTATCAAAGCGAACAATAAAAAAAGCCATTGATAAAGACATACAGGTGGCCCTTAACAGCAGAAAAATTCTGTTAAAAATAGAAAATGTCAGAAAACGACTGAACTATATTCCTCTGAAAAAAGACAGTGACCTTGAATTCCAGGTAAATAATCCCCTTATGGCCGTGGTCACTTCGGGAAAAACATACAGTGTTTTCCACGGCAACAGAAAACTGACCTATCTGTCGCCCCAGTATTTTGATTATGATTTCAGCCTTTCCAGCATAGATATTGTCGTAGACGGACACCTCAAAAAAGTACCCTTTGGAGAAATCGTACCGGTGAAAAATCATTTCCTGGTAAAGGAACTGGAAGGCCACCGCGTGAATGTCATCGGCTTTACAGATAAATCCCGGAGAAATGAATCTGGACTGCGGGTGAGTAAAAAAAATATACTTAAAAGATACTCCATTGATAAAAAAGGAACATTGTTTCGGGTGGAAGTATACAAATCCAAAAAATTTTGCGGCATGGTGCTGGTTGATTTTGGTGCAAACCAACACCCCCATCAGCGCCTGTCTGAAAATACCGAAGATGAACAGGCTCCGTGCTGTGATACCAGGGTTACATTGGGTATAGAAAACAGTTAAAATTCAATTTAATAAGGGAGTGCCCATGAACATCTTTAAAGGCAGTATCATTACCTGCGATAAAGACGATACGGTTTGCCGATATCTTGTTGAAGAAGACGGAAAAATCCAGTTCACGGGCAATCATCTGCCAGATACCTATTCAAATCATGACATTATTGATCTTGGTAAAAAAGCCCTTATCCCAAGTTTTACAGATTCCCACATTCATTTTTCTTCCTATGCTTTGTTTTCTTCCACACTTGATGTGAGATCGGCAAAAAACTTTAAAGATCTCTCTGTTATGATCCGGGAATATATTGAAAAGACAGGATCAAAAACTGTTCTTGGTTTTGGAATTTCCGCCCACAGCCTTGAAGAAAAAGAGATGATCACCCGAAAAGAACTGGATCAAATTGAAAATAAACGGCCGGTGATGCTGGTCAAATACGATGGCCATGCCAGTGTTGTCAATTCAGCTATGCTCAATACGCTGCCCAAAAAGATACACAAACTAAGGGGTTTTGATTCACAAAAGGGTCAGCTTTTCCAGGAAGCATTCTTTGCAGCCACAGATCATATAACCTCAAAAGTATCTGTCATATCCCTTCTGCGGTATATGCTTGAGGCAGTAGATAAGATGGCTCAAAAAGGAATAAGTCTTGTGCACCCGGCAGAAGGGGTGGGCTTTCTTCTTGATCTGGATGTGGATATCGTCCGGTTCATTGCCGGTGGATTGTCTAATCCATTTAATTTCAGGGTGTTCTTCCAGACCATGGAGATTAAAAAAGTATTAAAGCGAAAACTTCCCAGGATAGGAGGATGTTTTGCCACTGCGCTTGACGGCTGTTTCGGCTCCTGTGATGCCGCATTAAACAGACCCTATGAAAATGACCCGAAAAATAAAGGAATTCTTTTTTATACCGACAATCAGGTAATTGATTTTGTACAAAAAGCCCATGACAAAGGACTCCAGGTTCAGCTTCATGCCATAGGTGATGCCGCCTTTGAACAGGCTGCTAACGCCTTTGATACAGTGCTTAAAAGCAATTTCAGAAAAGACCACCGCCACAGCATTATCCATGCCTCCCTTGTTACCCCAAAAAGCCTTGATATCTGTGCCCGGCACAACATCAACATTGCTGCCCAGCCTGCAATGCTCCATTTAAACCTGGAACCTTTATCTTATATTGAGTCCATTCTCGGAGAACGCTCAGAAAGCATATCTCCCTATAAAACCATGCTGGATATGGGCATCCATGTCAGCGGAGGATCAGATGCGCCGGTCTGCCTTCCTGATCCGGCCTATGGAATACACTGTGCCTGTAATCACTATAATACAGACCAGTCCATTTCAGTTATGCAGGCACTTAAAATGTTTACATATGAAACTGCATGGGCAAGTTTTGATGAAAAAGAAAAAGGCTCTCTTGAAGCAGGAAAAGATGCTGATATGGTTGTTCTTGATCGTAACCCCTTTGAAATAGATAAAAGGGATCTGGCAGACCTTGCCACCCATACCCTTTATCTTAAGGGTATTCCCTATAAAAAAGGACAGGGGCTTGCAAATCTGGTCTGGAACTCCCTGTTTAAAAGAAAATCATAGGATTTTTGTTTTACAAATGTTTTTGATCGTATTAGGATACGCACAAGCACAAAAACACAAGGGTTTTCTCTATATTTTAGATAGTGCCCGAATAAAAATCGGACAAAACTGGATTTAAAAAAATGATTGATATTGAAAATATGTCCATTTTGATAGTTGATGATGTGAAAACCATGCGATCCATTGTCCGCAAAATGCTTAAAAATTTAGATATTGGAAAAACACTCCTCATGGCTGAAAACGGGGTAGAAGCCCTGAGAATCTTAAATTCAGCACGGGTTGATTTTATCATCCTTGACTGGAAAATGCCGGTCATGGGCGGAGCAGCGCTATTGGAAGTTATCCGCCAGGACAAGCAGCTCAGGGATATTCCGGTTCTGATTATCAGTGCCGAATCCCAGCAGGAAATCGTGCTCGAAGCTGCCGAAATAGAAGTCAATGGTTACCTTATAAAGCCGCTTGCGCCGGCTATACTGGATAAAACCATCCGGCACATTCTTGACCAGGTGAACAATCCGGACGAAGCCGCCATTCATATTAAAAAATCACGATATTTTGAAGAAAAAAATAATATTCCGGCAGCTGTAGAGCATATGAAACACGCTGTTCAGCTCAGGCCGTCTGCTTCCCGGGTTTTACGAAATCTTGGCCTGCTGTATCAGAAAGCCGGGGATGAAAACACCATGAAAAAATGTCTTCAAAAGGCTGCTGCTGTAAATTCCCGAGATGTGGTAACCCGATACCTTCTGGCTGAATATTACTGGAAAAATCAGGATCTTATTTCTGCAGCCGAGTATTATCTTGAGGTTATCTCTACGACCAGAAAATATAACAGCCGGGCCATAATACTGGGTGAAAAGCTCCTGGAGAAAAAAAGCAACCGGCTGGCAAGAAGTATTTTTTCTAAAGTCATTTCCAGTTCCGGAAAAGATTTTTCTGTAAAAGAAAAAATTATTCAGATATGCATGAAATACCGGGAATTTGCTTTTGCAAAAAAACTTCTGAACGAGGCAATGAAAGATTATCCATCCAACTTTGACCTGGTTTATAATGCAGGTGTGGTTTGCGAAATGATGGGGGATGTAGATAAGGCACTTGAATATTATCTTGAAACAGAAAGAGTTCAAAGCAGCCGCCTTGAAGTCAAACTAAAGATTGCCAAAATTTTCTTTGACAGGAATAAAGTTCTGCAGGCTGACAATTATCTTAATATGGTTCTTAGAAAAGACCCGGAAAACGAAAAAGCCCTTTCCTTAAGAAACAGGATTTAACGGAGGGCAGCCAGTTTATCTTCGTTGACCATTTTTCTGGACAACTCTACTGCCCTGGCAAGAAACTGTTCCATTTCATCAGCTTTAACCGGGCTTGCAGACGGTGCTTTGTGCTTGAGCGGGTCAATTAATTTCCCATCTTTTTTCATGCGAAAATCCAGGTGAGGGCCTGTGGCATAACCTGTCATCCCGACATAACCAATTACCTCTCCCTGTAAAACCCGTTTGTTTTTTTTCATACCTTTTGCAAACCTGCTCATGTGATTATATCCAGTTATATACCCATTAAAATGGCGGATGGTAATATAGTTTCCCAGTCCCTTTTGAAAACTGACCTTTGTAACAATGCCATCACCCACTGTTTTTATGGGCGTTCCCTTTGGAGCAGCATAATCTACGCCTGGATGGGAGCGGTATTCTTTAAAAATGGGATGAAGTCTTCTTTTTGTAAATTTTGAAGAAATTCTGGAAAAAGCAACCGGCGCTTTTAAAAACGCTTTTTGAAGAGAGTTTCCATTTTCATCATAATAACCTGTAACCCCTTCTGAGTCTTTATGTAAAAATGCTTTAAACAGCTTTCCATTGTTCATAAAAAAAGCGGCCTGGATTTTACCATATCCGCAGAGTTTACCTTCTCTGTATCGCTTTTCAACAAGAACCCTGAACTGATCCCCTGTCTGTATATCTCTTATAAAATCAATATCCCAGGCAAATATATCTGACAGATCCCTTGCCAGTTCATTTCTTTCCCCTGATTTTCTAACCGCTTCAAACAGGCTGGACCGTATAGTGGAGGTTACCACTTCAAGATTTACCTCGTAATTAATAGGTGCCCTGTATATAGAAAATCCCTGGCTTCCTTTTTGAACCACCAGTCTTTCTTCTGTATCAATCTCATATTCAAATCCCGATAGTTCCTCATCCTGGAGGATAATTCTATAGGGCTGGCCTTTCCTGATGCGTTTTAAAGAAAAGACATCATTGCTTAGCCTGGAAATCTCATAAATGGATTTGAGTTTGCAATATCTGTTTAAAATAGAAGAAAGCGTATCTCCCCTTTTAACAACTCCTTTTACAATTTTAATATCCGGAAGGATAACCGGAGATATTTTTTTAATATCCCTGTTCCAACTGGCAAAAGTACCTGGAGCATACCCAAAAATCAAAACGGCTGCTAATAATAAAAATATCAAAACCTTTTTTATAGGACTTTGGCAAAAGGATCTATTTTCGCAAACCAGTTTTAATTTCGTTTTCATCATTTTTTCCCATATAATATTTTTTGGATTTACATTGATACTTCACTCGCCAGCCGCTTAAATAGAACTATTATCAATATTTATGCCAGTGTTTATATTTAATTATTGAATTTTTAAAAGCCTGTTTTCAAAGGGTATTCCAAAATTTATAGATATTTAAATTTGGTCGAGGTGTGATATATAGATAATTGTAATGAGATTTAATTATAATAATGAGATTTAATTAAATAGCCGGATGAAAAGTTATTTTCATCCGGCTATTTTTATTTATCATTTAAACAAGTTAATATTTAAATAATTATTTTTCCTCTTTGCCGGCATCTGACATCATTTTAAACATGGCATATTTATCGGCAACTTCTTCTTCTATTTTTGATCTCAGGCGTTTGGACTCTTCTGGAAAACTCTTTTCCAGTGCAGCAAAACGGGTTTCACCGGAGAGGAACTCCTGAAGGGTTCCGTCCGGAGCTTTAGATTCAAAAACGAATGGGTTCTTACCATCTTTAATCAGCTCAGGATTATACCTGTAAAGCGGCCAGTAACCGGATTCAACAGCCAGTTTACCTTCAAGCTGGGATTTGCCCATACCTTTTCTGATTCCCTGGTTGATACACGGTGCATAACAGATAATCAGTGAGGGTCCGGGATATTTTTCTGCTTCAAGGATGGCTTTCAAGGTCTGGTTTTTATTTGCTCCCATGGAAATACAGGCCACATATACATAACCATAACTCATGATCATACGGCCCAGATCTTTTTTACCAATTTTTTTACCGGAGGCAGCATATTTTGCAATAGCACCTGTGGGTGTTGCCTTGGAAGACTGACCACCGGTGTTGGAATAAACTTCAGTATCCATAACCAGTATATTAATATCTTCTCCAGATGCCAGAACATGGTCCAGACCACCGAATCCAAT
Source organism: Desulfobacteraceae bacterium (assembly GCA_033851995.1). Classification (GTDB taxonomy): domain Bacteria; phylum Desulfobacterota; class Desulfobacteria; order Desulfobacterales; family Desulfobacteraceae; genus Desulfobacula. The sequence continues at coordinate 17,643 of JAWSVI010000006.1, read as the reverse complement.
ATCATATGCCCAGCCGTCACCACCAAAAATCCAATGGGATTTTTTCACAAAAATATCTTTATCTTCATAGATCTCTTTGAGAATGCCGTCTGTTTCATCTTTCAAAAGTGCTTTAAGGGCAAGGCTGTATTTTTTGGATTCATCTGCATCATCTTTTCCGGAAATCCAGCCTTCAAGGACTGATTTAACATCAGAAGACACATCTGTTTCCAGTGCTTCCTGCATTTTTGCAGCCAGTGTTTTTCTTCTTGTATTGGTCGCCAGCATCATGCCGTAACCAAATTCAGCTGCATCTTCAAACAAAGAGCTTGCCCATGCAGGACCTTCTCCATCTGCATTGGTGCAGTATGGTGTTGAAGGAGCAGAACCGCCCCAGATAGAAGAACAGCCTGTTGCATTGGCAATGGTCATACGCTCACCAAAAAGCTGGGTTATCAATTTAACATATGGTGTTTCACCACAACCAGAGCATGCACCGGAGAACTCAAGCAGTGGTTGAAACATCTGGCTGCCTTTAACGGTTTCCCGTTTAATAACATCGGTTTTAAACGGAATATTCAAGGAAAATTTATGATTATCTTTCTGCCCTTCAATCTGGCTGGCCAGAGATTTCATTTCAAGAGCACATTTTTTAGCAGGACAGATATCTGCACAGTTTCCACAACCCTGGCAGTCCAGCGGGTTGACCTGCATTCTGAATTTATATGCATCCATTCCTTTACCTTTGCCGTCAACTGTTACAAAGTCGGCAGGCGCTGCAGCCAGTTCTTCTTCTGTTGCAACAATGGGAATAATGGCTGCATGCGGGCAGACATAGGCGCACTGATTACACTGGATACAATTTTCAGGAATCCATTCAGGGACGTTAATAGCCACGCCACGTTTTTCATATTGTGCTGTACCCTGTTCAAAAACCCCATCCACTGCAAATGCAGAAACCGGAAGGTCATCTCCGCCCTGGGCGTTAATTTTCTTCATGACATTGTCAACAAAGTCAGTTGTTTTCTCTTCTACTTTAACCGGCGCAACACCATCAGCCCAAGATGCGGGTACTTTGATCTCATTCAGATTATCAAGGGTTTTATCAACTGCTTCAATATTCATGGAAACAATTTTTTCACCTTTTTTGCCGAATTTGGCTTGAATATCTTCTTTGAGCAGAGAAATGGCTGTTTCCACAGGAAGTACATTGGCCAGGCTGAAAAAACAGGTCTGCATGATCATATTGATCCTGCCACCGAGTCCGACTTCACCAGCAATTTTTACAGCATCAATATTATAGAATTTGATTTTTTTATCATGGATGGTTTTTCTGACATCACCCGGGATGAATGTTTCCATGTCTTTAACAGACCAGGGAGAGTTCAAAAGAAACGTTCCACCTTCTTTCATTCCTTTGAGAACATCATAAAGCTCAACATAATTGGATTTATGAACCGCAACAAAGTCAGATTCATCAATCAGGTAGGTGGATTTAATAGGTACATCACCAAAACGCAGATGAGATACGGTCAGACCGCCTGATTTTTTTGAATCATAGGCAAAATACCCTTGAGCATATTTATCTGTGTTATCCCCGATGATGGCGATGGCACTCTGGTTTGCACCAACAGTTCCATCTGCCCCAAGACCCCAGAATTTTGCAGCAATCGTGCCTTCCGGTGCCGGGTTGAAACCGGTTTCAACTTCAAGAGATGTATGGGTTACATCATCAATAATACCAATGGTAAAATGATTCTTCGGCTGGATAGATTTCATGTTGTCATAAACAGCCTTGATCATGTTCGGGTTGAACTCTTTGGAGGACAGTCCGTATCTGCCACCGACAATTTTCGGGCTTACGCCATGTTCCATGAAAGCAGTACATACATCAGTATATAAAGGTTCGCCAAGTGCACCAGGTTCTTTGGTTCTATCAAGAACAGTAAGTGTTTCAGCAGTTGCAGGAATGGCTCTTAAGAATGCTTCTGTATTAAATGGTCTGTACAGTCGAACTTTAACCAGACCCAGTCTTTCGCCCTGGGCATTGAGCTGGTTAATGGATTCTTCAATGGCTTCACAGCCTGAACCCATGGCAATAATAACTCTGTCTGCTTCCGGGTCACCTACATAATCAAACAAATTATACTGACGTCCTGTAAGATCACCCACTTTTTTCATGTACTCGGATACGATCCCCGGTACTTTCAGATAATAAGAGTTGGCAGCTTCTCTGCCCTGGAAATAGATATCCGGGTTTTGGGCGGTTCCCCTTGTATCCGGATGCTCCGGGTTAACTGCACGGCTTTTAAATTCTTTATATGCTTCATAATTAAAAAGAGAAGCCATATCCTCGTATTCAATCATTTCAATTTTTTGAATTTCATGGGATGTTCTGAATCCATCATAGAAATGAAGGAAAGGCACGCGACCTTCAATGGTGGCCAGATGAGCAACCAGTGCAAGGTCCTGAGCTTCCTGAACTGAGCTGGAGGCCAGCATGGCAAAACCGGTTTGGCGGCAGGCCATTACATCCTGATGATCACCGAAAATGGAAAGCGCATGGGCAGAAACTGAACGGGCAGTGACATGAAAAACGCTGGGAAGAAGCTCACCTGCTATTTTATACATGTTTGGGATTTTCAGTAAAAGCCCCTGGGATGCTGTAAAGGTTGATGTCAGTGCACCAGCCGCAAGAGAACCGTGAACTGCACCGGCTGCACCGGCTTCGGACTGCATCTGTTTAATATTTAATACCTGGCCGAAAATATTTTTTCTGCCTTTTGAAGCCCATGTATCAGCTATTTCACCTAGAGGGCTTGAGGGGGTAATGGGGTATATAGCTGCAACCTCACTCATGGCATATGCCACGTGAGTTGCAGCAGTATTTCCATCTATCGTCTGCATTCTCTTTTTCATAATTTATCACCTCACATATATTAATAAAAACAACCTAAATTCCAACATATAAACCTGAACCATATAATAAAAAAATCAATAAGTAAACACCCTAAAAACACTATAATTAAAATTATTTTATATATGCTTCATATTTAAATTAAACCAGTCCTGTTAATTTTATTTAAACTATGATAGATAGATTTGCTGTGCCTTTAAATAAATTTTTAATAAAATTATATATTTATAAAACAAAATAGAAGGAAAATCCAGATGGCATTAATATCTTCAACACACTCTGTCAGCCGGTATCATGTTGATGGTAAAATAGAAGGTTCTGTTTTAGAAGAAGTTCGAAATGCATTGATTAAAAATGCAATACCAAAAATTGAAAGTGAATATGACGAAATTTCCGCCGGATGGACTCCGGTTGAGAGCCCTTACAACCCTGATTTTGAAGCCTTCTCTTTTCAATTCGGTACCTATTTTCTTTTTTCTCTTCGCATTGATAAAAAATCAATTCCTCAAAAACTAATTCAAAAATATATGGCCCTTGAAATTGAAAAAAAGAAAGAGAAGTCAGGAAGGGATTTTATATCAAAAAATGAAAAATCTGAATTAAAAGAGCATGTTACTGATATTTTAATGCATAAAATTCCTGCTATTCCAAATATTTATGATGTTTTATGGGATTATGAAGCAGGTAATTTATACCTTTATACCACACAGAAAGCAGCCAATGAGTTTTTTGAAACCATATTTTTAAAATCATTTAATTTAAAACCCGTCCGGCTATTCCCTTATACAATGATTGAAAAAAAATCCGACTTTTCATCCACCAAAAAAGACCGTGCCCTTTCACTGGCACCGGTAAAATATTCGAGGTGATCTATGCTTGATATTGCAACGGCCTATAACAAATACAAATTTTTAGGAAATGATTATTTAACCTGGATCTGGTTTTTAATTGAGACAGGGGCTGATATATCCGGACTTTTAAAAACAGGAGATGTTGTCACGCTTGAAGTGGGAAACTCCATTGTCCTTGAAAATAATTTAGGGGACAAATCCAAGGAAAAAATATCAATAAAAGGCGACCAGGCAGGTCTTGAAGAAGGGACAACAGCATTGAAAAAAGGTGCTTTTGTTACCCAGATCAACCTGATCTGTAAAATAAATGAAGATGAATATACATTTACCATTAAAGGCGAAAGTCTGAATGTAACCGGGCTTAAAACTCCAAAAACAGACCTTTCAAAAAATGATGATGAAATAGAAGGCCTGGTACTTGAAAAAGCTTCTTTTTGTTTTAAAATTTTTGAAGTTATTGACACCCTGTTTTTAAACTATATGGACCAAAGAACATCAGATGACTGGACAGTAAAGGGACTCCAGGATATTAAAAAGTGGATTGAAACCTATTAATAAAATGTTAATAACTCATCGGTTTTAAACACCCTAAAAAATCGTTCTAAAACTCACGGGGTTATGAAATAAAAACAGACCGTGTTTTAGACAGCTTACATACAAATACTTTGTATAAATTAAATAGATTATAAAGTTTTGAACATTTAAACATCCCTTATTAATATTATTATTATTTTTAATTAAATATATTAATAAAACCATACAGATTTAATAATTGATAAATCAAACAATTTGATATAGATATTCATGGATGTACAATTTTAAAAAAAGGATTTTAAATGAAATTTTCGTTTAATAAAAAAGAAATTGTAGATGTTCTTTCAAAGATACAGGGTATCACCGGAAGAAAGACCAACCTGACCATCACATCAGACATCCTTATAAAAGCCATGGGATCACAAATAACGGTTACAGCCAATGATCTGGAAACCGTATTTTTAGGAACCTATGAGGCCCAGGTGGAAAAAGAAGGGGTTCTATCTATTAATTCAAAAAAATTTTTTGAAATTATCAGAGAATATCCGGAAAATATTATCCAGGTAAATGAAATAGAGAACCGGTGGGTTGAAATCGGCGAAAAAGACAGTATTTATCATATTGTTGCATCTGATTATAAAAATTTTCCGCAGACCCCGGTTATTGAAAATATAGATTATATCAGCATCAGCCCTAAAGATTTGAAGAAAATGATAGAGGTTTCCTCTATTGTAGGCTTTTCCGGAGAGGAAAAACGAATTTATGTCATTGGATCATTAATAGATAAAATCACAAAAGATGATACATCAAAACTTAGAATAATCTCGACGGATTCAAGGCGGCTTCATTGTTTTGAAGCAGATTTTAAAGGAGATCTTGACCTGCCGGAAGAAAGTATCATCATTCCCAAAAAAGGGTTAAGTGAATTAACAAAATTTATAGACAGCAGCAAAGATGAAATAAATGTGGGAATCAAGGACAATCATTTTATTTTCAAGACAGAAAATGAATCCATTATGATCCGGTTGCTTGAAGGAGAATACCCCGATTATAAACCGGTCATCAATTATGAAGGCATGATTCCTGTTGAAATGGATAAAACCATGTTTTATACGCTCATGAAAAGGGTATCTATTTTAACCTCTGATGATTATAAAAGTGTGGTACTGAATTTTAAAAATAATGAGCTTATTGTGACCATTACCAACCCTGAAATAGGTGAATCCAAAGAACAGATGATGATTTCATTTGAAGCTGATGAGATTAAAACCGCTTTTAATCCGAAATATTTTATGGATGCCCTGAATATGTTTGAGAACGATACGGTTGTCCTGAATGTAAAAGACAGCAAGAGCCCTTGCATCATAAAGGGACTTGAAGATGATAAACTTATCTGTGTAATAATGGCGATGCATATATCATGAATGAGAATAATATGACAAAAGAGTATAGTGCGGACAGTATAAAAATACTTGAGGGCCTGGAAGCGGTCAGAAAAAGACCGTCCATGTATATTGGAAATGTGGATCTCCAGGGACTTCACCACCTGGTGTATGAAGTGGTGGATAACAGTATTGATGAGGCAATGGCCGGCCATTGTGATAAGGTTCTTGTAACCATTCATCCGGATATGCGGGTAAGTGTGGAAGATAACGGCAGGGGAATTCCTGTTGAAATGCATGAAACAGAACATATTCCGGCCTGTGAAGTGGTCATGACCAAACTCCATGCAGGTGGTAAGTTTGATAAAGATTCCTATAAAGTATCCGGCGGGCTTCACGGAGTGGGTATTTCTGTTGTAAATGCCTTGTCTGAAAAACTGGATATGGAAGTTTATAAAAACGGTAAGATCTATCATCAGTCTTACAGTCGGGGAGAAAAACAGACCGAACTGACTATTCTGGGGGATACAGATAAACAGGGAACAAAAATAACGTTCAGCCCTGATTTTGAGATAATGAACGAGAATGAATTTGTTTACGAAGTTCTGTCCCGCAGAATGAGGGAACTGGCTTTTTTAAACAAAGGCATTCGNNGCAGAAAAAGAAGATTTTTATTATGAGGGTGGTATTGTTTCTTTTGTTGAATACTTAAACAGGTCTACTACAACCCTTCATGATCCTATTCATATTGAAGGGGATAAAAAAGATGTGCAGATTGAGGTGGCGATCCAGTATAATGACACCTTTAAGGAAAAACTGTATTCCTTTGCCAATAACATCAGAACCATCGAAGGTGGTTTTCATGTATCCGGGTTTAAAGGCGCTTTGACCCGTACAGTAAATTCTTATATATCATCTGGTTCAAACAAACTGCCCAAAAATATGCAGAATATAAAAATTAGCGGCGATGACATGAGAGAAGGTCTTGCGGTTATTATTTCTGTAAAATTGATGGAACCCCAGTTTGAAGGTCAGACCAAAACAAAACTTGGAAATAACGAGGTCAAGGGGATTGTAGAATCCCTGCTCAATGAAAAACTGGGTCAATACCTGGAAGAAAATCCATCTACTGCCAGAAAGATTATTGCCAAGTCCGTGGATGCGGCAAGGGCAAGGGATGCTGCTAAAAGGGCAAGGGAGCTTGCCCGTAAAAAAGGCACCCTGATGGATTCTTCCCTGCCGGGTAAACTGGCAGAATGTCAGTATGCAGATCCGGCCGAAAGAGAGCTTTTTCTGGTGGAGGGAGATTCTGCCGGCGGCAGCGCTAAACAGGGCAGAGACAGGCGATTTCAGGCCATTCTTCCCCTGAAAGGTAAAATATTAAATGTTGAAAAAGCACGGTTTGACAAAATTTTAAGGAGTGATGAAATAAAAAATATTATTACCGTGCTTGGAACCGGTGCAGGCCGGGAAGAATATGATATAGAAAAAATAAGGTATCATAAAGTTGTGATCATGACGGATGCGGATGTTGACGGATCGCATATCCGTACACTCCTGCTGACATTTTTCTATCGACAGATGCCGGATCTGGTGTCAAAAGGATATCTCTATATTGCTCAACCCCCGTTGTTCAGAGTGGGCTCACGTAAAAACGGCGTATACCTTAAAAATGAAGAAGAATATGCAAATTACCTGGTTAATCGTATTGCTGCCCAGAAGGATATTTTTTTAAACAGCAATGAAGATCCCCTTTCTCAAGATGAATTTTCATCTCTTTTGGAAAATTTGACTGAATATTACGATGCTGTAAATCTTTTAAAAAGAAGAGATATGGATACAGCACTACTATTGGCCCTTATTAAAAACGGTGTTAAAGATAAATTTTTTCTTGAAGATGAGCAAAATTTTATTTCTCTATCCAGTGATCTTAAAAACTATGGATATACAACCGGAGAAATTGAATATGACGAAATAAGAAATATTTATGAAATGGATGTGTATGATGAAGATCAAAATCAGCTTCTTTTAAGGGTGGGAAGAGAGATCCTTGCCACTACTGATTATAAGAGAATGCTCAAAGGGTATCAAAAAATAAGCCCTTTTAATAAACCGCCCTTTGTCATATCAGCTAAGTCTTCTGATGCAAAAATAAAAAAAGAACATCAGTTTGATGATACAGACCAGTTATTTGAGTTTATAATGGCTGAGGCTAAAAAAGGTATCAATATCCAGCGTTACAAAGGTTTGGGTGAAATGAATGCCGATCAGCTCTGGGAAACCACAATGAACCCGGAAAAAAGAAATATGCTCCAGGTGGATATAGAGGATGGGGAAAAAGCAGATGAAATTTTTACCCTCCTGATGGGTGAAGAAGTAGAGCCCAGAAGGAATTTTATTCAAAAACATGCTCTTGAGGTATCATCACTGGATTATTGATCTAAAAGCAATATAAAAAAATTAAATAAGGGACAATTTTTCGTCCTTTATTTTTTTTTTGACTTCCATTCGTATTTATCTTAAAATTTAAGTCTACATGAACACAATCATTGAACCGTCTATTTGGTTTTGATTTTTCATTCGGTTTTTTCTTCATCTCTTTTTTGCCATGACAGGCTGTCGTTGTAATCAAACTTCCTTTTAAGGTTATGGTTCCTCTTGGTTTTTGAGGGAAACAGCCAGGGGGAAAATTACACAACCTTTTTATCAACCTTATTTTAATAAGGAGGTATCATCATGGCTGTTAAAATTTTAATTAAAAGAACTTTAAAAAACGGTAATTTGCAAAAAGCTTCGGAAATGCTTATCCGGGCTCGGACAAATGCCATGGAAGAGCCGGGTTATATTTCTTCCGAAACACTTAAAGGATGCGAAAACCCAAATGAAATCGTCGTGATCTCCATGTGGGAAACAAAAGAAGATTGGGACAGATATAAAGAAAAATCATCCAGAAAAGAAATAGATGATGAATTTTCCAAACTATTAGATGGGCCTGCACTATATGCGTCTTATGACCTGGGATTGTATTCTTAAAAGAAACTGTTTTCTTTGTTTATTTGTTTGAAGGGCAGAGAGCGTTTAGCGCTTTGCCCTTTAAAAAACTCATATCAAGGAGGTTTTTATATGACTAAATCCGTAAATAGACTGATTGATGAGCAGATTAAAAGATGGGAGATGGAAAAAATAAAAGAAAAACCTATTGACCAATCCATACAGGTGATCACCATATCCAGAGAATCCGGGAGCCGGGGCTTTGAAGTGGCAAAGATGCTGTGCAAAGAAACCGGATTTGATCTTTTTCATAATGAAATTTTAGATACCATGTTGGAGATATCTAAAAACAGTCGCGCCCTATTAGAGACGCTTGATGAAAGAGGCATGAATATAGTGGATGATATTGTATCTAATTTTGTAAGTGAAAATCACTTGTGGCCGGATGAATACTCAAAACTTCTGTTTAAAATACTCACCACCATTGGGGAACATGGAAATGCGGTTATTATTGGAAGAGGAGCAAGTTGTGTACTTCATGACAAAAGAGCCCTGCGTGTGAGAATTGTTGCACCGTCAATCACACGGCGTGATTTTATACAAAACAGCCTTGATTTAAATAAGGATGATGCTCAAAGACATATGACCAGCACAGATGCAAACAGAACAGCCTTTGTAAAACGCTATTTTAACTGTGATGCCACGGATGCATCTAATTATGACCTGGTTTTAAATACCGGTACCCTTTCTGTCGAACGTGCAGTCCAGGTTATTAAATGCGCCATCAGTTGACAGGATTATACATCCAGATTTTCCATGGCTTTTTTCATCTGGCGGACAGCCTGACGCAATCGTTCTTCATTTTCAACCAGGGCAAGGCGAAGATATCCTTCCCCTTCTTCGCTGAATCCTATTCCCGGAGCTACGGCTACATTGGCCCTGTCCATCATTTCTATTGCAAACTGCATAGAGCCCATTTTGTTGAATGGCTCAGGAATTTTTACCCAGACAAACATTCCGGCTTTCGGTTTTACAACATCCCAGCCGATTCTTTCAAGTCCGTTGCATAACACATCCCGTCGGGTTTCATATATTTTTGCCAACTCCGGAATCGTATCATCACAATCGCGCAGTGCAATAATACCTGCGACCTGTATGGCGGAAAAAATTCCATAATCAAAATAGCCTTTAATTTTTCCAAGGGCCTGGACAATATCTGAGTTTCCTACACAATAGCCAATTCTCCATCCAGCCATGTTATAGGATTTTGAAAAAGAGCCAAATTCGACACCCACATCCTTTGCCCCTTCCACTTCAAGAAAACTGGGGGCTTTATATCCGTCAAACGTGATTTTGGAATAGGCAAAATCGTTGATTACCATAAACTTGAATCGTTTGGCGAGTTTAACCACTTCTTTGAAAAAATTTTTGTCCGTGACCACCCCCGTCGGGTTGTGGGGGTAGTTGAGCATCAATACTTTGGGTGTTGGATAACAGGATTCACAGATATTGGCGATTCGGTCAAGAAAGCCCTCTTCGGGTTCGATAGGGACTTTCATTACATTGGCACCGGCAATTACTGCAGCATATATATGTATGGGAAAAGCAGGGGAAGGAACCAGAACAGAGTCCCCAGGTCCCATGATGGCCAGGCATAAATGGGATATGCCTTCTTTGGAACCAATGGTAAAATAAGTTTCCTTTTCAGAATCCAGATCAATATTATAATGGCGTTTGTAATATTTTGATATTTCAATTTTTAAATGCGGCATTCCGGAACTTTCCGGGTAACGGTGCGATTTTGGGTCTTTTGCCACTTCAACCAGTTTTTCAATCACTGCATCTGGAGTTGGATCCATGGGGTTTCCCATACCCAGGTCAATGACATCATCCCCGTTTCTTCTTTTCTCCATTTTCATCTTATTTATCATACCGAATAAATAAGGGGGCAGTTGATCCATGCGGTTTGCAAAGCGGATAATATTGTTCTCTTCCAAAACAAAGACTCCTTTTTGAAAATTATATCGTATAAATTTGAAATAAGAACCATATCAGATTTTTTTGAATGAACCAATCTCAAAAATTCAAAAAAGTTGTCTGGCTCATTTTCAGCGCCAAAAAGGTATGTTGAAAGTCTTTGGAGTATTTCTTTATGAGTTTATTCACAAAATAAATTGTATTCAATTTATGGGTGGTGTATGCTGAAAACTATCCAGAAATACAATACTGCTTAAAAGATTTTTAATTAAAGACATTCAACAGGTTAACTTTGGATAAAAAGTTTCGAAATATTCTTTTTTTTTCTATAATATTTTCAGTGGTTCTTTTTATTATAGCACCTGTTTATTCAGGAAAACCCAAAAAAAAATATGAAATAAAAGCCGCTATTGAGCGATTGAGTCTGTCACGTGAAGAGATAAGATGGCTTGAAACAAAACCCATCATAAAAATCGGCGGTCCAAAGTATTTCCCTCCATTTCATTTTTTTGAAAATCAAACAGAACATAAAGGGATATCTGTTGATTATCTCTATGCTATTTTAACACCCCTTGGTGTCCAGATGAATATTCACAAAAACCTGCCCTGGTCCCAAGTGCTGGAAATGGCCAGACAGGGAAATATTGATTTGATCCCCTGTGTTGCAAAAACTGACGATCGAATGGGTTACCTGGATTTTTCAAAGCCGTATCTGTCTTTTCCTTTAGTTATAATCAGTAGAAATGAAGCTGATTTTATCGGGGGGATAGAAGATTTGAACGGTAAAAAACTGGCGACGATTAAAAACAATTCAATATCGGAGTGGTTGAAAAAAGATAATGTTTTTTTTTATGCCCAATATGTAGAGTCGCCACTTGATGCACTTAAAGCTGTTTCATTTGGAAAAGCAGATGCCCGGATAGAAAATCTGGCAGCAGCTACATATCTGATACAAAAATATGGCCTTACCAACCTTAAAATTGCGGCCCCTACCACATATGGAAATTATGATCTTCACATGGCGGTTCGAAAAGATTTTCCTGAATTAATGTCCATTATCAATAAATCACTTGATACGATGGAATCTTTAAATCAGTCTAATATTAAAAATAAATGGCTTTCTGTGCGATATGAATTCGGCATTAAAAAGAGTGATATTTTAAAATGGTTTATACCGATTCTTTTTTGCTCAATTGTCATTGTCAGCTTCATGCTGGTATGGAATAGAAAATTAAAAAAAGAAAGTCTTCAAAGAAAGATCGCCCAGGAAAAGCTCAGAGAATCCGAGCAAAAATACAAACACCTGTTTAACAACGCACCCACAGGTATGTATGAGATTGATTTTAAAAACATACAATTTACCAAAGTCAATGAAGTGATGTGTTCATATTCTGGATATTCAGAAGAAGAGTTTTTGACGATAGACCCCCTAACACTGCTGACACCGGAAAGCCAGGCCCGTTTCCTGGAGAGGTTGGAAAAACAAGAGATCGGGAAAAATTTTTCAGATGCCTTTGAATACAATATTATAAAAAAAGATGGCAGCCGGATGAGTGTGGTTTTAAATGGAGATTATTTTTTTGAAAACGATGAACTGGCAAGAGCACAAGTGGTCGTGCATGATATTACCCTGCTCAAACAGGCAGAGAAAGATAAAATAAAAGCTCAAAAAGTTGCTGGTGAAAATGAAAAGCTGGCTCTTGTGGGAAAGATAGCCGGTAAAATGGCTCACGATTTCAATAATATTTTAGGCATTATTATGGGAAATGCTGAAATGTCTATTTTGGCATGCAAGGACCCTAAATTAAAAAATTCGCTTAATGCAATATTTGTGCAGACCTTGCGGGGAAAGAATTTAACCAAAAATCTTGTGGCATTTGCAAAAGACCAGGAACCTCAGCAGAAATTTTTTAAACTCCATGAAAAAATAGATCTGGTGTTAAACCTGCTTAAAAAAGATTTGGAGGGGATAGAAGTTATCCGGGAAGATAAACCTGGAGTTCCGGAGCTTTTGGCTGATCCGGGAATGATAGAACATGCCATGGTAAACTTGATACAAAATGCCATCCATGCAGTCAGCAAAACACCATTGCCCCGGATTATTATTCACAGCTTTTGTTATGGAGATAAAATCTATTTTGAAATTAAGGATAATGGATGCGGTATTCCAAAAACAGATATAGAAAATATATATGAGCCTGCTTTCACCCTGAAAGGCAGCCGTGATATATCAGAATCATATGCACCGGGAATAAAAGGCACTGGGTATGGAATGTCGAATATTAAAAAATATATTGAGCAGCACAATGGCAAAATTCAAGTTAAATCCTCTGTTGGAGAGGGAACAACCTTCACCATTTCACTGCCGGCAATAAGTAAAGAACTCAGCTTTGAAGAAATAGAACGGTTCAAAAACATTAACGTCAGCTCGGGAAAGCAGATACTTCTGGTTGAAGATGAAAAAGATATTTCAGATGTATTAAAGCAGGTACTAACCCAGGAGCCTCTATATCATAAGGTGGACGTGGCAGCAGAAGCGGCCTCAGCCATATCACTGTTTGAAAAAAACGCATATGATTTCATCAGTCTGGATTATATGCTGCCGGGAAAAGCCAACGGCATGGATGTTTATCAGCACATCAGAAAAAAAAATACAAAAATACCGATTTTGTTTATCTCGGGAAATTTCACCTTTTTAGAGTCGGTAAAATCGCTCAAACAAAAAGATCCCTATATCGATCACCTGCCAAAGCCCTGCCAGAATAAAGATTATGTGGCCTGTGTCAATCAGTTGTTGCAAAAATCAAAGGCTTGAATAATAAAGAAGGAGAGGTTGTCTTAAACTAAGGATTTTTTAATGAGCAAAAAACCAACGTATAATGAACTGGAAAAAAAAATTGCTGAACTTCAAGATGGAGAGAGCCGTTTTCGTGCTATATTTGAACATGCTCCTCTTGGAATTTTACATTATGACAGCCATGGTGTCATAACAACCTGCAATGATCTTTTTGTAGGTATCATCGGCTCATCAAAAGAAGCGCTCATTGGGCTGGATATGTCTAAACTTCCTAACAAGGAAGTTGTCAATGCTTTGGGTCAGGCACTTAAAGGAAAGATGGCTTTGTTTGAAGGCGAATACAGCTCTGTGACAGCAATAAAAAAAACTTTTGTACGGTTGATATTCAACCCGCTTTTTTCCAATAAAGGAACGGTTAAGGGCGGTATTGGCATTATTGACGATGTATCAAAGCAAAAACAGGCAGAAGATGCTTTAAAAGCAAGTGAAGAAAAATTCAGAACAGCCTTTCAGTATAGCCCCAATTCAATGACGCTCACCCGAATGGAAGACGGGGTCTACATTGATGTCAATGATGCCTTCTCAAGACGGATGGGATATTCACCGGAAGAGGCTATTGGAAAGTCTTCTGTAGAACTTGATGTATGGTATGATACTGAGGATAGAAAGCGGTTGGTTTCGGAACTTAAAAAATACGGGCTCGTTGAGAATTTTGAGGCAAAATTCAAAGGCAAAAATGGACAAATAAAAACTGCTCTTATGTTTGCTAGAGAGTTGACGATTGAAAATAAAAAATTACTTCTTTCCATGACCCAGGATATTACTGAAAAAAAGCAGGCAGAAAAGGCTTTGAAAGAAAGTGAAAAAAAATATCGTTTTATTGCTGAAAACATTGCAGATGTGATTTGGACAGTGGATATGGATATGAATTTCACATATATAAGTCCTTCAGTTTTTCAGCTTAGAGGGTATACAGACGAGGAAGTTCTTGATCAGTCCCTTGATCAAGTTATAACACCGGACTCCCTTAAAAAAGTATTTAATTTATATGAAAAAAAGATAAAACAGATAGAGTCTGGAAACGACGAAGGGTGGGAGCCGGTTCTTTTTGATTTACAGCAATATTGTAAAGATGGTACAAAAATCTGGACCAGCAACAATGCAAGATTTCTTAAAGACCCAGACCAAAAAGTTTCAGGCATACTTGGAACATCCCGGGACATAACCGAATTAAAAAAAACACACGAGTTAATAATTCAATCCGAAAAAATGATGTCTATTGGGGGCCTTGCTGCGGGTATGGCTCATGAGATTAATAATCCTTTAGCTGGGATGATGCAAAATTCTCAGGTTATTCACAACAGGCTTACAAAGGAGTTGCCTGCTAATAATGAGGCTGCCCAGGAGTCTGGCATTTCAATGACTGCCATTAATAGCTTTATGGAAAAACGTGGAATATTAAGCCAGCTGGAAAGCATCAATCATGCCGGCAGACGTGCTGCGAAGATTATTAATAATATGCTGAGTTTTGCCCAGAAAGGGGATTCAGTTAAACGTGAACATAAATTAAATGAATTACTGGATAAAACAATTGAGCTTGCGCAAAATGATTATGATCTTAAAAAAAAGCAGGACTTCAAACAAATAAAAATTATCCGGGAATACAGTCCAAATATTCCAACTGTCTTATGTGTAGGCAGTAAAATACAACAGGTATTTTTCAATCTGCTGAAAAACGCCTCAGAAGCAATAAGTGAAGATGGCCGGGAAAAAAATATCCCTAAAATAATAGTTCGCCTTAAAAAATTATCAAACATGGTCTGTATTGAAATTGAAGACAATGGACCGGGTTTGAATACTGAAATCCGCAAACGGATTTTCGAACCCTTTTTTAGTACCAAAGCTGTCGACAAAGGAACTGGTTTAGGCCTTTCTGTTTCTTATTTTATTGTTGTTGATGATCATGGTGGAGAAATGGAGGTTGAGTCAACTTTGGGCAAAGGTACAAAATTTATAATAAAGCTTCCATTATCCCTGCATTAAACATTCCTGCAGTTCAATAAAAAAGTGCTTTTTATGAAAAGATCAATCTCAATACGAATAAATCTAATAGTTAATCTTGTTCTTGTGGTTACACTGCTCAGCGGGACACTTTTACTGGTTACCGGTTCAGCAGCCCGTTCTGCAATTAAAAATCTATCTGGAAAGATTATTAAGCAAACCATTGATCAGACCGAAACGGAGTTTTTAAACTTTTTTGATCCAGCAGCAAAAGAAATTTTACGGATGAAATCACTGGGCGAAAAAGAAATCATCTCTATGAATGAACCAGACAAACTTCATGCCCAATTCAAAGCCATTATGCAGCAGCATCCCCAGTTAACCTCAGTCATGCTGGCAGATGATTTCGGCAGGCAGTTCATGCTGCTTCGAAAAGAAAATCAGTGGGTCGAAAGTCAGATAGGTCTTCATCAACAGGCTGAAATAAAAGAATGGAAAGATGATGCTCCTCCTGTTGTAAAAACAGCACGGCTGAATTACGACCCGAGAGAAAGGCTATGGTTTGTTGGTGCAACAAAAAAATGGAGTGAGGCCAAGCATTCGATACTCAATAAAGATCCTTGGGATGCTTTATTCTGGACGGAGCCGTATATTTTTTTTACCTCTAAAAAACCAGGGATATCAGCGTCTATTAGATTTGAAAGCATGGACCATTCAGAATATGTTATCGGCTTTGATATACTTTTAGAGGATATTCAGGCTTATGCAGACGGGCTGGAAATTTTAAACCATGGGCAGTTTATGATTTTGACAATAGAGGACACACCTCGTGTGGTTATTTTTTCTTCTGGCAGCGATCCAGGCAAAACAGACTTGCTGGGCCCGAGACCGCTTTCTTTAAATTTCACTGATGAAATCAAGACCCCTTTAATTCAAGATACTGTAGCGGCTTTGAAAAAATCGGATAACAGCGAACCAAACAAACCAATCCGGTTTTTAAGTGACGGAGAATTATGGTGGGGTGCTGGCCGAAAGGTTTCAGTTGCATCTGATAAAAAATTAAAAATTTGTGTCATGATTCCGGAATCTGATTTGCTTGAAGGATTTGAGAATACCCGTACCTGGATACTTGTGATTACCGCCGCTGTTTTGATTATTGGAATAATACATATTATATTGGTTGCAGCCCGTCTCAGCCGTCCAATTGAATCACTGGTTGCTTCAAGCAAACAGATCAGCAAGGGAGATTTCAATCCAGGCCAACCGATTGACTCAAACATCTATGAAGTATTGAAACTGTCCGAAGCTCATGACTTAATGCGCAAAGGCTTGAAAACGCTGATAAAACTGGAAGGGGATATTGAAATTGCGCGAGAAATTCAACAAAAAACACTTCCCAGAGGTCTACCAAAAATCCCGGGGTTTGAGGTGGCCGGCTGGAACATGCCAGCTGATGAAACTGGAGGAGATACATACGATGTTATTGGATATGAATTTGATACGGCAACAAATTCAGTCCATATCAAAAATGATGTAGTCAAAAAAGCGATTTTACTACTTGGAGATGCAACCGGACATGGTTTGGGCCCGGCACTATCCGTCGCACAAATACGTGCCATGCTGCGAATGGGGGTACAGATCAAACCGGATATTCCGATACTTGTGAAACACATCAACAGACAACTTCACGAAGATCTTCCTAACGGGCGGTTTATTTCAGCCTGGCTTGGGCAAATTGATGCTGATACTCAAATGTTAAGCTATTTTAGCGCTGGCCAGGCTCCGCTATTATTTTATCGTTCTCAAACAGATCATATAAAAATAATAAAGGCAGATACTTATCCTTTGGGAATATCGGATACTGTAAAATGTAATGTCATCAATCAAATTAAGATGAATCCGGGCGATATCTTTTCTGTGATTTCAGATGGGATCTTTGAAGCCACAAATGAAAAGAACGAGCTTTTTGGGACTAATCGTGTAATTGAGATAGTTCGGCAAAAACAAAACTGCTCCCCAGAAAAAATCATTGAGGCCATTAGGCTAGAAGTCGATCAATTTGCTGGAAAAGAACCTGCTAATGATGATCGTACAATTATTGTAATAAAAAGAGAGTAACAATTTCAACGCCAACATGAGGTACAACTGTGTCGTTGGCTAACGCTTTAAATAATATCTCTTGACAGTCTGAAATTTGAATTGTAGATTGTCGAC
>JAWSVI010000048.1:0-45810 GCA_033851995.1 Desulfobacteraceae bacterium | reverse complement strand
AAATGTCAGATAATAGCCTGCAGATTAAAAAAAATGCGGATATTTTAACTCAATTGTCTACCACTCTCAAGGAAACAGTTGAACAATTTAAAATATAAAAAATTGACACAATAATGAATAGAGGTTATTCTCTGTAAAGACATGGTGTGTTTTTAATTAATGAGGTAACAAAATGTTGACCACTTTATCCGGCATAAATTCATCAACTGGATACCAGGCTCAACTTAATATCCCCAGCAACAGGGTTTCTGGTGGCATAGACAGGCCAGACCAATCCTCATCCTCGCAAGAAAAAAGCGATACGGTTCGTATTTCCCGTCAGGCAAAAGAACTTGAGCAGGTTTACCAGAGAAAAGAAACCGTTCTGGAGCAAAACCATAATGCCGAACGCGAGAAAATTGAAAGAGAGTATCAACAGGAAAAAAGCCAGCTTGAAAGAGAATTTCAGCAAAAAAAACAAGCTTTGGAAGTAGATCTCTACATCTGATTTTTTCAGGAAAAGTTCCCTTTGTTGTCGTTTGTGTTTTCCTGCAAGCTGAAAGCAAGCTTTTGTATTTGTGTGTAAAAAAAGAGGAAACGGGAAGGTCATACTTGCCATTTCCCCTTTATTTTATTATCCTGCGCCAGATTTAATAGTTTAGACCATTCAAAAGCAGGGAAATAAAGACAACCTTCATGCAATCCCATAAACATATTCTGGAAGTAAAAGAACTGACAAAAGCATACAATGGAAAACCTGCGGTTGCCGGAATTTCATTTGGAATTCCCGGAGGAACCTGTTTCGGGCTTTTAGGGCCCAATGGAGCCGGTAAAACCACCACGGTTGAAATGATGGAGAACATCATTGAACAGGATGGAGGAGAAATCTTCTACAAAGGAGAGAAAAGAAGCGGTTCTTTTAACCAGGAAATCGGTATCCAGTTCCAGCATACAGAGCTTCTATCATTTCTAACGGTTAAAGAAACGTTGAAGACTTTTGGCGCTTTTTACCAGAAGCATGTGCCCATTGAGGATGTGATCGAGTTGTGCATGCTGCAGAATATTGAAAACAACTGGAACAATAAAATATCAGGTGGGCAGCGCCAACGAGTTCTTTTAGGGCTTGCCCTTCTAAATGATCCGGATCTTGTTTTTCTGGATGAACCTTCCACCGGTCTGGACCCCCAGGCAAGACAGCACGTGTGGGATATTATCCGGGGGATGAAAAAAAAAGGAAAAACCATTGTCCTGACCACGCATTACATGGAAGAAGCCCAGAACTTGTGTGATACCATAGCGATCATGGATAAAGGCCGAATTATTGAGCAGGGAAGTCCGGGATATTTGATTGAAAAGCATTGCCAGGGAGAAAACTACCCTCAGGATCTGGAATCCGTGTTTTTAAAGCTGACTGGAAAGCATTTAAGGGAATGATATCATGAGCTTTAAGCGGATGTGGGCCCTGTTTGTGGCCAGGAATTATGAGTTCATAAGGGATCGGGCAGGTTTTGGCTGGAATATTTTGTTTCCATTTCTGATTGTTGCCGGATTCGGTTTGATTTTCAGCTCTGATGCAAACTCGCCTTTTAAACTGGGCGTTTTCCCAGTGTCGCCAGGGCCAGTGGCAATAGAAAAGCTTGATATTCCGGATCGGCTCAAACATGCTGAATATATCAAGATCGTAGGGTTTGAAACCCGTGATGAAGCCATGGACAGGCTTCTGCATCACAAAATAGATCTTTTGATTGAAAATAAGGCATCCAGGTTGACATACTGGTTAAATGACTCCTCTCCCAAAGGAAAGGTTTTGGAAAAAATAGCCCGCGAATCAATTGTGGATGAAAGGATATTTTTAGGGCAGCTTGAAAGAAACGAGATACCCGGAGAGAATATCCGGTATATTGACTGGTTGTTCCCGGGCATCCTGGCCATGAATATTATGTTTTCTTCTCTTTTCGGGGTCGGGTTTGTTATTGTGCGGTATCGTAGAAGCGGGGTGCTCAAGAGATTAAAGGCCACACCTGTTACTGCATTTGAATATTTAACCGCCCAGATGGTGTCCCGCGTGCTAATTTTGTTGTTCACCTCTTTTGTGGTCTGGTTCGGGTGTGATCTGTTTTTTTCTTTTCAGATGCAGGGCAGTTATTTTGATATATTCTGGGTTTTTCTTGCCGGCACCCTGTGCCTGGTTTCCATCGGTCTGATTATCGCCTGCCGGGGGACCAATGAGGAACTGGCCAATGGGTTTATAAATTTTATCTGCTGGCCCATGATGTTTTTATCTGAAGTGTGGTTTTCCATAGAAGGATCATCAGATTGGGTGAAGGGAGCTGCACAGGCTCTGCCTTTAACGCATTTCCTGTCGGCAGCAAGAAAGATTATCAATGACGGGGCCACATTGTCCGAGGTTTCGTTTGAAATGGGTGTTTTGTTGTTTATGAGCGTGGTGTTTTTGTCCATTGGCTCATTTTTCTTTTCCTGGACAAAGTAAAGATCTATTTATAAATCATTCAATATATTGTATAAAATCATGACAATTTATGCTGGAACCTGTTCTGATAAAATAATCTTTTAAAGAAGGTTCCAACTTTTTGGAGGCAGAAATATGAAACCAGTTGTGGCCCTTCTTGGCCGCCCCAATGTGGGTAAATCTACATTATTTAACAGGATTACAGGTTCAAGACAGGCGCTTGTTGATGACATCCCGGGGGTGACACGGGACCGTCATTATGCAGATGCGAAATGGGATGATGTTGAGTTTACCTTGATAGATACCGGCGGATTTTTAAGTTCTGATGATGACTATTTTGCTTCCCAGATTAAAGAGCAGCTTACGGCTGCGGCAAAACAGGCAGATGTCCTGGTATTTATCCTGGATGGCCGTGCCGGACTGTCCCCCTATGACCTTGAGCTGGCGGACTTTTTAAGGCGGATGGAAAAACCTGTTTTTTATCTGATCAATAAAGTGGAAAACCGCAGTCAGGAAAACGATTTGACTGAATTCTATTCCATGGGTGTCGATCAGTTTTATCATATTTCAGCAGCCCACGGTATTGGGGTGGGAGATTTTTTAGATGAGTTGATTCCTGTTTTACCGGAACACAAAGCTGAAGAGGAAACAGAAGACGCACCCATTAAAATTGCCATTGTGGGCCGTCCCAATGTGGGGAAATCTTCTCTTGCCAACCGTTTGTTTGGTGAAAAGCGGGTGGTGGTCAACGAGAAGGCCGGAACAACAAGGGATGCCATCGAACTGAGTGTTAATCATAAAGGTCGTGAGTTTGTGCTGGTGGATACCGCTGGCATTAGAAGAAAAGGAAAAGTTACTGAGAAATTAGAGAAATTTTCAATCCTCAAGGCATTAAGCAGTATGGATGAGTGCGATGTCGCTTTGATTCTGATTGACTCAGATGAAGGCATTACGGATCAGGATATTACCATTGCCGGATATGCAGAGGATAGAGGGTGTGGTGCACTGTTTCTTCTCAACAAGTGGGATCTTCTGGATGGTGAACGCAAAAGTGTTAAAAAATTCATGGAAGAGTTGCGTTATAAATCAAAATTTTTATCCTATGCGCCTGCCCTGACCATTTCGGCAAAGACCGGCCAGCGGTGTCACAGAATTTTGGATGAAGTGGTAAAAATACACAAAGAGTATTGTCACAGGATCAGCACCGGGGTGTTAAACCGTATTATTGAGGACGCGGTATTCAGGGAAGAGCCCTCACTGTATAAAGGCAAACGGCTCAAATTTTTTTACAGCACCCAGGTGGCATCCAAACCGCCTTGTTTTGTGTGTTTTGTCAATTTCCCCAAAGCGGTTCATTTTTCCTATAAAAGATATCTGCTTAATCAGTTAAGGCAGATGATCCCCCTGAGCAAAACCCCGATTAAATTATATTTCAGGGAAAAAACCGGAAAAATTAAATTTTCCGGTGGTTCCTGGGAAGAACAGCGGATTGAAAAAAAGAAGAACCGCCAGAGGGTGAAAAAACAAAAGCAGAGAAAAGAGCAGAGCAAGAGGAAAAGACTCCGGGATAAAGGCAACTGATAAATTTCATGAATATTTTTGAATCTCAAAATTCGATTGAAACATCCTATGCCCGGCCGCTGGCCGACAGGATGCGCCCGGGAAGCCTGGAAGATATCGTGGGGCAGGGCCATTTAAGTGAGTCAGGCAGCCTTTTGCAAAAAGCAATTACAGATGACCGGGTATTTTCCATGATTCTATGGGGGCCGCCCGGTTGTGGCAAAACAACTCTGGCAGGTATCATTGCCAATGAGACCCAATCCGAGTTTATAGAAATCTCAGCAGTATTGTCCGGGGTAAAAGATATCCGGAGGATAATTGATCAGGCTAAAGAGCTGCGGGCACTGTATAAAAAAAGAACCATCTTGTTCGTGGATGAGATCCACCGTTTTAATAAAGCACAGCAGGATGCATTTTTACATCATGTTGAAAAAGGCCTGATTACCCTGGTTGGAGCAACCACGGAAAATCCTTCATTTGAGGTTATTCCCGCCCTGGTTTCCAGGTGCAGGGTGTTTACCCTGAAAAGCCTTGAATCCCCAGATATCATAAAAATTTTAAAACGGGCACTGACAGACAAAGATAACGGGCTGGGTCTTAAGGAAAATAAATTATCATCAGAGGCATTTGAACATATTGCAAAAGTGTCTGACGGTGATGCCAGAATTGCGTTAACCAACCTGGAAACAGCCGTCCTTCATTTTGGGGATACCCGCCAGATTGGTGCAGACGATATAGAAGCTGCTATTGAGAAAAAATCATTGCTCTATGACAAGGCAGGAGAAGAACATTACAACCTTATTTCTGCATTTATAAAAAGTATGCGGGGCAGTGATCCGGATGCGGCCATCTATTGGCTGGAAAGAATGCTTATGGCCGGGGATGATCCATACTATATGCTTCGTCGGATGATCCGTTTTGCAACAGAGGATATTGGCATGGCAGACCCTGGCGCATTAACCATGGCATTGAATGCAGGGGAATCCTTCAGGATTCTGGGCCGCCCGGAAGGGGATGATGTTTTGTTCCAGGCGGCTGTCTATCTTGCCACAGCCCCAAAAAGTAATGCCGTATACATGGCCCACAAAAAGGTGAAAAAAGCAATTAATGAGGCTGGATATTCTCCAGTTCCCCTTCACATCAGAAATGCCCCGACAAAATTGATGAAACAGCTTGATTACGGCAAAGGGTATAAATATGCCCATGATTATGAAGGCGGTTTTATCCCTCAATCTTATCTGCCAAAAGGCCTTGAAGGAGCGCGTTTTTATTTCCCAACACAACGCGGATATGAGAATACGGTTAAACAGAGACTTGATGCCTGGATCAAGCAGAAACAAAGAAATGATAAGAAAAAATAGACAATAGATTATTTTAATTGGTTTTTCGCAATTGTTTTATTCTGCCCAGGGCAAAATCATATTCGTTCCAACTGTCCAGGTATGAACTCAAAGCTTCCCTGTAGTGATGGGTGGCTTGTTTGTAGTTCTTGTCGCCTTCAGCCCAGAGTCCTAAGGCAGTATGCATTGTAATCAGTTTTTCAGGTTTTGTCCCGGCCAGTTTTTTTAATACCGATTCATCCGGTTTAGACAGCAGTTGTTTGATTATAATCCGGTACCAGGGATCTCGAGTTTGTTTTAAAACAGCGTTCAAATGTTTTCTGGCGTCCACGGGTCGATCAATGATTTTCAGAATTTCGCCCTTCAGCAGGTTTAAGCTCAGGCTTAAACCTGTTTCCCGGCAGGGCTGTTTAAAATAAATATCTATAAAATCAAGCGCTTTATCCCATTCATTGTTTGTCGCATGATAAAATGCAACTCTGCCATAAATGGTTCGGTTTTCAGGAGAAACCTCAAGCAGCTGAGTGTATGCCGCAATCTTTTCTTCATGATTGGTCTGGGCAGATTCAAATTCCTGAATTAGGAGGGTCATTGCATTCCTGTTTTCTGCAGTAAATTTTCTGTTTTCCCGTGCTCTTTTTTTGAATTCAACTATCTGTTCTTTGAAAACTTTCTTGTTTTCCTGGTAAGCTGCCAGGCTTTCCTGGATATGATTGAGTCTTGAAAAGGCAAGGTAGTACACCCAGTCATTTATTCCGGCATTTAATATGGATTTTTTAAATATTTTCTGAGCATAGGTCAGATGGATCTTTTTTTCTGCAATCAGACCTTCAATAAACAGGCGCCAGCTTTTTTCAGTCTGGTTTTCATAATCTATGAATTCGGGGTTCATGCTTTTTTCTTCTTTGAGCACATGGGCAAGATATCCTAAAAATTCATCTTCATCATATCTGGTCATTTTGAAAATACTATTGGTCAGGCGAGTTTGCTGCTTCTGTGATTTGATCCAGTCTATGATATACAACATCAGGAGTGAGGTGGCATTTTTTTGTTCAAGCCTGATAAGCTTTTCAAAATAGTGCCGGCTTGCATCAAAATCCAGGGTGCAGAAGTTCATCATTCCGGCAGCATAAAAAAGTGCAGGGGCATTGCTTGACTGAAGCATGGCTTCGGATAAATCCGCAGCCTCCTTGAATTTATTCTCCACAGCAAGGCTGGTAATCTGTTCAAGTTTCGATTCCAGGGAAAAATCTAAAATCCCATCCCATTGGGGATGCCCTTTTTTAAGTGATTCGATGAAATGAACCGGTTGAATGATTGGTAAAATAAGTCCGAAATCCGACAAAGGGGTGGTTACCTTGAAATATTTACTGATCTGATCGGTAATAACTCCGGATGCAATGCCGATAACTTTTCCATTGGAATTGATGGCTGGTCCGCCACTGTTTCCTTTATAAATCGATGAATCCACCTGGATAATTTCTTTGGAAGTTCTTCTGACATGGCCCCGCGTGATGCTGGTATTGATATGGTTCGCCTGGGTCCGGTTTCCCAGGGGAAATCCCAGAATAATGACCGGGTCCAGTCTTTTTATCGTTTCTTGGGCAATGGTTGTTTCAAGTGGGATCGGTTTTAAATCAGATGGCAGGGTGTCGATTTTAAGGACAGCAAAATCATTTTTGAACGGCGCTTTTATCAACTCGCCGGTTTTAGTCGAAGTCCTTGGCACCCCGGCAATTCTCAGGTTGCCTTCGCCGCCTGAAATGTAGGCCGATGATAGATGATATAAATCAGAAATTTCAGTGCTGTCGCTTAATGCCGGCAACCGTTTAAATGCTTTTGAACCTTCAAACCATAAATACATTTTGTAGTCAAATACCACAGCCTTTTTTACCATGGAAACTTGATGGTATGCCTGGAACAGGGACGTATCTTCAAGCCAGGGGCAGGCAACGTGCCTGTTGGTTAAAAGATATCCGTCTGGGTCAACAAGAAAAGCTGTCCCTTCGACTTTGTTTCTGTATACAACTTGATTATTTTCTTCATCCGTCAGCCAGTATTCCACCATGAGAAATGCAACCGAACTGGTATAGGATTCTACAAAATCCGACAGGGCGGCCTTTTGTGGAGTTTTATCAAAATTAAAGTAGAGCCAGGACATGGATCCGACAGCAGCCACAACAACAAAAAGTGTGGTAAGGAACATCACCGCTTTTTTCAGTCGCTGCATTTCACTGGCAAGTTTGCTGCCCCGTTTGCTGTAAACAGAAACTGATGAATCATTGTAACTCATGGTATCAAGGATTCTCGACAGGGCATCGCTCACCTGGCCCATGGATTTAGGCCTCAGATCCGGATCATCGGCCAGCATGATTTTGATCAGAACCTTCAGGTCAGGGTGCAGGCCTTTTAACTCATCAACCTTGGAGGAAAAGTTTTTCAGATTGTGGTCTGCGGTCAACAATTCTATGAAAATCTTACCAAGGGACCAGATACCGGTTTTAAAATCAATGGCCCGCCCATTGGTGATATCCGGATGGCACTCCAACAGTTTTTTGAGCATTGGACCATGGTGAGTTGCCCTTGCATTAAGGAACCGGGAGAGTTTATAATTGATTTTAACACTCAGGCGTTTGGTTTTTTCCCGGGGAATTAAGATGTCATCCAGAATCAGATAAGGCATGAAATGATCCTGTTTGTTTAAGAGATCCAGTACAGATGCGATATTGCGAAAAAGGGTAACGATTCTGCGCTGGTCATTTAACAGGCCTGACATGAAGACGGAACCCCAGTCACTGGCATTGACCCATTCGCTGACACGGTACCAGTGGCCTTCTTTGCTTTTTTTCATGGCAAAGTGCTGGACAAAGTGGTCTGCAGGCAGTTTTTTCAGCACTTCAAGCTCTTTAACCAGTCGCTGGGCAACCTGATCGTCTACTCCGGAATCCTTTGTGAAAATTCGAATAGAAACCGGCTGTTTCCCCCCGTCCTTTACCGCTTTACAAACTATAGAAGACCGTCCTTCATGGATAATGGCAAGGATATTATAATCATCAATTGTCTTAATCCCATCCACAAGCCGACTGCCGCAACCCGGGCATATTGTCACCTTTTGGGAGGCCAATTGTCCGCATGATTTGCATCGTTTCATAGGAGCAACTCCCTGCTTGTTTTTAATGTTTAGTGATGAGCATTGTATATTTCGATCAAACTACCTTAAGACGCGATGTATTGCTTAAATAATAAGATATTTAGTAAAAATAGTCAATAAAGGTAAAAATTGTTGGGTTAAAATCGGGAAGTACTTTATGGGCATATGCTGTCAAATCATTTCTTGACAGTCGGTGTGGATCGTTTTATTCATCACAGAATATCTAATTTAGGAGATCATAATAATGAAAATCAATTTTTTTTTAATATCGGGAGCCTTGTTGATCCTTGGTTGTATTGCCTGTTCAGGCGGGGGACAGGACATTTCAGACAATGATAAAAAAAATACAAACGATACTGTTGTCACCGTTATGACCCATGACAGCTTCAGTATAAGCAAAGGCGTGCTTTCAAAATTTGAGCAAAGCATTGGAGCAAAAATCATAATTTTAAAGTCGGGGGATGCCGGTGAAGCATTGAATAAAGCGATCCTCTCTAAGAACAATCCCATAGCAGATATTTTTTACGGTGTGGATAATACCTTTCTTGGAAGAGCATTGGAAGAAGATATGTTTGTGTCTTATGAGCCAGACCATCTGGATACGGTTCCCAAAAGTCTGCAATTGGATTCAAAAAACAAGATGATCCCGGTGGATTTCGGTGATGTGTGTTTAAATTATGATATTGCATGGTTTGAAAAAAACGGTCTTTCGCCGCCTCTAATGCTGGAAGATTTGATTAAACCTGAATTTAAAGGTTTAACCGTAGTGCAGAATCCTGCAACATCTTCACCTGGACTGGCATTTTTGCTTTCAAGTATCAGCCGGTTTGGAGAAACAGGATATCTGGAATACTGGGAGAAATTAAAAGCCAATGAGGTTTTGATAACCAATGGATGGAAAGAAGCATACTGGGGAAGCTTTACAGCAGCATCAGAAGGGGACCGGCCCATTGTGGTGAGCTATGCCTCCAGCCCTGCGGCAGAAGTGTTTTTTGCCGATCCGAAACCCGATTCAGCGCCAACCGGTATTGTTACTTCAAATGGCTCTGCTTACCGGCAGATTGAGTTTGCCGGAATTTTGAAAGGAACATCTAATCTGATGCTTGCTCAAAAGGCCATGGATTTTATTCTTTCAAAAGCATTCCAGGAGGATATCCCCCTGCAGATGTTTGTCTTTCCGGCAAACCAGGAGGCAGATTTGCCAGATGTGTTTAAAAAACATGCCAGAACAGCATCTTCACCAGCTGTTTTGGACGCCCAGATTATTGATGCAAAAAGAGAAACCTGGATTCGGGAATGGACAGAAAAATTGCTCCAATAAATATCTCAGCTCTGTTTCATCCCTATATACTGGCGGGTCTGGTCCCCCTGGTATTTTTCATATTGTTTTATTTTTATCCTTTAGGCGGGATTTTTTTTAAAAGTTTTTTTCAGGCCAGGCCATCCGAGACCGGTGTCTTCAGCCAGGTGTTTTTTTCTTCCCGTCTATTGAAAATCATATGGTTCACCTTCTGGCAGGCCGGGATTTCAACTCTTCTCACCCTGGCCTGTGCCATGCCGTGTGCATTTGTAATGTCACACTATACATTTAAAGGTCAGAAACTTATCCAGACCCTGGCTTCCATCCCTTTTGTCCTGCCGGCTGTTGTGGTCGGCGCAGCATTTCAGGCATGCTTCGGCCAACAAGGAATTTTATCAATACTCAATTTGGCTCATCCCCTTGCCCTGATTTTTCTTGCCCATGTGTTTTATAACTTTTCAGTCATGCTCAGGATTATTACCGGGTTCTGGTCATCCCTGCAGGGCCGTATCGAGGAAGCTGCCCAGGTTCTGGGGGCAGGGCCGATCCAGGTGTTTTTTCATATCAGTCTCCCCCTGTTAACCCCAGCCATATGCGCTGCCTGTGTTTTGGTTTTTATGTTTTGTTTTTCAAGTTTTGGCATTATTTTGATTCTTGGGGGACCGTCTTACTCTACCATTGAAACAGAGATTTACAGGCAGGCGGCCTATCTGTTTAACCTCCCGGTGGCAGCTTTCTTATCAATCATCCAGATTGTATTCACCTTTATTTTAATGTGGGTCTACACACTTCTCACCAGAAAGGCAGTCCGGTTTTCACCAGGAAAAAAACATGTGAATATTGGGCATGATGTCTCTTGGCCGGAAAGATTGCTCATAGCAGGCGTTATCATTTTTATTTTGATGCTGTGTGTTGTTCCCCTGCTTACCCTGGTAGTTAAATCATTTTTGTATAAAGGTATTCCGTCCTTTAATTTTTACCTGGCGTTGTTCAAAAACCAGACGGATTCAGTTTTTTATATTCCACCGGTAAATGCCATTAAATATTCCTTGATTTTTGCTGGAATTGCCCTGTGTATTGCGCTGGTTACCGGTTTGTGCGCCGCACTATTCCTCCGTTACAGCGAGCATACATTTAAAACAGGATGGATCTCCTTTTTTGATCCGATTTTTATGCTGCCTTTATCCACATCTGCTGTGACTTTAGGCTTTGGCATTATTGTGACCCTGGATAAGCCCCCCTTGAATTTAAGAACATCTGTTTTTCTTGTTCCCATTGCCCATGCACTTGTGGGATTCCCTTTTGTGCTTCGCGCCATCCTTCCGGCTTTGAGGTCAATCCCGCATCATCTGCCTGAGGCAGCAGCAGTATTGGGTGCATCTCCTTTTAAGGTATTTAAAAACATAGATCTCCCCCTGATTTCAAAGGCGTTGGTTGCAGGCGCAGTGTTTGCCTTTACTATCAGTCTTGGAGAGTTTGGTGCAACCGTGTTTACAGCAAGACCGCAATCTCCTACTATTCCGCTGGCTATTTATCGGTTTCTGGGGCAGCCCGGAGCAATTAATTATGGGCAGGCCATGGCTATTTCAACCATTTTGATGGTGGTGACTGCGCTGGGCTTTATTGTAATAGAAAAGTTTAGAGGAAAACAATCACAGGGGTTCTGATGGAAAATTCACTCATCCTGGAAAAAATTTTTAAAACAACTAAAGACGGTAGTGTCATACTTGAAGATATCAACCTTCAACTGGTACAGGGAAGCAAACTTTCAGTGCTGGGGCCTTCTGGCAGTGGGAAAACCACCTTGCTCAGGGTAATCGCCGGCCTTGAATCACCAGATTCCGGGCATGTTTTTTTTAATGAGCGTAAAATAGATATGTCTCCGGTTCATAAAAGAAATTTTGGCATGATGTTTCAGGATTTTGCACTTTTTCCCCATATGAATGTTTATGATAATATTGCCTTTGGCCTGAAAATGAAAAACCTGGAAAAGGACAAGATTAAAGAAAGAGTGGAAGCAATGCTTTCACTGACCGGGCTTGAAAAATTCCAAAATCGGAGCGTAAGTGATTTGTCCGGTGGTGAGCGCCAGAGAGTGGCACTGGCAAGGACGCTTGCTCCAGAACCGGCTCTTTTGATGCTGGATGAACCATTAAGTTCTCTCGACAGAATTTTAAGAAAACATCTCTTAATAGAATTGACAAATATTATTTCCCGGCTTAAAATTATCACTATCTTTGTCACCCATGATCACAAAGAAGCATTTGCCGCAGGAAATACGATCATCATAATGAACCAGGGTAAAATCGTACAGAAAGGCAGTCCGGAATCGTTGATTCAACATCCGAAAAATCAATGGGTGAAAGACTTTTTAGGGTTATAGCCTCTAAAACCTGAAGGTTGTTTTTAAGGGGAAAAAGATGACGAAGAAAATAATGATGTTCTGTTGCGTCCTTTTGATGCTTGTTAAGGGAACTGCATTTGCAGAAGAGTGGGAGAATTTTTTTACGTCCGGTATAGGGCTTGAAACTTACTACCATGAATACAAAGAACCGGGAATCATGAAAAATGACGGCCTTTTTTATGGCCTTACCTATTATCTTGCATATGAAAAAGAAGCCCTGATAAGGCTTGAAGGACTGGTTTCATACGGCCAGGTCGATTATTCCAGCACATCAACCGGAGAGTCTGACGATATAGATGATTTCTGTGTAGATACCCGGGTGGTTGTGGGGCACACCGTGTATGACGATAAAAGAGCCAAGGTTACGCCTTTTATAGGCTTTGGATACCGTTTTTTACAGGATGATTCAGAAAGCAGACTCACCACAACCGGCAATATTGGTTACCTGCGCGAATCCAACTATTATTACAGCCCCATCGGCCTTAAAATCCTGGTTCGGTATGACAATGGGTGGAGCCTTGCCCCAGAGGTCGAATATGATTATTTCTGGTCTGGAGAACAGGAAAGTGAACTTGGCTACCTTCCCGGATATGAAGATGTTAAAAACGACCAGGAAGATGGATATGGCTACAGGGCCTCTCTAACCCTTTCAAAAGATAGGGGGCATGGCATGGGGTGCAGCTTCAAGATTTTTTATCGGTACTGGGATATTGATGATTCAGAGGTGACGGTAGACAGGTTCAGCAACAGCTGGATTGAACCTAAAAATGAAACCGTGGAGTATGGACTTAATATCTCCCTCTCCTTTTAATAATCCGGTGTAAAAGAAAAAGTTAAATCCGAATAGTTTGATTTGTTTTCTGGCTGATACGTCCGTTCTGTTACTTCAATATGCCCATTGTTATCCATAAGCATGACCGTAGAAGAGCGGGTCCCGTACCCAGGGCTTTGAATGAACAATGGAGAGAGAAGCCGCTCCCAATCCATTCCAACACCCGTATCCGGAAGCTGGCCATCGTCGGGAATATGCTGATCATTCAGCATTGAAAAAAGGGCATCCACAGCGACAGATTCATCAATGATGTTTTTAAGTGTTTTTTTCCCGGATGTGACTTTCGGCCACGGGGTATCCAGATGATGGTTGCTCAGACCATGCACCCCCTGTGGAATTTCCTCAAATGCATTTTTAATATTGGAGAACCAGTACAACTCATCTTTTGAACCCGCAAGAAGATTAAAACCGTTGTATGCCGGGGCATATTTTTTGAAATCATTAAAATGCGGTTTCGCACCTTTATCCGTCTTTAAAAAATCAATGATAATCGCTCCCCTTGATGGCGCATTGGGCCGAATGGTCGCCGGGTCCCGATAGTTTGTCAGAGCGGCAAACCTGCCGGTATTTTTATTTATTCCAAGCCAGGTGCCTCCCTGTTCAAGGTCCTTGCCGGCAAGAATGAATGGCAGCTCCTTCCAGATATGCATGGACTGCGTGGGTCTCTGGTAAAATTCATCCCGGTTGGCTGCGAGGATTAAAGGGTACTTTTTCGAAACTTTATATCCAAAGAGGATTAGGCACATACAAGATTCCTTTTAAATTTTTTATTTGTTTTTTTTGGCTGATTCTGATGTACTGATAGACTGTAATTGTAAAAAGAGAAAAAATCAATATGGAGGTTAGATATGAAAGATGTTGTTATAGTAAGCGGAGTTAGAACAGCGGTTGGATCTTTTGGAGGATCTTTGAAAAGCGTGCCTGTAGTTGATCTGGGCTCATATGTAATGAAAGATGTTTTAAAGCGGGTTGGATTGAGGCCTGCAGTGGATGCATCGCATGACGAATTTTCTCCTGATACCCTGAAAGATCAGGGGATGATAGATCTTGAAAAAAAAGGATATGACTATGATGACTCACTGGCACCTGTTTTTATCGATGAAGTGATCATGGGGAATGTTCTCCAGGCAGGTCAGGGACAGAATACGGCCCGCCAGGCCATGATGGCGGCCGGTATCTCAAGACAAAGCGCGGCCTTCACCATTAATAAAATCTGCGGCTCAGGCCTTAAAGCGATTGCACTGGGTGCACAGGCCATTATGGCTGGACAGGCAGAAGTGATTGTTGCCGGCGGCCAGGAAAGCATGAGTAATGCACCCATGGCTCTGAATAAGGCCAGATGGGGTCACAGGATGGAATTGACAGGTGTTGGACCTGTTCATGATTTGATGGTGTTTGACGGTCTTTATGAGATTTTTTATGGCTACCATATGGGTATGACAGCTGAAAATATCGTTGAAAAATACGGCATTTCCAGGGAAGAACAGGATCAATTGGCTGCCTTGAGCCATGCCAGGGCTTTTGCCGCAGTGAATGACGGCACCTTTGCCCAGGAAATAGTGCCTGTGACCATAAAATCCCGAAAAGGGGATACCATAGTGGACAAAGATGAGCGTCCCATGGAAACCAGTATGGAAAAACTGGCCAAACTTCGTCCGGCGTTCAAAAAAGACGGCAGTGTAACTGCAGGGAATGCATCCGGGATAAATGATGCAGCAGCCGCTGTTCTTTTGATGACTGAAGAAAAAGCAGACGAACTGGGCCTTGAAAAACTCGCAAAAATCAAAGGGTTTTCTGCAGGCGGTCTTGACCCGGCTTATATGGGCCTGGGACCGGTTCCTGCGATCAAACGTGTTCTCAAACAAACCGGTATGAAAATCGAAGATATCGACCTGATTGAACTGAACGAAGCATTTGCTTCCCAGGCTATCGGCTGCATGAAAGAGCTCAATATTGATGTGGAGAAACCCAATGAATTAGGGTCTGCAATTTCCATTGGTCACCCCATTGGATGTACTGGTGCCAGACAGATGGTTACTGCCATTAACCAGATGAAAAGAAAATCCTATTCAACCGGCTTGATTTCAATGTGTATCGGCGGTGGAATGGGTATGGCAATGATCATAGAAAGATAAAGTTTTTTTCTTTACTTGGATGCGTTAAAATGCTAAAAAACTTTAGAATTTTATGAACGATTTATTTGTTTAAAAAACATGCATAACGGAGTGTTTTTATTATGGATATTCCTAGAAAATTAGGCATAGCAATTTACAGCGCGGTTCCAGCCATCGTCGGCGGTGGAATTGTGTATCACTTTTTTGGAAGTTTTGTACAAGTTATCATATTTGAAATCCTGCTTGTTCTGGCAACGTTGGGTCTGATTCGAAATTAGACAAGCTGGGTGTTTGATTTGTGTAAAGCCGTATGTGCAATCGTTGCATATTACGGCTTTACATGGTTTTTTATCTTGTTCATTTCCCGGTCCCCTGAATGAAATTCGGAGTCAATTCGGGACAGAAGCCGGAAACAAAAACAGACTAATTTAAGGTTGGTGAACCTTTGGAGCAGAATATTTCTCAAAGAGCGGTTTTTGTATTTTTTATCGCCTTGTTCTGCATTGCGATTCTCCTTGCAGGAAAGCTGATCGCTCCTTTTTTTGCCATTATCATCCTGGGTGTTGTGTCCACGGGGATTTTCAGGCCGATATTTCTGTTTCTTTCAAAGAAACTCACACCCAGCGCAGCATCAACTTTGACCTGCATCCTCATGTTTTTTGTTGTTTTTATACCGGTTGTTTTTTTTGTGGGGATTTTATCTAAAGAGGCTTTTAATCTGTATGTGATGGCCAAAGATGCGGTTTTTTCCGACCAGATCAAAAATCTGCTTGCCAATACGCAGGTGCTGGAACGGCTTAACGAAATTTTGATCAAGGCAGGTGTAGAAAAGACCATTACCTGGGATGAACTGATCAACCCCATCTCAGAACTGGGGAAATCTGTTGGATTTTCCCTGTTTGAGCAGGCAAGGGCCATCACATCCAATGTGTTCAACCTGGTCCTTTATTTTTGCCTGATGCTGATCGTGGTGTTCTATATGTTTATAGATGGAGATAAGTTTATAAAATACATGTATGATCTTTCCCCCCTGCCGGATGAACACGATGAAAAACTGTTTGGCAAATTTATGGACATGGCGGGTGCCGTATTAATTGGTAATGGGCTTGGCGGGCTGATCCAGGGGACGGCCGGAGGTGTATTGTTTTTATTTTTAGGATTTAATTCCCCGTTTTTGTGGGGAGTGATCATGGGGTTTCTGGCCTTTCTACCCATTGTAGGCATTGGAATAGTAATGATTCCCACGGCTGCGCTTTTAATGCTCAAAGCAAAAATAGGGGCCGGAATTTTTGTTGTTGTTTTTTATGGACTGCTTTCCTGGGGAATCGAGTATGTATTTAAACCTAAAGTGGTTGGGGACCGGGTCAGCATGCACCCGCTGATCGTATTTTTTGCGATTATCGGCGGATTAAAGACGTATGGTATTCTGGGCATTATATACGGCCCTTTGATTGCCACCCTGTTTTTAACCCTTGCAGATATATATTTTTCAAGTTTTCAATTCATGGTTGAACCTGGAAAGGTTCCAAAAGAGAAATAATTGGAGTTTAAAAGTTGATTATCGAAAAAGAGTACAACATGACCAGCATTGAAAAGGAGATGAAACAATCCTACCTTGAATATGCCATGAGTGTCATTATCGGAAGAGCGCTGCCTGATGTTCGTGACGGATTAAAACCGGTTCACAGACGTTCTTTGTACGCCATGCAGCAAGTACGTAATGACTGGAACAAACCTTACAAGAAATCAGCCCGTATTGTGGGTGATGTTATGGGTAAGTATCACCCCCATGGTGACTCTGCTATATATGACACCATTGTAAGGATGGCCCAGCCGTTTTCTCTTCGATATATGCTGGTGGATGGCCAGGGTAACTTTGGTTCAGTGGATGGTGATTCTCCTGCGGCAATGAGGTACACGGAAATCCGAATGCGTAAGATCTCCCATGAGATGCTGGCTGACCTGGAAAAAGAGACGGTCGATTTCATCCCCAATTATGATGAAACTTTGGAAGAACCCTCTGTACTTCCCACAAAATTTCCTGCTCTGCTGGTCAATGGATCTTCCGGTATCGCCGTAGGGATGACCACCAATATTCCGCCGCATAACATAACGGAAGTGATTGCAGGTCTTACTCAGCTTATTGATAATCCGGATATGGATGTTGCCCAGCTGATGCAGTATATACCAGGACCTGATTTCCCGACGTATGGGCACATTTACGGAACCAAAGGGATTCATGAGGCATACAGTAGCGGCCGCGGCATTATTACGTTGCGAGCAAAAGTTGAGGTGGAAGAAAATAAAAAGAGCGGTCAGGAAACCATTGTTGTGACCGAGCTGCCATACCAGGTCAACAAGGCAAAGGTGGTTGAAAAAATTGCAGAACTCATGCGGGATAAAGTGATTACCGGAGCATCTTTTGTCCGGGACGAATCCGACCGTGAGGGTATGCGTATTGCTGTAGGGCTTAAACGCGATCAGATTGCCGAAGTGGTTATCAACCAGTTGTACAAGCATACCAATATGCAGACCAGTTTTGGTATGATCCTGCTGGCTGTGGTTAATAACCGTCCCCAGCTGCTCACTTTAAAAGATATCTTGAATCATTTTATTGACCACCGGCGCAATGTCATTGTCCGGCGGACAAGATTTGATTTAAGGAAAGCTGAAGAAAGGGCCCATATTTTAGAGGGCCTTAAAATAGCACTGGATAACCTGGATGAGGTTGTGGCATTGATTCGTGCATCCCATTCCCCGGAAGAAGCCAAAAACGGATTGATTTCAACATTCAGCCTGAGTCCCATCCAGGCACAGGCCATTTTGGATATGCGCCTGCAAAGACTTACCGGCCTTGAGAGGGAAAAAATAACAAATGAATATGATGCCCTGATGAAGGACATTGCGTGGTACAAAGAAATCTTATCCAGTGATGAGGTGGTCAGAGGGCTTATAAAAGACGAGTTGACTGAACTGGACGAAAATTACGGAGATGAGCGCCGTACAGTTATTGTTGAAAGCACGGCTGAAATCAGTATTGAAGATCTCATTGCCGAAGAAGATATGGTGGTTACCGTAACCCGGAGTGGTTATATCAAGCGAAACCCGGTAAGCCTTTACTCCAGCCAGCACAGGGGCGGTAAAGGAAAGACTGCAATGGGAACAAAATCTGATGATTTTGTGGAGCATCTGTTCGTGGCCTCTACCCATGCAACTTTTCTGTTTATCACCAACTTTGGAAAAGTCTACCAGTCTAAGGTATACGAGCTCCCCATGGCCGGAAGATCCAGCCTTGGAAAGGCCATTGTCAATCTGCTGAATTTTGATGAGGGTGAAAAGCTTGCCACTGTACTGACGGTTGATGAGTTTGTAGACGACAAGTACGTGGTCATGGCAATGAAAAACGGACGTGTAAAGAAAACAGAATTGATGGCCTATTCAAGGCCTCGGGCAGGCGGTTTGATCGGGGTTAAACTTGCAGAAGGTGATGAGCTTATCGCAGCAAGGATTACAGACGGCAGCATGGATATTTTCCTTGGTTCCGATGGCGGTAAAGTGATCCGTTTCAATGAAAATAATGTGCGGACAACCGCAAGGGGCTCCATGGGAGTCCGCGGCATGTGGATCGATAAAACTTCCAAAGTTGTGGGTATGGCTGTACTGGAATCTGAGGGAACCCTGCTGACAGTGACGGAAAACGGATACGGCAAGCGTTCCCAGATTGAAGAGTACCGGACTCAGACCCGTGGGGGCAAGGGTGTCTTTTCCATAAAAACCTCTGCACGTAACGGCAAAATGGTTTCTCTCATGCTGGTGGATGAAACAGATGAGCTGATGATGGTCACAAACAAAGGCAAACTGATCCGGATTTCCATTGACGGAATCAATGTGATCAGCAGAAATACCCAGGGAGTGAGACTCATCAACCTGTCAAAAGATGAAAATCTTATCGGCATTGCACGGCTTCCTGAAGAGGAAGATGATAGTGATGAAAATGACACCATGGATGATGATACCGTGGATGAGGACACCATAGATGATGAGATAGTTCAGGAATCCGGTATGGACGAAGAAAGTGACGGGGAACAGGACAGCTCCGATTCATAACGGTGAAGGACACCGAAAGAGGCTTAAGCAACGTTTTTTAGCCGGCGGCCTGAAAGGGTTTCATGACTATGAAGTCATTGAACTGCTTTTGAGCCTTAACACGCCAAGAAAAGATTGCAAGCAAAGCGCCAAGGCCCTGTTAAAACATTTCAAAACGTTTCAGGGTGTCTTGGAAGCCGATACCAAAACTTTATGTGAGGTCAAAGGTGTCGGGCCCTCAAACAGCCTGGGAATTAGACTGATCAAAGAAGTGTCAGACAGGTATCTTGAGAAAAAAATCCTGTCAAAAGATGTGGTCCAAAATCCAAAGGACCTTATGGAGTATCTGAACCAGACCATTACTCATAAAACACGGGAAGTGTTTATGGCTGTTTTTCTGGACGCAAAAAATCGGGTGCTTACATCTGAAATACTTTTTGAGGGGACCTTGACGACCAGTTCGGTCTATCCGAGGGAGGTCATTAACCGTGCGTTGCAGCATAATGCCGCCGCCGTTATTTTTGCACACAATCATCCTTCCGGAGATATTAAGCCGTCCGGGAGTGACATTAAGATAACCCGCCAGCTGTTCTTTGCATTGAGCTGGGTGGGAATTGTTCTGCATGAGCATATGGTTGTGGGCAGTGAAGGATATTACAGCTTTGCTGCACAGGGCTTGTTAGCAACATTTCAAAAAGAGTTTAAGATACAAAATGACAGAAAATAATTCATATCCTGAATGTTTTGGTAAACTTGATAAAGTGTTTCCCATGACAGACAGCGGACTTCGCCAGACACCGGATGACTGTTTTTAT
The DNA here is from genome assembly GCA_033851995.1 of Desulfobacteraceae bacterium. GTDB lineage: Bacteria > Desulfobacterota > Desulfobacteria > Desulfobacterales > Desulfobacteraceae > Desulfobacula. The sequence continues at coordinate 25,759 of JAWSVI010000048.1, read as the reverse complement.
CAATGCCCCGTCAAAACAAAATGCCTGAAGCAGGCCATGGCAACTAAAGATGGAGTTAAGGTGGAAGAAGAGATCATCGAAAGAGGTAGCAAATCCGGAGCTATGAATTTTTTCGAGCGCTGGTCCCGGAAAAAGCAGGTCCACAGGAAAACAAAAAAATAGCAATTCAGAACGGATCGTTTCTCAGGATCAGGGTGCAATTTGTGATTAAAAAATGGAGAAAGAGATGAAATCCGTAAAAGATATTCATGTAGATTCAAAAAAAGTATTTGTCCGGGTGGATTACAATGTCCCCATGGATCAGGACCTTAAAATTACAGATGATAATCGAATTGTGGCAACCCTTGATCTGATTCAATACCTGCTTGATCGGAATGCAAAGATTATCCTGGCGTCCCACCTGGGCCGTCCCGATGGCAAAAGGGATGAGAAATTTTCTCTTCGCCCTGTCTGCAAACGGCTGTCTGAGCTGCTGAATAGAGAGGTCCTGTTTGCTGAAGACTGTATCGGAGCACCTGTCATGGAGATAGTGGATAGTATGACAGACGGCCAGATCCTGCTTTTGGAGAATTTGCGCTTCCATAATGAGGAAAAGAAAAATGACGCTGGTTTTTCAAAACAGCTAGCTGCATTATGTGATGTATATGTGAACAATGCCTTTGCAGTATCCCATAGAGATCAGGCTTCTGTCACAGGAATACCCCGGTTTGCAGCTCAAAAGGCGGCTGGATTTTTACTTGAAAAAGAAGTGCAATCATATTACGATTCTGTTGAAAATCCTCAAAAACCCCTTGTGGCAGTCATTGGCGGTGCAAAGGTGTCCAGCAAGCTTGAGGCGCTGGAAAATATGCTTAAATTTGTCGATCAGCTTATCATTGGCGGTGCCATGGCAAACACATTCTTGAAAAGCCAGGGGATAGATACCAGGGGGTCAATGATCGAAGAGGATCTTTTAGAAACAGCAGCAGATATTGTGCGAAAAGCAAGAGAGAAGGGTATTGTTTTGATGCTCCCGGAGGATTTAGTCTGGGCAGATAGATTTGCTGCAGACGCTCAGGTCAAAACCAGCGATTCCGGTGAAATTCCTGATGACTGGATGGCGCTTGATATAGGGGAAAAAACAGCAGCGATCTATGCGGACGCCATCAAGGGTGCCGGAACTATTGTCTGGAATGGACCCATGGGAGTGTTTGAGATGGAAAAATTCATGCCGGGAACTGAAATAGTGGCCCAAGCCATTGCCGAATCTAATGCATTCTCCATTGTAGGTGGGGGAGACACCGGACTTGCAGCAAAAAAATGTAAAGTGACGGACAAAATCAGTTATATTTCTACAGGTGGCGGCGCATTTTTACATTTAATGGAAGGCAAAAAACTGCCGGGAGTGGTTGCCTTGGAATAATATCAAACCGGAATAATATAAGAAGGGAATTGGTGGAATGTTCTGTATGCACAGGGAGTGTTTAAGCCGGGAAGAAAGATTAAGACGTTCTTATTATGAAGTGCTCCGAGATGAGTTGGATCAATTTGTCCTGGGCTATTCCCTTGTGGGATCTTATAACAATTTTCTTCGCCTGCGGACCCCATATCCTTTTGTGGAACTCAGGGAACTCAAACCGCGTGCCAGGATACCCTCTGTTGAATTTGACGCCCAGAATTCCTTTCTGATCATTTTTCATGAGGATTTTATCCATAAAAAGCATAAAAAATATATTCGTTATTTTGATGCGAATAAAACCACTAAAAACAATCTGCTCAAGCATAAATATTTTCCGGATGTGGAAAATTTTAACCGGAACCTGAAGTTTTTTGATACCAGTGAATTTTTTTCCCTGCTTCGCTCGCTGCTGCCCATAGATTATGCGCTGCTAATTCAGCGAAATCAGCAGACCAAGGTTCGGTATGGACTGACCCATTTTCATGTCAGAATTGACTGGCCCATTGCTGAAGCTGCTGAAGATCTGGCAAGGGAGCTGCGTTACATTTCAAAAGACCTTTACGAGAAAGGGGATAAATATGCAGAAGATTTCCAGAAGAAGCTTTTTGAATATTATTCTATCCCTGTTATGTCAGGCGGAAGACGAACAGCAGCAATTGTAGCGGCTCAATACTTTAAACAGCTTCCGGGCATTACAACGGTTTATGTTTCTTCCAGTGAATCGAGGAATCTTTTGCGGATAGATGAAAGAGGCGTGTCTAAATCTGTTTTAGTTAAACTTCCAGTGAACGAAATTAAAAAGCTCGCAGACAGCATTGGAATTACCCAGAACAGTTTCACAAAAAATTATGTGATCGCCAGGCAACGCAAGCATTTTGTATGTATTTTGAATGTCCGGTATGATTATACCAGTCATGCTCTCCCGTCAGAAGGCGGAAGGCTTCGGGAGTTAAAACCGGATACCAACTGGCTTACAGTCTCTGAAGAGCGTATTCTACCCAAGCCATCTGTTTTAATGCACCCGCCGATTCCCTATAAGATTGTGTACTCATAATTTTTTAAGCATAGCGGTTTCATCACAATTGGGAAAATTAACGCATGTAATACAGTCTGCCCAGATTTTGAGCGGTAATTTGTTTTTGTCAATAATGTGAAAATTAAAGCGTTCAAAAAAAGTGGCCCTGTAGGTCAGGGTGAAAAGATCATTTACTTTAAAATATACAGCTTCCTGTATGGCGCGTTCTGTTAGCGTCGTACCAATTCCCTGGCCGGTGTAATCCGGGTCTACTGCCAGGGAACGAATTTCAGCCAGATCTTCCCAGCAAAACTGTAAGGCACAGCATCCTACCAGCTTTTGTTTTTTGGGATCTTCGAATACCCAGAAATCCCTTAAGTCTTCATATAATTTAGATAAAGGACGCCCTAAAAGTTCGCCCTTACTGCTATAAATCTGAAGGAGAGCATGGATGGCTTTGACATCATCCAGCACAGCTTTTCGTATCATTTGGCATCCTCAAGTTTTACTAATGCTTTAACTGTTTTACCGGTTTTTTTGTTTGATAGTTTTCCAGTATTCGGGTCCATATATACCATCTTTGTTCCATCGGGTATATCAAAATATTGCCAGGGACTGTCGGATATGCGGTGCTTCATGACATCAACCCAAATCGGTAGAGCTGCTCTGGCACCGGTTTCATATTTTCCCAGGGAACTTGAATCATCATTGCCGACCCAGACACCAAGGGCCATATCCGGGCTGAAACCTATAAAAAGCGCATCTCTATAATTGTCTGTAGTTCCTGTTTTGCCAGCCACTTCTTTTTGGATGGCTCCGGCTTTTTTCGCTGTTCCTTCCAGTACAACGGCTTTTAGCATATCTGTCATCACAGCCGCATCCCGGCGGGACATAACAGATTGTTTTTTGACGACAGCTTTATATATTATTCTTCCATCTGTATCGATGATTTTATCAACAGCAAAGGTTTCTACACGTGTTCCCATATTGGCAAAAGGAATGTAGGCGGCTGTTAACTCAAGAAGGGTGACCTCTGAAGTGCCAAGAGCAAGTGAAAGGTTGGGGTATAAGAGAGATGAAATCCCAGCTTTATTTGCAAACTTAATTACAGGTGACGGCCCTGTTCTTTCCATCAGTCGAACAGCTGGTGTGTTTTTAGACAAAGCCAGGGCTTTCCGATAAGTGGTTTCACCAACATACGTTTTGGAAAAATTGTTTACCTGCCAGATATCACCGTCTTTGAGCGGATAGGAAAGGGGAGCGTCCAGAATCAGATGGTTTTGATCTTCTCCCTGTTGAATAGCAGCAGCATAGACAAACGGTTTAAAAGCCGATCCTGGCTGCCGCCTGGCATGGGCTGCCCGGTTAAAACTGCTTAAATTGTAATCTATCCCCCCCACCATGCCTAAAATACCGCCACTCTTATTATCAAGTGCGACCAGAGCGCATTGAAGAGTCTTGGAGTCGAGCCCCTGAGCAGCCCTCCGGGCCTGCAGGTTACTCATGTGCTCACTCACTGAATCTTCACAGATTTTCTGGAGTTTGGCATTTAAGGTTGTATGTATGGTCAACCCTTTTGAATAAACAGTTTGAAGACCGATCTGCTGCTTTAAAAAGCGTTTGACCATATCCGTAAAATAAGCAGTTTGATCCTGGTGGCCTTTTCGTGGTGGACTTGCGATTTCCATTGTATCAGCTGTGTCAAATTCTTCCTGGGTGATTTTTTGGGTTAAGAGTAATTGTCTCAAGACAATATGACGCCTTTTCCGGGCCCGGTCCGGGTGGGACAGGGGAGAGTAGATTGAAGGGGCTTTTGGAAGACCAGCAATTAAAGCGGCCTGGGCCAGGTTGATATCTGATACTGATTTGCCGAAATAAGTTTGGCATGCTGCTTCTACTCCATACGCACCAGAGCCTAAATAGATCTGATTAAAATAGAGCTCCAGAATTTCATTTTTGGTATATCTCCTTTCGATCTGGAGGGTTAGAATGGCCTCCTTTATTTTCCGAACAAAGGATTTCTCAGAGGTCAAAAACAGTGTTTTGGCCAGTTGTTGGGTAAGGGTGCTGGCACCCTGTTTGAATTTTCCAGCTTTTATGTCCTGAATTGCTGCACGTAGAATTGCCTTTAAGTTAACGCCGGTATGAGAAAAAAAATATCTATCTTCAATGGTGATAAGTGCGGTGATCAGATGTCGAGGAATTTTATCTATGGTCACTGGATAGCGTTTTTCATTGAATAAGCGTGCTATTATTTTTTTGTCAGAAGAGAAAACCGTTGTGACAGATGAGGGTTTGTACTGTTTAAGCGTGTTAATCTGCGGCAGATCATGCAGGAGAAGAAAAAAAGCCCCTGATAGAATTCCGAAAAAAATTCCAGCAAAGGCTATTGAAATTAAGATCCAGCGTTGTTTTGGCATCAGGTTTTGAGGAATTGACCTACTGAACTATGAAATTCTTCGTCCGTAAAGGGTTTGTGAAGAATTTTATTAATACCGGATTTTGTTAAAATTGAATCATCAACTTTTATATCACCGTCTTCTTCCTCAACAAAATCACTCTGAGTGGTAATCATGAGTATGGGAATATCCTGCCGGGTATATTTTTTTCTGATTTCACGAGTAAGTTCAAGCCCGCTGATGTTGGGCATGTTCAGATCGGTAATAATAAGATCGGGTTTGTTTTTGATAATTTCGGGGATGGCATTTTCAGGTTTATCAAATGTGACAGGGGTAAAACCAAGGGCAGTTAATTTATTTTGATAGAGTTTCAGCATCATTTTTGAGTCATCAATCACAAATATCTGTGCATCTTTTCCAGCTGGTTCATCTGTCTGGGATATCTGTTGGCCGATACTTTCAACAAAATCTTTTTGCCCGATGGTCACCATGTTTTTCAAAAAAGTTTTACGTGTCTCAGCATCAGCTTTTATTGTAACATGGGTTTGTGCAAGCTCCATAAAGGATTCTTCTTCTGCAAGAAAATTAAATATATTGCCGGCATCGGAATCTATTAAAGCGGCAACTGCGTTTTGAGAATCTTCAGAACCTTCCCGCACCACATTCCTCAAACCGGCCACCAGGGCTTTGGAAAGATTTTTATCGATTGCCCTTGCTGCACTCATGCGAACAGATTCAACCGGGTCCTGCAAACCCTGAACAAGGCTGATTGCAGTTTTAGGTGAAGGGATTCGTTCCATGGCCTCGTAGGCAGCCTGCCTGATATTGGCATCTTCCGGCTGGGTGTTGACGATATCCAGGATGGGGTTAACCGCTGCAGGATCTCCGATGTAACCCAATGTCGTTACCAGGTGAACAAGGTAATCAGCCTCTGCATTTTGAAAGGCTTGCGTTAATATCGGCGTGGCTTTATTTCCCATGAGCATAAGCTGGTCAATAGCAGTATCCCGAACAATTGTAGCCTGAGAGCTTAACAGGGAGGTCAGTTTATCAAGGGAATAAAGATCCTGCATCTCTCCTAAAGCTTCAACTGCAAATTTATTGGTTTCTTCATCATCTCCAATAAATCCAATCAACTGATCTACAGCATCATTCCCTCCTGCTTCAGAAATGGCAAATATGGCTGCTCGTTTTATTTGCGGATCTGATTGGGAGGCCATGCCTGCAAACAGGGCAAGAGAATCGGGAAGCCTTAAATTTCCTAAGGCTGTAACTGCTGCCACAAGGATATCCTTGTCCTTGTCCTCTTTGATGATTTTTTGCAGGAAAGGAGCTGTTTCTGTAATCAGAAGATCTCCTGCTGCTTTTAAAAATAAAATCCTGGCTTTTTTTTCATTTTCGGTAATGTATTTAATAACGAGATCGGTATTTCCATAGGCCTTATCCAAAATAAGTTCATACAAATACTCTTGGATTTCAGGGTTGGAAATTTCAATTTTGGTGAGGTATTCTAAAAGAGGAAAAACAACTTTTTCAGGCCCTTTTGCCAATTCTATCAGGGCCCTGCGCTGAACATCGGCATCCACTTCTGCGTCGGATGAAAATTGGAGAAGGGCTTTGGCTTTAACCACGTCTTCTTCTTTTATACAAAAAATTAACTCATCGATAAATTCTTGTGCATTGATTCCGCTCATTTCCTGGCCCTTACCTTTGTAATTTTTTGTTATTCCTTAAATTGATAAAACACCGAATTGAGATATTTCTGGGATGCAAAAAGATCAATATCATTTACAAGAGATTCTGTTGATCCGATCAAGAGGTATCCATCCGGTTCCAGAACTTTTGAAATATTATGGTAAATTTTTCTGCGGTCTTCATTGGTAAAGTAGATCATGACATTTCGGCACAGGATAATATCAAATTTGCCGAGGCCGACAAAAGGTTTCATCAGGTTCATTTTTTTAAATTGGGCCATGACTCTGACTTCATCCCTTATTTTAAATTTATCGTCTTTTTTATCAAAGAAACGGCTGAGTCGTCTTTGATCCAGGCCCCTTGCCACCTCAAATTTATTATACAGACCGTAACTGGCCTGGGCGATTGCGGCATCAGAGATGTCCGTTCCAAACAGCTTGACGTTGTATCTGTCCGGTGTAACCCCCATTTCTATCAGGGTCATAGCAATACTGTATATTTCCTGTCCGGTCGAGTTTGCAGCACTCCACAAACGGATGGAGGGTTTCATCTGGCTTTGTTTAGAACGTTTATCGATCAGGTCTGGGAAAATTTTATGTTGGAGCAATTCAAACGGAGATTTGTCCCTGAAAAAATATGTTTCATTGGTGGAAATAGCATCAATGATATCATTTTCGATTTGTTTTTTGAAATCCGTTTTGGAGCGGTTCATCAGTTCCGCATAAGAAGCACACCCGTATTTTGCAAGAAGTGGATTGAGCCGGGTTTCCAGAAGATACTCCTTTCCAACATCAAGTGCTATTCCGGAAATATCCAGAATATACTTTGAAAAATTTTTAAACTCTTCTGGTGTAACTTTAGCTTTGGCCATAAATTTGATGGTAACGATTGAAGTATTATGAGATCACTGTTTTTGTAATTTCTTCAGCAATTCTCTCCAATGGAACAACCACATCTGCAATGCCCGATTCAACAGGCTCTTTTGGCATTCCGTAAACAGTGCATGTTTCTTCGTTTTGAGCGATGATAACGCTTCCGTTGTTTTTCATTTGAACAAGGCCTTTTGAACCATCAGAGCCCATACCGGTCATGATGACACCGGTGCAGCGTCCTACATAGTGCTGGGCAATGGATCTGAACAGATAGTCAGCCGATGGCTTGCAACTGTTTTCAGGTGGGTCATCAGTGATTTTTATTTTCCTGGTAATTCCGTCAACGCCTGCTATTATTTTCATTTGCTTGCCTCCGGGAGCAATCAAAACTTTTCCCGGCTCTATGGTGTCACCATTCTCAGCTTCTTTAACCTCCAGTTCGGATTTGTTGTTCAGGCTGTTGGCTAAAGAGGCGGTAAACAATGGCGGCATATGCTGAACAATCAGCACAGAAGCCTTTAGATTGGCCGGCAACATTGGGATCATTCGCGTAAGCGCGTTGGGACCGCCTGTAGAGATTCCAATTCCCACAACTTCAGACTTCGAACGAACTGCACTTGGGATTGTTTTTGGGGCGTGAGTTGGTGTCGGAACTTTTTTAGGGGTGCCTTCAGCTTTTTTTGATTTGGCTTTGCTGCGTATCTTGAGCCTGGTTTCTTTTTGTCTTTTCAGAGTACTGATGATGGGCAGGATGGCCTCTTTGACTTTGAGCAGATTATCTGCCATTTTCCCTTCATCAGGTTTTGCTACAAAGTCAAAGGCTCCCAGTTCAAGGGCCTTTATGGTCATTTCCGAGCCCTGCTGAGTCAGAGTTGACAGCATAACAACCACTGGAGGGTCCGGATGTTTTCCCAGCTCCTGTAAAACTTCAATGCCGTTTACTTCCGGCATTTCAATGTCCAGCGTGATTAAGTCCGGTTTTAAGGAGTTGATTTTTGAAAGGGCTATTTTCCCATTGTTTGCAGATCCGATGACTTCAACGCCTGGTATCTCTTTAAGCACATCCCCGACAATTTTTCTATATACAATGGTATCATCAACAACTAGTGCTTTAATACTCTCCATTATTCTTTCAAAACCTCGTCAATATCAAGAATTCCGATCAGCTGTTTTTCAGTCTTTAAAACGCCTCGGAAAAATTTTCCTTTTACACCGCTGATGTTGGAAGGAGCAGGCTCGATATCATCTTTTTTAGCCAGCACGACGTCACTGATGGCATCCACCAGCAAGCCTATATGCTCATCTTCAGAATCCACGATAATGTTTCTTCTGTCTTTGCTGTCACTTACAGGTTCAAGACCCAGTTTTTTACCCAGGTCTATGATGGTTACAATTCTTCCTCTCAGATTCAGAATGCCTTGGATATAATCTGAGGATTGGGGCACCTTTGTAATTTCAAAGTGTTTATTAATTTCTTGTATATTAAGGATATCTATCCCGCAAAGGGCGCCACCTACATAAAAAGTTGAGTATTCAACATCTTCAGTAGAAATCTCTGCCATTGTTTCTGCCATGGTTTCTCCTTAAATTTAACAAAGATATGTGTTTTTATGCCAGATTCAATTTGGTCCTGATGACTTTCATCAGTTTTTCCCGGTCAAGCTTGATTTCATATTCATCGATACCAACCTTACGGCCTCTTTCAATGTGTGCCTCGCTTGCCAGGGATGTCAGGGCAATTACATCCAGATGAGAAAATTTGGGGTCACTCTTTACTCTTTTCGTGAGCTCAAAACCATCCATATTCGGCATTTCAAGATCTGTTACAACGATATCAATTTCATCCACTCTTTCTTTTAAGAGCTCCCAGGCGATGAGTCCGTCCTCAGCTTCAATGACCCTGAAACCATCCTCTTCCATAAAAGTTTTTACCTGGTTTCTGAAAAAAGCCGAGTCTTCTGCAAACAGGATAATCTTTTCACCGGATTCCACCATTTCTGCTTTAACCTGAGCATCATCTTTGAACCACTGCGGGTTGAGGATTTTGACCATTTCAAAAATATCGACCAGTAGAGTGGTGTGCTCGTTGATAATCATGGAACCACTTATTGACGGTTGTTTTAACGTTGTTTCATCAACATCCAGTGTGACTTCAAGTGCGTCTACCGGAGGTGTAACCATCAGGCCAAGTTCACGGTCTTTAATCTTGAAGACAATGACTTCCTGTTGCTCTTTCTGGACCAGGGGTTTGAAGTCTGCTACCTGGGAGAGTTCATACAGCGGCAGAGCTCCGCCCCTGTACTGAACTACTTTCTGGTCGGCAATTTCTTCAATGGAATCCGTCTGGATTCGTTCAATACGTTCCACAATATTTAAAGGTGCTGCAAAATATTCTGTTTCAGAGTTTTTAAATGTCAGCATGGCTGCTTTGTCTTTAGCCGCTTCAGCAGCTTCTTCAGCAGCTTTTGCAACTTGACTGGCATCTGACACTGTTGACAGTTCCGCCATCTGGGCAAGATTTGAAATATCGAGAATCAGAGCAACTTTTCCATCTCCCATAATGGTTGCACCCGCATATGCTGTGCATTTTTTAAGGTGTCTGCCCACGGGTTTTACAACAATTTCTTCAGAATCATGCAACTGATCTACTACAAGACCGTATTTAAAGGCGCCGGCTGAAACAACCGCGATGTTCATGGCACTGCTGGCATGATATCTACGGTCTTTGTTACTTCTTTGAGTTATTTCTTTTTCTTCATCTTCTCCAGACTCAATAATATTGCCGTCTTCATCAACGAGGTGTTGTTTTGATCGCCTGTCTGCCAGATTTTTTCTTCTGTCCGGCATGCCTTCTTCGGTTTCCGGATCATTATAGGTTTTGTCGATGCCGAGCATTTCAGAAAGGTTCAGGAGGGGAAGCAACTCTCCTCTCAGGCGAACAACAGAAGCATCCCCCACTTTTTCAATTTTCTCTTTAACCTGGTTGGCAGGGATTCTCAGCAGTTCATTCAGGTTAACCTGAGGGACAGCATACCGTTCAGTTCCAACCGAGGTAATCTGGCTTGGGATAATGGCAAGTGTTAACGGCAATTTTATCTGGATGTCTGTTCCTTCACCCGGAGTTGAATCCAGTTCGATAATTCCACCCAGACTTTCAATATTGGTGGTCACAACATCCATTCCAACGCCTCGGCCGGATACATCAGTAATTTCTTTAGCGGTTGAGAAACCCGGCAGAAAGATGAGTTCCATTTTTTGTTTTTCACTCATCTCGGCAGCCTGCTGATCCGTTATCAGGCCTTTGGCTACAGCAGAGTCGGCCACCCTCTCCGGGTCAAGCCCTTTTCCATCATCAGAAATGACAATATTCACCTGGCCGGCATCGTGGAACGCTTTTAGTATGATTTTCCCTGTTCCGCTTTTGCCCACCTGTTCTCTTTCCATTGGGGTTTCTATCCCATGGTCTACCGAGTTTCTTACCAGGTGAGTCAGTGGGTCATTGATGGCTTCCAGAATGGTTTTATCTAACTCAACATCTTTACCTTCAATGATCAGGTCAATAGTTTTTCCTAATTGGTGTGAAAGGTCTCTTACCACTCGTGTATATTTGTTCAGTATGTTGGCAATGGGCTGCATCCGGGTTCTCATGATCGCTTCCTGGAGCTCAGATGTGATCATGTCAATGCGTTGGCTGGAAAGCTCGGTCGCCTTCGGATTCGATGAATTTACGCCCTGCAGCAATTGGTTCCTGCTTAAAACCAACTCTCCTGCAAGATTCATAAGTGTATCAAGCAACCCAACATTTACTCTTAAAGATGTCTGGGGTTTTGCGCCAACAGCAAGGTCTTTTTCTTTTTTAGGCGCATCCTTTTTCTGGGCTGCGGCTGGTTGGGCTTTTTCAACAATGGGTTCTGTTTTTGCAGCAGGTGCTGGAGCAACCGCTGGTTTTTCAGATGCAGCAGGCACAGGTTCGGCAACTGGTGTGGTGACGGGTTCCGGAGCCGGTTGGGCCTGTTCCGGTGTTGCGGCTTCTGCCGCAGGGGCCTGAACTTCTGCAGGAGGCATGGCTGATGGTTCTGCTTCAGTGTCCGGTTGAGTGCTTGTGACAATCATCTCTGGAGTAATGGCATGAATATATTGCTTTTTAATATCAAAAAGGGTCTCAGCCATGTCGTATTCAATGATGGATGCAAACAGAACCTGAAACGGTATCCTTTTCGGCCCGTCATTTTCCGACAATGTCCCCACAGAGTCAAAGTCAATTCGTGAGTCAATTATAGTTCCTGTTTTCTGAAGGCTGTTTAAGACCTCTACAGGATTTTTCCCTTTTCTCTGAATATCATGGATTAAATCATATTCTACAAGGAAGAGATTTTTACCTTCCTTTTTATATTGTTCTATTTCAAAGAGAGATACCTGTGCAAACACCCGTCCATCGGCAAGAACAATATCTACCAGTTGAGTAACAATTTCCTGCTCTTCCTCGGGAAGGGATGCCTTGGTAATATTTTCCAGGTTTGAAATATGGTCGCTGACGTCCCTGTCGTTGCTCTCTTCAATGTTGTTCAAAAGGTCTTCAAGTTCATCAAATCCTTTTAAAAGAACACTTATCCGAGCTGAATCCGGCACCAGCTCTTTATTTCTGATCAGACCCAGTACGTTTTCCAGGTGGTGAGCCAGGTCTTTTATGGTGGTCAGTCCCATGAAGCCTGCGCCACCCTTTATGGAGTGGGCGGCTCTGAAGACATTGTTTACCAAATCCAGATCAATGTTTGCGCCGGCTTCTTCAATGGTCAAAAGGTCACTTTCAATATCACCAAGATGATCCAGCGATTCTTCAATATACATTTGTAGGGTCTCGTCATCTTCAAACATATCAAGTCTCCTGAAAGGGTTTAACAGTGAATTGGTAAAATTTGCCTAACATTCTACAATTTACATAAGATATATTGAAAAGTCAAACCAAGAATGCCTGAATATAAAGGAAATCTTTCAGAGTTTACGCACGATATCATTGGGTTGGCACGGGATTGCAACCTTAATCAGGACAGAGGTATTCGGGTGGGCCTGGTCAATGGAAATTTCGTCCAGGTCAAGCAGTTTTTCTACCTGAGCCCTTTGGGGAATCCCTTTGGGAGACAGTAGTTCAATCCAATCATTTTTTTCAAGTTTATTTCGAATTCCCACTACACATGAGCCATCATCCCGGCAGTCAATCACTTTTCCAATAAAACTATGGATTTTCCCCTGGTGTATATTCTCATAATTGGGCTCCTGCCCTTTGCTGTCATTCAGGTAAAAGCCGGTGCAGTAATCTCTGTGAAACACTTGTGCAAGCTCATTTGTCCACTCTTTTCTGGTCTGATAGTTTTCCGGAGAGTCGACATATGCATCAATAGCATCCCTATAAGTTTTTACTACAGAGGCAAGATAGTTGATTCCCTTCATCCGTCCTTCAATTTTAAGGGATGTTATTTTTGCATCAACCAGTTCCGGGATATGTTCAATCATGCACAGGTCTTTAGAGTTGAAAATATAAGACCCTCTGGCATCTTCCATGAGAGGATGATATTCATTCGGGCGCAGTTCCTCCACGACTGAGTATTTCCATCGGCATGGATGACTGCATAGCCCTCTGTTGCTGTCCCGCCCACTCAGGAATGTGCTCAAAAGGCACCTGCCGGAATAGGAAACACACATGGCACCATGAATAAATGTTTCAGTTTCTAAAGGGCTTTGCTCAGATATGGTTCTGATCTCTTTTAAGGAAAGTTCTCTGGCCAGATTAACACGTTTGATTCCAAGGCTGTGCCAAAAAGCAGCCGCATTGATGTTGGTGGTATTGGCCTGGGTGCTCAGATGGATGTCGATTTGTGGAATGCTTTCCTTTGCCAGCATGATGATACCGGGATCAGAAATGATTATGGCATCCGGTCCGACCTGCTTTACATAAGAGAGAAACTCTCTTATCTCTTTTTGTTCATGGTTTCTTGAGTAGATGTTACAGGCAAGGTAGACTTTTACATTGCGTTTATGGGCAAACGCAACTGCTTTGCTTAGCTCTTCACGGGTGAAATTTCCGGAAAAATTTCTCAAACTGAAATCTTTTCCGGCAAGGTAAACAGCATCTGCACCATAGTGGATTGCGATTTCCAGTTTTTCAAAATTTCCGGCAGGGGCGAGCAGTTCCGGCTTGAATATCTGTTTTTTCATAAGGTCTGTATATTTTTGGTACCCCCGGCAGGAATCGAACCTGCGCTCAAGGATTAGGAATCCTATGCTCTATCCACTGAGCTACGGGGGCGTGGGTATTTAAAAAAACGCTTATAATTAACATAATCAGGGCGTTAAGGCAATACCCGAAACCCCTTTGTTTATGGGGTCGGATATTCAGTGTTTTTTGTTGTGAAGAACGATATCCCGTTGGACCACGCCAACAACCAACAGCACAATTAAAATGGCAGATACCTGCATTAATGTAATGCGTTCATTGTCCACCCAACTCCACATGAGTGCTTCAATTGGGATTACATAGGTTACCATACCAGCAAAAAGGGGGCCGTTAACTTTAATCATTCTATAGAAAAACAGCATTGCAATACCCCGTGCAAATACCGATAGCAGCAGAATCGCAACAATAGCCGTAACAAAATTGTCATCAACTGTGACTGTTTCGAATATCAGAGATAATGGTGTCAGCGCAATGGTTCCAGCTGTCATAAAAACAGCCACTAAAATTATTGGTGGTAAATCCTGAAGCGATCGCTGGACAAGGGTGTTTGATACAGCATAGCAAAGGGGAACAGAGAGGGCCATAAACAAGTAAAACCAACTGACATTTCTATCCAAGCCATCAATAACCATCAATGATAGACACACCATTCCGATTAAAATGCCAAGAAACTGCTTTCGGCTCGGGTAAACTTTCAATAAAGGAATAGATACCACAATCGTAAAAATGGGCACTAAGGCAACCATCATCCCGATAAAGCCATGCCCGATCAGTTTGACAAGAAAAGGTTGCGCAGCATAGGGGAATATGTAACCCAAGAAAGAAACAATCGACAATGGTAACAAATGTTGACGCCGAATATGCCACGGATTTTGTTTGACGAGCCAGGATATCCAAAGAACAAAGGCACCACCGAACGTGGTAGTGGCTCCGATTGTCAGCGGGCCAAAAGCAAGTCCTGCTTTTTTCATAAGGAAAAAGCCACCGCCCCAGATCAGAGATGTAGTAATGAACAATAGGTACTGCATTATAATCCTTTTTGTTTGTGCTAAAAAAAGATTATCAGGGTATCACGATTATCGAATTGACTGAACTCTTTTAATCATAAATTCGAGAGCGGGTTTTAGTGTTTCAGCCTCGATTCTTTTACCAGGATGGTTTGGTATAATATTTGGCAAAAGAATCGACGGGAATAAGACAGTTATAATCAGGCTTCATTTTCAGATAAAGAAATTACACTATAATTTTAAAAGTAGACGGGGGCCTTTTAATAGGCATTCCCTGGGCAGGTTCTTTCCCCTTCGCACCTTCCCGAGCTTTCGCACTGAGTTTGAAATCGGTGTGGAATTCATGCCCACAGTTCGGGCAACGCATGAGCATCCCTCCAATATCTTCAGGGATACGAAGCGCCTGATGACATCCTTTGCAATTTTTGATGACGTAATTTCCCATAGAGATTGTATCGGCAGGGGAGTTGTAACTATTAAACAAACATCTGTCGCCAGGGCTTTTTTAAACCAGCATTGAATAACAGAAGTCGTGCGGACTGCATCTAAAACAGATGTGATTCTTTGTATTTAACTATTCGTAATATAATGATAATTTGAGATTTTGTCAGCAATGTTCCTGCTGTTTTTGTCATTTTTATTAAGGATAGAATATTATTTTTCTGCTCTTAAAAATGAGTGTTGACAAGGAGATAAAAAAATGATTATTCAATAGAGAACAAACGTTTACTCTCATACAAAAAAGGGAGCCCAAAAACGAATGTCGGACAAAACAAGAAGCTTTGATTTAAAAAAAGTAAAGACCCAGGTGAAAAATTCAGACCTGGTGGAGCAAAAACATAAGCTGATTGTTGAAGCGGCCAGTAAACTGTTTGCTGAAAAAGGCTACCATAAGACCAGTTTGCGTGATATCTCCCGGGAATCAGGGATCAATCTCTCCTACATCTACAAATACATCTCAAAAAAAGATGATATCCTGTACCTCTTCTACCAGTATATCCTCCAGAAACTTGATGGCTTCTTTAAAAAATCGGCAGCACATGAGTTTGATACTCCGGTTCAGGAATTAAAAGCATTTATCCGGGCAACCTTTGAGGGAATACAAAATATGCATGGAGAAGCCCTTACCATGTACACGGAATCCAGACATCTTGAAAAAGATTCCCTCAGAATAGTCCTGGATGTTGAATCCAAAACAGTCCTCATGATTGAAGCGCTGATAAAGCAGGGGATTGAGCAAGGGTATTTCAAAACAAGATATCCTTTTATGGCAGCAAACATGATTGCCTATATGATTCCTTTTTATCCCCTTCGCGGGTGGAATTTCCGGAAGCAATATTCATTTGATGAGTTTGTTGATCAGTCCATTGAATTTATTATGGACGCCCTGAATGTAAAACAAGAAGATCGTTAAAATCAGTATTGGTATTTCTTTCCGCCGGCTGCTTTATATCAGCCAGGCAAAAAATAGACGTGTTTCAAGCTTTGATTAAGGGGGAAGAGAATGAACAGACCAGCATTTATTTATGATGCCGTGCGAACTCCGCGGGGCAAAGGTAAAAAGGACGGATCTCTCCATGAGGTTAAGCCTGTTGATCTTTTTGCCGGACTTTTAAAAGGGCTGCAGGAAAAACATGATCTTGATACGGCGCGTGTGGACGACGTGATCATGGGGTGTGTGTCTCCTGCAGGGGAACAGGGGATGAATGTTGCCAAAATTGCTCCCATGGTTGCCGGTTGGGATGAATCGGTCTGCGGCATGCAACTGGACCGGTATTGTGCGTCTGCCCTGGAAGCTGTCGGGATGGGGGTTACAAAAGTAATGGCCGGCTGGGAGGACCTGGTGGTGGCCGGCGGTCTTGAGAGCATGTCACGGGTGAAAATGGGTAGTATTGGAACCCCCTGGGCGGAAGATCCTGCTACATCCATTAAAACAGGATTTTTGCCCCAGGGAATTGGAGCGGATCTTATCGCAACCCTGGAAGGTTTTTCCCGTGAGGATGTGGATGCATTTGCACTGGGCTCGCAGAAGAAGGCAGCCAAAGCACAGGAAAGCGGCTATTTTGACAAATCCATTATCCCGGTAAAAGATGCAAACGGCCTTACAATACTTGAAAAAGATGAATTCATAAAACCTGATTCTACCATGGAAGGTCTTGCCGGACTCAAACCTTCATTTGAACTTCCGGGTAAGATGGGATTTGATAACGTGGCCCTTGCCAAATACCCTCAGCTTGCTGAAATTAACCACGTCCATCACGCGGGTAATTCGTCAGGTATTGTTGATGGTGCTTCAGCGGTTTTAATTGGCAGCGAGGCAATTGGTAAAGATCTTGGGCTGACTCCCAGGGGAAGGGTGTTGACCGTCAATGTTGTGGGAACAGAGCCCACAATTATGCTGACAGGCCCAATACCTGCAACAAAGAAAGCATTGAAAACAGTTGGAATGACACTGGATCAGATTGATTTGTTTGAGGTGAATGAAGCCTTTGCAGCTGTGCCTATGAAATTTCAAAAGGATATGAACGTGCCTTTAGAAAAAATTAATGTAAACGGCGGTGCCATTGCCATGGGCCATCCGTTGGGGGCCACCGGTGCAGTGATCCTGGGAACACTTCTGGACGAACTGGAACGTACCGGGGGAAAATACGGGCTGATCACCCTGTGTGCAGGTGCAGGGATTGGTATAGCCGGCATCATCGAACGGCTTTGATATTACCTGAAGAACATAAAAAAAGGAATGTGAACACAAATGGGTGAATTTACATATCAAAAAGACACACAGGATATTGTGACCATTACAATGGATATGACGGGTCCTGTCAATGCCATGAATGAGGAGTTTGTCGAGTTGATGGACGGTACTATGGACCGGCTGGAAAAAGAAAAAGAAGAGATTGCCGGTGTTATTATAACATCTGCCAAGGACATTTTTTTTGCCGGTGGAGATCTCAATAAAATTATTTCTTTTCAAAAGGGCCAAGAAAAGATGATTTTTGACTCCATTGAAAGAACTAAATCTTATTTAAGGCGATTGGAATTGCTTGGAAAACCAGTGGTTGCAGCCATAAATGGTGCAGCATTGGGGGGCGGATGTGAAATCGGTCTTGCCTGTCATTACCGGATTGCCATTAATGACAAAAAAACACAGATCGGTATGCCCGAGGCCACGTTAGGCCTTTTGCCCGGTGCCGGAGGTATTGTCCGAACGGTAAGGATGCTGGGCCTTGGAAATGCATTGTCCTTTTTGATGGAAGGCAAAAAACTCAGACCTCAAAAAGCTTTGGCGGCAGGTCTTATTAATGAACTGGCTGAAGATGAAAATGATATGTTTGAAAAGGCAAAGGTGTGGATCAAGGCCAATCCGTCACCGGTACAGCCCTGGGATGCAAAGGGGTATAAATTTCCGGGTGGGGATGCAGATGATCCCATGGTTAAGCAGATACTGCAGATTGCACCGGGCATGCTTTACCAGAAAACCAGGGGGCTGATGCCTGCTCCGGAGACGGTTCTTGCTGTGGCAGCCGAGAGTCTGCGTGTGGATATGGACACCGCTCTCAGGATTGAGAGTCGGGGGTTTACAAAACTCAGCGTGACACCGGTGGCAAAAAACCTGATTACCACCTTTTTCTTCCAGATGAACAAACTCAACCAGGGGGAAAGCCGTCCCAAAGATGTGGGGAAAAATACAGTCAGGAAAGTCGGAATTCTGGGTGCCGGAATGATGGGGCAGGGACTTGCCTATGTGACAGCCAAAGCCGGTATCGAAGTTTTATTGAAAGATGTCACCATTGAGGCTGCCGATAAAGGAAAAGCCTATTCGGAAAAACTTCTTTCAAAGGCGGTAAAAAGAGGATGGATGGATGAAGAAAAAAAATCCAGGGTTCTCAGTTTGATAAAACCGACAATAAAGGATGAGGATCTGGAGGGATGTGATCTGATCATTGAAGCTGTTTTTGAAAATATGGACCTTAAACATAAAGTGATTAAAGGAACAGAACCTTTTCTTGCCAAAGACGGGGTCTATGCTTCAAATACATCAACGCTTCCCATAACCCAGCTTGCCAAAGCATCCAACATTCCGGAAAACTTTATCGGGCTCCACTTTTTTTCACCTGTGGACAAAATGCCGCTGGTGGAGATCATTACCGGAGAAAAAACAAGCGAAACAACCCTTGCAAAAGGATTTGACTTTGTTCAGCAGATTAAAAAGGTCCCCATTGTCGTTAATGATTCAAGAGGATTTTTTACCTCCCGCGTATTTGCCACGTTTATTGACGAAGGGTGCCGCATGGTAAAGGAAGGCGTTGATCCGGTGCTGGTGGATGCCATGGGCCGGATGGCAGGAATGCCTGTCGGGCCGCTGACCATCCATGACGAGGTGGCTCAGGAATTGACATTGAAAATCGCCGAGACAAATAAAGAACTGGATGAAAAACTGGGTGATGATTTTGCATCCGGCAATCCGTTGACCTATGAGCTGTCAAAATTGTTTGTAAAGGAATACGGCCGCGGTGGAAAGGCACATGGTGGCGGATGGTACGAGTATAAGGAAGACGGAAGCAAGGCGATTTGGCCCAAAGTCTATGAGCTTTTTCATATGCCTGAGGTGGAGCTTCCAAAACAGGATATGATTGACAGGATTTTGTTCCGCCAGATTATTGAATCGGTTAAATGTTTCGAAGAAAACGTGTTGGAAGCCGTTTCGGACGCTAACATCGGATCTGTCATGGGGATTGGTTTTCCGCCTTACACCGGCGGGGTTCTGCAGTACATCAATACCTATGGTGTGAAAGCGTTTGTAAAGCGTTCCATGGCTCTGGCCCAAAAATATGGAGCCCGGTTTAATCCGCCTGAATTGCTTTTAAAAAAAGCAGAAAAAAATGAGTGGTTTGAATAAGCGTACGGCATAGAGGATAAGCAATGTATGAACTGACAAGATCACAAAAGCAGATCCAAAAAGCAGCAAGGGATTTTTCAAAAGGCGAATTTGATAAAGACCTTGCCATGGAGATGGACGAGCAGCATCAAGTTCCGTGTGAGATTCTGGCGTCAGCCGTGGAGTTAGGTTTTTTGGGAATTCAGTATGAAACCGAATATTCCGGCGGTGGAATGGGGCTTTTTGAAAATGCCTTGATTGCTGAGGAGTTGTGTCGAAAAGATTGCAGCATCGGAAGTGCCCTTATGCTTTCAGTCAGCGGTGCTGAAGCTCTTCTGCGGTTTGGCTCAAAAGAGCAGAAACAAAAGTTTCTCCCCGGCTTGGCTGATGGTGACCTTCGTTTTGGGGCAGCTTTTAATGAAAATGGAATGAGTGGTCTTTTGTCTGCCGGGAAGACAATTGCCGTAAAAAAGGACGATGGATTCCTGATTAACGGGGATAAGCGTTTTGTGATACATGGCAGCGGAGCATCCTTATATATCGTGCTCTGCAGGGTTCTGGGTGATGATGGAACAGATCAGGGCCCTTGTCTTATCCTGGTTGAAGCCCAACAGGGCGGTGTTCAGATAAAAAAGGCCGGGGATACCGTAGGGTTGTGTATGACGTCGTTTTCAGACCTGTGTTTTGAAAATGTTAAAGTGCCGCTTTCAAATCTCATCGGGAAACAAGGCAAAGGGTTGGAATATGCGAAATCCTGCATGGATGAGACACGGATACTGATTGCGGCTATTGCACTGGGAACAGCACAGGGTGCACTTGACCGGGCAATTGATTATGTGAAGCAAAGGGAGCAGTTTGGAAGAAAGATCGCCCGGTTTGAAGTGACCCGGCAGAAGATTGCTGATATGGCGGTTCAGGTTGAGTCTGCACGGCTGTTTACATATCACGCTGCCAAAAGTTTTGATAAAAAACAGTTGGATCCCAAGGTCTCTTTCATGGCCAAAATAGTTTCAACAAGCGCTGCGGTCGAGGTGGCAGATGAGGCAATCCAGCTGCTGGGCGGCTATGGCTACATGAAAGAATACGAAGTTGAAAGATTCTACCGGGATGCAAAAGCGCTGAACCTGCTCCTTGGATCGGGCCAGGTCCAGAAAAACAGCATTGCCGAAAAAGTAATCGGCAGAATTTGAATGTAAAAATGGAACTATCCATATGGAAATTTTAAAATATTCAGAAGATCATAATCGTTTCCGGAACCGGCTTAGAAAATTATTGGAAATCGAAGTTGCTCCCCATATAGATCAATGGGATAAAGAGCTGCTGATCCCTAAACCGGTCTGGCAAAAAATGGGCCAGGAAGGCTTTTTGTGCATGTCTGTTGCCCCTGAATACGGAGGACAGGGCCTGGATTTTTTGTATTCGGTCATTGTTATTGAAGAAGTGGCACGCATTAACTACTTTTCATTTTTCATTCACCTGCACAGTGATATCGTTGTTCCATATATTGATTCCTATGCTTCACATGAATTGAAAAAAAAATATCTGCCCGGATGTGTATCAGGGGATATTATCACAGCAGTTGCCATGACTGAGCCCGGTGCAGGAAGTGACCTGGCTTCCATAGCCACAACAGCGGTAGAGGAAGGTGATGAGATTGTCCTGAACGGAAGTAAAACCTTTATTTCCAACGGCGTTAATTGCGACCTTGTTGTTGTTGCGGCCAGAAATCCTCAAGAAGAAAATCCTTACAGTGCAATATCCCTTTATCTTGTGGAGGCCGGTATTCCCGGGTTTAAAAAAGGAAAACAGCTGGCAAAAATGGGAATGCACAGCCAGGATACGGCAGAACTTTTTTTTACCAACTGCCGGATTCCTGCAAAAAATATTCTCGGTCAAAAAGGCGGCGGCTTCCTGATGCTCATGGAAAAGCTTCAGCAGGAGAGGCTCATCTGTGCTGTGGGCGGGATTTGGTCTGCAAAATCTATTCTGGATTACACCCTGGACTATTTTAAAAGCAGGATTGGAGAGGAGAAGTCTATTGCAAGATCCCAGGCTGCACAATTTGCTTTTGCTGAAATGTCAACACAGGTCAGCCTTGGCCAGACATTTGTAGACAACCTGGTGGTCCGGCATATGGAAAAAGAACAGGTCGTGACAGAAACCTGCATGGCAAAATACTGGACCACAGACCTTGCAAAGGATATTGCCGGCAGGTGTATTGATCTTCTGGGGGATTTCGGTGCCATGGAAAGCTGTCCTGTGGCAAAGGTATATAAAGATATCCGTGTGATGCCTATTTTTGCCGGTACCAATGAGATAATGAAAGGAATTATAGCAAAATCCTTAGGATTTTAAAAAAGGGGGGAGGTTCAATTGTTTAATGCCGGAGCATTATCAACCATAAAGGTTCTTGATCTTTCCCGGATGCTGCCGGGACCCTATTGTTCAATGATGCTGGCAGATCACGGGGCACAGGTGATTGCCATTGAGGATAAACGTTATAAGGAAGAAGGTAATTTTGTTGGTAACATCTATCGGAACAAGCGCCACATGACACTTGATTTGAAAACCAGGGGAGGTAAAAAAATTCTGTTTGACCTGGTAAAAGATGCGGATGTTTTCATTGAAGGCTTCAGGCCTGGTGTGGTTAAAAAACTTGGGATTGACTATAAGGTGCTTAACGCGCTTAATCCGAAATTAATTTATTGTTCCTTAACAGGTTATGGTCAGTCAGGGAGCCTGAAGGATACAGCCGGACATGATGTAAATTACCTGAGCTATGCCGGGCTCCTGGATCAGATCGGAATGCCGGGTACCCCTCCAATAATACCCGGTATTCCGATTGCCGATCTTGCTGCCGGCTCAATGAATGCAGCCATAGGTATTCTGCTCGCCCTGTTTTCACGGGAGAAAACAGGAAAGGGCCAGAGTGTGGATATCTCTATGACAGACGGCTCCCTGGGCCTGATGATGCTGCCAATGTTTTTCAGGGAAGTATTTGGTGAAACTCCTGTCCGCGGGCAGGGGTTTCTCTCCCACAGGTATGCGTGCTACAACACCTATGAAACTATGGATGGACGTTACTTATCTATTGGCGCTGTGGAACATCGTTTCTGGAAGATTCTCTGCAGATACCTGGATGTGGGGGAGTATGAGGCGCTTCAATATGACGAAGCATGCAAAGACGAAATAATTGAAAAGTTCAGGGCCATATTCAGGCAGAAAACACTGTTGTCATGGGAAAAAGAACTTTCGAGTCTGGATGTTTGTTTTGCACCTGTAAGGACACTTGATGAAGTTCTTGAAGATCCTTTTTTCAAAACCAGACAGATGGTGGTTGATGGGGTGGGGGAAAACAACAATGGCAATAAGACCATCGGGATACCTGTGAAATTAGGCGGAACACCGGGATCGCTCCGCACTCCACCGGTCTGTTTTGGTGAGAATACAAAAGAAATTCTCAAGGAAATGAACTATTCAAAAGAAGAAATTGAAGCATTCAAACGTGAGGGCGCTACGGATTGAATATCCTGACTCTTTGGGGTAGCTATATTAATGGATGCAGCTATTCTATAATCAACCTTTGCCCGGGAAATATTTTACTTCTTTTGTTTAAATGATTTAAGGCCATGAGCCGGTTTAAACTCATTTTATGTTTTTTGGCGATGGAAAAAGGGCTGTCGCCGGATCGTACCTGGTACATTGAAGATCCCGCTTTGGCAATAACTGCAGGCTTACCTGAGGAGATGGTGAGTCTCTGCCCAATACTCAAGCGGGTAGAAGTTAGGCGGTTCTGGGCCATAATGGTCTTTGTGGTTGTGCCGAATTTCCGGGCAATAATCCAGAGACTGTCTCCTCTTCGAACCCGGTAGTTGACACTTTCTCCCGGGGCAAGAGAGCTTGATGTAACTCGCTGGATATGGGGGCCATTTGTTCTGCTGGGTATTTTCAATACTTTCCCGGCATAAATACGGTGCTTTCGAATGTTGTTGGCATTGGAGATGGCACGCACTGATGTTCTGTATTTTTTAGCAATTCCGGAAAGGGTCTGGCCTTTTCTTACCCGATGAAATACATACATGGGCGGCGGGGAATAGGTGGTTTTTATGGTATCAATTTTGGCCAGGAAAAGTTCTGCTTTATCTTCAGGGATTTTTAACTGATAGGTTTCCGTAGGCAACAGGGCATATCTTAACTCTGCATTAAGTTCTTTTAAAACAGACGTTTTAACGCCAATCTCTTTTGCAATATCTTTAAGGCGAACCTGTTTTTTGATTTCACAGATTTTATATTGAAAAGGCTGTTGAGGATTGTTGGCCTGGATATTATATTTTTCAAGATTATTTAAAATGTGAAGGGTCGCAAGAAACCTGGGAACATACCGGGAAGTTTCTCTGGGCAGATTCTGATAAAGATCCCAGAAGTTATCAAGATAGTTGATTCTCTGTTTTCTTATAATTCTCAGTACTCTTGATTCTCCGCAGTTATAGGCAGCAAGTGCTGTTGTCCAGTCTCCAAAGAGATTATGCAGCTCTTTAAGGTAGCTGATGGCAGCCAGTGTAGCCTTTTCAGGATCAAGGCGTTCGTCTATATAATAGTTCCTGTTCAGCCCGAATTTGTATCCGGTTGAGGGTATGAACTGCCATAGCCCTAGCGCCCTTGCAGGGGACAAGGCCCTGATTTTAAAACCGCTTTCGATTAACGGCAGCCAGGAAAGCTCTTCCGGAAGTCCGGCTTTTTTCAGTTCAGCAACAATAAAAGGACGATATCTGGCGGAGCGTTCGAGTGACTGGGTAAAAAACCTGCGTTCAGGTCCGGTGAGACGTTTGATTTCTTTTTCCACATACCGGTTCATGGTCACAGGAATTTCATTGTGCTGCCCGTTAACGACAATCTGACGGGATGCATATATTTCCAGAATCCGTTTGGATATTAAAAAGCGGATATCTTCTTTCTGCTGATTTAATTCAGAATTGTCTTCGTTCTCTATCCCCAGGATGGAAGCATATGCAGAATCCAGACTATTTAAGGCTTCATCTATCTTGCCGGTTTCCCACATTTCCTGGGCATAATTGCAAAGTTCAAGTGCCTGATCGATTTTTTCCTGTCCGGGGATACCGGCATTGAGTTTTTCAGGATTCGACTGCTTTGTTTTGCTGTTTTTTTGAGAGGGTGTTCCTGCAGCTTGTTGAGCGCTTGCTTCGGCAGGACTTGTTTGATTGTCAAGGTTGTCGGTTGGTGCAGGCTGGTGCAGCTCTAAATTAGAGGCGTAAAGAGTTTCTGACGGTTTAGTTGCCGCTGTGTTGTGTGTCTGTTGACAACCTGCTGTGATCAAGAGGGGTATAAAGATTAAAGCAAGTTTGAATTTAAACATTTTTCTCCCTGCATAATGCGTTAATGTTTGCAGGATAAGTATAAAATTGTGAAACGCTTGTCAAGGATATATATGGGCATCGTGGAGGTGCATTGAATTCGATTGAAAATTAAAATTAGGTCTTGTTTTTTTAAGGGGCCTATTGTATCGTTATAGGATTGTCAAGTTCGGTTGTTGCTTAAATGTGATGTGAATTTGACAACGGGAGAGTCTGTCTGAAAATATATTGATTTTTAGACTTGATTATCTTGAATCACTCTGATATTATCTCCCGGTCTTTTTGATGTGACAAAAAAGTCACTGAAACAGGATGGGCCGATATAGCTCAGTTGGTAGAGCATCTCACTTGTAATGAGAATGTCCTCCGTTCGATTCGGGGTATCGGCTCCAAAAAATAAAAATGGTGGGGTTCCCGAGTGGTCAAAGGGATCAGACTGTAAATCTGACGGCTCAGCCTTCGGAGGTTCAAATCCTCCCCCCACCACCAGATTTTGTTGTGTAGGAGATCTTAAAACGTTGTTTTGGCGGGTCGTTACTACATAGCTAATGCTAAAATTAGCTATTTTAGTTTCTTTGTTTGCGGGAGTAGCTCAGTTGGTAGAGCTTCAGCCTTCCAAGCTGAATGTCGCGAGTTCGAACCTCGTCTCCCGCTCCACGTCTTTCGATCTCCAGAATGATGGTTTGAGTTAAATATTTTAAGTTAATTTGAATCGCCTTTTTCGGGCCCATGTAGCTCAGTCGGTAGAGCGCTTCCTTGGTAAGGAAGAGGTTCACCAGTTCAATTCTGGTCATGGGCTCCAAAACAACGGCAGGAGGAATTAAAGAAGATGGCTAAGGAGAAATTTGAG
>JAWSVI010000005.1:0-47047 GCA_033851995.1 Desulfobacteraceae bacterium | reverse complement strand
CTGCCGTTGCAGGAACGTTTACAATCCAGGCCGGAGATACGAGCAGAGTGGTGACCATCACCAACTACGGCGGCACCGAAGTGGAAACAGACAAATCCTTTATCCTTGAGCTGACCAACCCTGTGGGAGCCGTTTTTGAAGGCGATGCTCTCAAACTGCAGGCCCAGGGCATAATACTGGACGATGACAACACCTGCAACACCCTGGCCCTGCTGGTGAGCGATGCCCAGATGGTAGAAGGGGACAGCGGCCAGCAGCAGGCCGTGTTCGAAATACGCCTGTCACAGGCTTTAGAAAAAACCATCACCCTGAATTATACCACCAGCGATGCCACAGCCGAGGCCGGTAGCGACTATGAGGCCGCCGTCGGAACCGTGACCTTTTTACCCGGGGAGACAGTCCAGTCCGTGACCGTAAACGTGAACGGGGATACGAATGTGGAATCCACGGAGCTGTTTTCCCTGCTCGTGACCCCGACGGAGGAGATTGCCAACGGAGTAGAAGGATCTGTCGGCACTGCGACCATTTATGATGACGATGCGGGGGACGGGACACTGCCGGTCCTGTCCATCGCATCAATAGAAGCACTGGAAGGAGATGCAAATTACGCCTATGGTATGCAGTTTATCGTGACCTTGTCTGAGGCCTCAGCTACTAACATCACTGTAGATTACCAGACCATCGGCGGTACAGCCATAGAGGGGGTGGATTTCCCTGCCGATGCAGGAACGTTTACAATCCAGGCCGGAGATACGAGCAGAGTGGTGACCATCACCAACTACGGCGGCACCGAAGTGGAAACAGACGAATCGTTTATCCTTGAGCTGACCAACCCTGTGGGAGCGATTTTTGAAGGGGATGCCCTTAAGCTGCAGGCCCAAGGGATACTCCTGGACGATGACAACACGGGCAACACCCTTGCCCTGCTGGTGAGCGATGCCCAGATGGTAGAGGGGGAAAGCGGCCAGCAGCAGGCCGTGTTCGAAATACGCCTGTCCCAGGCTTCAGAAGAGACCATCACCCTGAATTATACCACCAGCGATGCCACAGCCGAAGCCGGGAGCGACTACGAGACAGCCGCAGGCACGGTGACCTTTTTACCCGGAGAGACAGTCCAGTCCGTGACCGTAAACGTGAACGGGGATACGGATGTGGAATCCACCGAGCAGTTCTCTCTGCTTTTATCGTCCCCGCAGGGAGCGGATTTCGGGGCTGGAAGCGACGGCGTAGAGGCCACTGCCACGATCCTGGATGATGACGCCAGCACCATCCAGCCGGTGATCAGCATTACTTCAAGCAATGTTCTTGAAGGCAATGGTACTTACGGCACTAGCATGCAGTTTGTAGTAATGCTGTCGGAAGCGTCAACAGAAACAGTACGGGTCAACTACACCACGGCTGACGGCAGTGCGGTTGCCGGAAGTGATTACATCGCAAGAAGCGGCACCCTTACATTTTCAGCAGGCCAGACCAGTGCGATAATAGCGGTCACTATTTATGGTGGGACTGTGGAAGAAGATGAGGAAAGCTTTTTCCTTGAACTGAGCGGACCGCAAAATGCCGCTCTGGCCGGCGGTGTGGACATTTTATCTACCTACGGTACCATCATTGACAATGACGGGACAGCAGAGACTGACGGACTGCCGGTTTTGAGTGCATCCGACATCCTGGTGCAGGAAGCTTCCGAAGGGGCCACTGCAACATTTGTCCTTAATTTATCCAGTGCGTCGGACGTCGAAATCACCGGCGAGTTTTCAGTACAGGCGGGCACGGCAACAGCGGATGATGATTTTACGCCGGTATCGGGCACGTTCAGTTTTGATCCAGGCCAAACCTCTGTCACAGTAACCGTAGCGATTGCCGCAGATACCATCATCGAGCCGACAGAAACCATTGTGCTGCGGCTGGACAACCTGAGCAATGCCCGGTTCAGTGGGTACTCAGACCAGCTGCTGGCCATCTGTGAGATCCTGGACCAAGGCAACCTCGACCCTGAAGCCGTGGCAGACAGTTTTGTAATAGATGAAGACACTGCCCTTGCCGGTAATGTACTGCTGGATAACGGCAGCGGAGCTGACAGCGATCTCAACGGTGATGCACTGAGTGTGGCAGCAGTAGAGGGCGCAGCAGCAAATGTGGGCCAAACCATTACGCTTGCCAGCGGAGCACTGTTAAGACTGAATGCAGACGGCAGCTTTGATTATGATCCGAACGGGCAGTTTGATGGCCTGGCAATCGGAGAGAGCGGTACCGACAGTTTTGAATATACCATCAGCGACGGAAGTGGCGGGCAGGATACAGCCGTGGTGACCATCGAGTACAGCGGCGTCAATGATGCGCCCGTCGGAAATCCGGATGCATTTACAGCCGAAGAAGATACGGCAATTGCCGGTAATGTTCTGACGGATAACGGCAGCGGCGCCGATTTTGACCCGGAAGGAGACGCCATTACCGTATCACTTGCAGATTCGCCTGCAAACGGCGTTGTCACCCTTAACCCTGATGGCAGCTTTGAATACACACCCGATGCCGGTTATACCGGCACCGACACCTTTTCATATACGGTTTCAGATGGTGAGGCCGCCAGTGATCCGGTTACGGTAACGCTTACCTTGACAGAAGACACCACGGTTGATCCAAATCCTTTCTCGACCACGCTGGAAGTCCCGGATTCCATGACAACCTGTCAGGAGGGCGCTACCACCGTCACCTACACCAACGACTCGTCCGATTCATACGCTGGGGTTTTGATACTGGTGGAAATTACCGGTGGCCTTCTGGCCGATCCCCAGACAGGGGCGTATTCGGACAGCCTGCTCCTGCTCGGCCTGGGGGATGGGATCGGTGGAATTGATCCGGGAGAATCCGGCACGCTTGAACTTTCTACAAAACTGGTTAGCTACCCGGGACGGGATGCCACGGTTTCCACTTCGGCTATCGATTTGACGCAGACCATTGACTGGTCGTCCCAGAAAGACCTGCTTAAACCGGAATTTTTATCAGACGATTCCTGGGACCAGATCTTTGAAAATTTCCAGGAGGCTCTGGGCGACACCGGTGAAGACCTGGTGGAAGTCCTGGCTGAAAATGCCAATTTTCTGGAAGAATACGGTGTTGGCGGCAGCAACGCCACCACGGCCATGGCCTTTGAACTGGAGCAGGCCGGGGATTTCGGATCACTGGCGGAGCGCTCTATTGAGGGCAGCCTGGGAGACGGCTGGGCCTTTATTGGCGATCTGGCCCTGGATATTTCTGACAGCACCGGCAATATCTCCCTGCAGGGAACGACACTTTTCAGCCAGCTGTTTTCACTCAACGCAGAAAACGCGGCATATTATATTGTTTCTTCATCAGTTGACCAGACCGTCAGCCTGGGAGGTGACCTGCTGGACGGCGCACCGAACAACCGCCCCATCTTCAGCCGGAACATCGACAGCTCCTACACAGCGTCCAGTGAATTCAGCGGGGAGCTGACCCAAACGGATGATGGGTTCCAGATTGAAACCGATTCCGGCCTGACCCTGTACTTTGGCACCGATGGCAGTTTTGTCAATGCCGTCACCCAAAACGGCCTTGAAACCACGGCACAATATGATGCCGACAGCAATATTTCCGGGTTTATCGGACCGTATGGTGAAACATTGACCATTGTCCGTGATGGGTCAGGCCAGGTTACATCGATTCAGGATTCTACCGGCGCAGCAGTTGACCTGACCTTTACTGACGGCCAGTTGACTGGTGCAGCTTCAGCTGACGGCACTGCCGGTTTTACCTACGATACGGACGGCTATCTTGCAAGCACAACGGCAACCGGTGAACCCGTCACCGCGTTCAGCTACGATGACGACGGGCGGCTCCAGTACATTGATGTGGGGTCGGGCGCTGAAACCACTACATATGAATACGACAGTCTGGGCGGCTATACGATAACGGACGGAGCCGGGACCGCAGCCCATGTGGCGCTGACGCCCAGCGGTAGCGTGACCGCCGTCACCAACGGTACTGGCCAGACCACTTCCATGATCTACAACGAAAGCGGTCTGCTGACCGGCGTGGAGCTTTCCGACGGCTCCGTAGTGGATGTCACCGTGGATGATCAGGGGCGGATCACATCCATTACCGATGCCGAAGGCTCCACTGTCAGCTACACCTACGAGGGAGATTCCACAAGCCCGGCATCTTTTACCGATGCCGAAGGTAATACCCGCTCTTTCACTTACAACGAACTGGGCCAGATGACCTCCGCCGAATGGCCGGACGGCACCAGCCTGAACTTTACCTGGGATGAAGACGGGAACCTGGCTGCCTACACCACCCGCAGCGGTGAAACCATTACCTATTCCTATGATGATGAGGGGAACCTGATCTCCGAATCGGACGGGACCGCCGGGGAGACCGATTATGTCTATGATGATGCCGGGCAGCTGGTTTCCGCCACCACTGACGACGGCACCACCACCATCAGTTATGATGATGCGGGGCATGTTACTCAGGTTGAGTATTTCAACGGCCTCTCCCTGACTTATACTTACGATGCAGCAGGCAACCGGGCCTCCATGACGGATCAGGAAGGCAATGTCCAGTCCTATACCTATGATGATGCCGGCCGCCTGGCAACCATCAGCAATGACAGCGGTCTGCTAGTTTCCTACACCTATGACACAGGCGGCAACCTGATCCACGAGGAGAACGGCAACGGTACTATCACAACCTACAGCTATGACGATGCAGGCCGGTTGCTGGAGATCGTGGACCTGGATGATGAAGGCAGCATAAACTCCTATATCACCTACACTTATGACGAACTGGGTCAGCGTATTGGCATGGAAACCCAGGACGGAACTTGGACATACGACTATGATGGCTCAGGCCAATTGATCAGTGCCGACTTTGTATCCATCAACCCGGAGATTGCCGACACGTCCATCCAGTACAATTACGATGCTGCCGGCAACCGCACCAGTGTTGTCGAGGATGGGGTTGAAACCGTCTATGTCACCAACGAGCTGAACCAGTATGTCTCAGTCGGGGATGAAACCTATTCTTATGATGACAACGGCAACCTTATATCAAAAACCGATGACGGCGGCACTTGGGCCTATACCTATGATGTGGAAAATCGCCTGACCTCGGTAACCAGCCCGACAGGGGACGTTACGGAATACGAGTACGATGTCTTCGGCAACCGTTCAGCCGTGATTGAAAACGGGGTAAGGACCACCTATCTTGTCGATCCTTTCGGCCTTGGCAATGTGGTGGCGGAGTACGATGATACCGGTGATCAGGTCGCTTCTTATGTGAATGGCATTGGACTGGTGGCACAATTAGACTCTGACGGCTCTGTGGGGTATTACAACACCGATGGTGTTTTTTCGGTGACCGGCATTACTGATGCATCCGGAGATCTGGTGAATGAATATGTTTACACACCTTTTGGAAACGAGCTGTACGAGAGTGAAACCATTGAAAATGGATATGAGTTTAATGGAGGATTGGGAGTTTATGAGGATAACAATGACCTGACATACATGCGGGCGCGTTTTTATGACTCCGAAGATGGGAGATTTATTTCTGAGGATCCGCTTTGGATAGGGGGGGATGTAGAGAACTTGTACCGTAGTGTAGCAAATAATCCAATCAGCCTAATTGACCCTTTAGGTGAATTTGGCAATCCGTATAAAACATACACAGAGCACCTCGCTAAATTATTTAATAAAAAGTTCTCAAAATCAGTTCTTGAAGATGCTATTGAACGTTCAGGAATAACTCTGAAAGATCTTAATTTTCTTTTGGGTGGCGGTAAATATGAGGCAGCTTTACAGAGTTATTACCAAAATGAATATGCGGTGCTTGAGAGGGGCGACACAACTACACCGTATCAAAAATTGACTTATGCAGAGCGGCTCAATCTTGCTCAACATGCCGGATTTACTGAGGCAATGATAAAATATTTTGAAGATTTAGCAAAAATAGAAGCGGAAGCTAATATATTAAGTGGGACCGATGATGACGAAACCGACGATGACTGGACCGATGATGACTGGACCGATGATGATGGTGCTGAAGTAGAAGACCAACCAACAAGTAGTGCCACCGGCGACCCCCACCTCAAAACATTTGACGGCAAATATTACGATTTTCAGGGAGCAGGTGAATTTACCATGGTCCAGGGGGATGATCTGGAACTCCAGATTCGTACCGAACCCTGGAGCCCCAGAAGCCAGGTTGCTACCGTAATCACTGCTGTGGCCATGCAGGTAGGGGATGCAGTGGTTGGGCTTTATCTTGATAACCCGGGGGCGGTCAATATCAATGGTGAATTTATCGAGCTTGAGGTGGGCGAGACCATTGCGGTTGATGGCGGCGGCATATACCGCTCCGGCACAAACACTTATGTGGTTGTCAACGATCATGGAGACGGCTTCCTTGCCAGTATCAACAGCGGTGCCAACGGTTATCTGAATATCAATCCCTTCCTTTGCTCTGACAGGGCAGGGGCTGCCAGCGGACTGTTAGGCAATGCAGACGGCGACCGCACAAATGATATTGCTCTACCCGACGGCACCGTGTTCACGGGTCATGTGGCAGCCCAGGATTTATACGGGGAGTATGCCGATGCCTGGCGGGTGACGGATGAAACCTCGATCTTTATATATGGTGACGGGGAATCCACTGCAACATACACCATAGATAACTTTCCACTCAAAGTGGTCACGGTGGATGATCTTGACCCGGATGTCCGGGCGGCTGCGGAGGCAGTGGCTTTGGCCGCAGGCCTTGTTGAAGGGGCCCCGGAGTTTAATAACGCGGTTCTGGATGTGGCGCTCACCGGCGATGTCTCCTTTGCTGAAGGCATTGTGGAGTATGTCGATCCGGAGGAAGAACCTGATGTGCTGGTGGTCCAGGAGGCCCCGGAACCGGTTGACGATACGGCTGAGACTGATGAAGACACCTCCGTGCTGATTGATGTGCTGGCCAACGACACCGACCCGGAAGGGGATACCCTGGAAATTGTGTCTGCCAGCGATGCGAATGGCGGTACGGTTGAGATAATGGGTGAGGGTTTGCTGCTTTATACCCCCCCGGCTGATTTCAATGGTGAAACCACCCTGACATACGAGATTACCGATGGTGCTGGAAATACCGTGTCTGCAGAAGTGGCGGTCAATGTCCTGCCGGTTCAGGATACACCGGAAGCCGCCTCGGACCAGTTTGCAACGGATGAAGCAACTTCAGTCAACGGCAATGTACTGGCGGATAACGGCAATGGAGCAGATACCGATGCGGACGGGGAAGCCCTGTCCGTGGTTGAAGTCAACGGCAGTGCTGACGAAGTGGGATCACAGATAGAACTTGCGAGCGGTGCTTTGCTTACGGTTGGTGAAGACGGCCATGTCATATACGACCCGAACGGCATGTTCGATTATCTGGAATCAGGAGAAACCGCAACAGACAGCTTTGAATATACCATCAGCGACGGCAGCGGGGGATTTGATACCCAGACGGCGACCATAACCATCAATGGTGTGTCAGACCCTGTTATTATAAGCATGGGTGATGCACCAAGCCGTTTGCCGCGCGGAGATCGAGATGCCTGGAAAAATGCCTGGAGTGATGAGAACATATTCATTACTCACAAGGCAGACTATCAGGATGATGTTGAAGCCTGGAGTGATGTCCTGCTTACCGGCAGCGGGGGGAGTCAGCTGGAAGGCGGTGATATCCTCTCCGGTGATCTGGGGGTGAGCGGATCAAACGGGTCTGACGAGGCTGGTGCACTGCAGGAAGTGGATGGAACCGAAGCCATAAAATTTGAACTGGACGGGACAGCTACCCAGGTGGTATTCGATTTGAGCCGGTTTTACTCCAACGATGATGGAAACGGCAATTCAGAAGCAATCCGGCTCCAGGCATTTGATGATGAGCACAACCTGCTTGAAGATTTTGTTGCTGTGGCTGAAAGCCTGAGCGGCGATTCCAGCCTGACATTTGAGGTGGAACAAGGCTTCAGCGAGCTGGTTGTTACCAGCGGCGCTTATGATGGAGACGATTTTATTTTAGGGGCGCTGTCAGACGGGACAAACGCTGTTGCAGATGCCGGTACAGGAAGTGACTTCATAATTGATGCCGTTGAATTTGAGTTTTTTCCGGCAGATGGTGACGGGGACGTCCAG
Organism: Desulfobacteraceae bacterium; assembly: GCA_033851995.1. Taxonomy (GTDB): domain Bacteria; phylum Desulfobacterota; class Desulfobacteria; order Desulfobacterales; family Desulfobacteraceae; genus Desulfobacula. The sequence continues at coordinate 38,873 of JAWSVI010000005.1, read as the reverse complement.
CTGCTAGGGGTAGCTGATACAACCCCGGACAGTTTATTGGGATAAAGAATGATACCGCTCAGCGGTTAATAAGATAATAAATTTTAACAAAATATAACAAGGATACAGATTGAAAATGAAAAAAACAGTTTGGATATCAGGCTTGATTGGCGTGCTGCTAATGGGTTTTGCCGCAGTGGCTTCTGCGGATCTGGTTTATGAACAGGACCTCAGTGAAATTGATAATTATGGGTTCATGAGCAATATAGACGGGGATCTGAGTGCTGACAATTTCAGCATAGCAGAGACCGTTTCGATCCAGTCAATTGAATGGTTTGGAATGTACGATTCGGCCGGTTCAGGTGTGTCGGACACGTTTGATATAAAAATATATGACATGTCCGGCTCAGAGCAGTTTGGCGCTATAGGTCTGACCAGCGCCGGCAAAACAGCTTCCGGTGTTTATGATGCATATGGTGCAGTGATTTACAAATATGAAGCAGATGTCGCCGGATGGGAACTTACCGCTGGTGAATATCTGATTTCCATCAGCAATGGAAATTCTGATTACAGCGACTGGTACTGGGCAGACGGGACAGGCGGAGACGGCATCAGTTACTATCTGGATTCAGGGATCTGGACAGCTGAAGACCTCGGCGCTGATATGGCGTTTGCCTTGAATTCCGTTCCGGTTCCCGGCTCCTTTTCCCTGTTGGGACTGGGTTTGCTGTTGACTGCTTTTTTAGGGAGAACAGGAAAAGAATAACAGATGATTAGATTGAAGTATGGTTTATTGACCTGTTTGCACCTCTTGTTTTTTTTAACCGTTTCAGCCTTTGCCGCCGGAGAAGACGTTCCGGAGAACGCAGTTTTTTCCATGCAGGAATGTGTCGAGCGCGGCCTCAAACTGAACCCCAAACTCGCTATCAGGGAATATGAGATCCAAAAGGCTGAGGATGAAATCAAAATCGCACGGAGCGGTTTTCTGCCTTCCATGTCAGCCAGCTATAACCTGAATGCGATCAGCAGCATTTCCAGCAGCGGCCCTTCCAATGATGACTACCTGGACCAGGTCCAGAATAATTACGGCATCCGTCTCACCCAGGGCCTTTTTTCCGGGATGACGACAATGAATCTTTACCGGATGAAACATCTGGAAAAAGAGTATGCCGGTCTGGGAAAAAGACTTGAAGCCAATTCGCTTATCATAGAAATTCAATTCAATTTTATAAAAGTCCTGATGTACAAGGAACAGATCAGGAATAATGAAAAATCGGTTCAACGGCTGGAAGAAAAACTGAAGGCGGTTAGAAAATATTTTGATCAAAAAATGGCTGCATTGAACCAGGTCCTCTCGGTTGAGGTTGAGCTGTCAGATGCCAGAAGAGAATTGAGCATGGCCAGGAGCAATTACCGGATAGAAAAAAATAAATTAAACACGCTTCTTGTTATTCCTTATGACACAGCTGTCCAGTACCTGGGTGATGTGAAACAAATAGCGATCTTCAAAGATATCAATATCCAGGAAAAACTGGCACAGGCCTTGAAAATCAGGCCGGAGATACGCCAGATAAAAAAGAAAATTGAGATTGTAAAAAAGGAGAAAGCCATTGTTAAAGGCGGGTATTCCCCTGAAATATCTGCTTCTGCAGGCTATTCATATGTTGACCAGAATTATGACAATCCCAGCCTGGATGTATTTGGCAATTCCATTGACCGGGATCAGGAAAATGAATACTGGTCCGCAGGAGTAAAAGTCGTATGGCCGTTTTTCGAAGGGGGTAAAAAATATTATCAGATAAAAAAGACGGACAACGAGATCAAACGGCTGAACCAGCATTATCATCTTCTGGTCAATACCATCACCAACGAGATAATCAACTCCTATTATATTGTTGAAGAAACGATCAAGCGGATAGAGTTTTCGAAAACATCCTTAAGAGAAAGCAGGGAAAATTACAAGCGGGCAGAAAAACGATTCCAGACCCATATCGGTACGGTGACCGAGGTCCTGGATGCCCAGGCGAAACTGGTGGAGGCGGAAACGAATCACAGCATTGACAGGTGCCAGTATGCCCTTGCCCTGTCCAAATTTTTCTTCACGACAGGCCAGCCTAAATATGATCTGATCAACAGCAGTTTATAAATTTCCAGGAATAATTATACATGAAAGATTTTTTGAGCAAGTGGTTTAAGTATTTTATTTTTGCCGGTGTATTCAGCTTTTTTATCAATCTGTTATATCTGACATTTCCGATTTACATGCTGTCCATATACGACCGGGTCCTTCAGAGCTACAGCATGCCGACACTGATGACCCTGACGGTCGGCGCTTTGTTTGCATTATGCACCCTGGGAACGCTGGATTTTATCCGTTCCCGGCTCCTGGTGCAGGCCGGGGTTGATATGGATAATTCATACAATTCCCTGATCCTCTCCGAAATGCTGATTGACAGGACAAGGATCAAGCAGGCCGGTCACGCCCAGGGCCTGAGCGACCTCAACCGGCTGAGAAACTATTTTGCAGGCAGTGCAGTCTTTTCTTTTTTTGATATGCCGTGGGTCCCGATCTACCTGATCATTATCTATTTTTTACACCCAATGCTGGGTCTTGTGGCAACAGGCGGTGCGGTCGCGATTATCATTCTGGGCCTTTTACAGGAGTTTGTTACCAAAAATAAGCTGGGCCGGGCCAACCTGCTTCATTCCGGCAATCAAAAATTTCTTGCCGTGGTTTTAAGAAATGCAGAAGCTGTTTACAGCATGGGAATGGTTCAGCATACCGTAAACAGGTGGAAAAAATTAAACAATAAAGTGATTGATCTCCAGACCCGGGCCAGTAAACATGCCGGGATGTTCCAGTCCATGACAAAAACCCTGCGTATTTCAATGCAGGTTTTCATATATGGTGTGGGCGCATACCTCACGTTGAAAAACGAATCAACTGCCGGCGTGATGATCGCTGCTTCAATAATCATGGGCAGAGCACTGCAGCCGATTGAAAGCGGTATGGCAACATGGAAAAGTACGGTTGAAGTCAGGGGGGCGTACCAGCGGCTTCGCAATTTGTTCAAGACGGAAGTAAAGAATGAGGCCATGGAACTTCCAAAGCCGGAAGGGAAATTATTGGTTAAGGAGGTATCACTCGCTGTCGAAGGCAGATATCTTCTAAGGAATATCAGCTTCATGCTCGAACCGGGGGAACAGTTGGGACTTATCGGTGCCAGCGCCGCAGGGAAATCAACGCTGTGCCGTGTGCTGATCGGGATCTGGCCGTCCATGGCCGGAAAAGTGAGGCTGGACGGTGCCGATGTATATCAGTGGGATAAGGAGATGCTGGGTAAAAGCATCGGGTATCTTCCCCAGGATGTTGAACTCCTGCCGGGAACCATCAGCGACAATATTGCCAGGATGGGCGAAATAGATTCGGAAAAAATTGTAAAAGCCGCCCAGGAAGCTGGGGTTCATGATATGATTCTCCAACTTCCCAAAGGGTATGACACCATAATTGATGACGGCGGCATGATGCTTTCAGGCGGACAGCGGCAGCTGATCGGGCTGGCACGGGTGCTGTATGACAGCCCCAGGCTGGTCGTTTTGGATGAGCCGAACTCAAATCTGGATCAAATGGGCGAGATGAATCTTTTAAGAATTCTGGATCTTTTAAGGCTGAAAAAAACAACTTGTATCATTGTCTCCCACAGTTCTTCTTTTTTCCAGAAAGTTGATAAACTGCTTGTGATGAAGGAGGGCGCCACAATGCTTTACGGCCCAAGGGAAGAGGTTGTCAGGAGTCTGAATGAAAATATCACACGAAACTAAGGGAAACGTTGAGCATGGAAACCGTTAAAATCAACCCGAAGAAAACCATACTTTTAGGTATGCTGATTTTGATCATTTTTTTTGGGGGATTAGGAAGCTGGGCATGCTTCTTCCCCATGACAGGAGCCGTCATTGCACCGGGAACCGTTAAGGTTACCCAGGAAAAAAAGACGGTTCAGCATCTTGAAGGCGGGATTGTTGAAAAAATATTCATCAAAGAAGGAGATATCGTTAAAAAAGGCAATCTGCTGATTCGATTGAAAAGCTCCAGAGTGGATGCCTCCATTTCGCTCGTTCAGGGGCAGATCTGGTTTAAGATAGCAGAAGAAGCAAGACTAACCGCTGAGTATTCATTTGCAGATCAGATAACCTGGCCGAAAGTCATCCTTGACAATATAAATATCCCCGAAGTTTCTGAAGCAGTAACCCTTCAAGAGGGGATTTTCGAATCGAAAAAACAGAACCTGGACGGGAAAAGCTCTTTATACAATTCCCAGATAGATCAGCTTAAAAAGAAAATTGCCGGTATAAATGCCAGCTTGGCTGCCCAGCAAAAAATTATCAATTTGCTAAACCAGGAAAGAAAATCCAAAGAAAAACTGTTTGAAGACAGGTATATTGATGAGGCGCAGATACTTGAACTTCGCAGGAAACTGTCTGAACGCAGAGGAAATGCAGGCAACCTTGAGCAGACCATAGCCGAAACAAAACAAAAAATTGAAGAGATAAAACTACGCATGACCGATATCAGGAACACCTACCAGGAGGAATCATCAACAGAGCTGAGTAAGATTTCAGATACGATATTTGAACTCCAGGAAAGAATAATACCCCTTGAAGATGAGAAAGAACGCCTTGAGATAAAGGCGCCGATCAGCGGGGAAATTATTAACCTGAAATTTCATTCCGAGGCAACCGGTGTGATTCGGCCAAGCGAACCCATTCTGGATATTGTTCCTGAAAATGCAAAGCTATTGATAGAAGCAATGGTGAACAAAGTGGATGTTGCCAAAGTCCGGGTCGGCCAGGAAACCAAAGTGCAGCTGACGGCCTTTAACCGGCGGGCAGTCCCGCCTGTTCCCGGTGAGGTTGTCTATCTTTCGGGGGACCAGATTATTAAAGAAACCGAAATAGGAGCACAGCCTTTTTATATCGCTCATGTAATTGTGAATAATCAGTTATTGGAAAAGCACGGCGCATACTTATCACCCGGCATGCCGACAGTCTGTTTTATCACGACGGAAACCCGGACAGTTCTGGAGTATCTGCTCGATCCCTTGCTTGAGGTCTGGGATTATGCACTTAAGGAGAGTTAATATCTTGAGGTCATCCTGAATTCCTATGCTTCAGTTTCGGGCAATTACAACCCCAATCCTCCTGGATTCATGATCCCCTTGGGATCAAGATGCGACTTGATAGCCCGCAGTATATCCATCTGCTCTTTGCCAAGATGTTTCTCCATCCATGGAGCCATCATCCGCCCCACCCCGTGATGGTGGCTTAACGAGCCCCCGGCCTTTTCAATGGCATCAATAATGGAACGCTGATAGACCCTGAAATCATCCAGGCTCTTCATTTTAGTGATAAAAATAAAATAGAGGTTGGTGCCCTGGGCATAAAAATGGGACGCATGGGTCATGCAGATGGTCTGGGGGTTGGCCTTTACAACTGCCCTCACCTTTGTGTGCAGAGGGTGCAGATTATCCCAGGTCACGGAACATTCCAGGGTATCAATAAGGACACCGTAATCATTAAGGGCATCCCGCATATACGGGTCTGAAAACCGGCCATGATACCATTTTTTCATTGGATATCCGCTCAAATAAAGCCCTCTGTTTTTTTTAGCGATACGTTTTACCTGTGAAAATACATTTGCACTGAAACCTTTTTCCCCTTCTGCCTGGCCCATAACCAGACAGCGCTTTCCTTTCCGGAGTTTTTTAAAATTTAAAAACCGATCCAGAAGCCCCCCCTCAAGCCCGTACATCTGAAGAGCCACATCCGTTTCTTCTGCATCTGAAATCCGAAAAATAGCCGGCATGCCAAACCGGCCCTGGGATATCTGTCGCCCGGCAGAAACAGCGGCTTCAAAATCAGGGAACATGAAGGCAAATTGCCGGTTGTTTTCAGGCATATATTCAAACACCTTGAGGGTGACTGAAACCAGCACACCAAAACAGCCTTCAGATCCTTTCATAATATCAGAGACTTTGGGGCCGGTGGCCGTAGCAGGATAATCCAGGGTTTTAAAACTGCCGCAAGGTGTCACATATTCCTGGGAAATCACCAGGTCGGCAGCATCTCCATAAAGGGAAGAGGCCTGGCCTGACCCTAAAGCCGCCACCCAGCCGCCCACGGTGGAAAACTCAAAGCTCTGGGGAAAATGGCCGCAGGTATAAGATTTTTTGGCCCCCAGAGTTTCAGGAGCATGGTTCAGCAGGTCCTCATAAGCCGGACCCATCATTCCCGGCTCCACAATAATAATCTGATTGGTTTCATTAAACTCGATTTTCCGGTTCATATGGGTGGATAAAACCAGGGTCACCCCTCCTTTTGGGCAATTAAGGCCGAATGTTACCGAACTGCCTCCACCATAAACATGGATCGGAATTTCTTTATCATGACAATGGGCCACAACAGCTTTAACATCCGCCTTATCGCGTGGATGAACCACCAGATCACAAATTTCACTGATCTGAGACTGGCGCAGGTTCATCAAGTCCTCCATAGCCTTGCCGCTGGCATACTTAAGCCTGTCATAAGTTTTTACAGAGATATTTTTCTTTCCCACTATTTTCTCAATGGCCAGGACATCACTTTCTTCAATTGATAGAGGTGACAGAGACGACAAATCCTTTACAGGTTCACCTCCGGTACTTTCCATGACTTCAAAATCCTGAGGCGTCAGGTTCAACTCTTTTTTGATCACCTTAAGAAATCCAGGACTTGGATTTTTAAAGGCTGAAGGATTTCCCCACTTGAAAATGGAGCGAAAAGTCTTGTTTTCCGGCGGGGTTTCTATCCATTGGGGTGTCATGTTGTTGTTCTCCTTTCAGGGTATCCTGTAATCTCTTGAATTTCTTTATATAGTGGGGAAAGAGACGTATATATCTTTTTGTAAACCCTCTGATAAAGCTCCTTATATAAAGTTGCGTTTGTTGGATTGGGTTCGAATCGAGTAGTAACTTTGGACATTGCAGATGCGGCCTCCCTGACATTTGAATATATTCCAAGGCCCGCAGCTGTAAGCATGGCAGCCCCAAGCCCTGAAGTTTCGTGGGTAACAGAGCGAACCATGGGAAGATTGAAAATATCCGCAGCAATCTGGCAGATCATGTCACTCTGGGAGGCACCCCCGGAAAGGGCAGCCTGCAAAACCTTCACTTTTGCTTTGGTCTGAACTTTTTCCATCCCTTCCAGAAGGGCAAAGCACAAGCCTTCAATTACTGCCCTGTAAACGTGATCCCGGGTATGGACATCTCCAAATCCGATCATGGCACCTTTGGCATTTGGATGATCCAGCCCAGGCCCCCAATAGGGCTGAACCACGAGCCCCATAGCACCTGGCCCGGTTCTTTCCAGGCATTGATTAAGAAGCTCTTCCGGTGCAACTCCCAGAATCTGAGCCTTTTCCACTTCTTTTTGAGCAAACTGTTTTTTAAACCAGGAGATCATCCAGAACCCCCGAAAAATTTCAACCTCTGGATTATAGCACCCGGGCATTGGAGCAGGATACGGCGGCATCATGGGAATGGCCTCAAAATAACGATCCGATGTGGTCTGAACTGTGGCAGTTGTACCAAAGCTTAATGAAACCATACTCGGATCAATCACACCTGCACCTATGGTTTCACACCCCTTGTCAGACCCGCAGGCCACCACTTGAATCCCTTCAGGCAACCCGGTAAGATCTGCGGCTGTCTGTGTCAATTGCCCCAGGATTTCTCCCGGCTGCACCAGTTCCGGCAGTTTTTTCTTTGGAACCGGAAAAAGCCGCCGTGGAAAAGAAAAAAGGCCTGCCCATTTCTGGCGCTTGTAATTAAAAGGCAAATGACCAATCTGAGACGCTGTTCCATCAGCAAATAGTCCGGTGAGACGATGGTTCAAAAAACCTGATACCTGGAGATATTTATGGGTCTTTTCCCATATTTCCGGCTGATTCTGGATAATCCAGTTGCATTTACCCTGGACCTGGACATCCATGACTTTTTCACCAATATCACTGAACAGGCTGAGTAGTTTCAGCCCCCATCCGGCAGGACCGGATACCCCGAATACAGGCCTGGCAACCCTCTGGTCCAGCCAGACAATGGCAGGCCGAAGCACCTGCCCGTTCTTATCCACATTCACCATGGTGGCACGCTGGGATGTTACCCCCACCCCGGAAATACGTTCAAAAAATTCAGGGACCTTTGATTTAAGCGCCTGGCAGGCCTCAATCAAACTATTCCAGTAGATCTCCGGATCCTGTTCCGCAAGGCCCGGGCTTGGGCTGACATAAGGTTCATAAAATTTTTGTTCCCTTGCCAGAAGCGAACCATCAGAACCAAAAATAAGCGCTCTTAAACTCTGGGTGCCGCAGTCAATTGATAAAAGCGTCTTTTCTGTCATTGTTACACACCTTTCCAGGCCGGGATCTTATTTAAAATAAGGCGAATAGGCCTGATCCCATACCTTCTGATAATCTTTAATCTCTTTTTCCCAACGTGCATCATCCCAAGTTAAAAACGGAGAAACCTTTGCCCGGATCTGATTTATCATCTCCAACCCGCCCCCGGGTAAAAACAGACCGACCCGAACCCTCCGGAGCAACAAATCTGAAAGATGCCGTATCTGTTCCGCTCTAGCGCCATGTTCAAGTTCGGCCCACAGGGTCTGGGATGATCCAATGCAGGCCGAGCCCTCTTTAATCAGGAGATCTTCCATCGAATGAACCCGTCTCCCATAACGCCCCTGGATTCTCAGCCTTGTGGTTGAATCAAGAGAAATATCCGTTAAAGACGGCACCTCTAAGACAGAAATAGAACTCCCGGTCTTTTTATTTATAGGCAGATACCTGCCAGCAGCTTTCAAAGCATCTTTGGCCAGCAGGCGAAACGTAGTCAGTTTTCCCCCGGTAACCGTGACAAGGCCTTTGTCTTTCCAGGCCACATGCTCCCTGGATTCTTTTGAAGCAGCTTTATTTTTTTTGCTCAGCACCGGGCGGACTCCGGCAATGGCGGCAATCGCCTCATTTTGAGTGAGATTTAGGTTTGGCATAATACTGGCCAGTCCACTCAATAGATAATCAACTTCTTTTTGGGTAATGCAGGGTTCCTGGTTTAAATCTGTTGCGTGATCTACATCCGTGGTCCCAAGGAAAAGACACCCTTCCCAGGGGAATAAAAAAACAGGCCGATTGTCCTGGGGATGAACAAACGAAATGACCCGGTCCAGAGAAAGCAGGTGACCTGGAAAAACCAGGTGACTGCCTCGCAGCGGTCTTATATGAAAGCCCTTGACCGGTGATGGATGAAGTTCTTCAGCAAATGCGCCTGTGGCATTAATCACCACCGGAGTCTGAATCACCTTTTGTTTTCCGGTTTCAGTATCTGAAAGGTGAATTGATGCAACCCGGCCTTTGGAATCCCTGTCAATGGACATAACACGGGTATAGTTTAACGCGTCCCCCCCCATGTCACAGGCATCAAATATCAGCCGCAGCACCAATCGGGCATCATCCACCTGGGCATCCATGAATCCGACAGAAGACAGCAGCCCATCTGTCTTGATTCCTGTAACTTTTTCCATTGTCTCTTCCCGGGTGAATAATTGATGCTGCCTTTTACCGGCCATGAAACTGTAAATGGATAACCCTGCTTTCATGGCGGCTGGAGAAGGTCCTGAATGTTTATATAGCGGCATAATAAAGTCCAAAGGGGTTATCAGGCCGGGATAATCTAAAAGAAGCTGCTGGCGCTCCCGAACCGCAGAACGGGTCAGGAGAAACTTGCCTTCTTTGAGATACCGCAAACCGCCATGAACCATCTTGGAAGAGCGACTGGATGTTCCCCAGGCAAAATCTCTGGCCTCAACCAGGAGGACTTTGAGCCCCATCTGCACTGCCTGATTAAATACCCCAGCCCCTGTGACTCCACCACCGGCGATGACGATATCGTATTCTGAATCAAGATGATCCAATGCATGGCTCATGATACCCTCTCCCATACTTTTCTCACGTCACCCATGGTTTCTTCTACCAGCATTTGTATATCCGTATCCCCTTTTTGTATCGCTGATTTAAGCTTTTGATAATAGGCCAAAGTGTTTTTTTGTGCTTCCTCCAAACTGAAATACCGCGCTCCCAAAAGATGATACATGGCAGCAAAGTCATTGAACATCATTTTCAGCACCGGGTTACGGATCACGTTCACCATAAGGGTTTGCAGCCCCCAGTCAAATCGGGCAAAAAGCGCTGCATCAACCTCCTCGGGCAGTTCTGTTTCAAGGTACTCCAAAATGGCCGCAGGATCCTTTTCCACAGCCTTTTGTGCAATTCCGGGGAAAATAAGGGTCCGGGTTTCCAAAAGATGGTCAATCATGTCATGGGAAAGATGCTCTCCATAGCGAGCCAGTGTAGTCAACACTCCCAGGCCCCCCTGAGACAGATAATCATTTACCTGGGTAGGCTTTCCATGGGCAATACTCACCCATCCTTCCTTGGCCAGTCGCTGAAGCGCCTCCCTGAGGGTAGGTCGCGTCACACCCAGAGACTTTGCCAGCACTCGCTCAGCAGGCAATGCCTCTCCCGACTCATAGGAACTGTCCAGGATCGCTTCAAGGATCTTGTGTTCGGCAAACTCTGCCGGTTTCATAGGTTTTTTAATATCATCTAACAATGGCATGAGACTTCCTTAGCATAATACAAATTTGTCATGGTAAGAGGTCATACCAGTTGAAATTGGATTTGTCAACATGTTCCATTTTTCAAAACAAATTAGCTGCTGTTTAAAATTGATCTGGCCCAGATTCAATAGCAGGGGCAATAATTAAATATAACAGATAAAAAAAGTAAATATATTTTAACGAATGTGATAACTTGACAATAAAAAGGATTAAATTATACCATGGCTTTTGAAACTTAACTCAAAATTAAGGCTTCCTTGAAAAACAGCACACATAAAAGATACAATCCACTCTCCGATGAATGGGTTCTGGTTTCCCCCCACAGGTGCCAACGGCCCTGGCAGGGCCAGGAAGAGCAGTCATTTGATGAGAACCGGCTTAAGCACGATCCGGATTGCTATTTATGTCCAGGTGTAACCCGGGCCGGAGGAATTCAAAATCCTTTTTATAAAAGCACTTATGTGTTCACCAACGATTTTTCAGCGCTTCTTATGGAGCCTGAAGAGGGATCAAATAATGAAGATTCCTCTCTTTTTATCTCAAAACCGGAATCAGGAATTTGCAGGGTAATCTGTTTTTCACCCAGGCACGATTTATCCATCGCTCGCATGACGCCTGAACAGGCAGGAGATGTGATTGATACATGGACGAATGAATACCTGGAACTCGGACAAAATGACAGCATCCGGTATGTCCAGATCTTTGAAAACCGAGGAGAGGCAATGGGTTGTTCTAATCCCCATCCCCATGGTCAGATATGGGCGACCCAGAGCATTCCTACTCTGCCGGAATGCGAACAGAACCAGCAAATAAGATACAAAGACCAGCATCTCTCATGCCTCCTTTGTGATTACCTGGGCCTTGAAATAGAAAAAAACGAAAGAATTATATTTACGAATGCTTCCTTTGTCATTGTCGTCCCTTACTGGGCTGTGTGGCCTTTTGAAACACTGATCATTCCAAGGCGCCACATGGGCTCAATTGCAGAACTGTCAGAGAAAGAAAAAAATGATCTTTCTGAGGCTTTGATACTCATGGGTATCAAATTTGATAACCTTTTCAGCACATCGTTTCCGTATTCCATGGGAATTCACCAGCAGCCAACAGACGGCCTCCCCCATCCGGAGTGGCACTTTCACATCCACTATTATCCGCCTCTTTTAAGATCTGCCACTATTAAAAAATTCATGGTGGGGTTTGAAATGCTGGCCATGCCCCAAAGGGATTTGACTGCTGAGGAGAGTGCACAAATGCTCAGAGCATGTTCGGACCAGCATTACATGGGGGTGCAATAGAATGGGCCGCCGGGTTTTGAATATTTTGATATTTAAAGGATATAAATTACATGGCAAAAGTTGAGCTTATCAATATCAGCAAGCGATATGGTAGTGTAGAAGTTGTGCACGGTATTGATCTTAAGATAAACCAAAGTGAGTTTATTGTGTTGGTCGGCCCTTCAGGCTGTGGAAAATCGACTGTTTTAAGGATGATTGCAGGGCTTGAATCTATATCGGGTGGACAAATTAAAATCGGTGAAAGGATCGTTAACAAAGTCTCCCCTAAAGACCGTAATGTGGCCATGGTTTTCCAGAATTATGCTCTTTATCCTCATATGACGGTCAGGGACAACATGGCATTCAGCCTGAAAATGACAAATGTTCCCAAAACCGAAATCAATAAAAAAGTCCAGGATGCTGCTGAAACCCTTGAATTGACTAAATATTTGGACAGAAAGCCTGCAGCCCTTTCAGGCGGGCAGCGGCAGCGGGTTGCCATGGGACGTGCCATTGTGAGACAACCAGATGTGTTTCTTTTTGATGAACCGCTTTCAAACCTGGATGCTCAGCTTCGCACCCAGATGCGCATGGAGCTTAAAAAACTTCATATGAAGTTTAAAACAACTACCATTTATGTTACCCATGACCAGATAGAAGCAATGACGTTGGCGGATCGAATCGTCATTCTGAAGGATGGGTTCATTCAACAGGTTGGTTCCCCAATTGACGTATTTGAAAAACCGACCAATGTATTTGTGGCACAATTCATCGGCAATCCGCCCATGAATATACTTGAAGGATATTTCAAACTAGTATCCGGAACCCCTTCCATTGAAGCGGGAAGCCTTTTGCTGCCACTCCCTCCGGGAAAAGGAAAAAATTTTTCTGACGGTATGCCGATCCTGGTTGGTATCCGACCGGATGCTGTAAAAATATTTGATGTGGAGAACCGAATAGATGTAAAATGGCAGACCGATGCTACGGTAGTCTTGGCTGAAATCCTTGGCGGCCAGTCTTTGCTGGAATTAGATGTTTCCGGAAATCCAATTATTGCCGAAGTGGAAGGCCGAATAAAGGCCGGCTTTGGTGACCATATAACCATTGGATTTGAAATGGACCGCATGGTCCTTTTCGATCCTGTAACAACCAATGCAATACCATGATTAATTTTTAACAGTGGGCGTGTAATTATTCACAGGTAACCTTTACTTGAGGAGGAAAAAATGAAAAATACAGGGATCAAATTGATTGCAACAATCCTGGCAATCTGTTTTGTTGGAATTTTCCAGCCGGTTCAGGCCAGGGAACTGACCGGAGAACTTGAAATCTTTTCATGGTGGGCTGGTGATGAAGGCCCTGCTCTGGAAGCACTGATAGACGTATATAAGGCAAAACATCCCAAAGTTAAAGTGATTAACGCAACCGTTACCGGCGGTTCCGGAGTAAATGCCAAGGCTGTTTTGAAAACCAGGATGCTGGGAGGAAACCCGCCGGACAGTTTCCAGGTCCATGCCGGCCAGGAATTGATCGGTACATGGGTGAAAGCTGACCGGATGCAGGATCTGACTCCACTGTTTAAGAAACAGGGCTGGATGTCTGTATTCCCGCAAGGTCTGGTTAAACTTATCGGCACGGATAAAGGAATCTGGTCCGTACCCGTAAACATCCACCGCAGTAATGTACTCTGGTATATCCCGTCCAAACTCAAAGAATGGGGAATTAATGTTCCAGCTACCTGGGATGATTTTTTCAAAGTTGCCCCCATGTTGAAGAAAAAAGGAATCGTTCCTCTGGCCATAGCCCAGAACTGGACCCACAATCATCTCTGGGAATCTGTGGCCCTTGCATCTCTGGGTGCGGACAACTGGGATGCTCTCTGGTCGGGCAAACTGGCATTTGACAGCCCCGAAGGTGTTGCCGCCTGGGAGCTTTTCGGTAAAGTTCTCTCCTATACCAATGAAGATGCATCTTCCCTTTCCTGGCAGCAGGCCACGGATATGGTGGTTGACGGACGCGCTGCATTCAACGTTATGGGAGACTGGGCTGCTGGCTACATGAGCACAACAAAAAAGCTGAAACCTGGTACTGGATTCGGATGGGCAGCAAGCCCTGGAACCAACGGACAATTCATGTTCCTTGCTGATTCCTTCTGTCTGCCGAAAGGTGTTCCCCACCCGGAAAACACAATGGCATGGCTGGCGGTTCTCGGATCAAAAGAGGGATCTGATGCATTCAATCCTCTAAAAGGTTCCATCTCTGCAAGGACAGATTCGGATCTTTCCAAATACAACGACTATGCGAAATCTGCCTCTGCTGATTTTGGAAGAGACCGGATAGCAGGATCTCTGGCCCACGGTGTTACTGCCAATGAAGGATTCATGAATGACTTTGCATCTGTTATGGAAATGTTCCTGAAATCAGGCGATCCAAAAATTGCTGCCAAGGCTGCCCAGCAGATTGCCGTAAAAAATCAAATCGGCAAATAACCAACTCTTTTTCGTCACCCGGCCAGCCGGGTGACGAAAGGCACTATATTCCAAGGGAAAGCAGATGGAAATTTCTCGTGACAGGATACTGGCATTTCTGACTCTTTTGCCGTCCATTATTTTAATTGCAGTTTTTGTTTACGGATTTATCGGCAATACCGTGTGGATATCATTGACTAATTGGGGTGGGATGGCTGCCCTGGCCGAAAACCCCCAGAAAGATTTTATCGGCCTGAAAAATTATATTGATCTTTTTACAGGATTTTTAGACGGCCGTTTCCGTCAGGATCTGGTTAATGCAATCTATTACTCCCTTGCCTTATTGGCCGGAGCGATTGGTCTGGGTATGTTCATTGCCATTCTTCTCGATCGAAAACCTGTTGGAGAAAATTTCCTGCGCACAGTATTTCTCTATCCCATGTCCCTTTCTTTTATTGTTTCAGGCACCATTTGGCGCTGGCTTCTGGCTCCCCAGGGCGGTATTAACATCCTTCCGGTTTATGCAGGATTCGAACCTTTAAGTTTTAAGTGGCTGTCTTCAAAATCCACCATATTGCTTTTCAACTGGCAAAACCTGATACAAGTCGCCCTATATCTTGCCGCCCTTATCTTGATTATCACCGGCCTGCTCACCCTTCGATCCAATCATAAAAATGCTGTTTATAAGTGGCTTGGACCTGGTATTCTCTGCGGCATAGCCGCATGGATTGGGGGCGATATTTTCCCCAAGGCCCTTTTCATGGAAGAAACACACGGATTCAACCTGGCAACCCTGGGGATCATCATTGCGACTATCTGGCAATATTCAGGTTATACCATGGCACTGTATCTTGCTGGATTCAATGGGATCTCACAGGATCTGCACGATGCCGCCATGCTGGATGGAGCCAGTGAATCGCGCTATTACAGATATATTGCTATTCCCATGTTAAAACCCATCACCATCAGTGCCGTCATTATCCTGTCCCATATTTCGCTGAAAATGTTTGACTTGATCTTTGCCATGACAGGCCCGGATAATGCAGAAACCGGCCATCCTGCTCTTAACATGTACTTGACTACTTTCAGGGCAAACGATTTTGCCAAAGGGGCGTCCATTGCGATTGTACTTTTTCTTCTGGCCGGTACATTCATCATTCCATATCTGATTACATCTTACCGCCAGAGGAGGGTCAGATAAATGGGGAAAATTTGTTTAAAAAATATGGTTTATTACGGCACCCTTTCCCTTTTGGTCCTGTTTTTCCTGATGCCTGCCTATATGGCCATTGTCACCGCGCTAAAATATCCTGGGAATATCACCCTGCCTACTTCCTGGGACTTTCCTTTGACCATCAACTGGAAAAGTTTTCCAGAAGCTTTTAATATGCTCCGGCCCAATCTGCTGAACTCTTCCATTTTAACCATATGCGCTACTGCCCTTTCAACAGTGCTGGGGTCTTTAAACGGGTATGTTTTTTCAAAGTGGAAATTCAAGGGAAGCGAAATTATTTTTACACTTTTCCTTTTCGGGATGTTTATCCCTTACCAGGTAATTTTGATCCCTTTGTTCCAGACACTTCGTGCCATGAATCTTTACGGCGGGCTGCCGGGCCTGATACTGGCCCATGTGGTTTACGGGCTGCCCATAACATCATTAATTTTCAGAAATTTTTACACACAGATACCGGACTCCCTCATTGAATCCGCCGGACTGGACGGAGCCGGTTTTTTCTCTGTATACTTTAAGATTGTATTTCCACTGTCCATACCTGGATTTGTCGTAACCAGCCTTTGGCAGTTTACTCAGATATGGAATGAGTTTTTATGGGCCATCACTTTAACCCGACATTCAGAAAATCCTATTACCGTAGGACTTGCAAATCTTGCAGGGGGACAGGCTGTTTCTTGGAACCTGCCCATGGCAGGCTCCATTCTTGCCGCGCTCCCGGTACTGGCCATTTATATATTCCTAGGCCGTTACTTTATTCGCGGCCTTCTGGCAGGATCTGTAAAAGAATAAATCATCTCCTTTAAAAATAAAAAAAGGCATCTGAAATGAAACGATCTGTTATTAACCGGGAAATTAAACATGCAATTAAACTATTTAACCGGATTGGATTTAAATTGCCCCCGTTTGCATTCTGGAGCATTGAAGACTGGTCGGACAAAGGCAGTGAAGCCGATGAAATCATTGAAAACTGCCTCGGGTGGGATGTCACGGATTACGGGCTCAATACTTTTGATAAAACCGGACTTTTATTGTTTACGATCAGAAACGGCAATTACCTCAAAAAAGAAAAATATTCAAAAACCTATGCTGAAAAATTAATGGTCTGTAAAGAAGGCCAGATCGCTCCCATGCACTTTCACTGGAAAAAGAAAGAAGATATTATCAACCGTGGCGGTGGAAATCTTGTCATTGAACTCCATAAAGCAGATGAGAATAAAAAACTCTCAAAAGAAAACTTCTTTGTCTCTGTTGACGGTATCAGAAAAAAAATTGCAGGCGGAGAAAAGATCATTCTTAAACCTGGAGAAAGCATTTTCCTGGAACCATTTGTATATCATTCTTTCTGGGCAGAAAAAGGCTCGGGTTCAGTGGTAATCGGGGAGGTCTCTGAAGTGAATGACGATGAAAACGACAACCGTTTTTTGGATCACATAGGCAGGTTTCCTGAAATTGAAGAAGATGAGAGACCGGTGCATCTTTTATGTACTGAATATGAGAAATGGAAAGCTGGATAGAATTTTCCTTATCACCAATGGTAACATGATTTATAAAGGGCGTTACGTGCCTTTTACAATCCAAGATAGCTCTTACGCAGCATTTCATCCTGCAGAAGGTCATCGCCTAAGCCCTCGGCAATAATTTTTCCCGAGGACAGCACATAATTCCGGGAAGCCATTTTAAATACATCATTTACTTCCTGCTCAATCAGCAGGACAGTTATCCCCAGATCGCATATCTGCTTTATTTTATTAAAAACTTCAGAGCGGATAAGCGGTGCCAGTCCGGTAGAAGGCTCATCAATACACAGCAGTTTAGGATAATACATCAGGGATCGGGCAATGGCCAGCATCTGCTGTTCACCACCGGACAGGGTGCCGGAAATCTGGTTGGAACGTTCCTTTAATATGGGAAACAGCTCATACACTTTTTCCAGGTTCTCTTTAATTTTCTTCCGGTCCTTTATTAAATATGCACCGGCCAGCAGGTTGTCATAAATGGTCATTTCCCTGAATGGCCGCCGTCTTTCCGGGCAGTGGATAAATCCTTTTTTAACGATCTTATGTGCAGGGGTAAGATCGATACGCTCCCCGTCAAAAAAAACCTTGCCGGTAAGGGTAATATCGGTTCCTCTTGAGCGTTTCATGATCTCCTTTTCCCATGCCACAAGCCCTGTAATGGCTCGCAAAAGGGTTGATTTTCCGGCCCCGTTAGGCCCCACCAGGCTGACCAGTTCCCCTTCATCTACATGGAAACTGATGTCATTAATGATCATTGCCTTTTCATAACCGACTGTTAAATTGGAAACATCCAGCAGCACCTTAAATGCCTCCTTCACCTAAATATGATTCGATAACGATTTTATTGCTCACCACGTCTTCCGGAGGCCCGTCAGCAATGATCTGCCCGTAATTCAACACAATAATCCGGTCCACTATTTTCATTAGCTGCTGCAGTTTGTGTTCAATAATGATCATGGCCGGACCTTCACTGTGAAGCCTTCCAAAACGCCCTCCCTTATGAAGTCGTTTTACGGATTTTGCCATCAGCTCAGTTTCTGCGGGACTCAACCCCCCGAACGGCTCATCCAGAAACAGTAGTTCAGGTTCCGTTGCCACGGCTCTGGCAACCTCCAGGCGTTTTAAATCTCCCTGGGACAGGGTGGAGGCATCTTCCAGGGCCATATCTGAAATACCGGCAAATTCAAGAGCATCCATAGCCTTTGCTTCAACCCGTTTTACCCATTCTCCCCTTTTCATGGCCCGGGGACTCAAACAGGACACCATGACATTGGCGATGATGGGCAGACGACGGAATGGCCGCATGTTCTGAAATGTTCCGGCAATTCCCTGGTTTATGATGCTCCATGTCCTCATTTTATTGAGTCTTTTTCCCTTAAAGGAGATGATTCCTGAATCCGGTTTCAGGATCCCAAGCACCAGTCTCAGAAGCGTTGTTTTACCGGCACCATTGGGACCGATGAGGCCGATAATTTCATCGCGCTGCATATTGAACCCAACATTGTCGATGGCTTTCAACCCGCCAAAACTTTTGCACAACCCCTTGATTTCCAGAAAAACAGACGTCATATCAAATATCCTCAGACTCCTCCCTGAGTTCCCGCCTGGAGACCTTTCCAACGTCCGTCTTTGGAAGCTCTCCTCTGAACTCAATGACTTTGGGAACCTTGTAATGTGCTAAATTTTCCTTGCAAAACTCAACAATCTCTTCTTCGGAAATTTTGCCCCTGGCCTCTCCCTGCAAGACCACATATGCTTTTATAAACTGACCCACTTTGGGATCAGGTACCCCGATAACCCCTGCAGCCTTTATTTTAGGATGCAGATAAAGCACCTCTTCCACATGCCGGGCAAAGACCGAATACCCTTTGTATTTGATCAAATCCCGTTTCCGGTCAAAAAAGTAGAAATAACCTTCTTCATCCATCCGGACCAAATCGCCGGTGCGCAGCCATTTTTTCCCGTCGATCTCAATGATGGACTCTTCGGTTTCTTTGGTGCGCTTCCAATAGCCCTGCATGATGTTAGGACCGCTTAAAATGAGTTCCCCTTCTTCGCCCACCGGCAGGAACTCCTCTCCGTCAACAGAAATCACGGCGGCCGTGACATTGGGAATGGGCACACCGAATGATCCCGGTTTGGGTCTATCATAAGGACTGGAGTGGCTCACAGCAGACGTTTCCGTCATACCATATCCTTCAAGGATGCTTGTACCGGTTCTCTTTTCCCAGCCTTTAACCGTGGATTCATGAAGGGTGTCTGCTCCGCAGACAATCACTTTAAGACGCTTCCAGTTTACCCGGTCTGTTTTCTCATATTCTTTCAGATACTCAAAAAGGGTGGGAACCCCAAGAAAGGAAGAGGCATTGTACCTCTCAAGGGCCGACAGGATATCATCCATATCCGGTGTGGTGAATAATACCAGTGTATTCCCCTGAACAAGCGTACCAAGCATTAATACGACCTGGCCGTAGATATGAAAAAACCCAAGGAATGCCAGAGATGTTTCCCTGCCTTCTTCCATAAATGGCCATGTGGCCATGGTCTGATTCTGAACGGAAACCATATTGTAATGGGTCAGTATCGCCGCTTTGGGAAGGCCCGTGGTCCCGCCGGTATACTGGAGCGCAGCAATATCTATTTTTGGATCAATATCCACCTGGGGCGGATTTGGAGAAGAGTTCTCTATCATTGCCTTGAACGAATGAAGGCCTCTTTTCTCATCAATTTGAACAGGACCTCTATCCGTTCCTTTATGGGCACCGGCCAGAGCCTTTTTCCCGAATATTTTTTTAATAAAAGGCAAATAATCACTGATGCTTGTCAGGATAATATGCTTAAAATCAAGACCTGTTTTTTCCACATTGTCATAAAGCATATCCTCACACACAACGATTTTCGCCTCACTGTCCTGAAGCTGGTGTTTGACTTCCTTACTGGTATAGACCGGGCTGATGGGCGTGATGCACGCGCCTGTTTTGAGCGCACCAAAATAGGCGATGACAAACTGGGGACAGTTCAGCAGGTAAAGGGCTACGGTATCGCCCTTTACAATACCCAGGCTACTGAGTGCACTGGCAAACTTGTCCGTAAGCTCTTTAAGTGCTTGATAGCTTATTTTCTTTCCATAAAAAATCAACGCGGTGTTGTTGCTGAATTTTTCTGCCATGCGATCAAACAGTCCATGAACCGTCACATCCGGAACTTCGACTTCATGGGGTACCTCTTTGGCGTAAAACTTAAGCCAGGGCTTTGACATGTACGTCTGTTTTGCATCCATAGTTATTCCTCAACAAGTTGGTAATGACTCCCTATTTAAATTCAGCCATGCACACCCGGCAAGTATTCCGGGTGGCAATATTTCTAACCTTGCACCTGGGGCATTTGGTTTCTACTTTATCCCTCAGCCACGGGAGCAGCCCTTCCGGCATAAACAGCAGGGTAAACAGTATAATACCTGCAAACGCCAGCATTCTGAACTCCGGCCAGAAATTAAAAAACTCCAGAACCGTGAACAAAATAAACACGGAGCCAACCGGGCCGTAAATGGTTACCACTCCTCCAAAAACAGCATAAATCACCACGAGAAATGAGGTATTCACTTCCAGTGTTGAAGGCCCGGCAATCCTCATGAAATGTGCATATAATCCACCGGCAATACCGGCAAAAAATCCGCTCAAACAAAATGCCAGCAATTTATAACGGATTGTGTTTATGCCTGCCGTCCTGACGGCAATTTCATCCTCGCGGATGGCATGAAAAATAATTCCTGTATTGGAGTCGGTTATTTTCCACATGATAAATACGAGAACCAGCATCAAGGTTGTCACGACATAATAGTCTCCGGTTCTTGAACTTGTCAGGCGTGACAAACCTGATACACCTAACTCTCCGCCGGTAAGATCCGGAACTGCAATGACAACACCCAGCAAAATAATGGGAAACGCCAGTGTGGTCAGGGCAAGGTAAGTCCCCCGCAGCCTCAGGCACGGAATACCAACAATCAATCCGGCAATAACCGCTGCGACCGCACCCAGTGGGATGCTGGCCGCCGGAGGAAAACCAAGATGCAGGTTTAAAAGAGCAGCTGTATACGCTCCGACACCAAAAAAAAGGGCGTGCCCGAAATTCATTTGCCCTGTAAAGCCGGATAGTAAATCCCAGCTGGCGCTTAATATGGCATAAATACTTGCCAGAATTAAAATACGCAGCAGGTAGGGATTATCTGTCACTACCGGGAAAAACAGGAGAAATAAAACAAAGGCCAGAACAGCGACACGGCTGGGAAGGATAAGAATCTCATTTTTAAACACTGTGTACGGCTTTTTTAAATAATAGGCTATCAGGCTCATAATTATCTCTCTTCCTCAAACGATACCCCGTACAGGCCTTCCGGCCGCAGGATTAACACAAAAATCATGATTAACAAGGCAACCGGCCCTTTAAGAAATGCACCCATGGGGATCAAAAACACCACAAGCGCCTCTGTAAATCCAAGAATATAGGCCCCCACAAAACTTC
Organism: Desulfobacteraceae bacterium; assembly: GCA_033851995.1. Classification (GTDB taxonomy): domain Bacteria; phylum Desulfobacterota; class Desulfobacteria; order Desulfobacterales; family Desulfobacteraceae; genus Desulfobacula. The sequence continues at coordinate 17,173 of JAWSVI010000005.1, read as the reverse complement.
CTTTTAAACTCCCCATGCCTCCCAGGACAACAACCGCCATCATCAGGATCAAAGGGGTCATCCACATGCTCGGGCTGACCACCATCAAAGGGGCCACGACTGCACCGGCAATGGATGCCAGGAAAACCGACACTGCCATGGTCATCATTGCCACTTTTGAGACATCCATTCCCATAAGGTTGGCCACTTCCCTGTCCTGGGCTGTTGATCGAATGGCAAGCCCAAGTCTTGTTTTCATCATCATGAACCACAGTGCCCCCAGGGTGATCAGTACCACTCCGAAAGTTAACAGCTGCTGGTAAAAAATCTTTGTTCCCATAATCGAAAAATACCCTTTTACCAGATACGGCACACTATGGTAATCTCCGCTGAATATTATCAGCATGACTTCCTGGAAGCCCATGGCCAGGGCAATGGTTGCAATCAGGACAGCAGCCTCATGTTCGCGTATGGGTTCGATAAACAGTTTGTAGGCCACAAGCCCGATCAACGGCACCGTTATCATTGCTATTGCCATGCACAATACAGGATTGAGCCCGAAACGATAGGTACATACATAAATCAAATACGATGCCAGCATATAAAATGCCGTGTGGGCAATATTCACAATATGGGCAACGCCGAAAATCAATGAAAAACCAATCGCAAGCAGCGCCAGAACGCTTCCATTTATTAAACCGCTTATAAGGATATCAAAAATCATAACGCCTCAACCTTTGATTTACCCGGAGGGCTCTAAAAGAATGCCCGGTAGGAATCGGATACGGAGAAAAAACCATTCTATTTTTTGTATTTTTCAACCATCCATGGGGGCAATTTATATGGGACAACCCCTTTATATTTGACGCCTTCCCAGTTGTTCGGCCACCAGCCTCTCATTTTTCCATCCTGCCACTGCAGCGTCATGCCGGTTGAGTACCCGGGTCCAAATACCAGGTCATGATTTTTATCAAATTTAGACTTAGGACTTCCCACCCCCGGGCTCTCTAATGTTTCTAAAACCGGAACAACTTTATCTGCTTTAAGCGTTCCGGCTGCCTCAACAGCAGGTTTAATCATTCTTAAAATGGCATCATATGTGATTGCGGTATAGACAGGAAGTTCGCCAAAGCGTTTTTTATAGGCATCAATAAACGGCTGAGTCATATCGGTGTAGGAAACACCATCAATAAACGTAGAGATTGAAACGGCATAATCCCCCTTACCATCAGTAGCTTTCATGAAACCTTCTTTTTGGGCTTCCACATTAATGCCGACAAATGCTGCCGGGATTTTAAGCTCGCCTGCCTGCCTGGCAAAGGTGATTCCCACGGAAGATGAAAAGACGGTAAAAATGATCTGGGCATCGGCACGCTGAATAGCGGAAAGCTCTGCTGTCACGTCGGTAGCTGTTGCAGACGGCCGCCACACACCCACCAACTCCATTCCCATTTTAGGGATCTGGGCTTCAGCCGCTTTTATCATTGGATCTACCCACATGGCCTTTTCAGCAACAACGGCCACCTTTGCCTTTTCGATCCCCAGTGCCTTGTTTAAAATATAGGCAACTGTCCCGAGATTTACAAAACAGACCTTGCCTAGATATTTGGAATTCGTGGGGGTAGCCCGAAACCAGTACTTATACCGGTCATAATCATTTTCAAGGCGCATACAGAGCTCAGGATGGGCTGCACCGCAGCCGATAAAAATTTTTTTATAGTCCATGGCAATGTCCTGCATAGCCAGAACTGCTTCGGAACGAAACCCGCCAACAACAAAATCCGCCTTGCTTATGACACGCTCCAGGGCATTGGTGGCGTCCGTGATACTGATAAATTCATTGGAATCTACCTTGATCAGCTCGACATTCATTTTCTTTTTTCCAACGGTGATACCGCCCCCTGCGTTGATCTCATCCGCCGCCATTAAGGCACCATTCCAGTGTCCTTTTCCCTGAAGAAAATTCATAGGGCCGACAACGGCAACCTTAATGGTTTTTGCCGCCAACGCAGGCGTCCCTCCCATGGCAATGATCAAACCAATTGCTATGGTCACCGTTATGCCTAAAATTTTATTAAACCGTTTCATAGCGCTCCTCCTTATAAATATATGGTCAAAGGATTTATTTTAGATCCTGCATAGGAGGCTTCATGATGTGCCGGTAAAGGTGATACTGGTCAGTCAATACAGGGAATATGCTGCTTGATAATTTCGCATCGAATGTAATTATCTTAATGCTCTTATAACTTTGCAACTGGGTGATGATATACAAAAGAAATTTTGGAGGTCGTGCTTCTATGCTGGTCAGTATAGCAGTAATAAAAAAAAGGAAGTATTCAGGATCCGATTCCTAACAATAATCGCAGCAGGGTGAAATAATTATTCATGATGTTATGGTGCAGGAACCTTTAAAATCAGCAATATCTGATTGCCGGAGCATAGTCAAGAGAAAAATTTACGACATCGCCGGCTCCCGACATCATAGCCTTGCTAAACTTAAAAAAAGGGCTCATAATGCACAGACATTTAACTTTAATGAAAGCTTTAAAATCCAATGAAAGAAAAAATACCTGCATTAAAAAAAATATATGATGAATTCGAAAAAGCCACCAGTGAGCTGAAAAAAGGTCAGGCCTGCAACAAAGGATCTATTCTGCCCACATCTGCACAATTGACAATCCCCCGGCTGTCAGCCGCCAGGTCAAGGGGAATTCAAGCCCGAAGAAATCATGGAGTTTGACAAATCCCATAAGATCATAATCAACATCGATGATGTGATAGCCCTCTGCCTTTTCTCAATTTATGACGTTAATAAAATGAATACCATTTTACTGACAAATACCCATTTTGCCGTCAATAAGTAACTTGCCAAAATCATTTAAATTGTGTTATCTAAACAGGTTCGATTTACAAAGACATGATGCAATGATCCAGGCTGTCCCGGGTCATGAATATTAATATGATGGCGAACAGGTGTGAAATTTTATGAAAGCATTATTAGCTCTTGAAGACGGCAGAACATTTCCCTGCCGGAGCTTTACCGGCCCGGGAGAGGCAACGGGTGAGGTGGTGTTCAACACCAGCATGACCGGATACCAGGAAATCCTGACCGACCCTTCCTACTACGGCCAGATGGTAACCATGACCTATCCGTTGATTGGAAATTACGGGGTATGCCCTGAAGATGTTGAATCCGAGCGAATCCAGGTAGCGGCATTTATTATCAAAGAATACCAGGATTTTCCCAGTAATTTCAGATCCCGGGGAACACTTGCTGACTACCTTATAAAAAGCCATGTTCTGGGCATTGAAGACCTGGATACAAGGGCGCTTGTCCGTCATATCAGAAAATTCGGCGCCATGCGGGCTGTGATATCCACATCGGATCTGGACTCGGATTCTCTGGTTGCAAAGGCCAAAAAGCTCCCACCAATGCAGGGCAGTGACTTTGTAGGAAAAGTCACCACCAAAAAGCCCTATTTCTGGAAGGATAATCATCCAGACCATATCGACCTGGATGCCTTGAGTGATCCTTCTGTATGGCGTTTTAAAGGCGAAAAGCATTCTGTTGTCGCTCTGGATTTCGGTATCAAATACAATATTGTCCGGTGCCTGGAAAAAGTGGGATGTGAAGTTCTGGTTGTGCCTGCAAAAACAAGCGCGGACACTATCCGACAGTTGAAGCCCGATGGACTTTTTCTCTCCAATGGCCCCGGGGACCCGGAACCGGTCACCTATGCGGTTGAAACCATCAAAGCACTTTTGGGCGAAGTTCCCATATTCGGTATCTGCCTGGGCATGCAGCTTTTGGGCATTGCCATGGGCGGGAAAACCATGAAAATTAAATTCGGACACCGGGGTGGCAACCAGCCGGTTAAAAACCTGTCCACCAACAAGGTTGAAATCACCTCCCAGAATCATGGATTTGCCGTGGACCTGAACTCCATCGGCAAAGACAACTCTGCCATGACCCATATTAATTTAAATGAAGATTCCCTTGAAGGTCTTGTTAATGACAAAATCAATGCGTTTGCAGTCCAGTACCATCCTGAGGCCTCTCCAGGGCCCCACGACGCAGCCTATCTTTTTAACCAGTTTGCAGAAGTGATTAAAAATGCCAAAGCGTAAAGACATAAAAAAAATTCTGATCATCGGAGCAGGTCCGATTATTATCAGCCAGGCCTGTGAGTTTGACTATTCAGGGACCCAGGCGTGCAAAGCCCTTAAAGAAGAAGGCTATGAGGTCATACTGATCAACTCGAATCCTGCCACCATCATGACAGACCCCGAGACCGCAGACCGGGTTTATATCGAACCGGTTACGCCGGAAACTGTTATTAAGGTAATTGAAAAGGAAAAACCCGATGCCTTATTGCCCACTCTTGGTGGACAAACCGGCCTGAACACGGCCATTGAAGCGGCCAAAACCGGTATCCTTGAAAAATACAATGTTGAGATGATCGGAGCCTCTGTAGACTCCATCAACAAAGCCGAAGACCGTGAACTGTTCCGGGATGCCATGAACCGTATCGGCCTGAGAATTCCTGAAAGCGGATTTGCCACCAATATGCAGGAAGTCGAAGAAGTTTCCAAACGCATTGGATTCCCCATCATTGTAAGGCCCAGTTTTACTCTGGGCGGCACAGGCGGAGGTGTGGCCTATAATATGGAAGAGGTGCTTCATCTTTCCAAAGCTGGTCTTGATGCCAGCCTGATCACGCAGGTCATGCTGGAAGAATCCGTTCTTGGCTGGAAAGAATACGAACTGGAAGTCATGCGGGATCATGCAGACAACGTGGTGATTATCTGCTCAATTGAAAATATAGATGCCATGGGTGTACATACGGGTGATTCCATTACGGTAGCCCCGGCTCAGACCTTATCGGATAAAGAATACCAGATGCTCCGGGATGCCTCTATAGACATCATGCGAGAAATCGGCGTAGATACCGGCGGATCAAACGTCCAGTTTGCCATTAATCCGGAAGATGGTGAACTCATTATCGTGGAAATGAATCCCAGGGTATCACGGAGTTCTGCTTTAGCCTCAAAAGCCACAGGGTTCCCCATTGCTAAAATTGCAGCTAAGCTGGCTGTCGGTTACACTCTGGATGAAATCCCCAATGATATTACTGGCGAGACCATGGCCTGCTTTGAGCCGTCCATTGATTATGTTGTCACCAAAATTCCCAGATGGACCTTTGAAAAATTTCCTGAAGCCGATGACATACTTACCACGGCCATGAAATCCGTGGGAGAGACCATGTCCATTGGCCGGACATTTAAAGAATCCTTTCAAAAGGGACTGCGCTCCCTAGAAATTGGCCGGACCGGCTTTGGCGGTGACGGAAAAGATCCTGCCCCTGGAAGTGTGGCCGGCAACGAACTGGAATACAAGCTTTCTACGCCCAACTCTCAACGTCTTTTCTATCTTAAATATGCGATTGAGCACAATATGCCCATTACCATGATTTATGAGATGACGGGCATTGATCCCTGGTTCCTCAACCAGATGAAACAGATTGTAGATCTTGAAAAACAGATTAAACTGGCAGGAAAAGATCTGCCAAAAGAACTACTTGAGAAAGCTAAAAAATACGGATTTTCAGATCACCAGCTGGCACACTTGACAAACCTAACTGATAAACAGATCGAAAAGAAAAGAAAAGATCTGGGCATTGTCCCGGTTTACAAGCTGGTGGACACGTGCGCGGCCGAGTTCCGTGCAGCAACACCTTACTATTATTCTACATATGAAACTGAATGCGAAGCCAGGGTATCGGACAAGAAAAAAGTCATTATCCTGGGTGGTGGCCCCAACCGGATCGGCCAGGGCATTGAATTTGACTACTGCTGTGTTCATGCATCTTTTGCTTTGAGAGAGGAGGGTGTGGAATCCATCATGGTCAACTCCAACCCGGAAACCGTTTCCACAGATTATGACACCTCTGATAAGCTCTATTTTGAACCCCTGACCCGGGAAGATGTGCTTCACATTGTTGAAAAAGAAAAACCCTATGGCGTCATTGTGCAGTTTGGCGGCCAGACCCCGTTAAACCTTGCAACAGATCTTCAAAAAGCCGGCGTTCCCATCATTGGAACCAGCCCTGAAAGTATTGACCGGGCAGAAGATCGAGACCTGTTCCAGGAAATGCTCAACAAGCTTGGCCTTCGCCAGCCTGAAAATGGTATTGCCTTCAGTTATGAAGAAGCGGTAAATGTTGCAAGGGACATTGGATATCCGGTTATGGTCCGGCCTTCTTTTGTTCTTGGCGGCCGCGCCATGAAAATTGTTTATGATGAAAGTGATCTTGAAGAATATTTCAACCTTGCGGTTGAGGCATCCCCTGACAAACCGGTCCTGATTGACAAATTTCTTGAAGAAGCATTTGAGCTGGATGTAGATGCCATTTCCGACGGAGAGACGACTATTATCGGCGGCATGATGGAACATATCGAAGAGGCGGGCATTCATTCAGGCGACTCTGCCTGCGTACTTCCTCCTTATTCCATCTCAAAGGAACATATCGATGAGATGTCTGATGCTGCAAGGGCTATTGCAAAAGAGCTCAATGTAAAAGGCCTGATGAATATCCAGTTCGGTATCATGGATGACACGGTTTACATCATTGAAGTTAACCCGCGTGCTTCCCGAACCATCCCCTTTGTATCCAAAGCCATTGGCCTCCCTCTGGCCAAACTGGCCACTAAGGTTATGCTGGGGAAAACGCTTGGAGAACTTGGACTGACCAAGGAGATTATTCCACCATATTATTGTGTAAAAGAAGCGGTCATGCCCTTTGATCGTTTTGAAAATGTAGACCCGGTTCTGGGACCTGAAATGAAATCCACCGGTGAAGTCATGGGGATTGATGCGGATCTGGGAGCGGCTGTGGCCAAAGCCCAGTTTGCAGCAGGTCAAAAACTTCCAACTGAAGGAACCGTCTTTATCAGTGTACAGGACAAAGATAAAACTTCTGCCCTTCCGGTTGCCAAAAGCTTTAATGAAATGGGTTTTACCATTATGGCAACCAGGGGAACAGCAACTTTCCTGCAGGAAAACGACGTACCCACCAAAGTGGTTAAAAAAGTTTCTGCCGGTCGGCCCCATGTTGTGGATGCTGTTACCAACAATGAAGTCCAACTGATTTTGAATACGGGTGCATCCAGCCAGACCCGCCGGGATGGATATGAAATCCGACGGGCCGCCATTAAATACAAAATACCCTACGCCACGACCACAGATGGAACCAAAGCCATCTGCAGTGCGATTCAGGCTTTGAAAAAAGAAGGCCTGTCTGTTAACCCTATTCAAAATTATCACCAGGAAAATAAACATGCATAATTCCGCTTATAATCAACTGACGGACAGTGAAAGCCCAAAAGACGAGTGCGGTGTTTTCGGCTTATACAAACACCCGGAAGCAGCAAAAATCACATATTTCGGACTGTATGCCCTTCAGCACAGGGGACAGGAAAGTGCCGGAATTTCAGTAAACCGGGGGATAAATGATAAAATCTTCTCCCATAAAGGTATGGGACTTGTTCCCGACATCTTTAACATGGATGACCTGGAAAGAATTGAAGGGGGATCTGCCATCGGCCATGTCCGGTATTCCACCACAGGTGATTCAGTTATTACCAATGCTCAGCCATTTACGGTCAACCACCGTCACCGCTCCTATGCTGTTGCTCACAATGGTAACCTGGTAAATGCCCATATCCTTAAAGAAGAGCTTGAAGAGCAGGGTTCCATTTTCCAGACCACAATGGATTCAGAGGTGTTTCTTCATCTGTTCATCAAAAACCTGATAAAAGGGGATTATGAAAGTGCAATTTTAAAATCGGTATCAAAAATTGAAGGCGCTTATTCCATGATTTTGCTAACCTGCAAAGGCGAAATCATTGGAATGAAAGACCCCAACGGGTTCAGACCCCTGGCACTGGGCAAACTCAATGGCCATTATGTTTTGGCCTCTGAGACCTGCGCTTTTGACCTTATTCAGGCAGAGTTTATTCGAGAACTTGATCCCGGAGAAATCGTTATCATCAATGAAGACGGTATTAAAAGCATCCATCATCCCAAGGCGGCCAAGCATAAATCCTTATGCATCTTTGAATATATCTATTTTGCCAGGCCCGACTCAACCATTGACGGAAGAAATGTCTATGAAATGAGAAAAGCCCTTGGCAAGCGCCTGGCCCAGGAGGCTCCTGTGGATGCAGATCTGGTTATGCCCTTTCCCGATTCCGGCAATTACGCTGCCATTGGGTATGCTAAGGAATCAGGCATCCCTTTTGAGATGGGTATGATCCGAAACCACTATGTGGGACGAAGCTTTATCCAGCCGACCCAGTCCATGCGGGATTTTGCTGTAAGAGTTAAACTCAACCCGGTCCGTGAATTGATCAAAGGTAAAGACATCATTATTATTGAAGACTCCATCATCAGGGGAACCACGGCCAAAACTCGTGTTAAAGCGTTACGGGAGCTTGGGGTAAAAAAAGTGCATATGCGAATTTCGTGTCCTCCCCATAAATTCCCTTGTTACTATGGCATTGATTTTTCATCCAAAGGGGAATTGATTGCAGCGCAAAAACCCAATGATGAACTGACAGAATACCTGGGATTGGACTCTTTGCATTACCTGTCCATTGAAGGTATGCTGAAAGCCTCCGGTGTGGAAAACCCAGAACAAAATTTTTGTAAAGCCTGCTTTGATGGAGATTACCCGGTTCCCTTTGATCCGAATTTCACCAAGCAGTGCATGGGATAGCATGAAGAAACAGACTGTTGCTTTTTCAAAAGATTCTTCCAATCTGTTTTTTCATATCCTGACAAAATGCAACCTCTCCTGTACCCACTGCTATATCAATCCGAAACAGCACGGTACCAAAACTCTTGATATTGATACCATAAAGCAATGGCTGTCTATTTTTAAAGATAAAGCAGCAAAGACAAACCTGGTCATCCTTGGGGGAGAGCCAACTCTTCACCCGGATCTGGATAAAGTGATTAAAGAAGCATCATGCCTTGAATTTAAATCCATCACCATTGATACCAATGGATACCTGTTCCATAATATTCTGGATAAAATTTCCTCTGATGATATTGATTTCCTGTCTTTCTCCCTGGATGGCGCCACCCCGGACACCAACGATATCATTCGTGGAAAGGGAAGCTATGATGCTGTTATGAAAGGGATCAAGCAAGCCCGGGGAAAAAACTTTTCCTGTTCCATGATCTATACGGTTTCTGATAAAAACATCCATGAAATAGAACAGATGCCTGATCTTGTAAAATCCCTTGGTATCAAACGGTTTTTTATCCAGGTTATCGGATTAAGAGGCAAGTCGTCAAAAACTGAAACTCAAGTGACAAGAGATATTTGGAAGTCCATCATTCCGGAAGTGGCTGGCAAAATAGCTGAACAGGGTATCATTGTAACCTATCCCAAAGTATTTCTTGATAAGAACGAATCTTTTCAGTGCGCCGGAAATGTAGCAGACAACTATTTTGTCTTCCCAAACGGCCGGGTGTATCAATGCCCTATCTGTGAGGATTTTTCGCTTCACTCATATGAAATCATAGACAATCAACTGGTATCCACTCCTAAAATCAATGAAAAAGACCTTTTTGCTCTGAATATTCCTGAAGGCTGTGTAATGAATAAGATGATCCAGCCTAAAAACCTCTTTTATGACGAATCCGGCACACCTGAATACCAGATTGCCTGCTGTTTGTTAAAAGAAGAAATTACCCCGTAATAAAAGAATAAATGGTTAATTAAAAATAGCTGGAACCATCCCAACAATGGGTGCATAGTTTTTCCTTTGGCAGACCGATGGCAGAAACCAGATCGTCCAAAGTCTGGTATCTCAAACTGGTCAAGCTGAGACGCTCAACGATCTTATCCAGCATCCGGGTATGTTTTTCGGAACCCGCTGTCGCATAATCGGTAAGATCGGTCTCTTCTTTACCTTCCAAGTCGTAGATGGCTTTCCTGCCTGCCAAATCCAGAGTGGACCGGGAAGTGGAAAAATTTAAAAACTCACAGGGATGAATCAAACATGGACAGGCAATACGCATATGTACTTCTTTGGCTCCGTATTCGTAAAGAATTTCTGTATTGTCCTGGAGTTGGGTACCCCGGACCACAGAGTCATCGCAGAAAATAATTCGCTGCCCCTGTATAATCTCTTTGACCGGAATCAGCTTCATTTGAGCAACTAAATCCCTCATTTTCTGGTTCTGGGGCATGAAACTTCTAGGCCAGGTTGGTGTATATTTTACATAGGGCCTCATATAGGGGATCTTGCTCTCGTTAGCAAAACCGATTGCATGCCCGATACCTGAATCCGGTATTCCAGCAACAAGGTCGGCCCCACAGGTTTCGTTCCTTGCAAGGGATGCGCCACAATTGTATCGCACCTGCTCGGTGTTTATACCTTCATATGTTGATGCCGGATACCCATAATAGACCCAGAGAAAAGAACAGATTTGCATCTCGTCGCCCGGCGCTTTAACCTGCTCAATTCCTTCTGCAGTGATGCAAACGATTTCGCCTGGCCCTACAAAATGGTCCACTTCAAAACCCAGATTTGAAAAAGCGCTGGATTCAGAGCTTGCTGCATAAGCATTTTCCCTTTTGCCAATGATCACAGGGGTTCTGCCTAGACGATCCCTGGCTGCATAGATACAGGCGTCCGTTAAAATCAGCATGGAACAAGAGCCCTTAATTTTTTCCTGAGCATAGGCAATGCCCTTTTCAAGTGTGGTTTCCATACAAATCAGAGTAGCTAAAAGTTCCGTTGGATTGATGGTTCCCTGACTGGTCTCCGCAAAATGAATGTTTTTGGAAAGAACCTCTTGCACCAGATCATCCATGTTTGCAATTTTTCCGACCATAACCACGGCAAACGGCCCCAAGTGAGAATGGATGATAATGGGTTGGGAATCTGTATCACTAATGACACCCAACCCCGAACAGCCAATCAATTTACCGAGTTCGGATTCGAATTTGGACCTGAAATAGGCATTTTCAAGGCTGTGGATGGTTCTGTTAAACTTGCCGTCTCCATAAGTGACCAGACCACCCCGTTTGGTTCCCAGATGGGAAAGGTAATCTGTCCCATAGAATAAATCCGTATTGCACTCGACCTTAGACGCACATCCAAAAAAACCGCCCATTTATTTTCCCCATGCTATTTTTAAGTTAACCCTTTTATCTACAGGTAAATTTCTCTCTCATAGTAAACCTATCCGGGGAAATCAATATTTTTTACGCTTTGCCATTTCGACACCTCCATAATTAGATATAAATCTAATTATGGAGGTGTCCACTTTTCGTGGGTAACTTGTAAACATAACGGAGCAAATTTTGACTTAACTGCCAAAACTTCTAAAATTTTGCGAGCTTATGATTCTTCTCAAAAAAGACAATACCATATCAGAGGTTCTTTTCAGGCCTTTGATATGGCATTGTTCATAAGCATTTTTTATCAAGGTCGTTGGGTTTTGCCTTCAAACTTTTGCTGATTATCTTGGGTACTATCTTTTTCTTCTGCTGACTCCTGTAAGACCAAGAAGACCGATACCGAAAAGAAAGATGGCTGATGGTATTGGGGCGTGAATGTCTGTGGTAATGGTCAGAGTGATCCCATCATTATAAAAATGACAATCCGGGTCAAATCCAAGTCCAAAACTTCCATCATCAATAAGATATGAATAAAGATCACTCAATTGTGTTGCATCAAAAATATACGTTATATCCTGTTCATAAGCAGGAAGGTTTCGATAGCGAACTATCTCAATGCCACCTGGACGATTAGTGGTGAAAAAATTTTCGGCAGGATATTGATTGTCGCTAAATGGTGTCAGGCCTAAAGGACTTCCATTCAACAAAGTAACAAACAGATCATTCGTCCCGGAATTAAAGTTCCTAATGTTATCAAAAAAAATCGAAGCACCTGTAATCACCTCGTCGTCAGACAGGTTCAACTCAATTCCCCATTCATATGCAGTGCCATGTTCCAAATCGTCAAGATCCGGATCACTGGGCTGAAAACTGTAGATTGCAGCGGCGGCATTAGATGAGTGCGCTGCAAGAGTGAAAATGAGTAAAATCAGAATAAACTTTTTCATAATGATGTCCTTTTTTAAAATAAAACCTCCACCGATTGATAATGGCTCTTTCAAGGTTTTCTTCTTTACTGGATAGTCTGTATTGTTTTTAATCATTACACCTAAAAGAAAAGCAATTATTATGCCAATGACATGTAACACTCTTTATTTGAGTATAACAAGGGGTTTCAATCAAATAATTCATTTGTCAGTGAACAATAAAATCAAAATTTATGAAGTTTTTTATCTATTTTATGAAATTTTTTTCATAAAATAGATAAAAAAGACTTCTTTTCATCAACTGCCCAGATTCATGTCCGGCAACAGAGGATAGTTCTTTCCCAGTTTTTTCAAGGGGTACTGCTCAGTTTATATCCATTTATTTTCCTGTATAAGCTGCTCCTGGAAATTTTTAATGCTTTTGCAGTCTTGGTTTTATTGTAATCAAATTTGATTAAATAGCTTTGAATGAGTTGAGCCTCTGCTTTTGCCTTGCTAGGGGTTTCATCCCAAAGGGGCATCTCTATTCCCACCGGCACTTCTTTTTGTAATTCGAATGGCAATAAATCCTTAGTAATAGTTGGATTAACTGCCATGCTGACCGCTCTTTCAATTACATTGCTGAGCTCTCTTACATTTCCCGGCCATTTGTGGCCTACCAGTATATCCATTACTTTGGGATCTATTTTTTTTATATCTTTCCCAAACCTTTGGCTGATGCTTTTCATTAAATGGTCTGCCAAAAGAGGAATGTCTTCTTTTCTTTCTCTGAGGGGAGGAATTTGAATGGTAATTACACCAATCCGATAATAGAGGTCATGCCGAAAATTATTATTTTTTATTTCATCAAAAATATTTTTATTTGTTGCGCTTATTATACGAACGTCAAAGGGTATACGTTCCCGTCCCCCTAAACGAACCACCGCTTTTTCTTCCAGAACCCTCAATAACGATGCTTGAAAATCCAGTGGGGATTCTCCTATTTCATCTAAAAAAATAGTACCTCTATCGGCCAGCTCAAATTTTCCAGGGTTTCCATTCTTGCGGGCTCCTGTAAAAGCGCCTTCATCGTAACCGAATAATTCGCTGGAAAGTAATTCCCGGGGGACAGCCGCGCAATTAATCGCAAAAAATGTTTGCCTTTTTCTCGGTCCGGCATTGTGAATAGACTGGGCAAAAAGATCTTTTCCCACGCCGCTTTCACCCAATAGCAATACGTTAGAATCTGATGTAGCGGATAGTTTTGCCTGGTTTACAGCATATTTAAAACTGCTACTTTCACCAATAAGATTATCAAACGTTATATTGGCCTTTGATTTTATAATTGTTCGCACTACATTATGGGTTTCTATCATGGAAACCACATGACCTTGGATTTCTCTGTCAGTCTCTTTTTTTAATGGAGTGACATTTACAATGAATTTTTTATTAAGCCCTTTAGGTGTTTTGAAGTTAATTGTTTCGCCATAAACTGCATTTTTACGGTTCAACAGGCTCATCAGCGTGAAATTTTTTTTCTCAATGTGTTTTTTAAAATCGAAACGGCTCTCCCCATCAATGCCCAATAGTTCCTTAGCGGATTCATTATATTGAATGACCTTACCACCTGAATCAAAAACAATTAGATACCCTGTCATTGATTCAATAATTGCTTTTCGTAAAACATTTGATTTTTCAGCCTGTTTATAAAGGTCCACTAATTTTAATTTACGCTCAATTGCTTTGGCAGTGGACTGTACAGCACCTAAGGTATGGGGGTTCATTAGTTTATACGGACCGGTTAAATTAAGCACCCCTATAATTCCTTTATTTTCATCGTAAATAGGGGCAGCCGAACAGGTACAGGTGCATGCGTATTTGCAATAGTGTTCATAACCATAAATATGTATCGGACGGCCGATTTTCAAAACTGTTCCAACTGCATTCGTCCCCATAGCTTCTTCAGACCAATCTGAACCTTCAATGAAATCCCCACTCGCAACAAAACGTTTTGCCTTTTCAGACCCAACTATCTCCAATAAAACACCTTGTTCATCAGCCAAAGAGATACAAAAGCCTGTTTTTTTTGTAATTTTGTAGAGATCCTGCATTGCAGGAACAGATGCTTCGATCAGTTTTCTATTCGCTTTTCTGAGGTTAGCTATTTGGCTTTTGTTAAGCAGTTCCGTATTTTTTTGCTTATTTGGATCGACACTATATTCCCGACTTCTTTTCCAGGACTCCAGAACAAAATCATGTATATTATACCTATTCTTTATGGATCTTGCCTCTTCCCACATGCGGTGCATTTTTCTGGAGTCTTCTTTGCCCAGCTTGACCGTTGAATCATCTTTATTTTCTTTCCAGGCCATTTTTGTTTTCCTTTAGGGTTTCGGGAAAAATTCGGGATTACAATTCTCCGAACTTTATCATCGATCCTAAAACTTAGCAAGAAACCGTATTATAATAGTACGCATTTACGAAGCATACTGTTCCATTTTGACACAATTAGGTGGAACAGTGGTCAGACACTTGTTTGAGGTCTCCTTCTATAACCATATGTTTTTATAGCAGGTTAATTTCAGAACGTATCTCATCTAACAATTTCATACCAAAGGTGGGAAAGGAACTGGCAGACTCTTTAGGCACTAACGTCCATCTTATAAGGACAGACGTTTCCCGTGAAGAAGATATAAAAGCAATGATCAATTATGCTATTGAACAGTTTGGAAAACTGAACTGTCTATTTAATAATGCCGGCTGCCCGAAGATATTGCTTTGACAGCGGTCTTTTTGGCCTCTGATGAATCCACCTTTATTAATGGGCATAATTTGGTTGTGGATGGAGGTGTGACAGGTGGGCGGCTCTGGTCGGTCCAACAGGATGGTCTGGACAAAATGCGGAGCGCATTTGGACTCTCTAAAATCTCATTGGAGAAATTAACAATTTAAATTTCAGTTAAAGAATGCCTTTAATTGAGACTTTTCAAAAGTGTCCCACAATGAAACATATGACCATGTCATTATTGTTCTATTGTGGGACAATAATACATATAAAAAAATCATTCCCTCGTTTTAGAATCAGCCCTCAAAAAAAAATTTTAAAGTTAAAACAACATGTTAAAACCCGCAACTCATAACTTTTTCAAATCTCATAACGCCTGGCATGCTCATTGCTAAATTTGTTCAACGTGTAATTGCATTGAGTATATTACGGAAACTGAAAAGATTTAAACTCAAACCTAACGTAGGGGGCTCTAAATGAACAAGAAGTTTTTTACAGGCTTATTCGGTATTTTATTTTTTGCAACGACTGCGGTATTTGCTGTAACCGCAATGGCTTCGGATACAATTAAAATAGCGTATATTGATCCGCTGTCAGGCGCATTTGCCGGTGTTGGTGATGCAGGATACAAGCATTTTCAATATAATGCGGAACTGATTAACGCCAAGGGCGGAGTCCTTGGTGGGAAAAAACTTGAAATCGTCCCGTTTGATAATAAAATCAGCGCCAAAGAAAGTTTGATCCAGCTTAAAAGCGCTATTGATCAGGGGATTCAGATTATTGTACAGGGTAATGGTTCTAGTGTGGGCGGTGCCTTGATCGGAGCTCTTGAGAAGCACAACAAAAGGAATCCGGACAAACCGGTTATCTATTTGAATGTTGGTGCGATTACCCCGGCGTTTACCAATGAGAAATGCAGTTTCTGGCATTTCAGGTTTGATGCGCATGTGGATATGAAGATTGCTGCGATTACAAACTACATCAAAGGCAATAAAAATATTAAAAAAGTTTACCTTATAAATCAGGACTATGTGTTTGGTCATTCTGTAAGTGCTGCAGCAAAAACCATGTTGGCAGAGAAATGTCCGGACATTAAGATTGTAGGCAATACCTTTACTCCCCTGGGCAAGGTTAAAGATTTCTCTCCATATATTGCCAAGATCCAGGCATCTGGTGCAGATACGATTATTACCGGTAACTGGGGTGCTGACATGTCCCTGTTGGTAAAAGCTGCAAAGAACAACGGACTGGATTCCAGATTTTTTACCTTTTACGGCAGCGGGCTGGGTGCCCCAAAAGCGATTGCAGATGCTGGCATTGACAAACTCGTTTCTGTAACAGAATGGCATATCAACCTGAGTGTTGAAGAGAACAACAAAGCAGATGAAGAGTTCTTCCTGGGATACCAGGAAAAATATTCCAACAATGGGAATGTTCCCTATTACTACGGCCGTTACGGAACAGCAATAAACATGTTGGCAGCAGCGATCGAAAAGGCCGGCAGTGAAAATCCTAAGGCGATTGCGTTTGCTCTGGAGAATCTTGAGTATGAAACTCCCTACGGCAAAGTTCTGATGCGGGGAGAAGACCATCAGCTGCTTCAACCGCTGTATCTCTCTGTTTATGCCAAAGCCGGTGTAGGAACTGTAAAATATGATGCAGAAAATACCGGTATTGGTTTTAAGACCATCAAACGGATTGAAGCAGGCAATACTGCCATGCCGACCACCTGTCAAATGAAACGCCCAAAAAAATAATTTATTCGGTGTAAAAAAGCAGTGTATTTCCAGCATCGCTCCGCTGGGAATACACTGTTTGCAACACAGGCAACTTTTTAACTAATTTTTTTACCCGAGGTAATTTTACAATGGTCGAATTTGTTGTTTTTTCTCTATTAAACAGTCTGGTTCTGGGCATGCTTTTATTCATGCTTTCAAGTGGCCTGACCCTGATTTTTTCCATGATGGGCGTGCTTAACTTTGCCCATGCCAGTTTTTACATGCTGGGCGCCTATTTTGGCTACCAGATAACCGCTGCAATTGGTTTCTGGCCCGCCCTGGTAATTTCTCCCCTTTTGATAGGGGTTATAGGGGCTCTGGTGGAACGATACGGCCTCAGGACGGTTCATAAATACGGTCATGTTGCTGAACTGCTGTTTACCCTGGGCCTGTTTTTTGTCATAGAAGAGTGTGTCAATTTAATATGGGGTCGAAATGCGGTCACCTACCCCATTCCAGCATCTTTGGAGTTTCCGATGTTTCAGCGTTTTTCAAGTGAAGTCGCTGCATTCAGCATGTTTATGCTTC
>JAWSVI010000001.1:0-93604 GCA_033851995.1 Desulfobacteraceae bacterium | reverse complement strand
CGAAAAATATTATACGTTATCTGGAAAACGCCTGCTCACTGTGAGCAGGCATGGTACAACCTGAAAAATGTGGCTTAACCCCAACAACAGTTTTTTGGGGAGGTGCAGAGGTCAGGAGGATGCTAATAGTAGAAACGATAGCTAAAATTCGACGAAATTTTTTTGTAGAGGGCCGGAAGATCAAGCAGATAAGCAGAAAATGATATTTTTTTTAACTTTAGGGGAGTCAAAATTGGACGCTGACAGGGGGTCAATTTTGAACGCTGTTTGTCAACTGTGTCCTCATGACGCATCCACTGTGCAGGTCGTTGACTTGCGGTTCCATCCACGGCTTTCCACATGAATGTCAAATTAATCAGATTATCGTCCTCTGTGAAAGCTATTTTAATTCCTTTATATGTTCCTAATAGTTTGCTAGCAGTAGGATGTCAGAATGAGATTATTTTAAGCAGGCTTGAACAAATGAAACGCCTAAATCAGTTATACAGACTTCATCATAGCCTTTATCAATGGTTATATCAAATCCACTATGATTACCATCTATTTCGGTCTCAATGTATTCATCTACAATGTACGATTTAGCAAGCCTCTGTCGTAATAAATTATCCATTGAATTACGGTAGAGAATATCATCAATGCGAACAGCATCTACAATCTCCCATTGTTTGAAGGGGTAGTGTGTTGGCGGTCTTTTTTTATTAAGAAGGATAACATTCTTTTTAAGGGTTTTGTTCATTTCTTCTTTACTGATTTTTTTCTTTGAAGATACCACAGATGCTTTCATAACTCTCCTCAAATAGCTCTTTTCTTTCTTTCTTTTCTTCATCCAATTATCATAGATGACATTAAGTACTTTAACGTCCACAGGTTCAAGTTGACGTATGATATCAATAAAAACTGTTCGTGGTTCCTTACAGTCAGGGTCTAAAGCTGTCACTAACAACCTCGCCCATATATCATGGAGTTCTTCTTCATCTTCAAGAGATGCGGCCTGAAATAAAGGAAGTGCTAATTTGGGTTTAATGGGGCGCATATTATCTCCGATACCTTTGGATTCAATGAGGCTTTCAGCCTTCTCTACAAGCTTTATTTGTCGCTCCCATCTCTTGTATTTTAATGTATCAGACAGCATCCCACAGGTTGATTCAATGGGTTCCTTCATTACTCGCGAAAAGAAAGTACCTATCTTATCGACCGTCTCTATGCCCTTGCCTGTTGCTTTAGCGACCTCTTGAACTGCTTTGGCTGACTCAGTTATCTCATTGTCCATGATGGATGTCCTTTAATGAATATGAGTGAGAAACTGCTAAATTTAGTAGCAATCTTTGGAGACACTGTAAAGAACAACATAAGCTTTGTTCTTTCATTTTCGCAAGCACCCTATAAAGAGTCTGCCGACTGATACCAAAATGTTCAGCAACGTCCTTCTTTTGCTGTCCAGAGTCCACCATTGTCTTTAATTCGAGCATTTGGTCATCATTAAGTGCTGCCTTGCGTCCTAAATGTTTACCCTGTTCTTTTGCCTTCTGGATGCCCTCAAGCTGACGTTCTTTAATAAAAGACCGTTCAAACTCAGCGACCGCTCCCATTATCTGTAGCATCAGCTTTGACATGGCACTGGTCTCATTTGTGAACTCAAGGTTCTCCTTGTGAAACTTTACGACCACACCTTTAGCAGTGAGGTCTTCAACGATGTTTTGCAGGTCTCTAAGGTTACGAGCTAGCCTGTCCATTGAATGCACATGAAGGGTGTCTCCTGGTCTTAAATACCTTACTCATTCCTGTAATTCAGGTCTTTTTATGGACTTTCCCGATATCTTTTCCTTGAATATACGGTCCAGTTTGACACCATCTAACTGTCTGTCTGTGTTCTGGTCTACTGTACTTACTCTGATGTACCCTATTTGTGGACTCATTCTGATTCTCCTTTGTTCATAGATTTATTAGGTGTTCCATTAAGCCTAGACCATTTGAGAAAGAATGTCTAGAGATATTTTACAAAGGTTTTGTTACATGAAGAATCAATGGTTTACAGTCGGTGTCATGCTGTCACAGAAGGTGTACCTTTTGAGAATAGTGGATAGTCTCTCAGATTGAACTGCCCCCTAACGTCACCCTTGTGGTTTTAAAGTAATCAAGGAGAGAGGGCATTTGCGAGTCATTGCGCTACTGAATGGTGCAGTCCTGTCCTTATGAGGCATCATTGATGCCATTGAAAGACATTCATAGGTCCGAGACCATCAATCAGAAGACGCATGGGGGACATTGGCGAAATAATATACGTTTATGTTGTCTCACATTTTTGTGGTAAAAAAAGGTAGGTACTGGCAGAGCTATTACATAAAGTTCTCATTTTTATCACATTTTTTACATAGTTAACTTGATTATAAAGGGCATGACACTGTTTCTGATAATCATAATCCTTTAATCTCAAATGGTTGTGCATATCACATCAAAGGTAATATTGATGGGTACAAATATTGCAATGTTGGCCTATATTAACTGACAAAGCCAAATCTGTTGTGAAGCAGTGACGGAAAGCCAAAGGATCTTATGTAGGAGATTGCCTGGTTGCCAATTAAAAAACAAAAAGGAGAAGCAAGAATGAAACACGCTGTATTGTTATTATTAAGCACATTTTTGATTTTGAGCATTGCAACAGTTGCTTGGTCACTTCCATATACTGGAGCAGATATTACGCAAAAAGGTACAGATTATTCTGCTATCGAAAAGTTAGGATCAACCCCAGTCTCGGGTGATAATGCATGGTATGAAGAAGGGGATTCTATATGGACTGCATGGGATGACGTTTGGGTTGAATACACGGCAGACCTAACAGTTGGAACTTGGAATATTGGTTTAAATGCTATTAATCATGGCCTTCTAAATGAAAATTTATACGCTCAGTTTAGAATTAGTAATTCACTAACAACACAAACATTTACAGTGCCTGCCAGTGAAACAGAAGAATTTTCTGGGTATGTACAAACTGCTATTTCGACAGAAGATACCTATACTATACGCTATACTTGGCTGAACGATGCTAATGGACCTGGTTGGGATGCAAACATAGAGATTACCAGTGTGTTTTTTGATGACATAAATACAGCCCCAGTCCCTGAACCAGCAACAATGATGTTATTTGGCATTGGCCTTTTAGGACTTGCAGGAGTCAGCAGAAGAAAAAAATAGGACTATAAAGAATCAGCTATAGGCTGTTCTGAATATTCAAATAAGAGCAGGGTCATTAAGTTGGCTCTGCTTTTTTATTGGGTTAGTGGTTTAATTTCCCATAAAATATGATATCGATTTGCAAAGATATATGTTGGTGTCACTGAAATTGATTTGAGACCCTATGCTGACCACGATATTTTCAAGAGCCTAAGATGGCTGATGCCGTAAGGTTTCGACAGGTCCCCTACTCGACTCTTAATCAGTAGCTCCCGGGTTCGACTCCCTGACGACCCACCATAAAACACAAAGCTCTCGGCATTTTACGTTGAGAGCTTTTTTGTTGTGTATGTAGATTTGTGTGAGACTTTTTTTAATTCCAGATCCAGTAACCCAACCTGCTCTCTGTCTGAATTACCAATAGCATGAAGATAAATTTCATGTTCATAATCATTCCTATTGCATTTTTTTCTCAAGAGTGATTATCTCCAACTTAAGTTGAATTTGACGATATATCTATGTTTTTAGTGATTGTTCAATAAGGGGAAATATAATGAAAATTCAAATTATGGCTATTTTTATTTTTGTGTTCACTGCTGGATGTACTGTTGCGATTCAGCCAAGATTAAATTCAAGTCTAAGCATGGCGGCCTTTGATAACATGAAATCCATTAATTTGCATGATGTAGACATAGCGCTTTATTTTGAACCTGAATTAAAAAATTTAAAAGTTACTCAAAAAATCAAAAGTGGAGAGTTCACTTTTAAAATTGGAGAGTCCTTTTCAGTAAAGTTTTTAAAAGCTTTAGCATATAGTTTTAGGGCAATTCATTTATCTGAAAAACCAAGTTATTCTGGAACTGAAAGAATGGACGCCATTTTACGGATTACTCTTGAAGATTCTGATATTAATATGGGAGTAAAAACCGGTTTTACTACTGTTTCTACAGAAACATACACTCGCTTGTCTATAAGGGCAGAAATTTATGATTTGAATGAAAAAAGAGTTGTTTGGGTGGGAAGTACTCAAGCTGACGAGTCAGTTAGCCACCAGGAAATGGGGCAAATGACGTATCAAGAAGCAGGTAGAGGAATAGCATCTTCAATAGACACTACAATTGACAAGGCTATAGGTAACCTCATCAATCAAATGACAAAATCTGCAAATTTAAAAAAATATATTCATAACTGGGAAGGATAAAAAGGGGAAAACATGAGAAAATATAATTTATTAAAATATTTCACTCTTTTGTCATTTTTGCTTTTTATTTTTAGTTGTGCCGCCCCTCTAAAAACAGACACGGTTTCTTTCATGCCACCAAGTGCATATCCTGAGGCAATAAAAATAGATGGTTTAGAACTTGCCGTAATCCCATTTGATTCTGTTAATAGATGTGTTGAAACATTTGGAACAGATCTCAAAGATGCTGAAATAATACCTTTTCACCTGGTCGTTCAAAATAACGGCACTAAAGAATTTGAGATTAATCACTCCCAGATCTTTGCTATTAAAAATAACGGTGAATACACTGTAGCTTATAACTTAAATAAAGCAGCTGAGAATGTTCGTAGTTCTTCTATTGGAACTACGGCGGTAACAAATGCTGTTGCGGGAGCAGTAGCAGGGGCTGTTGTAGGTGGGGCGCTTGGAGCTGCCGTTGGAGGGGATTCTCAGGGTGCGGAAACTGGTGCGATTATTGGTGGAACGGTAGGAGCAAGCTCAGGCGCAGCAGCGGGATTATCTGATTCGTACACAGTGCAATTTAAAAAGGAGTTAGCTAACCTTGCTTTTGAAAATAAGGTAATCTATCCAGGAGATATTCAACAAGGCTTCATCTATTTTAAGTGGAAAAATTACTCCAAAATAAGAATTAAACTTTTCAACATAACAGACAATCTGGTTGATACAGTTGAGATCCCAACATCAATTCATCGATGAGTTAAAGGTCGTTGTGGTGCAAGAAATAATTTTCTAAATAAATTCCATGCACTTCTTCTATACTCTTAAAAAGGTATTGATTCAACCAATCATAACGAATCGTCCGGTTGTAGAGATTATTCTGCTCACAATGCGAAAAAGCGACTGTTATCAATGCAAAAAAGCGATTGTCCGGAATGCCTCACACGGTTTATCTTATTCTAACCAGAGATAATTATTCTTAAAAAGAATAACTTTCGAAAAAAAAGAGTTTTATTCATTTCATGGCATATGTCTTGCGTTATTCTCAAACAGTAGTAAAAAAAGATATGAAAATAACAGGCAACCGAAATAAAAGTGTTTTAAACCATCCATTCTAAGGAGAAAGTCATGACAAATTTTCTATTCGTGTTAAGCAAAGATGATAACGAATCAGCAACAC
This sequence comes from Desulfobacteraceae bacterium, assembly GCA_033851995.1. Classification (GTDB taxonomy): domain Bacteria; phylum Desulfobacterota; class Desulfobacteria; order Desulfobacterales; family Desulfobacteraceae; genus Desulfobacula. Next base: position 88,073 of record JAWSVI010000001.1, on the reverse strand, counting down.
GGTGTTTTCAGTTTGCAAAAATAGCCCATTCAAAAGGGCATCATGTAGACATGTTTTTCATCGACGGAGGCGTTATGTGGGCTGACAAAAACCGCGATCTCACAGTAAAAACTGACACCGGTGACTGTCCGCAGGATTACCTGCCCTACCTTGTTGACAATGAAGTTAAAACCGGGATATGCACACCATGTGCAAAAAATCGAAAGATAGATGAAGCCCGCTTTTTTCCCAATATGTTACTTGATGGCGGCCCACATTTGATTGATATGGCAGCTGATGCAAAAGTATTTAACTTTTAGCAATAAAGCGTATTTTTTTTTTGAACTATACCCGAACAGATAATTCTAAACGATGAAAATTATTGATAAAAGCCTTCTAATAAGGGATGTTTCATTCATAAATAACGAGTTAATACAGTCCTTCAGGAACTGGTTCGATCAATATATTGAGACATTCTACAGTTCACAAGAAGACGTAAGGGAAAACCTCCTGCTCAAAAAAATGCATACAAAACGGGTATGTGGCGAAATTATTCAAATTGGCCGGAAGTTAGGCTTAAATGAGGACGCGCTAAGATTTTCTGAATTGACTGCTCTTTTTCATGATATTGGGCGATTTGAACAATATGCCAGATATAAAACATTCGCAGACTACAAGTCTGAGAATCATGCCGAGTTAGGCGTAAAAATTTTAAAAAAACACGGCGTCTTGAATTGTCTGGATAATTCGGCAAGAGATCTTGTTTGCCGAATTGTATCTTACCATAATCGTGCCTGTCTTCCCGACAAGGAAACAGGGAGGTGCCTGTTTTACACAAAACTGCTGCGAGATGCGGACAAGCTTGATATCTGGAAAGTACTGACGGACCATTATTTTCGAAGAAGTGGCGTTTCAAACAGGGCAATTGAACTTGAACTCCCGGACACACCGGAAATATCCGATAAAGTTTATGCAGCAATAATAAACAAAAAGATTGTTGATACACATTATGTCCGGAATTTAAATGATTTCAAGATTCTTCAAATCGGATGGATTTTTGATGTCAATTTCAAGCCGACCCTGGATGCGGTTATCGACCGCAAATATATCGAGTCAATTTGTAGTGTTCTACCAGACTCTGCAAAAGTGCATAAAATTAAAGGAGTAGTGAACCGTTATATTGAAGAACAGTTTATGGGTGAAAATGTATGATTTCCATCCTGATGTACAATGAAACAGACATCAGCTAAGCCGTTTAAAAATTAAGATTTAAGTATACTGAAAAATAGGTCAAAAATTTAGATTTTAACTTTAATGTTACTTCAATTAAAAGGAGCTTACAATCATGGCAAAAATGACAGATAGAATGAAGGAATTATTTAACAAAGTCGGCGCAGTGGCTTTAGGAACAACAACCTCAGCCGGCATCCCAAATGTTGTACCGGTTGGTGCAAAAAAAATCATAGATGATGAGACCATTCTCATTTCTGATCAATTTCTCAATAAAACCCTTGCTAATATGAAATCAAACCCAAAGGTATCGGTCACGTACTGGGAAGGACACGAAGGCTACCAGCTGAAAGGCACCGTCACCATTGAAACCACAGGGAAACGATATGAAGAAACCGCCAAATGGATTGAAGAGATGGGTGCCAAGGCGGGATTCCCCCTCAAATCCAAGGGGGCGGTTATCCTGAAGATTGAAGAAATCTACGGGGTCGCACCAGGTCCTGGAGCCGGCAAACAGTTAGCATAGAATTCACACTGGAAATACCGGAACAATTGTACCCTCTGAAAATAAATTGAAATTCAGAGGGTACAATTCCTTTTAAGGTATTTAAACTATTCGTTTATCTCTGAAGGTTTTCAATAACCGTAGCAACACCAAGTCCCCCACCACAACAAGAGCTGAAGAATCCATATCTGCCTCCGTTCCGAATTAGACCGCGCATCGTGAATATGCCGATCCTTGCACCAGAAGAACCGTTAGGATGTCCAAAAGCAATGGCGCCGCCCATGGGGTTCCATTTGTCCATATCTACTTTCTCTCCAGTCTGATTTTCAATCTCTTTGATAACCGCAAGATTCTGTACAGCAAATGCTTCGTTGCACTCCATGTGGTCCATATCAGAAAGTTTTAGCCCAGCCCGTTTCAGTGCGATGGGAACGGCATAGCCAGGACCGATACCCATGACCTTTGGATTGCAACCATAGTCAGCTCCTGCAAGCCATTTGGCCATGGGAGTGTATCCCAACTCTTTTGCTTTCTCTGCAGACATCACTAAAACAAATGCTGCGCCATCATTTTGCCCGGAGGAGTTTCCAGCCGTGACAGTTCCACCTGCTTTAAATACTGGATTTAATTTAGCCATTCCTTCCAGAGTTGATTGAGGACGAGGATGTTCATCTACTTTAAATTCGAATTCAGGTGTTTTCCGGGTCGCTGGAATTATTACCGGAATAATCTCATCATCAAAATAACCTCTCTCCATGGCAGCCTTGGCTCTCATCTGGCTGCTATAAGCAAACTCATCCGATGCCTCGCGAGGAATATCATACTGTTCCTGAAGGTTTTCCGCAGTGATTCCCATGCCGATATCTTCATCCGGTACGGGTGAAAATTTAGGCGCCATTGGCAATGGTGGAATCAGTTTATACGGCTGGGTAGACATGGAAAACTTGATGGCAGCCTGACTGTAAGACTCCATACCACCAGCAATTACAATATCGGCTTGGTTAGCGAGAATCTTCCATGCTGCATGGTTGATTGAATCAATTGCAGATCCACACTGCATTTCAACGTAAGAGGCAGATGTTTCGTACGGAAGGCCTGATGCAAGCGTGATCCAGCGTGCAGGATTCCCAGCCTGGGAGCAACCAATGGCAGAACCTGCAAAAACGCTGTCAACCTTTGCTTTTTCAGAAATTTTCGTTTTCTCTACCAGGCCCTTTAAAGCAATGGCACCCAATTGAGATGCAAAAAAATCTTTGATTGTTCCGCCCATTCTACCAAAAGCCGTGCGTACACCATCAACTAAAACTACTTCTCTTGTATTCATAATACTCTCCTGCTTAACTAAAATGTTTAGGGAATCTCCTGTAATGATTAATCATTGAAAAAGGCATCTTTCATTTCAAGTGTCAATCCGTCATATTGATTCAGGCGTTCACTTTGAAATCCTGTTTTTATAAGTTCATAGGCGAAAAAATATTTCATTGTAAAAATCTTTCCCAGGTAAAAATCAGACTCTTTCTTTGACAGGCCTGAATTTAATTTTTCTTGGGCAATAATTGCCTGGAGCAGCCATTGCCAGGCAATAGCAATCGTACCAAAAAATTCAAGATATAGGGTTGCATCTGCAAGAAATAGGTCCGGACCCTGGGTCATGGCAACAGAGATCAGATTGTCAGTTGTCTGTGTTAGTTGACCAAGACTTACTTCAAGCCTGGCGGCAAAAGGTTGGAGTTCCTTAATTGCTCGAGCACTGGAAATGGTCGCTTTTACCTCATCCTGGAACAGTACAAATGCGAGGCCATCTTTCATGGTTACCTTTCTGCCGAGCAAATCCATGCCTTGGATGGCGGTGGTTCCTTCATGTATAGGATGTATTCTTATATCCCTGTAATACTGCTCAAGAGGATAATCATCGCAGTATCCTGAACCACCAAGACATTGCAAGGCCTGGCTAACTGACAAAATTCCCATTTCTGATGGATAGGATTTCGCCACGGGTGTCAGCAGATCAAGGAGAAATTCGTATTTCTCCTTATCCTTTCCTGCAGAGATCCGGGTAAAATCTGCATATTTACAGCATTGCATCAACAGGGAATGGGAGCCTTCTATGATTGAACGCTGAAAAAGCAGGGAATGTTTGATATCTGCATGTTCTATAAGGGGAACCTGGGGTTTACCAGGATCTTTTTCTGTCAGTTTTCGCCCCTGTTTTCTCTGCCTCGTGTAGTCAAGAGCCGCATAATATGCTGCCCCTGCAATGGCCGTGGCAGCAAGCCCCACATTCAGCCTGGCCTCATTCATCATCTGAAACATGTAAAAAAGGCCCTTGTTAGGTTCACCCACCAGGAAACCTCGGCAGTCATCCTTATCACCAATACTCAACTGTGCAATTGGAGCGCCTCGATAACCAAGTTTATGATAGATGCCTGATGTCACCACGTCATTGGAAATAAGTTCCTTTTTTTTATTTATCCTTTTTTTAGGCACTACAAACAGAGAAATCCCTTTGACTCCTGCTGGAGAGCCCTTGATTTTTGCCAGCATCAGGTGAATTATATTTTCCGCTTGGTTATGATCTCCAGCAGAAATAAATATTTTTTGTCCTTTGATTTTATAATACCCCTGATCCGAAGGAGTGGCTGTAGTCTCAATATCAGCAAGCGAACTCCCTGCCTGGGCTTCAGTTAGAGCCATCGTACCCTGCCAGATCCCTTTGTGCATTTTAGGCAAATATGTTTTGTTTAATTCCTCAGTACCATAAGATTCGATAAGATGAGACACCCCTGTACACAATCCGGGATAGACTACTGCCGAATAGTTTGATGCTGAAAAAATAAAGTTGCAGGAATCAGCAATCATCAGGGGGAGTTGTTCCCCGCCGTGTTTATACTCCTTAGAAATGGTGATCCACCCCCCTTTGGCAAACTCTTTTAATACAGTTTTAACACAAGGGTGGACCTTTACCTCTCCCTGGAAAAGCTCTGGAGGATTTTTGTCCATTTCTGTAAAATACGGCAACAGGAGTTTTTTTGAAAGTTGGCTTGCTGCCTTGAGAACCATATCAAAGGTCTTTTTATTGTGATCTCCGTAATAGTCTGATTTGGTCAGGGAAGCCACATCAAAGACCTCATAAAGTAAAAATTTTAAATTTCTTTCGCTAAATACTTTTGTTGCCATTTGATTTTCCTTTTGTTTTTATAAATTTTTTTATGATATTTATTCATATTTTAGAAAAATTGAATCATATTCATAAACCTGAGTCAAGAATTTTTGGATAAGTTTCTCAAAAAATATTATCAGAGAGAATTTATTAAAAATAATATTTAATCATTATTACAAATAATTATAATGAAATTTAAGAAATTTTAGCTTAAAATGTATTGACAAATATATCTTTTAATTCTATCTCATACCTATCATATATTATGAATATGTTTCAATTTTTTATATATTCTTAAAAAACATTCTAAAACTGATTCAAAAAGGAATGGGCGTTCAATGACTAATGCAAAATCAAAAATACTCTCCGCAGCTGAGCAATTGATCTTTGAAAAAGGGATTTCCAATACAACGATATCAGAAATTTCAAAGAATGCAGGAGTTGTCGACTCGCATGTATACCAGTTCTTCAAAGGAAAGGATCAACTTCTTTTCAGTGTTGCCCAGGAGAGGATGAAAAAAGCTATTGAACAGCTCAACGCTCACCTTGAGGGAATAAAAGATGCAGAATCCCGTCTGCGGAAAATGATCTGGTTCAGCCTTAACTATAACGACAGCCATCGTGGTTATGCACGGATGCTCTTGTTTGAGTGCCGTTCAAATAAAGACTTTTACTTAACCCCTGCATACCAATTAATACGGCAGTATTCAGGCATATTATTGTCAATACTGGAACAGGGTGTTGAAGACAACAGTTTTTGTGCCGATGCAGACATGCATATTGTGCGTGATATTATTTTGGGGACCCTTGATTTTGAGGCGATAAGGTTTATATCAAATCAAGAAAATGACACCTGGATGAAGGGGTACGAAAGTATCATTTCTCTGATACTTCCCATGATAAAACTCAGGCCAGAAAAGCAAATTCCAGGCAAAAAAGATAAAATTCTTGATGCTGCAGAAAAAGTGTTTGCCAGGAAAGGATTTGCAAAGGCCCAAATTTCCGAAATCGCTAAACAGGCCGAGGTTGCCGACGGAACTATTTATGAATATTTCAAAAACAAAGAAGATCTTCTACTATCCATACCTGAGAAGCGGCTTTCAGAACAGATGGATAAACTTTCAGGTGAATTTTCAATCCAAAGTCCCCTGAGAAAACTCAGGAGAATTATCCGATATCATTTTGCCCTTCATTTGAACAACAGGGAGTTTCTAAAGGTATTTCTTGTTAATATCCTGCTCAATAACCGCTTCTATCATTCAAAGGCCTATGGGAAGTACAAGCAGTATCTTAATTTGATAGACGAAATTATCCAAGAGGGGAAAACTGAAAAATGCTTTCGCCAGGATATTGATCCTCAGATCTTTAAAAGCATGTTTTTGGGAACTTTCAGCAATATGGCCCTACGCTGGCTTATACTTGAAAATGATATGAATAATGATAAAATGATGGAAATTGACAATCTGGTTAATCTATTTTCAACCAGTGTCTCAGCAGATTAACAGGCTATAACCGATCAATTTATTCAAAGGGAGGTTCTTTCCACCAGGGATAAAAAGGCGGCATGTCTTTAACCGGAGAATCTGTAAATCGGGGTTTTCGCTTTTCAACAAATGACATGATTCCTTCTTTGGCATCTTCAGATTTACCGGCATAATAAAATCCGCGGGTTTCTACTTTATGGGCTTCAATAGGATGATCGGCACCAGCCATTCTCCAGATCAGTTGACGGGTGAGAGCCACCGAGACTGCAGAGGTGTTTTCAGCAATCTCCAAAGCTGTTTTTCTTGCTTCATCCAGCAATTGACCTCTCGGATAAATATCTCGAACCAGGCCTCGTTCTTTGGCTTCATCAGCCGAAAATATTTTCCCGGATAAAAACCACTCCATAGACTGCCCTACCCCCACCAATTTGGGCAGAAACCAGCTTGCACAACCATCGGGAATAATGCCACGACGCACAAAAACAAACCCCATTTTCGCATCTTCAGATGCCAGCCGGATATCCATGGGCAATGTCATTGTGATTCCCACCCCAACCGCAGGGCCGTTAATGGCAGCAATAATAGGCTTTGTAGATTCAAAAAATCTTAGTGCCAGCATCCCACCAACATCACGAACTTTTGACCAGTCCGGGTTTTTATCAATTTCATCATAATTAAATGTATCAGTGCCTTTTTCTAAATCCTGTCCGGCACAAAAGGCCCTGCCCTCGCCTGTTACAATAATCACACGGATGTTATCATCTGCTTTAGCTTCATCCATTGCATTAAGAAGATCATTGTTAATTTCATCGTTAAATGCATTTAACCGTTCCGGCCTGTTCAAGGTAATGGTTAAAATCCTGTCTTCCACTTCGTACTTAATTGCTTTGTATGGCATGATAGCTCCCGTTAAAGAGGATAAGTCTTTTTATGATTTTTTAATACAATATCTTTCAGTTGTTTTTCTTTCCAAACGGAATGTTGAGTTTTTTCATTCGTTTTCTTAAGGTAGATGGATGGATATCCAGGAGCTGTGCTGCCCCTTTGTTTCCTTCAACTCTTCCATTGCACAATTTTAAAACCTGCTTGATGTGATCCGCCATAATCATATCCAAAGAAAGGACTTCATCATACACGCCATTTGACAGGTCGGCGTCTGGTTTAAATTCTTTCTGGATCTCTTTAAAATAAAGGAATTTGCCTGAATCAAGAATCAATGAACGTTCCACTGCATTTTCCAGTTCCCTGATATTCCCCGGCCAGTGGTAATCCATAAGGCGTTCCATTGCTTCCGGTGAAGGTGTTGGGATGATGACCCGTTTCATTTCCCTGGTTTTTTTTTGAATAAAGTGCGCAGTAAGATCAGGGATATCTTTTTTCCTCTCCCTTAAAGGAGGGAGGGTTATTGGAAATACTCGGAGCCTGAAAAAAAGATCAGCACGGAATGTTTTCTCCTCCATCATCTTTTGAAGATTTCTGTGAGTAGCAGCAATAATCCGGATGCTTACCTTGATAGTGCCGGACCCGCCTACACGGTCAATTTCCTTTTCCTGAAGAACCCTTAAAAGACGAATTTGAGCATCGGAGGAGAGTTCACCAATTTCATCCAAAAACAGCGTACCGCCCTGGGCCCGTTCTATCCGTCCACGTTTTCTTCTTACTGCACCGGTAAACGCTCCTTTTTCATGACCAAACAGCTCACTGTCCAAAAGGCTTGAAGGAATTGCACCGCAATTTACCCGGATAAACGGACCTGTGTTTCGAAGGGAGAGATGATGAATGGAATTTGCTATCACTTCTTTTCCAGATCCGGTTTCGCCAAGTAGCAGGACAGGACTTTCCAGGGGGGCAACCTGATGAACAAGCCCCATGACGCTTTTTAGCCCCTGGTCAGCACCAATTACTTTCTGACCGGTAATTTTATTCAATTCATCCTGAAAATACCGATTATCATCAGCCAGTATCTCTTTTAAATTATTCAATTCCCTGTATCTTAAGGCATTGGTCAAGGCGATCGCACAGGGTTTGCCCAAAAGGCTCAACAGATGAACGTGTTCGGCTGTAAAAGGCCGCTTCCCATTATTAAACACACTGAAAACACCCAGCATTGTTTTTTCCAGGACAAGATCCATGACGACACCGGAATAATCTGATGCATGAAAGTAATTGGCAACCTCTCTTGTCACAGGATCATCCCCAAGCCGGTCTATCACGCGAACTCTCATAGAGCGCTGCGCCCGAACCTGTCTTTGAGCTTTTGCTGAGAGTGCCGTTTTTAAAGAAAAAGCTTTCATGCTTGTTTCGGATACATGGGCAACTGTTTCAACAATACCTTCATCTTGATGATAGATGTGAAATCCAAGCTGCCCTGCAGGAATAAAATTCTGGATATATAAAAGGCATTGATGCATGGCCCTTTCAATTTCAAGGCTGGAACAGATCTTTAATGTTGCCTCTTTAAAAAAAATACCTTCATCAAATTTCATCCCATTCTCCTGCATTAAATTTTTTGCACTATTTTTTCTGCACCATGGCACAGTTTAACCCAAAACTGGAAAATAGAACAGGATTTTCTTTCCAATAGTGCAGCTTGCGTTTTCTTTATTTTATAACCACCTGTTTTTATAACTATTTTACATTGGCATGTTTTATGCTCTGTTCCTTATAGTTCATGATTAAAAAAATAGGAGAAAAACGCAATGGAAATTAAAAACATCGCAGTTCTCGGTGCCGGAATTATGGGTGCGGGAATTGCACAAACATCTGCCATGGCCGGGTTTAATGTAACCCTTCGAGATATGGAAGACCGTTTTGTTGACAATGGTCTGACGGTTATCAAAGGCAACCTGGACAGGGCTGTATCCAAGGGTAAGATGAGTACGGATGAAGCACAAAACGTATTATCCCGGATAAAAGGCACAACTGATTTAAACGAGGCTGCTCAAAATGCAGACCTGGTGATCGAGGCTATTATTGAAGTTATGGAGATCAAAAAGCAGGTTTACCAGGAGTTGGATAATATTTGCGGTGAACATACCATATTTGCCTCCAATACCTCCGGCCTCTCCATCACTGAAATGGCCAGCATTACGAAACGCCCCCAGCAATTTATCGGGCTTCATTTTTTTAATCCTGTCCCTGTTATGCGACTTGTTGAACTGATTCGTGGATTTGTTACTTCTGATGAAACTCTGGATATCTGCAGACAGTATGTTGAAAAAATCAACAAAACCCCGATTGAAGTCAAAGAAGCTCCCGGTTTTGCTGTAAACCGGATACTATGTCCCATGATCAATGAAGCGATCTTTGTTCTGGCAGAAGGCATTGCCACTGAAGAAGATATTGACCAGGCCATGAGTCTGGGGGCGAATCATCCTATCGGTCCTCTGGCACTTGCTGACATGATCGGCCTGGACACCATGCTTCTGGTTCTGGATGGTTTTCACAAGGAACTGGGCGAAGATAAATACCGCCCTGCTCCCCTGCTTAGGAAAATGGTCCGTGCCGGTTTTCTTGGACGAAAAAGCGGCAAAGGTTTTTACGATTACACCAAATAAAAATTTAAAAATTAAAAGAGGGTAACCATGGCACAGCAAGTAGTAGATCGTCGAGATGTGGACTTTGTTCTTCATGAACAATTTAAAGTCGAAGATTTAAGCCAATATGAACAATTTGAAGAATTCAACAAAAAAACCATTGATCTGATTGTTTCAGAGGCAAGAAATCTTGCAATAAAAGAGTTTCTCCCCTGCATGAAAGAAGCTGATGAAGAGGGATGTACCTTTGATAACGGAACAGTAAAAGTTCCGGAAGCTTTTCACAAATTGTTTGAACTGTTCAGAGAAGGTGAATGGATCGCCATGAGTGACGATCCTGAATGGGGAGGCCAGGGAATGCCTTCTACCGTAGCGCTGGCTGCAAATAACTTTTTTAACGGAGCCAATTATCCGTTCATGCTTCACAGTATCCTTTGCCACGGAGCAGGAAAACTGGTTGAAGAATTCGGGACTGATGAACAGAGAAATACCTATCTGAAAAATATGTACTCCGGAAAGTGGGGCGGAACCATGTTGTTGACCGAACCGGATGCAGGTTCTGATGTTGGCGCACTGACCACAAAGGCAGTTAAAAACGATGACGGCACCTATTCTATTACCGGCAACAAAATTTTCATCTCCAGTGGTGAAAACAACCTGGTTGAAAATATTATTCACCCGGTCCTGGCAAGAATCGAAGGCGCTCCAGAAGGAACCGCAGGGATTTCACTGTTTCTTGTCCCAAAATATCATGTGAATGAGGACGGCAGCCTTGGAGAATTCAATGACGTGATTTGCACCGGAATCGAAGAAAAAATGGGTATCCACGGCAGCCCCACCTGTTCTCTTGCCCTTGGCGGAAAAGGTCAATGCATCGGAACCCTTCTGGGTGAAGAAAATAAAGGCATGAGTGCCATGTTCGTCATGATGAATGAAGCCAGACTCCATGTGGGAATGCAGGGTTTTGCCTGTGCCTCCGCCTCTTATATCAATGCACTGAATTATGCCCGGGAAAGGGTACAGGGAAAATCCTTAACTGGTGGTAAAGATGCCCCTTCTGTCTCTATCATTCAGCACCCGGATGTCCGCCGTCAGCTGTTAACCATGAAAGCCTATTCCGAAGGTATGAGGAGTATTCTGTATTATATCGGACTTATGGAAGATATGGTCAAGGTAACAGATGACCCGAAAGAAAAAGCAAAATATCAGGGCATGATTGATATACTGATCCCGGTTGGAAAAGGCTATATTACCGATCGCGCTTTTGAAATGTGCAGTATCGGTGTCCATGTATTTGGTGGATACGGATTTACAAAAGAATATCCCCAGGAACAACTCTTGCGTGATTGCAAAATCACTCAGATTTATGAAGGCACCAATGGTATCCAGGCCATGGACCTTCTGGGCAGAAAACTTGGCATGAACAAAGGCGCTGTATTTCTAAACCTGATGGCAGAAGTTGAAAAAACCATTGAAACAGCTAAAAAAATGCAAGCCCTTGAAGCACTTGCGCTTAATGTCGAAAAAACGGTTACAAAACTAAAAGAAACCGCAGCCCATCTGGGCAGCCAGGTGCAATCCGGCGGCGTTTCAAATGCATTTGCCAATGCGACTCCTTTTCTTGATGTGACAGGTGACACCCTCATGGCATGGATGATGCTCTGGCGTGCCGTTTCCGCTACAGAACAACTGGAAGGCAAACCTAAGAAAAAAGATATCGATTTCTATGAAGGGCAGATGAGCAGCGCCAAATTTTTCATCAACACTGTTCTTCCTGTTACAGAAGCCAGAATGGCTGTAATTATTGAATCCGATACCACTGTTATGGATATTTCAGAATCAGCTTTGGGTCCAAAATAAATTAAATAGGAGAGATTTTATGAAAGAAGTTGTCATTGTTTCCGCCTGCAGAACCGCCATTGGAGCATTTGGTGGAACACTTAAAGATATGAACGGCGCAACCATTGCTGCTGTTACCATGAAAGAAGCCATTAAAAGAGCCGGGATTGATCCGGCACTCATTGACGATGTTCGATACGGATGTTGTATAGAACACCATGACACATTAAATATTGCAAGAGTTGCCGCTTTAATGGCAGGAACCCCGGATACGGTTCCGGCCGTCACTGTGAACCGGGTATGCATCTCCGGCATGGAAGCCGTTCTTTCAGGTGCCGCTATGATCCAGGCTGGTATGGCAGATGTAATCCTGGCCGGTGGTGTGGAACATATGTCCGGAGTACCTTACGCTGTACCCGCTGCTCGATGGGGATGCCGGCTTCAGGATCAGCAGTTTGTCGACCCTATGATTCATGCGCTGCACTGCGGCTCTCATGTTTCGCCGTTTGATGAATCCACTCCGCTCAACACCAGTGAAGCTCCTGCCAGCTATTTTATGGGCAAGCCTTACATCATGGGCCATACAGCAGAATTTGTTGCCCAGCATTTAAATATTTCAAGAGAAGAGATGGACGAAGTTGCTCTGCGCAGCCATAACAATGCGGAAAGAGCAACAAACGATGGATCATTCGCAGAAGAAATCGTTCCCATTCATGTGCCACAGCGCAAAAAAGATCCACTGGTATTTGATAAAGACGAACATTTCAGACCGGGCATGACTCTGGAAAAACTCACGAATCTTCCGCCTGCCTTCATCCCTAAAACAGGGAAAGTAACTGCCGGTAATGCCAGTGGGATTAATGACGGATCTTCCGGCATGATTATCATGTCAAAAGAAAAAGCGGATGAACTTGGCCTGAAACCGATAGCAAAAATTAAAGCCACCGGTATGGGTGCCTGCCATCCAACCATTATGGGCATTTCTCCGGTACCAGCTGTTAACAACCTGATGGATAAAAACGATCTTTCCATTTCCGACTTTGATCTGGTTGAAGTAAACGAAGCGTTTGCAGCACAGTATATCGGTTGTGAGAAAGAGCTTGGATTGAATCGCGAAATCACCAATGTAAACGGTTCCGGAATCGGCCTTGGGCATCCTGTTGGGTCCACCGGTTCCCGTGTGATTGTCACGTTAATTCATGCGATGAAAAAGAGAGGTGACTCTCTCGGGCTTGCTACCCTCTGTGGTGGTGGCGGGGTCTCCATGGCTTGTGCCATAGAGATGATGTAAAATTATAAAAAAATTTTTGGGCAGGCTGAATCGATTCACGGTTCAGCCTGCTTTTTTTATTATTTATAAATCACATCCGGTTTATTTCTTTTAGGTGCTCTCTGATATCTGAATTTGGGGATACCCACCATCAGTGCACCATGACAGGTGTGATTTTCAGGAAAATTCAACATTTCCATGAGCTCAGGCCACTGGGTTGCTGCACGGTTCACATATCCCCCCCAACAGCTTCCAAGACCAAAAGCCGGGAGTGCGAGCTCCAGATAAGCCAAGGCAGTATGGCAGTCTGCTGAGGCACTCCCAAATTCATTTGAGGCATAGGTAAAAACAAGACCGGGTGCATCCCGGCAGATCCTGTCGTTTCCATTTTCACAGTGTTGAATAATGGTTTCCATATTCAGGGTCTGTGCAATCTCCGGATATGTTTTTACAACATACCGCATCCAGTTCACTGTATGTGCTGCAATTTTCCGGACATCTTCTTTTTTATCAAACACCATCCATCTCACAGGCTGTTTATTGCTTCCCGTTGGCGCACAGCAAGCCAGATCCAGCGCTTTTTCAAAAAGGTCCCTTGGAACGGGCTTATCTTTATAGCGGCGAATGGATCTTCTGGATCTTAAAAAATGCTCTACGCGGTCTGTATCCAGGGTAAGTTCTTTTTGAATGGGCATGCACTGATCCGGCACAAGAAAATCCATGCTGAAAGCAGACTTGGGACAGATAGCAACACAATGACCGCATTGAATACAAATGTCTTCAGCACCATCTACCGGTTCCGGTCCTTTTTCAGTCATCTCAAGAATCTGCGCAGGACATTCAATTGCACAGATTCCATCCTGGTCACATTTCTCATAATCAATTTGAAATATCGCCATTTAACACCCTCCATAAAATATAATTTCGCTGATTTAAGTTTTCCAGTAATACCATAATAATGCCTGTTTTGAATAAAATTTCTGATACCGAAGGCCAAGTATACATCAAAGCCGGGATCAATGAAAACAATTCATAAAAAAGATTGATAAGTTCCCATCAACCCATTTTTCTCATCTGGCCATTGCGTTGCCCTTAAAAAAAATATACTATGAATTGATTTTTTACCGGTTCTGCGAAAAGATACCCAATAAAGCCATTATGAATAATTTTTCAATATATAAAAAAATGATGCTCGGCTTTAGTGCAATCATTGCCATAATGATCATATCAAGTACATATATCCTTTATGGGCTGAACAGTGTTGCCAGCAGTACAAAAAAAATCCTTGCCGCAAATGTCCAGACCCAGGAGATTTCAAGAGCTTTACTCGACCTTATTCAGGATGAAAACAGCTATATCGAAAAACTTCAAATTTCTGAGGACCCTACCTATTCAAACTTGTTTTTTGAGACAAGCAAACAGGTGCTCCGGAATATGAATGCTCTCATGGATAAACAGGCTTCAAAGCAGGATCAGGATCTTATCCGAACCATGAGAAGTGCCCATGCAGATCTGGTCACCTGCATGATTGAGCCACCTGATGATAAGGCCAACATTGAACATCTCCGGTTAAAAAACATGGAGGTGATCTCCTCGTGCCTGGACACATTGATAAAAAAAAATCAATCCTATATTGGTTTAAAGATGGCTGAAATTGAGGTGATCACAGCCCGTTCTGTAAAAATCGCACTGGCTTTAATTATTGGCACCCTGCTGGTTTCAGTTACTGCTGCCCTTCTGATCACCCGGACCATTACAACCCCCATTGAAAACCTCATCAGGGGGACTGAACAGATTGCCAGCGGCAATTTCGAAGATATTCATATCACATCGCGGGATGAAATAGCACTGCTTGCAAATGCCATGAATGATATGAGCACAAAGATAGATAATACAAACAAGCTCAGAACCCAGATGATGCAGCAGATCTCACATGAAATCAAAACACCTCTACAGACCATGCAGTCTGTCCATGATATTTTAAAAGCCTCTAATGCTGTGAAAGAGGAAAAACTTCATATGCTTGCCACCCTTAAAAGATCTATCAACAAGATTTCAGGGTTCAGCAGACAATATATGGATCTGGCCAAGATTGAGTCGGGAATCATGCAGTACGATATGCAGTGGACCCAATTAGATGAAGTTGTAAACCCAATTGTGGATGAGGCAAAGATTTTGGCAGCTTCCAAAAACATTGATCTGAAATTGGAAGCAGGAAACCTGCCTGAAATCCAAATTGACCGGGAAAAAATAAGTATTGTAATCAGCAATCTGCTCACCAATGCCATTAAATACACTCATGAAAACGGTAAAGTCTTAATTCGCCTGGCTCCCAGTGACCAAGGGGTAAACATACAAGTTCAAGATTCAGGAATCGGTATTGACAAAGATGAAATTGCCAATGTATTTATTAGATTTTACCAGGCCAGAAACATAGAGAAAATTAGAAGCAACGGGTCAGGCGTAGGCCTGGCGATTGTCAGGGCCTATACTGAAGGGCATGGTGGAAACGTATCTGTTGAAAGTCAGCCGGATGAAGGATCAACCTTTAAAATAGATTTGCCGATTTCAAAAAACCCGGAAAACAAACACCCGGAACATGAAGCCCGGCAAACAATCGGAAAAAAACCTCCGTTAATGTCATGAGGAATTTATGCGTTATTGTTTAATCACAGCACTATTTTTAAGCTTACTTTTTACAGGGTGTGCGACCATTTTTCAGTCTGCCGATGGGACCAACGCAAAAAAACATATGCAAAAAGCATATCAACATGAACTGGCTTCAGATTTTGAATCTGCCGCAAAAGAATATGGCGTAGTTACGAAAAACTACTCTCAGACATCTTATTATGAAAATGCGCTCTATAAAGGTGCTCTGGCCAGCATCAACCCTCAAAATCCTAACCCTGATTATTCCTTAGCGCTTTCTTACATGAAAAAGTATTCGGCATTTTCCCTGTATTATGAGAGACGTCAGGCTGTAACCGTCTATTTATCTCTTCTGGCCAAGATTCAAAAAGATATGAATATAGAAAAACAAGACCATACTTCGATAGTGAAACAAAAAAAAGTCATGGCGGATCTTAAAAAAAACATAGCCGATCTTAAAAAAGAGTTAAAAATCTATAAAGCCAAAACAAACGAGTTAGAAGATAAACTTCAGAAGATGAAAGATATTGATGTTCAAATGCATGAAAACAGAAGAAAGCAGCGCCCGAATGGTTAAATGCTATAATGGCTGAATAGGCCCTATTGGATTACCTCAATTTCAACCCGGCGATTCATCATTCTTCCCCAGGCGGTTTCATTTGTCGCGATGGGATCCAAACTCCCTCTCGCTAAAACCTCAAACTGACCAGGATCTGCTCCCCGGCCCAGTAGAAAACTCCGGACAATATTTGCCCTGAATTCAGATAAACGTTCATTATATTTTTTATAACCTGCTGCGTCAGAGTAACCAGTAATTTTTATTTTAGCCTCCGGGTGGCGGGCAAGAATATCAGCAAACTCCTGAAGGACATTAAAGCCCTGATCGGTAAACTCATTGGTATTATATTTAAAGCGGATAATGATCTTCTCTTCAGGAAGGGGTTGCAGATTTTTGCTATTTTCCAAAATTTCATCATCACTCGCCTCGATTTGAGGAAAAACGAAGACCTCAGGTGATATATGCGATTCAATTTTTTGTTCTTTAATCTGTTCCGTTTTCGCTTTTTCTGCTTTTACTAAAGAACTTTCAGGCTGGAGAGTTTTTTTTTTAACAGATGAAACATTTGTTTCAGGGGGATCAGCTTTGGGCACATCAGGTTGTATTTCTTTGGGATCACCTCCGCTGGGGGGTGGTGGTGCCTTGACAACATGTTCGTTTGTTATAATTGCCTGTTGCTGCCCGGATATAAAGCCCAGTTGAGTCCATTGGCCCGAAAAATAGAGGTAGCAGGCAATCAGCACAACCGCTATCAACCCCAGTGCACCGAGCCATATTCTTTTGGGAAATTCCCTGTCCCCTCTTTCAGGAACGGCAGGCTGGATGATCACCGGCCTGGGTTGGGGCATAGCGGCTGCTGGGCGTGGTGGAGGGGTTGGTGAGGGATGATATTCAGCTCTATACGACCCAAATCCGTCTGTATCGCCGGGCCGACTGGCATAAACCGGGATTTTGAGATCTTTGGCACACTCTTTTATGGTATTTATATCAATGGTTTCATAATCCTGAACATATCCGGATAGTAATGCATGGTCACAGATAATGTTAATCCGCCTGGGGAATCCGCCTGAATACATAAAAATTTCCTGGACAGCCTCCGGCTCAAAAAGCTCTTGTTCGGAACCAGCCACTTTCAGCCTGTATCTGATATATTCAGCCGTTTCATCCGGCGTTAACGGGTCAATATTATAATTTAAGGTCAATCGCTGGCGTACAGCCCGATTCTGGGGCATATTCAAGCTGTCATTAAATTCGTTTTGCCCGACAAAAAAGATATTGATCAGTTTTGTATGGGTTTTTTCAATATTGGATAATAAGCGGATTTCTTCCAGTAGTTCCTGGGTCAGTAATTGGGCTTCATCAATAATCAGAAGAACTTTTTTATTGTCTTCATGGGCTTTAATTAAAAACTTTCGAAACCCTACGAGAAAAGATCCCTTGGTAGCAAATTCCTGTGTGATTCCGAATTCAAGGGCAATATAATTTAAAAAATCCAGCTTGCTTAAAGAAGGATCCGGCACAGAAGCAAAAATGACATCCTCGCTGAGGCTTTCAATCAGGGAATTTATCAGCGTTGTTTTTCCTGTGCCTACATCTCCGGTAAGCAGCAAAAATCCTTTGTTGTCCAAAACACCGTATTTGAGGGTTGCCAAGGCTTCTTTATGCTTTTCTCCCAGCCAGAGGAAATCAGGATCAGAACTGATCTGAAAGGGTTTTATGTCCAGTTTGTAAAATGAAGTATACATAGGCTCAACTATAAATTGTGAAGATATTCCATATCCTTAATTTGAGTATTTTTTGTTCCAATAACCACCACTTCTATTTTATTGTTTTCATCTTTTCTAAAATAGAGTCGCCCATTATATGCAAACAAAACCTCAAGGCAAGTGGTTTTGTGTTTTTTACCGGAAAATACCTTTCGTTTTACCACGACCTGATCCGGAGTCTGGTCCAGCATCAGAACAAGCTCTTCAGCTTTTATCTGCTGATCTTCATTCAAATTTAGAAGACCGGTAACAGCCTTGCGGTTCATATTAATATTTTTATAAAGCGTATTAAAGCGCTTTAAAATAAAATCAAATTCATTTCTTTTGTTTTTTGAACTTTTGCGCCGCTCATATTTCCTTATTCTGGATTTCAACTCATCTATTTCATCTTCTTTTCTTTTTTTCAATTCAATAAATGAATTAAGTTGTTCCTCCAGAGAAATAATTTCATCAAACAACTCTTCCTCATTAATTTTGAGCTTTTCCTTGTCTTCCTGGTATTTGGCATTGAGTGATTTTATATTTTCAAATAATCCCTGGCGCTCTTTTTCAAGACTTTCCAGAACCTCTTTAAGGCCCTGCTCCTCTTTTTGCAGTCCATCAATCAGTTTGTTTTTCTTGTTTCTTTCCTGGGCCGCCTTAGAACTCCCGATTTTATAAAAAATCATAAAAACGATAAGGGCGAATCCAAAACAGACCATCAAAATCAAATTGGCCAGTTTTGAACCATGCGCAAGATCAATCTCTACATTCACTAGCAGGCCCTGATTTAAGATAGAAAAATTCTGTTTGGCGATCTGGTCTGAATCAGCATTCTCTTCCTGGCTGCTTAAAAATGCATCTGCGTTGATAAAGGTTGGATAAATGACTTTCCCTTTTTTCGTGGTAACAATGATTTTCAAATCCAACCCTGCATGGCGGACCATCCAGTCCATCTTTAAAAATGCATAAATATTTTCTGTGACCTGCTCTTCAAGAGTTACCCTGCCCTCAAAAAGATTCTTTGTATCCCCGATAAAAACATTTTGAACTTTCTGCAGATATCTTTCATCTAAATAGCTTTGCAGAAAATAAAGCGAGGTAACATATATAAGAGGCGCAAGAATAAGGCAGGCCAGAGCTGTTTTTAAAGGAAAAAATTTCATTTATCCTGTTTACCTGTTTTTAAGTATCCCCCGTTTGTTTCACCTGAAAAATTTATTGAATCTTTTTACCGGCTGTTTTTTCAATAACAGACACAATCCATTCACCCAAAGCTTTTTTGCTGACCGATTTTATTTTTTTTCTCACCAGCCTCAAATCAAGTTCTGCACGTGCCATTGTTTTATGCCCTCCAGCAGATCCGAACTCGGAAAAAGCCTCTTTTGCTGTATTGCCGGCTCCTTTTCTTAACCCGTCATTTCGTAGGACAATGATAAGCTTTTTATTAAAAACCCCGGAAATGACACTCCAGTTTACCCGGGCCAGTGTTAAAAAAAAATCAGCAACAACAACCAGTTCGTCCGGCTTGGTAATGTTACCGGCATGATAAAACACCCGGTTGCTGATTACTTTGCGATTTTTAATGGCCGCTCCCAGAAAATCCAGATCCTCCTGTGTAAGAGCTGCTTTTTCAACTTTTGTAACGATATTCATATCGGCAAAACGGTAAAGATATTGAAAAGCGCGGATATCTCTCAGGCTGGCCTGTCTGGTAAAATCTGAGGTATCGGTTTTAATGCCCAGCATGAGCGCTGCTGCTAATTTCGAAGAGGGTTTGAGTTTTTTCGATTTGATATATTCGGTCAGGATGGTTGAGCAGGCTCCGTAATCCGGACGAATATCTGCAAATTTTGCATCACCACAGGAAAGTGGATGGTGATCTATGATGGCATCAAATTCAAAAGGAGCAAACCGTTCATTGTGATCCGGCTGAGAGTCTACTACCATAAAGAAATCAAAATCCTCTTTATTAATTTCATCCAGCGCAATGAGACCGGGATCTGTATAGGTGATCATTGCAAGATTGTCGGGACGGCTGATTTTGTTAAAATGAGCAATGGATACTTCAGCAACCTTTCTCCAGAGCAGGCGCTTTACCGCCATGGCACTGGCAATGGCGTCCGGATCGGCATTTATGACAACAAGCACTTTTGAACTTCCGCTTACCAGTTTCAGGAAATGATTGAGTTTTTCCCGGTTACCCATGTGAAATTTCCCTGTTATTGCTGCTGAAAAACAGCGTCAGCGTAATAAAAGAGTATCCAATAATAGCAAGGATTGCAAGCGGGCCAAAAAATACGCCAAGAGGTGCCAGGACAATTGCGGTTGTCCAATGGACAAAAATAACCGTGGGTGAATGCAACTTTATGGGAAAATCATCAAAACGGCAGATAACGGATAAACCGCACAGATTCCATCCGTATAAAGAAGCAAAGACATGCATGTGGAGCAGCCATTTTGTATTTTGCGGTTCATAACCTGCTGACATCTGCTGAAATATATAGGCAATGCCGGTGACAGCAGTAAAAATCAAAAAACCGATCCCTGATGTTAAAAATAGTTTCTGCTGAATTTTTTCCGCAAATTTCAAATACAGGTAAAAAACGGTAACAACCGCCATAAAAAGAGCTATGGTTACAAAAATCTGGGGAATGAACCGCTCGATCAGGATAAAGATAAAAAAGATAATAACCCCACAGGTAATCGTCCAAAAGCAAATTTCCTTCAAAATCCTGATATTGGAAGAACTTTGAATTTCATCCAGCATAGAGAACACCAGCGAAAGCGTTATCAAAGAAAGCGGAAATGAAAAACCCAGAAAAAAAGTATTCAAGGTTAGTTTTTCCATGGTAACAAATTTAAAATATTCATTATTCAAAATAACCATAGCAGCCATGGCAACACCAATGGAAAGACATAAAAGGGATGCCTGGTGAAATTTTCTGGAGATGGATTCATCCATCCTGAAAAAACAAATGGGAAAAAGAGAAAACTTTTGAATCCTGATTTTTTCGACAATCAAGAAAAGAGGAATGGAAACAAAAAGAGTGATTGGATAAATTTTTAAAAATGCAGATACTGCATAAACAAGGGAGGCGATAAAAAATGAGAGAACTGTTTTAGAAATTCTCACCCGTCGCTGGGTATAATATAAAAGGATGGTTCCCCCGGTGCACAAGTTAAACAGAAAAATGTGGAGTCTTTCAAGACTGTAGTTTTCAAGAGGGAAATAGATATGAACAAAGCCAAATATCAGGGCGGTGATCATTAAAATTGAAAAAAGCGCTTTTAGTTTATTATTCATAGAGTTACCAATATTATTATTGTTAATATATTTATTATCAGTAAAATTTAATCGATCATATATATTATCTGCCAAGCATATCTTTAAATGCCTCAGACAAACGCGTGTGCTGAAATTTAAATTTATGATTCAGTAACTTTTGGGGGATGACCCGAGCACTGGTCAAAAGCGTTTCTTTGCCAAGCTGTCCCCACAGGAGCAAAGCAATAAATTTTGGCATTACAAAAAACACTTTTCGCGAGAAAATTTTGGCCAGGGTGTTTGAAAAAAGTTTGTTGGTTACAGGTTCAGGCGCTGTAAGGTTTACAGGCCCTTCTATATCAGGTGTGTGAATTATATGCCGGATCGCAGCAAGACAGTCATCCATGCTTATCCAACTCATATACTGTTTACCATGAGATAACCGCACCCCCATGCCAAGCTTGAACGGCATCTCCATCCTCTGCAACGCTCCTCCGGCAGGAGTGAGCACGACACCGATTCGAAGCTGTACCGTCCGGATGCCTGCTTTTTGGGCATCCCGGGATGCTTCTTCCCACAGGTCACACACTGTAGAAATAAAACAGTCTCCCGGATTTTGCTTCTCCGTTAAGACAGCATCCCCGCCATCACCATAAAATCCAATGGCGGAAGATGATATAAACACCTCGGGTTTGTATGAAAGGCGGCTCATTTTCTCAACCAGCAAAAAGGTGGGAATGATCCTTGAATCAATAATTTTCTGTTTTTGTTTTTGGGTCCACTTTCCCCTGGAAATATCCACACCGTTTAAATTAATAACCACATCTATCCGGCCAGCTTTCTCAAGATCAAGAGTTCCAGCATATGGGTCCCAGAACAGTTCATCGTGCTCAAGCTCTCCTGATTTACGAACCAGGCGGATAACTTCATGGCCACAGGTTCGAAGATATGGAACAAGTATGCTTCCGATGGTTCCGCTGGCCCCTGAAATCAATATCCTCTTTTTTTTCTCAGGTTCAAGACTGTGTTCAAGATCATATTTAAGAACCCGGTGACGGTAAGCAAACATCCGGTCAAACTCTTTTTTTGCAACCCAGTAAAAAGGCCGAGAAAGTAATCCCAGAGGCAGCTTAAACGCAACCTCATCTTCCATAAAAAAAGCATTATCGCCATCAGGGATAAACCTGTGAGTATGCTCCCACTTTGAAAACGGCCCCTGAGTCTGGTGATCTTTAAAAAGGATATTTTCCTGGTAATCAATATGTTCTGCTTTCCATAAAAAAGGAATTTTAAAGATGTAAAGCCGGAACCATACCTTAACTCCTTTTTGGATACCTATGCCGTCTCGGCGAATGAGCCTGAGCGGTGCCCATGGAGGCGTAAGTCTTGATATTGCTCCATCCTGTTCATGCCACTTGAACCCTTTGTCCACAGGTGCATTAATCCGGGTTCGCTTTATGTAAATATCATGTGCCATATTTTAGTTTGTCAATTAAATGATTCATTGATTTTGAGCGCCTTATATTATAATAATAATTCGTAACTTAAAACCTTTTTTATTGACAATTAAGTACCCAGGTTTTTAAGGCACACTCTTTGCAACGTTCATGCAGTAAATAGAGACCCAAAAACGTGGGTAGTAAATTGCCAACATTTTAAACACAATTACGGAGGATTGAAAAGAGATGGAAAAATATGAATGTGTATGCAGCTACGTGTATGACCCCGCAGCAGGTGATCCAGACAATGGAGTTGAACCGGGAACAGCCTTTGCCGATCTCCCTGAAGACTGGGTCTGTCCGGTTTGTGGCGCAACCCAGGACAATTTTACAAAAATTGATTAATGTCCAATAAAGGAGAGACACTTCCATGTACAAACCCATTGAAATAGCAGATGGGGTATACTCAGTAGGTTGCAGGGACTGGGATATCAGAGATTTCCACGGCTATTCAACGTATGAAGGTACAACGTATAACGCATTTTTAGTGCTTGGTGAGAAAAATATCCTTATCGATACGGTTAAAGAAAAATTCTGTGATGAGCTTCTTTCCAATATCAGCAGGATTATAGACCCCAAAGATATTGATATTGTCATCAGCAACCATACGGAAATGGACCACTCAGGCGGTCTGCCAAAAGTGATGCACAAAATTGGTCAGGACAAGCCCCTGTATTGCTCAAAAATGGGCGCTAAAAACTTAAAAAGCCATTTTAACAGGGATTTTAACTTTAAAGTCGTTGGAAGCGGAGATGAACTCAAGGTCGGAAACAAAACCTTTTCCTTTCTTGAGACAAGAATGCTTCACTGGCCGGACAGTATGTTTACATATCTTGTAGAGGATGCTGTGCTGTTCTCTTCTGATGCCTTTGGGCAGCACTATGCCGGAGATATGTTCTTTGACGATGAAATCGGAGAAGAGATTATTCCGCATGCAAGAAAATATTATGCCAACATTCTTCTTCATTTTTCTCCCAGGGTGCAGGCTCTGCTTAAAGATGTAACCCAGATGGGCCTGAAAATCGATATGATCTGCCCGGATCATGGAATCATCTGGAGAGACAATCCGTCCAGAATTATTGAGTGTTATGACAAGTGGTCCAAACAGGAACCCACCAACAAAGTTGTGGTTATTTTTGACTCCATGTGGGATTCCACTACTAAAATGGCACGTTCCATTACCAGCGGCATTGAATCTGAAGATGTTAATGTGCGCCTGATGAACACCAGAAAATGGCACAGAAGTGATATCATGACGGAAATCCTAGAAGCCGGTGCTATGGTGGTTGGATCACCAACACTCAACAACAGCATTTTCCCGGTTATTGCAGATGTGATGACCTATGTAAAAGGTCTGCGGCCTCAAAATAAAATTGCGGCGGCATTTGGTTCATATGGATGGAGTGGGGAAGCGGTTAAGATTTTAAATAAAGAATTTACAGAAATGAAACTGGATATTATTGACGAAGGCGTAAAAGTTCAATATGTTCCTGATGAAGATGATCTGAACCGATGTTTTGATCTGGGCGTGAAAGTAGCGAAAACACTA
The DNA here is from genome assembly GCA_033851995.1 of Desulfobacteraceae bacterium. Taxonomy (GTDB): domain Bacteria; phylum Desulfobacterota; class Desulfobacteria; order Desulfobacterales; family Desulfobacteraceae; genus Desulfobacula. Next base: position 63,801 of record JAWSVI010000001.1, on the reverse strand, counting down.
AAAAAAAGATTATCTTAAATGTATAAGGGATAATCCGGAGGAAAAAATGCCAAACGACTTTAATGCAAAAGATGTATTTGAAATTGCGATTAAAATAGAACAAAACGGTGCTGTCTTTTACCGGAATGCTGCCGAGTCAACTGAGGCCGCAAAACACAAAGATTTTTTACTGGAACTTGCCGATATGGAAGACGACCATGAAAAAACTTTTGCCGGAATGCTGGAAGATTTGAAAGGATCAGAAATCTTTTCCAGTACCTTTGACCCTGAAGATGAAAACCTTCTTTATATCAAAGCTCTGGCTGACACACGCGTGTTTTTTGAAAAAGAACAACCCGATGAAAGCTTTAAAGGAATTCTGAGCAGTGCGATCCAGGCAGAAAAAGATTCCATTACCTTTTATCTGGGAATGAAAGAAATGGTCCCGGAAAAACAGGGCCAGGATAAAATTAATTTTATCATTAAAGAAGAAATGAGCCACATTCGTCTTCTGGCAGGAAAACTGACTGAGCTCTATTAAAAAATCAAACGTTTAATCTATAAAAAACCCGCCGGGCTTAGTTTTTAAGCCCGGCGGGTTTTTATTTTTCAAGACTTCAAAAGGTTCTAATCTTAGCCTTTCCAGAGCCCATGAAGGTTGCAATATTCTCTTGCAACTACTTTTGCGGCATCCGTTTTAAATGTGGCTTCAGGCGCGTCAGTCGGGGTCAACATCTGTCGCTGCATAAACATCCCGTCTTCAGAAGTCAGCTCAATCCACTGGATATAGTGGTCATTACCCATGGGATGAGCCACACTGCCAACCTTGACTAAGTATCCCCCATCAATTTTCTCAACAACAGGGACATGTTTTTCAAGGGCTGCATCAACTGTGTTCTCAACCAGACGGTCCATTCCCTGACCACAACACATGACCGGTGGTTTTTCCCCGTGAAGTACCTGTACGATGTTACCGCATTTTTCACATTTATAAATACCTAATTTTTCAGCCATTTCACACTCCTTTTGAATGTTTACGTTTAATAATTTTTACCTATGTGGAACACTGAACCTAAATATGCTTTAAATGAAAAAATAAAAATCTGAAAAAAGAACTAAAAGTATTTATAAAAGATTTACACAAAATTTTCCAGAGAAATATTGGGAGCTTGTTCTGCTATTGATTTAAATATAATTCTTTCGGCCAGAGAAGCTTCATCTGCCGCAGCCTGTTTGAAAATAGATGCCATCTTGTAATATATCTCATTTTGAGATTTGACAGCAAAGTAGGAATGAGTCGCCTTCTTATTTTTTTTCAAAACCTTAAGATTGGCCATTTTTGAGTCCTCCTGATCTTTTGATCTTTTGGTTCTGTTGGTCAACTATCGTTTTGTCTGTAAAAAATTGCAAACATCATACCACTCAGATATGTGAAAGCATGTTTGCATTCAACTATCTGATTTTTAAACAAAAATATGTTTTTAAGGCTATATAAATTCAACCGACACCATCATCAAAGACACAAGTGTCTCAATTTTCGTATCAGTGATTCAACGACAGCAATACAGAAATGTACCAAACCATCTTTGCCATGCATTGTCAGAATAAATTTAAGAATAAGAGTTCGATTATTGGATCGCGAAAGTTAAAATTTACAAGAAAATAAGTAATATTTCAAGACTTTATTTTAAAAATTTCACCCTTTTTTTATTTCACCTTTTTTATAAAACCTGAAATTAGGCACAAATACATATCTCTTTTTGATTTTTTATCAAAAAAGTAATAAAACTATAGACAATTTTTATAAATAAACAAAAGAGGCCATCTATGGCAAAAACAAATTATTGGGCTGACAGCTATGTCCAGAAACGAACAAGTGCCCAGAAAGCACTTCTTAATATACACAGGGGACAAAGGGTGTTCATAGGTTCTTCGTGCGGGGAACCCCAACATCTGGTTGAAGAATTGTCAAATATAAGTTCAAGATTTACAGATCTTGAAATTGTACGTCTACTCAGCATTGAAAGCGGCCCTCTGACCCTTATTGCCAACCGCTCTAACTCCCAGCAATTTAATATCCGCTCATTTTACCTGGGGTCTGCGTCTCCCAAGATTATTCGCCAAAACAAACGTTTTACAACGCCTATCAATCTTTCCCAGATTCCACAATTATTCAAATCAAGAATGATGCCTCTTGATGCTGCTATAGTCCAGGTATCTCCACCGGATGATTTTGGGTGGATGAGCCTTGGGGTCTCTGTGGATATCACACTTGCAGCATGTGAATCTGCAGACATTGTGATCTGCCAGGTAAATACCAACATGCCGAGGGTATTAGGCCGGAGCTTCATCCATGTCAATGATGTGGATTATATTGTTGAACACGAAGAGGAGCTGTTAACCATACAGCCCCTGCCGGAACTTGAAGCCGCCAATAACATTGCAAAGCATATTTCCCGGCTCATAGAGGATGGTTCTACAATTCAGGCTGGTTTAGGCGTGACAACCGAAGCAAATATGCTGTGCCTGTCAGAAAAAAATGACATTGGTGTTCATTCCCAGTATCTGTCCGACGGGATGATGCGGCTTTTTGCCATGGGAGTCATTACCAATAAGAAAAAAGGATACAATGATGGAAAAATTGTTGCCGGAAGCGCTGTCGGCTCCAGCCTTTTGTATGAATTTATCGATGACAACCCCTCCATAGAGTTTCACCCGTCAGATTATGTTAATGACGCGGCCATTATTGCCCGGCATAACAAAATGGTTTCCATGAATACAGCCATGGCCATTGACCTGACCGGCCAGACTGCGGCAGATGCCCTGCCTTATAATAATTACACCGGAATTAACGGTCTTGTGGATTTCACCCGTGGTGCCGCCATGTCCAAAGGGGGAAAATCCATATTAATGCTGACCTCCACATCTGATCATGGCAAAAGAAGCAGAATTGTCCCCACTCTTGAAGACACAGCGGTGGTTGTACCCAGAGGTGACGTGCATTATGTGGCTACTGAATACGGTGTAGTGAACCTTTTTGGTAAAACTTTGCAGGAAAGGGCTATGGCACTTATCAGCATTGCCCACCCAAATTTCAGGGATGAGTTGTTCCAAAGCGCGCAGAATATGGGACTGATCAACAAGGGCCGCCGTTTTAAACAGGCCATCAAAGGCGTTTATCCCCTGAAGCATGAAGAGATCATCAACATCAAGGATATACCCATCATGTTCAGGCCGGCCAGGACTGTTGATGAAAGAAGCATCCAGGAGCATTACTACACCATGAACAAAGGGGATATTGTTTCAAGATTTTTCCATGAAAAGAAAAGCTTTGTCCACGATCAGATTGAGACAACGTATGAAATTGATTACATTAATGATCTGACCATTGTGGCCACCATTGGGGAACTCGGGTTTGAAACCATTATTGCTGTTGGAGAATATTTTAAAAACCCCATTGTAAACATGGCGGAAGTTGCCTTTTCAGTATCCAAGGAATACCAGGGTATGGGCATTGCCAGAATACTCCAGGACAAGCTTGCCAGTGCGGCAAAACAGAATGGGATTAAGGGTCTTGTGGCCTATACGTCCAAAACAAATCAAGGCATGAAACGACTTTTTAAGAAGCTCCCCTATAAAGTCACATCTGAAAAAGATGATGATATGCTTGTGCTGAGCTGCCTGTTTTCCGAACCTGTTGAAAAAGAAAAACAATAATACCAGGTTCTGCCGGCCTACCGTTTTAAAAGCATGGCCACGGATTCAATATGATAGGTGTGTGGAAACATGTCCACAGGCGTCACCTCTTTTACCTCATACTTTGGATTCAACATCTCAAGATCCCGTGCAAGCGTGGCCGGGTTACAGGATACATAAACAATTTTTTGAGGTCCTAAAGACAGAACCTGTTTAACCACATCCTTATGCATACCGACTCGCGGCGGGTCAATAATCATAACATCAGGGCGCTCTTTTAATCCAGGCAGGACATCTTTGATATCCCCTTCAAGGAACTCACAATTTTCAATATTGTTTAAACGGGCGTTAATCCTGGCATCGACCACGGCGCTGGTGACAATTTCAATTCCGTATATCTTTTTGGCATTGCCGGAAAGCCAGATGGGGATGGTTCCGGTACCGGAATACAAATCGATTACTGTCTCGTTCCCGCTTAGATCTGCATAGTCTGAAGCTTTTGCATACAATTTCTGACAGGCACGTGTATTGGTCTGGAAAAAAGAGTTCGCAGATATGTTGAAAAGGTAATCTCCGAGTTTTTCCTGGATGTGATCCTGTCCGTGAAGGCAAATCTCCTGTTTGCCAATGGAAACCCCGGATTTTGCATCCGTGATATTATTCATTACCGACTCAATTTGCGGATACTTTTCAACCAGCAGCTGGGCAAGGCGGTCCACGGCATCCATATCCTTATATTTGGTGACAATATTCACCATCCATGAATCAAAAGCAACAGAATGGCGAAGCATTAAAAACCGCCAGAATCCTTCATGGGTTCGTAAATGATATGCCGGCAGGTCAGAGTTTTTTATAAAGCTACGGACATCTTCGAGGATCTCATTTCCAAGCGCAGGCATGATTTCGCACTGTTTGATATCAATTACCTTATCAAAAGTTCCGGGAACATGAAGGCCAATGCCAAAATCCTTTTGAATACTCTGATCTTCAAGCTCTTCAGGCATAAGCCAGCGTTTGGAAGAGCAGGAAAATTCCATCTTGTTACGGTATTCAAATATATTATCTGAAGGTATTACATCATTAACATGAACATCTTCCAGGCCACCGATGTGCTGCATGGACTCAATCACATGTCTTTTTTTATATTCTAACTGACGCTCATATTCGATCTGCTGCCATTTACATCCACCGCAATAGTTGCAGTACTTGCATTTGCCTTCTTTTCTAAGAGGAGACTCTTTTAAGATTCTGATCAGTTTTCCCTCTGCCCAGGATTTTTTCTTTCTGGTAATTTTTGCAAACACCACATCCCCTGGAATACATCGATCAATGAAAACCGGAAGTCCATCAGGTTTGGCCAATCCCCTGCCGCCGAATGCAAGGTCGATAATCTCAAGTTCGTACGCTTTTCTTTTTTTTATGCTCATTCGCTCTTAATCTTTTATTTATGCTGCCTATTATTGGAAACTTGCTATTATAAGACCCAAATGGCATAATAACAACCCATGAAAAAGCCACCATCGAAAAAAACTGAGTTAAATATAGAATTTACTTGCGATGGTCTTTTGCTCAGGGGCGTACTCCATCTGCCGGAAAATGAAAACCCGGATCTGGTTGTGGGCTCTCACGGGCTTGAAGGTTCGAAAGATTCCGCAAAACAGCAGATTTTAGCAAAACTGCTGGTAGAAAACGGCATGGCTTTTTTCCGGTTTGACCATCGCGGTTGTGGCCAGAGCCAGGGAAACTTTATCAAAGATACATCCCTTGAAACACGGACAAGGGATTTTATTTGTGCAATCCATCATGTAACCGGACTTGGAAAAACCAGTAAAAATCTTGCCATTTTCGGTTCCAGCATGGGGGGAGCCACCTGCATCAATTCCTGGGAGACTATCCTTCAAATGGATATCAATTTATGTGGAACTGTTTTATGCTCAGCTCCGGTAAAAAGCAGAAGCATTGAAAATATTCCAACAGAAGCTAACGATATTCGCCCTGCCCTGCCCTTAAGCTTTTTTGAAGAAAATCTTTTATTTGACATCACGAACAAAGCCGGCGCTTTGGCAAATGTCCTTATTTTTCATGGAGACGCAGATAACGTAGTTCCGGTATCCAACGCCCATAATATTTTCAGTGCAGCAAAAGATCCCAAGCATCTCATCATCCATAAAGACGGGGATCACCAGATGACTTCCAGAACTGATCAGATAGAATTTGAAAAAGAAGCTGCTTCCTGGTTTTTAAACTGCTTTTCCTCACAAATTTGATTAACCCCTAATACCATAAACCAACACCTGCGACTAACTATGGCTCCTTTTGCAATTTATTGCATTTTAATATACTGTATACTTTAAAACCTCACGATATTAAGGGAAAGCAGGTATTTATTATGGCTGACTCGTCAAATTCTGACGTTCTGGGGAAAAAGACAAACCAATCTGAAACAGAGTTGCACGAATTCAGGCAATTGTTTTCAATGTCGCTTGATTTGATCTGCATCGCTGATATTAGTTCATCAACATTCCTGAAAGTGAACCCTGCTTTTCAAAATATCCTCGGTTACGCTGAAAACGAACTTTTAAACAAACCCTTTTCTGAATTTATTCATCCTGATGATATTGAACCCACTCGAGCAATAGTTGAAAAAAAACTTAGTCAAGGATCAAAGGTAATCAATTTTGAGAACCGCTATAAATGTAAAGATGGCAGCTATAAATGGTTAAGCTGGGTTTCACACCCCAATCCTGAGCAGGGTAAAACCTATGCTATCGCACGTGATATTACCGACCAAAAACAAATGGCAAAAGAGCGGGATGAAAGCGAAAAAAAATATAAATCCCTGTTTTACAATGCACAGGTAGCATTATTTAGAACCAGCATCGAAGGTCAGATAATAGAAATCAATGGACGGTACGCCGAAATTGCAGGATATGATAGTATAGAAGAATGCATGGCCCATTATCGTCCCCAAACTGCATGGAAAGATCCTGAAGCAAGAAATGAGTTTCTAAAAAAGATACAAAAAACAGGATCTGTCCGCGACTATGAGGCTCAGATTATCCGCCAAGACGGCACCGATGCGTGGATATTGTTTTCGGCAACGGTTTACCCGGATCAAGGTCATATTGAAGGCTCTATTGTTAATATCACCAACCGCAAACAGGCAGAGGAAACCCTCCGACAAAGAGAGGCCTTGAATCGGAAAATGTTTGCCAACATCGGGGATGTGATTGTCATCATAGACAAGGAGGGCATGAACCGCTACAAAAGTCCGAATATAGAAAAATTATTCGGGTGGAAGCCTGAAGATGTTTTGGGCAAAAGCTACTGGGAAAACATACATCCGGACGATATTTTATCTCAAAAAGTTTTTTTCAGAACCCTTGTGAGTGAAACCGATACGGTTCAAACAACTGAATGCCGGTATAAATGCAAAGACGGCCGTTATAAATGGATAGAATTCATTGGAACCAACCTGATTCATGATACTGATATTTGTGGCATCCTTGGAAATTATCATAATATTACTGACCGAAAAGCCGTAGAACATTCCCTGCGGGAAAGCGAAGCCCGTTTCAAGGCCCTTCATAATGCCTCTTTCGGCGGCATTACGATTCATGACAAAGGCATTATCCTGGAGTGCAACCAAGGGCTGGCAGACTTAACCGGATATTCGGTTGACGAACTCATTGGAATGGATGGCCTGCTGCTCATTGCCGAACAGTCAAGAACCATGGTGATGGATAAAATAGTTTCAGGCTATGAAAAGCCTTACGAAGCAGTCGGACTGCACAAAAACGGTAACGAATTTCCAATCCGCCTTGAAGCTCGGAATATCCCTTATAAAGGGAAAGAGGTCAGAACGGTAGAATTTAGAGATATCACCGAATATAAAAAGGCAGAGCAGGATAAAGAAAAACTTCAGGATCAACTGGTCCAGGCACAAAAAATGGAATCAGTGGGAAGGTTGGCTGGCGGAGTGGCCCATGATTTTAACAATATGCTCAGTATTATCATTGGCAATATTGAAATAATACAGGAGGATATTGCTCAGGACAGCCCATTGTTCTCAAGAGTTTATGAGGTCAAAAAGGCGGCTCAGCGCTCTGCTGACCTGACCCGCCAGTTGCTTGCCTTTGCGCGAAAGCAAACGATTTCACCAAAAATCCTTAACCCGAACCACACGATTGACGGCATGCTCAAGATGCTGAAAAGATTGATCGGAGAAGATATTGATCTGTTATGGCAACCGAAACGACATTTATGGTCAGTTAAAATAGATCCATCTCAAATCGATCAGATATTGGCCAATCTGTGCGTTAATGCAAGGGACGCAATAAAAGATGTCGGCAAAGTCACCATTGAAACGAACAACATATGTTTTGATGATAATTATTGCAGGGAGCACCAGGGTTTCTCACCTGGTGAGTTTGTCCTCATCGGCTTCAGTGATGATGGCTGCGGTATGGATAAAGAAACGACAGAAAAACTGTTTGATCCCTTTTTTACAACCAAGAGGAAAGGAAAAGGTACGGGTCTGGGAATGGCAACCGTATATGGAATCATAAAGCAAAATAACGGATTTATTAACGTATACAGTGAACCTGGACAGGGAACCACCTTCAAAATATATATACCAAGAAAAGAGGAATCCAAGACCGAGGAACCTGTAAATAAAAAAAGGAAAACTCCAAAAGGTTCTGAGACCGTACTCTTGGTAGAAGATGAGATATCAATTCTTAGAATAACAACAATAATGCTGGAACGACTGGGGTATAAGGTATTACCGGCCAACACACCGAAAGAAGCGATACGGATTTGTAATTTTTCCAAGGTAAAAATTGACCTGCTGATAACCGATGTTGTTATGCCGTCAATGAACGGGCGAGAACTTGCCCAAACAATTTTGAAAGCATTTCCCGACATAAAATGTCTGTATATGTCAGGATATACGAGTAACGTGATTGCCCACAGAGGGATACTGGATGAAGGCCTGCATTTCATCAACAAACCATTTTCAAAGCAGGATCTGTCTATAAAATTAAGGCAAATACTTGATAAATAAAAAAAGGACTACATTTAGGTGACATTGCATTCCTCTTTGAGCCGAGGATTTAATCAAGATCCGGACACCAAAATCGGGGCAAAACCTTATTTTTGAAATGGTCTATATTAACCATTGTCATCTGCCAGTTTACGCCTCAGCAGCTCCAGTGCCAGGGTGGCAAATATCTGTTTATTTCTGTACCGATCCCCATAGTTCAGCACATAGGTTGTCCCCGTTGAAAAATCCCTGCCAGCAAGCCCGATACATACAGTTCCCACAGGTTTTTCCTTTGTTCCGCCTCCCGGGCCTGCAATTCCACTGGTAGAAACTGCAAAATCAGCATTGGATTTCAAACGTGCGCCAGTGGCCATTTCAGCGGCAGTCGTTTCATGCACTGCCCCGTTTTCTACCAGGGTTTCTTCTTTTACACCGAGTATATTCATTTTTGCATCATTGGAATACGTCACTGCTGAAAACAAAAAATAGTCTGAACTTCCTGCAACATTGGTCACCATATTGGAAATCAGGCCGCCGGTGCATGACTCTGCAATGGCCAGGGTTTTATTTTGGGCAGCCAGAAGTTTGCCAACCTCCTCTTCCAGAGACAGGCCTGTCTGAGATACCACTCTGTTTTCAAGATGATCTACAGCCCATTGTTTGGCCTCTGACATTTTTGAAATCACCTGACGCTTATCGCTTCCTTTATGGGCACAGACTATTTTAACTTCTATGACAGGAAATTTGGCACGAAACCCCAGACGCATATTCGAGAAAAGATTTTCAAACCCCTTAAGTTTTGCACCAACTGCTGATTCAGGTAATCCGAAAACAGTCAACCGCTCGACTACAATATCCCCTGTAAGGTCAAATGTATCTGCCAGACTGGATTTGACCTGTGATTCAAACATCAGTTTCATTTCAGAGGGCACGCCGGGCATAAAATAAAACCAGCATTTGTCTATTTTTATACAAAATCCCGGTGCCGTACCATTATGATTTTCCAGAACAATTGAGCCTTCCGGCAGCATGGCCTGTTTTTCATTATCCTTGTTGAGTTTAAACCCTTTTTTTTCAAAAAAACTGGTCATGGATGCCAGTGCTTGCGGATGCAAAATCCACTCTTTCCCGGCTGCCATACTACAGGCCTGGGCTGTCACATCATCCTGGGTAGGTCCAAGGCCTCCGGTTACAAAGCAGATATCTGCATCTGACGCAATCGCCTTGATAATGTCTGCAATTGTTTTTGTATCATCTCCCACTGCAACAATTTTTTGAATTTCGATCCCCATATCCTTTGCCTGGCTGCATAAATATGCGGAATTGGTGTCAACAATGTCCCCCAAAAGGACTTCATCACCTGTGGACAGAATATGTGCGATCATGTTTTGGCTCCTTTTGCCTGCTCCCGGTTATTTGAAAAAAGCTGCATGGTTGGATGAAAAAAAAGCCGGATTTTTACGAATTGCCCCCGGAGTCATCACCTGCTTTTTAAATGATTTATCTAAAAATTTTTTTACCCTGCGTCTCTCCCAGCCTTTAGGATGTGTAAAATTTAAATACAAAGACAGATCCCCATGATAGAACTCATGAGTCTCAAGGTCTTCTGCATCCTCGCTGAACCTGGGCAGATTAAAAACAGCAAGGTTCAGGTAATCAATATACTCTGTATGTGCTTTGATATATTCAAGCGTTTTTCCGGCAGCAGCCTCGTTTTCAAAACTTGTGCCAAATAACAGGTACACAAAGTTCAGTATTCCTGCGTCATGAAGATTTTTTAAAATCACAGACACCATTTCAAGGCGGGTGCCTTTGTTCATTTCATCCAAAACACCCTGATCCCCGGATTCTAAACCCAGTTTAAGCATGCGGCACCCGGACTGTTTTAATTCATGGCAGAATGCCGGATTAAGAAACTCTTTTTCAAAACGGACAAAGCCATACCATTCAAAGCTGAACCTATTTTGAGATAACGTCTTTAAAAATGCAGGTGTCATTGCATTATCAATAAAATGGATATAGTCAGGCTGATACTTTTTCTCAATACACCGAACATCTTCTAAAACCTTTACTGCCCGCTGAGATGCATAGGGTCTTATTTCTGCTTTCTCCGGACAGAACCGGCATTTGCTCCAGTAGCACCCGATGGAGGCCCTAAACGGCAAAATTTTGCCGGGAGCAAGATAGAGATCATCGGGAACAAAATCATAATCCGGTATAAAATGTTTCTTACCACCCCCGTCCTTTCCTGCAAGTTCTAAAAGGGGAATCTCTCCTTCCCCCCGGATGGAAATATCCACAAGGTCTTTAAATGGGTCATCAAATCCTGGCTGGCTCATCCAGGATGATAAAAGGCCGCCGCCCATAATGATTTTTTTTTCTTTAAAATTATCCTTTATCCATCCGGCAAGAGCAAAACTGACCAGGGCCTGGTTCAGATAGCACATGGATATTCCCACATACTCAGCGTCACAGGCCAAAACCTTTTGTCTCAAGCTGTTTTCAAAAAACGGATAGAATGGATTCTCCTGATAGTTTTCAGCACTTTTTAAAAGATCTATAGAATTTACCGAGGAAAGATGGTTATCAGAATAATCGCTTAGTGTGATCCGAAACCGCTTTGTATCGACACTGATGGTTAGCAGTTTATTGAGATCATACACCCGTTGGTGATAGCGGTCCATATTATTATAAAGAGAGGGTGTTTTAAGATCTTGAATGATCTGAGTTCTATGTTTAAGTGCCCTTTCAGACCATGAGTCCACAGGGGTAATATCGGAATTGATCAGATGTAAAAGCCCCTCGATATTGGCATCATATACGGTGCATGGCTGTCCATGTTCTTTAAGGGCTGCGCTCAAAAGCGCTACCCCGGCAGGGGGCTCGCAGGGTTTGGCGACCGGAGGGAAAATCAGCAGCATTTATATACATTCCATGGTAAACACACAGTTCTATTTTTTAAAAAGGCCATCTATACAATCCCTTGCACAAAATCATTTATATAAGTTTGGGGATTATACAAAACACTCATATGGATTGAAGACAGTATCATTAATGCATATTTATTCAAAGTCTTTGATATTTTTTTCAAGCACTTTCAATAACATTTCAGGTTTGACGGGTTTTGAAATATAGTCATCCATTCCTGCCTTCAGACACATGTTTCGATCTCCTTTCATTGCATGGGCAGTCATGGCAATGATAAGGATATCTTTATTCTTTACTTTGGTTTCAGGGTCCCGAATACGTTTGGTCGCTTCGACGCCGTCCATTTCCGGCATCTGGATATCCATAAGCACCACATGGTAATCCTTTTTTTTCAGTGCAGAAACCGCTTCTTTGCCATCATTCACCGCATCCACCTGGAATCCGAATTTTGAAAGAAGATGCAGAGCCAGTTTCTGGTTAACCGGGTTATCTTCTGCAAGGAGAATCTTAAGATTGTGACGCCGCTCTTCAGATACAGAGTAAGAAGTCACAAGCTCTTTGGGTTTGCTCCTGCTTATAGTTGTTCCAGACTGGTTAATCAATGTGATCAGGCAATCATACAGCATAGACCGCCGGACCGGTTTATTTAAATAGGCATTAAAACCTATTCGTTTCATTTCAGCAGCATCCCCCCTGAGCCCCTGGGAGGTCAGCATAACCAATTTGGTCTTTTCAAGTGCAGGGTCTGCCTTAATAACCCGGCCAAGCTCAGCACCATCCATTCCCGGCATCAGCAGATCCGAAATCACCAGGTCATACGGAGCTCCGGCCTTTGCAACAGCCCGCATCAGAGAAAGTGCCACTTCACCGCTCAGCGCCTGGTCCGAAGCGCATTCCCAGAATGTCAGATAACTGGAAAGAATATCCAGATTGGTCTGGTTGTCATCCACAATAAGAATACGTTTATTTCGAATGGTTTCTGCCATTTCAAAGTTTCTCTCACCATTCTCCTCCTGTTTTTCAAATGGAACGACAAACCAGAAGGTTGATCCCTTTCCCTGGGAGCTGTCAACATGGATGGTGCCCTCCATCAGTTCCACCAGTTTTTTAGATATGGCAAGCCCCAGGCCGGTCCCCCCATATTTCCGCGTTGTTGACGTGTCCAGCTGTTGAAAAGAGTTGAACAACGATTTTTGATTTTTTTTAGAAATACCAATACCGGTGTCCTGTGCGCTGAATCTCAGCGAGACCTGGCTGTCGTCTTCTTTCTCAATCCCCACACGGAAGACCACTTCTCCTTTGTGAGTAAACTTGATTGCATTGGTGCACAGGTTCATGATGACCTGCCTCAATCGCCCGGGATCACCTTTGAGCAATGTGGGCACTTTGTTGTCTATGGCATATGCAAATTCCAACCCCTTGGCCTGGGCCTGAATAGCTGGGAGGGAAACAATCTCTTCCATGGCTTTTCTAAAATCAAAATCGATGACTTCAATATCCAGTTTTCCTGCCTCAATTTTCGAAAAATCCAGAATATCATTGATAACACTTAACAGGGCGTCTGCACTTTTTTTCCCGGTTTCAACAAAATCTGCCTGTTCTGCATCCAATTCTGTACTCAGTAAAAGGTTGTACATACCCAGGATGCCGTTCATGGGCGTTCGAATCTCATGGCTCATATTTGCCAAAAATTCGCTCTTGGCAAGACTGGCCTCTTCTGCTTCCTCTTTTGCCTTTTTTAATTCGGATTCAATCCGTTTGCGGGCAGTTATATCCCTTGTAACCCCGCTAAAGCCAATGGGTTTGTTGTTGCTGCCCCTCATTAGGGAAATCGCTGCTTCATGAACCCTGATGGCTCCATTTCCCTGAATTATCTCATATTCCAGTCTAGGATTAGGCTTACCTGTACGATACACTTTATTGTAACCCTTGAATATTCTGGTTGTATTCTTTTCATCTGAATATTCCTGGTAACTCATCTGCATCAGCTTATCCCGTTCATATCCCAAAATTTTGGTAAAGGCGTCATTAAAGAAAAGGAGGCTGCCTTTCAAATCAACCTCAAAATAGCCGTCATCCATACTTTCCAGAATATTTTTATAGCGTTCTTCGCTTCGTTTTAAGGCGATATCCTTTAGCTTCTTTTCAGTCAGGTCTTTTGAAAGCCCACGGAATCCTGTTGGTCTGCCTTTCTCATCCTTCATCAGGGAGACCGTACTTTCAAGATAAGCCTTGCCTCCGTCTTCCTTGATAATCTCATATTGCAAAAACAAATTTGGCTGACCAGTCTTATAAATCCGATTAAATGCTTCAAACACTTTTTGGGCATTTTCCTCATCCATATAATCTCTGTAGTTTTGCCCCAACAACATTTCTTTATGAGAGCCTACGATACGGCAATAAGCCTCGTTAAAAAAAAGCATATTGCCTTTAAGACTTACCTCATAATATCCCTCTTCAATGGAATCCAGAATCGTACGGTATTTTTCTTCACTCTCTTTAAGAGCGTCTTGAATTTTCTTTTTTTCAGTTACATCACGGGAGATACCGCCAAATTCAACAATTTCATCATTTTCATCCCTTAATAGAGACACGCTGACTTCTGTTGAAAAAACAGTGCCATCCGCCCGAATACTTTGGTTGTCTAAAATTTTGCTGCTTTTGCCACTTTTATAAATCCGGTTATACTCTTTTTTTAATTTAGGTTGGATTTCTTTGGGAGACAGCTCTTTATATGATTTACCGATCAATCCTTCTACGTGACGGCCAAAATGCTTTCCCGCGGTTTTATTTAAATAGGTATATTTTCCTGTTAGATCATTTTCATAATAGGCATCATCCAGATTTTCAATGATATTTTGATACCGTTTTTCTATTAGTTGATTTTTCTTTGCTTTTAGCCCTTCCTCAATGGCGATTGAAAGCAATGGAATGAATACTTCGCTGTCCAGTTTTTTTTTGGGCAAAAAACCTTTGATCCTGTATCCCATAGCATCTTTGAAAAGATCAGTGTGCTCATTATCTGCAAACACAATGATTGGGAGAAATTCATTTTTCTCCCTGATTTTTATAAGAGTTTGAATTCCCAAACCTTGATGAAGTGATAAATCAAGCAGCACCGCATGATATTTAACTTTATCAAGCTCTTTTAAAGCCTTTGTTAATTTTTCAGTTTGACAAACCTCATACGAGCCAACGTTTTGTGATGCGAAAAGATCAAGGATTGATTTGCGGTGTTTAGAATCATCTTCAACTAAAAGAATTCGCCATTTTTCAGGATCGCCATTTTGAACCAAATTGAACTCCTTTGTGCAAATTTAAGTATGGGAAATGTATGATTAAAATAAAATAAATCGTATTCAGTTGTCAAGAAACGATTGAAATATCAAGGCAGTTCGCCTATAGAACCTTCAATTGTTTCCACACATGAAACGATAAATTTCTCAGAAGGAAAAAATGTTTCTATCCATAGAAACATTTTGCTTGACACACTGCGTAATCTTGGGTATTTTACCGGCAATTTAAGGATACAAATAAAATGAACCCGCAAATAATAAACATACAAGAATCTCAGAACTGGTGGCGTAACTGGATATGGCCTAAGCTGCCGCTGAGTTGAGTGTTCTATTAAAATGGATACGAGGCTGCGGCAGCCAAATTTAACTGCCGCAGCCTTTTCTGTTTAAAAAGGCTGCAAATTGACTGACAATTGCACGCCTTTTTTAAATTTAAGGAAGATATAAAATCATGATCTTAGATAAATTTCCAGACAAACAAACCTTTGTGGAACTGGCAAAAAATTATAATGTCATCCCGGTATGCACCCAGGTGCTGGCAGATACAGAGACACCCGTGTCCATTTTACAAAAATTTTATACACAGGATAAAGAAAGTTTTCTGCTTGAAAGTGTAGAAGGTGGAGAAAGATGGGCAAGATACAGCTTTTTAGGTGTTTCTGCTTACGGCACCATTAAAATTTATTCTGACAATGTTCAAATCAAGACCAGGCATGAAACCAGGAACACACCTCATGACAATGATCCTTTAAATATTATCCGATTATTTTCAAAAGAGTTTACGCCTGCCCCTATCAAGGATCTTCCTCGATTCTGGAGCGGCTTTACCGGGTACTGCACCTATGAGATTGTTTCCTTTTTTGAAAACATCCCGGTATCCCTTCCTGAAAGCACCCCCTATGCCCACTTTATCATTCCCGATGAAATGATCATATTTGATAATATTAAACAGACCCTCAGCTGCCTGAAAATATGTTACATCAAAAACGGAAATGACCCTGCATTCATATTTGATTCAGCCCAGGCTGACCTTGAAAAAATGCTGGGAACCATCAACACCCCACTTGTGCCCCAAACAGTGCCGTTTGATGAAGATATAGAACTTGAGGCTGAAACACCGGCATCCGAGTATATGCAGGGGGTCGAAAAAATAAAACACCATATTGTGGAAGGTGATGTTTTCCAGGCCGTATACTCCCAGCCTTTTTCCTGCAAAACCAGTGTGGATCCGGTTCGGATATATCGTGCACAACGCTATATCAACCCTTCCCCCTATATGTTTTTCATGAATTTCAAGGACCTTGTAATTGCCGGTTCTTCTCCTGAAACCATGGTACGGCTTGAAAATGATATTGCGACACTGCGGCCCATTGCAGGCACCCGCCCCAGAGGAAAAACTGAACAGGAAGACCGGCGCCTTGCTGATGAACTGCTGAATGATGAAAAAGAAAAAGCAGAACATGTCATGTTGATTGATCTGGGCAGGAATGATCTTGGCAGAGTGGCTGAAGCGGGAACAGTCCAGGTAACAGACACCATGGTGATTGAGAGATACTCCCATGTCATGCATCTTGTGTCCAACATCACATGTGATATTAAAAAAGAGTTTGACGCATATGACCTGTTTAAAGCCACATTCCCTGCCGGAACCCTGTCCGGTGCCCCTAAGATCCGGGCCATGGAAATCATATCAGAACTTGAAGGACGGCCAAGAAGAGTTTATGGTGGGGCAGCCGGTTATATTTCCTTTGGGGGAAATATGGATTTTGCCATTACCATTCGAACGGCAGTTATGGAAAAAGACAAACTAACTGTCCAGGCAGGAGCCGGGATTGTATACGACTCTGATCCGCAAAAGGAGCTTGAAGAGTGCCAAAACAAGGCAAAAAGCGTAGAAATGGCTTTAAAGCTTGCGCTTTCAAATAAGACTGGAGGCAAATAAATGAAAGTTGCAGTTATAGACAATTATGATTCATTCACCTTTAACCTTGTGCATTATATTCTTCATACCGGTGCCCAGGTTGAAGTTTTTCGAAACGACAAAGTTACGATTGATGAACTAAGAAAGTTGAATCCTGGCGGTATTGTCATTTCTCCCGGTCCCGGGCGGCCTGAAGATGCAGGAATTTCACTGGATGTAGTGAAACATCTTTCCGGTGAGATCCCTATTTTGGGTGTATGCCTCGGCCACCAGGTGATTGGCCAGAGTTTTGGTGGAAAAATCATCCATGCAAAAAAAATCATGCATGGAAAAACCTCCCAGGTGACGGCTGACGGGGAGAACATATTTAAAGGCATTAATAAACCATTCACTGTAATGCGATATCATTCCCTTGCAGTTTCTGAAGAAAACCTCCCGGATTGCCTCATGGTTACTGCCAAAACCGAGGATGGTGAAATCATGGGAATCCGCCATAAAGAGCACCCGACTCAGGGAGTTCAGTTTCACCCGGAATCTTTTATGACCACAGTAGGAAAACGACTGATTCGAAATTTCATTAAAGGAGCATAAGACCATGACATTTACCGACAACTTAAAAACCATTATCTCAGGGCAGGATCTTGATCAGGACAGCAGCGCGTATATGCTCAATGAAATTTTTTCCGGCAATATTACCGAAGCCCAGGTTGGTGCATTCATGGCTGCCCTTGCCACCAAGGGGGAAACCTTTGAAGAACTGGCTGGTGCTGCCAGGGCCATGCGTAAAAAAGCCGTTCGCATCCAGACACAGGCAAAAAATGTGATTGACACCTGCGGAACCGGTGGAGATGCTTCCGGATCATTTAATATTTCCACCACGACCGCTTTTGTTGTGGCCGGTGCAGGTGTCACCGTTGCAAAACACGGAAACCGGAGCATCTCAAGTAAATGCGGCAGTGCCGATGTTCTGGAAGAGCTGGGTGTAGATCTCAGTGTGGACCCCGAAATTGTTGAAGAGGCCATAAATGAAATCGGTATTGGATTCATGTTTGCCCCTATGTATCACGGTTCTATGAAATATGCAGGCAAAGCCAGGATGGAATGTGGCATTCGAAGTATTTTCAATATGCTCGGGCCATTAACGAACCCTGCAGCAGCCACATGCCAGCTTATCGGGGTCTATGCCCCGGAGCTTACTGAAATGTTTGCCCAGGCATTAAAACTTTTAGGCGTTAAAACCGCTTTTGTCGTTCATGGGCACGATGGCATGGATGAGATGACCACCACTGCTAACACCAGGGTTTCTGAACTTAAAGACGGTGCTATTCGATCCTATGATCTGGATCCCCTGGATTTTTTTGAAGCGTATTCAAATCCGGAAGATCTTGTGGGCGGTGATGTAAAAGAAAATGCTGCCATTACCCTGGCTGTTTTGAAAGGTGAAAAAGGACCCAAAAGGGATATTGTACTACTGAACTCCGGCACGGCTCTTGTGGCTGCTCAGATGGCGGACACCATCAAAGAAGGCATCGAGCTTGCGCAGCAATCTATTGATTCCGGCAACGCTTTGGAAAAACTTGAGGCGCTTGCCCAGTATACCCGGGAGAATGGTTAGCATGGGCAACAACACATCAAAACTTGAAGGCTTTTTAAGAGCGGTACTGGACGTTAAAGCAAAAGAAGTTTTACGCCACAAGACAAAAATCCCTGAAACCAGCCTTCGACGAGAAGCCGAAGATATGCCGGCTTGCGCAAACTTTTTAACTGCCATGCAAAAAAGTTCGAAGGATGATATCGGCATTATTGCAGAAGTAAAAAAGGCCTCACCATCTAAAGGAGATATTAACGCAAATCTCGATGTTGAACAGTATGCAAAACACTATACCGAGGCCGGTGCCAGAGCCATATCCGTTTTGACGGAATCAAAATATTTTAAAGGCAGTTTAAAAGATCTGGAAACAGTGTGTAAAAACACAGATATCCCGGTGCTCAGGAAAGATTTTACCATTTCAGCCTACCAGATTTTTGAGGCCAGGCGCTATGGAGCATCTTCCATCCTTTTGATTACCACCATGTTATCCAAAGACCAGCTCTCGGACTATATCCAACTGGTTCGGGAACTGGGCATGGAGCCCCTGGTGGAAATCACTTCTGAAAAAGAGTTTGAAACGGCATATGCATGCGGGGCCAAGGTAGTGGATATCAACAACAGGAATCTGCAGACCCTGAAAACAGATCTGGGGGTGTCAAAACGCATTGCTGCAATCCTGCCGGATGATATCATACCGGTTGAAGCCAGCGGCATTTCTTCTTTTGCTGATATCCAGAACGGTATGGCTTCCAATATATTCAATTTCCTTGTTGGAGAAAGCATTGTGCGAGCTGAAGACACACAGGCATTTATTAAATCTCTTCGCAATGCCAAGGAATAGCATGTCCCAATATTCAATGCCCCAAAACCATACCTGGATTAAAATCTGCGGATTTACCGAACCTGAAAATGCCCTTGAATGTGCAGCCTTGGGTCCGGATGCCATTGGATTGATTTTCTTTGAAAAAAGCCCCAGAAATGTAGATATCGAACAGGCAAAAAAAATTACTGCGGTTTTACCTGATCCTGTTTTACCTGTGGGCGTTTTGGTGGACAAAGAATATGATGAGATCATGCACATTGTGCACGGGTGTGGCTTAAAGGGTGTCCAACTCCACGGCAGCGAACCTCCAGAACTGGTTGAGCGCCTGCTAAAAGAACATCTTATTGTCATTAAAGCCCTGTTTGCAAAAAAGCAGCCGTTTATGGATCAGGCAAAGGAGTATGACATGGCTTCTGCCTTATTGATTGAATACGGCAAAGGCACGCTTCCGGGCGGTAATGCTGAATCGTGGAATTATGAACTCTCACGCCAGCTTAAAACACAGGTGCCTGTAATCCTGGCAGGCGGACTTGGGCCGGAAAATATTTCCCATGCAGTTTCAGCCGGCAAACCTTCAGGAGTAGATGTTTCTTCGGGAGTAGAACTCTCCTACGGCATTAAGGATATAAAAAAAGTGGACAATTTTATTCAAAAAGTCAGAAATATAGATAAAACGGTCTGATAATACAGGTGCTTTTTCACATCTGCATTATCGGATCAGGATATTATTCCCCGGATAAATTTTAGCGGTTTCCGACAGGTTGTTGAGTTTACGAATCGCATCAACCGTAGTTTTATATTTTCTGCTGATGCTGTACAAAGTTTCGCCTTTTTGGACGGTATGAAACAGGTTGGTTTTTTTAACTGCCTTTTTAACAACAGGAGCACTGACCTTTTGTATTGGCTTTTTTGCTGCTACAGCTTTTTTTACTGCAACAGGTTTTGATGCTGCTTTAGCTGCTACTATTTCTTTGGTTTTCTTAAGCTGAGAAATGGAATTTTCCATGCCTGCCATCCGGTCAATTACAGATTCGAATTTTACGGAAAAGGCGGTTTCCAGACGGGCAACCCGTTGGGCCAGAAGATCAACCTTTGCAAGCTCTTTCCCGGCGTCTGAAGCATTTACAGGCGCACCATTATCTTTAAGAGAGGTCTCAAGGCTTTGAATACGTTTTTCAAGTGCGATATAAGAAGAAGATCCCGGAACCTGCATTTCCACTGTTTTGGAAGAAGATGACCGAAAAAAAAGAAAAAATACAATTACAGTTAAGAATAAGGCGCCAAAAAGAATCAGGGCAAATTCATTTTTCTTTATCAGGGACGCATCAAATCCTTTGGGATTTTGTTCCAGGTCAGCACTTTTTTTCTTGTTGGTATTGGTCTGGGTAGTGGGTATTTTAGATCCAGGTTTACTCTTGGGCTTCATCGCAATACTCCTGATAGTTTTTTGTGGATACTCCTTTAATATCATCTTAAACTTAATTTTCAACCCATAAACGCATTTACACTTTAAATTTCATTCGAAAATCTCTATCCTGATCCCAATTTCCAAATTTGAAATAACTTCTATTGTAAAGGAGTTATATTGTATGATAGGGTTTTTAGAAACAGCGCATTACGCTCAAAACGTGGATAATCAAACTTGGATAATCGAATGAAAGCTCGCACACATCTTCTTACTTTTTTCTTTTTATTATTGGGTGCCGCCTTGTTTATCCAGGCAGGCTCTGTCTGGGCAGAAGTGTACACCAACAAACTTGGAATGCGGTTTGTTTTGATCCCCAGAGGAGAGTTTTTAATGGGCAGCCCTTCTTCAGAAGAAGGCCGCCAGCGATATGAAAAACAGCATCGGGTCATTATATCTAAAAGCTTTTATATGGGAGAAACAGAAGTCACCCAGGGTCAATGGGAAAAACTGGTAGGGTTCAATCCGTCTTCCTTTCCCAATCTGGGGAAAAGCTATCCTGTGGACACGGTGTCATGGAACGAATGTGTGGAGTTTATCCGGGTACTCAACGAATGGGAGCAGACAAACAAATACCGCCTGCCCACGGAAGCCGAGTGGGAATATGCCTGTCGTGCCGGTTCAACAACTGCTTATGCCGGCGGCCCAATCACCATTTTTTCATGCAGAGATCCGGAACCTGCTCTCCTTGAAATGGCTTGGTACTGCTACAACTCCGGTCTTGCCGTCCCTTCCAGGGATTTCAAACCCCATCCTGTAAAAACAAAGCTTCCGAATGCCTGGGGCCTGTATGATATGCACGGCAATGTCCAGGAATGGGTTCAGGACTCATGCAAATGGCGCAATTTCTGGAGAACACGGGTGGGCGTTATCACAGATACCTATAAGGATAATATTGTCGATCCATTAAGCACTGTGGGCAAACACAGAATTATCCGCGGCGGCGGATGGTATCAGAACGGAAAATACCAGAGAAGTGCATATAGAAGTCTTTATAAACCCGGTGTGAGAAGAAATTCCCTGGGCTTTCGAATTGTCAGGATGCCCTGATATTCCTGAACAAAAACAGCCCGCCCCCCAAAAGAACCATATCCCGGACAAGGACATAAACATTGGACAACGTTTGATTGGCAGGATTGGCAGCAAAACAGCCGCAGTCAAACTCATGGCCCCGAATCAGGTTAAAGCCGACCACCAGAATAAATAAAAAAAGCAGCGAATTTATGATCAAAAGTGCCGATCTTGGAAACCATCCCAAAATCAGACTGAAACCCACTGTCAGTTCAATAAAAGGAATTATAATGGCAAAAATATTGATGGTCGCATGGGGGAAAATTTCATAACCGTATATAATCCTGGCAAATGCCTCAGGGTTCTCTATTTTATGATAACTGGCATAAATAAAGGTAATTCCGATAATAAGCTTAACAATAAAAACCATTGCTTCTGTATATTTACCCTTCATTTTTTTCAACCTCATATCCTGCATCCTGCCACTGTGCAACTCCGCCTGAAAATACTTTAACATCCACAAACCCCATAAGTTTTAGATGCTCTGCAAAAGTATGACTGGAATCACACTCAGCGCTGGAACAGTACAACAGGATCGGATCATGAGGTTTGATCGTAGCCATCATCTGCGGTACATTGTCATCAAACTCCATAAGGGGAAAAGATAACGCTTTTGGAAGATGGCCTTGATTATATTCATACCGGCTTCGGACATCTATGATCGTTCTCTCATGAGACCGGATCATCTGCCGGACAATTTTGGGAGATAGAATTTCGATAGCATTGTCAACAGTGTGTTCCTTTCCATTGGCATTAATCACGCCGTTCTTTTTATCCCACTGCCCGAAAAATGCAATACCATTGGGAGAAAGGTGATTAAAAATCAATGCCGTTACAACTGCGAAGGTCGTCAGGATAATAATCCCTTTAATATCTTTGGACGTCATAAGCGTATCTTTGAAGATCATTCTTATACGAGGCGGGCTTTAATCCTTTTGAATTTATCAAGACGCTGTTTTACAACCAGCAACTCTATCCATTGTTCCAAAAGAAGCGCAATTCTTTTTCCGGCAGGATCATACTCTGTATATACTGAATTGGTATCTGTATCTTCCTGAATCGGGTCTTCTGTTGAATTTGAGGAAAGCCCTTTTCGGGTCCGCTCCAGTCCTGCAGTTATTTCGTCAGAAGGCTCTTTTTGATCCAGCACAGAATAGATCTCATGGGCTTTGTCATTATACCCCTGGCTTTCATACAATTTTGCAAGTTCAAGCGTATTTATATCTGAATTCATGGTGTTTTTCCTTTGCCGGCTGATGATCGGTCCTTAAAAATGAGTTCATCTTCTTCTGCCATATCATGCTCGTGCTTGGCAACATGCTTGATATATTCAATATCTGTTTTCAGACTATTGATTTCGTTTTCAACCTTCAAATTTGCTTCGTCAACTGTTCTTAACTGCTCTGCAATACGTGATTCCTCTTTTTTAAACTCCTTATATTCCAGCACCCCTTTTTTGCTGAACACGATCAGGAACATCAGCATTATAATGATAAAAAAGGAAACGCACAGGCCTGTTTTTTCCAGCACTGTCATTGCTTATTTTTTTAACAATCCCTGTTGTAACATGTTGAGTTCCGGGCTTGAGATAATATAATTTATCCCAAAATAAAAAAACATCCCGAAACAGATGCAGCCGCATAGCCCGGCTCCATTTAAAGCAGCGTTAGAGGCTTCCATCGGCACAAAAACAGCTATTTTCTTTACAAGAAAAAACATTATAACAGAAAAAAAAACGGATCTGCAAGCAGAAACAGTGATTCGCTTAATGTCAATTTTTACAGCTCCGGGCAGGTGATACAAAAGAAATAAAAAGCCTGCCACTGCGGAAACCGCAACAGACAAAACCAGCCCCTGGAGCTCAAAAAAACCGATAAGCACCGGGCACAAACAAAGATTTAGCACAATGGCAATCATTCCTGAATAAAACGGGGTCCGGATATTTGACAATGCATAGTACAATGTCACAAAAAGACGTGATCCGGTAAACGCCCACAACCCGCCAACCAGGAAAAACAGGCACCCTGCCGTCTGGTTGACTGCATGAATATCAAAAGCTCCCCTGCCGAATAAAAAATTCACAATGGGTATATTCAAGGACATCAAACCAGCCATTGCCGGAATGGTTACAAAAAGCACCATGATGACGCCATTGGAAAACAGCGGACCGATATCCTCGGTTTTCCCTGCTGCCGCCTTTTTTGAAAGATCAGGAAGGAAAACAGTGGCAACAGAGACAGCAAACAGTGCCATGGGAAACTGGACCAGGCGATCCGCATAGTACAGAAATGACACGCTTCCTTCATCAAGATTAGAAGCAAAAAACGATGCAACCATGATGTTGATCTGATGAGATGCCGCGCCTATCATGGCTGGCAGCATGATTTTTACCACCTTGAGTGTTTCAGGATTAAACAGCTGAATAAAAGCAGGTTTTAAAAGCCCCAGGCGGATAATAAAAGGTGCCTGAAGGATCAATTGAAGAAGACCGCCGAGACTTATGCTGATCGCCAGCACCATCACGGGCACTTCAAAATAATTGGCAGTAAAAAGTGCCATGCTGATCACGATAAGGTTAAATATAAGCGGTGCTGATGCAGGTACTCCAAAATTACCAAAGGAGTTTAAAACCCCCATACTCAGGGCAATAATAAGAATCAGCCAGATATACGGCAGCATAATTTTAAACAGTAAAACACTCAACTGGTACTGGTAGGAGCCCTCAGCAAAACCCGGAGCGATTGTACTGATAACCAGGGGTGCAAAGAAAAGTCCTGACATGATGATAATCACGGCTGCAGCAGATAAAAAACAAAAAAATGAAAACAGCATGCTCATAGCTGCCGGCCGGCCCTTATTCTCAAGAACCCTGGAGAAAACCGGTATAAATGACACCCCTAAAATACCTTCGGAAAACATCTTTCGGGCAAGATCAAACGGCCTGAATGCTATAAAGAAGGCATCCGTAACAGCAGAGGTTCCAAAAAGCATGGCAATAACCGCATCCCGGATCACTCCCAGAACCCGGCTGCAGAAGGTTAGAACACTGATCAATACCGTCTTTTTAAATATCGTTTTCACAAGTTGCCTTACCACAAGTTTTTCTTGACAAAATCCAGTAGAACATATATGATTCCTGATTTGAAATATAGATGAATTACAAACTTAATTTTCTTATATAAGGAGCTAGACCAAGTTGGCTAACCATAAATCTGCAAAA
This sequence comes from Desulfobacteraceae bacterium, assembly GCA_033851995.1. Taxonomy (GTDB): domain Bacteria; phylum Desulfobacterota; class Desulfobacteria; order Desulfobacterales; family Desulfobacteraceae; genus Desulfobacula. Next base: position 38,767 of record JAWSVI010000001.1, on the reverse strand, counting down.
AAACGCGCAAAACAGAGTCAGGTAAGACGGCTTAGAAACAGATCTGTAAAAACGACCCTCAAAAACCTGGAGAAAAACCTTCGTGCAGCTAAAGAAGAAGGTGCGGATAACAAAGACGAACTTCTGAGAAAAACTCAATCTGCTATTCACAAAGCTGCTAAAAAAGGTGTTATCCATAAAAAGACTGCTTCCAGGAAAATTTCAAGACTTTTCAAGTTTGTAAACGCCTAAAGCGTAACATTTCTGACCCTGATTTTCGGGTCCTGTTACAGGTCCCAATTTTCGGATGCCATTCTCAAACTCCATTATTGGAGTTTGATTTTTGAAATTTATTTTTCGGTTTCGTTTATAAAGTTTAAAACAGGATTTACAATATAATCCATTTTGTAAATCCTGTTTTTATTGTCAGTAAGTCTAAAAATCCACCCGGGTTTTGCTGATCAGCTTTTCAGCACTCCTGTCGGCAATTTTTTCTACAGCTTCCCTCTTGTTGCTTTCATCGGTTATCTCATCCGCATCCACAGTATAATCTTCATGTGTAGAAAAATCCTTAACCGACCAGAGAATATTACCCTCTTTATCCGCAAGTTTAAGATCAACCACGGCCGTCACCCTTCTTTCAACAACAGATTCAGTGCTTGAACGTGAGAGGGTATGAAATGTAATGGCCTCAATTCTGCCTTGAAAAATAGCATCAGCCTTTGTTTCATCCACCACCTGGGTATCTGTTTTTTCAATAATTTCACGAATCAGTGCGTTGGAAAACACTACCCCTGCACCGGTTTCAGAACTCTTGTTTTCCAATGTCTTAACCGCAACATGGGTAAGGTTTTGATTCACATACCCACCACCTTCAAACTGGTAACCGCAAGCTGCAGTCAAAAAAATGATGCCCAAAGATAATATTACTTTTAACTTTTTCATATCAAACCACAATATTTACAAGTGTTTGTTTTTTACGGATCACAATCACCTTTTTAGGTGTTTTGCCTCCAAGATGCTTTTGAATTTTTTCATCTGCCAATGCAGTATCCCGGATAACATCTTCATCACTGTCTGCCGCAGCAGAGAACTTGGCACGAAGCTTTCCGTTAACCTGCACAACCACCAGGACCTCATCTGTTTTAAGCGAATCTTCACGGTATTCAGGCCAGGATTGCTCTAATACAGAACCTTCTCTTCCAAGGCGTTCAAACAACTCTTCACAAAAATGCGGGAGGATCGGGGAAAGCAGCAGAAGTATATTTTCCAGGCAAAACACGATGACCTGTTTTAACTCATTATCATCTGTTTCCAGATCCAGGGTATACATGACATTTACAAGTTCCATCACGGCAGAAATGGCTGTATTGAAATGAAAGCTTTTATCAATATCATCCGTAACCTTTTTAATCGTCTGCTGGGCTTTGATATACAACTCTTTTGCAGGTTTGCTCTTAAGACCGGATGCCGCTTCTGTATACGGGTCAATGCCTTTGTATTTTTCTATGCAGTCGAGTGCCAGGCGCCACACGCGGTTGACGAACCTGTTGGAACCTTCAACCCCGTCTTCACTCCACTCCAGATCCCTTTCAGGGGGAGCTGCAAATAAAGAAAACAGACGGGTAACATCGGCACCGTACTTTTCAAGCAGTTCATTGGGGTCTACTACATTTTTCTTGGATTTGGACATCTTTATCACGCGGCCTATTTCAACCTCACCGCTGCATTTTGTGCAAGAAAATGTACCATCTTCATTTTTAACTGCCTCTTCAGGAAAAAGATATCCATGCTCCGGGCATGTCATGGTTTCTTTGCACACCATTCCCTGGGTAAGCAGGCGGGTAAAGGGCTCTTTAAAATCAATCATGCCAAGGGTATTTAACACGCGCATAAAATATCTTGAATACAGCAGGTGAAGCACTGCATGTTCAACGCCGCCAATGTATTGATCAACCGGTGCCCAGTATTTTATGGCTTCCGGGTCAAACATTCCTTCTGTAAATCTCGGGCTGCAATATCTTAAATAGTACCAGGAAGATTCCACAAAGGTATCCATGGTATCCGTATCCCTTTGGGCATCTTCCCTGCCGCATGTCGGACAGGTGGCTTTGGCAAAATAATCGAGTTTCGGCAAAGGAGAGCCGCCCTTTTCCAGCAGGTTGGCATCCTCAGGAAGTTTGATGGGAAGATCGCTTTCAGGAACCGGCACTACACCGCAATCCGGGCAATGAATTACAGGGATAGGCGCCCCCCAGTAGCGCTGGCGTGAAATCCCCCAGTCCCGGAGGCGATAGGAAATAGTCTTTTTCCCCCTGCCCTTTTCTTCAAGCCAATCCGTGATCTTCTCCATGGCAGTTTTGTTGTCCATGCCGTTAAACTCGCCGGAATTAACCATGACCCCTTCGCCGGTGTAGGCTTCACTCATGGTGTCGGAATCAATGGGAACATCTTCAGGCTGCACAACCACCCGGATATTAAGGTCATATTTTTTTGCAAAATCAAAATCCCTCTGGTCTCCGGCCGGAACAGACATGATCGCGCCGGTCCCATATTCCATTAAAACAAAATTGGCTGTATAAACCGGGATCTTTTCCCCTGTAGCCGGGTTAATGCAACAGGCCCCTGTGAATACGCCTTCTTTCTCGTATTTTTCAATGCCTTCAGCTGATCTTTCCTGCCTGGATACCTTTTGAACAAAAGCTGCAACTTCTTCTTCATTCCCCGTTCCCTTGCTCAGGGTTTCCACCATGGGATGTTCCGGTGCAAGGCACATAAAGGTTGCACCAAAAACCGTGTCCGGCCGTGTGGTAAACACCACGATATTTTCATCACTACCGTCCACCTGGAATGTCAGCTCGGACCCGACACTCTGGCCGATCCAGTTTTTCTGCATCACCGTGACTTTATCCGGCCATCCCGGGAGTTTGTCACAATGAACCAAAAGGTCTTGGGCATAATCTGTAATTTTAAAGAACCACTGCCACAGCTTTTTTTGCTGAACCGTCTGGGAACACCGCCAGCATTTGTCCTGCTCAACCTGTTCATTGGCAAGAACCGTCTGACATTTTTCACACCAGTTCACATAGGATTCTTTTCGGTAGGCCATGCCTTTTTTAAGCATTTGAATAAACAGCCACTGTTCCCATTTATAATACTCCGGGCGGCAGGTTGCAATCTCACGATCCCAATCATAGGAGAACCCCATTTTTTTAAGCTGTGCACGCATGGCACTTATGTTGTCGTATGTCCAGGCGGCCGGGTGGGTATTATTGTCAATGGCAGCATTTTCAGCAGGCATCCCAAATGCATCCCAGCCCATGGGATGGAGGACATTGTAGCCTTTCATCCTTTTGTAACGGACCACCACATCTCCAATGGTATAATTGCGCACATGGCCGATATGAATTTTCCCGGAAGGATACGGAAACATCTCCAGCAGGTAATATTTTTCTTTAGATGAATCTTCCTGAACTTTAAAAAGCTGATTTTTGTTCCAGTATTCCTGCCATTTGGGCTCTACCGACTCCGGATGGTACCGCTGCTCCATTGCATTTACTCCTTCGTGAACACGTAACTTTATGTTGAATGCATCATTAATATTTCAAATTGTTATAGATGCCACAATCCTATTTAAATAGCAAGAAAATCAAGCAAAATCTGCGATATAATTGATCTTTTCTTGTTTCATTTTTTAATTTTTGCTACTTTGTGACCGCGGTTTCACAATTGTTTAAAATTATAGGAAATACAGCATGCCGACACAGAAAAACTTTTCAAAAAATCCCAGAATAAACCTTTTGATTGAGAACATCCTGGATGAGCTGTGTCCCTTTTTGGAGGAGCAGGCCAATGAAATTTCCGAACTGACTGCCATCGGCAAAGCATTAGGCGCAGGCCGGGACATCACGGTTCTTCTTGAAATGATTCTCTCCATTGCCAGACGTTTTACCAAGGCTGACGGCGGCACACTTTACCTTGTAAACCATGACACTCAAAGCCTTGAATTCAATGTCTTCCACAATGAATCTTTAGGCATCAAGCAGTGCAAGGCTTCCCTTGAATTCACCGGTGTAGAGCTGTTTAATCCGGATCAGAGCCCCAATGTGTCCAATGTATCATCTTATGCTTTCCATACCGGGAAAACAGTGAATATTAAAGATGTTTATAAAACCAGGCGGTTCAGTTTTGACGGCACCAGAATATTTGATGATACCCTTGAGTATAAAAGCAAGTCCATGATTGTCATTCCCATGAAAAATCACCAGGATGAAATTATCGGAATTCTCCAGCTCATAAATGCCAGACAGGCTGGCACAGGAAAAATAATATCCTTCAGCGTGGATGCCCAGGAGAAAGCTGTGGCACTTGCCAGCCAGGCCTCGGTTATCCTTACGCAGCAAATGCTCATCTTAGAAATGAGGCAATTGTTCGAAGCATTTATCAAAGCCATTGCTGTTTCAATTGATGATAAATCAAAACACACCGGCGGGCATATCCAGCGGGTGACTGAACTGAGTCTTTTAATCGCTGAAAAAATCAACCGGGATACCACCTGTTTTAAAAACAGGAGTCTAAGCTCCGATGAAATGGATGAGTTGAGAATTGCCGCCCTTATGCATGATACTGGAAAAATAACCACCCCTGACCATATCATTGGAAAATCCTCCCGCCTGCAAACGATCATTGACCGGATAGAGTTAATTCAAACACGGTGGGATCTTTTTAAAACAAATATCAAGCTTGTGGCAGCTCAAAAAAAACTGGCTCTGCTTGAAAACAGCAACCATACGCCTCAATTTGATGAGATAGACAAAGCGTGCGAAAAACAGATAAACATACTTGAAAATGAGTTTGAAACGATTTGCAGCATCAATACCAACAAAGATTATCTCAGCCTTGAACAGCTGGATATTTTAAAGGATATTCATGCAAAATACTGCGTAATCGGAGGTAAAAAACACTCCTATCTGAGTGCCGATGAATTTGAAAATCTGTGTATTGCCAAGGGCACACTTACAACGGCAGAAAGAGAAACCATTAACCATCATGCAGATTTAACCGAGAAAATTTTAAGCAAATTGCCCTGGCCCAAAAACCTGGCCAAAATTCCATTTATTGCCGGTGCACATCATGAAAAATTAGATGGTACTGGATACCCTTTAGGCCTGGACAGCAGGGATTTGAACATCCAGGCCAGAATTCTTGCGGTTGCAGATGTTTTTGAGGCACTTTCAGCTCCGGACAGGCCTTACAAAAACCCCATGAATTTGAGCAAAATCAAAACTATTTTAAAAGGTATGGGAGAAAACGGCAGCCTTGATAAGGATATTATTCAAGTTTTTTTCAGTTCAAATGCTCACCTTGAATATGCCAAAGACCGCCTGTCTCCATCACAAATTGATATACAACCCAATTAAAGGGCTGCCACTTCATCTTTCAGCCACCGAACCCATTGGTCTATACCTTCGCCTGTCCTGCAGGAGACTTCAAAAATCTTGATATCCGGGTTTAGTTTCAACACTCGTTCCCTGCATTTTTTCACATCAAAATCAGACAGTTCAAGATAATCCGTCTTATTAATAACCAATGCATGACAGACGGAAAACATCAAAGGGTACTTCAAAGGTTTGTCATCGCCTTCCGGAACACTTAAAATCATGGCATTCTTTGTGGCGCCTGTTTCAAATTCCGCCGGACACACAAGGTTGCCCACATTTTCCAATATCACCAGATCCAGGTTTTTGGTATCCATTTCGTCCAGGCCGTCTTTCACCATGGTGGCATCCATGTGGCAAAAACCGCCGGTTCGTACCTGGATGGCCTCAACTCCTTCATCGGAAACTTTTTGAGCATCCACCATTGAATCAATATCAGCTTCCATAACACCAATTCTAAGTGCTTCCTTCAGATTGCGTATTGTCTGGATCACCAGGCTGGTTTTACCTGCCCCGGGAGATGCCATAAGGTTAAGCAGAAAAGTTTTTTCTTTTGCAAGATCACTTTGCAGCTTTTTAGCATTGGCATCATTTTCTCCTAGAATACCCTCTTTGACCTCAATCAGTTTTATCTCTTTGCTCATACTGCCTCCAGGTTTTTAATAAAATATTCCCGCCCGGATACCATGGTATTCTTCTGGCTTTTACATTCCGGACAAATGTAGGTTTCATCTTCTTTAATGTTGATGGTATATGAAAAGCCGCAGTCAGAACATTTCATGACCACTGGAATTCTTTCAATCTTCAGCTGTGCACCTTCTGCAATGCCGCCTTTTGCCAAGTGGTCAAAGTACTGCTGCATCCATTTATCTTCCAGATCGCTCAGTTCCCCGACCTGGAGATGGACTGCCATCACTTTGCTTACCTTATTGCTAACCGCATGCTTTAAAACCACTTTTAAAATACTGTTAATTACCGGCAGTTCATGCATGGCAATATCCTTTTATTATAATCATATTAATTCTATGCATATTTACTGTAATCCACACCTCGTGCCTTGGCCCTTTTTGCATACCAATCTTTTTCATCCACTGGCGGCAGGACGATATCTTCATCGTTTTTGCGAACCAGGGAAATGGCCTCAGAAGGACAGGTGGATACGCAAAGTCCGCATCCGATACATTTATCCTTAAGAACTGTATACGCATCATCAGATTCTTCGATGGCAAAAACCTGGCAGCGTTCATCCGCACATACGCCGCAGCTCACACATTCATCCTCATCGATCTCGGCATAGTAATTTGAATTAACGCCTGCAGCACCGCTAAATTTATTTACCCCACGCAGGATACCGCAGCAACAGCTGCAGCAGTTGCAGATAAAGTAATGGCCTTTTTCAATATTGCTGGTCAGGTGCACCAGACCGTTTTCCTCGCTCAGCTTCAGAATATCATAGGCTTCTTCTTTGGTGATGGGGCGTGAGTTAAACACATTTTCCTCTTTGAAATGGTTGGGGATCGGTGCGATGGCCAGACAGACTTCCACAGGGCGGTCGCAGGGTTCTCCCAGCATTTCATGTTCTTTCTTGCAGATACAGTCCTGAACTGCCCAGGATTGACCGCTCTCAATAATTGAGGATACCTGTTCAAACGGCAGCGGGACTTCACCACTGCTGATATCCTCCTCAACTGGTACGACATTCATGAGAGGCACTTTACTATTTAAGAACTGCGGGCCGAACGTCTCCTGATACTCTTGGCACAACTCTGCCAGTTCCTTGGTCATGCGTTTGAGCTGGAACTCAAAAATACCAAACACCCAGGGATACATTCGATAAACGCTGACTTCACCAAAATCAATTTTGAAAATCTGACCTTTTTTCTCCATCTCGTCCAGGTGCTCAGCCAGGCCGTCAAGCGGTCGGCCGGTCCTTTGTGCAATCTGATCCGGAGTTTCAAAAGACAGGCGCAGATCGCAGAACAGTTCAGCGTCTTCCGGGGAAAAAATATTTTTTAAGATTTTGATCTCCACTCCGCTTTCAGAAGCAGGAAATCCGTTGGGAAGTGTATCCAGAACCTTTCTCAGTTTTTGATAAATTTGCTCACTCATTTTTGACTCCTTGCTTAAATGATAACTTGGTTTAAATAATAATTAGCGTCCTATATAAGCTATTTAAGGGCGCAGCCCCTGGTAAAGCGTCATTACCACTGAACGTTTAAGCGCGTTTAACCGTTTCTCATTCAATTTTTTATCCGGTATATGGTGATCAATGCGGAGCATGGCAAACCCATGAACAATAGACCACGCGGCCATTGCCATCTGATTTAAATCGCCGTCTTTCAACAGCCCTTTTTCCTGGCAGTCCATGATCGTATCCCTGAGCAGTTTAAAAACAGGTATGGATTTTGGCTTAAATTCATCCTTAAAATATGAATTTTCCATGCGGGTGCCGAACATCACCCGGTAATGGGAGGGATAATCAATGGCGAATTCAATATACGAAAGCCCGATAATCGCAAAGTGGTCCAGTTCATCACCCGGGCTTTTTGCAATATTCTTCTGGGTCCTTTCAAGCATCAGAGAAAAGCCCTGCTTTGCTACGGATGACAGAATGGCATTTTTATCTTTAAAATGCCTGTAGGGAGCGGCATGACTTACCCCTGCCTTTTGAGCAATCTTTCTCAGGGACAGTTCTTTTGCACCCATCTCAGAAATAATCTCTACGGCCGTATCAATGAGCACCTGTTTGAGATTTCCATGATGGTAGTCTTGATTCTGTTTTTTATGAGCTGTCATAAATGCCATGTTTAAATATGATTTGTAATTTAGCCCACATATTAAATGCCAATGTTTACACTGTCAACATTTTATTTAAAATTTTCCCTGGTTGCCGCCTGACTTTAAAAAAAAAATCAGGTATTGATCTGATACTTTTTAAACCGCTCATATCAAAAGCTTTAAATCTACTTGCATAATCATGTGCTTATGCCTATTATTAAGAACCTTTATCCCTTTATTCATAACTTGCGTAAGGAACTATTATCGTTATGGAAAATAATCTTGTTGGAGAAAAAACCATTGCATTCAGTATTGCCCAGGAAATATTAACCACAAGCGTCAACATCCCAAGCCTGCCTGCAAACGGAAAAAAAATTCTTGATACGGTACGCCTTCCCGAAGAAAAAATAGATATCCCTTCATTTGTAAAACTTGTTGAATCCGACCCAGGGCTTTTCACACGAATTCTACAGTTATCCAATTCCACGTTCTACAGTGAGATGGATAAAATTGTCAGTCTTCGTGCTGCCATCACCCGGATAGGACTTATAGAAACCGTTAATACAGTCTGTCTGCAATTTTTCCAAAAAATGCTCCCTAAATTTCCGGACATAGAGGGCTTTTCATATAATAATTTCTGGGCCTACTCCTGGGTCTGTGCAGTTGCCAACCGTCGATTAGGGCACCCCAACCTTGAAATGGATGTTCTGGCCGGGGACCTTTATATGACAGGGATGCTTCAAAGTATGGGGAAATTGCTGCTGGCCATCCATTTCCCTAAAGAATTTTCCAAGTGCATCAGAAAGGCCAGGGAATTTGAGCAGCCTCTGCATAAAATTGAAATGGATGTTTTTGGAACAACAGACGGACTCATTGCCTCCAAAGTTTTATCAACCTGGCGCCTGCCTTCAATTCTATGCGAAGGTGTGGCATACTGCCAGATGCCCGAACTGGCCCCTCCTGAATATAAAATAGTTGCAGGACTCACGCAGTTTGCCTGTTCAATTGCAGAAGCAACAGAAATCGGTTCAAGTGGAAACGGGGTCAAACTGGAGCTGGGAGAAACTTTCCTTGGAGGAAAACCTCAATTGAAAATTGGTCAGGAAAATATTCAAACCGCCTTGGTAACAGAAATACGAGAATCTCTCAAAGACAAAGCTGATACCGTCGTAAGTTCACCCAAACCCAAAAGAAAAAAAATCGCCGCAGCCTCAAATAAAAAGGCCCATTCAGCAGAAAGGGTTTCCCAAAAGCCTCAAACAAAGAAAAAAGGGGTTATGGGCTGGGTTAAATCACTTTGGAACAGTGATTAAATAAAACACGATCCTTGTTCAGGTGCCTCTGAATTTCACCAGTGTCTTCAAGATATCTCAAATGAGATAATGCTTCTCCAGTCGCAAACCACTGCTGGGCTATGGGAAAGTCTTCCCAGGTTTTAGCTTTGATATCCCAGGTCATCTTCCCTGCCGTCTCGTAAGCACTTTGGGTTTCCCTGCCAAGAATATTCCGTATTTCATCCAACCGGTCCTGATGGTGGGAAATCAATTCATCAACCCGGGCTTTCAGGTCGGTAAAAATCCTTCTATGGCCGGGTAAAACCAGATCCACTTCAAATTCCCGGACTTTTTCAAGGCTCTCCATGTACTGTTTTAATGGGTTTTCCTCATCCCGCCAGCACTGTATATTCGGTGTAATATCAATCAGCACATGGTCCCCGGAAACAAATATTTTTTTGTCTTTTTCATACAGACATAGATGGCCCATTGTGTGGCCGGGGGTTTCAATACAGGTAAACGTATACTCCCCATAGGAAAGAGTCTGACCTTCTGAAAGCATGCTGGCGTCTGGTGTCCATTCCACCCCGAATTTACTTCCAGGATGGGCGTCAAGCGCCTTTTGAAGGCTGTCTGCAGGGAAACCATGGTGTTTGGCATTTTCCAGCATGGTTCCAAACCCCTCCCAGTTTTCCAGGAGTTCACTTTCCGGTCGATTAAAATAAATCCGGGTTGTTGGCGTCTTTAATTTTGGCATCAAGCTGAAATGATCTGCATGAAAATGGGTTATAAAAATATCTGTATGAGCCAGATCAATACCAAGCTCATCCAGACCATTTGTCATTGCTTCCAGACAGACTTTATTGTTAAAGCCTGTGTCAATAATCAAACTTCTTTCAGGGCTGCGCACCACATAGGAGTTGAGATATTTCAATGGGCTGCCGGGCAGCGGTATTTGAATACAAAACAGTTCCTGACGTAACTCTTTTACCATACAGTTATTCTCTCTTTAATTGTTTAATCTGACTTAAAATGTGTTATAACCTCTATACGTTGGAACCTGATGAAAAGCAACCGGTTAGTAAGGATCACTGAATGTTAAAAAAGGATATGGCTGCATTTGACAGCCCTGAAGGCAAGCGCATCCCTGGCTCTCTGCCGCCTGTTATTGACGCGCATGTACATGTTTTTCCGCAAAATATTTTCAAAGCTATTCACAACTGGTTTGACGAATATGCCTGGCAGATCAGATACAAAATGAACACCTCTAAGGTTTTTGATTTTTTATTTTCCCATGGCATTAAACATATCATTGCACTCCAGTATGCACACAAACCCGGTATATCAAAAAGCCTGAACTCATATCTTGCGAAAAAATGCAAAGAATCCGGCAGGCGGGTCACTGGAATGGCCACAGTATTTCCAGGGGAGGACAATGCCGAAAACATTTTACAGGAGGCATTTGATTCTGGTCTTGGCGGACTGAAACTTCATGCACATGTTCAATGTTTTGATATGGACAGCGACATAATGAACCCTTTGTATGACTGCTGCCAAAAAAACAGCAAACCCGTTGTCATGCATGTTGGCCGAGAGCCGAAAAGCAGCGCTTACCAATGTGATCCATACGAGATCTGCAGTGCACAAAAGCTTGAGACGGTGGTTAAAAATTTTCCTGGCCTTAAGATTTGTGTTCCCCATATGGGGTTTGATGAGACAGCTGCCTATAGGAAATTAATCGAAAAATATGATAATCTATGGCTTGACACCACCATGGTTATCACAGATTATTTTCAGGTTAAAGATGCCATTTTGCTAAAGCAGTACAGACCCGACAGAATTATGTATGGATCAGATTTCCCCAATATCCCCTATGAATGGGACAGAGAACTCAAAGTTCTGAATGCAACAGATATCAGCCGGGACACACTTGAAAAAATAACCTTTAAAAATGCAATGGACTTTTTTAACATTAAAAGTCGCTGAACTCATCCTCATCAAAAGGAATCACCTGTTCAGGCCTGACTTCATTTTTCTTTGCTTTTATCATTTTTTGCCCTTCAGGGCGCCGGGGTAAATGATGGGACACAGGCTTTTCAATACGGGCTGAAATCTTTTTGCGGTTTGCTTTCGATGATGCCCCTGTAATGACAACAAGCAGGTCTTCAACATAGGCTTTCAATTGTTCCGCCTGCGCGTTCAGCTCTTCTGACGCAGAGGCTGATTCCTCTGCATTGGCAGCATTTTGCTGAACCACACTATCCATCTCAGTCACCGCATTATTGACTTGAGTAATACCTTCTGACTGATCCTGTGATGCCCCGGAAATTTCTGCAACCAGGTCGCCAACTTTGGCCGAACTGTCGGCTACCTTGGCAAATGCCTCATTTGTAGTGAACACAATCTGGGAACCTTCATTGACTTTTTTAACCGTACCTTCAATCATCTGTGCTGTATTTTTAGCAGCTTCTGCTGCACGCATGGCCAGATTTCTGACTTCATCTGCAACCACGGCAAACCCGGCACCGGCTTCACCAGCCCTTGCAGCTTCAACCGCAGCATTCAGTGCCAGCAGATTGGTCTGGAATGCGATTTCATCTATTGTTTTTATTATTTTCGAGGTTTCCTCGCTTGCTTTGGAAATATCATCCATTGAATTTGTTAAATCCGTCATGGACTGATTGGCTTCCTGAACAATTTGATTGGCATCTTTCATCAAGTTATCCGCATGGGTGGCGTTTTCTGCATTCTTTCTGGTCATGGATGCCATCTCTTCCATGGATGATGATGTTTCTTCTATTGATGCGGCCTGCTCAGATGCCCCTTCCGCCAATGTCTGGCTGGATAATGAAACCTGGTTTGAAGCTGCGGCAACCTGGCTTGAACCCTGCTCTAAGCCTTCAATAATTTTGTAAATAGGCAGCGTGATCCCTCGAGCAAACCAAAGGACAGCAACAAGTGTCAATATTAGGAAAATCACTCCGACAATCAAAACCATATTCCGGATGGCATAGACAGGCGCCATGAATTCGGAATCATTCTGGGTAACGCAAACGCTCCAACCAGTGGAAGGAACAGGAGCAAAACCAGCTATTTTATCCACTCCTTTAAAATTGTAATTTTCTACCCCGGATTTCTGATCCATCATCTGCCGGGTTATGGATTCCATTCCATCCAGTTTTGTTAAATCCAAGTCCAAAATAAACTTTGTATTGGGGTGCGCAATCACAACACCGTTCTGGCCTATCATGAAAGGATAACCGGTTTCTCCAATTTTGACCTGGGTTATTTTTTCACTCAACCCGTCCAGCTTAATCACCATTCCAAAAATCCCTGCAAATTGACCGGAATCTGCCTTGATCGGGATAGCCACCACAACAATTGGCTTACCCGTGGCCCTGGATAAAACAGGTGTTCCAACACTGATTTTTCCTTTTTTTGCCGAAATGAAATAGTCCCTGTCTAAGACTGATAATTTCTTCTCTCTTTGTGTACCTTTCATACTGTCTGATATGGCCAATCCATTTTTATCTGTTACAAACAAAAGGTCATAGTCTTTGCCGATTTCACGGTAGACCTTCGTAAAAAAAACATCTAATGCCTTAAGTTCAGAATCAGCGGCTTCAATGCCGTCATTAAACACCTTCTCTGCTGCCTTAATGACGAGTGGATCAAGGGACAGGGACTTTGCCTGCTTTATCTCCTGATTTATTGTTCCTTCTGTCATTGTTGCCAGGTCCTTTGCAACTTGTTCTGCCTGGCTTTTTGCGGCCGAGACCAAAGCCGCAGAGGCTTTTTGATATGAAAAAAGCCCCACGACAGCTATGGGAAGGACGACAGCCAAAATTCCACCAAAAATCAATTTAAATTTGAGTGATCTTTTTTTCATTGTTTCTGTCTCCATTTATATAATTTTCATTCATTATTTTTTGCGGCCTTCATTTTGTTGTATCTTTTGCAAAACTGAGATGATGTCTTTTACATCATTATCAATGCAGGCAAGAAAGCTCTTCTAAAAAATTGACAGTTATGGTGCGAAACCAGGCACACTTTCAAGGAGATCTCTTTCAAGGTTTTTCGTATTATTATTTTGCCGATTGAATAAAAAAAGTGTTTTCATAGCTATTTACCATTTTTTCTGGTTTAAGAGCTGACGCTTTTGTTTAGGGGGTGAATATTAAAAATACGCATAAGCAAAAAAAAATTTAGATCCTTTTATTCTACCACGTTGTATCACTGAGTCAACTCATAACCGTAATGCTTATAATCGCGCGACAAAAAACGATCTTTTTGCATTAGGCATCATCCCATTTGAATTTAGAAATTATATTGACCCTAAAGGCTTAAAATGATATACAGAATAGTTTTTGGACAATGCCTGAATGGCAGGCGTTGTTTTTTAATTTAATCCTTGCTCTGGTTTAAGATCAGGGCTTTATATCCGCAAGGAGAAAAAATGAGGAAATATGAAACTGTTTTTATCTCTGACCCAGATCTGAAAGATCAGGTACGAACAGAACTGTTCGACAGAGTCAGAGAAATCATCACCAAAGAAGGCGGTATTATTCTCGATTTTGATGAATGGGGCAACAAGAAACTTGCCTATGAAATCAGAAAAAAAACCCGTGGTCATTATGTATGTCTTACATACGGTGGAACCGGCGCACTTGTTGCTGAGCTTGAGAGAAATTTTCGTCTGAACGAATCAATCATGAAATTTATGACAATCGTTCTTTCCGGGGATATGACAACCCAGGAAATTGAAGCGCAAGCCAAAGCAACCGAAGAAGAAGAAGCCGAGACACCCGTCGAGGAAAAGCCTGTAGAAACAGCGGCTGCTGAAGAACCTGCTGCTGAAGAAGCCCAGGAAGCGCCCAAAGAAGAAGCCCCTGCAGAAGAAGACAAAGAAGCCCAAACTGAAGGAGAATAATGACCATGTATCGTAGAAATCAAAGAGGCGGTGGTAAGGCAAAATTCTATCAACGCCGGAAAATATGCAGATTCTGTGTGGACAATGATCTTGAGATCAACTACAAAACCCCTAAAGCACTCAGGCAATTCATTACAGAACGTGGAAAAATAATTCCCAGAAGAATCACTGGAACCTGTGCCAAACATCAGCGCCAGCTTACAGTGGCCATTAAGCAGTCCCGTCAGATTGCCCTGCTGCCGTTTGTTGGCAAGCCCATGTATTAAGCTTTCGGTCTACAGGAGCCATGAACTTGACAGGCAGTCACATACAGCACGCACCAGTTAAGGATATCCTTACCGGCATTCTTTTATGTATGACGATTATTCTCATCATGCACATCATGCCGTTGATTGGTATTTTTGCCTGGATGTTTCTCCCCATGCCGGTATTGTTTTACCGTTTAAAAGCCGGAAGAATGGGCGGGGGGATTATCATGGCGGTTTGCCTGGCCGTGCTTATTGTGTTTACCGGCAACATAGCATTTAATATGCTTTATTTCGGGTTCTTTTTGATGACAGGTTTTTTCCTGGGAGAATACATGGAAAGATTATTGAGTATTGAAAAAATAATGCTCTATACGTTCGGGGCCGTATTCGGCATCTGTGCTGCTTTCTTTTCATTATACACCATCTCCCAAAACCTGGAGATAAGCCGCTTGATTTCTGAATATATTGCAAGCTATCAGGCCTTTTCTTCCCAGATTTTTAAAGACACAGCCAATTTTTATCCCCAGATGGAGGTTGACGTTCAACAGCTGCAGCAG
This sequence comes from Desulfobacteraceae bacterium, assembly GCA_033851995.1. Taxonomy (GTDB): domain Bacteria; phylum Desulfobacterota; class Desulfobacteria; order Desulfobacterales; family Desulfobacteraceae; genus Desulfobacula. Next base: position 23,563 of record JAWSVI010000001.1, on the reverse strand, counting down.
ATAAATTCCATATTTGTCAGTGTACTGCCTGCTGTTTTCATCAACTCATATCTGGCCATGATGTGGCTCAATATTTTATATATGAAACGGCTGCTGTCGAGAAAAGGGATCATCATAAAATCACTTGAAAATTTAAAACACTGGAAAGCTCCTGACCAACTGGTCATTGGAGTTATTTTATTCAGCGTTTTCGTATTTTTGCCCATTGGCATATTCAAATTAGTTGCAGCCAATGGCCTGTTTGTTTTGATGTTTGTGTATTTTTTACAGGGAATTGCAGTGGTATCATTTTTCTTTGAAAAAAAGAGGGCACCCTTTATGTTAAGATTTTTTTTTTACATCTTAATTGCTATTCAGCCCCTTTTTATGTTCCTGGTCATCGGACTTGGTCTGTTTGACACATGGTTCAATTTCAGAAAAATTGATATGGCTAAGTGATAAAAATAATTTAAAGTACAGCCTGTTTAAATAAACCGGCTGGATCTTTTTGGAGGTTTAAATGAGAGTTATACTTAAAGAAACCATTGACACGCTCGGCATTGCAGGTACAGAGTGTGATGTTGCGCCCGGTTATGGCCGCAACTACCTGCTGCCACAGGGAAAGGCGATTCTTGCCACACCCCAGAATAGAAAAGTCATGGAACAGGCAAAAGCCAAACTGGAGCTTCAGATTGCCAAAGAACGAAAAATTGCGGAAGAAATGGCAGACAAAGTCAAAGATGTTGTATGTACAATCAAAGCCAAAGTCCGCGAGGAAATCTACCTTTACGGTTCTGTGACCAGTTTAGACATCAAAGACTCTTTGAACGCACAGGAAGTCATGGTAGAACGCCGCTCCATCCTTCTTGCAGAACCCATCAAAGAAGTAGGTGAATACAAGGTACCCATTCGTCTTTATAAAGATGTTGAACCTGAAATCACTGTGAATGTTGTAGCAGAAGAAAAAGAAGAAAAATAATAAATAGCGTCACCCAAAAGACACAAACACTGTCTTTTGGGTGACATCTTAAAATAATATGGCGGCTACAAAAAAAAACATAGCTTCAGATCCCCTGTTAAACAAAACCCCTCCCCAGGATATCGAGGCTGAAGAATCCCTTTTAAGTGCCATATTCATCAATAATGACAATCTCCATGACATTATTGACATCCTCTCCCCTGAAGATTTTTACAAAGGTGCCCATACCAAAATTTTCACTGCCATTCTGGAACTGGCCATAAAAGAAGAGCCGGCAGATCTAGTGACAGTTGCAAACCGCCTGAAGGAAAAAGACGAGCTCGAAAGTGTTGGCGGTGCAGCCTATCTTGCTTCCATCTCCGATGCAGCACCTGTGGCGGTCAATGCCATACATTATGCTAAAATCATTAAAGGTAAATCCTCTTTGCGCCAGTTGATTACTGCTTCGTCCGGCATTATTGAAAACTGTATGAAGGATCAGGGAGATTTTGAAGACATCATCGATTTTGCAGAAAGCTCTATTTTCAATATTTCGGAAAAAAAATCAAAAAGCAGTTTTCAGAGTCTTGGTGAACTCATTAATCTGAACATTGATAAGCTTGAAGAACAGCAGGGAAAGGATGGCGGCCTGTCAGGACTGTCAACCGGCTATCCGCGCTTAAACAACATCACCTCCGGCCTGCAGGGATCAGATTTAATTATTCTGGCCGCAAGGCCCAGTATGGGTAAAACCGCATTTGCTTTGAATATTGCCAGAAACGTGGCATTAGAAGAGCGAAAACCTGTGGCGGTATTCTCACTTGAAATGTCTAATGAACAGCTTTCCATGCGTCTTCTTACTTCTGAAGCACGCATTGATTCCAACCGCTTGAGAACTGGATTCATCAGTCAGGAAGACTGGCAGAATGCAACCGATGCTGCAGGCGTTTTAAATGAAATGCCGATCTTCATTGATGACACTCCCAATATCACAGCCATGGAAGTGAGAGCCAAAGCGCGGAAGCTTTACAAAAAACACGATGATATCGGCCTGATCATTATTGATTATCTGCAATTAATGAAAGCACCCTTTAGATCCGACAGAAGAGATCTTGAGATTGCAGAAATCTCCCGCTCGCTTAAAGCCCTTGCCAAAGAACTTAATGTGCCGGTAGTCGCCCTTTCACAGCTCAATCGTATGTTGGAGCAGCGTGCAGACAAACGGCCCATGCTTTCTGATCTTCGTGAATCAGGAGCACTTGAGCAGGATGCAGATATTGTTGCTTTTATCTACAGGGATGACGTATACAATAAAGAAGCAGACAACCCCAAAAAAGGAACTGCAGAAATCATCATTGCAAAAAACAGAAACGGGGCAACAGGAACAGCGCTTATGCACTTTCACGGCCAGTATACCCGTTTTGAAGAACTTGCCCCGGATACATACCAGGATTTTGAATGAAGCGAAAACTCTACGGCAATATCTCTGGCCTGAGAAACACCCAGATCAAAACCATAGAAAGCCTTTACACCTACAACACACCATCTGAATATATAGCAGATACTGAACTTACGCAGAGTCTGGTCAATTTTTCTCATGAAATCCGCCGCCAGATCGGCCTTCTGATTGATCGAAACGGAAAGGTCATTTATGTGATTGTCGGGGATGCCCATAAAATTATGATTCCCGTAACAGATGGGTATATGGCCATCCCAGGAAAACTTAAAGGCCTTCGTCTTTTTCATACCCATCTAAAAGATGAACCCCTTACACGAGATGACTTAACAGACCTTGCACTTCTCCGCCTGGACTATATCAGCGCCATATGCATTACCCCGGACGGAAAACCCGGCACACTTTACTCCGGTCACATTCTTCCTGATGAAGACGCCTCACCTTACCGGGTACTTGATCCCAAAGGGATGAATGATCTGGAAAACGGATGTTTGGATCAAATTCTGGCTTTAGAGTCGGAGCTGACTCAAAAAAATGCACTGCATAAACCTGAATCCGGAAGAGAGAATGCATTTTTAATCAATGCGACAACTGAGCACCCCCGCAATTCCTGGGCGTCCATAGAAGAGCTTAAGGAACTTTGCAAAACCAGCCATATCAATGTTATTGGTTCAGCCGTGCAAAGAAGAAAAACTATTGATTCAAAATTTGTAGTGGGTAAAGGCAAATTATCCAACCTGGTCATTGAGGCCATACAAAAATATGCGACGCTCCTGGTATTTGACCGGGAACTGTCCCCTTCACAAATTCGCTCCATAACCGATTTTGTTGAAATGAAAGTCATTGACCGGACACAGTTGATCCTGGATATTTTTGCCAAGCAGGCCAAATCAAGAGAAGGTAAATTTCAGGTGGAACTGGCCCAGATGGAATATCTTCTGCCGCGCCTGATCACCAAAAACACTGCCATGTCACGCTTGACCGGCGGCATTGGCGGCAGGGGCCCGGGAGAAACCAAGCTGGAGATTAATCGGCGCCGGGTAAGAGAAAAAATTAACCGCCTTAAAAAAGAAATTGTTAAAATACGCAAACAGCGGCATCAGCAAAAATCAAAAAGAAGACGGAAATCACTGCCGATTATTTCTATTGTCGGGTACACAAATGCCGGCAAATCCACGCTGCTCAACACCTTAACACAAAGCAAGATAATTGCTGCAAACAGGTTGTTTGCAACGCTTGATCCTTCCAGCCGACGGCTGCGCTTTCCTAAAGATACAGAAGTGATCATTACAGATACGGTCGGCTTTATACAGGATCTTCCAAAAGAATTGATGGAAGCTTTTCATGCCACCCTTGAAGAGCTTGCAGATGCAGACGTTGTCCTGCATGTCATTGATGTGAGCAACCCTCGTTACCAGCAGCAAAAGGAATCTGTAGAACAAATTTTAAAGCGAATGAAACTGGATCATATTCCAAGCTTGTATGTCTTTAATAAAATGGATCGAATCAATCTTGACGCCTTTGAAGACAAGTGGCTTCTCAAGCAGGGGATATGCGTATCTGCCACCCGGAAACAAAGCTTAAAGCCCTTGGTTGAAAAGCTGGAGTTCATGGTACAAAAATAAAATGAAAATGGTACGAAAGTAAAATGAAAATAGGTGTTGACCAACGGGTGTTTTTCCTCTAAATAAGAAAAAAATACCCTGTTTTTAGAATGTTTATGGACATAAAATTAGTGGACCGGATAATGATCAATACTTCGATAAAAAAGGACTCTGTGGATACACCCGATTGCTTCGGAGAATTTAATAATAAAAACAAACTCTGCTTTAAATATTGTTCAATATCAATTCGATGCTGCATCCATCAAAATAAATATCCTAAAATTGATGTTTTAGAAAAATTATTGATACATAATCATTATGCTATAAAACCCCAATAAATCAGCATCACAATTTTTTTTTAAGAAAACAGTTTAGGGATCAGGAAAAAATTTTTCCCGGATTGAGGATATTATACGGGTCAAACGCCTTTTTGATTCCTTTCATGATTTCGATCTGGGCCCGGCCTACCTCATGGGGTAAAAATTCCATTTTAGTAATCCCCACCCCATGCTCTCCTGTAATGGTCCCACCCAATTCCAAAGTAGCGTCAAACAGTTTATCAACCGCCTCTTCTGCTCGTTTTTTTTGTTTTTCATCCGATTTTTTATACATGATATTGCAATGAATATTTCCATCCCCTGCATGGCCGAAACTGACAACCTTAAGTCCGAATTCATCCTGGATATCCTGTGTCTTTTTTACCATATCGGGAATTTTATCAATGGGCACCACAATATCCTCGTTCATTTTATTCGGTGCAATTTTATACATTATCGGAGAAAGCGCTTTTCTTGCATCCCATAATTTTTGAGCATCTTCCGGGCTGTCAGCAATTATTATTTTAACCGCCCCGAAACGGGTACACAGTTTTTCAATTGCTTTTGCATCATTTTGAACTCCGGCCTCATCACCATCGAGTTCTATTATCAACAGCGCTTTCATATTTTCAGACACGTCAAAACTGATATGATCTTTTACCAGCTCAAGACAGGCCTGATCCAGATATTCAACACACCTTGGAATCACTGTTTCCTTCATGATACCGGAGACCGCTTTTGCCGCAGCCTGCATGCTGTTAAATAACACCGCCATGGTTTTAATGGCTGCCGGTTTTGCCAACAACTTCAAGGTGACCTCGGTCACTACCGCCAACGTGCCCTCTGAGCCTACGATTAACCGGGTTAAATCATACCCTGCGACTCCTTTAGCGGTACGAACGCCAGTCTGAATTAATTCGCCGGAAGGCAGTATTGCTCTAAGCCCTAAAACATAATCCCGGGTTACCCCATACTTAACGGCCCTGGGGCCGCCTGCGCACTCTCCGATATTTCCGCCAATGGTGCAAATAGACGAACTTGCCGGGTCCGGGGGATAAAACAGGCCTTTTTCTTCAACTGACCTGTGAATGTCTGAAATTACAACTCCAGGCTGAACCCTGACATAGAAATTATCTTCGTTAATTTCAAGAATCTGGTTCATCCGGCTGAACACAAGAACAATACCGCCATTGACAGGTACTGCGCCACCTGTCATACCGGAACCTGCCCCGCGTGGAATAATATTTATTTTTTTTTGGGAAGCATATTGCAGGATCTGAGAAACCTCGTCTTCACAGCCGGGGAACACTACTGCATCCGGCATAAAACTTATTCCGGCAGCATCATAGGAATAGCACAGCAGTTCTTCTTTTTCCCGTGTAACATGGTTCTTTCCGCAGATCTTTTGAAGATGTTTATAAATAGACCGGGAAAGTTCCATTTATAATTTGCCTGTTTCTATTTTCCTGGAAAGGTAGTTCATTTGCTCAAACAACGCCCCTTTTAGTTTCAACTCTTTTTCAATGGTGTTGATTGAATAGATGGCCGTTGCATGATATTTATTAAAGCTCTTTCCAATCTTTTTGATGGAAAGATCTGTATATTTTCTGGAAAGGAATATGGCCATTTGGCGGGGTTTTACAATCCTCTTTTTTCTTGAAGAAGATATGATATCTTTTTCCGAGATGGAAAATTCATTGCAGACCAGCCGTTTAATGGCTTCAATCGTAATTTTCCTTCGGGCATTGCTCATATTTGCCAAAACACTTTTGGCAAGCTCAATGTCAATGTTGTATCCCATAAGAGAGCCCTTTGCCGCCACACCGAACAGACCGCTTTCTAACTGACGGACATCATCACAGAGTTCCTGGGCTATATAATCGGTCACATTATTCGGGATATCATATCCATATTTTTTTGACTTCTTTTTGAGTATTCTTACCCGGGTATCAAAATCCGGGGATTCTATTTCCGTGATCAACCCAAGGCTCATACGGGAGCGAAGCTGCTCGTTAAGCTTGGGAATATCATCAGGCAGTTCACACCCTGAAAATATAATTTTTTTATCAGCATCCAGAAGATAATCCAGTGTCAGTGCCAGTTCTTTTTGTGTAGCATCTTTTCCAGACAGAAAATGAACATCTTCAAGAATCAACACATCACATTTTTCCCTGTATCTCTTTTTAAACTCGTCAATGGTGTTGGACCTCAGGGAAGAAATCATTTCATTGGTAAACTCTTCTGCCGTGACATAATATACCCGTGTGGAATTGTCGTGGGTAATTATGTGATGCCCTACAGCCTGAGACAGATGACTTTTTCCCAAGCCTGTATTGGCCAGGAGATAAAGGATGGATGATCCTCCTATATTTCCTTTTGCAAGAGACCTGGATGCAGAATAAGCATAACTTGAATTATCACCGACTACGAAATCATTGAAAGTAAATCCTTTTTTTAAAAGGCGGCCGTTGTTAAACTTGGCGGTAAAGCCGGGGAGTCCTTTTTGCCTGGACTGTTTCATCGGCATGGCAATAGCCGGAAAAGAACCTTTGGTAGAACTCTTAGTACTGGAATTTTTCTTTATTCGGGAAGTATTATTTTCAGGTGTATGAATTTTAAACCGGATATCAATATTGTCATATCCAAGTTTGGACAACTCCTTTTTAAAAATAGGAACATAATTGTCTTTTAAACGTTTTGTACAATATGTATTGGGGCTGGATAATTGGAGGTAATCGGTATCATAATGCAGCAGTTCAACCGGGTCTACCCACATTCTGTAACTATGATCGGGTAATTGCTTTCTGACTTGACCTTTGACTTCTTCCCAGAAGAATTCCATTTTTTTCAAAAAAAAGACCTCTTTCTTTCAACAATTAATTGAAACACTGGTTAATAAAGCAAATTCAATAGTGACAAACGAATAAAACTGACAAACAAATTAAGTACGTATTTTTTATGTGAATAATATTTTTTGGTCAAATCTAATGAGGAGTGTTAGAGCAACATTAGGATTTTGTTTGGCATAATTTTTTAATCACCTGATTTTACTACTTTTTTTTTGTGGAACAAATTTTTTCCCAAACATTACAACTAGTTCTACAACTATTTTATTTTTCAGGATATTTTAACATTATTGCAAAAAAGGTTCATTCTGGTGAAAAATATTTTTCTTTGATTTACATCAAATTACTTCGATTTACTTTGATTTATATAAAAATTTTTAGTTTTTTCCAAACCTGAATTTAACAATGGTTTCACAATTTTGAACACAAATTTTATTTACACTTTTAGTTTCCAATAGTATATTGCACTTAATTTTTTACTGTTTAACATGAATACCATTAATATTAAAAATGAATAATCAAACATCCCCCCCCCTTATTGGCATTACCATGGGAGACCCTGTAGGAATAGGGCCTGAGATACTGGCTAAAACCCTTTGCAGCCCTGAAATCTATTCTCTGTGCAGGCCACTGGTTTTAGGAGATCCAGCAATTATTGCCCAAATCTTACGGCTTTTGAACATAGATCTTAAAATTCATTTAGTTGAGCATCCAAACGAGGGCCTGTATACTCCCGGCACCATTGATTTATTAGAGTTATCCTGTATTGAAGTACAATCAGCAGAACCCGGGGTGCCAACCGCCGAAACCGGCAGGGCAATGGAAAAATTCATACTTCATGGAATTGACCTTGCACTGGACAATCAGATTGACGGCCTGGTTACCTGCCCCATAACCAAAACAGCACTCAAACTTGCAGGTTCAAATTTCCATGGACACACAGAACTTCTGGCCAGCAGAACTAACGCCGAAGAATATGCCATGATGCTTGCAGGGGCCAAACTTAAAGTGGTTCTTGTCACCATCCATATCCCTTTATCCGAAGTCCCTGCAAGTTTAAGCTGTGACAATATCATTAAAACCATTAAGATTACCCATGACGCTTTAAAAAACAGATTTGGTATTAAAAATCCCTGCCTGGCTGTGGCCGGATTAAATCCACATGCAGGTGAAGATTCCATGTTTGGAAATGAGGAAGCAGATATCATTATCCCTGCTGTCCACTCAGCCCAAAAACTCGGATTCAATGTACGAGGGCCCCTGCCCCCGGACACCGTATTTTATAAAGCTGCCAATAACAATTTTGATGCCGTAATCTGTATGTATCATGACCAGGGTCTGATCCCGTTTAAGCTTATCCATTTCGAAGACGGCGTAAACACGACGCTTGGACTGCCCATTATCAGAACGTCTGTAGATCATGGAACTGCCTATGACATAGCATGGAAAGGAATCGCAGATCCCCTCAGCCTCACCCAGGCCATAAAGATGGCTGCCCTGCAGGCTGAAAACAAAAAAAGGAATAAATGAGTATCGATAAAATCATCATCGAGGGAGCCCGGGAGCACAATCTAAAAAACATCCACGTTGAAATCCCCAGAAATTCACTCACTGTGATCACAGGACTTTCAGGTTCAGGTAAATCCACACTGGCATTTGATACCCTTTATGCAGAAGGACAGCGAAGATATGTTGAATCTTTATCCACATATGCCAGACAGTTTTTAGGCCAGATGGACAAACCGGATGTGGATGCCATCGAAGGCTTGAGCCCTGCCATATCTATAGAACAAAAAACTGCCAGCCATAATCCAAGATCAACAGTAGGAACCGTAACTGAAATTTTTGACTATCTCCGCCTGCTTTTTGCCAGGGTGGGAAAGCCCCACTGCTTTAAATGCGGGGCGCCCATCTCATCCATGTCCATTGACCAGATCACTCAAAATATTCTTTCCATGGATGACCGATCTAAAATCATTGTCCTGGCCCCTTTGATAAAAGGGAAAAAAGGTACACACGAGAAACTGTTTTCAAAAATAAAAAAAGAAGGATTTGCCCGTGTCCGGGTAAATAATACCATTTACACCATTGATGAACTGCCATCCCTTAAAAAAACGCAGAAACACACCATTGATGTTGTAGTCGATCGTTTGATCATAAAAGAAGGCATTAAAAAACGCCTGGCGGACTCTCTTGAACTTGCCCTTTCCATTGCCGACAGACAAGTTGCTATTTTCGATATCGGGCTTGATAAACAAACCCTGTACAGTGAAAAAGCCGCCTGTGCAAAATGCAACGTGAGTTATCCTGAATTCGTACCCGCCTCTTTTTCATTCAACTCTCCCCATGGAGCATGCCCCGAATGTGACGGGCTTGGGGCCATCACACAGTTTGATCCAAACCTGATAGTCCCGGATAAAACAATATCCTTAAGGCAGGGAGCTGTCATCCCATGGGAAAACAGGGATTCTGTTCAGTTCATGGAATTCTTAGATGCACTGGTGACTCATTATAAAACAGATATTTACACCCCGTTTGACAAGCTGCCTGCAAAATTTCAAAAGGTCTTGCTTTACGGCTCCGGAAAAGAAGAAATCCCTTTTTATGTAGAGCGGATGGATAAAAAAATTGTTTATAAAAAAACGTTTGAAGGAATTATTCCCAGCCTGGACAGGCGGTATCATGAAACCGGTTCCAGTTCAATGCGCGATGAGATAAAAAAATATATGAACTATATTACCTGCTCATTCTGCAATGGTTCCAGGCTGAACAAGGCCTCTTCTTTTGTCCGTGTGGAAGATAAAACCATATCACAGATTACAGCGCTTTCAATTCAGGAAGCAAGCGCTTATATTTCTTCTCTAAGTCTTCAAGGCCGAGATAAAACCATTGCCGACAGTATCATTAAAGAGCTGATACAGCGCCTGGGATTTTTAGGAAACGTCGGCCTTGAATATCTCACTCTGGATCGATCTGCTGCCACTTTATCCGGTGGTGAAAGCCAGAGGATACGGCTTGCCACCCAGATTGGATCTAAATTGACCGGTGTACTTTATGTTTTGGATGAACCCAGCATCGGACTTCACCAGAAAGACAATGCCCGGCTTTTAACCACATTAATGAATCTCAGGGATCTTGGAAATACCGTATTGGTAGTCGAACATGATGAAGATACCATTCGAAGTGCGGACCACGTTATTGACATCGGCCCTGCCGCTGGAATCAAAGGTGGGGAGGTTATTTTTTCGGGAACACCTGAAGATTTGGAAAAAGATGAAACTTCAATCACAGGCTTATACCTTTCCGGTAAAAAATCCATAGAACTTCCAGATAAAAGGAGAAAAGGAAATGGAAATTTTTTCAGTATTTACAAAGCAGGTTCAAATAACCTGAAAAATATTGATGTACATTTTCCATTGGGGTGTTTCACTTGTGTCACCGGGGTCTCCGGCTCAGGGAAATCAACCCTTGTGTTGTCCACCCTTTATCAGGTGTTATCCAACAGAATCAACCGCTCCAAAAAAACTGCGGGAATCCATAAACGAATTGAAGGCATTGAACATATCGATAAAGTCATTCACATCGATCAGTCGCCCATAGGAAAAACCCCGCGAAGCAACCCCGGTACATACACCCAGGTATTCAACCAGATAAGGGATTTATTTTCCAGAACCCGGGAAGCAAAGGCAAGGGGGTATAAACCCGGCCGGTTCAGTTTTAATGTAAAGGGCGGGCGATGCGAGGCCTGTTCCGGGGACGGTATCATTAAAATCGAAATGCATTTTCTACCCGATGTGTATGTGGCCTGTGATGTGTGCAAAGGCAAACGCTACAATTCTGAAACCCTTGACATCAGATATAAGGGAAAAAACATTGCCGAAGTCCTGGATATGACCATCAATCAGTCTGTTCGGTTTTTTGAAAATATTTCTTCCATAAAAACCAAACTGGACACTCTTATTGAAGTGGGCCTTGGTTATGTCAAACTCGGACAGCCTGCCACCACCCTGTCCGGTGGAGAGGCTCAAAGAATTAAACTTTCCAGGGAACTATCTAAAAAAGGCACCGGCAGAACCATCTATATTCTGGATGAACCCACCACAGGTCTTCATTGGGATGATATCAATAAATTATTATTTGTATTAAACAAGCTGGTGGATGCCGGCAATACCGTGGTGGTGATTGAGCACAACCTGGACGTGATCAAATGTGCAGATCATATTATTGACCTGGGCCCTGAAGGAGGGCTTAAGGGCGGAGAAATCATAGCAGCCGGAAATCCCGATCAAATCGTGCAGAATTCAGCCTCCTATACCGGATACTATCTGAAAAAAGTGCTTAAAAAATAATTCCCCTGCTCTATTCTGTTATCTCGCAGACATCTGTATCACAGGGGCAGGCACCGTCTATCTCACAGGCAAACGCAATCCTGGAGGCCTGCTCAAACATCTTTTTTTGAATGGGATTGAATGAAAAGTTTACAATATTTTTGTTTATCATGTCCCTGTCCGGAAGCTTTAAAATTCCTTCAAAAAGGAGTTCTCCTGAATCACCGTCAATGATTTCCGCATCTTCCCCGTTTGTGATGATCACATATGGAATCTGGTAAGGGGAGGCAACACGGGACAGAGCAAGAGTTGAAATTCTGCGGGTGACCAGAGAACCGGGAGCATATTTAATCATGACCACATTTTTATTTTCTAATCGAACCATAAAATCAATCTTCAATGATGCCTTCCTGTGATCTGCTGTTATCGTTAAAGGAATGTTGCTGGAGATATCATTTTTGGAAAACCCTGCAGTCTCCACCAAATGCCGTGCGATTTTCTGACGATATCGCTCATCATGGGTATCAGGCATTTCTTTTCCAGTCAGATAATCATTGAGCATGCCGAGAACCAAATGATGAGGATTTTTTTTAGACTCCATATTTTAAACCTCTACTTTTAAAAACACAAAATAATATGCAAATCATGACTAATATTATAACTCACTTTTTTAAATTGTCCAAAATCACATTATATCATCCTATTATTAGGGAAAAACAAACTACTTGAATGGTCGCTTTCATCCCTTAAAAGATTTTCACTTGAAGATGCTGTGCCTTGTCAATAGTGGATGCTGGTTGACTTTTTCGCATTCAGTGGGTACAAAGGATCAATGAAATCCGAAATAAAGGGCGGCAAAGATGCTGAAACGGGAGAATCTCTCAGACAAACTGGCTGATATATACGGCAAAAAAATCATTCATAATGAATTGAAATCCGGTGACTTGATTGTTGAGACCCAGATCTCCAAAGAATGGGGTGTCAGCCGGAGTCCTGTCAGGGATGCCCTTCATATGCTTGAAAAGCAAAAACTGGTCAGAAAAGACCAACGCGGCAGTTATGTGGTTCTTGAACTGACCCTTTCCTACCTGAGAAATTTTCATGATATGGTTAACATGTTTTACCAGTATTCAATTTTAAAAGCTGCCAAAAAGATGTCCAAAGAGGAGTTAGCCTACCTTCTATCGCTTGTCGAAACCATTGAGAAAAGCATAAAAAAGAAAGATTATGACCCGTATGTTGCATCTATTAGTAGTTTTGGTCGAACACTTCTCAGGCTTTCAAACAATTCTCTCATTGAACAATTTGCGATTGAACTGAAAGCTGCCCAGGAGAGAATTCAATATTTTGCAATTTCCATTGCCCCTTCTCACCTTGAAGAAACTTCTTTTCAAATTCGAAAAGTATATGAATATCTGTCAGATAATGACTCTGAGAAAGCTGCAAATGCGTTTAAATTGTTTTTAAATGCAATAAAAAACGTATTTCCGGATGATAGCACAACACAGCAATAACAAGTTTCTTCTCCCTATTCAGTCCCTTCGTTCTATCTAAAATCTGAAAATAGTCTGCTTCAAACAAAAAAAATAACTTGACATCAGGAAAAAAATTATCAATAAAATGCTCATCAAGTCGTCGGTCGACCAGCGACTTTGGTAACGCTGTTATTTTTCAGGAGAAACGTTAGCTTGGATGAATGTGGTCCCGGTAGCACTCTCGTATCTGGCTGAGTAGACTCTCTAATCTCCGAATAACAGTATGGTCAGATAAAAATGGGCTTAATCGTTCTATCCTAAAAAGAGGGGGAGGAAATGATCCGATTAAAGAGAGCAAGCTATCGTCCAGATACAGCAGACGAGGTTCAGTATAACAACAGGGATCCTTTGCCCCCCGAAAAAGAGTACAGGGAAAAATATATTGAACTTGTGGAAGCCCTTTTCCCTGTCGTTAACAAGTCTGATACTTTTACCCGCATTGTCATGATTTCCAATAGCCTTTTTGAGGCTGAACGGGGTGCGCTGTTCTGGTTCAAAAACGGCAAGTTCACACAAACACCAGAATTACGTGCCAGTGTCAACCTTAAAAAAGAGGACATTTCTAAAGACAATTTTAAATCAAACTTAAAATTGATGTTAACGGCATTTAAAAAGCAACAACTTGTTTTTGATACCTGTAAACTCTCACCAGAACGCATAAATGGTAAAGATTCAGAATACTCGGCAGTCAGTATTCCTCTAAAAATAAAAGGTGAGATTAAAGCAGTACTTTACCATGACCGGTTCCATTCACAGGATGGATTTAGTTTCTTCAGCAGGGACAACAACCTTGCAGATCAATTGATCCGACATCTCAGTTCTTACGTGGAATATGGCCTCAATTCTGAACAAGCTATAGGAAAAAGCACTTCTGCCAGAAAAAACAAAACCAAAGACGAATGTCCGGATATATGTTCCGGGAACCAAAGCATCCTTCATCAATCCAAGATTATGGAAAATCTGATCCAGGAGGCTGACAAAGCAGCACAATCTGACACCTCGGTACTTATAGTCGGAGAAACTGGCGTTGGTAAAGAGCTTCTTGCGCGGCGGATACATTCCAACAGTGACCGCAAAAAAAATCCTTTTGTAACTATCAATGCAACAACGATACCGGAAGGTCTTTTTGAAAGTGAGCTTTTTGGTCACGAAAAAGGCTCTTTTACCAGTGCTGAAAGCAGAAAAAAAGGACTGATAGAAGTAGCAGACGGCGGAACCCTTTTTATTGATGAGGTCGGAGAAATGCCCCTCCATATGCAGGTTAAACTGCTTCGAGCCATTCAGGAAAAAACATTCTACCGAGTTGGAGGGACCCAGATGATTCACTCTGATTTTCGTCTGGTAACTGCGACCAACTCCGACTTGCTGCTGGAAGCCTGCGAAGGCCGCTTTCGGGAAGATTTGTATTACCGCTTAAACCTTTTTTCATTTACCATCCCTCCATTAAGAGATCGCCGCGAAGACATCCTCTTGATTGCGGAAAGATATCTGGATTTTTATACCCGAAAATACTGCAAAGAAGGTCTTTTTATAAGTGCCAGATCGAAAAAGATGCTTCAAGACTATACTTGGCCTGGAAATGTCCGTGAACTTAAAAATGTCATAGAAAAGTCTGTAATTATAGCAACTTCAGGGCAATTTCTTGAAATAAACATCCCAGAGAACAAGGCAAACATGGATTTTCGCAACCCTTTTGCCGACTCCCCTACTCTTGATGAAATCAACCGGCGTTATATTGATTATATCCTGAACAAAACCAATGGAAAAATCAGCGGCCCAGGAGGCGCAGCTGAAATGTTGAATATCGGGCGGACAACGTTGACCGCCAGAATGAAACGGCTGGGGATGAGATAAAAGCATAAGGCATTCCCTGCCTCGATATGGAAACTTTATAAGAAACAGGAGAAAGATGCGGTTAAAATCTAACTATCAAAAAAACAGTGCGTTTTTTATAACTTCCTTTTTTATTGCCATCGCTCTGTGGTTGACTGGAAGTCCTGTCCAGGCAAACAACGAAAGTTCTTTTTTTACGGAAAAAGAATCATCCATCTGGAAGCTTGAAGGCGAATGGAATGTTTTTCTTCCTTCACTTAAGGTTAACTCAGACTCAAGCGGATTTTCAATGGTTGCTAAAAAAGAGTCCAAGTTTGCCGTTCTGGTTGACGGAAAGGTCCAGGATCTTTTTGATGCCATAGGTAAAGGGACCCCGGTATACAGCCCGGATGGAAAAAGAGTTGCATTTTCTGCCAGAAAAAACGCTAAATGGCACATGGTCGTGGACGGCAAAACCGGCCCTGGATTTGATGCTGTAAGCGCACCCAAATTCAGCCCGGACAGTTCCCGTTTCCTATATATTGCCCAGGATGACAAACACCAGAAACTTGTGGTAGACAACACCTCTGGACATTCATATGGCGGTATCATCAATAAGCTCACCAGCCCGGGGTTCAGTCCGGACAGCAAACATGTCGCCTATGTGGCATATCGAGATAAAAAATTCAGGCAGGTCATAGACGGGAAAGAACATAATACCTACAGCGCTGTAAATCCAGCTGTTTTTTCCCCTGACTCTTCCCAGATTGCCTATACTGTAAAGAGAAATGACCTTTTTTTCATGGTCAAAAATGGAGTGGCGGGTAAGGGATATGAAAAACTTGGCATGTTTTCATTCAGCCCGGATTCAAAACGCCTCTGCTATGCGGCCCAAAAAGATGAAAAATGGTTCATGGTAGAAGGTGAAAATACAGGACAGCCATATGACAGAGTTGCAATGCCGATTTTTTCACCTGATTCCTCTACTCTTGCCTATTTGAGCATTAATGAAAAAAAGTGGTCCATGATCATTAATGGTAATGCAGGCCCTTGTTTTGACGAAATAGCGCTTCTTAATTTCAGTCCGGACTCTAACCAGTATATATACAGCGCCAGAAAAGGGGATAAATGGCACATGGTTTCAGAGGCCTGCATAAGCTCCCCATATGAAAAGGTCGGGCTTTCAAGTTTTAATAAAGATGCTTCAAAAACAGCCAGCATGATTCTTGAAAATGGTAAAATTCACATTGTGGTTAACGGCGTCAAATCGCCAGGCTATGATGAAGCCCGGCCGGTGATTTTCAGCCCGGATGGCAAACGAACACTTTTCATGGCAAAAAAAGGACATCAGTGGACTGTTGTGGTAGATGGCAAAGAAGGTCCTCTTTATGACGGAGTCGCTACCCCTGTATTCTCACCGGATTCAAGCCATGTGACCTATCTTGCAAAAAAAGACCGGCTCTGGCTGATATCTGTGGACCACAACGAGGGTCGCCTTAGATTTGCCGGCGGCCTCAAGGGAGCGGGACTTATATTTGACGAGCCAGACCGTTTCCACACACTCGTCCTGTCACCTTCAAGCTTTGAATTTTATCGCCTTGACGTGGATATCCAGGGCAGTTGATTTGATGTTTGATCACTTTCTCATGACCCCAACCAGTTCATTCTCATATAGGAGCCTGCCATGCACATTCTGGCTGCTGTGATTATTTTTGCCGGTGTTTTCACTCATTTTTTTCCCATGACGGATTTGTCGAAAGATTCTCTGGATATCATTACCGGACCTGATCAGGCAGCTGTTATCAAAGCTCAAGTTACGCCTCAAGAGACCTATGTCACAAAGGGTATCACAAAACAGGGCCATGATTTCAGCTGCGGGTCAGCCGCTTTATCAACACTTTTAAACGGTCAGTTTGGTGAAATATTTACTGAAAAGCAGGTCATCCATGGAATGCTCGAATACGGAGATGCAAAGAGAATTGCACAAAGAAGAGCATTCTCACTGCTGGACATGAAACGTTTCGTAAAAAAACTCGGTTATGAAGGAAATGGTTACAAAGCCACGCTGGCTGATTTGAAAGAATTAAAACAGCCCGGCATTCTGCCTATAAAAATCTTCAATTACCGTCACTTTGTTGTATTCAAAGGAATTACCAAAGGCCATATTTTCCTGGCCGATCCCTGGAAAGGAAATATCAGTTTTGAAATCAGTGAATTTGAACGCATCTGGTATGAACATGTCATATTTCTTGTATCTGACAATGGCAAAGCTACTTGGAACGCACTGCGCCTGTCTGAAAATGATTTAAGATTTATTGATGAAGATGACCTCAGAGCATTAATGTCAGAGCCTCTCAGGCAATCACCGCCGCAAACAGACAGAACGATTCATAACGGCCCCGGCGCCATGGATGTATATAAAAGATGAATTTAAATAAAAAGGACATGCGCACCATGTATTTTAATAAAAACAACTCTTTCGCATTTTTTAAAACCAGTTTTGCCGTCATTATTATAAGTTCACTTGTTTTATTTCAAGGCATGGCAAGCCAGGTAGCATTGGCATCAGAGGATGAGACTCCTCCCCAGACAAATGCAGTTGAAAAAAGAATTCAGGCCATGGAAGCTGAAATAAAAAAACTGCGGGAAGAGGCGGATGTCCGAAAAAAACTTGCGCCTACACCCACCGAAAAAGAAGAAGACGAAGCCGAAGCCCTCTTTGCTGCAGGACGTCAGTATTCCATGCTTCAAAAAAACACCCTTGGTGTAGAGTACCGGTTCAATTACAGCTATAACTCATATGATATTATCACCCAGATCTCAACGGTTGAGCAGCAGGTCGATCACAGTTTGACCAACACCGTGTTCCTTGAATACGGGGTTCTTGACAATGTTGCACTTAATGTCAGTCTTCCTTTTGTATACAAATATGACCGGATGGGAACCTCACAGGATAAAAGTGTTACTGATCTTGGAGATCTATCCCTTGGAGCAACATATCAACCGTTCAAAACCGGATCTAAATACCCTACCACCCTTCTTTTTGGAAGCCTGACTGTTCCGTCCGGCCGCAGCCCTTATGAAATTGATGTCAACAGTGAAATCTCCACCGGCAGCGGCGCCTGGGCCATAACTGGCGGCGCGAGTTTCTCTAAAACACAGGACCCTGTTGTGGTTTTCGGAAGTATCTTCTCTACTTACTATTTTCCCATTGAAGATTTAAATCAGAATCGGGGGGGAGATGTTTTGCGGGAAGTTGAACTTGGGCCTACCATCGGTGCAAGCATCGGCTTTGCTTTTTCAATGTCTTACAAAGTTTCCATGAACTTAAGTTACAACTACTCTTATGCCTTTGGCAACGATTATAAGTGGCAGGTTAATGGGACCACAGAAAGCGGTACGTCCACACGGTCATCCTTCAGCCTTGGAACAGGCTGGCGGGTATCTCCAAAAACATCTGTCAGCGTAAAACTTGCGGTTGGATTGACCAGCAATGACCCTGATTTTTCATTTTCCGTCAGAATACCTTTCAACTTTGACCTGTCTAAAGGAACCCACTAAATGCTAAAGCCCTGTTCATTACCATCTGGAGAGGCGATGTGGATCTGCGTCATTTGGATAGCACTGATATGCATCCCGACTCTTTTGCAGGCATCCATGCATGAGCAGCTGATGATGGATGCCAAATCAATGGCCCTGGGCAATGCAGTCACGGCTGATCCGCCCGGGATCATGTCCATGCATTACAACCCGGCAGGTCTTTCCAAACTCGAAGATGATGTACAGGTGACCAACTCCTTTGGCCTCATTAGTATCCAGTCAACATCCAGATTTCTAAACAACCCTGAATTTGAAGATTTCCTTCCTGGTGACTACGAAGACCCCCTTGCCAACACGCAAGGAGATGCCACCGGCCTTGTTTTATATATACCCGGTTATGGGGATACGATCACCCTGCCGGCCACCATTGCCCTGCCCACCGGCGCAGGAGTCTCTTACAGGGCTCCGGATTCCAAATGGACATTTGCCACGGGGTTATATTCTCCATTAATCGGAGGGTTTGCCCGGGAAGGAGAGGACAATCCTCTTCGATACGGAACCTATGACTACTACTGGCAGCACCTCATGATTTCTCCTTCTGTCAGTTTCCAGGCAACCCCTACCCTTTCCTTTGGTGCATCGGTCGGACTTGGATTTGGTGCCATGGGGATCGCAACAGATGTGCGCCTCCCCAACATTATGGTGGCCCTGACCGACATTCTGGGAGAGGCAACCGAAGGGCTCGCCATACCGCCATGGACAGATTTAACTCTTCCGCCACCCTGGTTTGCAGGAGGGCTTCACCCATATGAAAGCCCGGCATCCCTGGACATCGCAGGCACGGATAATTTTGCCCCAAGCTACAACCTGGGCGTGCTTTGGGAACCGTATGACTGGTTCTCTCTAGGAGTGGTGTATCACAGTGAAATAAAACAGGAAATTACCGGAGAATACTGTATGTCCTATTCCCAGAATTTCCAGGACATGATCAGCTGGCTGGGCTCCAGTCCTTTTCTTTTAATTGTTTCGGGTATCCTGGACATGCCCACCACACCAGTGGCTGCCCAAACCGGAACGTTTACAACTGAAATGATCATCCCACAGATGGTTCAGGCTGGAATAAAGCTAAAACCATTTGACTTCTTAAGTATTCTCATGGATGTAAACTGGGCCCAATGGTCTATCCGAACTGAAGACCGCATTGTTTTTGATCAGGATGTTCAGGCACTCCGTATTGCCAAACTCCTGGGGTACACATATGGCGATCGCAACTTTGTACTTCAGCGGGATCTTGAAGACTCAATCAATTACAGTATTGGGCTTGAGATCATGCCTTTGGACTGGCTGGCACTGCGATTTGGATATCAAAAACGATTTTCTTCCGTTCCCACTGAGTATATAGACACGATATGGAATTTTCCTGAATGGGATGTTTTCAGTGCTGGAGTGGGAATAAAACTTAAAAATGGAATGACAATCGATTTTGCTGCATCCTGGCTTAAATCTGAAACTTTAAAAGTCAACGTAAATGAGAGTGCCCATCTGAACAATACCGAATTTACCCACCCGATTTACAATCCCTATGCAGGTCTTGATTACGAACAGGATTTTGACATCTACCTTGCAGGCCTCACTGTCACCATGCCGCTTTCTGTCATGAACGAGATGAATCATAAACTGCTTGAAGACATTAAAAAAGTGGTTTCATGGATTAACCCCTGGGATTAAAATAGGCAATCACAGAGCTTGCGATCTACCACAACACAACCTTTCTTATAAAACATGTATGAAATCTCTTCTATGATACCGCAAAGACCGGAAAATTATGGTGAAAAAGAAACGCTCAAACGGTGGGCCATGATATTATCGATCACCATTGGGCCGAATGAAGTTCCCCCCATGGATACATCTTCGATACGAATGGATCCGGAAATGGGGATTGCAACAACCAGGCTTGTCTGCCCCATGGAATCAGTGTTTACATCAATGGCTGCTGGAGCTGTCATCAAATCGCCAACACTCATCAGGCCGCTCATTTCCCAGGTTGATGGATCTTCAGGCATACCATCGGCCTCTCCTACCAGATGAACACCGGAGATGGACAACATTTCATCAAAGGAGTTGTAGGCGTACTCAACGGAAGCCATATCAAGGGCAATACCGGCATCAAACTCGATACCTGCTGACCCGTCCATGTGATGGGAAAAACGCAGGATAGATTCTGAAGAGAGCTCGACGGCATTCAAGTCAAATCTCCCGATGGCTTGCCCGCAGAACTCAAGTTCCTGCACATGAAAAGATATAGGATTAGCAAAAGGGGTCAGGTTGAGCTGCAAAATGGTTCTGTTGTCATCCGTAGTACCGACATCCATAAAAAACGGCTCGGTATCAATATTAGAAATTTTAAAGCCCAGTCCAGTGCCGTCATCTACAGAAAATCCGTTGAAACGGATCCAGTTTACAGGGTCAGAATCAGTATCGGAAATTGCAATGGTATCGGCACTAATGAGAAGAGTTGTATCCATCACTACTGTCAACCCGGACTGCGCTGCAATACTGGAAAGTTTCTCTTCTGTCAGCATTTCCATGTCGGCAAAAGTAGTACCTGCTGAAAACAAAAAGATCACGGCAGCTAAAAACAATTTTATCCATTTCATGGGGTTTCTTTTTCTTGTGATTAAAATCATCTGTCTTCTCATTTCTGAAAAAAAGCACAGCGTGCCGAAAAATCGTTTCTCGGCACGCTGCATCAGGTTTGCTTTAATGCTGTATTTTAAAGAGGGGTACAGCACTCAAGCAGTGGTATACTGTATTAATGGGCACCGATAGCTACCATACCATCAACAGTTACATTGGCGCCACTGATGAAAATTTGACCCATTACAGCGTCGCTCACTGCACTGGTTGAACCAAGACCAACTGTAGCACTCATTGTGCCAAGGCCGACATTAAGATCACCAAGCGCTCCATCTGCAACACCGTCTCCATTACCAAGTGTCAAAATAACTGCGGTATCGGAAATCTGAGTAGGAGCATTGAATTTAAGATATGCAAGTTTCCACATAACTAATGACTGGTAATCTGTGGCGGCTAAAGTGAGTACATCTGCTGGAGTTGAATTCTCAGTAAGAATATTATAGAAAGAAGCACCCATTGTAGCTACATCAATGGCCACAAGACCTTCGATATCCAGGGCTGTAATATTCATATCGGTAACTCCAACAAAACCTGCGTCAGTGTAGGCCGGGTTGTAGATATCCACACCATCAGAGTCTCCCCAGGCAAGGGCGTCCATGTGAATCAGGTCCAGAAGGACATTCAAATTCAGAGTAACACCAGAATTTCTTCCGTCGGTAGTGATATCAACATAATTGTCGGCTGCACCGAGAACGACCATGCCTGTGATATCCAGAGTACCCAATTCTTCGCCAAGAAGCTGGCTCGCACCTAATTCAAAATCCATATCCATGTTACCTTCCAACTGGAATGTACCTAGGCCGATGCGCACATAGGAGGCACCATTGTAAAGAGCAGCATCTTGTGCTACGTCAATGGTCAATACCTGCAGGTCGGCTGGATCAAAAGAACCACCTAATGCTGTAACGTCTTTTCTCATTCCAAACCAGAGGTCAGCATTCATATCACTGACACCTACCCAGCCTTCAGTACCGGAAATACCGTCACTGTCGCCCCAGGCAACCGTATCAACATGTAAATCAAGAAACACATCGGCTGCGATTGAAACACCGGCCTGTGCAGTAATATCATTCATTTGGCTGTCTTCCATTACGGTAAGACCAAATGCGCTCAAAGGTAACAAGAAAAGCATGGATGCAATTGCAATTAGTTTCTTCATAGTAAATTCCTTTTTAAATAAAAATTAAAAGAATCATAGGCAACCCGACTATCCCGTAGGACTCGTGGTTTTCCGCTGCCCGGCGTTTTTAAAGACCGGGCATTGGCTTTTTCTATGAAGTTTATAGCGATACCAATAAAACAAGCTTTATCCTACCACCTCCTTCCAAACATTTATTATAATTAAAACTGTACATACAGTTTACCATCCGATTTTAAAGGAAACACCATTGCTGATTTTGAGCGACATTAAAAAAGGCTCATTTGCAAGTGTTACAGTAGTGAGTCCGAGAAGCGCGCGCTCATGATCCACGCCTTTTATACTTCCGCTGAAAGTTCCGAAGTCAGTAGATATGGTTCCTGTCACGTTGTTAAACCCAACGGTAAGACCTATGAGCTGGCGATTGGCAGGGTCGGAAATATTTTCGAATTCTGCTTCCACCACAAAATCTTTAAGAACAAGATCAGTGGCTTCAGAACCAAATGAAACCGATTGCCAGTTTTGATCCCATCCCTGGCCGCTACCATTATCCCAATACCCCATTTTCATTGAATCGATATCCATATAAGTTGCCACACCAATATTCATATCAATGCGGGCAATATCCGTTACACCTTCTGTAAGGGTAAATTTAGAGAATCCTTCTGCAGTAATTTGCGCCAACTCATTGTCCTGAAGGATTTCCATGTCTGCGCTGGCTGGGATACAATTTGTTAAAATTATGAAAGCCATCGAAAGGATGGCACGAAAAAAAGTACGATTTGTCAAAGCTTCAACAAGCTTTTTGTAAAACACTGCAACAATGACCATTAAAAAAAATACCTCCAGCACCCAATACAGGTGTCACAATAAAAGTTGTTATTTGTATGTGCAAGGGATGTGCCAGGCATTAAAAACCTTATAAACCATTGAAATTATAGCTCAATATAATTTTGATGGATTGTAAATTTTGGCAACATAATGGCAATTGGTGAAAACATATTGGAAAGTGGTCGACTGTGGACATCGGCACTACCATACTAAAAATAGAACAGGGGGAAGATGTGATTTATCGTTATTTTTGGTTACTTATGGTTATTTGTATGTAAAATTATTAATACTTTGAGACCAATAGCGAAAAATACTTGCTATTTAGCACGTAAAAATCTCAAAAAGAAAAATATTATGAAAAAAAACAGCAAAAATATCAGCAAATGTTTTTACGGACAATTCTTCATACAAAGTAAAACACAAAGTAAAACAAAAAAAATCTGACCATTGCAATATTGAGCAGGCTTTTTTAAAGAATAATCTGGCAGCGTTCTACTCTCCCACACAGTCCCCCATGCAGTA
>JAWSVI010000047.1:0-18399 GCA_033851995.1 Desulfobacteraceae bacterium | reverse complement strand
AGAAGAGCAGATTAATGGCACGCATTGTCTACAGAGAAATGGTCCTTGGTGAAGAACAGGTAGTTTGTGATTTAGTGACCCAGGTATTCAATGAATATGTGGCTTCAGACTATGAGCAAGATGGTATAGATGAATTTTTTCGTTTTGCTAACCCAGAAGCAATGAAAGAACGTATGCAGTCAAATGGATTTGTGTTGGTAGCACAGCAAGATGACAGGATAGTGGGAATGTTGGAATTTTTCCCTCCCGATATCGTGGCGTTATTATTTGTTACCGTCCGGCATCAGGGTATTGCTAAAAAGTTATTGGGCCAATCAATAGACAAGGCGTGTACCATAAATCCAAATCTATCGAAGCTAATCGCTCATGCGTCACTTTATGCTCAGCCAATTTACCAAAAGATGGGGTTTCGTAATACTGGTAACGCGAAAACAGAAAATGGAATAACATATGTTCCAATGGAACTTTTGGTTGAGCGAAAAAATGCCTAACAAAAAGTTCAACAGCGCTCGTTCCTCGCTCGGACGAGCTAACGCGCCGGGTAACTTGGCGTTCATGGCACCCTTATCATCACAATGGCTTTATTAGTTTCACCGTTCGGTTAAGAAACTTGACAATCAATAAATTTAACTGTACGGTGAAATTTTATAAATATTCATTATTTTTAACCGTACGGTTAATTCGAGGCGTATATGAAAGAAAACATAAGATATCCGTATCATGTCCGCTTAGTTAAATATCTTGGAAGGGCCATTAAAGATACCAGAAGAAAGAAAAACATAAGACAATCAGACTTAGCAGACATTACGGGCACAAGTGTGAAGTTCATCAGTGATGTGGAAAGAGGAAAAGAAACGATACAAATGGACAAAGCTTTTATATTGCTTCGTGCTTTAGGTCTGAAACTATATGTGACCCCAGATTCGATAGAGACTGATAAATGACAGATAAATTACAAGTTATTTGGAATAAACGATTGGCCGGCACATTGAACCGGCATAAAAATGGCAGAGTCGTATTTCAATATTCTCAAGAATGGATAGAAAATGAATCTGCACCTATTTCTCTTTCACTGCCTTGCAGGAAAGAAAAATTTGCACCGGCTATCAGTACTGCTTTTTTTGAAAATCTTCTTCCGGAAAGCAACACGAGAACAATTTTAGCGTTCCGTAACAGATTTGACAAAAAAGATACGTATTCTTTTTTAGAAAACTTCGGAGAAGATTGTGCAGGTGCACTTTCTATCATACCTGAAGATCAGGAGCCTGATTTTACCCCTGGTCAATATGAAAACATAACACAGGAATTGATAGGGGTGCTTGATAAAATGCGGGTTGATCCGGAAAGATATAAGTTATATCCGGAAATAAAACAGGCAAAACTATCCCTGGCCGGGGCACAGGACAAATTACCGGTTTATATTAAAGGAACCAAAGTTTATTTACCGAAAAATTCAGGTTCTGCAACAACGCATATTATTAAACCCATTGATGCTGGTTTTACTGATATCCCAAGAAACGAAGCCTTCTGCATGGAACTGGCCCAAAGATCAGGTTTTCCGGTTCCAAATTCAAAAATTATGAAAATTGGTGGTCATGAGTTATTTGTAGTGGATCGATATGATCGTCAGGTAATTAACAAAGAAATTGTTCGTATTCATCAAGAGGATTTTTGTCAGGCGATGGGGTATCCGGCTGAGCGAAAATATCAAGAGACTGGCGGACCCGGATTTGCAGCATGCAGAGAATTAATAGATGAATATTTATCAAATGAAGGTGTCGCGAACAGACTCCTTTTTATACGTATGATGATTTTTAATTATATTATTGGTAACCATGACGCCCATGGAAAAAATTTTTCTATTTTACATGACGATGGGTTTAAATTGGCGCCCTTTTATGACTTGGTCTCGACTCAGATCTATCCTTTAGATAATAAATTTGCAATGGCAATTGGACAAACTTTCAGGCTCGAACGAATTAAAGATCATTCTTTTGAGTTATTTGCCAGGGACATGAATATCCGGCCGAATCTATTGAAAAAATTAGCAAAAGAAATATGTGGGGCTGTGGGAAAAGAATTGAATGGTTTAATATCGGTACATGAAAAAAACTATGGTGAAGCTAAGATATATAAAGATTTAAATATCGTTATAAAATCAAACATAGATCAGTTAAAGGTTTTTTTCAGATAGATGTGCAACACAAGAGACTTCACCTGGATTTTGAAGGGTAAAAAAACGGTTTAAACAAAGAAAATGCTGCCAGACAAGCCGCAGATTTTGATGTTCGATTTCAATCAGGAAAACACATATGAAAGATTTTAAAAATAAAGTTGCAGTGATTACTGGCGCAGCAAGCGGCATAGGCCGAGGTCTTGCTGAAAATTGCGCCCTAAAAGAAATGAAAATTGTTTTAGCCGATGTGGAAGAAAAAGCCTTATTTAAGGCTGAATCTGAAATGCAGTCACGAGGGGTCGATATAATCGCTGTTGTTACCGATGTCTCAAAAATTGAAGATGTCCAAGCCTTGGCAAAGCAAACGATTGATGCATTTGGAAAAGTTGATTTATTGTTCAATAATGCAGGTGTGGCAACCGGTTCTTCAATTTGGGAAAGCTCAATCAACGACTGTAAATGGGTTATTGGCGTTAATCTATGGGGAGTAATTCATTGCATTCATGAATTTGTTCCTATTATGCTTCGGCAGGGGGCACCTTGCCATATTGTAAATACCTCCTCAATGGCAGGGCTCGCTACTTACCATCCATCAGCACTTTATCAATTCACCAAACATGGCATAGTTGCGCTTTCTGAGCAACTCCTTCATGATTTGGAAATGAGAAGGGCAAATATAATGGTCTCCGTAATATGTCCAGGGGTTGTTAATACAAACATTATGGATGCAGAACGTAATCGGCCTAAAAAATATTTGAATGATCTGTCTGAAATTGCTCAAAACCATGAACCTGATGATATGGAACAAGCTTTCCGAGAAATGATGAAATCAGGAATGCCAGCTTCAGTGTTAGCTGAAATCGTATTTAAGGCAATTGAAGAAGATAAATTTTACATCATTACCCATCCGGAAATGAAATCTTTAGTTCAAATGAGGATGGACGGAATTATGGAAGAACGAAATCCGGTTCTTCCTCCAATGGGTGCTCCAACTAATTGAGGAAAATCGAACAAGGCTATTTCAGCCGACGCAAAAAGCCGCGCGCTGAATAGCGGCGTTACAGTGTGCTTTTTAGCGAAAGATGGCATTTGTAGACTGGGACGAATGATTGCTTCGTGTAAAGGCCTGAAAGTGTTGATTTTTTTTTCATATTTTTAGGAAATTATTTTCACAATGGGCCAGGGTACAGGTCTTGAAACGCTGCAGCATCCCCAAGAATCTAAAGGAATAAATCCTGCTGTTTCAGTCATGCCTTGGCTGTCGGGTGTTATCAGATCAGAAGCGACTTGATCTGGTCTGAAAATTGCATAGTTACAACAGGTAAAATTGTCGTCAACCCATTGTTATGCTGGAGGTAAAAATGGAAAAATGGCCATTTATAATCTTCATGTTTTTATTCATGCTGGTCTCCGTGTCAACGGGGTGACCTACCTTGCCGGCTCATGGGGTGATGACGGGCTGGACAGTTTATATTCACTGGACCTTGGCACCGGGGCTGCGACTTATCTGACGGGACTGGAAGGCATTACCCATGATATTTCAGGCCTGTTTTTCTCGGAAGCCCATCTTCCCGTTCCGGTTCCAGCAGCTTTCTGGCTATTGGGATCCGGGCTGCTGTGCCTGGCCGTGAAGGGGCGGCGGTCACGCTGATCTGACCTTTCGGGTTATGATATATCCGGGCTGAGCGCTGCCGGTCTATGCCGGAAAAACTGCGGACAGGTATGCCCTCAACAATTTCTTAGAATTTCTTGTCGGATCAAGCTAATAGTTTGGAACTATTTATCATAATATAAAAAACCACCCTCAAAAACCCTGTAGCTGCAAAAAATAGAGTGGTAGACACACAAAATTTACCAACATTAGCACAAAATTTACCAACATTAGCACTTAATTTACCGTCATTGATGATTTCTTTTTATAGGTGCTTTAAACAATGGTTCAATTAAATGTAATAAAAACAGGCAATTAATGCTTATTGTGAATTTGGTATACTTATTGCAAAATTTTTAATTTATACATGTTTTTTATAAAGGCACAAAGCTTAATGCGATTGAGCTGTTTAAAAGCGATTGCATATTTTTTCTTTGCTGAAGTTCACACTTGTGTAATCGACAATGCGGAGCTGCACTTCACTTTCCCGAAACCTATAAAGACCTCTCTGCAAATTGGTTAAAAATATTCTAATGAGATCTTTGATTAACTCGGGACTTGAAAGCCAGATCAATGATCGGCAATCCTTTAAAGTATTCAAGAGACATAGAATCCAACTGGGTAACGAAAAATGACAAACTGACAGAATTAGAGATAGACAGGGATAAAAAGATATCCAAGGTGAGATATATAGTTGAGCAGTATTTTGGATTGAGCCATCTTCATAATGATGCGCAAAGAAATCATGAAAACCTTGCTCAATATGAGTCAAATTTTTGGAATTTTGGTCTGATTTGAGATTTCATGGAACAAAATCAATAAGCATTGAGATTAATCAAAGGTCTCTCAATATATTCTTCTGATTAAAATTTCTATTTCTATGGCAATAAAACAAAATTGTACATTATTCAAAGGTTGCAAAAAATGGAGGGAACAATGAAAGTTGATGTTCGCAATTTAAGATGGAAAATTCGATGTTTTTCTTTTTCAGTGTTTTGCACGTTGGCTTTAGCGGGATCTGTCTTTGGTTCAGGGTTGATGGATATCTATCAACTTGCCGTAGATAACGATCCGATATTACAGTCTGCTATATTTGAAAAGCTTTCCATTAAAGAGGGGCGCAAACAAGCAATTGCAAGAATGCTTCCCACCATTGCAGGATCTGCAGAACTTACTGAAACCACACAGGACATAAAAAGCAGTGATAACAGTGTATTTGGTGTTGGGGAAACCGATTTTAGTACGACGTCTTACAGTCTTACTTTAACCCAGCCTGTTTTTCATTGGGATTTGATCGAAGGGTATCAGCAGGCAAAAATTCAAAACCTACAGGCCGAGGCAGAATATGCACTGGCACAGCAGGAACTTATTGTCAGGGTGGCAGATCTTTATTTGCAAGCACTATCTGCAAAGGATCAACTTGTATTTGCAAATGCTGAGGAAACTGCTGTTAATAAACAGTTTGAGTTGGCCAGCAGTCGTTTTGAAATGGATTTGGTTCCTATCACGGACTTACACGAAGCTAAAGCGCGTCTTGCCACAGTCCAGGCACGAACCATTGATGCGAAAAATCTGCTTGATGATGCGTTACAGGGCTTGGCAGAAGTCACAGGGAAAACTGTTGATAATCTCAATCCCCTTAAGGCAAAAATAGCTTTAATCTCACCAGACCCGGGTCATATAGATCACTGGATAGACAGTGCTTTAGAACAGAATCTGGCAATTGAAATGCAGCATCAGGCCATAAAAATTGCTGAAAAAGAGGTCAGCCGTCAGCGAAGCGGCCACTACCCGAACCTTGACCTGATTGGCCGCTATAACAACAAGGATACTGATGGAACATTGTTCGGGGGTGGAAGTGAAGTTGAAACAACAGACATCCTCCTGCAGCTTAACGTCCCGCTGTTTCAAGGCGGTTATGTCAATTCCCGGGTTCGGGAGGCCAGACATCAGCTCAGTGCTGCCAAACAGGAATATGTAAAACAAACCCGTGCGGTGGAACGGCTGACCCGCTCGGCATATCTGGGCGTCAACAGCGCCCTTAAACGCGTAGATGCTTTGGAAGAGTCTGTGACCTACAACGAACTGGCACTGGTATCCAAACAAAAGGGATTTTTATCAGGACTGTATACCAGTCTGGCAGTTCTTGATGCCGAACGGGATCTTTACCTGGTTAAGCAGGATTTTGCCCAGGCCCGTTATGATTACATCCTTAACAGCCTTCGCCTGAAACAGGCCGTCGGCAGTTTGAGTGATGATGATTTGAAGCAGCTTAATGAATGGTTCAAATAATAGCAGATGAATTACCCAAAATGAAATCCTAAATTTCCGATTTTCATATCGCAGGAGGTTCTCATGTGGAGACGTCTGGACACCAATAAGAGTAAAAAAGTGCAACCCCGCAGAAAGATAAAATTTGAGGCGTTAGAGCCGCGGATTCTTCTCTCCGCTGACCTGGGTATAGAAGCGCCGGTTGGGCAGCCGGAACTCATCATGCCTGCAGCATCGGTTGCAGGAGAACTATTGCAGCAGGACAGCCCCACCCCTTCACCGGATATCCTGCCCGATAAAAACCTGAAGTTCAGCCAGGAGAAGCGCACCGAACTGATCATCCTTGATGCTTCGGTTGAAAATTACCCGTCTCTTATCGACCATATTGCTGATGATGATAAGACGGAGTATCAGATAAAAGTTTTAAATAATACCGAAAGCAGTCTTGATCAGATCAGTTCGATTCTCGCTGAACAGTCGGGCCTGTCTGCCATTCATATATTTTCACACGGTTCCGACGGGCAGATGATACTGGGTGGCAGCAGCATTAATACCAGTAATCTGCAATCCATAAAGAGTACAATGACACAGTGGGGAGACAGTCTGGTTGAAGACGGTGATATACTGTTATATGGCTGTAATATTGCTGCCGGCGATGCCGGAATTGAATTCATCGAACGAATTGCCGCCATAACCGGGGCAGATGTAGCAGCTTCAAATGATACCACAGGTGCCGCCAATTTAGGTGGGGATTGGAACCTGGAAGCAAAAGTGGGTGAGATAGAAACGACATCTTTAGCTGTGATGGATTATCAGCACAGCCTTGCTGCTGAGATAGATACAGCCGGCGTTCAGGATGCCCTCAAAAACGGTGTTGACAGTTTTGAAGAAAATTTTTTGGATTTTATAACGCAGGATGAATTTCTGGCTAAAGAACTTCCGCTTTTAATAGAGGTTGATGACGTTGAAAAAACCAGTTCCGCCCTGTCAATTCATGAACTGCTGGGTGGCGATGCACAGGAACTCCGCAATTACCTGGAGTCAACCGTTTTTGATGAGATCGATGCAGCCCTGGATGGTGCCGATTTCTTAGCCTTTAAAAGCACCTTGGAATCTAATTCGGATCCTCTGGTGACGTTTACCCAGATCAACGACAATAGTAATGATTCGGCGCTGAATTATTCTTTTCATATCACTTACATCAAAAGCGGGGATCAAAATCTCGATCTTGGAACTGAAGCAGATGCGCTTGGCGTTGCATTTGTAGATGAAATAAGTGTCCTGGTGACTTCAAAATTGGAAATGACACTTGAAATCGGAGTGCACAGCAGTGACGAGCCGGTAGATGATTCAGACTTCTTCTGGAGCTTGTCTGACGCTTCAATAACTGTCGACGCCTCTAAAACAGATTTCCCTAACACCAACATGGATGTCGGTTTTATCGGCACGGACGTGAGTTCCATCGGCAGCGAAGTGGAGTTAAGAGCCACTATTGAACTGGACCTGTTGGATGATCCGTCCAGCCCGTTGATTATCGGTTTCACTGACACGCAAATGACGGATGCGGATGGCATTCTTGTTGCCGGACAGGCCCCTGATACCTTTGATCTTGCCGATAATGTCTCATTTTTTTTACGGGTTTCAGATGGCGGTACCCAGGAAGTTATGCTGGCGGCCGATGACTACGGCGATTTATCAGGGTTGATCAATGGCCTTCAGTCGGCAGTGGATGCAGCCGGTTTTGACGGTCAGGTAATCGTCCAGGAAGATACCGGCAGAATTGAACTGGTTGTTAACGCAACCCTGGGGTTTTCTAACCAGAACACCAACTCTGCTTCTGATGGCACATTAACTGCGGATACCCTTTCTCCGTTGATCGGAACAGAAGAATCAACCACTACCCGTTTTTTTCTGACGGTCGGCACCGATCAGGAGCAACTGATCACCGTTACGACAACCGCCTCCCCAGGCAGTCCGGTCACCCTGTCAAGCCTGGTAGCAGATGTTAATACAGCCCTTGGCGCAGCCGGCATAAATGATATTGAAGCAGCCGCTGTCGGGGGGCTACTGCAGCTCCGACTGGCTGCAACCGCTGATCCAACCACCACATTTTCGATAAATCGACGACTGACCTTCTGGTCAGACAGGTCCCGGTCCGACCTGGAGCAGTTCGAGCCGGATCAGCTTTTTGACAGCACGGTTACCCACAGCATTTACTCGGTTAATCTGAATGTGGCCGTATCGGATGGTTTAACGGTCAATGGGACTGACTGGAAGCCGGCAAACCAGTCGATATCGCTGGACACTGATACAGCGCTCTTTTCGCTTGACGCTCCTGTCCTTGATATTTATGACAACACGCGATTTGGCCTTGATGTGGAGTTGACCGATGCGTTAGAGCCATTCAGCTACCTGACCGCTTCGGATGTTGTCAATCAACTGCGAAGTTTCGGCAGCTGGCTGGACCGGCTGCGGGCCAGCGACTACTTCTCGGCAGATAAAATTCCTTTTGCCAATGCGACTTTCGGGGATCTTTTCGATTTCCAGGGGATGCTTGAAGATGAATTGATTGACCACCTGGTCGATGACAGCAATATTCCGGAATTCAGCAATGCTCAGGAATTCACTACATTGCTTGAAAGTTTTATGCCCAACGCCAATGTCCGATTTGATGAAACCGGTAAAACCCTGTTGTTCGACCTTGATCTGTCCCATATCCTCGACAATGCAGACGTACCGATCAATCTAAATTTTAATCTCGACCCACTGAAGAATCTCAGCAGTGACAGCCAGGTTCAGCTGTCCGGCGAAACCGGTTTGACGGCAACCATCGGCATAGAACTGAATGAAAGCGCTAAGCTGAACAGCGACACCCTTTTGTCAGATCTGAATTACGGCAATGGCGTTGAAATTGAGAGCGTTGAATCGGTAATGACCGAAACCGTCAGAATGCTCTATGGCCGCTTAACAGATGATGCAACTTTTACCCTGACCTATGACGACCAGCCAAATGGTGTCGATATCACATTGTTAAAAACGGCCACAGATAATAATGCCGAGGTTGCCGATCTGGCAGCGGATCTGGATGGGGTGATCCGGGCAGCTACCGATAATAAAATTGGTGCAAAGGTCAATCCGGAGAACGGGCAGCGGATCGATATCTATATTATCGACAGCAATCTCGACACGTTCACGTTCACGGCGGATTCAAATGACCCGGTTGTGCGCGAACTTGGTTTTGATGCCGAAATGGAGGCAACAGATGACAAATTAGTAACCAGCACCAAGGACGCACCACTTCTGGTCGGATTGCTTGACGGCGACGTTCAATTCACCATTGAAATTAACGGGCAGGCCTACCTGGTGACGCTTGAAGCCGAAAAAACAGAAACTAACAAAAACATTCTCGACCTGGTCAATGATGTCAAATCGGCACTTAAAGATGAAGGATCCACACTGCCGCAACTGCCGGATAACACAATCAGTGTCAGCAATCAGGGCAACCGTCTGGTTTTCAGTGCTGTCAATGCCGGGACAAATTTTTCCATTGGTCAGGGGACAGAGTCCGATCAAATCGGCATCTCTGGCCCTGCAGCTCTTGATTCCAACACATCAGACTTTATGGTGCATCTCAGTGACGGTACGTCTACCGCGGTAAGTTTAGACGGTTTGCCCGATGATCCTGACATCAATGATCTCTTGACCTTGTTAAACGGGGTGGCCAACCTTACTGCTCAAATCAGTGAGGATGGAACCTTTATTGAGCTGACTGATGAGACCTTTGACAGTGGAAACGGTGATTTTTTTATTCAAGCCGTCAATGGGTCGAAAGCGATTATCCAGCTGGGTCTGTACCGATCGGATCTGAAGAGAGCCGATGATATCGCCGACGGTCAAATTGAAGGCGGCACCATCTTCGGCACAAGGCTTTCGGATCGATTTTATGTCGAAAGCGGTCTGGTCAGCGGATTATTCGATCTTGATGCCGCGAATATTTCGGCCACCGGGGAGTACGGCTTTGTCGGTGTTGATTTGACTGGCAGCGGAGAAGTTTCAGGCAGTCTTACAAGCAATTTCTTACCGCTCGCAGGCGATAACCTAAGCTTCAGCGATCTCTATGATAATCTCAATACACTTGAGACAGTCATCAATGGTCCAATCGAACAGCTTGATCCTGGTAAAGACCATCTGACATTTTCAGTTGATATCGATCCGGACATCGCTTTTATTGCAGAGCCTGCTTCTCCGGTCATCATGACGGCAGACGGTCTGCTTGATGCTGCGGTCATCCTCACTGACCTGCCAGCAGGCGAAGAACTGAGCCGTTTCAAGAATCTTACTGCTGACCATATTGTCAATGCTCTGGATGAGGTTGCCGCATTTTTGGCAGATTTTGAATCTTCAGGAGATCTTACCGAACCGCTGGCACTGATCAACCAGAGTGTCCAGGATCTGATGAGGCTCTCCGGCAAGTTTGAGATGGCCACGGACGTATTCCGGGATAATCCGGCTGCCAATCTCCAGTCTGTCAATACCCGTTTACAGGAGATCCTCGGGATTGATGCAAGCGATGTGACCCTAAGCCTTGACGGCGACCGGCTGAAGATTTCACTTCAGCTCCAACAGGCAGTCAATGACACTATCAATCTGGATATAGACCTTGGTGAAGAAGAGACCCGCCTGGCCGGTCCGGCCGGTCTGAAGGCTATAGGTACATTCAACCTGAACCTTGATTTTTCTGTCGACCTCAATACACCCGAAAATGTTTACCTGTACAATACCACCGAGATTTCCGGCACCTTGAACGTGGCTGGTGACGGACTTAACTTCTGGGCATCACTGGAGCCTTTTGAGGCAGATAATCTTGCCGTTTATGTTCAGGATGGATCAGCCGAACTGGATGTCACTGATTTCGGTGCTGCTTTGAACTTTGGCTCGCCCGCTTTAATCGGGGATATCGATATGAATACAATGATCGATACCATTGCGACAGGGACGGTCACAGCGTCTCTGCCGGCCTATGCACCGACCCAGTCGGACTTTGCCGGTGATATCAGTCTGACCGGCGGTGTATCGACGATTGATCTGACCAATCCTGACCTGCTCTCTCTCAGTGGTGCAGATGATATATTGGATGCTATAGATCCGGGTGAACAGACACCCTATAATAACCTGCTGATGGCCGTTGAAGGGCTGGATCTTTTCTTCGCCGGTCTGCAGGATCTGCTCGATGGTGAGGTATTCAGTATCAATATCCCCCTGATCGGAGATCAGTTCTCCGAGGGGGCACGGTTTATAGAGGATCTCCGGGATGATTTTATCGACCCGTTCCGGACTGAAGTGGAAGAGACACTTGATCCCAATGCGGATCTTTTGTCCAACCTGCTCTATCAATTACTCGGTGACGGTGATCACGGGATCGACCTGTTATTGAAAGTGGATGATGACGGCAACGTTGTAAAGGCTGACAACGCAACCGATATAGAGCTTGAAATTGGGGACGACGACGACTACATCCAGTGGAACCTTAAAATCGGCCAGGAGTCCACAGAGCTGACCGGAACAGATATAGATATTGATCTGGGTATCCCCGGCCTTGGCATCGATATCGATGGCGATCTCGGACTTAATCTGGGGTGGAACTTGGATCTGAAATTCGGGGTCAGTCTTGAAGATGGTTTTTATCTCGACATTTCTGATCCAAGCGATCTGAAAGTTGATCTTGATGTTACACTGCCAACCAATATCACCGGTAAACTCGGTTTTATGCAGCTGGATGCCGTTGACCATTTTGTTGATGATGACGGGGATGGCATCGATGATGAAACGGACAGTGGTCTTGGCGCCTCCTTTGCCATTGATCTGGTGTCCCGCATGGCGCTGAAAGCTGAAAGCGGTCAGGAATTTCAACTGACAAAAATGACGGCGATCAATGCTGAAGGTGATACCGAGCTTGGTTTTTCTCTGACCCCGGAGGCCAAAAAAGTTATTGTTGCTGAGAACAATGGACCTGCTGACGGGCAACTGGATAATAACGTCGGATTCGATCTCTTAATCGATGGTGTAACCACATCTGTTTCACTCCTTAAATCCAGCACCACTGACAACAAAACGCTTGATGATCTGGTTGCAGACATAGACAAGGCACTGGAGCAGGCAGGCCTGGAGAATAAGATAAAAGCCGGGGTGGACGGAAAACGCCTGACTCTGAAAAGCCTGCCCAATATCCAGAGTTTCAACGTTGAGAACATTGGTAACCAGGATCTGTTTGACATGCTGTTCAGCCAGACCGATTCGAATGATAAATCGTATCTGATGCTGAATAAAAATGCACCCGAAGATGGAAGGCTGGGCGATGAAAATGATGTTAAACAGCTGAGTTTCAAAATTACCATTACTGAGGGTCAGCTTAAAGGGGAAGAATATACAATTACCCTGGATGCAAAAGATACTGCAGAGAATAAAAATCTTACCGAGTTGGTTGCCCAGCTGAATGAAAAACTTTCGGACGAAGTTGAAGGCATCAGTTTCAGCAGTGGCGATCCGAGGTTGACGCTTGGAGAGCTGAGCACTCTTGGTATCAATTTCGGACTGGCTGCTGAAGCGATTGCTGATCTTGACCTGACCTTGGCAATCAGTGATGACCTGGTTTCGGATGATACCGGTTTGCTGCCCGACATCCAGGCAAATTTTGTTCTTGAGTGGGGGTTTGGAGACCGCAGTGAAGGAGAGGATCAGGAATTTGTCAGTTTCTCAGTTGATGAATTAAAGGATGCGGTTGCCAATGGCCTCCAAGTCGTTGAATTTAAAGATATCAGCCTCGATTTAGGTTCCTTTATCAGTGATTTTGTCGAACCGGTGTTGGGCCAGATCCGGGACATTACCGAACCGGTCCAGCCGGTGGTGGATATCCTGACCATGAGGATCCCGGTAATATCAGATCTGAGTGGTTCCACAGTGACGCTGCTCGATATTGCTGATCTGTTCGGGTCTGTTAATGCCGACTTCATCAGCGGTGTGGCCACTGTCATTGATCTGATCAACTCTATCCCTGAGAATACCGAATCGATCATGATCAATTTTGGAGATCTGTCCATTTATAACCGGGAAGATGGAGACACCATAGATCTGACCGACAAAAATACGGATTTGAGCACAGTTGACCGCTCGGGCGGCAATGATTTTGACGAAAAGCTGGATGAGCAGGAAGCCAGCGACACCAAATCGTTTACCGCAAACATCAAGGGATCCGAAGGGTTCAGCTTCCCGATTTTGAACGATCCTGGAGAGATCTTCAATCTGCTGCTGGGGCAGGAAGCGACGCTGGTTGAATATGACCTGCCGGAACTCACCCTGGATTTCAGCTACAGCCAGTATTTTCCAATTTTCGGCCCGCTCGGTGCTTCAATAAATGGCAGCTTTGGGGCTGATATTGATTTCCATGAAATCGGTTACGACACATCCGGCATAATGAAATTTGCAGACAGCGGTTTTAAAAGTCCTGAACTGATATTTGACGGCTTTTTTATCAGTGACTTGGATGAGAGCGGAAATGATGTTCCCGAAGTTACCCTTACAGGCGGTCTGTCGGCATCAGCAGAGTTAAACCTTGGTATAGCTAAAGGTGGTGCGGCAGGCGGTATTTTTGCCAGTGTTTATTTTGATCTGTTTGATCCGAACCAGGATGGCAAACTACGGATCAGCGAAATATTAAATACTATTGATTCCCAATGGCGTTTCGGAAACAAGGCTTTGGCACCGCTTTCCGTGTTTGACATTTCCGGAGATGTTTATGCAAGGCTCTTTGCGTTCCTTGAAATCGATGTGTTTTTCTGGGAATTCTCCGATGAGTGGAATATTACCCCGCCCATTACGCTGGTTGATTTTGATGTGCGGTTCACCAGACCCCCCCAGCTGGCGACAGAACTGGCAAATGGCGTGCTGCAGCTGAACATGGGTGAATTTGCCGATCAGCGGCTGTACGGAAATATAATAGATGGAAATGAAACCTTTGTTGTCACGGGTGACAGCACAGAACTAAGCGTCACTGCATTTGGATATACACAAGACTATACCGGAAATTTTAGTAAAATTCTTGTCGCTGCTGGAGAAGGCAATGACATCGTTGACCTGTCCAGGGTTGATTCTTCCGTAACCGTTGAAATCGATGGCGGTGCCGGCAGGGACATCCTTACTGCAGGTGCAGGGGTGGCATTGATTCGCGGTGGCGAGGGCAATGACACGATTACCGGTGGTGACAGCGATGACCAGTTGTTCGGCGACACGGGCAACGACACCATCATCGGGGGCAGCGGCAACGATATCATCATTGGGGATGATGCCAGAATCGGAGATGATTACATCCGTGCCCGGGCAAGCCTGACAGATGGTGATGATATCCTCACCGGTGGTGATGGCCAAGATATCATTATCGGTGGCGGTGGAACGGATACCATCAGCGGGGGTGATAAGGAAGATTTGATCATCGGGGACAGCGGGCGTATCAGTTTTATTTCCGACACTCTTTCTGTGGCCAATAAAGATGAAATATCCGATACCGATCGTGGTCTGGTGTTTGCTGCCGATAATCTCAGCGGTGGCAGCGGTGATGATGAGATTTACGGCGGCAAAGGTGACGACATCATATCCGGCGGGTCAGGCAATGATACCCTTTACGGTGGGGGGGGGGATGATACCCTGCTGGCTGAAAGCGGTAGTGATACTGTCTATGCCGGCGAAGGTAATGACCTGGTACTTGCTGACCGCGACCAGTTGGATGGTACGGGGGGCACGCCCGGTGGTGCAACGATTTACGGAGAAGAAGGTGATGATGTCATCATCGGCAGCTCTGTTCAAGATACCATTGACGGTGGGCGAGGGCAGGACATTGTCTTTGCCGGTGATGGCGACGACAAGCTGATTGGCGGTCAGGGCAATGATCTTCTCAATGGAGAAGAAGGGGGGGATCAATACACCCTCACCCTGACCGGCGGAATCATCTCTTCAACTAACACCGTTTTTGATACCGGTGATGTCGGTGATAATGATATTCTGACCATTAATGGCAGTGAGGAAGCAGACCGGTTCCTGCTTCGAGCAAGTTTTGTCGAGGATGAAAGCCTGCTGAGCCTGGAAAACAGACTTACGGACCTGGAAGGTCTGCCGGCGGGTCTTTCTCTGAGCCTGGCACTGCCGGCAACACTTCCTTCACGTGCCTTTGTCGCCAAACTCAATGGCGACGACCATGCTGAAAGAACCCATTACTATTTTATGGAAAAGGTGATCGTTAACGGCCTGGACGGAAATGATCAGTTTGCTGTGGATGACACCAGTGCTGTGGTGGATCTCAATGGCGGAGATGACGATGATCTGTTCCAGATCGGGCAGCTTTACAATTCACCAAGGGATGCCCAGGCCGGTGTTGATCCGTATGATCACTTCACAACGGTACAGACGACCCGCGGATTTCTTTCAAACGGCATCAGTGAATCCATGGTGATCCAGGGAGAAGATGGTGAAGATAAATTTGTTGTATTCCGAAATCTGGCCACACTGACCCTGAAAGGCGGGGCTGATAATGATGAGTTTATTGTCAAAGCATTCGCTCTTGAGGGTTCGGTTGATGATCCGGATCGTGACCGCACCCAGATTTCAGGTGAAGAAGGGGCTGACCGCATTGAATACGCCATTAACGCACCGGTTGATATTGATGGCGGTGACGGACTTGATACGGTAAAGGTCATTGGTACAGAGTTTGGTGATGACTTTGTGGTAACTGACGATGGAATTTACGGCGGTGGCCTGAACATAAATTTCATTAACGTTGAGAAAGTAACACTTGATGCG
Organism: Desulfobacteraceae bacterium; assembly: GCA_033851995.1. Classification (GTDB taxonomy): domain Bacteria; phylum Desulfobacterota; class Desulfobacteria; order Desulfobacterales; family Desulfobacteraceae; genus Desulfobacula. Next base: position 2,455 of record JAWSVI010000047.1, on the reverse strand, counting down.
GCAGAAGGCAATGACCGTATTTATATCCGGGCAACAGGGAATGGACAGATTACAGAAATATTTGCCGGTGAAGGATCCGATACCATAAGTATCGGAGGAGATTCACCACCGATCACCAGCCGTGATCTTTTAGGTCACAGCGGTGTGGTGACCCACACCTCTCAAAGTGATGACAACCGTTTCGATGATATGGCCATTGACGGTATTTCAGCCAATGTTGCGGACAATGATGAAGCTGGCATAGTGGTTTCAGCACCTGATCTGGTAAGAAGTTTTGAAGAGGGTACAAAAGGACAATATGCCATTGTTCTAAGCAAAAAACCAGAACATAATGTTACCATTAACCTGTTGCAGCAGGAGCCTACGCCGAACGAATCAGATAATGGTATTGAGTATTACCGCATTGTCGACAGTAACGGTGCCGGGATCAGCAGCCTGACCTTCAGTGACGGTGACTGGGACAAACCCCAGACCGTTTTTGTTGAGGCAATTGATGATGCTGCCGTTGAAGGAATGCATTACGGCGTTATCAACCACAAGGTGGTCAGCGATGATGACGGTTACGACGGCCTGGCTATTCCAACCGTTACGGTTGAACTGGTTGATAACGATTCCCTTGATATTCTGCTGACTGAAGAAAACGGCGGCACCCAGGTGATTGAAGGCGGAGATTTTACTGACGCCTTCCCCTTTGTCGACACCTATAAAATAAGCCTGACTCAAATACCGGGCGGTGGAGAAGATGTTATTGTCCGGTTGAGCGATCCGGGCGGGCAGCTGAGTTTTGATAATACAGAACTGACTTTTACGGCGGCCAATAATTATGCAGCCCAGACGGTTGCCGTCACTGCCGTTGCCGACGGGCTGCGCGAAGGCCATCACACCGCTTATATTGCTCACAGTTACCAGGTCGGTTCCGGTGATGAAATCACCGGGCAGGTGCTGCGGGTTGATATCGGGGACAGCGATATTCCGGGAGTGATGGTCCTGCAATCAAATGGTGCGACCAATGTCATTGAAAATGATCTCAATAAAGATACCTCTCCATTTGTGGATAACTACCAGATCTTTTTAACTGCACAACCGGATTCTGATGTTACCATTTCCGTTGATCCGCAGGACACAAAAACATCGGCACAGGTTTTTAATCCAGTGACTGGAAAATATGAAACCCAGGATCGGTTTGCCGAACAGGTTGAAGTGGATCAACAGCAGATCCTGTTCACCAGAGACAACTGGTGGCAGCCGCAGACCATAACCGTTACAGCGCTTGACGATGCCGTTATCGACGGCGGCGACACCAAAGTTTTTGCACCGATCTCCAATACGATTGCCGGAATCCAGGGGCCGCTGTTTATCGATGGTGCCGGTGGTGAAGGTTCCGGTGCAGGTCTGGGGGGCGATCCTTTCATCCTGCCGGGTGAAAATAATGAGGTCGGAGATGTGGTGGATGCAACTGAAACCACGCTGGTTGTCGCAAAAGAAGATATTGATAAACTAGGTGATACCTATTTTAGTGACCTGTCACTGGTTAAAGTGATCATTGAAAGTGGTACAGGCGCGGGCCAGGAACGGTATATTCTTGATCGTACATTAGACGCTGCTCAGCAAAATTACCAGTTTGATATTACCGAACCCTGGGATGTTACTCCGGATCAGACCAGCCGCTATTATTTTGAGCGTGAACTGGTCACAGTTGATGAGTCACAACAGGTTGATATTGCTACAGTTTATAATCAGGATTCAACCGCTGACAACTTCGGAGACCGGAAAGGTATCTTAAGTTCTGATAACCTATCAGGGCTCGGGATGGGACCGGACCTTCAGATTGGTGACGACACATTTGCCGGCGGTATCAGCTATCAGAATCTTGAAAATCTAACCATTAACCTTGGCTCCGGAAATGATGAACTGGAGGTCACCGGTATACAGAACCGGGATGATTTCCAGACCGTCACTGTCGTCAATACTGGTGCCGGCGATGACTCGGTTCATTTTAATGGCCCCAAAGCTGAAGAAAGCGGCCTTTTTGCACTGCATCTCGAACAGGGGGATGACACCGTCACAGCAGAAGATACAACAGCGCCGCTTGCAATTTTCGGTGATGAAGGTTCGGATCATATCCAGGGCGGTGACGGAAATGATATTATCTTTTCCGATTCCGGGCGTGTTGATTATCGAAACGGGAATGGAGAGCTGATTACCCGGTTTGGTTTAGGCCAAAGCGGCAAGATTATTGATGATGCCGTTCCGGCAGATGATTTCGAGAGCGTACCTTTTGCGCAGGCGGATGGTGGTTTTTATAATCCCACGATTGCGACCTCTCGGCTGACCAGCACAGGGGGAGATGATGACGTCCAGGGCGGTGCCGGTAGTGACTTAATTATAACCGGGTCCGGCAACGATGAAGCCCATGGGAATGCAGATGATGACATTATCATTGGTGACATTGGCA
>JAWSVI010000004.1:0-139318 GCA_033851995.1 Desulfobacteraceae bacterium | reverse complement strand
AAACCTGCAGGTTTCCCCTTTATGGATAAAAATTGAAGGGTAAAAACCTGCAGGCACTTTAATAATAAAGGAATTAGTATCGATAATGCTCTGGTTTAAATGGCCCATTAACTGAAATACCGAGATAATCAGCCTGTTCCTGAGTTAAAGTCGTCAAATTAACAGACAGATTTTTCAAATGAAGCCTTGCCACCTCTTCATCCAGTTCTTTAGGCAGTGTATACACATCAATCTCAAGATCTTCTTTAGCCAGTTTAATCTGTGCCAGGGTCTGGTTTGAGAAACTGTTACTCATAACAAAGCTGGGATGCCCTGTTGCACACCCAAGATTAACCAATCTTCCCTCTGCAAGGACGATAACGGAACGACCTGATTCCAGGGTCCACTTATCCACTTGTGGTTTAATATTGAGCTTAACAGCTTTAGGATTGTTATCCAGGTAGCTCATTTCAATTTCATTGTCAAAATGGCCAATATTGCAGATAATGGATTCGTCTTTCATCTGTTCAATATGCTCGCCTTTGATCACATGATAATTTCCTGTTGCCGTAACAAAAATATCGCCGTGGGGTGCTGCCTCTTCCATGGTCACAACACGATACCCCTCCATAGCAGCCTGAAGTGCACAAATAGGATCAATTTCAGTTACCCAGACAATGGCGCCATAACCTTTCATGGAATCAGCGCAGCCCTTCCCTACATCTCCGTATCCAGCCACAACAACCGTTTTGCCTGCCAGCATCACATCGGTTGCCCGTTTAATACCATCAGCAAGCGATTCCCGGCACCCATAGAGATTATCAAACTTGGATTTGGTAACAGAGTCATTTACATTGATGGCAGGAAACAGAAGTTCCTTTTTCTCGGCCAATTGATAAAGCCTGTGTACCCCGGTTGTTGTTTCTTCAGAAACGCCTCTGATATTAGCTGCAATCTGAGTCCATCGTTTGGGATCTTCTTTAAATGAAACAGCCAGGCGATCCATCAGACATTTTTCATCCAGGCTGTGAGTCGGGGTATCCAGGAGTGACGAATCTTTTTCCACCTTAACACCCTGATGAACAAATAGGGTGGCATCTCCTCCATCATCAACGATCAAGTCGGGCCCAGAACCATCCGGCCAGATCAATGCCTGCTCTGTACACCACCAGAACTCCTCAAGAGTTTCTCCTTTCCAGGCAAAAACCGCTGCAGAACCTTTTTCAGCAATTGCAGCCGCAGCATGATCCTGGGTGGAAAAGATATTGCACGTTGCCCAGCGGATATCAGCTCCCAGCTCATAAAGGGTATCGATCAGCATGGCCGTCTGGATGGTCATATGAAGACTACCCATTATCTTAAGACCTTTAAGCGGCTTTTCCGGACCATATTTTTCCCGGATAGCCATCAGGCCCGGCATTTCTTTTTCTGAAAGCTGCATATCTTTGTGTCCTTCTTCTGCCAGAGAGATATCCTTGACTTTGTATTTCAGCGTCAAGTCAAGGTCGATGAAGGATGAGTCTTTAGTTGATTGTAACATTATAGCTACTCCTAAAAATTGTTTTTCCAAAAGGTTTATATCAAAATATATTGATATGTTGTTTTCAAAACAGATTACAAGTATCTGCCTAAAATGTCAATAAAAAAAGCCACCTGGGTTTAAAACAGAAAACCCAGGTGGCTTAAATACTAAAATTTACTTCTATCTAAAATCAGATCCCGGACAGGTCCTTTATCTGATCAGCCTTATCTGTTCTTTCCCAATAAAAATCAGGATCTTTCCGGCCAAAATGTCCATAAGAAGATGTTTTTCTGTAAATCGGCCTTAAAAGATCAAGGGTACTGATAATGGCAGCAGGCCTTAAGTCAAATACCTCTTTCACAATTTCCACGGCTTTGGCTTCAGGAATTTTTCCGGTTCCCATGAAATCAACCAGGAGAGATACGGGTTCTGCAACACCAATGGCATAGGCCACCTGCACTTCACATTTATCTGCAATTCCTGATGCCACAAGGTTCTTGGCAACATAACGCCCCATATAGGATGCACTTCGATCAACTTTTGAAGGATCTTTACCTGAAAAACAACCGCCGCCATGGCTTCCCTGGCCGCCATAGGTATCCACAATAATCTTCCTGCCGGTCACACCGCAGTCTCCCATGGGGCCACCCACAACAAATCGCCCTGTCGGGTTGATGAAAAAGCGGGTATCCCCGTCAATCATCTCTTCAGGGATCACTTTTTTGATAACCTCTTTGATAATGGCAGACTTCAAATCATCATAAGAGACATCAGGCGAATGCTGGGTGGAAACAACTACTGTATCAACCCTTTTTGGCTGACCGTCGGCATACTCAATTGTTACCTGGGATTTACCATCCGGCCGCAAGAAATCAAGTGCCCCGTTTTTTCTTACCTGTGATAAACGCCGGGTCAGTTTGTGGGCATATACAATCGGCATGGGCATGAGTTCAGGAGTTTCATTTGTTGCGAACCCAAACATCAATCCCTGGTCTCCCGCTCCCTGTTCCTTGAAAAGCCCGGCACCCTCATCAACGCCCTGAGAAATATCCGGTGACTGTTGATCAATACTTGTGATAACCGAACAGGTCTGCCAGTCAAACCCCATGCTCGAAGAATTGTATCCAATATCCTTGATGGTATTTCTCACTACCTGGGGTATATCAACATAGCAGTCCGTGGTAATCTCTCCTGCCACCATGGCCAGCCCAGTAGTTACCATTGTTTCGCAGGCAACCCTGCATTTTTTATCCTCAGCCATAATGGCGTCCAGAATACTGTCTGAAATGGCATCAGCAACTTTATCAGGATGTCCTTCTGTAACAGATTCGGATGTAAACATGAAAGATTGTTGTTCTGACATTCGCTTGGCTCCTTTTACACTCGGATGATTATATTAACATCTAATTTTAATTCATTAATTTAAGATATCATTAATATGTTTTTATTCAAACTTTGTCAATAATGCTGTATCTTCAGATCTTTAAATTTTCAAAAATTCTACATTTTACTTGACAAAACCTTCATAATTTTTATTGTCTGGTCACATTTTATATATTTTAATTTCAATCACAACGCCGGGAGAGAACATGGCAGGCCATGACCGAACTAAAATCACAGGTATAGGAAATACACTGGTAGATATTCTGATTAATGAAAGCGATCAATTCCTTTTTGATCTTGGAAAAGAAAAAGGCGGCATGACCCTGGTTGGCCATGAGGATATCGAGACCATCCTGTCCAAAACCAACAATTCTCCCGCAATTGTTCCTGGCGGCGCTGCCTGCAACACCATTGTCGGTGTTGCAAATCTTGGTGGAAAGGCCCATTTTATCGGCTGCAAAGGCAATGATGAATTTGGGGCACTTTTTGAAAAAGGCCTGCTCGACTGCAATGTTGAGCCAATGATCTCAATGGGAACCTCTCCTACGGGAAATGCCCTGTCTGTTGTCACTCCGGATGCCCAGAGATCCTTTTTCACTTTCTTAGGAGCCTCTGCTGAGCTGGAACCCGCTTCAATTTCCCATGAAATGTTCAAAGAATCCGCTATTGCCATGATAGAAGGCTACCTTTTATTCAATCCGGATTTAATGATGGCCTCTTTAAAGGCTGCAAAAACTTCCGGCGCAATGATTGCACTTGATCTGGCCAGTTTTGAAGTGGTGAATGCATCAAAGGAAATACTGGAGGACATTGTTAAAGAGTATGTTGATATCCTGATTGCCAATGAAGACGAAGCGAAAGCCTATACCGGGCATGATGATGAACAAAAAGCGTTGGCAAAACTGTCTCAACATGTCACTTATGCTGTACTGAAAGTGGGTTCGAGAGGCAGTTATGTCTCACACAACCAGAAAACCACCAGGATACACCCTCAATCCGGAAACAATCCAGTGGACACAACCGGTGCAGGCGATCTCTGGGCAGCAGGATTTCTTTTCGGGCTTGCACATAAAATGCCCATTGAAAAGTGCGGAAAAATTGCCTCAGCCTGCGGTTATGAAGTATGCCAGGTTATGGGGGCCCAGATACCCCAGGATGGATGGGAGAGGATCAAAGCCCTGATATAAAAGAACCGATAAAATTAAGACCGGTTAAATCAGGACCGGTAAAATTTTATCAGTTTCCCTGGCTTCACGCCTATCAAATACAAAAAAATCAGTATCCAGTTTCTGAGCGTGGTATACAAAACGCCTTCTTTTTGCCACCGTCTTGCGGAGGTGATGGTGCAAAGATCCAGGATGCGAATCCTGCCCCTGTTTTTTTTGACCTTCTGCATCAGATCGACATCTTCCATAATCGGAATCGGGGTATATTGTCCAATATCAAAAAAAAACTTATTCCGGATAAAAATAGCCTGGTCGCCGTAGGGAATTTTTGTCAAGCGGGATCTCAAAGATGCGGTTTTTTCAATCATCCGGTACACAGGGTTTTTCCCGTCAATGGCCAGGTCAAATGCACCCGCCTGGATTGAGGAATTCTGCATCGCCTGTTTAATAGCATTCAAAGCCCCCGCAGGCAGCATTGTATCACAATGCAAAAATAAAAGGATATCCCCCGAAGCTTTGTCTGCGCCTGTATTCAATTGAACTCCGCGCCCCGGTATGGATACTGCTTTTATAATACCTTTTTTTTCTATCTTCGCAAGCGTGGTTGCGTTTGTATGGCCATCCACCACTATAATTTCATATTTCCCATCAAAGCGCTGGGCCTCAATTTGCTGTATGGCAGGATTAATTCTTCTTTCTTCATTCAATACGGGAATAATAATGGAAATATCAAATTTCATAATTTCTTTAGAAGTTCCAGGGTTCTTGCACCTATTTTCTGACCTTTTTCAACCCTTTGGGCCAAAGCATTTAAATCTTCAAGCGTATCAATATCCTCAAGAGCAGGAAGTGTCCCCCATGAAAGAGCAAGATTTTTCATCGTGCTGATCGTCTGTTCAAGTGCTTTGGATGTTGACCACTCGATGCCGTCAAAAACCTGTGTTGAAAATCTGAATTTTTGAAAACCAATCAGGTAATATCCCCCGTCTTTTGAAGGCCCGACAACACAATGGCAGGCCGATAGAATATTAAACGCCTGAAAAATTATATCAGCGGTGATTTCCGGAATATCACCACCGATTAATATGGCCCGTTCATAACCTTTTTTGAACACTTCATCCAAGGCATTGGCCATTTTATCCCCCAAATCATTTCCTTTTTGAGGGGCAAAATCATAGTCTTTTCCGATCAATGCTTCCAGGTCATTCTTTTTTTCCGGCGGCCAGACATAGATAAATGTTTCACTTACAGGTTCAAGGGTTTCCAAAAGGTCACAGATGAAGGCCTGGTATAATTCAAGCACGAAGCCTTCATCCAGATCCATGGAAAGCCTTGTTTTAACTTTTCCCTTTTCAGGGGCTTTTAAAAATACAATCAGTGCGTTTTTATTCATCAAATACGACTTTGTAAACGTCTTTGTATTTTCTGGCAAAATGGAACGTAATGCCCTCTTTGATATGCTCCGGCAATTTTTTAAAATCCGGCATACACCCCTGGGGCAGGAGAATTTCCTTGATTCCGGATCTTCTGGCAGCAATGATCTTTTCTTTAATACCGCCAACAGCAAGGACTTCACCAGTCAGCGTAATCTCACCCGTCATTGCAACAGAAGGTTTGATACGCTTTCCTGTGGCCAGAGAAATAATTGCAGTGGTAATGGTTACGCCTGCACTTGGCCCATCTTTTGGAGTTGCACCTTCAGGCACATGGATGTGGATAAATGCTTTATCAAAATACTGTTTGCCAATATTAAAAGCCCCCATGTTTGAACGGACATGACTGTACGCAATGGCTGCAGATTCCTGCATCACATCCCCCAGTTTGCCGGTCAGTTTAAAACCCGGATTTTTATCATGCACCCGGACTGCTTCAATAGGAAGGGTTGCACCTCCGAGTTGCGTCCAGGCAAGGCCAGTAACCACCCCAACTCCGGAAAGCCTCTTTTTTTCTTTAAAAACAGGGGGTCCCAAAAGATTTTCAAGGGATTTAATACTGATACGGATCTTTTCTTTTTTCTCTTTTAATATTTTAACAATACTTTTACGGATTATTTTATTTAAAAGCTTTTCAAGATTTCGGACCCCTGCCTCACGGGCGTATCCGTCAATCAGATGGCGGATGGTGGGATCAGTGATGGTTATCACTTTGCCGGTCAGATTATTTCGCCTCAACAATCTTGGCCACAGGTGTTTTCTGGCAATCTCCATTTTTTCTTTTGTGATATATCCGGACAAGTTGATTCGATCCATCCTGTCAAGCAGTGGCCCGGGAATGGTATCCAGTTGATTGGCTGTACAGATAAACAATACCTTGGACAGGTCCACTCTTAAATCCAGATAATGATCCAGAAACTCAGAATTCTGCTCAGGATCAAGAACTTCAAGTAAGGCAGAAGCCGGATCTCCCTGATAAGATGCCCCGATCTTATCCACCTCATCAAGCATGATTACAGGATTGGCGACTTCGGTATCTTTCAATGCCTGGACCAATTTCCCAGGCAAGGCTCCTACATAGGTCCTGCGGTGTCCTTTGATTTCCGCTTCATCCCTCATTCCCCCAAGGCTGAACCGGAAAAATTTACGGCCAAGTGCTTCTGCAATGGACTTACCAATGGAAGTTTTCCCAACACCCGGCGGTCCCACAAACAAAATAATGGAACCTGAAATATCTTTTTTGTAAATACCGGCTGCAAAAAACTCGATGATTCTTTCTTTTACATCGGAAAGTCCTGCATGATCCCTGTCAAGGATGACTTCAGCCCGCTCAATATCAATATTATCTTCAGAGTGGACTCCCCAGGGAAAAGAGGTAACCCAGTCAAGGTAGTTCCGGGTCACCCCATACTCAGATGATCCGGTTTCCAGAACAGATAATTTTTCAATTTCTTCATCAAACCTTTTGACCACATGCTCCGGCGGATCAAGCTTGGCAAATTTTTCTTTAAACTTGTCAACATCAGATGTCTTGTCATCTTTCTGCAGGCCAAGTTCTTTCTGAATAGCCTTAAGCTGCTCTTTTAAGAAAAACTTTCGTTTATTATCATCCACCTGGGTATTGATATCTTTCTGGATCTTGGTCTGCAATTTTGCGATTTCAATCTCTTTTTGCAAAAGCATCATGACCTTTTTCATTCGATCCATAACAGATTCAAACTCCAAAATTTCTTGAAGGTCATCACCGGATGCGGTGGTGATGCCTGCCGCAAAATCTGTCAGTGGCGATGGCTGATCCGGGCTGAACATGCCCAAATACTGTTTAAGTTCCTCAGAATACAATGGGTTTAAAGACAGCAACTGCTTAATTGCATTGATAATGGCAATGGCATATGCTTTGAGTTCATTTTCATTTTCCTTGACCGCTTCAAAATATTCCACCTGGACCACAAACGGAGGTTTATTGGAAAGGAATCGCTTAATGCGAAATCGTTCAAGGCCCTGGGCAATAAATTGAATATTCCCCTGCACATCGGTAACGTTCATCATCCTGATCACGCATCCAACATCGGGAAAATCCTCTTTATAAACATACTTTCCCTTTACCTCTTTTAAATAGGCCAGTCCCATGAGATTTTTTGAATCTTTAGATGCCTTGGTCAAGGTCTCCTCCCACCTTTTTTTACTGACCACCAGAGGTTGGACCTGCGCAGGGAGATGAGGGCGTCCTGTTATGGGAATAATATATAATATATCCGGCTTCGCGGTTTGTTGAACCAGTTGACCGTCTGCTTTTTCGTTATTGTCTTCTACTATTTCCGGAGTAATCGGCTTGTTGTCATCAGTCATAAACCACCTCATAAGAAAAATTGATTAGATATTTTTTTGAATATCTTATTTAATATAATATTGTTTAATTTCTGACAACACTAAAAAGCAATTTCCATACCATCGGACAATTTTAAGACATTCTTTTCTCTTTAATTCTTTTCCGTTTTTCAGGTTGTTATACTGTCTGCAAAGTGTTCAGGAAAAGCATCCCACACGAATGTTTGGGCTATCAAACTTTCAAAGTCGAGAGCAAAACAATAATATAATAATATAAAATTAATATTTGACTTACTAATTCTATAATTATAAACATATGGGAGTTAAATTAAGGGGGATTCAAAGATGACTACAAAAAAAAACCGATTATCCCAAAGCCTTGAGGATTATCTGGAAACCATACTGGGACTTCAGACAAAAAAAACTGTTGCCCGCTCCAAGGACATTGCTGCAAAAATGAATATCAAACGCGGATCTGTTACTGGAATGCTAAAAAAACTAGCAAAAAAAGAACTGGTTAATTATGAACCTTATGGATATGTTACGTTAACACCAAAGGGTAAAAAAATAGCCCAGCAGATTGAACTCCGCCATATCTTTTTAAAAGACTTTCTCAGCCGTATTCTCAAAGTGGATGAAGCCACAGCTGATGAAACTGCCTGCCAGATGGAACATGCCATGGATAAAAACACATTTGAAAAATTTCAAAACTTCGTAAAAACCATAGACGCCTGTCCGCACCGCCGGCCGGATAAAAATTAAAAGCAGTCTGTAAGCGGACCGCTTTAGATATCAGGCTGGCCCTCACCCGCTGGTCCTTCTTTCCGGAATTTTCCAAACAGCCGTTGCCGTAAGGCCCTGCTGCTGCCTTAAAATCATATTATTGTCGGATACCGGCTCCAAATGATCGTGAACCACTTTTTTTATCTTCTCCAGCGGCAGATCACTGACCTTTTGAAAAAAGGCCACCTGCCTGTCATACTCATCCTGGAAGCTTACCATCTGGTCCCAGTGTATCGTGTCAAACGTAATTTCCGGAAAATAGCCCATTGAAAACAGTAAATTGATCTTATAAAGGATACTCTGTGGCTTATCTTTAAGAGGAGAACCCATTATTTTTTTCCACAGTTCTGCAACAATGGGGCTGCTGGATTTGGATGCCCACCCGCGTATGGCGCACCCATTTCGAGAGCATTCCATCATTTTGAAAAATGCCTCCGGGGTTGAAACACCTGGGGACATAAAGGCAATAACCAGATCAAATGCGTTTTCCCATTTGTTTTTTTCTATATCGACTGCAAACCAGTCTTCGTGAAGAATCTGGATATTATCTTTAATTTTGGAGGGGGTGTCTGCTTTAAAGCGTTCCAGCATTCCCCTGGAAAAATCCAGGGCAACCACCTGAGCACCATGTTTGGCCAGCTCAATAGACAGCATACCGGTTCCACAGCCAATATCCAGCACCCGCATCCCCTCAAACAAAAGCTGGCTGGTCTTAAAACAGGAGATAGTCTTATCCAGGCGGCGACTTTTTATCTCGCCTTCATCCCGGTTATAACTTAAAGACGCCTTATCCCAGTACCGGGAAGTTGAGAACCCCTTGTGAACCTCAGATGTATCCCCTGCTCTATCGTTTTCCCAGTGATTGATCCAAAATTTTTTGTTAAAAATATTTTCCATATTTCCAACATAACACAAAACAATTAACACGGCTTTATTATTCTGGATCTTTCATCCAGGAAGTCTATCCGGAAATTTGCGAAACTGTCTCACTCTCATCTTTTGCAACAAAAAGAAAGGTGACATCACGGACGATCATATACAACGATGGGACAAACAAAAGAGTCAGTATGGTTGCAGCCATCAATCCGAAACTGATACTCACGGCCATGGGGATCAGAAATTGTGCCTGAAAGCTGGTTTCAAGAAGCAGGGGCAGCAACCCGGCAATGGTGGTAACCGAAGTAAGCAGCACCGGCCTGAACCTGTTTTTGCCAGCTTCAATCACAGAATCAAACGCCCGGGCCCCGGACCTGATCTGTGAATTAATAAAATCAATAAGGATCAGGGAGTCATTTACAACGATCCCGCTCAAAGCCACTGTCCCGAAAATGGAGAACATGGTAAATTCAATCTCCATAACAAAATGCCCCACAATGGCACCAATCATACCAAAAGGAATGGCTGTCATAATGATGACTGGCTGGACATAGGATTTAAACTGGCTGGCCAGAAGCAGGAACATCAGCATTACGGCCACTGAAAATCCAATCTTCAAATCATCCATGAGATTTTTTGTCATTTTGGCCTGCCCTTCCAGGTCATAGCTTACACCAGGATATCGGGCAACAAGACTGTCAAGGTAACCGGCCTTCAGGTTCCCCACTATTTTCTGGGCGTTGGCCACATCCTCATTGATATCCGAGATAACCGTGATCACACGGCTTCTATCCACCCTCTGGATAGTAGAATATCCCCGCTTCATTTCAATGTCAGCCACCTGGTTTAACGGAATCTGGCGGCCGTCACGGGTCCTGATCCGAAGTTCATCTACACTTCCTTCAGACTCCCTCTCTTTCTGGGAATATCGAACCATAACCTTGATATCATCTTTTCCGCGCTGGACTTTAAGCACCTCATCCCCATAATAGGCCTGCCGGATCTGGGTGGCAATGTCTGCCATGGTAATCCCCAGTGGCTTGGCTCCTTTTTTTATGTGAATCTGCTTTTCCATCTTCCCGGGCCTGAAATTATCTGTAATATCAAAAGTTCCCGGGTAGGTGGCGATTTCCTTTTTCAATTCTGCAGCAGCAAGCTGAAGCTGGCTTAAGTCATCGCCAATCAACTGGACCTCAATAGGATTGCCCGCAGGTCCTCCACCAATGGTGGAAAAAGTCAGCTGCTCTACACCAATCATCTCGCCGCTAAACTCTCTCCATTTTGCCACGATTTCAGGTCCGGGAACATCCGGGCGCATGGATGCAGGAACAACCTCTATCACGGAATGACCGCAATGTCCTCCATAAACCGGGGGTTTCCAGTCCCGCCTTGGAATATTACCAACCCCGGCATAGGTATAGGAGACGATATCCTTGCCGCCTTTTACCCGATCCCGGAAATATTCATTCATTGCAAATGCCCCGCTTTCGATTTGCCCAATGGATTTTTCCGTAGTTTCAAAGGGGGTACCCAACGGATAAATAATGTCTGAAACCATCCAGTTGCTCTCTGTTTTTCCAAATAAAAGAAACGGCACATGCCCGCCGGCCAGAAGGCCAATACTGGCAATCAGCACGCCAAAAGCAATGGCAAGCGTGAAATACCGGTTTTTAACACAATATTTCAGCATGGGAGTATAAATTGAATGAATGCACCGGTTAAGCGTTTTTTCTGTTTTACTCCTCAGCCATGTATGCCCATCTTTGATGTCCTGTATGAGCCAGCCGAACCAGAATGAAAAAATCCGTGTAATCAGGCCCTTGTTTTTTGAAGACGGGGTAAGGGAATGTTCCAGGTGGGCCGGAAGAATAATAAAGGCCTCCACAAGAGAAATAGCAAGAATGCAGATTACAGCCTGGGGAAGGATAAATATAAATTTCCCCATGATCCCGCTGATATACATCAAGGGCGCAAAAGCCACCATGGTGGTTGTCACCGCCATAACCACCGGCGGGCCGATTTGAGCAATGCTGTCTATAACTGCGTCTTTTGATGACTTCCCCTTTGAGTAATGCGTGTAAACATTTTCGCCCACAATAATAGCGTCATCCACAAGAATACCCAAGGTCATGATAAAGGCGAACATGGAGAGCATATTGATAGACGCGCCAAAATAATTCAGAACAAGAAAAGCACCCATAAAAGAAATGGGAATACCCGAAGCCACCCAGAAAGACAGCCCGAGGTTTAAAAACAGTGCCAGCACAATAAAGACCAGGACAATCCCCTGCAACCCGTTTTTAAGCAGAAGATCTATCCTCTCCTGCACCATCTGGGCGGTATCAAACCAGTCTTCAACATTTACCCCCTGTGGGAAAGACCCCTTTCTTGTTTCCAGATATTCTTTCACTTCTTTTGAAATAAGAATCGCATCCTGAGAGTCCGTGCGGCTGACAATAACCAGTGCGGCCGGCTTACCATTAAATCGTGTTTTATGATCTACATCCTCAAAATCATCTTTCACCGTTGCCACATCCGCAAGGCGTATAATGGTTCCATCTTCCCTGGTCAATACAGGGATCTGCTCAAACTCTTCTCCACTGTACAATTTCCCTTTTGCCCGGACCAGGAATTCTCCACCTTTGGTTTTTATCCTGCCCCCCGGCAAATCAAGGCTTCCACTCCTCACTGCAGCCGCGACCTGTTCAAAAGAAAGATTGTACTCTCTTAAGTTTTGTTCAGACACCTCCACAGATATTTCATACCTGCGTGTCCCAAGCATGGTAGCAAGAGAGATATTATCTTTTTCCACCAGATCATCCCGGATTCTCTCTGCCGAATCCCGCAAAGCTTTTTCTCCGGCATCCCCGTAAACGGCAAGATAAATTGTCGGATCATTATTTTTGATCTCGATTACCACTGGATCTTCTGCTTCATCCGGGAATGAATCAATCAAATCAATCTCGGTTTTCACCTCATCGAGTTTCTCCCGAATGTCTGTACCGGTCTTCAACTCCAGTACAACTTCACCCCGCCCTTCATACGCATCAGAATACATAGTTTTCACATCTTCAATGCTTTTGAGCCGCTCCTCAATCTTGATGCAGATACCCTCCTCTACTTCCTCTGGAGATGCACCAGGGTAAAGGACTGAAACGGCGATCATATCAAGGGAAAACTGGGGGAATATCTCTCTTCTCATCTCGCAGGCCCTGAAAAGACCGGTAAGAATGATAAACCACATGATCAGGTTAACCGACACCCTGTGTTCAACAGACCATTTACCTATCGCTTTCATGACTTATTTCCCGTTTGTTTTTATGGTGAGGGGCATACCTTCCCGTGCGCCTGGAAGTGGTGAGGAAATAATCCTGTCTCCGGGGTTGAGGCCGGCCTGAATATAAACTTCTTCTTCAAATTTTCTGAGAATATCCACTTTTTTGATCATAAGGTGGTTGTCATTAATAGTAAAAAGTATATCGCCTGTTTTCAGCAGGTATCTGGGCAAAACAAAAATATTCTCAAACCGGGTTCCCTGGATACTGCATGTTACAAACACACCGGGTTTTAAACCAAAAACTCCGCCCTTTTCAGGGGCAGATGTATCAATCTCCAATGTCATGGTAAGCGTCCTGGTTTTTTCGTCAATATTGGCTTTAAACCGGGCAACCTTTGCAGGCCAGGCATGGGAGACAATACCTTCCGAGCTGGCAATACTCACAAGAGCCCCGGGGACTTCGCCTTTCTCCAACACAGGGTTTATCCACTTCATTTTTTCCAGCGGGATGCTGACATCCACATCCAGAGCATTTTTTTCATAAATACTGCCAATAACCTGGCCCGGATTTACATATTCGCCTTCTTCCAGCAGTTTATTCAAAACCCACCCATCAAATGGCGAAACAATTCTGGCTTTCCTGTAGGCCAGGTCCGCTTTTTGAAAATCCACCTCTGCCATGGACAGTGCTGCTTTTTTCTGCTCCATCATTGGTCCTGTCATCACCATGCGGTTCTGGATATTCTGCAATGCAATCTTTGCCTGGAGATATTGCTGTTCAGCCCTGTCCAGCATTGTTTTGGAAGCGAATTGATTTTTATTCAGGGCGCGGATTCTTTCCAGTTCCTTTTGTGCAAGATCCATATTGGCCTGGGAAAGAGCGATATCCTGTTTCAGGTTTTCAATATCCTGTTTTAGACTTTTAATATCTGTTTTAGCCTGATGAAGACGGACTTTTCCTGCCTCACGGTCAAGTTTGAACGATCTCTGGTCAATGCGGATTAAAAGCTCCCCTGCCTTGACCTGCCCCCCCTCAATAAACGACGGGTGAATATAGTCGATTCTTCCGGGAACCTCTGCTGCAATTTTCACAAGGGTTCTGGGTTTCACTGTCCCAAATGCTTCAACGCTCATTACTTTTGAAACAGGATGAGCTTCTATTACTTTTACCGCCTGGGGGACTTGTGCAATATCCTGCTTTGCTGGTTTTTCTCTGGAAACAAATAGTGCCCAGGCTATCCCTACAGCAATAAAAAGTACAATAAACACCCTTAATATTCTTAAGAGTACAGGAGTTTTTGTTCTCGTATCAGATGAAGTTTCCATGGCCGGTCGCATTCTCCTTGATGATTTACGATTGAATTTTTTACATCCCTTGTCCTGTATATATTATGATACTGCGTTTACGAAAGGATTAAAATGTAATCAAATGTAACAATACTGAAAGAGCAACAATTTAATTTTACGCAGCCCCTTGCGAAGAATTCCCCAGTGAGCTCAATGTAATACAAAAAAAGGGATAACCGACATTTTTATTCCGAACGGCTATCCCTTTAATAAAAAAACTTTCAGGTTATTTTTTGGTTTTAGCCTTTTTTTCTTTCGGTTTGCTTTCTTTGGCTTCAGGAGCTTTGGCTGCCTTTTTCTTTGGTTTTATCCCCCGCAAAATAGGGATAATTTCATCCCTTTTTTCTGCCAGCAGCAGTGAAATATCTTCGAGCTGGTCTTCTTTAATTTTAATTTTTGATTTTTCAAGGAAGTCAAACAAATTGTCGGCAATATCGAGCATTTTATCATAGGCGTCTGCTTCTTTTTTTGTCGCAAATGTCATCTTTTCCTCTCCATTCCTGACAACAATGTATTTTACGATTACAGCCATTTTGTCTCCTTAGATCAACCAAGCTATATTAAACAAATTAGAATTTGTATCAGTCTTAATATAAAAAATGATTCAGGTAAAGGGTTTTCCTGCCCGAAGTTCTATCGCCCCTCTTCCAGGGCTTCGTTGGTAGAACCCCAAGGAGCAATTTTCAACAAGATGAGCATACCGGGGATGGCAATAAGGGCGCAAAAATAATAAAACAGATCCCAGCCCACAAATTTGGCCAGGTAGCCTGTTGTTGCTGCAGCCACATTACCGGGAAGGGCCATTAAACTGGTCAAAAGCGCATACTGAGTCGCAGTAAAACGCTTATTCGTCTGGATGGCCATATATGTGGCATAGGCTGCCTGCCCCATGCCTGTAGCAAAAAATTCGAATGCCACAATCGCGGCCAGAAGGCTCTGGCTGTAAACCGCCCAGAATGTTCCGCTGTGATCAATAATATATAAAAATGCAAAGCAGGCAGTTGAAACGGCCTGAAGTCCCCCGAAAATATAAAGCGCTTTTGCAATGCCCAGGCGGATCATGACAAAACCGCCCACAAGGACCCCGCCAAACAGCCCAAGCATCCCCACCCCTTTGACAATGACAAAATAATCAGCCTTGGAAAATCCCATTTTGACGATAAACGGAATCGTCATGGTGCTGGCCATATTGTCTCCAATTTTATACATCAGGATGAAAATCAGGATCCAGATGGCATAATTGCGGCTGAAAAATTCCACAAAGGGTTCGATAATAGCCTGTTTTGCTGTCATAGGTACCATATCCCTGATCGGTTCAGGAACCAGCAGAGTGGTCACAACCCCCACCCCCATGATACCGGAAAGCATAAAGAAAATGGTGGACCAGGCAAAATTATAATCAGCCAGAACAGAAAGCCCGATGGACACAAAGGTTCCCAGGCGCCAGGCATTCATCCACACACCCGTACCAAAACCCAGTTCATTGCTGACAAGATATTCTCTTCTAAAAGCATCCAGGGCAATATCCTGGCTGGCCCCGAAAAAATTTATACACACTGCAAATAAGGCAATCCACCAGAGGGACAATTGAGGGTCAAACTGGCCGATCAGGGCAATGGTGATCATCAGCCCCACCTGCGCCATAAGAATCCAGCCCCTGCGCCTGCCCAGAAAAGGCGGCACAAACCCGTCCATTAACGGCGACCATACAAACTTGAATGAATATGGAAGCCCGGCCAGAGCAAAGAGCCCTATTTTACCAATATCCACATTGGCATCCATCATCCAGAATTTTAAAGCCTCTTTAACAATATAATATGGAAATCCGGACGAAAACCCGAAAAAGAACATAACCATCATTTTCCAGGAGACCATGACTTTTAGAGTGTGCCAAAATGTAGATTTTGATTCTTGTGAGAGAGACATGAAGGTTTTAAAGGCTCGTTAAATTACAATTTAATTTCAAAGCCGCAATGTACTCCAAAACAGTCTATTGCAGACTTTTGATTTTTCAGATCCGCTTTGCATTGGTTCACAATCGTATCCATTTCATCATCGGTTCTGTCCTGGTTCAGATGAAACAGGCCCAGGCGCTTAACATTGGCTTTTAATGCAAGATCCGTAACATCCTGGATAGAGGAGTGGCCCCAGGTCACTTTTCGTTTGTATTCATTTTGAGTATATTCTGCATCATGAAATAACAGCTCAGCACCCTTCGAAAATTTAATGTAAGCATCAAAGCCCTGGCTGTTTACATGATCAAATCCCAGTTCGTTATCTGTAAGAAAAACAAATGATTTGCCGTCTTCTGTGAACTTATACCCCTGCCCTCCGTCTGTATGACTGGTGGCAATAGTTTCCACATCGATCGATCCAATGTTAAATGATCCGTTCAAAGTGGAGTCAAATTTCATGTCTGCTTTTAAATCCTTTAAACTGATGGGAAAAAATGGGGCCTGCATCACCTGCTTCAACACATCCCGGGTTTTCATGGTTGGGAATTGCCTGTCCTGTATAACAAGCTTAACATGACTGAAAAGCAAGGGCCTGAAAAAAGAAAAGCCTAAGATGTGGTCCCAGTGGACATGGGTAAATAAAAGGTAATAGCTGGTAATATCTCTATCAATGAAAGAGTTCCCCAGTGGACGGATTCCGGTTCCTGCATCTATAATTATTGTTTCGCCTGATTTCGCACGAATTTCAATGCAGGTGGTATCCCCACCATATTTGATGTATTGGTTTCCTGATACAGGTATAGAGCCTCTTGAACCCCAACATTTAATTTCCATCATTCTCCTGTATCACAACATGAAATTCACGTCCACCAATAATTTTCCACATCTCAAGTCCGAACATCCCCGTTTGTCAACTTTTGAGGCTCATCAAACAGATGGATATTCCGGCATTCCGCAAAGGGCGCATCCTGCTTTAAAAGTTTCAAATCTTCCCAGGGGTGGAGCGCTTCAAGGTCATTGACAACAATCACAGGACAGCATGCCTTAACACTGGCCTGTTCCACAACACTCCCGGCATACCACTTGCCTGCTTTGATTTTCGTATGCGATCCAAGCATGACGAGATCTGCATGTATCTTTCGAGCATATTTTCCTATTTCCTGGTGGGGGAACACCCCGCTTTGGACAACATATTCATGACCAATGCCATCAAGGTAAAACTCACAAAAATTTTTCAGCTTTTCCATTTGGGTTTTGCGATTGGACTCATATTGCGCTTTTGTAAATTTGGGATAAGGCGGAATCGGAATCATGAAAAAGGGATAAATTCGTGAGGCAAAATTTCTTGCAACCCGTGCTGAAAAACAAAGCGCACACTCACTGGGAACAGAAAAGTCAATTCCCACTATAATATTTTTAAACTCCAACTGCTTTTTAAGCCCTTTTGAATTGACAATCATAACCGGGCAGTCCTCCCTTGCAATCACTTCCTGAACTGTGCTGCCAATCTCCTGTGAAAAGCGGGCGATCCCTTTTTCCTTTGCTCGCATCGAATGAGGCCCCATTACAATCAGATCCGTATCCCCATATTGGGAAACACGCAAAATCTCCTCCCATGGATATCCGGCCTGCACCATGATTTGAACTTTTTTTAATCCGGATAAAAATCTTTTATACGTCTGCTCTATTCTGGTCTCAACGTCGTGGACATATGAAGGATTCACCAAAAGGTCTTTATCGGTCTTAAAATGCCTGACAATCTGACGGTTCTGAATTGATGCCGATTCAAGGATATGCAGGATATTCAAATCGGAATGATACTTCCCGCAAAGTTCTATGGCAGCCAGTACCGGGGCATCAACCTCTGACACCATATCGGTTGCTGCGATAATCGTTTTAAACATATCCCCTCCTCCTATATCACAGATTTCATTCTTTTATTAAAACCAGCCAAATGTTTTGGCGTTATGCCATTGCGACTTCGGAAGTTTCCTTTGGCATTGAGATATCTATCATTGGATCTGTATCAAGACAAAATGCCTGGACTAGAATATGCCGCAACGACCTTTCAACAGAAACCGCCGTATTGATACGGATATGAAGTGCATTCCCGGCATAACGGAAGCGTTCATACCGTGCGGTAAGCCTCTTGAAATGATCAATTCTTGCATCTGAAACTGATGAAACAGACTCCCTGTTCAGAAGCCGCTGCCTTAAAATCTGCTCTTCTGCATGGCACTCTATGAAAACAGGTTTAATTCCTTTTTCCCGGGCAAGCAAAAGAAGGTCATTTCGGTATCTGTCACGGCTGTAAGTGGCATCCAGTATAACGGATTTGCCCCTGTCAATTTTTTCCTGGGCCAGGCACAGCATCTTGCCGTAGGTAAATGAGCCGGCAAGGGATGAATACATTTTTTCCCCAAAAAGATCTATCCCGCTTTCATGGGGTGAAAGCCCGAACAACTGTTTTCTGACGACATCAGAACGGAACACCTCACAACAGAATATCTGTGCCAGTTGCTTTGCAAGTGTACTTTTCCCACTTGCCGGCATACCGCAAACCACCCATATCCTGGGCCTGAAAAACTGCAGGGCATATTGATATGCCATATCAAGGTATTTAAATGCATCCAGCCGAAGCATTCTCCGCCTTTGCAATCCCAGGCCAGTCTCTTTGTGAAAAAGGCAGTTTACTTTACAGCGGACCATGGCCCGGTAACATTTGTAAAATGGAAACATCAACATGGATCGCAAATCCCCTGTCTGACGCAGGTATTGATTCAGCACAGCCCTCCCAAGCCTGTATTCCTGCTTAGACTCAAGGTCCATTAAAAAAAAGGCAAGATCGCAGATAACATCAATATGGCGGAAGAAATCATTAAACTCGATACAATCAATAATCTGAATACCCGTCTCTGTAAAATAGATATGATCGCACCGCAAATCACCGTGACAGTCTCGGATTTTACCTTTTTTAACACGCATGTCAAAATATGATTTATGGTGCTTTAGAAATGAAAGAGTGGCGCCTTTGACAGTTTCCCAGATATCCCTATTAAGGATTGTACCACAGCTGACTTCTGTTTTTTTAAAATTTTCCAAGCAGTTGTCATGAACTGTTTCCCACCCTTCCTTTACATGAAGCAACTGGCTTTGGGGTGTTTTGAGATAAAAATCAGACAGCCTTCGCCCCAGCGCCACCATATCCACACAGCTTACATCTCCGGTGGAAATCAAATGGTCCAGGGACATTGAATTTTTAAGCTGACGCATCCTGACAGCATATTCAACCGGCCTCCCCGTACCGCCAAGAGCCAGAATACCATTCTGTATTGTCACCACAACCAGGTCCAGGTAAATATCGTTTGACAGCCTTCGGTTCAGAACAATCTCCCGGCAGCAATAATACCGGCGGTTTTCAAGGCTGGAAAAATTCAAGAAACCAAAATCAACTGCTTTTTTGATTTTATACACATATTCTCCGGTCAAAAACACCTTTGAAATATGGGTTTGCACCTGCCTTACACCACTAACCCTGTGGGGGTAAAACAAAGGATTTTCCATTGCCTGGAATATCTGATTTTGGATTTGATTGTCCATCACCACTCCTTTGTACTTAAAATTTCTTCAAGTACTTTGCCTCGCAGGAGCGTACATTCCACATTAAGCAGAACTATTCAAAACAAAATGTATTTCAATCTCATGGCACTGAAAAATTTAATCGGAAAGATCATCTGGTATACTGCTTTAATGAAAAGGATATTGAATTCAACTGCAAATAAAATTCAATCTGACTGCATGATTTTTCATTTTACGTTGATTTGACAGATCTGTCAAACTTCCGAACACCTTCCGAACATGTTTTTCAAATAAATATTTCCGGTTCTCTTCGGGCCTGAAAATTTTTACTCACCCAGTTGGCGATCTTGTTCACCATTGGATCATCCACGACCCGTGCGCCGGCAGGGCAATTTTTCACACAGGCATTACATAAGATGCAGGCCAAACTGTCTGTTTTAACCGTTTTTTCAATGGTGATCGCCCCAACAGGACAAATGGGGGCGCACTCGCCGCACAGCGTGCATTGTTCATCAATGGTCGAAGCAGATTTATCCGCCAGCGCACTTCTATCCCGTTCAATGTAGGTATTATTACCAGGCGGCGTAATTATGGATGCATTGTCCATTGAACCAAGGCTGCTTAACTTGGTACGTATCTTTGAACCAAATTCTTTAGCGGCTGTTATATCAGCCGCGTCGGGGCGGCCGTTAGCCATTGGCCTGTTCTCGTTGGCAAAAGAATGCTCACCGATAAACGCCCCTCCGGCCAACGGCAAAAATCCAAGTTCTCTGGTCAGATCACTCAGTTCAATCAACGCATCCTCAAAATCCCTGTTGCCATATACGACAACAATGACCGCAGGCTTTTTGTCTGCTTTTAACTGTCTCAATCTGGGGATGGCGGTTTGAGACACTCTTCCTTCATAGACCGGGACCCCCAAAAGCACCAATTCATCATTAATTTCAGCGGTTTTTTGATTATCAGCTGCAGGCAATGTCAAATCCATCTTTTCTATTTTCTTTGCCCCGAATCCTTCGGCAATTCCATTAAGAATTTTTGCAGTTGTTCCAGTTGGTGAAAAATAGACAAGTTTTACAGTATCAAAGTTCACGGCAGTGCTCCTTAATTATTGAGAATACTCTTGTTCCCCTATTTTTACTCTTTTTTATTGTGTCGAACTGGGGTGTTTTCAATAAACCGTCTTATCACATCCAGGGACAACTCTCCAATATTTAAAAAAACAAAAGACATCATTCTGATTTGAAAAATATCAATCCTGTAATTCAACAAAAAGTATCCAGTCAATTTTATACAATAATTGAATTTTCAAAAGACTTATACTTTTGCCTATAATGGTCACAAAAAATCTGTGGGAGTGGCGGCAGGTATCGCAAGTGCAAACGCGTTATATATTGTTTTTTGTTTAATAGGAATGGGCCTCAATCCTCGCAAGTTCTTTAACAATCATGATTGGCCTTAAAACTGCAGGAGGACTCTTTCTTATGTATCTTGCGATCAGGGCGTTGAAAGCCCCAAAAAACAGTTATAGCAAATTGGTGATACCTGAAGCTGAATGTAAGAATTCGGAAACAACATTTGCAAAAGAATTCATCACTGGTTTTATGTCCGGTGTTTTGAATCCAAAGAATCTTTTATTTTATCTCAGTCTATTCACGGTTGTTTTAACCAAAGACGTTAGTCTTACATTTAAACTTGCCCTTGGTGTTTGGATGACCTTGGTTGTTTTCATTTGGGACTTGTCTATTATCTATCTTTTGTCCACAGATAACTTGCGCCATAAATTTTCCAATTTAGCGTATTATATAGACAAATTCACGGGTGCAATTTTAGGTATGATAGGTTTCAAAATAGTAAAGTCCGCACTGACCAGACAATGAATATAGCTCTTACAAATGTTTATTAGCGGCGGTATTGACAAATCAGGCTGCAGACAGGTTTTTTATTCCGGAAGCCCTTCCATGTATACTCGTAAAAAATTCCGGCTCATAATTTTTTCTATTTCTTCTTCCTTATAGCCTCTATTTATAAGTCCTTCCACAAATTTTTGCATGGCAGAAATATCTTTAGCTCCAATGGCATGCTGCAACTCTCCGGTAAATAATCTTGATCCTGCCAGGTTTACCTTTGTAAAATCCATCATGTAATCGACATAATCCGGTCCGAAACCGACATGATCAATTCCGGTCAGCTCGACAATATAATCAAGGTGTTCCAGCAGTCTGCCCACGGTTTGCTTTTCAAATGCGTTATCGATCATGAACCCTACACAGTTTAACCCCACAACGCCGCCCCTTTCTGCCAGGCCTTTGAGTTGACTATCCGTCAAATTCCTAAAAGAACGGCACACCTTTCTGGCATTGGAATGGGATACGACAGGAGGTCGTTCAGCCAGGTCCAGTGCCTGGAAAAATCCTCGTTCATTGATATGCACCAAATCTAAAATGATGTTGTATTGGTTAATCTCTTTTATAAGGTTCCGGCCAAGAATGCTCAGCCCGTTCCCGGATATTTCAGCACATCCGTCAGCAAAAATATTTTTGTTGTTATGGGTCAAGCTCATAGCCCTGACGCCAAGACGGTAATATTTTTCTAAAAAATTAAGATCAGAGGCCAGGCAGGTTGCGCCTTCCAGATTCAGCATCATTGAGAGTGTTCCTCTCTCACCAACCATTTTCAAATCGCGTTTGTTGAGCACAAGCTTCAAAGAGCCGGATGACTCAAGCACTTCCTGATGAACATACTCCAAAGTTCTCAATACGGTTTCAGGATCTCTGCCATTCCACAGACCATTTGAAAAATCACCTCCCACCGTAGCCACTTCCATGACAACTCCGCCCTTTGTGCACAATGGCAAGTGCTTGTTTTCGATAACATGCTGTTTTCCTTCTAAACGCTCACGAAACATTTGTACAGGATAATCAGAATGGCCATCGACAATAGCAATATTATACATCAGATTTGCCCCTATAAATAGAATCAGCAACAACAGATGAAAGGTCCCCGCATACGAATGGGGACCTTATCCGAAAAATTATTGTATGCGAATAACTGTTCGAGTCATGGCTTTGTATATCCAAGCCCGACATCTTTCATCACGGCTTTATTCATTACGGCTACTCTTGCCTGGTTGGTAATATAGCGCCTGATCTTTCCGGATGTGTACATTTTCTTTTCTCTCATCTCTTGTACAAGGCGGCCTTTGTTTGCCTGTAAATAGTTGATCATTTCTGATGCATCTTTACCAATATCAGACAAAATCTTGTACTCTGAATCGGCAAGGTGCAGCCTTGCCTGATAAAAGGAAATCATCTGGTTTACTTTGCCGTCATAGATATCTTCGAATTTATCTGAAGAAAAAGAATTTGAAGAAAAAACACACACCATCGCAATGGATAAAGTGATGATAAAAAATGTTTTCATATTGCCCCCTAGTTTTTAAATTATTTTTTGCCCCAAAAATCAAATTGCCCAATTTGATCATTTTATAAAACCAGGTATTACAATAAGCATGCCTGATTGAATTTATAATAAAATTTATAATATTTTTAGAATGTTATATGTTTTTACAATGATATTTATATTGCAGATAAGATATGTATTTGTATCTTTTGATAAAAAAGTATTCTAAAAGAATACGGATTATTCTTTTAAATTATATTTTCTTATAAGGACATATACCCTGTTTTTACCGATTCCTAATGTTTGAGAAACTTTATTAATATCCCAGTTGGTTTTTGAAAGAACATATTTTAAATACTCTTTTTCAATCTTTTCCAAAAAAAGATTGCGCAAATCCTTTAAACTCGGCATGGCGCCTTCATCAATAGAAGAAAATAAAATAGATTCAAGATTGCTGTGTTCTACCGGGAACTCTGGTGCCTGTTTGTGTTTTAACCCCTGTTTTACAAAATTTACCCGGATATTATCAGGCAGTGAAAAAGGATACAGAAGTGAAGATTCCGGTTCATTCAAAATTGATCTCTCAATCGTGTAGATAAGCTCCCTGACATTTCCAGGCCAGTCATAGGATTCCAGCAATTCCAGGGTTTCAGGAAGAAGCGCTTTAAGGTTTAAATTGTGTTTAATGCAAAGGATTTTAATATAAAATGCCGACAATTCCTGAATGTCTGATATCCGCTCTCTTAACGGTGGCAGTTCAATATCAAATGTCCGGATCCTGTGAAGCAGGTCTTTTCTGAACGTCCCTTCTGAAACCATCTGATCAAGATTTCTGTTTGTGGCACAAATCAGCCTGAAATCAGATTGTTTTTCTTTAGAACTGCCAACCGGCCTGAATCTTTTTTCCTGAAGCACCCTTAAAAAAGTCGTCTGCAGGGAAAGCGGCAGTTCACCTATTTCATCCAGAAAAAGAGTTCCCTTATCAGCCTTTGCAACCAATCCTTCCTTGGAGCTGTCTGCACCAGTAAAAGCACCTTTTACATGACCGAAAAGAACACTTTCTGCAAGAGACTCTGTCATGGAAGCGCAGTCCACGACAATAAAATTATTTCCGGTCAGGATGCAGTTAACATGAATCACTTTTGCAAAGACCTCTTTTCCGGTACCTGTTTCCCCATAAAGCAAAACGTTTGAGCGACTCGAGGCACACTGTGCGACCTGTTTTAAACACTTTTTTATCGCCCGGCTCCTTCCGATGATAGATTCCGTTTCCAGAACTACGGGTTTTTCACTTTCTTTTTTATTTTTTTTATATTCAAGCGCCCGCTTAATCCGGAGTATGATATCTTCTTTTCCCAAAGGCTTGCTCAGGTAATCCCAGGCCCCGTTCTTTATGGCGATTTCTGCCCCTTCATGGCTTCCGACGGCAGTAATAATAATCACCTCCGGGCCAGACGGGTTTTGTTTTATCTTCTGCAGCAAATCCAGGCCGTTTCCATCGGGCAGGTTTACATCAAGAAGAATAAGGTCAATGGCCTTTTCTTCCATTATTTTTAACCCGTGTGTGATAGTGGCTGCACTAAAGGCATCATGATTCAATCTCCGGACACGAACTGAAAGTATATCCCTGATATATTCTTCATCATCAATGATCAGAATGTTTGCCATAATTCCCTCCATCAAGAACAGATCGAATCGTTAACAGCAGATCTTTTGCCGGAACCGGCTTGTATAAAAGTGCATTGACCTGCATTTGATCGGCTTTCTCTTTGTCTACAAATTCATTAAACCCTGTGCACAAAATAACAGGCATACCGGGATGTATTAATCGGATTTGCTCAACAAGAATATCGCCGGTCATGCCGGGCATCGTAATATCAGAAATAATTAAGTCATATTCATCTGATCTCTTTTGAAAATTTTCAAGCGCTTTTTTGCCGTCTGAAAAAAACGTTGCTTCATACCCGAAATATTCAAGAGAGTCGTGGGTCATTTCAGCCAAAGTTTCTTCATCGTCAATAACCAGAATCTTTTCGTCTCCTTCACAGTTTTCGATCTCGGTCAGCATCTGATGGTCAAGTGCGGATATTTTCTCGTGAACCGGCAAACAGACCTCAAACACACTTCCTTGTCCAGGGGTTGAATATATTTTCAAAAACCCTTTAAGAGATTTAACAATACCGTGGACGACGGAAAGTCCCATGCCAGTACCTTTCCCATCTGCTTTTGTGGTATAAAAAGGTTCCAGTATTCTATTGATCACCTCTTTTTCCATACCATGCCCGGTATCCTTCACAGAAATTAAAATAAACGACCCGGGTAGAACCCCTTCATATCCGACAACGTCTTCAGCACTAAGGATGACATCCTTCAATCCTAGGAAAAGGGTGCCGCCTTTTTCACTCATTGCATCTTTTGCATTGGTACATAAATTCATTAACATTTGATATATACTGGTCGGGTCTGCCATAACACAGCTATTTGAATCAAGCGCCTGTTCAATATGTATTGAAGCGGGTAAGGATGCTTTTAAAAGCTGCAAGGCTTCCTTTACAATCAGAATGACATTGATTGAGATGGGATCTTTCCGGTTTGAACGGCTGAAGTCCAGTATCTGGCCAACAAGATCTTTTGCCCTTAATGATGCCTTTATTACACGTTCCATTCTTTTGCCGGTTACCGGCCGGCAGCCCAAATTCTTCAGATCTTCCTGGATCAGCTCAGAATATCCCAGAATGCCTGAAAGTATATTATTAAAATCATGGGCGATCCCTCCTGCAAGCGTTCCGATTGCTTCCATTTTTTGAGTTTGCCGGAGTTGCTCTTCTATTTTTTTCCTTTCTTCATGTTCTTTTTTAGAGATAACGATCTGTGATATCAGGCTTGAAAAAATTTCCAGGGGCCTGACCGTTTCTGAGCTGGGTTTTAACCCGGACTTTGAATCGTCAACAGATATAACACCAATTGCGTTGCCTTCTCCGTCATTCATTCTTACAAAAAGGTTGTCTTCCGGATGCCACCTGTTTTCAGATTCAGGCACTGGCCCTTTGCCATATACGGTTGCCTCCTGGTTCAATATGTCTTTTTCCGTATGGGGAATATAATAACTGAACTGCCCGACATTATTCTTCTCAACAAAAACTTTATCATACCATTTTTTAGGCATTTCCACTTTCCGAAGTTTATCAACCAGATCCTCTTCTACTCCGCCAAAAGCGATAATATCCCTGAATGGAGACTTTTCTTTAAACAAAGAGATAATCACCCTTTTAAAATCAGAAAAATCAACAATGGCTTTACTGATTTTATCGAAAACTTCATTTTCGTTTCTCATTGAAATTATAGATGCCGCAGCCAAACTCAGCTGCTCTGTCTGACTAGACAGATGAGACAACTTCTCATCACGGACTCTAAGTTCGTTTTCAATACGCTTGCGTTCAGTAATATCGCGGTTAATCCCTGCGAAAGCAACCGCTTTGCCAGTTTTGTCACGAATGAATGAGACCACACTTTCCACTGGATAAACCGTTCCATCTTTTCGATAGTTATCAACCTGAACAACCCTGGATCTGTCCGGCTCCGCTTTCCCCTCCCTCGCCAATTTAATTTCCTCGTCCATGACCCGGGTAATTTCTAATACTGCTTCAGGGGGCATGCTCTGCTCTAAAGGCAGATCCATTTTCTCTTTGATGCTGAATCCGGTCTGTTTTTCAACAGAAGGGCTTATATAGTTGAGCTTCAGGTCCATATCCCGGACCCAGACCACATCAGACAAACTTTCAGCTAACAGTCGGTAACGGGCTTCGCTCTCTTTTAATGCGTCTTCTGCACGTTTGCGATGAATTGCCAGGGCAATCTGATCAGAAATAACCGAAAGCACTTTCAGATCTTCCATATCATAAAGGTTGGGATCTTCGTAGCTCTGGACAGCTACGGCTCCGATCACTTCATCTCTTATAATAAGGGGAACGCCTAACCATATTTTGGGAATACTTCCCACGATCTTCTTGTTTTTTGCACGTTCAAGAAGCGCACTTTCATTTAAAAGCAGCGGCCGCTTCCCAATAATGATCTCTCCTGTCAGGCTGTTAGGCTGAATCAGACTCTCGATTCTTGGGAGGGCCTTATCAAACTGATCAACAAAATAATCAAATTCGATGGTTTTCTGGGTGCTGTCATACAGAGCAATAAAAAAATTGGAAATATCCATCAAGCGGTGGAGAGAATGATGGATGTGCCGATACAACTGATACAGGTTTTCAGACTTGTGAACAGCACTGACCACTTCCCGCAGCACCGCATTAATCTCTTCGGTTTGTATTCGAGCAATCTGAATTTGTTTTCGGTCAATTGAAACTGCAATGAACTCAGCAACAGAATTTAAAAGTTTCAAATCTCTTTTCTTAAAAGCATTTCTTGAACGATAACTCTGAACAATAAGGACGCCAAAAGGCCGTCCTTTAATTTTAAGCGGTGCTCCTGCCCAAACCTTACAGGCAGAATGATGCGCTATTCTACCATTCCGGTCCGGCATTCTAATGATATCTTCCTCATAAAAAATCAATGACTTGCCGGCATTTATAACCTGGGCAGCCAAGGACTGTTTTTTACTGATTTCGAACACTTCACCTAATTGTTCATCAAGTTCATCAACAAAATAAGGAAACATCATAGAGTCTTTTTCTTCGTTGTATATGGCTATGGCAAAATTTTCCAGATTCAGGATTTTATTCAATGAGGAATGGATGGATGCATATAGCTCATCCAGGTCGTCCTTGCTGTTGACTGCATTGGATATTTCAAACAATGCCGTGACTGTAGCATTTATATCTCGTGAACAATTTTGATTATCCATAAGATTTTTCTTTTGTTTTTTCAGTGATATAGATAAATAATTCTTATCAATTTCCTGATACGAAGTAAAACTATAAAATCAGGTGAAGAGATGGCAATTACCCCATAAAAGAGACTGTAATAAAGAAATTCAGAACCAGGTCAGGATAAAAGCCGAGAAATATTGACAGAAGGGCCAGGGCAAGAACAGGCAGGCTCATGCTCAGAGGCGGATCTTTAATGCGTTCTGATTTCAGTGTTAATGGTCCGAAAAAAATCTTAAACCCTGTGGAAAAAGTGTATACCAGCGTCAGAAGGGTTGAAAGAATCGCTGTGATTACCATGATGAAACGTGTCGTACCTGCCTGAAAATATCAACCAGAAGCAGATCATAATTAGAAATGTCACCCCAAAAGCAGTTAGAGAGAACCGTCTTTTGTAAATTTTCTTTTTGTCAGTAACTTCCAATTGAAAGAGCCCTCCTTTTGGCAGTTACTTACCAGGTTGCGATACCCCATTCCAAAAATATCTATGGGTTACGCATTCACCTCATGATAGCTTTCCGATTTGTATCCTTTAAGTTTCTGTATATGGAATGTAAGAAGCCGGCTGCGATAATTTTCCACCAGTTGTTTAAGTTTGCGTCGTGAGGTCTCAAATCTTTTGCTCTGCAGATTGACGATCAGATTCTCAAGATCAGACACCCGCCCTTCGCATATAATACCCGGGCCATCCCCAATGAGAATCTCCCATTCCCCTGCCACACAGACACCAGCCTCTTTGAGGACAGGAAAATATTCTTTAACAACAAATTCTTCATATTCTCTTTTTTTATGACTCCGGATATCCCACATCTGGTTGAATTTGATGGTATTTTTTTTGATGTCCATGGTATAGGAATCCACTTTTCCTGTGTTAACAAGCACTTTTGTCTTATAATCTTTCACATATTGAAAAAGCTCCCTTTTCAATGATTTGTAGTTTTTATCTCTCAACGCCTTTTCAATGATTTCCAAATGGCCGCTGGCGTTTTCCAGAACAATTTCACTGTATGCTCCAACCAGCACAGTCCAGAGTGCAACCGTATGCAGTCCGAGCTCGTTTACCCCGGGTATGAACTTATTGATAATAAACTTGCTGTACTCATCATGTTTCCCTGGAATGATTGACCAATAGTGGTTGAGTTTAACTGACATGATAAATCCCTCCTATAAAGAAAACTCTTTTAAAATATAAACAGACACCAGTGCGTATCAGAAAATACACCAGGCTGTTTTTTAAAATGCTCGAAATCGTATAGGCTCTGACTCAAAGTCAATGCATCACACGAAATTTAGATATGAAATTCGGGTATTCAGCAGAAAAAAGAAAGTGTGAATTCTACAGTTGGATCATGCTTTTTATACTTTAGCGATACCGCCCAAACGTGTCAAGTTAATATCAGTAATTTCAACCCCTTTGCTTCATAATTGACACCTTTTATATCGTCGTCTTTTATATATTAAATTTGATTTAGCGCCTTATCTATTGTAATGTGGCGGAAATCTATATTTTAAAAAATAAGAGAATTCGCTGCTCCTTCAATTTTTAAAAAAAACCATTAGATATTAGAAGGCACACGCAAAATGACCAGACCCAAAAGCCTGACGACCCTTGTTGGGATCACCATGACATTGCTTTTTACTATTCTTGCAGGACTCATGCTCTACCTCTGGGAATATGAAGAACTCAGGGAAGCAAGATCAAGGATTCAAAAAACCAGGGACACCTATATTGCTGTTCAAAAAAACACGATAAAAACCCAGGTAAAACAGACCGTTGACTATATAAAACACAAGAAATCACTGGCAGAGAAAAGAGTACGCTCAGAAGTAAAGTCCCGAACCAATGAGGCGTATGAAACCGCCCTTTATATTTACAACTCACACAAAGACAATACCCCCCTGGAACAAATCAAAAAAAGAGTCTATGATGCACTTTATGCTGCAGCCTGGGATGATGGAAAGGGATATTATTTTGCAGAAGATATGATCGGAACAGAACTGATTAACCGGAACAATCCCGACCTTGAAGGAAAAAATCTAATGAATGTTCAGGACAGCCGGGGAACATATATTATGAAAGAAATCCTTTCTGTGGTCCGGTCTCCTGAAAAAGAAGGTTTTTGCTCCTACTACTGGAATAAACCTGAGTATCCGGGAATTTTGGTGCCTAAAATATCCTATGTGAAATATTTTGAACCATTTGACTGGGTAATTGGGAATGGAAAATACATTGTAGATGAAGAGGAAAAAATCAAGCAGGAGGTTCTGGAAAGGTTGGAGCAGATACGATATGGCAAGGACGGCTATATTTTTGCCGGCACATGGGATGGCCTGAGCTTGTCTGGACCTTATAAAGGGGAAAACATGCTCCACATAACAGACCCCACTGGACTTAAAATTGTAAAAAAACTTATTGAGGCCGCAAAATCAGGCAGCGGTTTTGTGGAGTACATTGCCCCCAAATATAAAGGCCAGGCTCCTGCAGCAAAAATAAGCTATGCTGAGGCAGTTCAGGAATGGAAGTGGTATATAGGAACCGGTCTGCATATTGATGAAATAGAAACCGTTATTGCCGAAAGGCAATTGGAGATGAAGGAATCCATAAGATCCCGAGCGGTTAAGGGCCTCTTGCTTTTGGTCTTTTTTATCTTTTTTTCTTCTTTAATCATATGGTTTTTCTCAAAAAGGATAAAAATCAATCTCAGTATATTTGATGAATTCTTCAGGCAAGCTGCAAAGCAGGCCCTGCCAATTGAAAAAGACAAAGTCTCTTTTACAGAATTCCAGTCTCTTGCCGCATCTGCAAATCAGATGTCAAGGGAAAGGATAAAATCTGAAAAGGCATTGCGCGACAGTGAAAAAAAATATCGTCAGTTATTTAACAATGCCCCTGCCGGCATTTATGAAATTAATTTTCCCACTGGAAGATTTATCAATGTAAATGATGTTATGTGCAGTTTTACAGGGTACACAGAATCCGAACTTGTAAAAATGGCCCCCATAGACCTGTTGAATTCAGACAGCAAAACCAGATATGAGGAAAGACAAAAGAAACTTTTATCCGGAAAAAAAATTCCCGAAAGCATTGAAGTTGAAATGATAAACAAAGACGGACAGACACTCTTTATTCTCTTAACCTGTGATTTTGTTTACCGTGGAAAAGAGTTAAAAGGCGCCCGTGTGGTCGCCCATGATATTTCAGAACTCAAGATAGCAACAGAAGAAAAACTTAATGCCCAAAGGATCGCCGGGGAACAGAAGAAACTGGCGCTGGTGGGCCAAATCGCTGGGAAAATGGCTCACGATTTCAACAATATTCTGGGCATCATCATGGGGAACACGCAACTGCTGATGACAAATTGCAGTGATGATGAAGATAAAAGAAAGCTTGATCTGATATTCCGACAAACCCTTCGGGGAAGGAACCTGACGAAAAACCTGGTTGCATTTGCCAAAGATCAGGAACCCAGCCAGAAATATTTCAGTCTCAGTGAAAAAATTGATCTGGTCATCAATTTAATGCGAAAAGATCTTGAAGGGATAAAACTGGTGAAAAGCGATGATCCTGATGTTCCGGATCTGCTTGCGGATCCTGGGATGATAGAGCATGCCCTTGTGAATCTCCTGCAGAATTCAATTCATGCCACCAGTAAGGTTGAGAGTGCCAAAATCACACTCCGGACATATTGTGCTGATGAGCAGATCTGTTTTGAAATTGAAGATAATGGCTGCGGAATACCTGAAGAACATATAGAGCACATTTATGAACCCTCTTTCACCCTTAAGGGCAGCAAAGATACATATGGTTCTTATAAAGGCAGCATCAAGGGAACAGGATACGGTATGGCCAATGTTAAAAAATACATTGGACTGCACAATGGACAGATTAATATTAATTCGAAGTTCGGCTCCGGCACAAAGTTTAAAATCTGCCTTCCGGTTATCAAAAAAGAACTGACGGATCAGGAAAAAGTAGAACTGAAAAATACGCCCCTGCATTATGATAAATACATTCTCATTGTTGAAGACGAACCGGAAATATCAGATGTGCAATACAACATTTTGACCCAGGAACCATGCCGGCACAAAGTTGATATTGCAGGTAACGGAAAGATGGCAATGGATCTGTTTTCAAGAAACAGGTACGATTTAGTCAGCCTGGACTATATCCTTCCTGGAAAATTGAACGGGTTTGACTTGTACAATCATATACGGAAGAAAAACAAAACCATTCCTGTTCTTTTTATTTCGGGAAATATTGAATTCCTTGAGTCTATAAGAGACCTGAAAACAAATGACAAATTAGTGGATCATGTATCAAAACCCTGCCCGAATAGAGAATATATAGGGGCAGTAAATGATCTTCTGGGTAAAAAAATATAATCTTCGATCATTTTGGTTTTTGACGTTCGTGCGTTGACAACAGTGTTTATTTCCCTTAGAAAAAGAATAATTTTTAACCCAAATTTCTAAAACAATAAAAATAGAGGATAACATAAATGGCACAGCTTATAGCCGACAGACGGGATGTAGATTTTGTCCTGCATGAACAGATCCAGATGGTAGCGCATGAAAAATTTGCTGAATTCAACAAAAAAACAACAGACCTGATTGTTTCTGAAGCAAGAAACCTGGCAATCAAGGAAATTCTTCCCACCTTCAAGGATGGCGACGAAGTGGGCTGCACACTTGAAAACGGGAAAGTCACTGTCCCGGAATCTTTTCAACGTGCCTGGAAAATTTACTGCGAGGGTGAATGGCTGGCCATGTGCGATGATCCCGAAGTGGGCGGCCAGGGTATGCCAAAGCTGCTCGGCAGTGCTGCGCTTGAATATATGGTAGGCGCCAACTCCGCTTTTATGCTGTATTACGGTATGACTCACGGTGCAGCAAAACTGGTCGAAGCATTTGGAAATGAGGAGCAAAAAAAGCTCTACATGAAAAAAATGTTTGCCGGCACATGGGGCGGAACCATGCTCCTGACAGAACCCGAAGCAGGCTCTGATGTCGGGGCACTGACCACCCGGGCGGTTAAAAAAGAAGATGGCACCTATTCTATTCAGGGTTCCAAAATCTTTATATCGGCTGGAGAGCATGACCTGTGTGACAATATTATTCACCCGGTACTGGCAAGGATTGATGGTGCTCCGGCCGGCACAAAAGGAATTTCCCTGTTCCTGGTTCCCAAATACCATGTAAATGAAGATGGAAGCCTTGGAGCGTTCAATAATGTAGTCTGCACTGGCATAGAACATAAAATGGGGATTCATGGTAATTCTACTGCCTCCCTTTCCCTTGGTGAAAAAGGTGAGAGCATCGGCACCCTGCTGGGGGAAGAAAACAAAGGCATGCCGGAAATGTTCCAGATGATGAACGAGGCCCGTGCTTTTGTCGGAATGCAGGGTTTTTCAGTTGCATCCGCATCCTATATGTATGCCCTGGATTATGCCAGAAGCAGGGTTCAGGGAAGACACCTTACTGCTGGCAAAGATGCCAATGCAAAAGATGTCACTATTATTAACCATCCGGATGTCAAACGCCAGCTTTTGAACATGAAGGTGTATACTGAAGGCATGCGCTCTTTAATCTACTACTATGGAAAATGCCATGATATTGTCCATACCACGGATGATGAAACCCTGAAAAAAAATACGGCTGCCCTGATTGAAGTATTAACGCCCATTGTCAAAGGCTATATCACGGACCGGGCTCTGGAGGTCTGCTCTCATGGCGTGCAGGTTTATGGCGGATACGGGTATGTCAGCGAATATCCGGTTGAACAGTTGATGCGCGATTCAAGGATCTTCATGATATATGAAGGCACCAACGGCGTCCAGGCCATGGATCTCATTGGCAGGAAACTGAGCATGAACAGCGGACAGAGTTTCCAATATTTCATTGATCAGATGAAAAAGACAATAGATGAAACAAAAGATATCGAGGGTGTTGAAAAGCTGGCAGAGAAGGTTGCACATGCCGTATCAAGACTTGAATCCCTGGCCAAAACTATTGGGGAGAGGGCCAGAAGTGCGCAGGCACTGAATGCCTATGCCTTTGCCCATCCTTTTCTGGAAATCACCGGTGATGTCACCTTTGCCTGGATGCATCTGTGGCGTGCTTCAATTGCTGCGCCCAAGCTGGCCAAAAAAGTTGGCAGTCTTGATACTGAAACTGTAAATGCCAAGGCCGCAAAAAACAAGGATGCTGCCTTTTATGCAGGGCAGATGGCCTCAGCTAAATTTTTTATCCATACCCTTTTACCTGCTGCCTATGGTAAGATGTATGCCATCATTGAAGCAGACACCTGTGTTGAAGATATTCAGGATGTCTCATTTGGATCGAAATAAACCCGGCGGTTAATAAAATTTGGAGGATAACATGCTTGATTATATAAAAAAAAGCCTGCTCACCGGAGTAGGTCTGGCCCTGCGTTCCAAATCTGAGATTGAAGAAATGGCAAAGGAATTTGCTGAAAAATCCCAAATGAACCAGGACGAGGCAAAAGAGTTTTTAAAAGAATGCCAGCAAAAATATGAGGATGCCAGAAGCGGTTTTGACAAAAAAGTGGAAGATACCATGGAAAAAATCATGGCAAAACTGGATCTTCCTTCAAAATCCGATATTCAGCAACTCAACGACAGGATTGACGATCTGACCAAAAAACTGGCGGCCAAAGAATAGACCCCGTCTTTTATGCTGAGCATTAAAAACATTGGAAGGGTGGGCAAAAGATACCGCAATCTTTTAAGGTATCAGCAGATCATCGGCATCATACTCAAGTATGGATTTGAAAACATTATTGATGCCATGAATATTGACCGGTATATAGAATCCGGCCTGCAGCTCATCCCCTTTGTTCATGTCCATGAAAAAGTTGAAAAGCTTTCAAAAAACCAGCGGATCAGGATGGCCCTTGAAGAGCTGGGGCCAACCTTTATTAAGATGGGGCAGGTTCTATCATCCCGGCCGGACCTGATCCCGCTGGACCTGTTAAAAGAACTTGAAAAACTGCAAGACAGGGTGCCGCAATTCGGATTTGACCATGTAAAAAACATTATTGCAGCAGAATTCGGCAAACCCTACACAGACGTTTTTGAATCCATGGAAGAGCAGCCTTTTGCCAGCGCTTCCATCGGCCAGGTCCATCTGGCCAGAATCCATTCCCAAAAACTTGTAGCTGTCAAAATCCAGCGGCCCGGAATTAAAAAGACTATAGAAATTGACCTTGAAATCATTCACCACCTGGCCTCCATCATGGAAAACAACATTGAAGAAGTCGCTCTTTTCCGGCCGGTTAAAATTGTAGAAGAATTTGCGCGGACACTGGAAAAAGAGCTGGACTATTCCATTGAGGCGTCCAGCATGGAGCAGATGACTCAACAATTTGAAAAGGATCACACCATCCATATTCCAAAGGTATATTTTAATGAATCCAGCCAGCGGGTGCTTACCATGGAGTACATCCGGGGGATAAAAGCGGATGATATAGACGCTTTGGAAAAGGCCGGTCTGGATAGGAAAAAAATTACCCGGCGGGGTGCTGATTTTATCATGAAGCAGATATTTGAATATGGTTTTTTCCATGCAGACCCCCACCCCGGCAATATTTTTATCATGGGGAACAACTGTATCTGCCCTGTGGATTTCGGTATGACCGGCTTTGTGGACCAGACTACGCGGGAAATCTTTGTGGATTTGATCCACAGTATTGCAACCAGCAATTTTAAGCTGACGGCCAGACTCATGTGCCGCCTGGCAGAGTATGAGACACAGCCGGATCTTGGTGCACTTGAAAAAGATATTTCTTTTTTTGTTTCAACCCAGCTTACCAAAACATTAAAAAATATTAAAACTGCAAAAATGGTGAACCGGTTCCTTGAACTGTGTGCCATCCATAAACTGAAAATTCCACCGGATTTTTTCCTGATGATGAAAGCCTTTACATCAATTGAAGGAACAGCCAAAAAACTGGACCCGGAATTTGATATGATCTCCCATGCCGAACCCTATGTAAGGACTGCAAAAAAACAAAAATTTTCCCCGTCAAGAATGGCGGAAGAGTTTATGGATATTGCACAGGAATCTTACAGACTGCTCCAGCTTTTCCCTTCGGATGCCTTAGAAATTATGCGTCTGACTAAATCAGGCAGGCTGTCATTCAACATGAAAATCCAGGGACTGGATAAGCTTTTAAACACCCAGGATCAGACCAGCAACCGAATTTCTTTTTCCATCATTATTGCGGCATTAATCATCGGCTCTGCCATGGTGATCAATTCAAAGGTTCCGCCAATGCTATACGGGGTGTCTGTAATTGGAATCGCAGGATTTATTGCTGCAGCAGTTATGGGAATCTGGCTTCTGGTGGCCATTATTGGAAAAGGACGATTGTAAAAGGGCGCTACCTTCAGGCCCGATCATTGTGATAGGGGTACCAGTCCCCGCTTCTCAGGCGCTCAACCTTTAAAATCACAATTTCACAGCTCAAGGTGTTAAACACGATTTTCCTGCCCAACTCCCCGCCGATATCTTCTGATACAATTTTAATTTTTTTTTGTTTGAGTATCTGGCGGGCAATTTTCAGGCTGTCTGACCCAACGTCCCTGTCGCAGTATCTGCTGTTAAATGCTCCCCCGAACAGTTGGGCCTCCAGATGATTTTGCTTCGATCCCCTCTGGGACATCATCTGGATTAAAGTAAGTACGGCAACATTACCGTACATTGCAGTTGATTTATCACCGGGTTGGATCTGAGGAAACAGAAAATGGCTCATTCCGCCTATTTTCTGTTTTCTGTCCCACAGGCTGAACGCAACAGATGAGCCCAGAACCGTAGAGATAGTGGTTGGTCTATCCGGCAGATAAATATAACCAGGTCTTAACAAATAATCCCTGGTGGCCGGTTTTTGCCCTTTTTGATCCATATAGGTTTTATAATTTCCTTTTGGCTTTCTTAAAAAAATCTATTGTACCCGCCACATGAAGGCCGAGTCAAATCTTAAAAAAGCCAAACAATTTATTTTTACAAAAACCTTTATTTATTTCTTTTTGAAATCGAGGCGCGTAAGTGTCAAAAAGTGCTGTTGTCTTTAACCTTGCGAAGTTTAAGTGCCTGTGCTAATACTTAAAAATTGATGCGATGGTAAAATAAAAGAGGTATTGATGACGGAAAAACCCTGTATTCGTATTGGGCATCTGAAGATCGTTGATCACCTGATCTTGGGAGTTGCCGACCTTCAATTAAAAAACCATGAATTCGTGTTAAATCATTGTGTTATTGATCCGCTTGTCATGAATTCCTGGGAGCAGCTCAGTGAAGGGCTCTGTTCCCAAGATATCTCCGGAGCATTTATCACAGCTCCTCTTGGCATGGATCTTTTCGAATCCGGTCTTGATATACGCCTGCTTATGCTGACCCACAGATCCGGCAGTATGATCGTTAAGAAAAAAGGAAGTGGCATCCAGAGTATTTCAGATTTCAAAGGGAAAACAGTCCTTGTCCCGTCTGAACTCTCTATCCAGAATATGCTGCTTCACCGTCTTTTCTCTTCTGCATCCCTGAAATTCGGACCCCATGATGACACTGGCGCAGATGTAGTTCGCGAAGTGGTTAATCCCTTTTTGATGCCAGAAATGTTTTCACAGGACACGGACAACGACATTGCCGGGTATGCTGTTGCAGATCCTTACGGCACCCAGGCGATTCTTGATGGAACCGCCCAAAAAGTATGTGCTTCAAATGACCTCTGGAAAAATCACCCCTGCTGTACTTTTGTTGTAAACGCTTCTGTCATAGAAAACCATCCCAAAGCAATGGAAGAAATCATTTCTCTATTTGTATCCATTGCCGACAAAATTCAGAACCGAAATACTAAGGATGTTTTCTCAAACATAGAAACCTTTTTATCTATGGATAAAAAAACCGTAAAAAAAATTTTCAGTGAAACTGCCATACAATTTGATCCATCCCTGTTGATTCCTGATATAGAGGCCTTAAAGACCATTGCCCAGTACATGAAGGATTCGATGGGAATTTTAAATAATGAAATCAACCTGAAAACATTTATTGACGATTCTTTTATCCTAAACTCAGTAGCGGAAAAAACAAGCATTGAAAATTGAACTTGAAAGAGTAACCAAAAAATATACCAGGCAGAAAAAGTCTGAACATATTGTTCTCAAAAACATTTCCTTTTCCATTGATGAAGGGGACTTTGTCATTATTCTTGGTGAGTCCGGCTGCGGAAAAACCACGCTTTTGAATATGCTGGCCGGGCTGGAACATCCCTCATCAGGAAAAATTATTGTAGATGGAGAAGAAGTAAAAGGTATCCACCCGTCCCGTTCCATGCTCTTTCAGCAGCCGACACTGATCCCCTGGCTGAGTGTTAAAGAAAATGTTGCTTACGGATGTAAAATAAGGGGGGACATTGAAGAGCTGGATTACAGGGTCAGCCAGTTTCTTGAAATTATGGGGATTGGCGGTTTTGCTGATGCAAAACCCAGGCATCTTTCCCTTGGAATGGCCCAGCGCGCCTGCCTGGCCCGTGCCCTGGTCGGACATCCGGATGCCCTTTTACTTGATGAACCTTTTGCATCTCTGGATACGTTTACCCAGGCCCATATCCAGGAAGAACTGGTAAATTTATGGCTCTCTGAACAGTTTACTGCTGTTTTTGTTACCCATGATATTGATGAAGCAATCCGCCTTGGCAATAAAATAATTCTGCTGGCAGGTGAGCCTGCAAATATAAAAGATATATTTGAAATTAAAGAAGACTACCCAAGGGATCGAAACAATCCCAAATTCAAAGAGATCCGGACCCAAATCCTTAAGCGCTTCAAAAACTCCTATCTTGCCAAAAGGAGCCTTTTATGAAGGGAGATAAACTTTTGCACCCCTCAAGGCGCAGCTTCATTAAAAAAGCGGCTGCCGCATGTTCCGGCCTTTTTCTTCCCGGGGTGGCCAATGCCCTTTCAAAAGGAGAGACTCTTCGATTGGGATATCTTCCCATTACCGATGCAACCCCCCTGCTTGTGGCCCATGGGCTTGGGTATTTCAGCGAAGAAGGCATTCATGTTGAAAAACCGGTCATGGTCCGGTCATGGAAAATCCTGACAGAGTCATTTCTTGCAGGCAAATTCAACATGACACACATGCTTTTTCCCATACCGGTCTGGATGCGGTTTAAACAAAACAACCCGGTAAAAGTGCTTGCCTGGGATCACACAAACGGCAGTGCCATAACCGTAAAACAGGATTCTGGTATCTATAACTTCAAAGATCTTGGTGGCAAACAGATTGCAGTTCCATCCTGGTATTCCATGCACAACCTGATCCTTCAGCTTGGCATCCGTTCCCAGGGTTTAAAACCGGTTATAAAACCGCAGTCAGCCAAGATCCCTAAAGATGAAGTAAACCTGTTCATTCTATCTCCACCGGACATGCCGACCGCCCTTCTGGGAAATAAAATTGACGGATATATTGTAGCAGATCCTTTCAATGCATTGGCCCAGGTAAAATTTAATGCCAGGATTATGAGATTCAGCGGTGATATCTGGAAAAATCATCCCTGTTGTGTTATTGTTGCCCATGAAAATTTTATTAATAAAAACAATGTATTGATTCAAAAAGCAATCAATGCGGTTGTTCGGGCTCAGGACTGGTGTAACAACAACCCCAGAGAAACAGCCCACCTGTTAAGCCGGGATGGCGAGGGGTATCTGCCGTTTCCCAAAACAGTATTAAGCAAAGTATTTGAATATCCCGACTATGATGAACTGATTCATCCGGAATGGAATGTAGCCAGAATAGGGTTCTCACCGTTCCCCTTTCCTTCGGCCACGCGTTTCATCATAGAGCAGATGAAACATACACGTGTGGAAGGGGATGCTTCTTTTTTAAAAGGCCTGCATACAGAAAATGCTGCAGACCAGTTAGTGGATGACTCATTTGTATCAAAAGCCCTGGACAGCATGGGCGGCTTAAACCAGTTCTGCAACTGCGACTATAAAAAACCATACACAAGGGAAGAGGTCGTTGAAATCAATTAATCGTTTTATATACAGAGACCCCAAACAAGTGGGTTTGAATGCCGTGTTCGGAAAGCATGACTATGGCTGGAAATTTGAACTTATCGGGCTTTTGCTTTTTACCATCCTGTGGATTGCAGCTTCCATCATGTTTTTTTCAAGGCCACAGTTTGCA
This sequence comes from Desulfobacteraceae bacterium, assembly GCA_033851995.1. Taxonomy (GTDB): domain Bacteria; phylum Desulfobacterota; class Desulfobacteria; order Desulfobacterales; family Desulfobacteraceae; genus Desulfobacula. Next base: position 99,204 of record JAWSVI010000004.1, on the reverse strand, counting down.
CAGTTCAAGGGGTTTCTTCCAGGCCCCACTTTTGAAGCCCTGCTGGGATCAATCCAGGAAAGCCGGTTCTGGATATCTGTATTTGCAAGCTTAAGAAGAATTCTTATCGGTATCTTTCTTGCGGCTGTCATGGGTGTTCCCATTGGTATTCTTGTAGGATTTTACCCAAAATTCAGGAGTCTTTCCTACTCTCCTATTCAATTTGTGAGGATGATCTCTCCTCTGTCATGGATGCCCATTGCTTTGCTTTTATTTGCAAGTTTTGAGTCTGCAGTTTATTTTTTGATTGTAATGGCCACAATTTGCCCTATAATACTGAATACAACCATTGGTGTTTTAAATATCAATCCCCAATGGATCAAAATGGCATTGAATCAGGGAGCCAACAATTTTCAGCTCATACGGACTATCATTATTCCGGCATCACTGCCCTATATGCTGACCAGTCTCAGACTGGCTCTGGGTGTTGCATGGATCGTACTTGTACCGGCTGAATTTTTAGGTGTTTCCAGCGGTTTGGGCTATTTGATAAACGATGCAAGGGATACCATGGAGTATGATAAACTCATGGCAATGATTATTGCCATAGGATTCTTAGGGTTTACCCTGGACCGGATTATCCAAAAACTCCAGACAGCTTTTAGCTGGTCCTGGAATGAATGATTTAAAAATTTAATAAAGTATATGTATAAAAAAAACGTTAAGGAGTGTTTCTATGGCAGTAAATCCAAACATTAAAATTGTTGTGGCTGACGACTCTGGAACCATGCGCATCATGTTCAAACAAATCCTGAACAAAGCTGGATTTGAAAATCTTGTTATGGCTGTTAATGGTGCCGACGGACTTGAAAAAGTAAAAGCAGAAAAACCCGATCTGGTTGTCAGTGACTGGAATATGCCGCAAATGGACGGCCTTGAGTTTTTACAGGCGTTAAGAGCAACAGATGAGTTCAAAGATCTTCCTTTCATCATGGCCACAGCACAATCAGATAAAGGCCAGCAGATTACGATCATGGAAGCAGGCGGAAGTGCCCATGTACCCAAACCATTTGATGAAGAACAGATCAGCCGTGCCATAGAAAAAGCGCTTGCCGGTGAATCAGAAGATGACACCCCTAAGGTAAAACAAAGACACATGATGGGCGGACGGGTTGAGTTGAATGTCGCCCACATTCAGATTACCGACCATCTTGCCCTTGGTGCGCTCAAACACAGGATTGAACAGGGGGATGTTGAACCTGAACATTTTGATCTGACCACCAGCCTCAAGGCTGGATGGAACCCCATACAGGAAGGCCTTGAAAGTGGTGAAATAGACTGTGCCTTTGTGCTGGCCCCCATTGCCATGGATTTATTTGCCTATGATTCTCCTATCAAACTGGTCCTTTTTGCCCATAAAAACGGCTCAACATTTATCCGTTCAAGACATTACGACCACAGGTTTGATTCGCTCCAGAGTTTTTATAAATATAAAGTTGTGGATATTCCCCACAAAATGTCGGTTCACCATATGCTGGCACACCAGTTCCTGAAAGAGTTAGGCCTCAAACCGGGGGTTCCGGGCAAAAAAGCAATTAACGTCCGTTTTGAAGTTGTCCCACCGGTCAAAATGCCGGGTATCATGAAAGAAAACGAAGATGTGGCAGGGTTTATGGTTGCCGAACCTGTAGCAACCAAAGCCATTGTAGGAGAAATAGGAAACCTTGAATTCTATTCTGCTGCCCGATGGGAAGACCATCCCTGCTGTATTGTAGCCATGCAGGATGACTTCATCCAACAGCACCCTGAAGCAGCACAGGAATTTGTATCCCTGCTTGTTGAAACCGGGGAGTATATTGAAAATGATAAAATCAGGGCCTCAAGAATTGCTGTTAACTTTCTCGACCCTGAAGGAAAAATGGGTTTAAATCCCCAGGTACTTCAAAATGTCTTTTCTCAACCACAGGCGATACGCTGGGACGGTCTCTACCCGGAGGCTGCCGCTCTGGATAAGATTCAAAAATATATGCATGATGTAATGGAAATCGGAAAGATAATCGACCTTGACAAATTCATTGAAAATACCTTTGCAGATGAAGCCTACCGTTAATTTACAAAGGGAGTCTTTATGAAAATTACAGATCCGGATGTGATCAAAAACGGGGAAAAGGATTTAATTGATTCAGTCAAAGATGATCTTGACCTAGATGCTGTCAAACAAATCCTTGAAAAGAAAATTGCTGCCACAACCCTTTCAGCCAAGGGAGGCCAGATTGTTGTCCACAACAATGAAATTGCTTTCAGGATGGACTTTGATCTAAATCTCAGCGGCAGCCTGATGTTTGACAGAAATGGCAACTATATTTCAGACACAGATGAGGATTCTGTACCAGATGATATAGAACAGGACGACACAGACTCAGGAAATATTGACTCAGGGGATATTGACCTGGAAGATGCAGCATTGGATGATATGGATGTGCCTGAAACTGAAGATCTGGATCTCGATATAGATCTGGATGATGATTTAAAAATCGAACTCCCGGAATTTGATTCGGAAGATGAAAACGCCCAGGAAGATCCGTTGGGTGAAGCCATAGAAGGCGAAGACGACAATTTGACGGATCCGCTGGACATTGAACCGGACATGGACGATGATACCACTGACAATCTTGTGGATGATGACATTGATGATATTTTAAAGGAAAGTCAGGATTTCTGGGACAAGAAAAAAACGCCTTAACCCCGCAACAGACTCGTCAACATAACGGACAGGAACAACTATACCATGCCGACAGGAGATAACAGCGCCCAGGTTATTGATATTGATGAATTAAACGAAATAATGAACAGTGACGAAACGCTCATCAAAGAGTGCTTTGCTGAATTCTTCAAGGACTGGCCTGTTTTATATGTTGAAATTAAAGGAGCTGTTCTTAAAAAAGACGGACAGGCCCTGGACACTTCGGCTCATAGGCTCAAAGGCTCATTAAAATATCTTGCAGCTGAGCAGGCCGCAGCAGCAGCTTTCAGATTAGAAAAGGCTGGAAAAGAAAATAATTTTCAGAACATTGAACCAAAATTGGAAGAACTGAAAAATGAATGCCAGAGGGTTGTGGAATATATCAAAGATTTTGACAATTAAAACCTAGCGCCCTTTTGCCAGGCATGTATCAAAAAGTGGACATTCATTGCATTTGGGTTTTCGAGCATCGCATATCTCACGACCAAAATAAATTAACTGTAACGACAAATCGCTCCAGGATGTTTTGGGTATGACCTCCATTAAATCATATTCCACTTTAACAGGGTCTGTATTTTTTGTCAGACCCAATCGTTTTGAAATCCTCAGCACATGGGTATCCACAACAATGGTCTGATGGCCGAAAGCTGCTGATAAAACAACATTGGCTGTTTTTCGTCCCACTCCCGGCAGTTTAACCAGTTTTTCCAAATCTTCAGGCACCACGCTGCTATGCACGTTTAAGATGGCCTGGGCACAGGCTTTTATATTTTTAGCCTTGTTATTGTAAAACCCTGTAGAATAAACAATCTGTTTGATATCTTTTAAAGGTGCGCCTGCCAGAGCAGCCGGGTCCGGATATTTGGCAAATAATTTTTTTGTAACTTTGTTGACCTGATTGTCTGTACACTGGGCTGACATAATAGTGGCAATCAGTAATTGAAAAGGCGTGTCATGTTCAAGCTGGGTCTTGACAACCGGGTACCTGTTCCTTAGAGTTTCAAGAATTATTTTAACTTTAGATGCATTAATTTTCATAGAACGGTTATATATTAAGATGGATAAAACCTCAAGAAAGATCAAAGGCCTTGGGCTCTGCTCCGGCGGCCTGGACAGTATTTTATCGGCCCTGCTGCTTCAGCACCAGGGAATTGATGTGACCTGGGTATGCTTTGAAACCCCCTTTTTCTCCTCTGAATCAGCCCAGAAAGCAGCCGAGCAAAGCAATATCAAGCTGATTACCATGGATATTACAGATGATTACATGGAGATGATGAAAGCCCCTAAAGCAGGGTTTGGCAAAAATATGAATCCCTGCATGGACTGCCATGCCCTGATGTTTACAAAGGCTGGGCAGATTATGGAAAAGGAAGGCTATGACTTTTTATTCAGCGGAGAGGTGGTTGGCCAGCGCCCAAAATCACAAAACAAAAATTCCCTTCGTTATGTAGAAAAAAACTCCGGATATGACGGACAGATCCTACGCCCTTTGTGCGCGAAAAATCTTCCGGAAACCCATGTGGAAAAAGAAGGGCTTGTGGACAGGGAACAGCTCATGGATATTACCGGCCGCTCAAGAAAAGTCCAGATGCAGATGGCCGAAGATTTCGGAGTAAAAGAATACCCGGCCCCTGCCGGAGGATGTCTGTTGACAGACAAAGTGTTTTCAAACCGGTTAAGAGATCTGATGAATGTCCAAAAAACCTATGATACTTCAGAACTTCATTTATTAAAGCATGGCAGGCATTTCAGGCTGGATGCGGAAACAAAAGCAATGGTGGGCCGATCAAAATTTGATAACAGATATCTGGTGGAGTCTGCGGATAAAGAAAAGCATCTTTTCTTACATCATGCCAAAATGCCCGGACCTGATGTAATCCTCACTGGAAAACATACCAAAGAAAATATTCAAACTGCTGCCATGATATGCGCTGCATACACCAAGTCAAAACCCGGCGAAAAAGTCCCGATAAAAATATTGCAAAATGGGGCGGAACGCATCATCAACGTTGAAACCCTTAAAGCCGAAACCTTCAGGGATCTTATGGTATAAAATTAATCTCCTAATAATACATCATCTTTTCCCAGAACTTGCGCTCCTCCTGAATCCAGTCCGGGCCAAATTTTTCCTCACAAAAAGCCGCCAGCCTTTCGTACCAGGAAACCCATGGATTCTCACCCTTTTGCCTGGCAGCCAGCACATCAAACAAAAAATCTTCAATCTGTGTAATCTCTTCTTTGGGGATATAAGAACAGGCACCGCCATGATATGATTTTTTTATATCTTCCGGTGTAAACGCCCTGGCAGTCAGCATCACACATATAATGTCTTTTTGACTGGCAATATCCAGCAGCTCGTATCCACTGACCCCCATGATATCCAGAATGGCAATGTCAAATTCATGTTCATTCAGCAGGTCATTGGCCTGCTTAAAACTCTGGGCACGGGAAATCCGGCACATGCTTAACAGTTCTTCTAAAAAACTGAGAACATCCGGTTCATCATCAACAATTAATACGCGTTTGTTTTCAAGGGTAATTTTTGACATGGAGACCTCCTTTCTTTATGGAAAGGTTAAACCGTTTGGTATGGTTTTGTTCAACCCGCCAAACGAATAGATCTTAAGTCTATAGATCAGAATTTATCGATCGAATTTTTCCAATCATACTTTTATAATAAATCATATTGCCCGAAATTCAAACCATTCATTATCCCATTCTTTATTCAATGCTCTTTTTCCCGATTTATGATACGTTGAGATAATTTTGATTTTCTAAAATTTGAATTCTGAAATTTATATCTTATTTAAATCTGCCAGGAGAAAATATTGCAATGAAAACACCCGGATTCAATTCCTACACAGTTTCGATCAGTATCGTCCTCTTTCTCATTTTCTCAAATCTCCAGGGCTGCGCAACCATGAAAAAAGATGAATGCCTGTCAGTAGACTGGCACAGTGTTGGATATGAGGATGGTGCGAAAGGTTATAAGCCTTCCCGTATTGCCAGGCATAGAAAGGCCTGTTCAAAACATGGCGTCAGCCCCGACTTCATGACTTACCAAAAAGGGCATGCACAAGGGCTCAAAGAGTATTGCACACCTTATAACGGTTACCGGTCTGGTCTTAATGGGCATTCATATAACGATGTCTGCCAGGGAGATTTAAAGATCCATTTTCAAGAAGGATACAATGCCGGCCGCAATGTCTATTTGTTTGAAAGGGATATCCGAATAGAACAAAAGGATTATGAAAAAAAGGAAAATGAGCTTAGCCGGATGAAAACTTCATTAAAAAAAATGGAGCGCAATCTCAATAAAGATTGCACAAACCCCAAAACCTGTAAAGAATCTTTGGATGCCATTCGAGATCTTGACAGGAAAAGAACAAGACTCAAAAGGGTATTAAGATCAAAACTGAATTTAATCGATGAAATGGAGCAAGCCTTATCAGACATGAAAGCTCAAAACAGGTTCTATTAATTATTAATTTCATTTCTGCCTAAATCCCCCCCCTTCCTGAACGCATTATTTTTAACTGAATTTTAAGTTGACAATCTAAATACACCTTGATAGGAATCAATTGATGCACATCATCTGACTCCTAAAATACACACATTTTGAAGTGGGAAAATAGCGTTATGCCGCCAAAATTCAAATTTACAAAAAATGAAATTATTACTGCTGCTTTCAACCTTGCCAGAAAAGACGGCTGGCACAGGCTTACGACTCGTACACTTGGAGAAGCATTGGGCGCTTCTGCCAAGCCGATTTATTCATTTTTCAAATCAATGGATGAGCTTGAAGAAAATCTGGTTAAAATGTCCGTTGACTTGCTCTATGAAAATATGACCCGGGAAAGAACAGGAGATCTTTGGGTTGATCATGGACTTGGGTATGTTTTCTTTGCTCAGGAAGAACGTAATCTTTTCCGTGGCTGCAATAACGAAAAAAACATCAAACATTTCAAATCATATGGCGAATTGATGTGGGATAAATGCTCAACTGCTCTTACAGGCTATAAGCCGTTTGAAGGTCTGACTGAAGAACAGATTTATCGTCTCCAGGTCACCCGATGGTTAATGACCCATGGTCTTGCATTTCAGGTCAGCAATCCGCCTCCGGACGTCTGGGATAACGAAAGGATTGTGTGGGTTGTACAAAACGGTAGTCTGGCGATTCTTGATGGCTTGAAGAAACACTTTGCTTCAGAAAAAACATAGCCTTTTTCAAATTTTCATCGGGCTATTCAAATAAATATTTAATTTATAAAGAGGAGGCCGATATGAAAAAAAACAACTCAAGCAGAACAGCTGAAGATATGGCTGGATTTCGTGCCATTGAAACACTCAGGTCAAAAGAGGATCGGACATGCGACGATCCTTTTGCAAAACATTTCCTTACCGGGGCATGGGCCACCCGGTACAAATCTCCCATCCAAAGTAAACTGTTTTTATGGATCTCACATATAATCAATCCCGGAGCTACCAATACCGTCCCATTAAGACTCAGGTTCATTGACGATTATATTAAAACCTGCATCAAAGATGGACTTGAGCAGCTTGTTATTCTGGGTGCAGGATTTGATTGCAGAGCCTATCGCATGGAGGAGCTTAAAGATGGAGTCACGGTTTTCGAAGTTGATTATCCGGCCACTCAGGATCACAAAAGGAATGTACTCAATACCATTATGAGCGAAACACCAGACCATGTTGTTTTTGTTCCTTACCAGCTCGAAGAAAAAGGATTTGCAACGCAGCTCCTTGCGCGAGGGTATGATAAAAATAAAAAATCTCTTTTTATTATGGAAGGCCTTATCATGTACCTTGCCCCGAAAACGGTGAAAGAGCTTTTTTCCTTTATCTCAAGCCATTCCTGCCCGGGAAGTGCCGCCATTTTTGATTTTCTTCCTCCAGGCATTGAAGATGGAAGCATTAATAACAGAGGCGGGAAAAATATGCATAAATGGGCCATAAAAAAAGGCGAACCATTCAAATTTAGCATAGATATAGACAAACTACCTCAATTTTTATCAGAGCTTGGTTTTGACAATGTCAATGCGCTGGCGGCAGAGCAATGCAGGAGCAAATATTTCACAGGTAATAACCGGAAACGCGCAATTTCACCCTTGTTTTCTTTTGCTCACGCAACAGTTAAATAATTATTTTTGCAGAGTCATTAATAGCTGCTGAGGTAAAAAGCCACAGCAGCTATTTTGTTTCAGAGCCCCATATGTCATTCTTTTTTTTCAGCTGAGCAGTTCAGGCCCTCTTCCGTAAACAGTGTTGCAAAGCATTTGTTGCACGAAATGCAAAGGGCTTTGCCTGTCTCTCCTGCAGCCCACCTTTTTACAAGATCCGGCTCACGGATAAGCGGCCTTGAAAGCGCCACAAAATCTGCAACCCCTGATGCAACAATCTCCTGGGCAATATGAAATGAAAGAAAACCACCCACTATAATAAGCGGGATTTTGACCTTCTTTTTAAATGCTGCAGCAGCTTCTTTGTAGTAGGCTTCACGATCTTCGGATTTTGAAGTTCCCGGCCTGGAGAAAAAAAGTTTACCCGAATCAAATGTTCCACCGCTCATCTCTACAGCATCAAGGCCTCTTTTTTCAAGCATTTCACACACATCAAGCATTTCCTCTACTGTAAGCCCGCCTTCAACAAAATCTTCAGAGTTGATTTTCACCATAACAGGGAAAGTTTTTCCAACCCGTTTGCGGATCTCTTCATAAACCTGGATTAAAAACCTTGCCCTGTTTTTGAGACTGCCTCCAAATTCATCCTCCCTGGTGTTATAAAAAGGAGACAAAAACTGGCTTAGCAGATAACTGTGGGCTGCGTGGATCTGCACCCCGTCAAATCCCGATTGAACCGTCCTCTGGGCTGCATCTCCAAAGGCGCGAACCGTTCTCTGAATGTCTTCAGGTGTCATTTCAGACACTTTCTTTTCTCCATCTTCAATCACTTCACAGGGCCCCATTGGAGAATATTCACCCTTTCCGATTCCCCTTTTCCCGGCATGGGCCAGCTGGGCGAACACGATACTGGCGTTCTCATGGATTGAGGCTGTTATTTTTTTCAGGCCATCAATCATGGCATCAGAATATATTCCCAACTGCCGAGGACCAGCCTGCCCTTCCCGGGTCACATAGGCATGGCTGGCAATCACAAGTCCAACACCACCTTTAGCAACCTGCACCATATAATCAACGAGTTTGTCGCCTGAACTCCCGTCCTGTGCTGCCAGTGCTTCATATGTTGCCGAGCGGACAAAACGATTTTTAATTTCTACTCCATTGATCCGAGTCGATTCAAATAATTCAGGCATTGTTTCCCCTTTCTGACGGTTTTTATGGATTAGGATTCAATCGCCGCCTCAAAATCCCGGGAGCGATTTTTTTCACCCAGCATCATAGAGCATAAACAGGGGCTCTGCAACACCATAAAAAATATCCGGCATACAAAATACTTGACCGACCGCCTGCATCATCATATTCTCGCGTTAATAAAATTAAACCGTGTTTGGCTGCATTAGAATTTCAAGCAAATTCAACGCCGAATGTGTTGATCTCAAAAGGATATCAATAAAGGAGATTGTTGATGCATATATCAGGTTCAAACGAACTGCTGGAACGTGTCCGCAACAGGGAATTATGCGTCGGGTGTGGAGCCTGCGTTGGAATTTGTCCATATTTCAAAGCGTACAAGGGTAAAATTGCCATGACCTTTTCATGCGATAGAACTGAAGGCAGGTGTTTTGCACATTGTCCCAGGACAGAGGTTGATTATGACGCACTGTCCCAAAACATGTTTAATAAACCATACGAAAAGACACCTCTTGGAACCTATAAAAAAATAGTCGCCTCAAAGGCAGGCAGCGCATTTGAAAGCAAAGACCATCAAAATGGCGGTACGGTTTCTGCGCTTCTGGCATATGCCATGGAAAAAGGCCTGATTGACGGGGCGGTTGTAACAGAGTGTGAAGATCTGATTCCTTCACCAAAGATCGTTACAGATATTGAAGGAATTAAAAATGCCGCGTCAACAAAATACATGGCATCCCCCACTGTAGCAATGGTGAATGAGGGGTTAAAAAAAGGGTTTGAAAAGCTCGGGGTTGTTGGAACCCCCTGCCAGATGACTGCCATCGCAAAAATAAAAACCAACCCCCTCGAAAAAGAAGACTTTAAAGATCCCACTGCACTGTTAATCGGCCTGTTTTGCACATGGGCGGTTGATACCAGGCAGTTTATTGATCTGGTATCTGAAAAAACCGACATTTCAACTGTAACCGGGATGGAAATCCCCCCGCCCCCGGCTGAAATATTTATTCTAAAAACCACCAAAGGAAACATTGAAATTCCCCTTGAGGAAATCAGAAAAATAATTCCAAAGGGCTGTTCGCTCTGCCCGGACATGACCTGTGAATGGGCTGATGTGTCCGTAGGCGCTTTTGAAGGCAAAAAAGGCTGGAACACCCTTATCATAAGAACCCCAAAAGGTGAAGATCTTGTCAATGGTGCCGTAGAAGAGGGGTTTCTTGTCCTGGATGACTTTCCTGAAAAAAGCTTTGCTCATCTTACAACCGGTGCAGGGAACAAGAAAACAAAAGGGTTTAAAAACCAGGAAAAAGAGAATAAATTCATCGCTGAAAACCAACAGAACCAAACTGCTGCCGCCCCTGGTGTGGTCGAGTTCAGATAAGGAGGAATCATGTCCATATTAACAGAAGAACTAAAAGGAACTGAACACCTTCTTATGGGGAACGAGGCCATTGCAAGGGGTGCGGTAGAGGCAGGAATTAACGTGGCGGCCGGATACCCGGGCACCCCTTCATCGGAAATAATAGAAAACCTTGCCAGGATTGCAGATGAAAAAAACCTGTACGTTGAATGGGGTGTGAATGAAAAAGTGGCTCTTGAAGTGGCTGCGGCGGGTTCCTTTGCAGGCTTAAGATCACTTGCCGTCATGAAACAGCCCGGAATTAACGTGGCCTCTGATTTTCTTTTGCATCTGGCAGCATCCGGAACCAGAGCACCGATGGTGCTTGTCGGCGCCGATGACCCGGGCGCACTATCCAGCGTTAATGAAGGGGAAACCCGATTCTATGCCAGGCAGATGGAGATCCCCCTGATTGAACCGGGAAATTTCCAAGAAGCAAAAGATATGCTCAAATGGGCGTTTGAGCTGTCCGAAGAAATCAAAAACATAGTACTCGTCCGCACAGTAACCCGGCTCTCCCATGCCAGCGGGATGGTCAAGCTTGGTGAGATGAAAAAACAGGTGAATAATGCTTTTTTCAAGCATGACGGTTTAATGATGGATCCCATGGAAGGCCCGATGATGAGTGCACCCGTTGGACTCAAACACGGCCTCCAGCAGGAAAAGCTTGAAAAAGCAAAAGAATTGTTTGAAACCTCACCCTTCAATATATACAGCGGACCCGACAGCCCGGAACTTTTAATTATCACCAGTTCCATATGCGACCTGTATGCAAAAGAGGCCGTAGCACTTCTCGGCCTTGACAGCCGGGTGGGCATCCTGAAACTTGGCACCACATGGCCACTTCCACCAAAACTGCTTGAAAAATATCTTGGGATTTGCAGCAAAATTCTTTTTGTTGAAGAAGTACTTCCCTTCCTTGAAGAAAATGTAAAAATTCTTGCTGCTGAGCTTGCATCAAAAATTGGCCCCAAGACATTTTTTGGGAAAAACAACGGTGACATCCCCACAACAGGAGAATTAAACCCGGATATTGTTGTCCAGGCCCTTGCCGGTATTTTTAAAATCGACTACTCCCCGGCTGACAAAACATATCAGCAACGCGCATCCGAGATTGCTTTTACAGGGGCTCCTGCACGGGAAACAACATTTTGCCCGGGCTGTCCCCACAGGGCATCATTTTTTTCAATCAATAAGGTGCTTGCCATGGACAACCGCAACGGGTTTACCTGTGGTGATATCGGCTGCTACTCTCTGGCCATGCTTTCGGGCGGTTTTTTCACATTAAAAACCCTCCATGCAATGGGGTCCGGCACAGGGCTTGCCAGTGGTTTTGGAAAGCTGGAAAAATTTGGAATGGATCAACCCGCCATATCCGTATGCGGGGACAGCACTTTTTTCCATGCTGCAATGCCGCCCCTTGTGAATGCCATCCACAACCAGTCCAATATCATCATGGTGGTGCTGGACAATTCCGGCACAGCCATGACCGGATTTCAACCTCACCCGGGGCTTACCACGGATGCAACCGGCAATGATGTTCCTAAAATTGATATCCCGACAGTTGCAAGAGCCATGGGCGCAAAAGTGACAGTTTGCGATCCCTTTGACCTTGAAACAACCCAAAACACCTTATTCGAACTGCTTGAAGACAAACAAGGGGCCAAAGTACTGGTTCTCAAACAGGTCTGTGCTTTGAGTCCTGAAAAGAAAAGCAGCAAAATGTTTGAGATTAAAATTGATTCAGCAAAATGTGTCGGAGATGACTGTGGCTGCAGCAGAATGTGCACGCGGGTGCTTAAATGCCCGGGGTTGATCTGGGATGAAAAAACAAAAAAATCTGTAATAAATGAAGTAATCTGTGTGGGCTGTGGGGTATGCGCGAGTGTGTGTCCAACCGGTGCGATTGTGAAAGAGGAGGCAAAATAATGAATGATATAAAACTGAAGCATGACCCGTTTAACCTCATCATTACAGGTGTTGGCGGCCAGGGAAATGTCATGTCATCAAGAATTATCGGCAACATGATGTCTCTTAAAGGTTTTTATGTAACCATTGGTGAAACCTTTGGAGCTTCCCAGCGTGGCGGATCTGTCATGAGCCATGTAAGAATTTCGGAAAAATCCACTGTCTCTCCCCAGATCCCGAAAGGCAGAGCCCATATGATTGTTTCTCTTGAGCCTTCTGAAACCATACGTGTTCTCATGGATTATGGGAATCCTGACGTCGAGGTGATCACCAACACCAGGCCGGCCCATCCGGTGGGTGTGATATCGGGCATGATGGAGTATCCCAGCGATGACAAAATAAAAGCTGGAATCAATGAGATATCTTCAAAGGCCTGGTTTTTTGATGCCACCCAAATGGCGGTAAAGATAGGGCATCCTATTTTTTCCAATATCATTATGGCAGGTGCTTTGGCTGGAACCGACACCCTGCCCCTTGAACGGGAAACGTTTGAAACCATCATGAACACGAAATTTCCTGTGGACAAGGTGAAATCAAATCTGGATGCCTATGACCAGGGAGTCGCCATGACGAAGGCTTTGTGATACAAAAGCCTCAGGCTGACCGACATATTAGCTACGGAGGGGTACAGGTATCAAGTTTTGCCCGGAGCTGACCGCAGGCCGCAAGAATGTCCGCACCTTTGCTTTTGCGGGTAATGGCGGTCATATTTTGATCCAGCAGATAGGTTAAAAATGCATTAATTGTATTTTTTGAGGGGCATTTATACCTGCTGCCCGGATGTTCGTTAAAGGGAATCAGGTTCACCTTCGCCCGGATGGGTGCCAGAAGTTTTACCAGGCGTTTTGCATCCTCCATTGAATCATTGATCCCTTTCATTAGGATGTATTCGAAGGTAATCTTGTTCCGGGGCTTCATGTTAAAAGTGCGGCAGGCATCCAGTAACACTTTGAGCGGATATTTTTTATTAATGGGCATCAGCCTTGTCCGCATCTCATCCGTTGTCGCATTTAGAGAGACAGCCAGGTTTACCTGGATATCTTCCCCGAGTTGAGTTATTTTCGGCACCAGCCCGCAGGTGGAAACAGAAATCCGACGTTTAGCAAACTTAAGTCCATAGTCACTGTCTGTGATGGTTTTCAAAGATTTGATCAGATTCTTATAATTAGCCAGTGGCTCTCCCATTCCCATGAAAACGATGTTGGAAAGCTGCAAGGGTTCAACACCTTTTTGAACCAACTCATACCTGGCATCCCGAATCTGTGCTATGATTTCTCCAACACTCAGATTTCTGGTAAGCCCGCCTTTGGCAGTCAGGCAGAATTGGCAATCCTGTGCACAACCTACCTGGGAAGACACACACAAAGTAAAATGATCTTTTTCAGGAATAAGCACCGATTCAATATGATGGCCATCTTCCAGGCGGTACAAAAATTTTTGTGTGGTATCTTTAGAAATCTGCCGGTTTTCCAATTCAAGACGGGGGATATAAAAATATTTTTTAAGGGTCTGTCTCAGGTCCTTTGAAAGGTTGGTCATTTCTTCAAAGCTGTTGGCCTGCTGAAGGTAAATCCATTTAAAGATCTGGCCGGCCCGGAATGAGCGAATCCCTTTATCTTCAAACCATGAGACGAGTTCATCCCGCGTAAAATCCAGTATGTTTTTCATAAAATTTTCTTAATCCAAATTTAATAATTTCTTGACATATCACGGAATATATACTAATTTCAATGATTTGATTTGATATTTTGAGGTTGCATGCTGTATGTTTGAAAATTTGAGTGACAGACTTGATTCGGCCTTTAAAAAGCTCAAAGGCCACGGCACCCTGAATGAAAAAAATATTGAGGACGGCCTCAAGCAAGTAAGAATGGCATTGCTTGAAGCTGATGTCAATTATAAGGTTGCAAAATCTGTTATTTCAGATATAAAGAGCAGGGCTTTGGGCCAGGAGGTTATGCAGAGCCTGACGCCCGGCCAGCAAGTCATTAAGATTGTTAATGACGAGTTTACCAGAATGATGGGGTCAGAGCACCAGGGGTTAAACCTGGATGCCACTCAAGCGTCCATCATGCTTATTGGGCTTCAGGGTTCAGGTAAAACCACCACTGCAGGAAAGCTTGCGCTCTATTTGAGAAAAATGGACAGAAAGCCGTTCCTGGTACCCGTGGATGTTTACCGCCCGGCTGCGATTGATCAGCTCAAAAAGATTGGAAATCAATTGGATGTCCCTGTTTTTCAATCAACGACTGATATGAAGCCGCTCAAAATATGCCAGGATGCAAAACTGGCTGCACGGGAAGCGGGTTGCGACACCCTTATCCTGGATACAGCCGGACGGCTTCACCTGGATGAGGAGCTTATGGATGAGCTCAAGGGGATTAAAAAAGGGATTAACCCTTCAGAGATCCTTCTTGTTGCAGATGCCATGACCGGTCAGGATTCTGTAAATATAGCCGGCTCCTTTGATAAAGCCTTGGATATTGACGGGGTTGTGTTAACAAAAATGGATGGTGACGCACGTGGCGGTGCAGCTCTTTCCATAAAAGCGGTGACCGGCAAACCATTGAAATTTATTGGTGTGGGTGAAAAATCAACCGCACTGGAAGCATTTCACCCGGACAGAATGGCATCCCGGATTCTTGGCATGGGCGATACACTTTCATTTATTGAAAAGGCCCAGGATGCGGTAGACCAGAAAGAAGCCAAAGCGCTTGAAAAAAAATTAAGGAAGAACGCCTTTACCCTGGAAGATTTCAGGAACCAGATGAACTCTGTTAGAAAAATGGGGTCCATCAAAGACCTGATAGGGATGCTGCCCGGAGTCAACAAAAAGCAGCTTAAAGGCTTAAATATAAGTGACAAGGAATTTGTAAAGATTGAGGCCATCATCAATTCCATGACCCCGCATGAGAGGCGAACACACGCCATCATAAAGGGATCAAGGAAAAAGAGGATCGCCTTGGGGAGCGGGACCACCGTCCAGGATGTTAATAAGCTTTTAAAAAGCTATACCCAGTCCATGAAAATGATTAAGAAGTTTAATAAAGGCGGCATGCGTTCACTTAAAAACATGCTGCCGTTTTAAGGAGAAAAAAAAGAATATGGCCGTAAAAATCAGACTGACCAGAAAAGGAACAAAGAAAAAACCTTTTTACAGAATAGTGGCTGCTGACATTGAAAGCCCGAGGGATGGAAGGTTTCTGGAGTTATTGGGAACATACGATCCTATGGTAGACCCTGCTGCCATTACGCTGAAAGAGGATAGAGTTAAGTATTGGCTGGGCGAAGGTGCACAACCGAGTACAACAGTCAAAAGCATCTTAAAACAGCAGGGTGTAAACTAGAACCAGACAAGGCTGTTTTTAAAGCCCTTCCGGAATTCTCACTACCCCATTATTAAGGAGACGCGGTTATGAAAGAGTTGGTGGAATACATTGCAAAAGCACTTGTTGACAATCCAGACCAGGTTTATGTTTCAGAAGTGAATGGAGATCAGACGTCAGTTCTAGAATTAAAAGTGGCAAAAGATGATCTGGGAAAAGTGATCGGCAAACAGGGAAGATCAGCGCGTGCAATGAGAACCATTTTGAGCGCAGCATCCACCAAGCTTAAAAAGCGAACGGTCCTTGAGATTATTGAATAAAAAATGGGCAAAGCATCTTCGTTTACCATAGGGAAGGTAACCGGAGTTCATGGGCTTGGCGGGAACCTGAAAGTCTGGTCGTATGCAGAGTCCATTGAAACATTTTGTCCGGGAAACAGCGTTCTTTTAAAATCGGAAAATGATGAGGGTACAGTTTACACCATCCTCAAAGCATCTCCTCATAAAAAGGGGGTGTTGCTGACCCTTGAAGGTATTGACAACCGGAACCTTGCAGAAGATCTTGTAGGATATGAGCTTCTCATTGAAAGGGATCAGTTAGAGGAACCGGAAGAGGATACCTGGTATTGGGAAGACCTTTACGGGGTAGATGTTTTTGATTACCAAAAAGGATTTATCGGAAAAATCACTGAAATTTTCCCCACTGCAGCAGATGATATACTGGTGGTGAAAGACGGAGACAATGAGACCTTGATACCGATGAACAAACATTTTGTAAAATCTGTTGATATCGAAAACAACACCCTGGAGGCCGCCCTGCCAGAGGACTATTGATGGATTTCACAGTACTGACCCTGTTCCCAGAACTTTTAAATGCCTTTTTTGATCATGGTATGATCTTCCGGGGCTTAGAAAAAAAACTGATCAATGCTCAAAGCATAAATATCAGGGATTTTTCAGTTGACCGCCACAACACGGTTGATGACAGACCCTATGGCGGGGGAAGCGGTATGGTCATGAAGCCAGAAATGTTGCAGTCTGCCATTTTACACGCAAAAAAAAGCAGACCGAATGCCAGGGTAATTCTGATGAGCCCTCAGGGTTCTTCGTTTACACAGCAAAAAGCAATGGACATGGCCTCTGAAAAACACGGATTGATTTTTGTTTGCGGCCGCTATGAAGGCATTGATGAAAGGATATACACAACCCTGGTAGATGAAGAAGTTTCCATTGGAGATTATGTCATGACCGGGGGCGAGTTAGCAGCCATGGTCATCATTGACTCAGTCGCAAGATTGATCCCGGGGGTTCTGGGAAGTGATGAATCCAGTCAGTCAGACTCGTTTACGGGAGACCGGCTTGAATATGCACAGTATACCCGGCCCGAGGAATTTGAAAAGTTAAAAGTACCTGAGGTGTTATTGTCCGGCAATCATGAAAAAATCAGGCAGTGGCGAAAAAAATCGGCCCTGCAGCGGACTTTTTTAAAACGGCCGGATCTTTTTAATAAAACGCCATTGAGTGCTGAGGAAAAACAGATATTGAAACTATGGTGCCTGGAGCTTGAGAGCCTTGTCAGAGAGTGATATTTATGTTGCGCTGATTCATTACCCAGTAATGAATAAAAAAAATCAGCCCATTGGCTCAGCCCTTACAACCATTGATATGCATGATATTGCAAGGGCTTCTATCACCTTCGGTGTAAAAGGTTTTTTTGTGGTCACGCCCTACGAGGATCAGGCGCTGATTGCAAACCAGGTTATCGAGCACTGGACAAAAGGCGTGGGGGGGAAACTCAACCCGTTTAGAAAGGATGCCCTGGAACTGATCCATGTAACGCAGACCTTTGAAGATATGATTACATGGCTTAAAGAAAAAAAAAAGAAACCCGTGGTCACTATTGCCACAAGCGCAAAAAAAACTGCGGGTTCAATAGATATAAAACGGTTAAAGCAAGAGCTTGAAAATGATGCTTCCCATGTCTTGATTTTTGGAACGGCATGGGGACTGGCAGATGAACTGATTGATTCATGTAATTATATTCTGGATCCCATAAACGGGAGCGCTGAATATAATCACCTTTCCGTCAGATCTGCTGCATCCATATATTTAGACAGGATTATAAATGGCAGGTAATCGATGGATTCTGACCTGCCGAATGGGAAGGATCCAAGGAGGAACAAATGAGTAACATTATTGAAACAATCGAAAAAGAACAATTGCGCCTTGATATCCCTGACTTTACATCAGGGGACACTGTTAAGGTTCATGTAAAAATCAGAGAAGGCGAGAAAGAGCGTATCCAGGTTTTCCAGGGTGTGGTTATCAAAAAAACCAAAGGATTTGCCAGTGCACGCTTTACCGTCAGAAAAATTTCTGGTGGTGTTGGCGTAGAAAGAATTTTTCCGCTTTACTCCCCTGCCATTGATAAAATTGAAGTTGTTACCAGGGGCCGGGTCAGAAGATCCAAACTTTACTACCTGAGAAACCTCCGTGGTAAAGCTGCCAGAATTAAAGAAAAAAGATCCGCATAACCCCCTTTTGAAAGGTTTGGCTGATGTGGACATTTGAACACAAAGCAAAAACCAAAGGGTATAACATAATTGCAGGTGTTGATGAGGCCGGCAGGGGTCCCCTTGCCGGTCCCGTCGTGTCTGCAGCTGTTATTTTGCCTGAAGATTTTTCTATTGACGGTATTGATGATTCCAAAAAGTTATCAGAAAAAAAAAGAAACGCTCTTTTTCCTTTGATCAAAGAGGGGGCTATTGCTGTAGCCACCGGGATCGCTACCCATGAAGAAATTGATAAAATCAATATTCTACAGGCTGCCCGCCTGTCAATGAAGCGTGCTGTAGAAGGATTAGATGTGCAGCCTGATTTTCTTTTGATAGATGGCAAATTTGGCATTGAAAGTCCGATCGATCAAAGCCCCTTGATCAAAGGAGACTCAAAAAGCATTTCCATCGCAGCAGCATCCATCATTGCAAAGGTCTCCAGGGATGCAATTATGAAAGAGCTTCATCTCTCTTATCCGGAGTATAATTTTATCCAGCATAAGGGATATCCCACCAAAGCACACAAGGCTGCTGTTATAAAACATGGCCCAAGCCCGGTTCACCGCCGTTCGTTTAAAGGCGTCAAAGAGGTGATCTATGCCGGGGGATAAAATACATCTTGGTGCTTTAGGCGAAAGGTCTGCCATCTCCTTTTTAAAATCCAAAAGATTTACTATTCTTGAAACCAATTACAGGACCCGTTTCTGTGAGATCGATATTGTTGCCCGGCATGATGGTTTTACCTGTTTTATAGAAGTCAAAACACGGCGCAGTTTAAAAAAAGGCCTGCCAAAAGAAGCGGTTAATTTCAAAAAACAAAACAAGATTATTCAGGGTGCACAATATTATATGAAAGAAAAAAAACAGGACAATTTAAGGATCCGGTTCGATGTCGTTGAAGTAATTTTTAACCGTCAGGAACACTCTCCGCAGATCAACCTGATTAAAAATGCATTCTGGACGGCCTGAACATGAATGAATCGCAGACATATGGAACTTTATACATAGTAGCAACTCCTCTCGGAAATCTTGAGGATATGACGTTCAGGGCGGTTAACATTTTAAAGGATGTTGACCTGATCGCTGCCGAAGATACCAGGCATTCAAAAAAGCTGATGGCTCATTTTAATATTACGACGGCCCTGATCTCCTGCCATGAACACAATGAATCACAAAAGGCCCCGCAACTTATCCAAAAAATCAAACAGGGAAAAAATATTGCTTTGATCTCTGATGCTGGCACGCCCTGTATTTCAGACCCGGGCTACACGCTGGTCCGGGAAGCAGCAAAAGAAAATATCCAGGTGATTCCTGTTCCAGGATGCAGCGCTGCAATCGCTGGTCTAAGCGTTTCAGGTCTTCCGACCGATTTATTTCATTTCATGGGTTTTTTGCCTAAAAAAACGCAGAAACAAAAACTTGCCATACAAAATGTATCCAAGTTAAATGCCACTCTTATACTGTATGAGTCCCCTAAACGGATAAAAAAGC
The DNA here is from genome assembly GCA_033851995.1 of Desulfobacteraceae bacterium. Classification (GTDB taxonomy): domain Bacteria; phylum Desulfobacterota; class Desulfobacteria; order Desulfobacterales; family Desulfobacteraceae; genus Desulfobacula. The sequence continues at coordinate 79,418 of JAWSVI010000004.1, read as the reverse complement.
TAATCGAAAACCTGATACCTCTTATAGATGACAGGCAGGCTTGTCTGGCAAGAGAGATGTCAAAACTCCATGAAGAATATATTCGGGGCAGCTTATCCCACATCTTGAGCATTCTTGAGAACAAAACCAGTATAAAAGGAGAATGCTCGCTTTTTATTCAGGGCTATACAGAAAAGAATACTATCGACGACCAGGCGCTTAAAACGATTCTTCTTTCCCGCATATCAGAACAGAACATTGGCACATCGGCATTGTCCCGCCTGGTTGCCGATGAGTTTCACCTGCCTAAAAAAAAAGTATATGACATGATCCTTTCTTTGAATAAAACAGGCAAAAGCCTATAAAATAATAGGTTTATTCTTTTTTCCCTTTTATTGTTACTACTTTGTTAGAATTGTGTTAGAATCAGGAACGCTAGTTGAAAAAATCACCAATACAGTCTAAAAATAGGGCCGAATGTTAGGAATTGGTTAAGATATTGTTAGCAATTAACTGACCATAACAAACATAAGACACCCTGTCCCGATTGCATGCCTTGCAGATAGGGACCCGGGTGTTTTGCGTGTATAAACCTTAAATGAGAGAATATTATGGGCATTGAACTATGTTATGTGATTGTCGGCATGCTGATCCTGTTTGCGATTTTTGATCTGGTTGTCGGTGTTACCAACGATGCAGTAAACTTTTTAAACTCTTCCATCGGGTCCAAAGCGGCCCCGTTTTATATCATAATGATTATTGCCAGCCTGGGAATCCTGGCTGGTGTAACCTTTTCCGGCGGCATGATGGAAGTGGCGAGAAAAGGTATTTTTCATCCGCAGTTTTTTACCATGCCGGAACTTTTAACCATCTTCCTGGCTGTTATGATCACAGATATTCTGCTTCTGGATCTGTTTAACACTCATGGTCTGCCTACCTCCACAACCGTATCCATTGTTTTTGAACTCCTTGGAGCTGCGGTCGCAATTTCCCTGGTTAAAATAATTGCCGCAACAGATTCCACCATGGCACTATGGGATTACATCAACACTGCCAAGGCCCTTGCCATTGTCAGCGGGATTCTGCTTTCCATCGTGGTTGCTTTTTTTTCCGGTGCCGTGATGCAGTTTTTATCCCGCCTGCTTTTCACCTTTGACTATCAGGACAGAATCAAAAAATACGGGGCACTCTGGGGCGGGATTGCAATGACGGCCATTACCTTTTTTATCCTGGTTAAAGGCTCCAAAGGGGCGACATTTATGGATGCTGAAACAGTTGCCTGGATCAAAAATAACTCTTTTCTGATTATGGCTATAATTTTCGTTGTATCTGCCATTGTCCTTCAACTGCTTATCTCTCTTTTTAAAGTGAATATATTAAAACCCATTGTCCTCATTGGAACGTTTGCACTGGCCATGGCTTTTGCAGCAAATGACCTGGTGAATTTTATCGGGGTTCCTCTGGCCGGTTTAAATGCATTCCAAAATGCAATAGCATCCAGTGATCCTCTCAATATAACCATGACAGCATTAAGCAAAAAGGTTCAGTCTCAAACCTTTATCATGCTTCTGGCTGGAACCATTATGGTCGTCACCCTGTGGGTTTCTAAAAAAGCCCGAACGGTAACAGAAACTGAAATAAGTCTGGGGCAGCAGGATGAAGGCACGGAAAAATTCGAATCCATCTGGATTTCCAGAAAAATAGTTAATCTGTTTGATACCATATTCGGAACAGTAAAAACACTGGCCCCTGAATCGGTAAGACAAAACATTGCCCGGCGCCTCACTCCTGTTTTGGAAAGCAAAGGGTCTTCCCAGGTTGAAAAACCGTCCTTTGACCTTATAAGGGCCTCTGTAAATCTCATGGTCGCCAGTGCCGTGGTCTCTTTTGCCACATCACACAAGCTTCCGCTTTCCACCACTTATGTCACCTTTATGGTGGCCATGGGAACCAGCTTTTCCGATCAGGCATGGGGACGCGAAAGCGCAGTATACCGGGTGACCGGCGTACTAACTGTTGTTGGCGGTTGGTTCATGACTGCCTTCATTGCCTTTGTAGTGTCCTTTATTTTTGCCAATATTTTATTCTACTTCCAGTTGCCCGGCTTTATATTCCTGGCTGCGCTGGCTGGATTTTTAATCTGGAAAAACCATAGGAAACACCAGGAAAAACAGAAAGATAAAGATGACATACGCATTTACAATCTTCACAAGGTTGAAAATTTCAAAGAATCCATGTCTGAAACGTTTGACCACCTGGCTTTTCTGCTTAAAAATATCAGGGAGTCCTTTGATATTACCTTTGACGCCCTGTTTGAGGAAGACCTTTACAAACTCCGAAGCCAGAGAAGTCATACCAAGCATATTCAAAAGAGTACCAATATTATTATTGCCAACATATTCAAGGTCCTCCGCCTGCTGTCCAAAGAGGATGAACAGGTTTCCTATAACTACTACCAGATCATCCGGAGACTGCAAAAACTTTCTGATGGGTTCAGGGACACAGTGGTCCGCTCAAGCCTGCATGTCAGCAACCGCCACTCAGGGCTTCTGGAATCCCAGATCAGCGAGCTTAAAGAAATTAAAAAGGTGTTTCTAAATATCATTCTTATTGTCGAAACAGCATTCAGGAACAAACAGATTGTAGACTGCCAGGATGCCGTTGAACAATTTCACTATCTAAGGGAACTGGTTGATGACTTTAACGAGCATCAAATTGAAAGGATCAGGGATGACTCTTCAAAAACCAGATTAAGTATTCTTTTCTATGCTATCAGCGGAAACTGTGTGATGATGGCAAAACAAAATGTCAAACTTTTGGATATCTTTAATGAATCCTTTAAGCTGAACCAGAAATGCTCATGATCTGCTGATATACTGCAGATATAAGCTTTATTTATAAACCTTTGGCCTTCATTGCTGAACATCTTATCGGCAATGAAGGCTTTTCCTTTCTTAAGCTCTAATATCTTTTGAGCTACCGTCCCGTTCTATGGTCTCCTTTTGTTGAGCAATATCACATCATCGTCTGCAAAGTGGACCCTGGCATTGAATACCCGGGCAAGGTATTCAAAGGTAGTGCGGCTGTAAAAACAGATATGCGTCATATCCCTGATATAGTGCCAGTTAGAAAAAGCACCTTTATCGATCGCCAGCTTTGTCATAATGCCCAACCAGCCGCCAGGTTTCAGCATTTCAAATAATCGTGCGAACTCTTTTTCAGGATTTCGAAGGTGTTCAATAACTTCTGATGCACAGATGAAATCATAGGTTTTTCCAAACACTGTTGGATCATTGTGATAAAAGGGATCATGAAGGTCAACACAATGGCCGTGTTCTTCCATCAGAATAGACAGGGTTGGGCCGGGTCCGCAGCCAAAATCAAGTCCTCTTTGATTTTGAGTCAGCTTTTCCAGCAGGGGTGTGCTTAATCGGGATAAAAATTGACGGTACCCAGGATCCCGGGAATCATTTTCGTGCAGGTCATAAACTGCTTTTTCATCATCCCTTTTCAGCCAATAGTGCTGGGGGACATAAACAAGGCTGCAATTTGAACAGCAGAAATATGCTCTTTTTTGGCCTTCAAAGAATAAATCCGAAATTTCACAGCCGCACAAAGGACAACAAGAATCGTTTTTGAAATTTTTAACCATATTGGACATTTTTATAAAAAAAAGGGTGCTGCCCGATTATACAAGGCAGCACCCCTTTATATTTCAAATCAAAATGTATAGGTGTCTGTAGACAGACTTAATTACATTTTGCTTCCTTCTGCATGACTCTGAAGTTTTACTTCAACTTTGTCTTTCAAGCCAGCATAGTATTTTCTCAGGATAACCAGAACTTCTTCACGGCCAAAGTGATCCACAACTTCTTCGTTGTTGGAAAGCGCATGACGCAGTTTGGTTCCGGAAAGGATAACTCTGTCATCTTTACCGTGCGGGCAGGTTCTCATGGAAGCCATGCCGTCACATTTGTGGCAGTAGAAAGTCCAGTCAATTTTCAGAGCTTCGCAAAGAAGTGCTTTGCCTTCTTCTGCAGGTGTCGGGATGATGTCAAAAATTTCCTGTGCTTCAAACAGTGTGTAGAAATCACCAACGCCGGCATGGTCACGACCGATGATCATTCTGTTGACGCCGTAGTTCTGACGGAAAGTGGCATGAAGGAGGCCTTCGCGAGGACCGGCATATCTCATATCAAGCGGATATCCGCCATTGATAACATGCGCAGGTACAAAGTAATCCTGGATCAGTCGATCAATACATTCGATACGTACTTCTGCAGGGATATCACCAGGTTTGAGGTTACCGATCAGAGAATGGATCAGAACGCCGTCACATACGTCGAGTGCGATTTTGCAAAGATGCTCATGAGATCTGTGCATCGGGTTTCTCAGTTGCATGGAAGCAACGTTTGCCCAGCCTTTTTCATCCATGATAGCACGGGTTTCTGTCGGGGTAAGGTAAACACCTTTGAATTTTTCAGGGAATTCGCCTTCAGAAAGAACTTTTACCGGACCTGAAAGGCAGAATTCTTTTCTGGCCATAACCATCTGAACGCCAGGATGATCTTCCATGGCAATTTTCCAGAATACGTCATCTTCAGACTCTTCGCCGTGGCCTTTATATACTTTTTCACATTCCCATTTTTTTTCATCTTCGGTCATTTCGAATTTGTCTTCGACTTTCATGGTGGCATAGATTTCACCATTTCTTTCGAGAGCAATTTCATCACCGACATTAATTTCTGCGGCATCTTCTTTTGCTGCATCCAACATTACAGGTACAGGCCAGAAAGTACCGTCAGCAAGAAGGAAATCTGCGCAAACGCCTTTCCAGTCAGCTTTGGTCATAAAACCGTTAAGGGGGCTGAAACCACCAATACCGAGCATAATCAGGTCGCCTTTAACCTGAGAAGAAATCTCAATTTTTTTGAGGCCTTCTGCTTTTTTCAGTTCTGCTTCAAGCTCTGCGCCTTCAAGTTTACAAATTACGAGGCCTTTTCCACCATGAGGTGCTACTAATTTAGACATATACTTCATTCTCCTTGTTTATGTTTCTCTTTTGATAAATATTTTTCCAAACATTTATCCGTAAATTTTAAACTAAAAAATCTTGTAAGATTTAATGATGATTGAGAAATTTGTCAAGAATTTTATTAATTTGTCTGTAAAATCCCGGCAATTTCATCCATTGAATCTACACTAAAATCTGCTTTAAGTTCAGGGTTTTTGAACGAGATAAACCCAACTGAAGCATTCTGGGCAGCCTGTGAGTCAAAATCCGAATCCCCAACAAACAAAATCTGGGAAGGTTCAAGATTTAATTTGTCCATTATCAGGAGCAACTGGTCAGGCGCCGGTTTTGCTTTTTTAACATCAGCAGCCGTCACCACAATCTCGAAGAAGGACTCAAGGCCAAAGTCTTCGAGCACTTTTCCCATGGTATTGGTCCGATTGGTTCCAATCCCCCTGAGATACCCTCTTTTTTTAAGGTTTATGAGAAGTTCTTTTAAACCTTTTTCCATCTCCATATATTTAATAAACTTATGATATCCAATGTCTTTCATGCACAAGAACACGTCCCTGAGATTTTCTTTTTCAGGAAAAAGATATTCAATCGCGCCTTTTACAGTCATCATATGAACATTGACAAACTGTTCCTCATTCAAAGGCGGCTTGCCGAATGAATTCAAAAGTTCATTGTAATATGCTCTATTGGCCCTGGCCGTGTCGAACATTACGCCGTCACAATCAAATATAACGGCCTTAATTTTTGAAATATCCATATATTTTATATCTATCTATAAAGCTTAGGGCTTAGCCGGAGCTTTTCTCGGGGCAATAAAGACAGCATAGACCCGGATTACAATTAAAGGTTTATATTTACTGTCGGTTTTAATTTCCAACACATCATAAAAATTTTGTGCTTTATCTGAGGTGGTCTTGATATTCACCTGCCAGGATTTCTTTTTATTTTCAAGTTGGGTCCAATCCAGCAGAATCGGCGTGTTGTTTTTTTGTTTTACTTCCAGAATGGAAAATGGAAATTTTTGTGAAGGGGTGATGGTAATCACTTTTTCAAGGGTATCACCGGGTTTCCCTTCCAGATATACAGATTGCGGATCTATGTCCACTATTTTTTCGACAGGCCCTCTTACCACCAGGTTGAATACTCTTTTTGCCGAATCATCCGATTTGACCTGAATGGTTTTATTCATCATCTTTCCGCCATACCCATTTGTTTTAAAAGTAACGCTGACTTTACCTTCCCCGCCCGGGGGAATTTCTCTATCAAAAGAGTGTTTGTCACATCCTCAGGGTGGTCGGACTTCGGTTATTTTAACGGATGCATCCCCTTTGTTTTTAAGCATGAATATATGAGAGACATGCTCTCCTTCAGGTACAGGGTTAAAAACAAAAACCGGATGATCAATTACAAGCTCTGGTTTAAGTTTTGACTGTGAATTAAGTTTTGGATCAGCTTTCTGGGCTGCCATTATCTGGTGCGGCATAAATAACAGCACCGACCATATACCGAGAAAAACAACTATTTTTTTCATAGCAAATCACTTTATATTATTTGTCATACTTTGCGGACAGGATACAGTGAATATATTTTGATTTTCAAGTTTTCTTTATGTTAATCTTTTCCAAAAAGTCCTTTGATCCCTTCGGTAGCGGATTTCACACTTTCTGTTGCAGACCCGGCAGCTTTTTGCGCTGCATCAGTCCCAGTTTTAATCCCTGAAGTACCTAAGTCTTTAAGGCCGCCCAACTGTTTCAAACTATCATTAAAAATGGCGGTGACGGAATCCGCACGGATACTGCTGTAAAGGGAGGCAAATATTTTCTCAAATGCTTCTGCAGGTGTTGCGCCCTGTTTTTCTTTGCCAATATCTTTCAAGTGGATATCCGGCAGTGGTGCGCTGATCTCTTTTCCACCAAGGGCTGCCATGGTCAGGGTGACTTTTCCATCTTTTACGATCACATCGTTTATGATAATTTTCCTGCCCTGGCTGTCATCTTTGGCATCAGGTTTTGCAGCAGTTTTTTTCTCAGCTTTTGCACTGCCCTGAACATTTTTAAGTAATGTCTGAAAATTATCAGAACCTTTGATTTTTTCATAGGTGATCTGAGGAGCCACAATCTCAATTTTATTAATTATTATGGGATTTTGAGTAATGGATTTTTCATCAATATCCACATAAACAGACCCCACACTCATTGCCTGTCGGGCTTTAAACCCTTTGGGGTTGCCCAGAAGAAAATCTTTAATTTTAGCTTCGCCACTGAAAATGGACAAGCTGACATCATCCACCTTAACATCGGTTTTGGTGATCTGGGGTCCAACTGTGTTGACGGTCTTTTTTACAATTGGTCCGAGGTTTGAAAGGGTTAAAAAAACAAACGCCACGACTGCCACAATAACAACAACACCAGCAATTAATAGTTTCTTCATGGTTTGCTCCTTGGATTTAATGGATGTATCTTTTGCCTGTATTTAATAATCTTGCATTAAAATTCACTTGCCCAACAACACCTCGTTAAACAGTACCTCATTGATAAGAGGGCAGATATCAACAGAGTGCTCTATTTTTTTCTTGTCAATGGTCAGCACCCTTACTGCTCCCATGAGGGAATTGGTCAGGATTATATTAGAATATGTGTATAATTCATCAATGGATATCTGTTGTTTTTGGATACCATATCCCTTTTTCTCCAACGCCGTCAACACCGCTTTTAACGCTACCCCGGGCAGCACGTGAGGAGAGTCCGGAACCCACACAGTGTTTCCTTCAACAGCAAAAATATTTGCCGTATTGGTTTCAGAAACGCTTCTATCAACATTTAAAACAAGGGCTTCATCTGCTCCATTCTCCTTTGCATACTGCCCTGCCCTTTCATAATACAGATAATTCAGAGTTTTATGATCTGCCAGGGGAGATTGCCGGGGATGGGGGTATGTAACAATATCCAAGCCTTCTTTTCCCAGCATGTCCAGCCGGTGGGTATACTTTCGCACAAAAGCTGCCAGAAACCTGTTTTTCCTTCCAGCCTGCGCATCTTTTGCTGCGATAAGCTTTATGGCCAGTGTCTGGTTCTCAAAACCATTGGCCCGGATTAAAAGGCGTATCACCTGCTCCCAGGTAATATCCGGTGCCTCCTGATTAAAAATATTTTCCCAGGCTGTATTCAGGCGCTTTACATGGTCCTCAAGATTGTAAATTTTCCCATTTTTGAAGCAAATGGTTTCAAATACACCCGCCCCATATTGAAAACCCGCACTGGTGGCCGATATCTTTGCGTCATCCTGATGAATAATCTTCCCGTCTATCCAGGCTTTAATTTCAGGCTTGGCCGTCCGAACCTTTTTCCCAGACAGGGCATCCATCAGTGTTTTCCCTTTATCCAGGGTTTCCTGATATTCCTTTTCCGGATCAGAGTCATAGACAATCCCTCCGCCTACGGAAAAAAAGACGGTTTCACCCGTAATAGTTGCTGTCCGGATAGCGATGGATAAATCCATGCTATCATGGAAGCTGATATAGCCGATGGAGCCGGTATAAACATGACGCTTAATGGGTTCAAGTTCATCTATTATCTCCATGGAACGGATTTTGGGGCACCCTGTAATTGAACCGCCTGGAAAAGTGGCTTTTAATAAATCCACGGAGGTTTTCCCTTTTTCAAGCTCGCCCTGAACCACGGACACCAGATGAAATACATTTTCATAGGGTTCGATCCGCTTATGCTCACTGACCACAACCGTACCGTGAGTTGTAACCCGGGACAGATCATTTCTCATCAAATCCACAATCATGGTCAACTCTGCATCATCTTTCCGGCTCTGAGCAAGCAAACGGCCATTTTCTTCGTCCTGCTTTTTTGTGATCCCCCGTGCAATCGTGCCTTTTATGGGCCTGGTTTCCACATACCGGCCCTTTTGCTGGATAAAACGCTCAGGTGAAGTGGATACAATGGTATGGTCCCTGGCCTGAATATATCCGAAAAAAGCAGCTGGATTACGCTGAAACAGATCAAGAAACAGGGCGTAAGTATCTCCTGAAAACCCTGCCTCAAACCGTTGGGAAAGATTGGCCTGATATATATCACCGGCCTTCAGATATTTTATAATTTTTTCAACTGCTTCAATGTATTCAGGCTTTGAAAAACTTGAGGTAAACCCGTTATGATCCAGCGCAAACGCCCCTCTTTTAGCAGGCTTTTTAATTTTTTCGAAAAACAAGTCCCGGGTTTGCTCAACAAACTTTTGCGGGGATTGGCCATCCGGCCCTTTTTCAAACTCGGGAATAAGCAGATGGGTCTTTTGAGTCAATTTATCCTGAATCAGGATAATGGAAGGTGCATACAGACACAAATCCGGCAGATTCGTATCTATACAGGTAACAGGAAGGTGTTCAATCCTGTCTTTGAGATCGTAAGAAAAATATCCAAACAGCCCTGCATGAACCGGCAGTTCATAATCATCAGGTTCCAACCGGTATTGATCAAGCAGCATCTGGATGGCAGAAAAGGGGTCCTGTTTAACGGCATGCTTTTTCCCCAGATATTGAAAAACCACCTGATTTTTTCGACTTCTTACACTCAGCCAGGGCGTGGCTGCAAGCATGTGATACCGGGAACAGTCCAGCCCGGAACCTGATAAAAGCAACACAGTGCCCTCATCATCAGCAAAACCGGACAAAACCCTTTCAAAGGGCTGATCCAGCGTGACGTTTTCCTGATAAACCCCTTTCAATCGAGGAAAATGGTTTAAAACATCACTCATCGCAGGAACGGATTGATAGCCTTTTCATTGCCAATGGTGGTTTCAGGTCCATGCCCCGTATAAACCATTGTTTTTTCGTCAAGATGCAGTAGTTTCTCTTTAATGCTTGAAATCAGGGTGTCATAGTCTCCGCCGGGCAGATCTGTTCTGCCGATAGAGCCTGCAAACAAGGTATCTCCTGCAAAAAGATGCCCTGGAGTATACAGGCAGATCCCGCCCCTCGAATGACCAGGGGTATGGATCACTTTTAATGTAATTTCCCCAAAACTGATTTCATCACCGTCTTTTAAAACAATATCTGCCGGGGGTGAATTTTCTGCAGACAGCCCGAACATGAGGGCATTGCTTGAAAGCTCATTCAGCATGGGCTCATCATCCTGGTGGATGGCAAGTTCTGCTCCCGTGGTTTCCTTCATTCTTTTATTGGCACCAACATGATCAAAATGACCATGGGTATTGATCAGGTATTTTACTTTAAGCTCAGATTTGGCCAATTCCATAAGAATCCGGTCTGCGTCATCCCCTGGATCAATTACAACGGCTTCTTTTGTATTTTCACATCCTAAAATAAAACAATTGGCCATGATCGGGCCAACTTCTAATTTTTTTATAATCAAAACAACCTCCCGGGTTTGGCAATTTACAATTTTTCAAGGGATTTAATACGGTCCAGTACACCATTGATAAATGATCCGGAATCCTTAGTGCCGTATTTTTTTCCAATTTCCACAGCTTCATTGATGGTGACGCTGGACGGGATATCTTCACGTTCTAAAAATTCGAATGTGGCTATCCGCATGATATTTCTATCGACTACCGGCATCCTGGAAATTTTCCAGTTTTTTGAACATTTATTCAGCAGCTCATCGATTTTTGATTGATGTTTCATCACCCCGTTTACCAGGTCTAAAAAAAAAGGTTTGACTGCTAGTGTAAGCTTTTCTTCATTATTTATGCAAAAGCTCTCAAGACCCTTATCCCATTTGGATACCCCATTGCCGGACGAATTCTGATCGGATGAATCCCTGCTTGAATTCTGGTCAGGTAAATCCATATCAAAGAAAAAGAGGGCCTGGAGCGCAAGCTCCCTGGCCTGACGGCGATCACCCATGATATTTACCTGGCCTTTTTAAGGCTGTCGGAAAGGTTGGCCATTTCCACGGCACCCAGAGCAACATCAAACCCCTTGTTACCGGCTTTTGTTCCAGCTCTTTCAATGGCTTGCTCAATCGTTTCCGTAGTTAAAATGCCAAACATCACCGGAACATCGGATTCCAGACTAACCGAAGCAATCCCCTTGGATACTTCTGCACATACATAGTCATAATGTGTGGTAGCCCCTCGAATGACTGCACCAATACAGATAATGGCATCATAGCTGCCCGCCTTGACCATTTTCTGGGCTGCCAGGGGGATTTCAAAAGCACCAGGCACTTTTAAAAGTGTAATATCCTGATCTTTGGCACCACTCCTGGTTAATGCATCCAGAGCACCGTCCACCAGTTTGCCGGTAATAAAATCATTAAAACGTGAAACAATAATCCCGAATTTTTTACCTTTGGCCGATAAACCTGCTTCTATAATTTTTGGCATGCTTTTTTCCTTATTTTTTCAACACAAATTTAATTCATGTATTACATTCGAAGTAAATGTCCCATTTTGGCCTGTTTGCATTTAAGATACCCTTGATTGTGGCAGTTGGCCTCAACTTCTATGGGAACCTGCTCAACAACACTCAAACCATATCCTTCCAGGCCGATCATCTTTTTGGGATTATTGGTTAAAAGACGCATTTTTTTAATCCCCAGATCCACCAGCATCTGTGCACCTACGCCATAATCACGCATATCTGCCTCAAACCCCAGTTTTTCATTGGCCTCTACTGTATCCAGGCCCTGACGCTGATATTCATAGGCTTTTAATTTATTAACCAGGCCTATCCCCCGCCCTTCCTGGCGCAAGTATAAAATCGCACCGCACCCTTCTTCATCAATCATGGCCATGGCCCGGTGAAGCTGATCCTGGCAGTCACACCTGAGTGAAGAAAAGATGTCGCCTGTCATGCATTCCGAATGCACCCGGACCAGGATCTCTTTTTCAGGATCAATTTCTCCTTTTACAAGGGCAATATGGGTGAGATTATCCATATCATTTTCATAGGCAATAATTTGAAATTCACCCCCCACTTTTGTGGGGATAACCGTCTGGGCCGCTCTTTTAACAAAGGTTTCGGTTCTAAGGCGGTATTTCACCAGATCTGCGACTGTGCAGATACCAATGCTGTGTTTTTTTGCAAATTTTTCGAGGGAGGGCATTCTTGCCATGGTGCCGTCATCATCCATAATTTCACAGATTACACCGGCAGGTTTGCAGCCTGCAAGACGGGCCAGATCAACAGACCCCTCTGTCTGTCCGATTCTGACCATGACTCCGCCATCCCGTGCACGAAGCGGAAAAATATGCCCGGGCCGTGCAATATCAGCAGGGGTTGTCTCATCATCAACAGCAGTAAGAATGGTGGTGGCCCTGTCTGCTGCTGAGATTCCGGTAGTGACACCTTTTTTAGCTTCAATGGAGACTGTAAACCCGGTGCCGTATTGAGATGTATTGTTATCCACCATCATGGGCAGGTCCAGCCGGTCTGCAATAGTTGAATCCAGGGAAAGGCAGATCAGTCCCCGGCCATGTGTGGCCATAAAATTTATGGCTTCAGGTGTCACAGCTTCTGCTGCCATGGTAAGATCACCTTCATTTTCACGGTCCTCATCATCCACAAGAATGACCATTTTACCCTTCTTGATATCTTCAATTGCCTGTTCAATTGTTAAATGCGGCATATTTAATCCTCTAATTGTACAATATAATTTATAAAAATCCCTTTTTTGCCAGAAGCTCCATGCTGATACCATCTCCCCCACCTGGAAATGCATCATTTTTGGAAGAACTCCCCATTAAAATCTTCTTCACATATTTACCGATCATGTCAGTTTCTATATTCACTTCATCCCCTACCCGCTTTAATCCAATGGTTGTAATCTGGGCGGTGTGGGGAATAATACTTACCTCAAAGTCTGTTTGGGTGCACTGGTTGATGGTCAGAGAAATACCTTCAATGGCAACCGAGCCTTTTTCAATCATATCGGCAGCCAGTTTTTCCCCAACTTCTACTCTTATAATGACAGCATTGCTCTTGTTTACAATGGACGAGATGGTTCCGGTACCGTCTATATGCCCTGAAACCAGATGGCCGTCAATACGGTCTGACAGTTTCAGGGCACGCTCTATATTTACCCGACTGCCGGAAGACATATGTTTGAATGTGGTTCTATCCACTGTTTCCGGGGCCATATCAACGGCAAAATTGTGTTTTCCCAAACGCACCGCGGTCAGGCAGGCTCCGTTTACTGCAATGGAGTCCCCGATTTTGCTTTGTGACAGATCCAGATCACAGGAAACATCCAGAACCTTTCCCTGGCCATTGGATTCTATCCGCTTAATGGTTCCGAAACTTTCAATAATTCCTGTAAACACTTGCCTCTATTTCCTGTTTTATTTTAAATACCCTTCAACCAAAATATCCGTACCAAACTGCCTGACTCCCACATGATTCAACTTAAAAGCATCTTTGATCCGTTCAGGGCCTTTTCCCCCAAACACCGGGTATCCGTCTGAGCCTCCCAGAAACTTAGGAGCGAGGAAAAACATCATTTTGTTTACAATCCCGGCTTTCAAAGCTGAGCCAGCCACAACGCCTCCCCCTTCTATCAGAACGCTTAAGATTGACATCTGACCTAACTTAATCATCAGTTCGTTTAAATCAAGTCTCTGATCAATGAGAGGGACTTCCAAAATCCGGGTATTCTCACCTTCAAGCGGCCCCTTTTTCTCTTTTGGGACATCAGGACCTGTAACAATAATGGTTTTTGCATTTGAGTTCTGGGTTAAAACCCTTGCATCTTTTTTTATGGTCAGATGGGTATCAAGAACAATTCTAACCGGATCTTTGGTTTTCACCCCTTCAATCCGTGAAGTCAGGGATGGATTATCTGCATGCAGCGTACCCGAGCCAATCATGATGGCGTCTGTCTCATGCCGGATCTGATGAACATACCCCCTGGATTTCTCATTGGTAATCCATTTTGAATCGCCGGTAGACGTGGCAATCCTTCCATCCAGAGTGGATGCACATTTTAAAATCACAAACGGTCTTTTATCATTTTGAATGTACCAGATAAAGTCTTCGATAAGTGTGCTTGCTTCCTTCTCAAATGCACCGGAGATCACTTCTACCCCATTATCCTGAAGGTATTTTATGCCGCCGCCGCTGACAAACGGATTGGGATCTTTGCAGCCCACTACGACCTTTGTAATGCCTGCTTTTATGATTTTATGTGTGCATGGAGGGGTTTTTCCAAAATGATTGCAGGGTTCAAGAGTGACATATATGGTTCCACCACTCGCTGCCGGACCTGCATCATCAATGGCTTCTACTTCTGCATGGGGCAATCCTGCTGCCCGGTGAAACCCTTTGCCGATAATTTTACCGTCTTTAACTACAACAGCGCCGACGCAAGGGTTAGGAGAGGTAAATCCTTTTGCTTTTTTTGCAAGTGATACAGCAAGCTGCATGTAGTCATGATCGGTCATCAGCCTTATCCGCAATGGCATCAAATTCAATGGGCAGGCAATCGCTGGGGATCAGGCCTTTGAGTTCCTGTATAAAGTCTGCCACATCTTTAAATTCTCTGTACACTGAAGCAAATCTAACATAGGCCACATCATCAATCTGCTTTAATGCTTCAATAATTTTCTCCCCAACCTGGGTAGAAGAGATTTCCCTGTCTCCCACATCCCTGAGATCCCGTTCAATGCTATCAACGGTTTCTTCAATTTGATCCATGCTGATGGCTCTTTTTTCACAGGCTTTCTTGATGCCGGTCAATACTTTTTCCCGGTTAAATTCTTCTCTTCGGCCGTCTTTTTTGACAATAACGATAGGGATTTGTTCCACACGTTCATAGGTGGTAAAGCGCTCGGAGCATTCCTGACATTCCCGCCGTCTCCGGACTTCAAACTCAATCTTGCCCGGGCGCGAATCTACCACTCGTGTATTCAGATTTCCGCAAAATGGGCATTTCATATCAGCCTCTCAAAGTTAATCCTCAAGCCGGATCAGTTCGACTTTAGCACTGTCAAACATATCCAGTGTTAAAGAATCATCATATCCTTCTTTATAGTAAACGGTCTTAATTCCCGCATTAATAATCATCTTTGCACATATGGAGCAGGGCTGGTTGGTGCAGTAAAGCACTGAGCCTTCCAGCCGGATACCATGAAAGGCTGCCTGGATAATTGCATTCTGCTCAGCATGGACCCCCCGACAAAGTTCATGCTTTTCACCTGACGGCACATTGAGTTGAGATCTCAGGCATCCTGTTTCACTGCAATGGGGTACTTTAGCCGGTGCCCCGTTATAGCCTGAACACAAAATCCGTTTTCCTTTAACCAGAACCGCCCCCACTTTACGTCTTGTACATGTGGAACGGCTGGCAACAAGATCACATATTCCCATAAAATATTCATGCCACGACGGACGATCAGGTTCAGGCTGGCTCATGTTTCTATTTCCCGGTATAGAGAGGATATTTCAGGCACAGATCTTTTACTTTCTTCCCCACCGCTTCAACATTGGATTCATCATCAAGTACATCACAGATAAATGCAGCAATCTGTTTGGCAGCCGCCACATCCATTCCCCTGGAAGTAATCAAAGGAAGTCCAACACGAATACCGCTGGTGACAAAGGGGCTGCGTTTTTCATTGGGTACGGTATTTTTATTTACAGTAATCCTGGCTCTTCCCAGTCTTTCTTCTGCATCTTTTCCGGAAAAATCTTTTTGGCTGAAATCCATCAGGATCATATGATTGTCCGTCCCATTGGAGACCAGCTTATACCCCCTTTGCATGATCACATCGGCAAGGGCGGTTGTGTTTTTGACCACCTGTTTCTGGTAATCCGCAAATGTATCACTCAACGCCTCTTTAAAAGCAATTGCCTTGGCTGCGATCACATGCATCAGCGGACCACCCTGGATGCCTGGAAAAATCTGGCTTCCAATTGCTTTGGCATATTTGGCAGAAGAGAGAATCAAGCCCCCTCGAGGGCCTCTTAAAGTCTTATGGGTAGTTGATGTTACTACGTCGGCAAATCCGACTGGGCTGGGATGCAGGCCGGCAGCCACAAGCCCTGCAATATGCGCCATGTCCACCATAAACAAGGCACCTACAGATTTTGCAATTTCAGAAAACCCTTTAAAATCGATAATCCGTGGATAAGCACTGGCACCAGCCACAATCAGTTTCGGCTGATGTTTTTTAGCAAGAATTTCAACCTCATCAAGATCAATCATCTCGGTTTCAGGAGACAGGCCATAATGAACAAAATCATAAAGTTTTCCGGAAAAACTTGCACCTGCTCCATGGGTCAGATGTCCGCCATGGGATAAATCCATGGCAAGAATTTTATCTCCGGGATTCAACAGCGCAAAATATACGGCCATGTTTGCTTGAGAGCCGGAATGGGGCTGAACATTGGCATATTCGACATTAAACAGCTTTTTAGCCCGTTCAATGGCCATGTCTTCTGCCTGGTCCACATATTCGCACCCGCCGTAATACCGTTTTGCCGGATACCCTTCAGCATATTTATTGGTAAGAATAGAGCCCTGGGCTTCCATGACAGCCGGGCTGACCACGTTTTCAGACGCAATCAGGTTCAGTTCATATTCCTGCCGGTCGGCTTCCTGTTCAATAATTTTTGCAATTTCCAAATCTGTACTTCTTATAACACCCATCTCAACACCTTTTTATTCGTCAATACCTTGAATGCGTGTCAGATGACGTCCGCCTTCAAATTCCGTATCCAGCCAGGTCTGAACAAGTTCAAATGCCAGGACATCTCCTATAAGACGGCCACCCAGGACCAGGATATTTGAATCATTGTGTACCCGGCTCATTTTAACAGAAAACATATCCGAGCACAGTGCAGCCCGAACGCCTTTAAAACGATTGGCCACCATGGACATACCAAGGCCGGTTCCGCACAAAAGGATTCCTTTTTTGTACTCGCCCCCGGATACTGCTCCTGCAACTTTTTTCCCATAATCCACATAGTTGACCGAGTCCGCACTCGTCGTACCGGCATCCTCAACGTTAAAGCCTTTGTCCTGAAGGTATACTTTAATTTTTTCTTTCAGTTCAAAAGCAGCATGATCACTTCCAATAATAATGGAGTTGCCCTGATTCATCATATTCCCCGGTATTTAAAATTTAGACTTAATAAAATCAATGGCATCCTGAACTGTAATCAGTTTCTCAGCATCATCATCATCAATTTCGATTTCAAAAATCTCTTCCATTGACATAACCAGTTCAACGATGGTCAGCGAATCTGCTCCCAGGTCCTCAATCAACGAAGCTTCCGGTACCACATCCTCAATATCGATATCCTGAATTTTTTCTGCGATTACTTTTTTTACTTTGGTTTCAACAGTCATGGCGGGGAGTACCTCCTTTAACTAATCGTCATCTTCAGTTTCAGCATTGATAACCCGGTCCTTGTATGCGCCGCACTCCGGGCAGGCGGTATGGGGGAGCTTGGGTTCCTGGCACTCAGGGCATACGCTCACTGTGGGAGCACTGGTTTTGTAATGTGTCCGTCTTTTTCGTCCTCTTGCCTTGGAACTCTTTTGCTTTGGTACTGCCATTGATCTCTCCTAAGTATATTATTTTATTTGTATTTCCTATATTATATTTCTATATAATAAAACACACATAATTACCCTAATTTGCTAAAAGTGTCAAGAAATTAAACCCTGTTGCCCATTCCTAAGTTTTATGATACTTAAGGGCTCGATTTTACACAATATTTATTTATCGGAGAACACATGGATACAATCGTAACGCGCTTTCCGCCCTCCCCCAGCGGCTACCTCCACATTGGCGGGGCACGGACAGCACTTTTCAACTGGCTGTATGCCAGAAAAACCAAGGGCAAATTTATTTTAAGAATCGAAGATACCGATGCAGCAAGGTCTACGAAGGAATCTGTGGATGCCATACTTGAATCCCTTGACTGGCTTGGCATAGACTGGGATGAAGGCCCTTATTTTCAGGCACAGCGTTCCGCCATCCATACTGAATATATAGAAAAACTGGTTGAGTCCGGTGCGGCCTATTACTGCTCCTGCACCCCGGATGAAGTCAATGCCATGCGTGAAGAAGCCAAGGCAAAAGGCCAGAAACCCATGTATAACGGCAAATGCCGTAACCGAGGTCTTGGAAAAGGCGAGAATACGGTCGTCCGCCTGAAAACCCCGGATAATGGGGTGACCATAGTTGAAGATGTTGTAAAAGGAAATACTGCATTTCAGAATGCTGAAATGGATGATTTTATTATCCAGCGAAGTGACGGCTCAGCCATGTATAACCTGGCTGTGGTAGTGGATGATCTGACCATGGGCATCAACACCATCATCCGCGGAGATGACCACCTGATCAACACCCCTAAACAGATGTTGATTTACCAGTCACTGAATGCACAAATCCCTGTTTTCGGGCACGTTCCCATGGTGCTTGGGTCCGATAAATCCCGTTTGAGCAAACGGCATGGCGCGATGTCTGTCGGAGAATACAAAAAAATGGGATTTCTTCCGGATGCAATGATCAATTACCTGGTACGCCTGGGATGGTCCCATGGAGACCAGGAATTTTTTGAACGCAATGATTTGATTGAAAAATTTGATCTGGAACACCTTGGCCGCTCCGCTTCCATGTTTGACACAGACAAACTGACCGCTATCAATGCCAAACACATTCAAGCAAAACCTCCCCAAGAGCTCGCAGACGAATTGATATTTCAACTTGAGACTTCAGGCGTAACTGCGGCAAACAATGAATTCACTCATGAAGTGATCAAAACCTTGCAGCCCAGAAGCAAAACAATGGTGGATATGGCGCAAGCCGCCCTGTTCTACTACCAGGACACGGTTCAATTTGATGAAAAAGCTGCCAAAAAATTTCTAAAACCTGAAATTCTTGACGTACTTCAGAAATCTGCCCAGGGCATTAAAAAAATGGACGCCTACACACAGGAAACACTTGAAGATCTGTTTAAGGGTATCATGGAAGAAACCGGCTTGAAATTCGGAAAGATTGCCCAGCCTCTAAGGGTGGCCGTTACCGGCACCACTGTGAGTCCCGGCATGTTTGAGATGCTCCTGGCCCTTGGCCGGGAAAAAACCATTCAGCGGATTGAAGCAGCCGCTCAGTTTATTGAATCAACTCAATAAAAGAGTACTTACCAACCGTAAAGGACACCGGAATAGCCGACAAAACTGTCAGAGGCTGATTTTTCATAACTTGTGGCGTAGTCAAGCTCCTGTGCTTTGACTGCGCCATTTTTTTTACAGGCAGCGGCCGTAGCGGCTGCTGCACCCGGGCAGCACATGCTTTTATTACTCAAACCGCAGGCAATAATTCCAGATCCGTCCATTTTCACCATTGCATCAATGGCGCAACGGTCATTCTCTTTTTCCACCCATTTCACAGCATCTTTTCCCGTTCCAGCAGTCAGCAGGCCGAAGTTAGGGCCGTAATGGGTCATGTCTGTGGAACCGATCACGCGGATATTTTTTCCTGTATCCTTTGCCAGTTTTGCTACAGCTTCCCCGATGCTCATGGCAGAATCATTGGGGGCAACCGCACACACTACAATTTTTGAATCCGGGAAAAAATATTTAATAAACGGATTTTGAAGTTCAAAGGTGTTTTCGTCCGGAAATGTTAAAGGAGATTTTTTCTGGATACCGCCTTCAGCACTGAGCGATTCTGAAAGATCCCTGTCCACTTCGATATCTCCGAAAGGGGTTTCAATAAGCCCGTGGCTTAACATAAAAGGGGTTGACTGCTCGTGCATATGCCCGCCAAACAACACAATCGTATCAATTGCCTCACTGGATCTTAGAGACGCAATCACACGGCAGGCGATGGCTCCGGAGTAATACCAGCCTGCATGGGGAACTATTCCCCCTGCAAAACTGCCGTCCGACAGGTTCTTTTTTTGTTTTAAAACATCATCAATGAAGGGTTCGCACTCCCTTGCTGTCGCAGGATACCAGGACCCGGCAAACGCCATTTCTTTTTTCTCCATAGCTCCCTCCTTGTATGAGTGAATTATAGATTTATAAAAAAAACCCTTTCCTGGTGGATGACTCGATTAGGACCTATCGACCGGTTTTCTCAAACACTTTGATTTTAAGCCACTCAATCCAGGGACCAAACCCTTCTTCAGTTTTAGCAGAAATTTCAAAAACCGGAAGGTGAGGATGAACCTTTTGCATATTTTCAACAGCCAGGGGCGCATCAAAATCAAGGTATGGCAGAAGATCAACTTTATTCAAAATAGCAGCATCTGCCACGCGGAACATCAAGGGATATTTCAAAGGTTTGTCTTCACCTTCAGTTACACTCAAAACAACCACCCGGGCATCTTCACCAATATCAAATTCTGCCGGACACACCAGGTTGCCTATATTCTCCACGATCAAAAGATCAACATCTTCAAGGCCGATCTGTTTGGCTGAATCAAAAATAAGGTTTGCCGCCAGATGGCAGTCCCCGCCGAACTGGTCGGTGTTGATCTGGGTGACTTTAGCACCGGTCACTTCCAGGCGGTCCGCATCATTGGTGGTGCAGATATCACCCACGATCACCCCTACACGGATTTGCGGCATGAGCTTTGCCAGTGTTTTGCAAAGGGTTTCCGTTTTTCCCGATCCGGGGGATGACATCATGTTCAAAGCAAACACATTCTGTTCTTTGAAATAATTTCTATTTTTTTGAGCCTCTGTTTCGTTGGCTTCCAGCACCCTTTTTTGAATATTAATTTCCATTGCCCTGCCCTGTATTATTTTCTAAAGGTTTATAATTTTTCCCTCATTCTGCCAGCTCAAGAGATGTAATTTCGATCTCCCTTCCTGTGAGCATTTTAACATCCCCGTCTTTACAATGGGGGCAGTTAAAGTCAGGCCCTGTGACTTCCCACGCATTTTTACAGGATGCGCACTGGACTTTCACAGGCACAGATTCAATATCCAGGTGCGCATTTTCCAGGGGTGTGCCCTTGGAAACAATCTCAAAACAGAACGTCAGGCTGTGCTCCACAATAGAAGAAAGCTTGCCGATCTTTAAATTCAGTTTTTCAACCTTTGGATTTTCAATCTCTTTCGGAATGGAATCTATGGCAATTTGAGCCAACTGCTCGGCAATCCCCATCTCATGCATAATGTAACCCCTTTTAACAGATACTGTACACTGTTTAAGTATCGCGTTTTGAATAAAAATCGCGTTTAAAATCTGAAAACCGGTCTTCTACTATTGCTTTTCTCATCTGATCCATCAGGTCAAGGTAATAGTAAAGATTATGGATCGTGTTCAACCGGTATGCCAGAAGCTCCCTGGATTTATACAAATGCCTCAGGTAGGCCCTGGAATAATTCCGGCAGGTATAACAATTACAATCCGTATCAATGGGGTCTTTGTCAAGTCTGAATTTTGCATTGGGGATATTGATCGTGCCCCTGGAAGTAAACAGCTGGCCGTTTCTAGCATTACGGGAAGGCATGACACAATCAAACATATCACACCCCATCCCTGTGAGCTCCACCAGATCTTCAGGCGTTCCAACACCCATGATGTATTTAGGTTTATCCGCCGGTAGAAGCGGAAGAGTATGCTCAGCCATTTCATACATAAGTTCTTTGGGTTCACCCACACTGAGACCGCCAATGGCAAACCCGGGGAAATCAATTTCAGTCAACTGCTCAGCAGAAAGGCTGCGAAGATTTTGATACATTCCTCCCTGGACAATGCCAAATAAATTATTGGGCGCTCCTTTTTCCTGCCAGAAATCAAACCCTCTTTTGGCCCACATCGTGGTTTTTTCAAGGGCCTCCATGGCCTGCTTTTCTGTTGCAGGATATCCCATACACCAGTCAAGGGACATCATGATATCAGATCCAAGTATCATCTGGATCTCCACAGCCTTCTCAGGAGAAAAAACATGCCTTGACCCGTCTATGTGTGACTGGAAAGCCACGCCTTCATCACTGAATTTGGCCAGCTTTGCCAATGAGAAAAACTGAAAACCACCGGAATCCGTCAGCATGGGCTTATCCCACCGGATAAACTCATGAAGCCCGTCCATGTGCTCAATCACTTCACAGCCAGGTCTTAAATAAAGATGGTATGTATTGCCGAGAATTATCTGGGCACTGCAATGATCCAGATCTTCTACAGAGATGGACTTTACAGAGCCAAGCGTGCCCACCGGCATAAATATCGGGGTTTGAATCTTCCCATGGTCTGTAGAAATTTCGCCTCGCCTTGCCCTATAAACAGTTCTGCCTGGAACATCATCCAAGGCTTCACCAGCAGCAACACCGGGTTGTTTTAATATTTCAAATGTCAGCATAGTCTTTTTCACTCGATCAGCATGGCATCACCATAACTGAAAAACCGGTAATCCTCCTCAATTGCTGCCTGATATGCATTTAATATCTTCTCCCTGTTATAAAAAGCTGCCACCAGCATCAGAAGGGTGGATTCAGGCAAATGGAAATTGGTAATTATGGCATCAACGCATTTAAACCGATACCCCGGATAGATAAACAAATCACACTGACCCGCCTGCGATTGGACTTGTCCATTTTCATCAGATACAAACTCAAGGGTCCGCACGCTTGTAGTGCCTACTGCCACAACCCTCCGGCCCTGCTTTTTTGCATTATTTATTTTTGCGGCAGTTTCAGGGGATAAAGAAAAAAACTCAGAATGAATTTGGTGCTCCCGGATATCATCCACCCGCACAGGGACAAAGGTGCCATACCCCACATGCAGGGTCAGGGTTGCGATCTCAATGCCTTTTTCTTCAAGATCCGTCATCAAATCATCTGTAAAATGGAGCCCGGCCGTAGGCGCAGCCACGGCTCCCTCTTGTGACGCATAAACTGTCTGGTAATTTTCCGGATCATTAAAACCTGAAGTACCATCATCCCTTTTGATATATGGCGGCAACGGCATCTGGCCGGCAGTATTTAAAAAATCTAAAAACCCTTCGCCGTTTAAAAACCGAATCTCAGTCACATACCCCTTTGATTTAATAACTTCCGCCTGGACCAAATCGCTTAAAAATATTTTAGTTCCTTCTTTGGGCCGCTTGGATGCTTTTACCAGGCAGTCACATTGAAAAAATCCGGTTTTCTCAAGACTGTTCAATCCGGCTGTGTAATCAATGATCAGAACTTCCACTTTTCCGCCGGTTTCTTTTTTTCCCATCAAACGGGCTGGAACCACCCGGGTGTTGTTGACCACCAGAAGATCATCTTTCTTCAATATACTTGAGATATCGGAAAACAGCCTGTGGCCGATTTCACCGGTCTTTCTGTTAAGGTGCAGCAATCTTGACCGGCTCCTGTCTTCACAGGGAACCTGGGCAATTTTTTCGCTTGGCAGGTCATATGCATAATCAGACAGGGAAAACATCAAAGGCCTTTCATGGAAAAATACACAACAACAAGCCCTGCCAGCATCAGGATAAAACCAAACCGCCTGAGGCTTGTATCATCAAGGCCTGTAATCATTTGAACCATCTGTTTCATTCGGGATGGAAATGCAAAATACGGCAGGCCTTCCACAATCATGACCATGCCCATGACACAAAGAAAAAATTTCATAATTTATCAAAAACTCCCTGACCTTGTTTCCAGTCAATCTTCTGCTTCCAGTTGGTTTTATGTTTCCAGTCGATTTTCTTCCGCCAGCCTTCTGCTGGTAAGTTATCCTCCGGACAACTGTGTAAATGGTTACAAACAAATGCCCTTACTTTTATATTTTTAACCGGATTTATGCAATAAAAATTATATTGATAAATCAAAACATCAGGGTTATATAAGGAGGTTATGATAATTTAAAATACAATCTCTTTTAAATATAAATCAATGATAAGGATGAAAATATATTTATGCAGTTTGAACCGGTTATTGGCCTTGAGGTCCATGCGCAGCTGAAAACCAAGACAAAGATTTTTTGCTCCTGCTCCACAGAGTTTGGAAAATCTCCCAATGCAAACACATGCCCTGTGTGCACCGGCATGCCAGGTGTTTTACCTGTTCTTAACCAACAGGCTGTAACCTATGCCATAAAAGCTGCCCTGGCCACCAATTGCAAAATCAACCAGGAAAGCCGTTTTGACAGGAAAAACTATTTTTACCCTGACCTTCCCAAAGGGTATCAGATTTCCCAATTTGCCAAACCCATAGCGGAATTTGGGCACCTTGATGTAGAAACTGAAAAAACCGGCCTCAAACGAATTGGGATTACCCGAATCCATATGGAAGAAGATGCCGGGAAACTGATCCATGACCCTGCCCGGTCTAAAAGCATGGTGGATTTAAACCGGACCGGAGTTCCCCTCATAGAAATTGTAAGCGAGCCGGATATCCGGAACGCGCAGGAAGCAGGGGCCTATTTGAGAAAACTTCATGCCATCTTAAAATATATTGATGTGTGCGATGGTAATATGGAGGAAGGGAGCTTCAGGTGTGATGCCAACATATCCCTCAGGCCTGTCGGCCAGGAGGAATTTGGTATTCGCGCAGAGCTTAAAAACCTCAACTCATTTAAAAATGTCGAAAAAGCGATAATTTATGAAATCCAACGCCAGACTTATGTTTTGGAAGAAGGCAACAAGGTAATACAGGAGACCCGACTGTGGGACCCGTCTAAAAACAAAACATTTTCCATGCGCGGTAAAGAAGAAGCCCACGATTACAGATATTTCCCAGACCCTGACCTGGTACCGCTCATTGTTGATGAAGAGTGGATCGATTCTGTCAAAAAAGAAATGCCGGAACTTCCGGATGAAAAACTGGCCCGCTTTGTTAATGAGTATCAAATTGCAGAATATGATGCCAAAGTCCTTACCTCCACTATTGAGCTTGCAGATTTTTTTGAAGAAACTGCCACTCCCCTTAAAGATAAAAAACAGGCCGCCAACTGGACAATGACAACTCTTTTGGGCATGCTTAACACTAAAGGGATCAGCATTACCCAATCCCCTGTTACAGCAAATGCTTTTTCCAAGCTCCTGACTTTGCTTGAAACCAATAAGATTAATGCCAATGCCGCTAAAACTGTTTTTGAAAAAATGGCCCAATCTTCTATCGACCCGGAAACAATTGTCAAGGAGATGGGCCTTGAGCAGGTCTCTGACACATCTGAACTGGATACCATGGTCCAGGAAGTAATTGAAGAAAACCCGGATGAAACTGAGGCCTACAAAAACGGAAAAACAAAACTTTTCAGCTTTTTCATGGGCCAGATCATGAAGAAAACCCGCGGGAAAGCTGATCCCAAAATTGTCACCCAATTGCTTAAAGATAAACTTTAACGGAGATGCACATTTTGAACAAAAACTTTTCAAAAAAACTGTCTTTAATCACTTTACTGAGCCTTATTTCTCTTTTTTCCCTGCCTCACATGCTCCTGGCTCAAAAAAAACAGACCATTGCCATACTGCCCTTTGAATTGATTTCCCCTGACGAGCTGTCTTATATACAAGCCGGGACTCTCCAGATGCTGCACTCACGCCTTCGCTGGAAGGACCACATTGAAACCATTGATAAAAATCAAATAAATACCTATTTAAGCGGCATTGAACAAAAAGATTACAACTTCACCATTAAAAAAATCGCCGATCTTACAAATTGTGATTTTGTTTTAACCGGCAGTATCACCCAGTTTGCAAATGCTTTCAGTATTGATACTCGAATCTATGACATTAAAAACAAAAAATATCTCACCTTTTTTGAGCAGTCTAAAATTATTGATGATGTTGTACCTAAAATCAACGTCATTGCTGCTAAAATAAACAAAAAAGTCTTCCAGCGAGAAAGCCTGATTTATGAAAATTTGATTAAAAAAGAAAAAGAAAAGGCAGAGCAGTGGAAGCGCCAGAACCCTGAAAAACTGATGCCGGTCTTCCCGCAAGGCGAGCAAAAAGAAAAATCATCCATCTGGAAATTCTGGGAATATTTATAAGAACGGGGCCGCTATCATTTTTGTAGTTAGCGGCAAAGAGGTATATCAAAAGATAAAATTATTCCTTTTTTCCTGGAGAATCTCCCAGCCTTTGTTGCTGCTGCCCCATGCTTATTTCAACGAAAGTTTATAAACGGACAATGCGCTTATCTTGATCACGCTTTTCTTTTGAAATTTCTTATAGCATTTTTCCGGTCTGTTTCCACTTTATCCGTCAGAACCAAAACTTCTTTCATCGCTAACACCGCATCTTTAACAACACTCATCGTTTTTTATTCCTCAGTTCATACAGTATAGTTTCTGCATCCTGTAAGCCCAGGCTTTAAAATCAGGTGAAACCTGGATGGTCATTCTTTCAGTCTGAACCTCAGTGCTCATTTAAACTCTCCTAAAAATTTGATTTGTTATCATTATAATAAAAGCAATATAAAAATCATAACTTTAGAAACAGTAACGAGTTATGAGCACGCAAAAAGGCCCTGCATTGAAAAATGCAGGGCCTTTTTTTAAACTACTTTTCTAAATTAACTTGGTTATATTAAATAAACCAAATTAGAAAGTGAACGCAAGTTTGTGATAGATCTGGATGGCTTCATCAGGATCAGTAAATGCACCATCATATTCAGTCTGAGATGTAGCAGCGCCTGCAGAGTAAGTTACGTTGTCAGTAATTTTATAGGAACCTTGAACGTTTACTTCCCAGATGTTTGCACCGTCATACTGAGCATCGCCATTTACATTAAGTTCATCATCAACATTACTGTCGGCATAGCCGAGATAAGCTGACATGGTGAATTTTTCACTTACAGCATAAGATCCATAAAGAACTAAAAGAGTAGCTGCTTCGATGGAATCATTTCCACCCATGAGGGCTTCATCACCCATGAGCATTGCACCGGCGCATTCAAAATCGTCATTAAATTCAAAACCGTTACCACTATCATCATCATAGGAACCATATGCAACAGCAGCACCGAGTTTAAGTGCATTCAACTGGGTCCATACATTCACATATGCACCATAAACAGTATAATCAGTTCCTGCGCCAGTGTCATAATCGAAATCCTGAATAATTACTTCAGATTCAAAACCTACATTACCAATAGTACCGGCTGCACCCATGTCAAATTTATACTGCACTCTGTCATAAGGATCATAATTAACGTATACAACTGAGGGAGTTAATACGATATCATTAACTTTTGTAACCAAACCGGCAAAATAAACGTCAATATCAGAATCAGCTGTCAAGGTTTCAGAACCACCCTGAGGTTTTTCTGTAAAAAGGATAACCTGGCCCATGCCTGTATTTTTGATAAACATAACTCTGTAAGCTTCTGTACCGTCATTACCGAAATCAGTGGCCCAGGAGCTGGTTCCCATAAGACCGGTTCTAACAGTCAGGCCGTTGGCAAAAGTATGCTGACCATAGAGATATTCATTAACGATGTTTGTTTCAGGATTAGTGTCATCAGCACCGTTAGTCTCTGTAGCGTTAGTACCTGCGGCCCAGGATTCATCACGGACTTCAAAACGTGCGAAAACTTTTGTGTAAGGAGAGATCTGCCAGGTTGTGTTCAGAACCATTTCATGATCGTACACACCATAGCTGTCGCCATTTGTAGCAGTACCTTCTTTGTTGTCATTGTACTGGCCTCTGGCATAGTAATCACCGGTAATGGTAAAATCAGTTGCACTTGCGATACCCACGCCGATGAACATCATGGCAAGGGTAAGAGCTAAAAGTTTTTTCATCTTTTTTTCCTTTTCTAAAAAAGTTAGTTAAAATCCTTTTTTACTGCACTCCTTTTAAATACAGCAAAAAAGGGTAAATTGGATGTTTAAACTGCCAGGTAAAATTTTCTGCGCCGGTATCACCCCCTTTGCAGGCTATTTCGGCCTTTTAGTCTAACATAGAAAGCTAAATATCAATAGTTTTACTGCCTGTCAAGCATTATTCCATCTTTTTCATTCCAGATCATAGGCTACAATCATGCTTTTGGAGTTTTTAGAAGAAAAATTATTCCTCTTTTTGATAAACGAAACCAGGAGTTCTTTTTTCCCACTATGGTTGAAATCACCAATTGCAAGATCCGTCACCTGACCCGGTATCTTTTTGGGGGCATGCTCAGACAAAAGCCCCATTTGACTCCAGGTAAGTATTTCTATACTTCCTGATTTAAAATGCCGGTACCCGCCAAACAGATTCCCGGCAGCATCCTTATTCTTTATCGTAAACACTTCTTTTTTCCCGTCTGATTTAAAATCAAACACCAGGCTCCTGGGTTGAAAATAGGTGCCCTTACCTTCTGAAATATCCTGTATAATTGTATCGGTTTCTTTGAATTCATAAAAAAGTTTACTGCCGCCATAGCCTTCTTCACCTGACCATTCAACAGTTCCGTTTTCATTCACTATAGTCAACCTGCCAATTTGATCAGTAAACAAACTTCCATCTGCTATATTTCCGGCATCAGCAGCCTTTGTCATGCTCATTACGGTAAACCCTTCCGGAACACGAAGCTTTTGGGCGGACACGTACACGTTATTTTCCCACATAATTTCAAAAACATCCCGGCCTCTATAGGGGCCTAATTTGCCGCTTTTCTGCCCATACAGTTCAGGGCGCATCCCTCCAGTTTTTACGACCCTCATGTACCAGGGCAGATTGCCGGAGATATTTTTGTATTCATCTCCTTCATTTTCCAGGACATAGGATTTCAAATAACCACTTTCCCGGTGAACACGGGTGATAAAAATCTCTGCTTTTCCATTATTGTTGATGTCCGCCACGTCCACACCCACGATGTCCATATGCGGGCCGTCCTCGATCCGTTTAACGGAAACAAGCTGACCGTTCTGGTTATCTTTCAGGATTTCAATAGCCTGTTTAAAAGCAATGACCACTTCTTTTTTCTTATCTCCATCCACATCCCCGCTGGACATGCCGATGATCTCACCATTGGCGGCCAGAAGTACCCGGTAATTGGTCAGGGGGCTGGCATAGGAGCCGCTCTGGGGCTGATACTGTTGAGGCTGTTGCACATGTTGTGTCTGGGGAATAAACGTTTCGGGTTTTCTGTCAAAAGTTTTAAAATTGATTTCTGTGGCGATTTTGTCCAGCTCCGTGATCACAGCTCCGGGCTGGTCTGCCTGGCGTGAAAATGTTAACACGGGTTTAGCACCAGACACATCCACCATGGTGGTGTCCAGGCTCACACTGTTTCCGAACATGGTCAGGCTGCCGAACAGGATGTAGTCCACACCGATCTCTTTTCCGATGAGGCCTGCTTTTAATTCATTTAAAGGGCCTTGTGTTGAAGAAGAGCCCTGGGCTTTTTCAAGGGCTTTGTCTATGGTTTCCCTGTTAAGGATTTCCACTTTACCCGGATCAGCCAGTCGGGAGGAGAGCATTGAAAAAAGACCTTTTTGAAGGAAAGAAAGATCTTCGACAGCATTCATCTCAAAGGGACACACCGCTACTTTTTTGGGCATCTCACACTGGCCCGGAGCAGCAAAAACAAGGGGAAACATTGCCAAAATGCAGATGATAAAAGATACGATACACTTTCTGGTGCTATTTTTCAAAATATTCACTCCTTTAAAAAACTTTTACCTTTTATTGCAGTTACTTGTCTGCTCAAGGTTTTTCTTTTAACCAAAGATTCATATATACCATGCAAAACCATCAGACAACCCTTTTAAACAGCTTTTCAATCTGCTTTTTGTCCCAGGAAATCATGATGGGCCTTCCATGGGGGCAGTGGCGGGTATTTTCACATGTTTCAAGATCACGGACAAGCTGTTCCATCTCCATCCGGTTTAAGTTCAGGTTTGCCCTGATGGCACTGTGACAGGCCATGAGGATCAAACAATTTTCAAGCCATCCTTCCGTTGAAAACCTGTCTTTTTTAACCATCGCACTTTCAATGATTTCAACAACCAGGGGTTTGACTTCTTTTTTATCCATAACAGGCGGCACTGATTTTATAACAAATGTATTTCCGCCAAAGGGTTCAACAATGATACCCAGCGCCTTTAAATCGTCTAAAATCTGATTTAAATAATCAGCCTCTTTAAAATTCAACTCAAGGGTCTCAGGTACCACAAGACTTTGATACTGCCCTTTAAAAGAATCATATCTGCGCTTGAGTTTTTCATAAACAATACGCTCATGTGCGGCATGCTGATCAATGAGCATCAAACCCTCTGAGGTTTCTGCAAGGATATAGGTTCCCATGGCCTGTCCGATTATCCGGATGTGTTCAGTCACTATAGTTGTTGCCTGAGGCGGTTCATGGGGTATTTGCTCCAAAGCATGATCATCATCCAGCAGTCCAATCTCCATATTTTCCTTAAACCGAGATTCATCCTGTATGGAGGACTGATTTTTGAGAAGCGGGGATGGGAAGTTCAGGGACGGTTCTTTTACTTTGCTTTCGGCATTATGGATAAAGCCTTGGTCATAAAACTCAAATTTTTCAATTGGCTTATGCTGTGGCGAGAGTTCTTCTTTTTGAGTAGGGATCTGCCCTGTAAATTCTGATACCGGCGCATGGGAATAAGAGGCCGCGTCCTGCTGCTCTTTATCCATGGCCTGCCGAATCGCTCTTCCCGTGGCCTGGTAGACCTGCCGGGCATTAAAAAACTTGATCTCTTTTTTGGATGGATGGACATTGACATCCACCTGGTCAAAGTCAATATCAATAAAAAACACACCCAAAGGGAACCGACCTTTCATGATCCGCCCTTTGTATCCCTGGAATATTGCAGATATGAGACCCCGGTCATATATGAGGCGATTATTAACGAACAAAAAAATCCGGGAAGAGGTGCTTCGTGTTATAAGCGGATTGGAGCAGTACCCGTGGATACGGATAAACTCATCTGTGTATTTGAGGGGATAAAGCTTGTCGGCCAGATCCCTGCCTAAAATATTTACCGAGCGCTGGAACAGATCATCATTTTGGGAAAAACTTTTTTGCAGGCGTCCATTGATGAACAGGCGAAACTGAATATGAGGGTTGCCCAGGGCCATTCCCCAGACAGCATCTGAAATGTGGCTGATTTCCGTATTGTCGGATTTTAAGAACTTTTTTCTTGCCGGAGTATTAAAAAGCAGGTGTTTGACTTCCACCATGGTCCCAACAGGAGCCCCGGCATCAGACACATTTTGCAGTTTACCGCCAGAGATATCAATTCGTGTAGCCGTGTCTGTATTTTTTGTCCGGGTCACAAGGACAAGTTTAGAAACTGATGCAATGGATGGCAGGGCCTCGCCGCGGAATCCCATGGTTGAAATTGAGAACAGATCGTCTTTTGTGAAAATTTTGCTGGTGGCATAACGCTCTATTGCCAGAAGCGCATCATCCCTTGAAAGGCCGCAGCCATTATCTGACACCCGGATCAGGGACTTGCCTCCCCGTTCAATCTCTATGGTGATGCTTGTGGCCCCTGCATCAATACTGTTTTCCACCAGCTCTTTTACTGCATTGGAAGGGCGCTGGACCACCTCGCCTGCCGCAATCTGGTTGGAAAGAATCTCAGGCAGAATTTTGATGGTTGTCATCTTTTACAAACCTGAGCAGAAACTGGGAATCTTTCGGGTTTAAATCAAACCTGAGGCTGGCCTCATCTGCCAGCCGGGCAAGGTTGGCATCCGGATTTTCTTTTCTTTTTTCAGATACCCATTGAATGGCTTTTTTCAGTTTTTCACCTTTTGGTTGAACCGTTGACATGGATTACCTCCAAACAATCTATACTTTGGGCTATACTTTGGGCTATACTTTGGGCTATAATTCGGGAAACCTTTTTTCTAAATTAATGGTCCTTTCAAGTCCATACCCGGCCCTTAAAAGAGAGAACTCATCAAAACGGTTGGCCATCATCTGGATTCCAATGGGAAGGCCGTTTGATGAATATCCCGCAGGTACAGAGATTCCTGGAATGGCTGCCATGTTGGCAGACAGGGTAAAAATATCGGTCAGATACATGGTCAAAGGATCATCAATATTCTCACCGATCTTAAAAGCAGGCGAAGGGGTAACCGGAGACAGGATAAAATCGCATCCTTCAAATGCCTTTGAAAAATCATCCATAATCAGTGTACGAACCTGAGATGCCCTGCCGTAATAGGCATCATAATACCCGGCAGACAATGAATAGGTCCCAATCAGAATCCTGCGCTGGACTTCAGGGCCAAATCCCTGGGACTTGGTTTTTTTGTACATATCGATCAGATCATCGGTTCCGGACTGCCGGAATCCGTATTTCACTCCGTCAAACCGGGCCAGATTGGCACTGGCTTCACAGGGAGCAATAATATAATAGGCTGCCACCACATATTCTGTATGGGGCAGAGAAATTTCTTTGATGCTTACCCCAAGGTCTTCGAACACTTTTTTCGCCTCGTTGAACACCTTTTCGACTTCAGGATCAATGCCTTCAACAGAAAGATATTCTTTTGGGATACCGGCTGTCATTCCTTTTAAGGAGTTTTTATCAAACTCTGACAGCGCGGTCATGAAATCCGGCACATCCACTTTGGCACTGGTGGAATCCTTTTCATCATTACCGCAGATCACATTCATAAGAATGGCTGCATCTTCAACCGTTTTTGTAATAGGGCCAGCCTGATCCAGGGAGGATGCATAGGAAACAAGACCAAACCGGGACACCCTGCCATAGGTGGGTTTAAGCCCGACCACGCCGCAATGGGAAGCCGGCTGCCGGATAGAACCACCCGTATCTGTTCCAAGAGAACCACAACAGAACTGTGCGGCAACAGACGCAGCAGACCCGCCGCTGGAGCCGCCTGGAACTCTCTCAAAATCCCATGGATTGGCTGTAATTTTAATGGATGAATTTTCAGTTGAAGAGCCCATGGCAAACTCATCCAGGTTGGTTTTACCAATAATAACAGCCCCGGCATCTTTTAATTTCTGCACCACAGTTCCGTCATATTCCGGCACAAAATCACCCAGAATTTTTGAACCGCATGTGGTTTTCATGCCCTTTGTGCACAGGATATCTTTCAGGGAAATGGGAACCCCGGTAAGGGCAGACATATTACCGGCAGCAATCTGTTGATCCGCCTCTTCGGCCTGGGCCATTGCCATCTCTTTATCCACCGTAATAAAAGCGCCGATTGTTCCATCATGGACTTCAATTCTTTCCAGAAAAGCACGGGTCAATTCAACAGAAGATATTTTTTTCTCAGAAAGCTGTGTTATCGCATCAGAGATTGTTAATTCATGGTATTGCATCTGATCAACTCCTTATTGTTTAACAACCCCAACTATTTGACAACCCGGGGCACTGTATAAAAATCTTCATCTCTTTCAGGGGCATTTGCAAGGGTCACATCTGGGCCTGGAGATTCTTTGGGGATATCTGGGCGCAATACATTATTCATGAATGCTGCCCCGGAAGAGGGTTTTACCCCATCAACATCTGCATCTTCCAGTTTGTCTATATATTGCAGGATATTGCTCAACTGTCCTGCCATTTTTTCTTTTTCAGCCTCGTCAATTTCCAACCGGGCCAAATGGGCTATTTTTTCAACTTCATCTTTTGATATTTTCATTGGTGTCCTTCTATATATCCTGGCTTCAAATACCTGATTTTCATAAATTTGATTTTATATGCTTGGTTTTTATATATCCTTTTTCAAAATCATTGAATTTATTTTAGCCTTTTTTAATTTCTGCTTAAAACTTTTGGCTTCATCATAGGTTGCAAAAGACCCTGTCCGAACTCTATACCAGGTTTCCCCATCTTTCTGGCCTTTTACCCGGTAAGATGAAAATCCTTTTTTTTCCAGAACAGCCATCTGGGTTACTGCATCTTTAAAATTTTTATACGCTGCAATCTGGATGGTGTATTTTCCAGATTGGGGCGTGGCTTTTTTTATCTGTTCAGGTTTTTTTACAGCTATGGTTGCAGCCTTTTTCTCAGCAGGCTTACTGCTTTGTTTTGCAGGCGCCTTTTTCTGTGTATTGGTCTTTTTCTGTATATTATTAATAGATGTTTCAGGAGATTCTTTTGCCAGAGCATCTTGCCTTTTAAAGGTCTGTTTTTTCAGGCTTGTTTTTACGTTTTCTTTTGCATGAACCAAATCACTCTCTTTTTTAGGAATGATTTCCTTTGAATTTTTCTTTGGTGTTAACCCTTCCTCCGGAACCGGTTTTTCAAGCACGTCATAAAATTTGAGTTCAACTTTCTCTTTTTGCTCTTTGGTTTTTCCAAACTCTTCAGCAATGGTCTCCAGGCGATTTTGAAATTCCTGAGTATCAAAGGTTACAGGGGAGTTACCGCGCCCCACCATGATACCCAGCAAAAACATCCAACCAGCAATAAACAGGTAAATTGAATATTTTAAGATCCCCTTAAAGGATATCATGATGTTCTACATTCTCTCCGGTGCAGAGACCCCAAGAAGCGCCAAACCATTTCTAATAACCTTTTTGACCCCCAAAACAAGGCTGAGGCGGGCCTGGGTCTGGTTAATATCATTGGTGATCACTTTATGCTTGTTGTAATATCCATGGAAAGCAGATGCCAGGTTCATCAAATAGGTAAACATCACATGGGGGTGAAGGGTTGTTGCACTTTTCTCCACATTTTCCTGGAATACGTTCAATAGTTTCAACAGGCCGATTTCTTCCGGCTCATTTAACAGGTTCTGGTGTTCTGCTTTTTTAAAATCAATGTCTTTGATGATATTGTTTTCTTTAGCTTTTAAAAGTATCCCCGTAATCCTGGCATGCACATACTGGACGTAATACACCGGGTTATCTGAGCTTTTCTGCTTTGCCACTTCCAGGTCAAAGTCCAGTCCGGAATCATAACTACGGCTTAAAAACATAAAGCGTGCTGCATCTTTGCCTACCTCTGAAACAATATCTTTTAAGGTTACAAACTCTCCTGCCCGCGTGGACATCTGGAAAGGCTTGCCGCCTCTAAGCAGGTTGACCAGCTGCACCAGTATGACTTCGAACTGCTCACTTTTACGGCCTGAGGCAACTACAGAGGCATCAATCCGTTTGATATAACCATGATGGTCTGCCCCCCACACATCAATCACCCGGTCAAACCCGCGCTCATATTTTTCCATATGATAGGCAATGTCCGAAGCAAAATAGGTAGTCAACCCGTTATTTCTAACAACCACCCTGTTTTTTTCATCCCCGAAATCCTCTGTTTTAAACCAGAGGGCGCCGTCCTTTTCATAGATCAGATCATTTTGTTTAAAATCATCAATGGCTTTTTGAACGCGGCCTGAATCATACAGGCTCTGCTCACTGAACCACTGGTCAAATTTCACGCCGAATTCAGATAAATCTTCTTTAATGCCCTCAAGGATTTTACCTGCCGCATATTTTGCACAGGTTTCAATGGCTTCTTTTTCTTCTGTTTCTATAAAAGCCTTTCCCTTTTTTTCAAGGATCTCGTCAGCCAGATCCTTTATATAATCGCCTTTATAGCAATCTTCCGGGAAATCAATTTCTTTAGCGCACTTTTCAAGAACCCTGAGCCATACGGAAGTGCCAAGGGTTCTGATCTGCCGGCCGGAATCGTTTATATAATATTCCCTTTGGACATCAAACCCGGCAAAGGCCATTATGTTCGCTACAGAATCTCCAACCGCAGCCCCCCTGCCATGTCCCACATGCAAAGGCCCGGTCGGGTTGGCGGACACGAATTCAACCTGGACCTTTTCACCATTTCCTATTTTGGATCTGCCGTACGCCTTGTCCTGGTTGAGAATATTTTCCACGACAGGATGCCAGGCTGCATTGGCAAGAAAAAAATTAATAAACCCCGGCCCGGCTATCTCAACCTTTTCAACAAGTTCACCGGTTTCGATGAATGAGACAAGGCTTTCAGCAATCTTTCTCGGGGCCATTTTCTGGATAGATGCCGACACCATGGCAAAGTTAGTGGAAAAATCCCCATGGGATGTATGACGGGGGACTTCAATCTCCATTTCCGGGACAGCATCTGAAGCCAGTGCATTATTTTCAAAGGCTTTTTTTGCAGCATCAAGGACAATTTTTCGAATAATCTGCTTCATTATCAACTCTAATTTTCGTGTTCAGAAGTATCTTCAGGTGTAAACTGCGGGGTATCATTCTTATCATCAATCTCTTTTATTTCATCCTCATCTGAGGTGCCGTCTTCTTCCAGAATTTTATCCAGTTCCACATCCTCGTCCTCAAGCTGGAACTCTTCTTCTTTCGGGAAAGATTCCACATCGTCGTATTCAACCGTCATATTTTCCATTTCAGCTGATTTAAAAAAATCAATGGTGTTTTCATACAATTTCTCACAAAGCCCTGAGGTCGGAAAAAGGCTTCTTCGCCTGAGCAGTCTGGTGAACGCAGTAAGGCCCTTACCAGATGCTTCTATCATCTCATCCAATGAATAATCTTCCTCGTGAAGCGGCATAACCACTCCAGGATCTACCTCACTGGATTCCAATACGGTTAAAATCCCGTCTTTGATATTCTTCTCAAACCTTATTTTCTGCCTCATTTATCGTCTCCCGTAATTAAATTAACCTAAAACTTTTTAATATAGCGCAACAAGGGAATCTGTCAACAAGATATCCCTTAAGATTTCTACAGATCCATACTGGTGAACAGCTCAAAAATCTTATATCAGGTCCCTGTAAGTAACAATCTCGATCTGATCACAGCCTGAAAAAAGTTCAAGCAGATATTCAAGAAAAATAAATGCTGCATCATTCATACGCATATGATGGAGCATAATACCGCAGGGTTTTATCTTCATCCGGCTTTTGAATTCAGAAAACAAGTTTTCCCAGCCGGTTTGGGCATCTTTGTCTTTTCGTGTATGAAGATCCACATGAACTGGAAAATCTTTAAACCCGTCCGGCGGGAGGCTTTTACTCCCATAGCTGCGGGAAATTCCCTTATAACCCAATTGCCCCAACTGCTCCATGGTTTCAAAAGAACACCTGTTCCAGGGAGGGGTAAACACGGGGGTCAGATAATTTCCCATAATTCTCTCAAGCCTTTTTCTGCCTTTTGACAGATCATTAAAAAGACCCTCTAAATTTCTGGCCGGCCCAAACTCGTGCTTTTTCCCCTCTACCTCATAATTTTTATGCATATACCCATGCACATGCCAGCAAAACAGATCACCAGCCTTTTCTACAAAAGGCATCATCTCATCCCAGCGAGCCTGCGTCATCCAGACGGGTACCACAGCAAGGCAGATCGGTGTTTTATATTTTATGAACAGGTCCATCATACGTGAAAAATTCTTTGAAGGCGGTCCGATATCGTCTGCTCTGAAAAACACCGTGAGCTTTTCATTCTTTTTTAATACATCATTCACAATTGTATTTAAATCATGTCTGATTATTTGCGGCAGCTGTTTTTCCCAGCCTGTATAAATCTTTGAAACCATTTCAGCTTTCATGAATTTTAATATCCCCCTATCCATTTGGCTGTATGATACCCGCCCTGGATATTCAGTGTCCCGTCTGCTTCTTTTTTGGAGCAGGCAATTTGCTTTTCCATGAGCCGGCAAAACCTTTGGGGGGCTAAGTCGTCATCTTCAAGAATCTTAATGGGAGCAAACCGGGCAAGTTCCTGGGCCCGTTTTCTTTGTTCCCGGTTCTGCCCAAAGGGCCAGATAAGCGAAGGGATATTTGCCGCCACAATATTCATGCTGGTGTTATAGCCTCCCATGCTGACGGACAGATCTGCCGCCCCCAGGAGAGAAACAAAATCATGGGTAAATTCCTCAACTTTTATCCTCTCATCAACAAAACCCCTTAAATACATTTTGTCTTCATCATCCATGTACGGCCCTGTAAACACCTGAAGCCGGGTATCTATGCTTTTATCCATCATGTCATACATCAATTGATATGCCTGGATCACTGCACGCAGCAATTTTGCGCCGACATTGCCGCCTCCGGCGCTGGCGATGATCAATTTTCCCGATTGGCCCAATCCGGCTTGTTCCCGGAATGCTTTTACTTTTTGTATATCAGGAACGGGTGTCACAAATCCTGTGTACACCAATGGAACATTAACCTGATCCAGACGTGCAAATGTTGAATCCAAAGTAATAAAACGGGGGTCAGAATGAATCAGGACTGCATCAAACCATTTATTTAAAGCTTTGATGACCCGGTTCTCGTATTTTTTCATATCCTTTTTTTCTACCAGGATATCCCTTAAACTGCACACCACTCTGCAGGACACATCTTTTTTTTCTTTTGCAATATATTCCAGCACAGGAACAAGTTCAAACCGGAAGGCTCTTCTACCAAAAGGATACAGCTCGATTAAAAAAAGATCTGGTTTTTCATCTTTCACCAGATCCAGCAATCTTTCTTTTCGAAGCGCTTTAACCTCATCAACTTCTTTTTCCAGGTCCACGCTGTGAAGCTGGGAAAAATTTTCATCCATCATCAACCCCGGCAGTTTCACCTGCCGGACATGTGAAGGGATCTTGGCTTCTACAGCGCCTCCGCCCGTAACAAGAATCACATCAAACGCCTTCAGTGCCTTTACAATCTCAAGGGTTCTGAAAAAATGTCCCACACCCAGCACATGCTGGCAATAGATAATGATTTTCAAACCGTTCTGCCTCTGGATAATTTCATGCTGTTTAATTTTTCTATTTCAAGGGTCTTATTCCACCTCAACTCATGCAGATGGTAATTTTTTAAGATCGCGGGCTCGCCCGGAAGAAAATTTCTGTCCAGGGTTTTGTAAACCAGAGATTTGATCACTGAACTGTGGCAGACAACCAGAATTTTTTTATTTTCAAACTCGCTGGCAACTGTTTTAAGCGTTTCAAATGCTCTTTTCAGCACACGGATTCTAACTTCTCCACTGGGAGGACAAAACTCCCACCCTTTTGATTCTTCTCTCTCAATCCTGCCGGGAGAGTGTATTCGTATATCTTTAATTTTTTGGCCTTCCCAGTCCCCGAAATCCTGCTCTCTTAAGCCCTCCTCAATTTCAACGCCCCAATGATTAATGCCGCCTACAATCTGTGCCGTTTTAAGCGCCCGGGCCATGGGGCTTGAAAGGATGAAGTCATACTCTTTTTTTTTTAAGGTGTCTGCCCATTGCCCTGCCTGTGTGATGCCCTCAGGTGCAAGGGGGATGTCTTCTCTGCCCTGAAGTTTCTTCTCTATATTCCATTGAGTCTTTGCATGACGGATAAGGCCGAATCTCACCATTTCAGGATACTGTCTCCATTAAGATCTGTTCAAACTTTTTATAGTTTTTACGAATGTCATGAAAGTGCTTCACATAGTGCGCAGCATCTTTTCCCATCTGTGCCCTGCCTTCTTCATCCTCAAGCAGGCGTGTCAGCATACCAGAAAAAGATGGGCAATCATACATGGGCAGTAGAAAACCTGTTTTTTCATTTTTTACAACCTCTGGAATCCCCCCATTATCAAATGCCACCACCGGCACACCGCAGGACTGGGCCTCAAGATATACCATGCCCAAAGATTCCCGGATACCTGGAAATGCAAAGATATCACCACTGCTGTAAAATTTATACATCTCCTCGCGCTGCACTTTACCGACAAACGTGAAACACCCTGGGATATGCTCGTCTGCAATCGCTTTTAGTTTCTTTTCCATGGTACCGCTTCCAGCAATAAGCAAATGAAATTTCACACCTTTTTTGACAAGATTTGCGCAACACTGAAGCAGCCAGGACAGGCCTTTTGTTTTTACATCATCCCGGAACATGCAGGCTGTCAGAATAACCGGACAGGAATCCGGTATTCCCCATTCCTGTTTCAGTTTCTTACCTGCTGTCTTATCTGCCGCAAACTCATGGGGATGAATTCCAGGCCTTACATATGTCAAACATCCTTCCGGAATGATGCGTTTTAAATTTTTCAAGTCCGAAAGTTTATTGGTAAACACATGATCCGCCCGCAAAAGGGCTGCACGATTCAGATAAAATCCAGGCATTGTTTTTAAACGTCTTTTACGTTTGGTGGAATAGATCCCCTGAAAAACAACATATTTAATACCGAGAAGCGAACAGATCCAGGGGCCTAAAAGGTCCGGAGATTTATAGTAGGTATGATAGGTCAGCCAGATATCAGGAGGATTTTTTATCAGGCATGCCAGGCATTTTAAAAAATCCATAAGCAGAACAGGCCACAGCCAGGGTTTAAAATAAATCCAGCGGGCCCGCAACGTACTCTGAACACCTATCGTGTGACCCCGGTCTTTTAAAAATCCCACAAGCCCTCTGGCAATAATCAGGTCCCCTGAAGGATTTTTATGCCCCAGCGGCTTAAACGGCGCATAAAAAGCAATTTTCATACCTATACCGACTGATGCCTGCGATCCGGTAATCGTTCCGAAGACATTTCCAGGCCGGGGATCATATCCGCATAAATTTCGGCCAGCTTACAGACCAGCTCTTTATTATTGAAATCCGCTGTAATTCTCCTGTGAGCTTCACTGGTCACTTTTTTTCTAAGGGCATTGTCCTGCAAAAGAGTTTCCATGGCTTTGGCCAATGCATCAGGATCTTTTTGAGGAACCATCATCCCGGACACCCCGTTTTCCAGAAATTCCGGAATCCCGGAAACATTGGTGGCCACCACCGGCAGTTTCATGGCCATGCTTTCGGCCATAACATTGGGAATACCATCCCGGTCTCCATTGGCGGCAATCTGGCATCCCAGGACAAAAAGATCAGAGTCGGCATAATGCTTTATCACATCCTCATGGGTCAGGGTGCCACAAAGATGGGTCTCCTTTTCAAGTTTTAACTCTTTGATCAGATCCACCACTTTATCATTGTCATCCCCTTCTCCGATCAGGGTGTGAGTAAATTCAAGCCCCCTGTCGCGCATGGATGCAAGTGCCCGATACACATTTTCAAGCCCTTTTTTCTCTGTCAGTCTGGCCACGGTTAAAAGTTTATAGGGTGGGGAGCATTTGGTATTGTTCAATCCCGGTGAAAAATAATCCAGGTTAATCCCATGGTATACGCAGTAAAGCGGGGTGCTTGTATTTTCAGCTACCTGAGCCAGATATTTTTTATTGTATTGGGTGCAGGTGACCACAAACCGGGCCATATCTATTTTTTCCTTAAGCTGGCCCCGATTGGAGGTATAAATATCTTTTGCATGGGCAAAAAAGCTGAACGGTACCCCGCTTAAAATACTGGAAAAAAGGGCCACTGATGTGGGAGAGTGTGCAAAATGGGCCTGGAAATGAACAATATTTTTCCCCGGAAGGCATTTGTGAACCAGGTAACCTGCCTGGAGCAGGTGTTTAATGGTGGCTGATTTTTTTGTCCGCATCCATCTTTGGGCAGCTTTTTTCAATGCTGCAAAATAGGCCTTTGGTTTCTGTACGGCCAGAATCAGATTATGGTAGAGCAAAGGGCCAAGATTTTTTAAAATTGTGCTGGGCAGGTAATCCACCCCGGCTTTAATTTGTTTCACACTGGCATGAGTAAACGCTTCTCTTGGATGACGCATGGAAATGATATGGATATCAAATCCCATGGATTCCAGCAGCAGTATCTCGTTTGAAATAAAGGTTTCAGATATCCTGGGATACCCTTTCAAAACCATGCAAAGTTTCGGGGCCACAGTCGTCGGTGCTGCACTCTTTTCCATTTTTACCATTCCAAAAATTTGATATACGATCACAAATACTTATAATGCCATTCATCTCAAAAGAGTGCATGGCGGTTTCAAAAGAAGCTGTGTTTTCCAACATTGCCAGGATTTTCTCTTCCAGGTTTATTTCGTTCAAACGGGTCCAGAGGATATATTCAATTAAATGCTCCCGGTGAAACGCTTTTGCCCTGATATACTGCTCTTTTCTCGGGGTTTCCCTTGGAATGACAAGGGACATTGTTTTAGATGACAGGGCTTCACAAATGGTGTTATACCCCCCCATACACACGACGATATCCGAAGCAGCGATCAGGTTTTCCATATCCGGGAAAAAATCATATGCCTGGATTCCCAAATCGGTTGCCCGGTCCATTATCTGATTTTTACCCTTTGTGGACAAAAAAGGCCCGGTGACCATCACGGTTTGAAACGGCGGCAATATGGAACGCTCTTTCATTTTTTCCAGCATTTTCAAGTAAGAATCCAGGACATGATATCCATCTCCCCCGCCTCCGGTGGTTACTGTAACCAGCCGCTCATTTTTCATGACATTGAGCTGAAGCCGCAATGCTTCGGCAACCTCTTTTGCAGGTACTTTCCTGGGAATGTAGCCTGTGAAATGAAGTTTGTCATTTATTGAGTCCGGGATATCATACTCCTCAACCGGATTATAAACATCCTCCTGGCCATACACCCAGACTTCGCTGTAAAGTTCCTCTATGGTGGAATAAATGTCTTTTTTATTCCAGTCTGATTTAACGGTTTCAGAGTCATCCATGATGTCCCTTAAACCCAAAATAGTCTTGGTGTCTTTCAAATTCTCCCTGATCCATTCCAGAGCCGGCAACACTTCTTTTTTAAGCCCCTGGGGCTCTTTATCCACAATGAACAGGTCCGGCAAAAAAGTCTGGACTGTTGCCATAATTATGCTCTGACGAATGTCCATGGCCTGCATTGGATCAATTCGTATGGTCAGTGGAAAATACTCGTCATTGGCCTTTTTGATCATTCCCGGGATACGCACATAATCCACATTTTTGGGAAAAGTCAGACGCCCGGCAATGGGTGAGCCCGTTAAAATAAGGATATTGGTGTTGGCTTTTCGAAGTTGATCGGCAATGGCCATGGTTCGTCTGATATGCCCCAGTCCATAAGTGTCATGAGAATACATCAGGATGTTGAATGTCGGATACTTGTCCATGAGATTCAGCGTCTGACCCCTTTTGAATAAAATTTAAAAAAATATTCCATAATAAGCTCAACAGTTGCTCTATTTATATGAAAGTTTTCTTTCCCGTATTCAAAGCAGCTCTGGTCCATCATCATGTTAAAACTCGTGGCAATTTCATAGCTTGGAAAATAAAATACATCATCGTGCGCAGATACGAACTCATCCGCAGCCGCCCGCAGGGTGGATTTTGAATTACAGTTGGCGCTGATCACATCCATATCCTTCCTGAACGTGGCCCAAAGATGAACCGGCGACACGGTTATAAGTACTCTACATTTGGGATTGTACTGTTTTAAAATCGTGTATATTGTTTCAAGATTTTCAAAATTTTCCTGACAACGACTCACCCTGAAACGATATTCGTCTTTCCCTCCGCCTTCATTAAAATATGGTCCTGACGGCAGGCATATTACGCTGTTATCCCTGACATCCTCCCATATCTCTGTTAACCCGAGTGTAAGGATTAACACATCTGCCCGGGTAATGGCGCGCCTTGAACATTCAATATGGTGCTCAAAATCCTTTTGCGCCTCTTCAATGGTATCATAGAGGATTATCCTGCGGTAGGGATCCTGGACCTGTCCGGTTTCAGGAGATACCCACCAGCGAACCTCTGGCGAGAAAGAGCCGAATGTATACTCAAAAATCTGGCGCATGCTGAAGGTGTTGTATGTTCTTTCCCATGCAGCGCTGGCATGGACCGAGGCGGGATGATCTGTTTCTTCTGTGATATAGTTATAATTCTCCCGGAGAAGGACCTTTCTAATTTCCCTGGCAAAGCACGATCCTAATGATGCAATCGGGGTAGACTTATCAAGGTATAAACCCTGCTCCGGGTTGTAAGGGTATTGACCCGGCACAAACTTATTCTCATAGGACCCCGGCCAAACCTGCCAGGTCTCAAAATCATGCACGGGGTGCATTTCTGAAATTGCCATAAATTATCCTTAAATTTTCAATCGTACTTTTAACTAAACTTAAGGATCAAGTCAAGCAGGCGCAAGATATAAAATGAGCCTAAAGCAGATCTTGTCATTGCGAAAAATGTGATGTATATGCCTGTGTATGAGGAGGCGGCTCAAAAAGAGCTTAAAGTCAGCACCTAAAAACAGGAAGTCTACCATGGAAACAATCGTTTTAGAGCAAGAAAAAGATATTGCTGTTGTCAGCCTGAACAATGGCCTGACCAATCCGGTCGGGCCATCCCTGGTTGAAGATTTGCATACCGCTTTGGATGAAGTCAAAAACCAGAGCAAAGGGATGGTACTGTGCGGAGGAGAAAAATTTTTCTGTATCGGCCTTGATCTGCCCCAGTTGCTGGAGCTGGACAGGAAGGACATGAAACAGTTCTGGTACAGGTTTAACAGCGCTGTTTTAAAGTTATTTAACCTGCCCCTGCCCACAGCCTGCGCCATTGAGGGGCATGGACCAGGTGCCGGTGCGATCCTTGCTCTGGC
This sequence comes from Desulfobacteraceae bacterium, assembly GCA_033851995.1. Lineage (GTDB taxonomy): Bacteria > Desulfobacterota > Desulfobacteria > Desulfobacterales > Desulfobacteraceae > Desulfobacula. Next base: position 35,142 of record JAWSVI010000004.1, on the reverse strand, counting down.
ATGTGACTTTCGATTTATAGCGGACCAAAAAGCCCTGATCGGATTTAATGAGATACAGCTCAATATTCCAGCGCCTTATATTGCAGGACTTATGCTCAGGCAGGCTTTGAGCCAGCCAGATGCAGATGAGCTGCTTTATGAAGGGGGGCTTATCCCGGCTGAAAAAGCAAAACAATTTCATTTTGTGTCCGGCATATTTCCAAAATCCAGAGTCAAAAGCCAGGCGATTAAAAAAATTGAAAAAATTACACCATTTTCAAGCAAAGCCTTTGCAGCCACAAAGGATATAAAAACAGAGCGCATCAAAGGTTTGTTTGAAAAAAATCATCCTGCCCAGCATGAGATTTTTCTGGATAACTGGTTCAGCGATGAAGCTCAAGCCTCTTTTAAAGATGCTCTAAAAAATTTTTAATCTGAATGTCCTTTGTTATTTTATCTTTCTCCGGGTGTGATACTCATCCATCATATCCGGAGAAAATTCTATATATTTCCAAGCGCTTCGAAAGAATTTAAATTATCCCTCATTCTTGACTTACAGCCGGATTTTCATTATCAATAACTATGTTTGGAATAAAATCCAAACCCAATCAATCATATATGTCAGTTTGATTGATCCGGACAAATTTCAAAACCGTTTAAAATGGATCAATCATGTTCCTTAAAAAATGGTTCATTTTAAAAACTCAGGTAAAGCAGGCGGCCTGTATGGCGTCAATAGTTATTGAATCGAATTGATGAGATATTCTTATTAGGGATTGATGCCGCAACATACAAAATCAATAGCGAATCTTCCACAAAAGCAGGTTGTTCTGCCATTTGTAAAATCTGTTGAAATAGCCGTCAAAAGTATCAAAACAAGATTTTTCCGCTCCCTTGTGACCACATTAAGCCTGATTCTGGCCATTTCCTTTTACAGTTACATAAAAACCAACTCTCATATTATAACCGGCCTTTTTGCCTCCGGTGACAAACCTGCCATAGAAAAATTATCGAACCAGGGATTTGATATTCCCGAAAAAGGAAAGGCGCACACCACGACTCCAAAAGAGCGGTGGATTTTATTTTTATCTCTTCTGGTCTGCGTTGTGGGAATTGTAAATACGCAGCTAATGGCTGTGGCAGACAGGTTCAGGGAAATTGGAACGATGAAGTGCCTGGGTGCTTTGGATCGTTTTATTCTGAGGCTGTTTTTAATCGAAGCCGCGCTTCAGGGGTTTATCGGATCAATCATCGGTGCGTTGGCAGGCTCTGGCATTGCGATTCTTGGCTCTTTGATTAAATTTGGAACGATCGCCTTTAAATTTGCAGATTTTAATATCATTCTCATGTCTATGGTTCTGGCAGTTTTCCTGGGGTGTTCTTTAAGCATTATCGGGGTATTGTATCCCGCATTCCTGGCAGCAAGGATGCAGCCCATTGAGGCCATGAGGGGAAGAGACTGATTTTTTTAACATCAGGATAAATTCATGGAAAATACAAACAATATTGTCCGCGTGTTCCAGGTGCTCAAAGACTTTACCATGGGAAAATCCATTGTTAAGGTTTTAAAGGGAATAGATCTTGAGATAAAAGCAGGAGAATATGTTTCCATCATGGGGCCGTCCGGTTCCGGGAAGACCACCCTGTTTAACATGATCGGCGGGCTGGACAAACCGTCTTCCGGTTCTGTTTTTATAGATGAAATTGACATCTCACAACTGGATGCCTATGAACTTGCCTGGCTCAGATGCCGAAAAATAGGGTATATTTTTCAAACCTTCAATATCATCCAGGTCATGACCGCCCTGGAAAATGTCACCCTGCCCATGGTATTTGCCGGTGTGTCTGATGATGAAGCCCGGGAGCGGGGAATGGAACTCCTGGATCTTGTAGGCCTTAAAAAAAGATTCCAGCACAAACCTTTTGAACTGTCTGGCGGACAGCAACAGCGTGTGGCAGTGGCCAGGGCTCTTGCCAATAATCCTGCAATCATACTGGCAGATGAACCCACTGGAAACCTTGATCTGAGTACCGGTGATGAAATCATCAAACTGCTTAAAATGCTCAGCCGGGAAAAAGGGGTAACCATCATTTCGGCCACTCATGATTTAAAGATGCTCAATGTTTCCGATCGGGTAATCTGGATCAGTGACGGCAAAATCGAAAAAATTGAAAACCGGGATGAGCTGTCCATTTCTCTGGGACAGATAGAGGACAAATAGAGAACAAATAAAAACAGGGAGCAGGTCTATTGCATAATCAGGCAACACACATTTTAAAAAAAAGCATCCTGCCAGTGTCTGGGATGATACTTTTTTTATGCCTGGCTCTGCTTTTGATGCCCGCATACCTTAATGCTGAGACAAAAATCTCCACAGCAAAAGATCGCCAAAAAGAGAATCAGAAACATCAACAACATTTTTCCGAACTGATTTCACAATTTTCAAAGGTCAATGACAGGAGCAGCGGAACCAAAGGTGCTGCTGAATCTGCCATTTTCATCTCGACCTTTTTTAAGGATCTGGGCTATGAAACGGTTGGTTCCCAGACTTTTTTGATGCCGGCCCGCTTAAAAACAAAATCACACATTCATGTTAGCCAAAGTAAAAAGCGCTTTGATCTTGATCCCTTTTTATCCAATGCCATTTCACCGGATACCCTGGGAGGAGGCGGCCTGTCAGGTCCTGTTGTCTATGTGGGCAAAGGGGAGATGGAGGATTTCAACCATAAAAATATAGATGGCGCTATTGTGCTCATGGACATTGATTCTTCAGAGAACTGGCTTAATGCACTTTCTCTAAGGGCCAAAGCACTTATCTATATTCACACTCCCCCGCTGAATAAATTTTTACTGGAAGACAAACTGGAACTCTCCCCGGTTAAATTCCCCCGATTCATCATGTCCGAAAAAAGCGCTGAGAATCTGTTCCCCGGTTTTAAAAGGAAATCAACCTCAAAACAGACAAACCCTGAGATTGAAACTCTTGCAATCATCACATCAGACCTCAAATGGGTCAACACCCCTGTGCAAAACATTTACTGCCTGGTTCCCGGAACAGACAAGACGTTAGAAAACGAGTTGATCATCGTTGAAGGATTTTATGATACCAAAGGATATATTCCCGGAAAATCTCCAGGCGCAGATCAGGCTTGCTCCATTGCTTCTCTTCTTGATATGGCAAATCATCTAAAACTTTACCCGCCCAAACGCCCCATGCTGCTGGTGGCAACTCCAGGAGCCGCAAACGCCCTGGCTGGTATGCGGGAGATGATCTGGAGCGTAGACACCCGTTCCCGGCAACTGAAAAAACTTTTAAAACAGTATAAAGAAAACCTGAACCAACTCCAGAGCAGCCTGGAAAATGTAAAAAAATTCAGCTCAAAAGAACAGATAGACCGGGAAAAACTCCAACAGGTTCAAAAAAACATCAAAGAAACAATCAAAAACAGGATAGATCATCAAAGTAATCAGCTCATGCAGCTCCGTCTTGAAAAAGTCAGGGATGAAAAAAAAATAAAACTTCTGGCTGCCAAAAGAATGGCCCTGAAACGCCTGGAAAGTAAAAATGATTTTTCAGTCCTTGCACCGGAGGAAAAAGAGCTGATCCGACTTTTAATCCCTGAAACGATTACCCGCCTTGAAAAAAATATCGCGGATACCGACCTGCATAAAGAAAATATTTCTTCAGCTATGGCATTTAAAAGCCTGATCAAATCTAAAGACATTCAAATGGTCCTTTCTCTTCACCTGTCCAGTCATGGAGATGGGATTGGTGCGTTTAACGAGGGGTGGTTGTATGAGCTAAAAGACACGGTCAATGTATTTGCCCCTTATGTCAAACTCAATGAAACCCTGCTGGCAAGTGCAAAAAAGACAGCACAGGCTTTAAGCATGCCGGATCTTCTTAAAGACACACTTCGGCCTTCCCTTCACCGATCATGGGAAAGCTATTTCAAAGACCACCCCATGCTGGGCGGTGAGGTCGCAAGACAAGCTGGATTGTTAGGCCTGAGCATTGTCACGACAGATGACTCAAGACGCTTTTGGAACACCCCTGACGATACACCAGACAAAGTAGATATAAAAAACGCTGCTAGGCAAAGCAGATTTTTATCTCACCTGATCTCCACACTTGCCTCAGCACCGGATATCACACATGGCAAACTTCCCCGAAACGGATTTGCAACTGTTTACGGGCGGGCAAATTTTTTAAGGCATGGGGCGGTATTTGCCGATGCCCCTGCCCCAGGCAGCATGATCCTCTCTTTTCAAGGCCCGGGCATCTATTACAATATGGTGGATGAATCCGGGAACTTTGTCTTAAAAGGAGTCTCCACTAAAAAACTAAGCCTTCATAAAGTGATCCTGGAAGGCTATCAGTTTGATCCTGTCACCGGGGAAACCATCTGGGCCGTTGACAAGAAAAAAACCACAAAAGCACGATACCGACTGAAGATCACCAAACGAAGGATGGAAACAAATCTGGTCATGTTCCCTTGCAGTCAGACGACTATCGTGAATTTATTAGAACCCAGGACCTTCCAGTACATGACCAAGCTCCAGGTTTTTGATGCACGAATGGATGCCACTCCGGTAAGACACTGGTACAGCCGTATAGACACACGATCTTCTTTGATCAGCTCTATTTACCTTCAACCGGGTACACGCCTGAAACTGGCCCTGTCAGACACACTTTTAACAAAAAAACTGATCCTCACCCATGTAGATGAAAAACATTCCACCGGGACCGGATACCGGATAGATCAAACCCCGGTGATTGCCCCCACCCAGTTTTTCGCAGCAAAAGACATGTGGGGTCTGCTCAACCCTCGGATAAACAACCTGGAGGATAAGGGCATCAACAACCAGAAAATCAGAGATCTGCAAATCTTTGGCAACCAGGCCCTGAAAAATGCCCATACCCATTATGAAAATAAAATATATGACAAATTTTTCAGCTCATCCGGAGAGGCCCTGGCTTTGGCCGGACGTGTATATGATCATGTGGAAAGCATCCAGAAGGATGTCCTGTACGGTGTACTTTTTTATATTGTTTTATTTGCACCCTTTGCATTCTGTCTGGAACGTCTGCTGTTTGCGTTCATAAATATTTACAAACGGATTACCGGTTTTACCGTCATCCTGATTGCTTTAATAGCTGTTATCTACAATGTTCACCCGGCCTTTGATCTGGCTTACAGCCCCATTGTGGTTATCCTGGCATTTTTTATCATTGGCCTGTCCGGTATTGTTACCTGGATCATTTTTCACCATTTTGAAAATGAGATGAAACAGTTTCACCAGCAGGGGAAACAGGGAAACGAAGGGGAAATCTCCCTGCTCAAAGCGTTTTCCGCATCCTTTTTCATGGGTATTAACAATTTGAGGCGACGAAGGGTCAGAACAGTACTGACCTGCACAACCCTGATTATTTTAACCTTCACTATCATGAGTTTTACGTCTGTAAAGAGCATCCGCCAGCACTCAAAATTACTGTACAATGATAAAAGCCCCTACCAGGGAGTACTGGTGAAACAGATCAACTGGAAAAGCCTGCCGGAAAGGGCTTTTAAAATTATTAAAAATACCCTGACACAAGATATGATCGCCGCCCCGAGAGTCTGGCTGGAAACAGCCGACCGGACCCAGACCACCAAAGTGCCCATTATGTTTAAAGACAAACGGTTTGAAGCCAACGGCCTTGTGGGGCTGTCTGCAGAAGAATCCCGGGTGAGCAGACTATCGGATTTTATAAACACCGGCCGCTGGTTTAATGGTGATGAGCGCTATTCCATTATCATTCCCCAGAGAATGGCGGAGCATTTAAACCTGCCCGATCCGGACGAAGAGTCTTCCTATCTGCACTTATGGTCCATTCCCTTTAAGGTCATAGGAACATTTTCCGGCCAAAAATTTGATTCATTTAAAGATCTGGACGGAGAGCCAATTACACCCGCTATTTTCCCAGACGAAATTTTCCAGCAAACCACAGAAGCGGAAATGGATGCCATGGAGTCCGGGGATGATGTAAAAGCATTCCAAAGCCGTTATAAACATATCCCTTTTGACCAGAGTGTGATCATTCCCTACGAAACCCTGCTTTCACTGGGGGGCACCCTGAAAAGCATTGCATTAAAATACAAACACCCTCCCAAAGACAACAGCGCAACTTTCAGGATGGTGGACCGGTTTGGTTTATGGCTGTTTTCCGGTGAAAAAGACGGGGTGTTTTTATACAGTGCCAGCGACAGCCTCAACTACAGCGGACTTCCCAATGTGATGATCCCGATTTTAATTTCTATTTTCATTGTTCTCAACACCATGATCGGAAGTGTTCAGGAAAGAAAAAGAGAAATCGGGATCTATACCTCCATCGGTATGGCGCCATCCCATGTTTCCATTATCTTTATTGCTGAAGCCCTTGCCTATGCTGTCTTAAGCGTGGTGCTGGGCTATATTCTTGCCCAGGTAGTGGTTAAGGTCTTTGCAGGCACTCCCCTTATGGCGGGTTTAACAGTAAACTACTCATCCCTTGGCGGGGTGTTTGCGATGGCCATGGTAATGCTCGTGGTATTGTTGTCTTCCATTTATCCATCTAAAGTTGCTGCATCCATTGCCATCCCGGATGTTGAAAAATCCTGGGAACTGGCAAAGGCCGAAGGCAACACCTTGAATATCGAACTGCCGTTTTTAATTAAAGATAAGGAAAAACTCAGTATATGCGGCTACCTGTATCATCTGTTCGACACACACAGAGCAGTCTCACACGGCATTTTCTCTGTAGGACGGCTGGAGGTGGTGCAAAAAAAATCACAGGATTTCAACATCCAGTTTACTGCATGGCTGGCCCCTTTTGACCTGGGTGTTATGCAGGATGTGCAGTTTAACGTGAGCACCTCTCCTCATTTTCAGACGTACATGGATATAGAAATGCGGATAGAAAGAAACTCCGGGGAGCATAATACCTGGTGGCGGGTAAACAAACGCTTTGTAAACCTGATCAGGAAACAGCTTTTGATATGGCGGTCTTTAGATGCACCGGAAAAAGAAAAATATAAAACCATGATGAAAACCCAACTGGAAATAGAAGGAAACTCAATTGCCTGAAAGAAGAAAAAGAGGAACCGTTATACGGGCCAGGGCATTTTTCCTTGGTTTCATTCTTGCAGTGCTGATCTGTGCGTTCACACCGTTTAACAATGTATACCGAAATGCCACGCCGCTTGGTGGAGGTTATTTTCCACTGGCGCCTTTTTATCTTTTATTTTTACTGACCCTTATTACAGCAGGTGTACGCAAATTTTTCAAAGTCCGATTTTTCCTTACCGGTGTGGAACTGCTTTTTACATGGGCCATCATGCTCCTGGTTTCCGGAATTGCCTATACTGGTTTTGCCCGTACATTTTTTATCAACCTGACAGCCCCTTTTTATTTTGCCAGCATGGAAAATCGATGGCAGTCTGTTCTTCAACCGCTTTTGCCTGATAATCTTTTTCCCAACAGTTTGGAATCCATTGAAATGCTGTATAACGGCATTGATGGAGCCCAGGAGATGGGGTGGCTGGAGGTAGCCTCGCATGTACCCTGGGAATCCTGGCTGCTCCCATTTTTATCCTGGGGCATATTTGTGTTTATCTGCTACCTTCTGCTTTTATGCCTGGTGCATTCCATTTCACGGCAGGCCATGGAAAACGAGCGGATGAATTTCCCCTTGCTCATCGTACCCCGGATGATGCAAAAGGCCCTGGATGATAAAAAATTGTCTTCCTTTTTCGGGAACCGTTTTCTGCTCATCGGTCTGAGTATCCCGTTCTGCCTGCACCTGCTCAACGGACTTAATTTTTATTTTCCTTCTTTTCCCCATATCAACACACTGGTGCTGGCCGGCCCCTATTTCCCACAACAGGGTATCCTAACCGGATTTATAAAGCTCAAGCTCTATTTTTACCCTGCATTTATCGGGTTTGCATTCCTGGCATCCAAGCAGGTTTCTTTTTCCTTCTGGTTTTTCTTTATACTCGGTTGTTTTGTGACCGGAATGCTCTCCTCTCTGGGATTGTCCTTTCCAGCTTCAGAGCTTGGAACAACCTTCGGTCCCACATTATCAAGCCCGGAAGAAACCCAGATGATTGGAGCATTTATCGTGTTCGCCATTTTCCTGGTCTGGCTGGCCCGTTTTCATTACAAAGACATGATCCGCCATGCGTTCCAGGCACATAACCATGATGATGATCCCAATTTTTTCGGGGATAAAATTATTTTCTGGGGAGTCGGTTTAAGTTATGCTGCACTGGTATTCTGGTTCTACTTTCATGGAGTGTCAATTTTCCAGAGCACACTGCTCATTATTTTCTTCGTGCTCTTTGCCATGGTTGCGGTCCGGGTGGTCTGCCAGGGAGGCGTGACCTATTTCACCCTGACAACTGCACCCCTTGATGCTTTAAATACCATTTTCGGGCTGAAAATATTTTCCAGCGTTGCCCTTCTCATCGGCAGTATCAGCCAGAAAATCCTGTTTGTTGATTTAAGGGAGTCTGTTTCTCCTTCAATTCTTCACACCCTTCGAATTACAGACCGGTTCAAAGGCCAAAAAACCATTTTTATTTTTATTTTCATGTCCATGATAACCTGTTTGATTGTTTCAGCCCTGGCCATGATACTATTGTGCTACAAATACGGGATCCGTGAACTCCAGGTGGACTGGGCCACCCGGACCACGGTTTCCATGTACAACAACATATTCCCGTTAATCCAGAATCAAATTGAACAGGGCGACTCCATAAAATATTTTGCCATTGCCGGAGCTGTTGTCATGGGAATTCTGGTCACCTGTTACCATCGATTTTACTGGTGGCCGCTTCATCCCATCGGATACCTGATGGTTTACAGCTCTGCCATGAAAATACTGTGGGTAAGTTTTTTCATTGGCTGGGTTTTTAATGCGTTATGCATGCGTTATGGAGGGATTATTTTATTTCAAAAAATGCGCTACTTTTTTGTAGGTTTGATCATGGGAGATTTTTTAATGGGCGGGACCTGGGCCATCATTGGAATGTTTACAGAATACGGTTATCAGGTACTGCCGACATAAACATTTAGGATAAGCAAACAGATACACAGGGCGATATTACATGTATGATGATAAAGAGCTAAAAGAGTATCGGGATCTGTTAAAAACACCGGATCACTTTGAAGAAGGCTTCAACTGGAAAACAGTTGTGGGTGCCATCTTTATCGGCTTTCTCATGATGCCCGGCAGCATGTATCTTCAACTGGTTATCGGCTCGGGCATCGGACCTGCTGCAAGATGGGTCACTATCATCCTTTTTGCTGAGATTGCAAAACGTGCCTATTCGGATTTAAAACAGCAGGAAATCTTTCTTTTGTATTATATGGCCGGTGCAGCCATGGCTTCTCCTTTCCAGGGCCTGCTCTGGAACCAATACCTGGTGCAGTCTGATGCGGCAAAAATGCTGGGGCTTACGGAATTCATACCCTCCTGGGTGGCCCCGCAGCCTGAATCAGCCGCCCTGCTTGAAAGGACCTTTCTGCATCCAGACTGGATGATCCCCATCCTGCTGCTCGTCGGCTCCCAGATCATACAACGTATTGATCAATTTGGCCTGGGATACGCTCTTTACCGCATCACATCAGACGTTGAAAAGCTTCCCTTTCCTATGGCTCCGGTCGGGGCCCTTGGAACCATTGCCCTTGCAGAATCCAAGGAGGAAAAATCAAAATCCTGGAAATGGCGGGTATTTTCCATTGGCGGGGTCATCGGACTTGGATTCGGAGCAGTCTATATACTACTGCCTGCGGTATCCGGGCTCATCTTCACGGAACCGGTGCGCCTGATCCCCATCCCCTGGGTGGAGCTGACCCGGCACTCTGAAGGGGTTCTGCCTGCTGTTGCCACGGGAATCCAACTGGATCTGGGCCTGGTATTTCTGGGCATGGTCCTGCCGTTCTGGGCCGTTATCGGAGGGCTGATCGGGCTTTTAATCACCGTAGTTGCCAACCCGATTTTATATAAAAACGGGATTCTCACAAGCTGGCATGAAGGCATGGGAACCGTAGAAACGGTTTTTGCGAACAATTTTGACTTTTATATGAGCTTTGGTATTGGCCTGGGGCTTTCCATCGGCCTGATTGGCCTTTGGCAGGTTGCTAAATCCTTTTTTGGTCCTGCTCAAAAGAACAGGGGAACTTTAAATGATCTTTTTAATCCCCCGCCGGGCAGGGGAGACTTTGATTTTAAAATTGCCATTGGCATTTATGTATTCTCCACCATTGCGTATGTGGTATTATGCACCATTCTTGTCCCAACATTTCCATGGATTTTCTTTCTTCTTTACGGTTTTGTATACACCCCGGTCATCTCCTACATCACTGCCCGAATGGAAGGGATTGCAGGCCAGTTTGTAAGCCTGCCTCTGGTAAGGGAGGCCAGCTTTATTGCCGGGGCCAAATATTTCGGCTACCAGGGCATAGAAATATGGTATGCACCCATACCCATTCATAACTATGGTGAGGCCACAGTAAACTTTCGGCAGATCGAGCTGACCGGAACCAGCCTTCGCGGTATCATCAAGGCTGAATTCATTGTCTTTCCCGTGGTAATGACTGCCAGCCTTTTATTTTCACAGTTTATCTGGCGGCTGGCCCCCATCCCTTCTGCCAGCTACCCTTACGCCCAGGAATTATGGCATCTTCAGGCATTAAACACCCTTTTGATGCAATCCTCTACCCTTGAAGGCAACTCCCTTTTTTATCAGGCCTTAAGCGGCACCACCGTTGTATCCGGTATCGGGTTTGGCCTGATCACCTATGCTGTACTTACTCTTTTTGGTCTGCCGGTTCTCCTGGTATATGGGATTGTCCGTGGGCTGGGACAAAGCACTCCCCATGGCCTGATTCTTGAAGTCATTGGCGCCCTGCTGGGCCGGTTCTTTTTTCTAAAGCGTTACGGCAAGCAATGGCGGCAATATGCACCGGTTCTCCTGGCTGGATTTTCATGCGGTATGGGACTGACCGGCATGTTTGCCATGGGTCTGACCCTGATACTCAAATCTCTTGGAAGTACTACTTTTTAAAAACCTGGTCCTGTGTTAAAATAAAAAACTGGTCATATAACAGATTGGATGGCCTGCCGTTTGCTAATCGCCTTTAGGGAGAGATTAAATGAAAAAAACATTTTTCATTGTACTTTATGTTGTTCTGTTTTTAGCTCCGAATTCTGCTCAAGCGAAATTTCCGGTTCATCTGGGTGGTTTTATTATAGGAGATGATATCTCAAATTACACAAATCTCATTGATATGAAAACCTGCAGGGAAGTGACGTATAATAAATACCTGGCAGAAGGTGAGATATATCCAGGCCCTGGCTTTAAGACAGGATTAATTGCCTATGGGCTTTGTGACCGGCCTAATAAAATTGTAAGGATAAAACTCAAGTACCAGGATTCTTCTAAAAAATTTTTTAATAAACTGCTTAAACAATATAAAAAAAGGCTGGGAGATCCTGACGAGTACAAAGGTGATCCCTTTCAGACTGTGATTGCCTGGAAGTGGTCATTCAGCAACCAGAAAAATGAAAGGCTGAGCCTGACGCTTCAGCACAATGCCTTGGTAGAAGATAAAAAAATAGGCACTGCAGTAAAGCTGACATTGACCAGCCAGGTGGAAAAAGAGCGGGCATGTTTTATGGCTAAAAAGCCCAATAAGGATAAAAAATCACACTCAGGCAAAGCCGTTTCAAAAAACATGTGGGAATTCTTTATTCCCTATTAACCCTTATTTTGGACTTTTGTGGATGTCACCCAAAAACAAACTGCCCCTCAAACCCCTTGCATGGAATGGCATTGTATTAAAAATACCTGTCACGTGGGAGGTAGAAAGCCTGGATGCAGGCCACATGATCATTGGCGATCAGGGCCAGGCAAAAACTGAAATCAAATGGGCTGAAGCGCCTAAAAAATTCATCCTTGCCAAATATTTAAAAAAATTCATATCCCGATCCCAAAAACAACTGGGGATTAAAATTCATGAACAGGCTACGCCAGAATCTTTTTCCCACCTTAAAGCATATTTTGAATTTTTCTTTTTTTCATGGGAAAGTGATACATCCACAGGGGACGGCACGCTGATCTTCTGCAATCACTGCAAGAGATTGACCATGATCCGCTTTTTTTCCAAAAGCAGCGGGCTCTCCAAAGCATTGCAAACATCCATCATACAATCTTTTGATGACCATCCGGAAAAAAACCAGACTCTATGGCAGGTATTTGGGTTGAATTTTCCCACTCCAAGCCATTTTAAGCTCCAGGAATTCAGTTTTAAACCCGGGCGGTATGGTATCAATTTCAAGTATAAAAAAACAAAATTAGATATATTCAGCTGGGGGCCTGCAGAATTTCTATTATCAAAGCAGACACTGTCCGAATTTGCATTTCAGCAGTTTCCTCAAATCATTGGATTTGCAAAAACAGGATTTTGCAGCCATGGCAGTTACCTGGAATGGGCCTTCAAAAAACCAAGATTCAAAAATGCCCAGATGATCCCCTTGTTGAGCCACTTCGCACTGTTCAACATTTTCCGGATCTGCCATGATCCTGAGTTCAACCGGATATTCGGTGTAATGGTGGAATCCGGCAAACAATTTGAACACCATATTATCAAAGGGTCTATGCTTGGCGATGTTTAAACAGAAAAAACCGGCTATGCAGAAAAAAGAAGCCCTGTTATGTATTCCAGAAAAAAACAGGATGGTCGAAGAAACAATCCTTGAATCCGGAGATCTGATTTTATCCTATCAGTCCATGTACAAACCATTTTTCTTAAAAGTCAGAAAATTCATGCGGCCCGGGGCAAAGAACACATTTAGAAGAAAAATACAGTTGGACAAGTTAGGTGTCCATGTCTGGTCTCTTATTGATGGTCAAAAAGACGTACAAGAAATTATCAAAAACTTTGCTGCATTTCACACGTTGAATTACAGGGAAGCGGAAATCTCTGTTACCCTGTTTATAAAATCTCTGGGAGAGAAAGGCTTGATCGGGATAAGGGAACCTTGAAAATTACTCGGCCTAAATTTTTCCGATTGAGTCCTCAAGATTATTTTCAATGTTCAGGTAACCGTCAAAACCGGCAATATCAAAAACTTCCTTGACATAATCCTGCAGTGCACACAACACAATATTGCCTTCCATTCGTTTCAAATCCTTGGTGGTTTTGAGCATAACCCGAATACCGGCACTGGAGATATAATCCAGGTTTTCCAGGTTAAGAATAAGTTTTCTTTCACCACTTTCCAGGGCACTGTATATCTGTGTTTCCAGTTCCGGCGAGGTGTTGGAGTCAAGGCTGCCCCTGACGCTGAATATTTGTATTCCGTTGGTATTTTCCTGAGAAATCTCCATGGATATCATCCCTTATGGTTTTATTTTGATACTGATTCGATTTTGGGTTAATCTTTGCTTGCCATGCGCTTTTTAAGTTCGACAATGTTTTTGCCTTTTTTCCGGGAATACCTGCACTCATCAATAAAATGCTTAACAAAATGAATCCCCAGCCCCCCCACACATCTTTTTTCAATCGCACATTTCGTGTCCGGTTCTGCATAGGCGGTCAGGTCAAAAGGCTCTCCATCATCCTCCATGCGGATATTCAATGAATCATTATCACATGACATGGATAAATCAATAAGATGTTCTTTGTTATCCTTGAATCCATATTTTACAACATTGGTAAAAAGCTCTTCAAGAACAAGGTCTATTTCTTTAAATTTTCTATGGGTGCAATCAACGGCTACAGACATTTTTGATACAGCCGTTTTAATTTTTTCCAGATCAACCAATCGGTTTTTTAATTTTATGGATAAATGAACTTTTCCCATACTCATAATCGTAATAATACTTAATGGATTTGTCAATTGGTAAAAATATAACGGTTGTGTTTATAACAGGCTGATACCTAAGAGATTTTTAAGATTCGCTTTCTCTTTGGCTTCAAATTCTGCAATGGCTTTTTTCTCCGAGACCAATACTCTATTGCCGATTGCCTGTGTCATCCTCAAAGGAATGTCGGGGAACTGGTCCACCACTTTGGAAAAGGACTCTCTTGTCATCACAAGACAGACGGTATCCTCTTGGGCTACCAGGGAAAACTGTTTGAGCATCGGGCTCATCAAGGACATGATACTTAAAAAATGTTCGGCCCCATATTCACGGATAAAATGTTCCTTTTCCTCATTTTTAAACACCAGCTTTGTGTTTCCGGAAAGAATGTAATATGAGCATCCGTCATCATCTCCCTGCTGAAAAATCAAATCACCAGTTTTATATGTCTGGCGCTTGCACAGATACGCAAAAAGTTTAATGACCTCTATTGGCATGCCTGAAAAAAATTCTATCTGTCTGAACGCATTCAGGTTCGCTGTAAATTCTGATGGCATGTCTGCATCATTTGTGTTCATATGCGAGTTCATAAAAATATCCTTTTTTTGCCATTAATTCTTCATAAGTGCCCATTTCAACAATTTTCCCTGCTTTTAAAAAAGCAACTTTGTCATATTCCTTTACGATATCCAGACGGTGGACCACGGCAATCAGCGTACTCCTCCCTTTCCAGTGCCTGGATAATACATTCTGGATTCGTTTTTGAGAATTATTGTCCAAAGCAGAAGTGGCTTCATCCAGAATCATCACGGGCGGTGATTTCAGAAAGGTTCTCGCAATAGCCAGTTTCTGGCGCTGCCCACCGGAAAGGTTATTGCCCTTGGTCCCGACCTGGTAGTCCATCCCAATCTCAATCATTTTTTCAAGAAAATCCTCGCCGATCAGCAGTGCAACCATGAACTGGTTGATTTTTTCCATGGCAGCAGGGTTGCTTTCCTTTACGATTCCAAACAGGATATTATTAGAAATGGTCTGAGAATGGATGTACTGGTCATTTCTAAAAAATGCAATGGCATTGGGATCATCCTGAAGTATCCTTTCCCGGAACATATATCGTCCCTCAATCACCATTTTACTTAATAAATTGGGAATAACGGCTATTCGATGCCTTCCGGGAGAAAACCTCAATGCCAGCTCAAGAAGGTGCATTGTCTGCTGTTTATTAATCTGGTGAAGATTTTTATCTTTAATTTCCCTTACCAGATCTTCGTACATTTCAAATTCTTCCAGTTCAATGGGGCTTTGCTCGAAAAAATGCTTGTCATGGGCAATATTTTTCAGGATATCCACTGTTTGTTCTGCTATTTCCCTGCCGAGACTGAGCATGGGACGGGTCAGATCGGCATCATCGAGAAATTTTAGAAAAAAATCGCTTTTTACCAGGTTTTGATTTCTAAATTCATCTGCGACAGGCGCACCGAAAATAATATTATCTGCAATAGTTGCATAGTTTAAGAACTTATTTTCATCAAAAAATTCTACCCAGTCTTCAACTGTATCACCATACTCTTTTTGAAAAGTTTCCCTCATTTTGATGATCACCGGAACAAACTCTTCACTGGAGCTTTCAACCATCGCATTCAGTCCAAAGCGCAGGACATCTACAAATAAGCCGGACTGCTGGAGCACATGAACCAGATCATCCAGTTCAGGCTCGCACTCCCCATCCAGGACACATGTCTCTCCATGGAGTGCGGTGTATGAATACATCAAATTCTCCCGGATGGTACCGTCAAAAATAAATGGTGCCTGTGAAACCAGGCCGATATTTTTGGTTATATCTGCTTTGGTCAGGTCAGAAATTTCCTTGTCCCCGATAGTGGCATTTCCAGAGGTATAGCTGTAAAGTTGTGCCAGACAAAGCGCCAGGGTACTTTTCCCGCTTCCTGAAAAGCCTACCAGTGCGATGTGCTCCCCAGGCTCGACCTCCAGGCTTACCCCGTCTAGAAGCTTTATCCCCTCCTCAGTTTCAAGACTCATGTTCTCAACACTGATGGCCACATCCAGTTCATAGATATCCCG
This sequence comes from Desulfobacteraceae bacterium, assembly GCA_033851995.1. GTDB lineage: Bacteria > Desulfobacterota > Desulfobacteria > Desulfobacterales > Desulfobacteraceae > Desulfobacula. The sequence continues at coordinate 19,185 of JAWSVI010000004.1, read as the reverse complement.
ATCTCTCGGGATCAGTTCATTTGGGATATCTACATCAAAATACTTCATGGTTTTTCTATAATTGATAGAGCCGTCCTGATAGACCTGATAAAATTCGATCAACTCTTTCCAGGGGTCGTACAGTTTTTCCTGTGCAGATAAAAAGGCTACCAGCGCCCCCAGTTCCAACTGCCCCTTTATGGCCAGAAAACCACCCAAGATAAAAATTAAAAACGGCCCAAGATTGATAAAAAAATTACTCACCACTTTTATGGCAAATTTAAAAATACTCCACTTAATGCGGATTCTCATCAACTTGTCTACCTGGGTGTCAAACTTATTGTTTTCAATATCAAAAGCCCCGTTTGCCTGGACTTCATGGATGCCGGAAACGGACTCCACAATATTGGAAGATAGGTTTCTGGAGGCATTCACCCGTCGTTTGTTGTCTCGGTTGACCCTTTTTTGAAGCAGAGGGATAACATAAAGCATCACCGGATAAATGGAAAAAGAAATAATAGCCAGGGCCGGGTTTAAAATAAGCAGATACCCAAAGAATGCCAAGAGCGTAACAATATTGGTCAAGGGAGCCGCCACAGCCATGCCCACAAAATTTCCAGGAATGGTCAACTCGTTAATCAAGGAATTTACGACTGTGCCGGGTTGTGTGTTCCTGAAAAAATTAAGCGGCATATTCAGGATATGATGATAGAGCTGTTTTCGCATTTCAGCTGTCGCTCTCTGGCTGATCCTGGTCTGTATGATATTGATAAGCAGCTTAAGCACGGAAGCCAGGACCACGGCTGCCAGATATATGCCGCAGTAAGAAATCAAGAGATCCACTTTTCTTAGGTTAATGGCCTCATTGACAATCTTTCTTTGCATTTCAAGAGGAACCACCCGAATGGCCACGGTCAGAAGAATAACCGCCACCAGCGCCAGTTGAAGCTTTAAATTTCCTTCGAAAACCCAGGAGGTCAAAGTTTTTTTGACGATGGGGATCTGCTGTTTATCTTTTTCCTTTTTCAATGCCATCTTATGCAGTCAAACCTTTTCATACTCTGTTAAAGAAACTTTATAACAACAATGGTAATATCGTCTTCAATACTGCTGCTCTGCATAAACTCTTTTAAATCTTTAATAAGATTTTCTTCAATGGTTTGAGCAGATGATGAAGCATACTCCTCTATAATATCACTGATTCTTTTCTCCCCGAACATCTCTCCTGCAGGATTTTTAGATTCTTTGAGCCCGTCAGAATAAATCACCAGGACTGTTCCTTTTTCCCATCCCTGGATTTTACTTTCCTGAACAACCATATCTTCATCCACACCAAGTGCCATGCCGTTGCCTAAAAGCTTATCCATTTTTTTTGTTCCGGGATGATACATAAGCGCGGGTTCATGGCCTGCTCTTACCCAGTTAATTTCCTTTGTTTCAAAATCAATTTCAAGGAAAAAAACCGTTGTAAAACGCCCGGTTTCATAACTGTCCTTTGTCAGATGCTTATTCACCGAGCTGATCAATGGAGCCAGGCCCTTATAGTCCTGCACCCCATACCTGAAAAATGCACGAATGGTTGTCATGTGCAGTCCAGCCCCAACACCGTGACCGGAAGAATCTGTCAGGGCAATACCGACTTTATTTTCCCCCAGGTTGAAGTAATCAAAATAATCTCCACCCACTTCTTCACAGTACAGGCTTTTGCCTGAAATATCCACATGCTTGAAATCAGGGGCTTTGTTAGGCAAAAGGTTTTCCTGGACCTCCTTTGCCATATTCAGCCGCGTCAGCATCCTGATCCTGTCACGCAGCCCATGAATCATTTTATTGGTGTTCGTGGCAATCACACCAAACTCATCGTTGGTTGCCACAGGGACCAGCTGTGAAAGGTCCCCGTTTGTAACAGACTCCAACACCCCGGTTTCTGTCTGGAAAAGCATCTTAAGATTTTTTGAATAGGAATATAGAATATTAATCACCAAAATTAGAAGGGTTGCGATGATAAAAGAAATTTCCTTAAAAATCGTTTTGGTCACGTCCCCCAGCATGAGATTTACGGATGAGGGGTCAATATCAGCCAGCCAGGACAAATCCCGTCCAATAATTAACATGATGATAACCATCACCATTAAATTGGTAACCAGCGCGACAATAAAAAATTTACGGGTTAACGGATAAAACTGCCTGGTTACAAGAGCATCCTGAGATTTTTCCATGGCTTTCTTAATGACATCTCTTTCTTTTTCCAGAGACATATCAATAGAAATAAAAAAACCAAATGAAATAAAACCAATGAAAAATACCATCCCGCTTGTCAGGGGGACTCCGATAATGAAGTAATTCAGGAAAACGACAAAAAGACCTATTATCAGCACCAATATATATTCTGTAAAAAACTGCCTTTTAGCCTGTTCAATCAGAGCGGAGGTTTCCACCACTTTTTTCAGGATAAATTTCCTGATAATAAACACAAGACCAAATCCCAGGCTGGTATACGCCCCCAGCATCCCGGAGGGCATGCTTTCTAAAAGCGGTCAGACTTCCCCGCCGTAAAAGCTTAATATCAATGCAGCAAATACGTAATGCAGAAGAATTCTCATGAGGTTTGACTCTCCACTAAAAAAGACCCGATTGATTTCAAATTTTAACATTGAATGTTTTCCTGAAACGATACCATTTCTGACTTTGATAAACCAGAATAAAATTCCCTCAAATCTGCAGGCTGTTTTACCTTGACTTCATCCCCTGTTTCTGAATACAACCTGTTAAAATCCAATTGTAATAAAGCGTTTGAAGTAGAGCACACAATACAAAAGTGTAGATTCAGATCCTGACAGGAGTGTTGAACCGTGGAACGAAAAATTGCCGCAGTGGGTGACTCCCACTCGCTGAGATGTTTTGAAAATCATGAATTGATTGCAGATTCAAAAGCATATTTTGGTTATAATAAACTGGATGGAAAAACAGCATACAAACTCAAGGATCACGACAAAAGAGTCCGGAAAATAATTACTCCCATTAAAAACAAACACCTCATTTTCGTATTCGGGGAAGTGGATGTCCGTATCCACATCAAGCGAAAACACCTGCAGCTTGGAACTCCTGTTGAAACCCTGATTCAAAACACTGCCAAAAGATATACAGATTATGTAGCTGGATTAAGGGAGGAAGGGTTTGATATCCATATTTTTAATGTGGTCCCTACTGGAAATTTTATTGGTCCCCAATTTGAGACCTGGAAAAAAAGACTGAAATATGATTTCAATACCACATTCAAAGAAAGGCAATCCTATACCCTTATGCTCAACAAGGAGTCTAAAAACCATTGCAGGCAAAAAGCCATCCCCTTTATTAACATTTATAAGCACCTGATTGATGAACAGGGCCATAGAAAAAAAGAACTGGTCTTTGACTTTTCTCACATCAACTCTAAAACTGCTGATATTTTAATGGAAAATTATCACTTCGAACACGCCCTTGAACCAGCCGAATCATAATTTCACCCTCTATTTCAGAGAAGTTTATTCTTGACCTGTTTTGGACAAGATGGTATACATTTCTGGTTATTTTCCGGAGGAGTGGCCGAGTGGCTGAAGGCGGCGGTCTTGAAAACCGTTAAGTGTAACAGCTTCGTGGGTTCGAATCCTACCTCCTCCGCCAAAAAAATATATGGAGAAGTGACCGAGTGGCTGAAGGTGCTCGCCTGCTAAGCGAGTGTGGGGGTTATACTCCACCGAGAGTTCGAATCTCTCCTTCTCCGCCAGTAACAAACAAATTGGGATTTTTAAGCAACTGCTTGAAAGTCCTTTTTTTGTTACTGCGGGGTCAAAAATGGTGTCAAAAACTTTTTGACCATCAAACCACCCTCCATTTTAAGGCGATTTTCAACTTCATTCTTTCCCTCTTCTCAACCACAAAACTTTCGATAAAAAGGACAAAAATATCATCACTATTTTTGCTTCTTCTTTATCGCATATCAAACAAACCACTTAAACAAGGAGACCAAAATGGACACCACACCGATTAACGAAAACTCAACTCTTTATGGTGACGGTAAACCAAAAACCGGAAAAGAACTCCAACGATTAATATCGGATATCTTTAAACATCACAATTTAAAAGCAATCAACTTAAAAAATATTCCCAGCATCGAAAAAAAATCAAAGCAATGGAATAGACGATTACTAAAAAAAGCAATGAAACTCCAAGGCGCCTATAAACAATCCTCAGATACAATTTTTATTCTAAATGTCCATTCACATGGGGCTGGTCTTTTAGAATTGTTCAATAAGGATCAATTATTAAATTGGAAAGCGTATGCGAAGGCGATTAATAGAGGCTGAGATAATACTGTTTTCTGATTTTGTTAAGCAGTGTCTGTTCGGCTCGTGGGCAAGGAGCTACTGCACCGCACCACGAGAGAACAGACACTGAAATAAGAAAATCAAAATAAGGATAGCTGCTGTTCTATTCTATGATTTTCTTTTGTGACATCGAATTCGAAATCAAAGATACTTAATTGGCCTTTAAATGGATAAAACTGATTTTTGCAAGGTGAATTAAAAACGAACCCATATTTGCCATGAAACCAAGGGGAAGAATGTTTTGTAACACAATCAATCAAATCAACATGACCTATCATCCCCCCTCTCATATTTCTGGAGTTATCAACCAGTTTCTTGAGATCGGGATACAGTCGGCAAAGAAGTTCGGCGCCTTGATCATCGAATCGTTTACCAGTGTGAATGTATATTCGTCCCCGATAATGTGTAAACCAGTTTCGATTTTCAATATCCTTGACACCCTCGACTATAAGAGATGCCCAAGGCTGTTTGATACTGATTGCTTTCATAGGTACTCCTTTCTCTGTTTGTCCAGGTTTTTAAAACCTGGCCCCCGGGGGGATATTAATAATAATTATAAATTACCCCTTCCTGAGCCCGCTTTTTTAAGAAATGAAGGGAGCCTGGGGTCAATAGAAAAATGGTGGGTCCCTTTAGGGGAAACGATTTTCCTATTGATGCCTGGGGAGTCTCATTTTAAATTAAGCGGCCACGAAGGAAAACAAAAACGCATTGACAAATCTTTTTTGGGAGGTTATGACAATAGTAAAACTAATCTAAAAGGATTGATTACATGGCCCGGCCCAAGAAAATAGACAAATTAGTTCCCTTCACTGTGATGCTTAAGCAAGATCAAATAAATGTAATTAAAAAACTTGCAGAGAAAGCTGAGCTTCCAGCTGGTCAATTAGCAAGAAATTGCATTGAGCTCGGTCTTGATGAAGCTAAAGGGATGGAAAGATTAGGCATTTTGAGGCTCATTGGCAGTAGCCGGAGAGCCATCGACAAATTCAAAGAAAAATTTAATATTAATGAAGATTTTAAGAATATTGATAAGGACTAAAGGATAGAACCAAGCACCGCCTCCGACCAAAGATTAAGTGCTTGGCTCATAACTGTGAGAGTTCAATGAACACTCAGCAATTCAATGTACCAATACCCCACCTGAGTGTCAATGTGCTCTCCACTAAAAAAGGAGAGATCTAATGACTAAAACAAACGAAATCAAACTCCAAAAAGAGAGACTACCCCTCTATAGTCAACAAGGGGGGCGAACTACTATCAGCCCCCCCTCAAAAATAACCTCGGAAAGTGATCAGGAGATAAAAATCTTAGCCTCCAATATTGATACTTTAAGACTTTCTTTTGATATCAAATGGAATGACCCCTATTTTTTTGCTGCACTTAAAGAGGCAAAATCTCTGGCTCAATTAGGAAAAACTGATTACCCCCTCCCTTTTCTGATAGGAGAAGAAGCTTTTGAGGAATACTCATTCGATATAAAACCTCATGGATCACAAGGTTATGAATGGATTTTAAATAATCCTGAGTATTCTCTGTTGGTTGGCAATTGGGTTGAACCACAATCCAGACCAAGCTTAATGGCGACAATAAGATCTGAAAATTTATGGTACAAAGGCCCACGTAAAGCAGTTCATTTTATAACAAGCTTTCTTGAAAAATTTGGAGCTGAGATTGTTGAAGTTAAAATCAGCCGGCTTGATCTATGTGTTGACAGTTTATTTCCTGAGAAACTTTGGAATGAAGATCTTCTTGGATATCGTGTAACACGTGCCTCTGATACTAAAATCTTTCACAGTAACAAAACTTTAACGGGTATTGCTATTGGGAAAGGCATGATTTCAGCCAGATTATACGACAAAGCCTTAGAAATAAAGCAACAATCAAACAAGATTTGGTTTTATGATGTTTGGGGACTTAACGAAGTTCCAGAAAATAAAAAAATCATCCGTACAGAATTTCAATTAAGAAGAGAAGCAATAAAGCAGCTTGGTATCAAAAATGTATACAATTTATTTGATCTTACCCAAGAAGTTTGGGCCTATTGCACAATAGAGTGGTTAAAATTTCAAAACAGTCCTGGGAAACAATCCCATCAAAGAAAAACCTTCGGCTGGTGGAAAACTATACAAGATGGTCTAAATAATATTCCTGCCGGTTCTCCACTTGTTCGCAAAAAAGCCATAAAAGCTGATCAAAACAAACTATCTCAACAAATTATTGGTTTCCTATCATCATTTGCGGCCTTAGAACTTCAAAATGGTTATAGTCTAGATACCAAAAGTATTAATTTTCTTTCCGCTTTTGAAGCATGTCGAAGATATATCATCGAAAATAATTTGATGCCTGAACGATTTTCAGAGCTTGTCACGAATAAAAAAGCAAAATATCAGAGAATTAGACAAGAAGCTCTTGATTTAATTAATACCAATTCTTCTGAGAGTGTTGCATAGGAATTATTTCAATGAATAATCCAAATCTCATTGTTGATATTCACGGTTTAGCTATATTTCTTTGCTGTTCTGCTGCTACTGTCCAAAAAACTTGGAGGACATATCCTCACTTTTTTATCGGTTTAGGGAAAACAGCGAAATCAGCTCGGTTCGATATTAACGATGTCATTTGGTTTCTTAAAAACAGGGATTATCCAAATGGCATATCCAGATCCAAAAACAAAAAAATGGGTCGGAGACTCAAGAATAACAGGGTATCCGAGAAGGAAAAAACGAGGTTTCAGGACAAAAAGGGAAGCGAGAAAATGGGAAATGGACAGACGGGAGAGAATTCTCAACCCGGAGCCACAAAAGATCCAATTGAAGACTTCCGAGGCATGTTTGCAATATCTTAAACACTGCAAAAGAAGAGGATTTCAAATCAACACATATAGATCAAAAACAAATATCTATAAAAGAATGCTTCTATTTTGGGAACAAGATCACAATATTGGCAACGTTGATTCTATACTGATTGAAAATTTCCTTGATCATATCTTTGATGTAAAAAGTGGCAAAACAGCGAATAGGTACAAAAGAGAAATTAAAAGCCTGTTTAATTACCTACGAAAAAGACATTATGTTGACATTGATCCAACTTCTCCGATAGATGATTATCAGGAGAAAGTGTTTATGAAATATGTACCACCTGCGGAAGATATTAAGGCAATTTTAACAGTCGCGAATGAATTGGAATCTGATATAATTAAAACAACTTTTTTTACTGCTGCACGTTCAGGAGAAATTAGAAACATCAGAATTAATGACATTGATTTGGAAAATAATTCCTTAATTTTATGGACACGGAAACGAAAAAATAGAGTAATTGAACCCGATGCGATCGATATAAGCAGCAACTTAAAGAAAATACTTCAAAAAAGAATGCATTACTGCACTCATGATGCACCATGGATTTTTCAAAATCCAAACAGCACGAAGCTATCCAAAAACTTCATAGATAAAATTTTACCCCGATTATGCAAAGTGGCCAAAATTAAACCATTCGGATTGCATTCTATTCGTCATCATGTTGCAGTACAGTTAGCGCTTAAGAATTGGCCGCTAATAAAAATCCAAAAACTACTCCGGCACAAAAGAGCTACCACAACAGATATTTATTTACGTTCATTAATTCAAATTAATAATTGTGACAATTCAATTCTCGATGAGATCGGAGCAAGTTTAGAATGAATAGAATAAACTTTTAGTGGAAATCCAGCTAATTTTGTGATTATTCATAAGGTGACATACAATATACCTATCAAAAATCTGAATAAAGCGAGATACTCTTAGTATGATAGATCAAAATATAAACTATTGGGAAGAAAGAGCAGATTACATAAAGGACCAACAAATTGACGACTGGACTGTTGAAACCGATGATTTCAAAGACCTTTATAAATTAATTGTTGCTCCAGGGGCTAAAATGATAGCTGGGCCTAGAGGAACAGGCAAAACACATTTAATGAGATACGCTTATAATCAGTGCATCTCAGATAAAAACAAACCTCTCCCTGTTTATGTGACTTATGGAAAATATTACAGTTTAGAACCTTTTTTAACAACCAAAGCGAATGCAAAAAAAATTTTTCACACTTGGGTGCTAATAAAATTAGTCCTTGGGCTACAACACTCAATTAAAAAACTAAGCAGCGATAAAGCTATGCCCATCTGGATTAAAGATGAAGAACTAAATGGCTTTAAAAAATTCTCAAAAAATGCTGAAAAAGGACATTACGCTGAAAACGATATCTCGGAAGATATTCTTAGAACAATACATATTGAATGGTTACACAACCATATAAGAAAATGTATGGACTTTTTTAAAAGGAAACGATGTATCCTATTATTGGATGATGCCGCTTTAACACTAACGCCTGAATATTTAACTGAATTCTTCGATATTTTTCGAAATCTAATCGCAAGGAACATTTCACCAAAAGCATCCGTATATCCCGGAACTACTGATTACGGACCTAGACTGCATTTAGGGCATGACGCAAAGTTAGCTAATGTTTGGAAAATTGATTTTGAAAATAAAAAAGATTTGCTTCATGAGATAGCAAGGAAAAGATTCCAATCAGAAAAATTAGACATCCCTGAAAATATATTGAATTTACTTACAATAGCCTCATTTGGGATTCCTAGAACTTTTATAAATATGATCAATGACTATTTGAGCGAGAAGAATATTAATAGTCAACAAAAACGATTTAATAAAATAATTGAAACACATTCAGATTATTTAAGAACCGAATATAGATCTATTAAAAAGAAACTAACTCAATATGGCAGTATTATTGATGTCGGAGAGAAACTATTTGATTCTGTTATCAATATTTTATCAGAGGCGAACAATAAGCTTTCGGATAAAAATACAAAACAAATTTATATCGGCTTTGAGAAATCTAATAGAGCAAATATCCTTGAGGAGAGGATGCTTCGCTTTTTAATTGAGGCTGGACTTTTTTATCCTAAAGGAGAGGTAAGCCATGGCAAGAATAGAAAGTATGTCAGATTTATACCTCATTTGCTTTTCCTAATGCAACAACGAGCATTTTCAGCAAAAAGCAGAGGATTTAACCCTGATAACATATTAGAATTTATTAACAGAAAAAATACAAAGCATCCTGAAAGAAAAAAAATACAAACATTGTTAGATGATGAGGATATATCCTCAATCAAATTAGATCTACCTTTGTGTTCAAATTGTAGCCACGAACGACTATCTGAAAGCCAAAAATTTTGTCATAATTGTGGTACTGAGTTAATTAATGAATCCAAATATCAAGAATGCATGAAAATATCGATAAATGAACTCCCAATATTAACCAAATGGAGAAAAAATAAAATCCTCGAAGAAACCGACATCAAAACGATTGGAGATCTACTCCACCATTCTACGCCTGCTTCAGAACTTAGGAAGGGGAAGGGTATCGGAGAAATCAAATCCGAAGATATTTACAAAAAAACATTGAGCTATGTTAAGGAATTTTTGTCGTGAACATGTTTTTAGAAATCAATCACTCCGCCTCTAGTGTCTCTTTTGATACCAAGTCTTGTTTCGAAAACTCGCCAAGTGTCAGAGAAGAGTTATCACCAATCGATTTGTATTGGAAAAACATCCAAGTCATGAATAAATTAATGGGTGGCGTTGTTGAAAACCCTATACTTGGCTTATTGATCCTGTTAGGAAGTGTTTCCGCCGTTGAAAGTTATTTCCGAACTTTAATATGTAAAATAATTGTGATTGATAAAGAGGCCGAAAAGAAGTGTTTAAATCATAGTTTGGCCTATGGGGCTGTCCTGACGTCAATCCAACACTCCAAAAAAATTGAAGACGTTGCAGAAGCTTTATTGGAAGGATGTTCGTTCGCTAGTAAAAAAAACATTCTGGAATCATTAAAAAATTTTATCGGAATTAATAAGGGGCAATTACCAAACGAATTGACTTCTACTCTAGAAGATTTTGAAAAGGTTTGCCATCTAAGGCATTGTGCTGTTCACAGGTTTGGAGTTCTTGGTACTAAAAATGCAATTTCTTTAGACTTCGAAACTCATAGTGTTGAAGTCGGGAACTCATTACAAATTGGTGTTGATGAAATTGATAATATCGTTGCTATCTGCACAAATGTTATCAAATTGACAAACAATTATCTTTTCGATTTTTTAATCAAAAGAATGGTCAAAAGCAATCATTTCAATTGGAAGTGGGATTTAAGATCAGATAAAACACAATTTCTAAAATATTATAACCTTTTTTATTCTGACCATTTTTCAAATAACGAACGGTATAAAGCCAAGCAGATTTATAATCAATTCAGAAGAGCAGAAGGCAATGTATAGTAATTTAGGACAGTATTTTACCGAAGACAAATTTTCAAATTTATTAGTTTCAAGTCTAAAACTACAGACGCCGAAAACTATTCTCGAATTAGGTGTTGGAGGGGGCTCTCTAGCAAAAGCTGCCACTAATCGTTGGAAAAATGCACACTTTATAGCAACAGAAATTGATCACTACAGAATTTTACAACTTAAAGAAACTTTACCGAACATAAGTGTTTCCAACATAGATGGGTTATCACCAAACATAGAACAACAGCTCAATATAATAGCTGGTAATATAGATATTGCAGTTTGCAATCCCCCATATACTCCACTAAAAAAGAACGAAAAATATCTAAACATCTTAAAAGACGCTGGTTTCAAAAGTTCCTGTAAATTAGGCAGATTAACAACAGACATTATCTTTCTAGCTCAGAACCTAAAAATGCTGAAACCTGATGGGGAATTAGGTATTATTCTTCCAGATACTATTTTAACCGGAAGTGAATTTCAACTATTCCGAGAGGATATTTTAGACAACTCATCTGTAACTGGTTTAATACAATTACCCCCAAATGCTTTTTGTAAAACAGAAGCGAGGACACATATATTATTTTTACAAAAAGGACAAAAAAAAGCGTCAACTGTTAAAATCAAACAAGCAAATTTAGAAGGGAAAATAACCTCTCAGATCAAAGTTAATCAATCTTCGTTAATTAAACGTATGGATTTCTCTTACCATGCATTTACCCAAAAGCTTCAAATAAATACAGGAGTCAGTTTAAAAGACATTGATGCTGAAATATTTCGTGGTAAATATTCCAAAAAGAAGTTAATAGAATTTTTAGGAAGGTCAAATTTCTTTCATACAACTTCTTTTAAACAAGGCTATGAAAACGGGATTGCTTTTAACAATACAAAACCTATTTCATCAAACTTTGCTCAAACGGGCGACATACTAATTGCAAGAGTAGGCAGAGGTAGTATAGGGAAAATTACATTTGTTAAATCAGGGAAAATTGAAGTAAGTGATTGTGTTATTGTGCTCCGCGTTAGAAAGAGATATAGGAGTCAAATTTATGAGGCCTTAGTTTCTGAAATAGGTCAATCTTGGTTATATGCATATTCTCATGGAGTCTGTTCAAGGTTTATCACCAAACAAGACTTGCTAGATTTTCGTTTTAATCCTTAATTTTTACAACTAATATGGTGTCAAATATGGTGTCAATTTATCCTCAAATCAGATTCTTTAGGGATATTTAAGAATGGTTCATATTCAAAGAAACCCTTCAACAGTGTGCCTTTTAAGATATAGTGTGCATTACCTTATGGTTAATTTTAGCCTGCTAAGCGAGTGTGGGGGTTATACTCCACCGAGAGTTCGAATCTCTCCTTCTCCGCCAGCAACAACGATATTAGGAATTTTAAGCATCTGCTTTCAATTCCTTTTTTTGTTTCTATATTGATAAAGTTTTAAAAGCGGAGAGACCCACACAAAGGTATCGATCATTTGACATCATGTCGAATACGGGGATGGCTACACTTTCAATAAAAGACCGGCCGCAAGCAAAAGCAAGCAGCCGGGGATATTTTCAAAAAACAAACAAATTTCATAACAATTTATGACTTCCGATACAGGGTCTGCTAACGACGCTCTTTTCCAAAAAAATATTAACATACAATTTATCAGGTAATGTTTGGCTATCAAGGGAGAACACTTTTGTAATAAACGGCCAGTCGCCTGGTTTCGTATGATATGGTTCACTATCTGAAACCACGCCTCTTTGTTTTGGCCTTGTTGACAAACCGATACTGATACCAAAGTCCGGGTTAACACGATCGAAAAAATAAATAAACAAAACAAATTTATCGCCATTTGTACTGGCTTTTTTGAATTCCTCTTTTGAAATACCCAACCTTCCCGCGTCTAACCATGACCCAAATCTTTTGAACCTTTCTTTTTCTTTTTTAGCGAGATCATAGGGAAGGAGAAAGAGCACGTGATTCGGAATTTCCGGATAAACAATATGATTTTCCAGGCTCTGGACATTTATCATCGGAATATCCTGTACTAAGGCTTTAGCCGTTTTTGGACCAAATTTTCCATCTGGCTTCAACCCATTTGCCTTTTGAAAATTTACCAAATCTTTTTGAAAGGCATCATCCGTTTTCAAAAACAAAGCCTTTTTTTGTTTTAAAAGCCACGATTTGATGCTGTCTGCTTGAGAGGCATTTGGTTTTTGCTCCTCATATACAACTTTTATAATTCGCCTGTCTATTCTACCGTATATATCCTGGGAATCGTTATAATAATCCAGTGTAGCTATGCCTTCAGGGCTCATATTATAAGTTTTAATTAATAATGAGTTTGCTCCATTATCTTCAAAATGGCTCATCTTATCGACAACTATTTTTGAATTATCATCAACGTTGACAAACGGCAGTGTTTTTAAATCTCCGGTTTTAGCCACTTCAGCAGCCAAAACCGCCTGGTTGATTGAAGGCTGCGTGTCCAACATATCCACAGTTTCATATTCAGCTGTTTTTTTACTTTCAACGCCCACGCATCCCACAAGGACCATTAAGGCAAATGAAACACCCCAGATAATAGTATAAAGTTTCTTCATCAAAATCTCCTTAAGTTACCACAATGTTAAAAAGCCGTAAAAAAATCTCCTGCAATTACCTTATTCTTGAAGAAGGATGAGACCCATCTGCTGAGGGTGGTATCGGGTCTAAATTAGAAAACCAGTTAAACAATCTTTTTTTAGTCTGTTCTACAGTGCTGCTCTCTGAAGTTCTCCGATTGTCCGACTCTGCCCTGTCTGTAATCCAATAATAGGTCCGTCTGGTACCCCATTTTATTCCGGCATAACACCCACCTACAAATGCAAAAGGCGCACTAAAAACTATATTTACTGGTGTCCCGGCAGCCGTAGCACCAATATCAAGATGATCGAGGTCTTCTAATATGTCCTCATACAAATCTATTTGCCATGGGGGAGGAGGAAAACTGAGTGGCCTTCCATCACCAAACTCTTCTTCAAAAGTAAGGTTACTCACGTTGGGATTCTTCGGTGGTTTTCCATCAGGAAACTCTTCTTCAAAAGTAAGGTGGCTGAATTCGCCACCTGAATTTATATCCCATCTAACGCTGTCCCATTCTGTGTTGTCCGGTGGAACATAGCTGTCCCTGTCCTTTGGATCGGAAGGGCCGTCACCATAAGCAAATACAAACGATGCGACAGATATAGATAGAAATAAGATCAATATGGATAGCAGTATGATCTTTGCTCTTTTATCCTTTTTCATAATAAAAAATCTCCTTTGTTAAAAAATTATATTTAAAATCATTAATGGCGCTGCTCTTATCTTCCATCAATGGCTATCGTCTTTCCTTTGGCGTGTTCCAATGATCCATATGCTATTGTTTCAGGTGTTTTTGCCTGTTTGGGGATAAATTCAGGGACCATGGCTGCCAAGTCGTTGCTGCTGAAGCGGAACAAGCGAATACCAGGGCTTGAAACACCTTGGTCATCTATGTGCGTCAGAAATAGTTCAGTATACGGCGAGTTGGCTTTACAGGTAAACACCAGCCACTTTGAATTGGGGGACCAGGAATGCCATGAGTTCATGGTTGGCTGGTTGCAGGTTAATAGCCTTGCCTCCCCACCCTTGGATGGTACAATAACCAATTTGCTCTCAGGCTGAAGTACTAATCCAGTAGGACTTTGGGTAAACACCATCCATTTCCCATCTGGTGAGTACCTGGGAAAATAATTGCTGAACCCATTGTTGCTGGCACCTTTCAAAGGTGTCGCATCCCCCCCCCTTCCATGGTTAAAGGGCACGGTATAAATGTCAAATTGAACAGGATATCTTCTATTAAGGGTTTTAATGTTTTGCTTTGGACATTCATTCAGTATTCTTTTGGCCAAAACTTTTTCAATGAGTTCAGGATTTGTGGGGACGGTTGAGAATGCAATGTGTTTGCCATCAGGGCTCCATGCAGGGGCTGTCTGGACCCTGCTGGCCAGGCTGGCACCCGGTAAAAGTTTGAATGCTTTTGTCCGGGTATTGAAAATTGCAATTTGACCGCTTGAGGGGTAGAATAACTGGGAATAATAAAGATCATCCATCATGACAAAAACCGATGTTTCATTCACCGTACCTGTTATAAACCGTCCATCAGGAGACACACGGGCAAAAAGCCCCATACTGTATGATGCCGGTTTTTTAGGGAGAATTTTATTCCATGAAAAAATAACGTCATTATTGATTGTGACCTTTTTATTAAAGGAAGAAAAGGCAAATGCGCCTTTATCTCCTCCATAATCCGTATCCATGGTCATAAAGTTACCATCGCGAGAATAAGAATGGCAATTGGCACAGATGGGCGGATCTGACAAAAGGATTTTGGGTGGTTTGTATGAATCAATTTTTCCCATCAACAGACTGGTTTTTTCAGGATTTTTTTTTGCTTCAAGGAATGGCAGTGGTTTTCGCATGAACATCAATTGAGCATCCACCATATCCTTTGAAAATTTAAAAAAAATCTGGCTTTGGGAAATGATTTCTCTTTCACTCTGGCCACCAACTCCTTCTATGATGACTTCAAGGGGTTCACAGCCTGCAGCTTTTTTTAATTTATTCCAGGTATCTGCATCAGGTATCCACGAACAGGTGTCCAGCAATGCCCACAAAATGGCTTTTTTGTGGAATTTAATCGTTATCAGCCATGCAGTACTTTTCGCTTTGTCTTCCCATGCGAAAACCGGAGAAGCCATATCTGCGGGTAAAATAGTGTCTGGTAAGGGTTCTTTAATATTGATGGATTTTAACGGCAGTTCTTTTGTGAATGAATTGATCAATGCCAGCAACTCCCTGGATTTTAAGCTGCTGTATTCCTTGCCCGAAAAAAGGATGATTTGAGAATTGCTTTTTTGCCCGTATGCGGCTATCCATGAACAGGATAAAATGATAAATGCAATAGAAAAGGCATAAAGGAAGTAAAAAGGACTTTTAATTATTTGCAGAACAAAGTTTTTTTTAATCGCAACGATAGCCATTATAATTATCTATATGAGTTTCAGATCAGCTTTTCCTCATACAGGTATCATTTATTAAGTAAAGAATAAAGACACTATCGTCCAAAACCGGATTTTATTGTGACTCTCTAAAATTTATTCCAAGTCGCCCTTTCATCAGACAAAAATCGATTTTTCCTTCTGCTGCAAAGACAAACCCATATTAACTGATGAAGCAGGTAGAATTTTTTGATTAATTATGGGTATTGTAGAATTTATTTTTTTTGATTCATAACGATGTGGTGTATTTTTTCAATGGTATGATTATTTCTTGAAATAAAATTGAACTTTTTTGCAAATTGCTCTTTATCATATTTTCGGGCTATCACCCCAAATGATTCATCCAAAAAATCCCATTGGTAGCCTAATACACCATCCAATTCAATATGAATTTTGTCATATTTTTCAAAATTTTCATCTAAAAATTGTTCTCTGAACTCCTCTCCAGAAAATTGAAAAGATTTTTTTTTTGCACCGCCCAGATATTTACCGAATTCTTTGCTTATATTTATCGTCAATTCTTTCATTTTCATGGCCTGTCAATATAATTTAAAAATTAGCATATTCAAAATCGCTCTTTATACGCACAACATTTTTTTTACCACAAATTCAACAACTCTAAATACCATAAATTGGATTGTGAAAGTAAAATTTATTTAAAAATAGTGACTGAAAGGCGCCGCTTTTATAGCAGCGCCTTTCTCAATCCACTATTTCGATAGGAACTTTTCGTGTTGCAAGGTCAAGTTAGACTAACTTTAAAAAAAATATCCTATGTTTCTTCTTCACCGATTTGTAGTGGAAAATAAACCAAGGACGATCTTTATCAAGATCGTATCTAAGAACGTAGTTTTCAATCATATAAACAGGCATTCTGATGTGGTCAACAGCTAAGTCACCTATCTCAATCCCTTCTACTTGAGACCTTAGCGCGAAACGTTTTACTCATCCCATTCCTTGTAATCAGGATATTGTTCCGGGTTCCTACCTTTTGCTTCAACTACCCGGGGACAAACCATATCGGGTTGAGTCACTTCGTCTTTATGATAACAACACAAGAGCAGCATTAATATCATGGTGCCCCTAAAATTGTTTCCATATTTTAGAAAAGTATTTTGTGGCCTCAATTGCCCCCCTGGCATTTAAATGATCCCCGTCAGGCAGAAAATGGGAATCCTCGAGAGTCAGGCCACTAAAATCAATCACAGGACAGTTAAATTCCTTTACCAGCCTTTTATAGGCGGCCACATGGTCTTCGGGAATTGAACTGCGGTATTCATTGTGCAAGGGTGTCCTGATAAATATCAGGTTTATCTTGTATGCTTTGCACAATTGCACCACCCGGCCCATGTATTCAATATTGATAGCAGAAAGCCCCAGAGGCTTGTTATTAAGCAGATACTGTGCATTAATCCTGTTCTTCATGATGGTTTCGTCATAGGAGAGTTTTGAAGTGTTACCATTGTTATACTCACCAATATAGGGATATTTTTCGCCGTTAAGACAAAAAAATTTTCTCAGGGCTGGAATTCCAAGGACTGGATAGGTTTTAACCAAATTATAAATTTCTTTGTAGCTCAAAAGGTCAATATATCTCGGCATTATTTTCCGGGCATCTTTTCCAATAATGTATCCGTTATAGTAGAAAGATATATTATGAAAGCTAAACCCGATGATGATATTTTTGATATGGGGGTTCCTGGAAATGATGGATTTGAGTTTATAATATGAATAAATATAGCCTTCAGAATCCAGAGCAATGTTGTCTATGCCGGAGAGTAGATCATCTTTTATGGCGCACTGGACATGAGAGTCTCCAGTAATGATGGTATCAACTGATTTATCAAGGGTATAAGGGATATGAAACCCTGTCTTAAAAGCTGAATAGAGCAAAATCACCGGAAGAGACCAGAGGGCAAATAGAATGCATTGGCGGATAAATAACTTCATTTGATTGTCCTAAAACTGAAAATAAATAAATTCCTGACTGATCCCCCCAAAGTGGATACAGCTTAGGATGATTCCATAGTAAATCCCCCATCTGAAAGGCCTGGGCAGGTGAGAAGAGTCAAATTCAAGGCCATGATCTTTTTTTCTTTGTACCCATTCCATACCCAAGAAAAAAAGAATCCCGATGACCAGTTTTTCACACCCCAGGTTTGGATAGGAGAAAAGAGAAGCGCTCATCATTTTTCCAATATAATCGAGAGCTTGTCCTAAGGATTCTGCCCTGAAAAATATCCAGGCCAGGGTGGTCAAAAAAAAGGTGGTTCCCATTTGAAAGAGTTCCTTGAGATTGGGCAGAACCCTTTGGCTTCCTGACCAATCTTTGTGGACCCTGTTCTTACCCATTAGCATCAGAGGAAGAAAATATAAGGCATTTAAGGCGCCCCAGGCAATAAATGTCCAATTGGCCCCGTGCCAAAAACCGCTGACAATGAAAATGACAAAAATATTTCTTGTCTTCGTAAAAGTATTGCCCCGGCTGCCCCCCATGGGGATATATAAATAGTCCCTGAACCATGTTGACAGGGAGATATGCCATCTGCGCCAGAATTCGGCAATATCCCTTGAAAAATAGGGGAAGGCAAAATTCCTCATCAGGCGGAAGCCAAAAAGCCTTGAGGTTCCGATAGCAATATCAGAATATCCTGAAAAATCCCCATAAATCTGGAAGGCAAAGAAAACAGCCCCAACGGCAAGGGCGCTTCCTGAATAATTGTGATAATTTGAAAAAATTTCATTGACATATAGTGCACAATTATCCGCAATCACAATTTTTTTGAACAATCCCCAAAGGATCTGTCTCATGCCGTTAACGGCAGGTTCATATTGAAAAATCCGTTTTTCATTAAATTGGGGTAAAAGATTGACAGCACGTTCTATAGGTCCTGCAACCAGTTGGGGGAAAAAACTGACAAAGGCGAAAAAGGCTGGCCATGAATCAGTTGGCTTAATCTTATTTTTATACACATCAATAGTATAGCTCAGGGTTTGAAAGGTATAAAAACTAATACCAACCGGCAAAATAATATTGAGCATCAAGGTGTTTTCAAATGGATGCCCGAAAAAGGAAAAGGCATTGACAAAATTTTGGGCAAAAAAATTAAAATATTTAAAAAAACCCAGAAATCCTATGTTGACTATGATACTGGTTAATAATAACAGTTTTCTTCTGAACGGGTCACATGTCTTTGAAAGCCCTATGCCAACTAAAAAATCCACCATAGAACTGAATGCGATCAAAAAAAGAAATCGCCAGTCCCACCAGCCGTAAAATATATAACTTGCCACTATCAAAAACAGGTTCTGGATCCCAAGGTTCCTATTAAAAACAAACCAATAGAGGAAAAATACAATGGGTAAAAAATAGGCAAAATCAATAGAGGTAAAGACCATGAATCAACTCTTATTTTAAGTAAAATCAAAAAATAA
>JAWSVI010000072.1:0-1557 GCA_033851995.1 Desulfobacteraceae bacterium | reverse complement strand
TGCGCTTAACCCCGATTTTTGGACCACTTGCTAAGGTGGAATCTGCGTCCTGAAAATGGTAAGAAAGGACGCATGAAAATGAAACGTAAAAGAAGACAATTTTCGGAGAAATTTAAAGCTAAAGTGGCAGTCGAAGCAATCAAGGGGATAAAAACATTATCTGAGTTATCAGCAACTTACAAGGTTCATCCAAATCAAATATCGGCTTGGAAGAAACAACTGCTCTCAAATGCCCCGGAACTTTTTTCATCTGGAAAAAAACGGCAGTCAAAAAGCGAGGAAGAGCTTACTTCTCCACTTTATGAAGAAATCGGGCGATTGAAGATGGATATCAAGTGGCTTGAAAAAAAGCTATAAGCCTGCCGGTTTCATCACGTCGGGGTTGGGTGAAACCTGACCCCGTCTATTCGATCCGGCGCCAATGTAGGCTGGCAGGCGTAACACGTTCGGGCTTTTATTATAACCCCGTTCCTGAAACAAATGAAAATCTTGTGTTGATGCGTCTAATTGACGAGCAGTATATGAAGCATCCTGAATTCGGCTATCCGAGAATGACGGACTGGCTTCGTGATCAGGGGCATTGTGTCAATCATAAACGGGTGGCACGTCTGATGCGGCGCATGGGGCTTCAGGCAATCACTCCTGGGCCACACACGAGCAAGCCTGCACCTGGACATAAAATATATCCGTATTTGCTTCGTGGTGTTGAGATTGAACGCGTCAACCAGGCCTGGGGAACCGACATTACCTACATTCCGATGCAGCACGGGTTCATGTACCTGAGCGCCGTAATCGACTGGTATAGCAGATATGTTCTTTCATGGGAATTATCGAACTCACTGGAAAGCCTTTTCTGTATTGCAGCGCTGGAACGGGCATTGGAACAAGGCACTCCGGAGATCTTTAACACAGACCAGGGTTCACAATTTACCTCGGAAGCCTTTACCAGTGTATTGTTGGATAAACAAGTCGCCTTAAGCATGGATGGTCGCGGAAGAGCTATTGACAACGTATTCATCGAACGATTTTGGTGGACCCTCAAGTATGAAGACGTTTATCCCAAAGCCTACAGTGATGGTCATGCGCTTTATAGAGGGCTGGATGCTTATTTCAGATACTATAATTGCGAACGAAAGCATTCTGCACTGGACAAGCAAACCCCGGCTGAGGTATTCATGAAAAGCTTTGTCAACAAGGAGGCTCATAAGAAATTATGATTGAATATGCCTCCGGCGGCCCTACGGGGTATTTATTCCGCGCTAAGGCGCGGGGATTTAACGCATTAAGAACAGAAACATGGAAGAAGGGCAGCATAAATCTGACTGTATGCTGCCCCATGTCTCCGTTACCAGTCATGGCGCTCAGGTTGCTTCCCAGCATTGCCCTATCCTCCAGGCTGGCGGCAGGAGAATACCATGGTGCTATAAAATTACAAGAAGAGTTTGGCACAAAAGTATTTAAACAGGCGGCTCTCAGGCCGCATAAATCACGAACCACAGGAACGCATTTTCCACTTAAGAAATCCCGTTCCGTGGTCTAAGTTTGGGGGTAGGCGCA
>JAWSVI010000003.1:0-416385 GCA_033851995.1 Desulfobacteraceae bacterium | reverse complement strand
ATTTAGCTTCATCTAAAGAAAACGCAACATTCCCCTCCGGAACAGGAACTTTGTATTTTCTGAACAGCTCCTTTGCCTAATATTCATGTATTTTCATCTGTCTTTTCCTTTAACTGGTATTGTTTTAGAAAAATTTTTTCCTGTTTATAGCTTCCTGTTTAGACTTTAAACTTATTCATATGTATGGTTAAATTTTCTGCCAAACTGGATAGTTCCCCCGCATTCGATTTGATATTTTTACTTGAGGATGCCAACTCCATGGAGGCTTGTGTGATATCAGATATTTGATCGGCCACTTGTTTGGAAGCTAATGAGCCTTTGGACACATTTTCATTAACTGCAACAATTCCGACTGATGCATGAGAAATGTTTTCTGCTATTTCCTTTGTAGTTGCAGATTGCTCTTCCACAGCCGTTGCGATTGTTGCTACTATTTCATTAATCTCCATCACGATCTGTGTAATCCCGGATATATTTTCAATGGTTTCATGTGTAGATCCCTGAATGTTCTGGACGCGCCCTCGTATGGCACCAGATGCATCTGCTGTCTGCCTGGCAAGATCTTTTATCTCATTTGCAACAACTGCGAAACCTTTTCCTGCTTCTCCAGCCCTTGCTGCTTCAATGGTTGCATTCAACGCTAAAAGGTTAACCTGTTCAGAAATATCGGTTATGGTTTCTACCACTTTACCTATCTGCTGTGCTGCATTTCCTAACTCATTGACCTGATGAGAAGCGGTTTCGCTTTTTGATACGGCATCATCGGTTATGGCACGGGCTTTTTCAGCACTCTGAGCAATTTCTCCTATTGTTGCCGACATCTCCTCTGAAGCTGTAGCGACCATGTTTATGTTCGTCGATGCTTCTTCCATGGAAACAGCAACAGTGGCCATGTTTGAACTCATGTCACCTGCTGAATCTGCTACAGTGTTAGCCCGAGAAGAAAGCTCTTCAACATTACCATTCATATTCGAAGACAACATGGTAAATGCGGAAGATGATTTGTCGACCATATTCGCATTGCCGCTTACTTCAAGAATAAGCTCTTGTAGTTTTTCAGCAAATATGTTGAACCATATTGCAAGCTGCCCAATTTCATCATTACTTTTTATCTCAAGTCTCTTTGTCAGGTCTCCCTCTCCCTGAGCAATATCTTTTATCATTTTTACAGTATGTTTAATGGGTTTTGTGACAAGAATCTGGAGGCAAAAAACAAGTGTAATGGTCAATATGACTACAATCAAAACTGCGACAAAAAGTTGAATTTTTATTGTTTTATTGATATTGGCTTTTGCTATATTTTGAAAACTTTTAATGCTGCTTTGAGTTAGATTCTTTTTGATTTGAATACGTTGGTTTACTAATTTATCGGTATAATAAAATTGGATATTTCCCATATTTTCGCCATTATAAATTGCCTTTGCTTCAATCGAAAATTTTTCATTTAATTTTATATTCTCCGGGATTTCTTTTCCGATTTTAATGGAGGGATCTTTCCAGGCTGATCCAAAAGGTTCGCCTTCAACATCCGTTACCTTGATCGCCACAACATCATCCAGCTTCAAGTAACTTTCCAGCAACTTATGCAGCTTGTCATTATCAAAATCGAAGATATAAGACCCTGTAACGCTGCTGCAAATCTCCAGATTGATGGCCATGTTTTTTTTTAAATTACCCTTCAATTTGATAGACTCTTCTTGCAATATGGCCTTCTGGGTTTCTTCAAATTCATCAATCATACGGTTTGACAAGTTGGATTGTAATAGAATAGAAACATAGCTGCTTAAAGATAGAAGGCCTAAAATGATAATGCCACAAAGCAAAGATGTTTTCAGAGAAATACTCATTCCTTTTTTTCTCATTATATGTCCTCCATGAAATATAGTTAGTCCCCAAGGCCTTCTCTATTATTTTAGGATAATACCCCGCTTGATTACAGCGGGGGTGTTTTAGTGATCGAACTAAAGTTTTCCGTTTGCCTTCAATTCTGAATAAGCTTTTTCAAGTTTTTCTAAAACTAAGTCGGCATTTGGTGTCTTTTTTGACACAATAATATATGTTTTAATTGCAAAGACTTTTACTGACGGAAACCCTTGTATATCTAATTTTTCCATCGCTTTCTTGGATGGCTCCTCGTATCCTAGAAATAGCTGTGCACCGCCTCTTTTGTGCTGAAGCATTTTTAGGCAATTTTCATGTGAACTACCTTCAAATAATTGAACCTTTGTTTCAGGATTAAGGAGTATTTTGTCTCGTATTCCTCCGTATCCATACCCTTTGATTCCTATAATTTTTTGCCCCGCTACTCCTTGGATATCTCCCGGCATTTCTATTCCAGGCGAGCCATAAATATTCAACTTGATTTCATTTACAGCTTCCTGGCTGTATAAAACATGATCATGATATATTGGCGAATTTTTAAGCCCAATAAAAATTTCAGTTCTACCATCCGATAATTGAGTGTAAAGGCGCTTTGTAGGATATCCTTCCACTGTATATTTGAACCTGGCTTTTTCGATAATAAGTTTTGTTTTTTCATATTCGCTCCCGCCTAATTCTCCTGATTTTTTAACAATCATAAACGGTCTAAAATCTACTATACCTGCTTTAAGGGTTTGGGCATATGAGAGAGATGGTATTAGAAGACTAGTTAAAATGACCAATATCAGTGATGTTGATGAAAATAGTGAGTAATGATTTTTCATAATTATTCTCCTGTCTATTTGATTTAATGTTTTAAAGCTATCCCATCAGGCTCCATAAAACGCCTGCGGCAATAGCAGAACCGATAACACCAGATACATTCGGTGCCATGGCATGCATTAATAAAAAGTTGCTAGGGTCTTCCCGTTGTCCGACAACATGTACTACCCGGGCAGAATCCGGCACCGCTGAAACCCCTGCCGCGCCTATCAACGGGTTGATTTTGGTTTTCAAAAAAAGATTCATAACTTTAGCAAACAACAAGCCGCAGGCTGTGGCCACACAAAATGACAGCGCCCCTAAAATGAATATTTTAATTGAACTTGCTTTGAGAAAAACATCTCCCTGTGTACTGGCACCTACTGTCACACCAAGAAGGATGGTTGCAATATCAATGAGTGATGTTCGTGCAGTCTGTGCCAGACGTTCGGTAACGATAGCTTCTTTAAGCACATTGCCAAAGCAGAGCATCCCTAGTAACGGCAGGGCTGCCGGTGCAAGAAAACAGCAGAGAATGAACGCAACTATTGGGAAAACCATTTTTTCTCTTTTCGTAACTTCTCTGGGTTCTTCCATTTTAATCAATCGTTCTTTACGGGTGGTAAGCAATTTCATAATAGGTGGCTGAATAACCGGTACCAGCGCCATATATGAGTAGGCTGCAACTGCAATCGGGCCGATTAGTCTTGGTGCCAGTTTAGCCGTAAGGAAGATCGCAGTCGGGCCATCTGCTCCACCGATAATGCCGATGGCAGCCGATTCATTTGGTTCAAAACCCAGAGCCAAGGCACCCAAGAAGGTGATAAAAATTCCAGCTTGGGCCGCCGCACCAAGCAGCATCAATACCGGGCGAGCCAGAAGGGTTGAAAAGTCTGTCATGGCACCGATACCCAAAAACACGAGGGGTGGATAAATCCCTTGCGTAACACCGAAATAGAGATAGTGTAGTACGGAGTTGCTCTCGTAAATACCCAAGCCCAAGCCTTTGAATATGGGGATGTTTCCGATCAGCATGCCAAAACCGATGGGAACCAGAAGCAAGGGTTCGTAATCTTTTGCAATACCCAGATAGATAAACACTGAACCAATGAATATCATTATTATATTTCTGTAATCCCACAGGTAAAACCCTGTATTTTGAAAAAACTCTAAAAAAAGTACATCCATTCCTATTCCTTTTTACTTCTGATTTGTTTTCTTCACCTTATTTTGACTGAATTGCTGAATCAAACTTCTCCTTATCCCAGGCAAATTGACCCAAACCGTCCGAGATGATTATTTTTGTTTCAAGCAAATAATCGATATGCTGTTTGGGTTCTTGAACATCGCTGATTTGTGCCAGATGCATCAGCCGTTCTATAGAAAATTGATTGCCTGTTATTTGGGCAATGAGCAATAGCTGCCTGGAAATTTCCTTTTGATTTTCTGTTAAAAAAGGTAGGTTGTTTGCTTGTGTCCTCTTTCTTCTTTTAAATTTTTTTCTAATCTTAATTTCTGATAAATTAGACCAGAAACCCAATATTTTATAAAGCTGAGAAATAACCAAAGACAGCATCACGAGGCCTGAAAAAACTATGCTAATGCCTACAACACTTATGGCCCAACCGTTGCTGGCATTTATAGCTGAAAATCCGTACAAACCTATCCCTCCGTTTATTTTTTTTAATACTGCTTGATATTCAATTGTGGTTTATGAATAGTGCAGATATAACAAGGCAATCCTGGAAACTGCTTAAAAGAGTTTTTCCTGTTAGTAAAAAATATATTTTATATCATCTCTATCGCACATGCCATGGCAACACCACCCCCGCCGCAAAGTGTTGCAAGCCCTAATGAGTTTCCCCTTTTTTGCATGGCATGTAAAAGGGTAACAATTATTCGAGCCCCTGTTGATCCAACCGGGTGCCCCAAGCCAATACCAGAACCGTTAACGTTGGTAATTGAACGATCAAGCCCCAGTTCTTTCTCACACCCAATATACTGGGCTGCAAATGCCTCATTGACTTCACATAGATCAAAGTCCTCTATACTTAACCCGCTGTTCTCCAACATGTTTTTTACGGCCGGAACAGGAGAAATTCCCATAATCGTCGGATGACATGCCCCACGTCCAGATGCTTTTATTTTTGCAATGGGGGTAATCCCCAACTCCTTCGCTTTTTCTTCAGACATCAATATCATCCCAGATGATCCGTCATTAATACCACTGGCATTTCCAGCAGTCACTTTCCCGGTCTCAGGAACGAACGCAGGCGGTAATGCGGCGAGTTTGTCAATCGTGATACCCTGTTTAAAGTGTTCATCTTTGTCAAATATTAATGGCGTTTTTTTATATTGAGGTACCGTAACCGGAACAATTTCGTCTTTGAATGACCCATCATTATTTGCCCTTTCAGCATTGCTATGGCTTCTTAATGCCACCTCATCCATTTCCTCCCGGCTAATATTAAGGTATTGGGCAACAAATTCTGCAGTGTGTCCCATAATATATGGCTTTCCCATAAAATAGCTGGCAGGAGCCTGCTCAATATTTAATGGCGTAGATTTATCAAATGGCAACAGATGAGAACCGCAGTGAAGCGCATGCATCATGGCATCCACAAACTGCTGGTCCTGAAGGCGGCAACCCCACCTGGCCATTGGCACTGTATAGGGAACACCCGACATGTGCTCTACGCCTCCCGCTAAAATTATCTCCGCCATATTGGCCTGGATCATTGCTGCGCCAGAAAGCACTGCCTCCATTCCAGAAATGCAGACTCGGTTCACAGTGGCTGCAGGCACAGTGTCCGGAATACCAGCCATCAGTGCTGCAACACGAGCCGTATTTAGAGTATCATGGTGCTCCATACAGCATCCGTACCGGACATCGTCGATTAAATCAGCATCAATTCCAGCCCTGTTAACTGCTTCTTTCATGGTTGTGCTTGCAATATCAGCACCGGTTAAATCTTTCAATGTCCCGCCAAATGCACCGATTGCTGTCCTACAGGCTGAAACTATCACTACGTCTTTCATAATAAAAAACCTCTAAATTTAATATTGATATTAGCGACCCTGATAAACCGGTGTGCGACGCTCTTTCCTGGCGGACATGCCTTCAAGAAAATCAAAAGAAGAAAATGTTTTGTTTAATCCATAATTTTCCATATCTAATGATGCCTTCAAGTTTTCAATCAAAGGTTTGTGGAGGGCCTGTTTGGTCAATTTCATTGCAAATCCGGGTGCTTTTGGCGGAACAAGATCCAACACCATACCTCTGGCACTGCTCATCAGTTTTTCATGGGGAACGACTTTATTAATGAGACCTAGTGCTAACAGCTCATCTGCAGATAATTTTTCGCCTAAATATAGGATCTGTTTAGCTCGTTGGACTCCAAGCAGTCTCGGCAACAGAAAAGTAGATGCAAATTCGGGCAAAATACCAAGCCGAACAAAAGGAAACATGGCCCAAGCATGTTCTGAAGCAATAATAAAATCTGCTCCCGCAAGTGGCATGGTAAAACCAGCTCCAATTGCATAACCATTAATAGCTGCTACTACGGGCTTATCAAATTCCCACATTTTCAAGGTAAGTTTCTTTTGGGCAATATCAGTAAAGTTAATTTGCTCTCTGGCTTCCTGGCTAACAGACGGATCATTTTCATCAATTGGACCTGTTTCAGGGTTGAAATATCCGCCACTGCTGAACACTTCTTTTTCAGGAGAAGATACTTTCGGATCTTTGCCTCCGGTAATTATCATTGCCTTTGCTGTATCATCTTCCTGAATAGTTTCAAAAGCCCTGTATAGTTCCCAGAACGTAACATCACTTAGAGCATTTTTCCTTTCGGGAGAGTCAAGAACAATGGTCACAATCCCGGTTGATTTATCTTTATCATAAGTAATATCGTTAAACTCTTGTACTGACATTTGAATCTGCATCCTTTTTGTTTCAGTTTTATGGGGTTTCAATTTTTTTAATATGCTTAACCATCGCTTCTGAGATTTGGGGCCAAGCTCCCTTACCATTCGGAAGATCATGGCCCATACCTTCAATTAACATCAGGTCTGATCCCATAATGGCCTCAGCTGTATCTACGCCTCCTTCCATTGGGATTAGCGGATCATCTGTCCCATGTATTACCAAAGCTGGAACATCTAACCTGCGAAGGGCTTCTTTGCGATTCCCGTGGGCAGTGACTGCAGCCAGTTGCCGGACTTTTCCCTGGGGACAAAAACAGCGATCATAAGCCTGTTTAATCATTTCAAGGTGCCATTCTTTATCAAAATCAAATTTCGGGCCATAAATGGCCTCGTATGTATTAAAGGTCTGCTCAATAGCTTCGTCCCTATTCTGGGGTGCCGGAGTCATGAGTAAGGCCAGCATTTCCGGTTTTGGCTGAGGCAAGGCTGGATTTCCTGTGCTGCCGTATATGGAAATCAAACTTCTTATTGCCGATGGGTGATTAATCGCTATCGCCTGGGCAATTGCAGCACCAAGCGACACCCCACAGATGTGTGCTTTTTCAATTTTTAGCGTCTTCAGCAGTTCCACAGCATCTCTGGCCATATCATCCAGGGTATACGGTATATTCGGAACCTCCCCCCTCATCATAGAGGCCACAATTTCCATCAGATCTGGGGTTCCAGCATCATCAAATTTGCTTGAAAGTCCAACATCACGATTGTCAAAGCGAATGATATAGAGCCCTTGTTCTGCTAAGTTTCTGCAAAATGCCTCATCCCACAGTATCATCTGACTTCCCAATCCCATAATCAGAAGAAGGGCAGGGTCATCTGGATTACCAAAGGTATCGTATTCTAATTGAATTTTGTTCACACTTATCTTCGTCATAATGTCTCCTTTTAGCTATTTCATAAGATTTGGAAGCCAAAGTGCTATCTCAGGAAATAAAATTATCAATATAAGACAGATCGCCTGTATTGTAATAAATGGAAAGACTGAAATATAGATTTCTTTCATTTTCATCACACTGGTGGGTACGACCGAACGCATGTAAAAAAGGTTATAACCGAACGGCGGAGTTAGATATCCCATTTCCATATTGATAATGAACAGAATACCAAACCAGACAGGATCGAATCCAAGGCTTGTAATAATGGGGATGTAAACAGGTGTTGTGAGCATTACGATACCTGTCGGGTCCATTAACATCCCTAAAATAAAATAGCTCAACTGCAGGATAATCAGAATTGTCCATTTGCCTAACCCTGCGTCCATAATAATTGAGTTGAGCATATCAGGTGCACCTAAGGCGGTATAAACACTGGCAAAACAGGATGCTCCAATGACAATCCACATAAGCATGGTGGACAGAACCAGAGTACTTAGGCTGGCTTCCTTGAAAGCTTTCCAGGTGAGTTTCTTTTTGATTGCAGCGCAGACAAGGCTTCCTGTCGCTCCGATTGCTGCTGCTTCCGTCGGTGTTGCAACCCCGAAAAAGATACTGCCGATGACTGCTATAATGAGCAGACAGGGAAGAATAATTGCTTTTAAAGATGACATTTTTTCTGACCATGTTGCAGCCTCTTCTTTTGGAACGGCAGGACCAAGTTTTGGATTCAGCGCACATCTGACACCGATATAGAGAACAAAAAGGCCTGCCAACAGCAATCCTGGAACGATACCGGCAAGAAATAGTTTTCCCACAGAAACACCGCAGAAAACAGCATAGATAATCATGACAACACTGGGAGGGATCAGTATGCCAAGCGCGCCTCCTGCAGCCACGCACCCGACTGCAAGATGTTTATCGTAATTTCTTTTCAACATTGAAGGGATTGCGATCAATCCCATGCTGACAGTAGCTGCGCCACTCAACCCTGACATCGCTGCAAAAATTCCACAGATAACTACGGTTCCTATGGCAAGACCTCCACTCATCCGGCCGGACCAATGGTAGAATGTTTCATAAAGTTCATCCGCAATATCTGATTTCATCAGAACATTGGCCATAAATACAAACAATGGAACGGCAACTAGTATGATATTGAGCGTGTAACCAAATGTTGTTGAAGCAATTTGGAAAAGTGCTTCCGGTCCCCACAGGAAAATTGTGGCAATCACAGAAACCACGGACAAGCAGAATGCCAGAGGCATCCCGGTAATTAAAAGAACAATGAGGGATGAAAAAAGTAATAAAGTAATGACACCGATGCTCATAATTTTATGCGACCCTTTCTTCAGAGTTGTTTATATGATTTGAAAATGACGAAAGAACTGTTTCGATATCTCCCAAAAGTTTTAATAAGCCCTGAAGCAATAACAGAATACATCCGATAAACAAGATGATCTTAATGGGATACAATGGAGGTTCAAATGCACTTTGCGTGAGAACTTCTCTATATTTGACCGAGTCCCACGCTATCAGGCCACATTTCCAGGTGAGGATTATTACATAAAATTGAAATAAAATTCCTGAGATAATGTCCAGAACAGCGCGACCTTTTTTTTTAAAACGGCTGTAAAACATATCCATGTTAGCATGTCCATCCACAGCCAGGGTATATCCAGCTCCAAGCATATAGCCTGCGCCGAAAAGAAATTGACTGATATCATGAACCCATGTAGTTGGCCTGCCAAAGCCATATCGCATAATAATTTCATACATTATCAGCAAGGCGAGTATCGGTATTGTGATACTAATCACACCTGCAACTCTGGTGTTCAACCTGGTAATCCATTCAAATTTATTTTGCAGTTTTCCCATCTTGTTTTCGCCCTATGTATTTTACCCCCCATAAATGGAAGAATGTTGTTGTTCATGTCTCACCTGAAAGGGGTACCCTTGCTGTCAAAGGCACCCCAGAATAATTTTTTTACTATAATACTCCCTGATCTCTAAGAAGCGCTTCTACTTTTTTAATATAAGCAGCACTGGCTTCATCTTTTTGGGAAACATCCGGCCAGATTTGTTCTATGGCAATCTGTCTCAGTTTAGTGGTTTCTTCTTTTGACAGGCCCATGGTTTCCATCCCTCTGGCTTTGTCTCCGCCACTGAAAAAATGGTTGTCAAAATCTCTGTAAATCATGGATGAGTAACGCCCGAATCTGTTTGCACAACGCTCAACTATCAACTGCAAGTCAGCAGGTAAGGATTTGTAGGCTTTATTATTTGCAAGAATGACTCCACTTCCTGCACTGATAGAACTTCCTGGAGGCGAAGGATATCCGCAAACCATGTAATCTGTTACTTCTCCGAGTTTAAGACCGTCAATTCCTGCATTGGCCCATGTAGCAGCATCCACAACACCCTGTTGAAGTGCCAGATAAAGTTCACCCCCTGGTACGAAAACTGGACTGGCTCCAACTGCTTGAAACAATTTGGCCTGAAGCCCGGCTGTCCTGATTTTAAGTCCTTTAAAGTCCTCAAGAGTCTTGATTGGTTTTTTGGAAAGAACATTCAAGCCGCTCCACGGAGTAGGGGCTAAAAATTTTATTCCTTGCTTTTTGTACTCATTGCTGACAATTTCTCTCACACCATAATCAGTATATAACCGCCAGAAGTCATCAGAGCTTCTAGGTCCCATGGGTAAAACAAAAGCAGGATTGGCAACCGGGACCTTTCCTCCGTGATACGCTCCGGCTGTGTGTAGAAGCTGAAACGTACCGGCTCTGAGGTTGTCAAAGGACTGAACTGCCGGCACAAGTGTTCCCCCAGTATAAACTTTAAGGACCAATCTTCCGTTGGATTCTTTTTCAACCCAATCAGCTATTTTGGGTGCAAGAATTTGGCAGGTGATATCATTGTCCGGCCAATCCAGAACAAATTTCCAAACATGAACTTTTTCTTTTGCAAACAAATTCCCTGACGTTAGTCCGATGCTTAAAAGAACCAACAAGCTGATTACAAGTTTGAGACTGCTTTTCATAGTGTTCCTCCTGTTAAAAGTTTAATTAATCCACTCTTATTACCGCGGCATCTCCTTGGGCCAAGCCCCCGCATATTGCCACAGCCGCGCGTCCTCCGCCTCTTCTGCGGAGCTCATATAATGCCGTCATTAAAATTCTGGCACCGCTTGCTCCTACTGGATGCCCGATAGCAATCGCACCGCCGTTAGGGTTTGTTTTTTCCATAAGCGTGTGCCAGGTTTTTTCGTTGTTGTCTGAAAGTATTTTTGTAGAGACCAGAGGCATGGCTGCAAAGGCTTCATTTATTTCAATCAGATCCAGTTGATTCAGAGTTCTTTTGCTAAGTGAGAGGGCTTTTTGAATAGCAAAAGCCGGGACTTCTGCAATTTTATCCGGTCTTCCGGCGACGCTGGCAACGGATTCAACAACGCCAAGCACTTCAAGATTTTTTTCCACAGCGGTATCGCGCCTGGTAATCACAAGACCGGATGCCCCGGCATCCAGGCCGGGAGAATTTCCTGCTGTTACCGTTGGGCTCCCATATACCGGGTCTAATTTTGAAAGGCCGGACTTGGTTGCCCATGGTTTCGGGAATTCATCTTCAGTAAACAAAAGAGCCCCCCCCTTTTTTTGTGGAATTTCTATGGGAAACAACTCCTCGCCGATTTTAAATTTTTCAGCCTGTTTTGCCTCCTGGTATTTCATTTGTGAGCCAAGGGCCCATTCATCCTGTAATTCTCTTGAAATTCCGTGCGCTATTGCACATTCGCCGGCATCCACTGCAAGAGATTTGAAACCTTTGTACATTATAGGATTTAGGTGATCCACCACTTCCGGTTTTCCTAAACCGGTTCCCCAACGATGCCCATTCATGACAACTGGTGTGTTACTCATGTTTTCGCCACCAATTGCCATACAGATTTTTGCTTCCTCAAGTAACAGAGAACGTCTGGCCATCTGAACACAGGCAAGTGATGAGCAGCACGCACGATCAACGGTCAACGATACGGTTTCACTTGATAGGCCTGCATGAATAAGGGCTTGCCTGCCGATGACATTATACAATAGAGCCGCTTCAGACTGGATACACATGCCGTAGTATAGTTCATCAATTTCATTGTTTTTCAGTTTAGAACGTTTCAACAGCTCCCTAATGACAAGCTCTCCTAATGTTGAGCTGTGCAACCGTTTTAATGCTCCTCCAAATTTGCTGAATGGTGTTCTAACCGCACTGACAATAACCAGATCATTTTTTTCTTTCATCTATTAAGTTCCTTTCATTCATCGGACTGTTCTGATAGTTGGGAAAATTGCAAATACCCGGAGGCATTTGTTAATTGGTGTTGTATGAGTACCACCCTTTTCCTGTTTTTCTGCCTAACTGTCCGGCTTTAACCCGATGAAGCAATCCCTGGGTTGCTCGAAAGCGATCGCCAAATATCCGGGTAAGAGACTCAAAGGCAGCAACTTCAATATCCAGCCCGGAAAAATCTGCCAATTCGAATTGTCCCATGGGGTGTCCGAAAGCAAGTCTTAAAGTTTTATCAATGTCTTCCACTGATGCCACTCCTTCTTCAAGCAGGCGGTAGCATTCCAGCCTAAGCGCCAACAGGATACGGGTGCTGATAAATCCCTGTGAATCATTGCAGACAACAATCTCTTTTTTTAACCTGTCAGCAAAATTTCGAATGGTATCCACCACCTCTTCTGACGTATGCAGGCCTCTGACTATCTCGATCAACTTCATAACAACAGCTGGATTAAACCAGTGCATACCAATAACTCTGGACGGGTCTTTTATAACACTTGCAATTTCTGTAATACTGTACTGGGAAGTGTTTGAAGCAAGGATAGCACTCGGTTTTGTGAAACGGTTGAGGTCCTCAAATATCTGGTGTTTTAGTTGAATATTTTCAGAAACGGCTTCAATGACGAGATCTGAATCTGTTACGGCTTCTTCAAGGTTTGTTGTTAGAAAAATTCTGGAAAGAATTTGCGTTTTGTCATCTTGATTGATCTTATTCTTTTCAATCCCCCTGTCCAGAGACTGGCTGATTTTTAAATGAGCAGATTTGAGCAATTCGTCAGTAATATCGTTTAGGTGTACCTGACACCCGGCGGTTGCCGTTACCTGGGCTATGCCGTGCCCCATGATCCCTGATCCAATTATCGTGACTTTATTGATTTTCATAATTTTAAATTCCTTTGATAATTTATTTAGCCAGTAAACGAGTTATTAAAACTTTTGGTGATAGGCGTTTGGGCCACGGTTAATGCATCAATTTTGCCTTTTGTTACTTTTAGAAGAGTATCAATATAAAATTTTGCACAATTTAGTTTACCAAAATAAAAAGCTTCATCTTTTTTATTTCTCGTAGATTTGAGTATTGTTTCCTCACCGCCAAAAGCCTGGAGCTTTTCGTATGCAATTGTCATCTGCCATAGGTGCAACCACCCGAGAAGGACATCACCCATAGCTTCGAGAAAAGGAGTTGCTTTGGCATATAAAGACAGGGTGTCACCGAGTTTTTTTTCTGTAATGAACTGGTCGAGTAATTTGGCCAGTTCATCTTTCAAAGACCCAATCGTAACAGCATAAGGCTTAATTGCCTCTATTTGATGAGCCACTTGAATGGTTGTCTCTATCTGTTTAAGAAGTTCGGCAAAGTTTTTACAATTGTTGCCGATGAGTTTTCTAAACACCAGGTCCATAGCCTGTATGCCATTTGTCCCTTCATAGAGACTTGAAACTTTGCAATCCCTTGCCAGCCGTTCAAATGGATATTCAGAGCAATAGCCATATCCGCCGGCACACTGGATAGCCATGCCGGTCATCTCCCAGGAGTTGTTAGTTAGATACGCTTTAACAATTGGGGTTAACAGTTCTGTTATTCCTTGCCATTTGGCCTTTTCCTTTCCGGTAGACACACAAGCCATATCCATACTGAAACTTGTATAATATGCCAGTGCGCGTCCGCCATCCACCTGCGATTTCATTGTGAGCAGCATTCTTTTGATGTCCGGATGCTCTATAATAGGCACTCGTCCGCCTATATCCTTTTTTTCAGGATCTACTGACTGTCCTTGTTTTCTTGTCTGTGTATAATCTACAGCATGTAAAAATGCAGCCGAAGAGTAAGAAAGACCTTGAAGGCCTACAAGCAGACGCTGTTCGTTCATCATGTTGAACATTTCAGTAATGCCATTCCCTCTTTTTCCCAGAAGATAGCCGGTACACTGGCCTTTATCACCAAAGGACATCGTACAGGTGACAAAACCGTGAAGTCCCATTTTCTTCTCGATTCCTGTGCAGACGACATCATTTCGTTCTTCAATCTGACCGTCATTGTCAGTTTTAAACTTGGGTACGATAAACAAAGACAGGCCTTTGGTGCCGGGAGGATCTCCGTCTATTCGAGCGAGGACCATATGGATAATGTTCTTTGTTAAATCATGTTCGCCGGCACTGATAAAAATTTTGGTTCCGGTAAGACAATAGGAACCATCCGGCTCTTCAACTGCTGTTGTTTGGATCTGTCCGACATCACTACCGGCATCTGGTTCAGTCAGACACATTGTTCCCATCCATTCACCGGAAAAAAGCCGTGTCATGTAAAGAGCCTTCTGGGCATCCGTACCATATTTTTCGATTACTTTTGCTCCGGCATGACTGAGTTCAGCAGTCCCGTATATATAAAAGCCAGCTGCATAAAACAGCTCGGAAACGGCTGTACCGATTGTGAGAGGGAATCCGTCTCCACCTGATTCAGGGCTGTCACACATAGACAACCACCCGCCTTCCCTGAATTTTTCATATGGTTTTCTATAGCATTCAGGAAATTTTACAGTGTTTGTCTTTGGGTCAAAAATACACCCTTTGGTATTCCCCTCTTCAGCCGTTGGATAGAATTCAGATTTTGCAAAACGATGGGCTTCGCTTAGAACCATATCAAATTCTGTATGGTCTTCAAATTGAGGAAATTTACATAATTTTTCAATATTTAACATCTCTTTTAAAACAAAGAGCTGATCTTTTTTGTCAACAAGTAGAGTTGCCATAAAAACTTTCCTATTGCGTTTTGAGTTGTTTATCTCTTTTGGGGATACCGGCCAGTCTTTTTGCCAGATCCATTTTGTTTATTAAATTACCTTCCCTGAAGATCATGATACGTTGAGCCTGAGGTGAACCGGCACCATGCATGGATTCCACAAGGCCTGTTCCTCCAGTCATGGCTTCAATAAGCCGTCCGATTTTGATCCGGTCTTCAACAGGAATCTGGGCCACACCGGTAAAGTATTTCTTTACCAGATGGCCAACTTCATCACTGTTTAAATCGTGTTCACTTGGGAGGGTAGCGATAAATCCACCGGCCAAATCAACTGCCAGGCGGGCAACTTCAAAATGGAATCGAGTAACGTTCTGTTTGCAGACATTGGCAAGCATGGTATCTACCATGAATGCACCTGAGGGAGTACTGCTGCCTTCAACAGAGCAGGCAATTGATGAACTGTACAGCGTTTCGCTCAGGTGAATCATTTCTGTTATTTTATCTTTTACATGGGAGCCTTTGGCCGCACCCTGGATCTGGGCCAGATAGCTGACAGCACCTGTCAACACATCCATAAGTCCTGTTTTGCATGCACCATAGTTGGAGCGGTGATGTGCCGCAAACCGATGTACAATCAATCCGGCAAATTCGGTTTCTCCGTCCATATAGACGTTTTCCCAGGGAATAAACACGTCTTCAAATACAAGGACGGCTTCCCCACCTACAATTCCAAAAGACGGTTTTCCAACATCAATGGTCTCTTTTAAATCCCTCCGACTGTCATTGGCCTGCCGGCCGAATATCATTTTAACACCCGGTGCATCTATTGGCAGAGAACAGACAAATGCATAATCCTTTGATTCTTTAGTCAGAGCGGTGGTCGGCATTACAAGGATTTCATGCGAATTCACCGCTCCAGTCATGTGCAGTTTGGCACCCCGGATAACAATTCCGTCTTTGCTGCGATCCACAATGTGAACATATTGGTCTGGATCTTCCTGGTCTGCCGGCCCTTTTGAACGATCACCTTTCGGATCAGTCATGGCTCCAACAACCATAAGATTTTCATCTTGAATCCGAATCAGCCATTTTTTAAATCTTCTCAGGTAATCAGTATTATGCTTTTCGTCGATCTCGTATACTGTAGAGTAAACCGCGTTTATTCCATCAAAGCCTACACAACGCTGAAAACAGGTTCCTGTTTTCTGGCCCAGAATTCTGAGCAGCTTTACTTTTTTGATCAGATCCTCAACGTTTTGGTGAATATGAGTGAAGCGGCCAATCGTGCGACCGGTCATATGGGAAGTCGCGGTTGCTAAATCTTTGTATTCATCTCTTTCAGTAATCGAATAGGTCATTGCTGCTGCTCTTACATGTGGCGCAGTAGCTGAATGCGTTGTTACATCGTCTATTCTTTTCCCCATATAATAAATAATCGGGTTCAGTTGTTTTAAGCTTTTTATATAGTCAGCGCCCGTTTTTATTTTCATGCGATATTCTCCTCAAATCTTCATTGTTGTTTTTTTCTTTACCCGTGTTGATGACCTCTGTCTCAACTGAAATGTAAAATCTTGCTCCCACCCTTTTAACTTGAAGTGCTATAGATCGTAGTTGAACCATCCCTTTCCGGTTTTACGGCCAAAATGGCCGGCATCAACTTTTCGAACAAGGGCCGGGCGAGGTAAAAAACGTTCACCATAATTTTCATGAAAAATTCGCATGATTTTCAGATTTAACTCGTTGCTGACAGTATCCATCAGTGCAAATGGGCCAACAGGGTGTCCCAATCCAAGTTTACAAGCTTTATCAATGTCTTCAGGAGTGGCAACCCTTTCTTCGCAGAGGCGAATGGCTTCATCATTAATAGCACCTAAAATTCTATTGACCACAAATCCTGCACAATCAGAAACATTGATCGGTTCTTTTCCAATCGCGAAACAAAAATCAGTGGCTAACTTAGCCGTTTCTTCTGAAGTTTCTTCACCACTTATTACCTCAACCAGTTCCATAATCGAAGCCGGTGAAAAGAAATGAAGTCCAAGGAAGCGGGATTTGCGTGCTGAATTTTTCAATGTCGCGCTTAATTTTGTGATTGGAATCGAAGATGTGTTAGAGGCGATGATACAGGTTGGTTTACATATTTCTTCTAATTGATTATAATTTTGGGCCTTTATTTCAAGGTCCTCGAAAATCGCTTCGATAACAATATCAGTATCCTGGAATCCTTCAAAAGAATTTGTTGGTGTAATACGCAAAAGGGCTTCTTTGCGTTGGGCTTCACTTTCTTGAATTCGCCCCTTAGCCGCCCATTTTTCAAGATTTTTTTCGATTTGTTGAAGTCCTTTTTGGGCCAAATCAAGACTGACTTCTTTCATTAGCACCTCAAATCCTCTGAGAGCACAACTTAAAGCTATGTCACTGCCCATCATTCCTGCTCCCAAAATCCCTACCTTCTTAATTTGTCTCATATTTACTCCAAATTATTTTCCAGTAAATTCTGGTTTCCGTTTCTCAAGAAAGGCCTGAGTTCCCTCTGCAGCATCCGTTGTCAGCAAAATTTCACAAAACCGATCCCGCTCGTATTCGATTCCTTTGTATAGAGATAGGTTACCGCCGTCATAGATCATTTTTTTGCAAGCGCTGAGCGCCATGCCGCCTTTATCTTTAAGGCGTCCAGCAAAGGAAACTACGCCGTCCCATAATTTTTCTGGTTCCACTGTCATATTGGTCAAACCAATGCGATGGGCCTCTGATGCATCAATGGGGTCGCCTGTTGCAATCAGTTCCAGAGCTTTTGTCTCTCCAACCAGGCGGAGCATCCGCTGGCTCCCTCCGCCTCCTGGCAAAATGCCTAATTTAATTTCTGGTAACGCAAAGCTTGCAGTGTTTGCTGCAATTCGAAAATCACAGGCCATGGCTATTTCGCACCCCATTCCATAGGCAAGGCCATTTACAGCAGCAATTGTTGGCTTATTCCCTTTTTCAAGCATATTGGGATTAAACATGTCGTCTAAATCCATACGTATTTTTTCGGCGGCTCCCTGGGAAATCCAGCCGCTAACCATATTGATGTCTGCTCCTGCCATGAATGCTTTGCCTGAGCCGGTGATCGCAATCACTTTTGCAGCATTGTCCTCGAAAAGAATGTTGAGTCCGTGCTTTAATTCTTTGGAAAGAGTAAGATTATAGGCATTCAAAACATCTGGGCGATTAAACGCTATTTTTCCTATGCCGTCATTAATGCCTATTTTTATGGTTTTGAAGGACATTTTTTCATCTCCTGATTAATCTATTCCCTATTCACGAAAGG
Organism: Desulfobacteraceae bacterium; assembly: GCA_033851995.1. GTDB lineage: Bacteria > Desulfobacterota > Desulfobacteria > Desulfobacterales > Desulfobacteraceae > Desulfobacula. The sequence goes on along the minus strand of JAWSVI010000003.1, from coordinate 398,468 downwards.
TTTTTTCACAGGCTAAAACCAATAAGCGAGAATAGTTGACTAAAGTCGTTGCTTTTTAAAATGGATATCACTAAAATCATATGTAAATAATACTTACTTTTTTGCAAGTGATTATACACATATATTTAAAAAATATTTGTGTCAAGCTAATTTATTTATTTTTTGCTTATCATATTTATCTGTTTTAATAGTGAGATATATAAAAAGCCCTATGTGAACTGAATATATGATTTTAAGTGAGTGTTGCTTGAATATTTTTTCGGTGACACATTTATGACAGGACGCTAAGGAACTATGAAAAAATCAAAATTAGTAGAAAGGGGTTTTAGGTATTTATCTGCTTAAGGATTGGGCTTATAGAGGTCAGGGGAGGGGGGGTGTATAAAAGTTTGGATAGTTTTTCGGACCTTTTCTCAAAGTGTAACTTCGCACTCTTCCGTTAAAACATTAGAGAATATAATCTTAAAAAGGTTTCTGGAAGAACGGTCGACATCAATTTTTTTATCAAATATCAGCGCCGGAAGCACTGCGTGTTCTATGCTTCCCAGGATCACCTGCATGAGGAACCAAGGGGAAATATCTTTGCGTATTTCGCCACTGTTGATTCCTTCTTGGATCAGAGATTGGATCAACTGGCAATATTCTTTTACTATTAAGTATGTTTCACTTTCATAGTATCCTGGAGAGCTCTTGACCTCTATTAAAAGAATTTTAGCATGCACTCTGTCTTTGCTCCAATTATAAATGGTTCTCCAGATCAACCTCTTGAGTTTGTTTACCGCACCAGTGATTGTTACCAGGTCTGAATAAAAGCCTTGAACAGATTCTTTTTGGTGCTCGGCCAAAATATAATAGAGCAAGCCTTTTTTATCCTTAAAGTATCTATATATTAGAGACTCATTGACGCCTGATACTTTTGAAATCTCTGAAGTTGTGATTGAGTTGAAATTTTTTGTCTTCAAAAGTGTTTCGAGTCCAATGGCTAATTTGATTTTTCCGTTTGGTGTGGATTTGACCCTCTTATACAGAAAGTGGTTTTTAAGTTTCGTTTTCGAATTCATTTAATTTTTCTCATTAATTTTAGATTTTGAAATGATACTTACAAATATTACACTGCTATGTCAAGAACAAGAATATCCTCTATATCGTTTGTATTTTTATTAAAAAATTGAAATTTTAGATTGCTATAATATATATTGACAAAAAAAAATATTATGTGTATCTATGATTACTTGCAAAAATGCAAGTAATACTTACTTTTTTTATTAAAAAATTTAATGAACCGTTTTAAGGGTTGAATTAAGCATTCAATCAACATTAATTAGGGAGCCAAAATGAAAAAAAAACATTCTTTTGTATCTATTGATTATCGTTTTTACAATTACGGTTTTTATGCCCTGCGATTTGCTCGCCAAAGAAAAAACATTAAAACTGGCCTCTTGGGGGCCTACAAAACATTATATAGCGGTAGCAAGGAAAGAGTGGATCAATGAGGTTAATGCAGCTTGTGTTGGTAAAATTAAAATTCAGGATTATCCCGGAGGTCAATTGTATGGTCCTAAGCAGATGCATATGGCTGTCGCTAAGGGTTCTATTGATATTGGAGTGATACTTCAACCTGCGATGATGGCTATGGTCCCCATGCTTCAGGGTGTTTATCTGCCCTTTTCTTTTAATAGTTTAGAGGAAGTCGGGAAAGCGTATAGTGGGGAATCCTTACAAATAATAGAGAAAGCCTTGGAAAAAAAGAGGATCAAATTGATCTACACCAGCTATTTAGATGGAGTTCAATTTTTTAGTAACAAGAAAAATATTCTAACTATAGACGATTTCAAGGGGATGCGGGTTTTATCAGCTAGTCCAATGGTAACAAAAATTTTTACCAAGCTGGGCGCTGCTCCAGATACTTCTACCCCTCAAACTGAACATTATATGGCCTTGAAGCGAGGTGTTTCTGATGCAATGGCGAATTCAGTGACAGGGGGCTATTTTCAGAAATCACATGAAGTTGCACCTTACGTGACCAAAATTAATTTAAGTTTTGGGACTATTTTTGTCTGTATGAATATAGACAAATGGAACGGTTTGCCCAAGGAGGTTCAGGATATCATGCTGAGTTCGGGTAAAAAGAAGAGTGCATATACAAAGACTGTGGCCAAAGGATGGGAACAGAATTTTTCCACAGCAATGGTCAAGGAAGGTGCTAAAGTTATTCAGATTTCAACTGAGGAACGGGAAAAAATCAAATCTATCAGTCAAGAAGTTTGGCAAGAATGGGCTCAGAAGTATGGGAAAGATGCACAACGACTTCTTGAACTGAACACCCTTTAACCTTCAATTTTTAGGTGAGGCATTATCTGAGTATTTAAAATACCCTAATTCTAAATAAAGATAAGGACATGAAAATGGCTCCTAAAAGAAAAACCCTATTTTATCGTGGTGTTAATCTGGCAAGCGATATTGGCGGAGTCTTCTCTGCTATCTGCATGGGAATAATTTCGATTATTGTCGCTTATGAGGTTTTTATGCGGTATGTATTACGTGCTCCGACTACCTGGGTTCAGGAAGTAAGTATATACCTATGCATGGCAGTCGGGCTGTTGGGGGCTGCGTTTGCTCTTAAAAACAATCACCATTTTTCAATCACCATTCTTGTTGATCGACTATCTGTCCAAAATGCCTGGCGAATTAAACTTTTAACGAATCTGATGGGTATAATTTACTCAAGTATTTTTGTTTTCAAAGGGTCTCAAATGGCTCAGTTTTCATATGTTATGAAAGATGTTTCCAATGGGGTCATGGCAATTCCTTTATGGATACCCTGGCTTTTAGTTCCTTTGGGAGGAATACTTTTAACTTTACAATTTATCAATAAATTATCCGATCTGATTTTTTGCAGAGAACCGGAAAAAAATGAGGGTCCAATATGAGTTTCTTTGTGATTGGATTTGTAGTTGTTTTCCTCCTGGTTCTTTTAAGCGGTTTTCCAGTAGGCTTTGGCCTTGGTTTTCTTGCCATGGGATTACTGGCCTGCTATACTGACTTGGATATGGCAATGACAACCAGTGTTGAAAAGGCCTATGCATCCATTGATTCAAGCATTCTCGTGACAGTTTCCCTGTTCGTTCTGGCGGCACAATTGATATCCGAATCAGGTATGGGAAAACGGCTTTTTGACGCAGCTAAAGTTTTTTTTGGAAAATTTCATTCCGGTCTTGGCATTGCCACTATTGCGAGCAGCGGAGTTTTCTCGGCCATGACTGGTTCCAGTTTTGTTTCTGCATCCACCATGGGGCTGATTGCTATTCCAGAATTGCGCAAAGCTGGATACTCGGACACATTAATATCAGCCGCTATTACCGCAGGAGGATCTTTGGGGGCTGTGATTCCTCCCAGCATTATCCTTATTGTATATGGATATTTAACAGATGAATCAATCGGAAAATTATTTGCAGCAGGAATGATTCCTGGTATTCTACTGATTATATTGTATTCTATCGGAATTCATTTATGTTCGGGCAGTATTGGTTTGAACAACCCGGAAAATTCAAGAGATAAAAAAAATCAATTTTCAGACTCTAAGACTCAGACATTAGATTCGGAAAATATGGATAAGTTTACCGCATTGAAAGAGGCGTTTTGGGGCCTGATGGCACCTGTTATTATTTTAGGCGGCATCTATCTTGGGATATTTACTGCATCCGAGGCCGCTGCAATGGTTGTTGCATACTGTATTTTTATCGGGTTTTTGGTTTACCGAACGCTGACTATAAAGAAATTGTGGGCAGCGTTGATTGCTTCTGCAAATGTTACCGCAATGGTCGCCATGATTATCATAGGTGGTGCTATACTTGGTCATGTTATCGTATTTGGCCGTATTCCCCAGGAATTTCTTGAATTTGTAGTCGCTTGTGACTTTTCGCCTTTGCTCCTACTGATCCTAATCAATATTATTTTATTTGTCCTGGGTATGTTTCTGGAAGTGCTGGCCCTGGTTTATCTCGCGATTCCTCTTATCCACCCGGTTGTTTTACATATGGGGTGGGACAATATCTGGTTTGCCATCATTTTTTTAATCAACGTTAATCTGGCTTTGATCACCCCACCGATGGGAGGCGTGCTTTTTGTCGTTTCTCAGATTGGAAATATTAGCATCGAAAAAGTTATAAAAGGGGCTGTTCTGCCAATTGGTATCCTGATTTTGCTTTTAATTTTTCTGATCGCCTTCCCACCTATTGCAACCTGGCTTCCCAATTTTATCTGATTATAAAGGGGATCTTATCTACAGTGGGAAATAGACTGAAATTTTTGAGCATCAGATAAATGACAGTCAAAATAGAAATAAATTAGTTTGAAAACTTTATCCAAAAACAAGGAAAGGAGAAAATAAATGGAAAATGTCTTCATTGTTAGTGCGGTAAGAACCCCTATCGGAAAAAATCAAGGGTATCTGAGGGAATACACTGCACCGGAGCTTTTAGGGCTAACATTAGATGAGGTGGTGCAGCGTATTGATTTGGACCCAGGTTTGGTAGATGATGTCATTACCGGAACAGTATATCAGGTGGGAGAACAGGGGGCCACACTAGCACGAATGGGGATTCTCGCATCTGAAAATTTTCCAATTACCGTTCCAGGAATATCAATAAATCGTCAATGTGGGAGTGGGCTTTCTGCCATTCAGATGGCGGCCGCCATGATCTCTTCCGGCGCAATGGATGTTATGATTGCCAGCGGATGTGAAATGCTTAGCAAATACACCATTCAGGCAGATCTGAATGGCACCCTTGCCAATGGTAACCCTATGGGAAATCCCTATGGAGATTTTTATCTGAATAAATACGGTCATCCAGATCAGATGCTTGGTGCTCAGTTAATTGCCGATAAATGGGAAATTTCAAAGGAAGATTGCCAGGCTTTTGCTGTGCAAAGCCACCAACGAGCCTACAAGGCAACTATAAACGGCTATTTTGAAAACGAAATTATGCCCATGGCTGGTGTGGATAAAGAAGGCAGTGCAATTGTCATGAAAGAAGATGAGACCATCCGTCCACAGACAACTATGGAAAAACTGAATGAACTCAAGGTGCTGCCCAATACAAAATTTATTACTGCGGGTGTATCAAGTACTATCACAGATGGGGCATCTGCTGTTGTCCTGATGAGCGAGTCCAGATTAAAAGAACTCAAACTTACCCCTCTGGCAAGGGTCGTGGCAAGTGCGGTGTCCGGATCAGATCCAAAATTGATGCTTACCGGGCCAATATATGCGACCCCGAAGGTTTTAAATAAGGCTGGACTGTCCATGAATGATATGGACCTTTATGAAATCAATGAAGCCTTTGCACCAATTCCACTGGCATGGTTAAAAACAATGGATGCAGACCCTTCAAAACTGAATGTTAACGGAGGTGCAATAGCGCTGGGTCATCCAGTGGGCAACTCGGGGTGCAGGATCGTTGTGTCTGCTATCAATGAGCTTAAAAGGGTTAAGGGACGCTATGCCCTGGTTTCGCTTTGTACAGGTGGCGGAATGGCACCTGCCAGTATTTTTGAGCGTGTTTAAGTGATAATTTAAAAGGAAGGGAACGCATTGTAAATAGCAAAAAAGGAGGTAACCAAATGTTTGAAAGACAATGGCATGATGCATATCCAGAATCAGTTCCTAATGAAATCGATTTTGAGCGGATAACAGTGCCGGAAATGCTCGATAGAACAGTTGAAAAATTTGGGAGCCATACTGCTATTTCGTTTGAAGGCAAAGAAATTTCTTACAGCGCTCTGGGGAATTTGGTGAATCGCTTTTCCCGTGCTTTGGTATGGCTAGGAGTGGATAAAGGAAAAAAAGTAGCAATACTCATGCCCAACGTGCCTCAAATTATTGTTGCCATACAATCAGTGTTAAGGATTGGGGCGATCACGGTTATGAATAACCCTCTATATACTGTACCTGAGCTTGAAAAACAACTTAACGATGCCGGGGCCACCTTTCTTATTACAACCGAAGAAAACCTTGACAAAGCATTAAAATTGAGAGGATTGACAGATATCGAAACGATCATCACCAGTGCTGATATGGATCTTGTCCTGGATGAGAATCGATCGGAAACGAACTTTCCTGACTCCGAAGGGCGTTATCGATTTCTTGAACTTATAGAAGAGCAGGCGGAGGTTCATTTTCCAAGTCAGGCAATGTGGGAGGATGTCGGCAATATTCTTTACACCGGAGGAACGACTGGTGTCAGCAAAGGGGTTCTTTTGACCCATTCCAATTTGTCATGTAATGTACAACAGTACAGTTCATGGATGTACGATACTGTGGATGGTCAGGAAATCTGGCCGATTATTTATCCGGTGTTTCATGCTGCCGGATATGTAATGTGCAATAAAGGGATCCACACGGGGTGGAATAACATTCTCATTCTCAGGCCGACACCGAATGAGTTGGTGGAATTGATTGCAAAAGAAAAACCAACCATTTTCCCAGGTGTATCAACCATTTTTGTCGGACTTCTTAACTTTGAAAAGTTTCGGGCACTTGATCTTTCCCATATTAAAGCGTTTTTGACAGGAGGCGGTCCACTGGCACTTGATACACTAAATCAGTTGAAGGCGATAAGAAATGTACCTGTCATAAATGTGTACGGTTTAACCGAATCCGGTCCGGTGGCGACCGCTACTCCTTGGAACAGTTCCCTGAAACCCCTAAGCGTTGGCATACCTTATCCCAACACGGACATTAAAACAGTTGATATGTTGGATGGGGAAACGATTCTGCCGATTGGGGAGGCCGGGGAAATCTGTATAAAAGGGCCACAGGTGATGAAAGGATACCTGAATCGTCCAGAGGCAACAGCTGCAGTGTTGTGTGAGGGTTGGTTGCGCACCGGAGATATCGGTTTTGTGGATGAAGAGGGCTATCTGACCCTGATAGACCGGAAAAAAGATGTGATTGTGGCTAGCGGCTTTAATGTTTACCCCAAAGAAATCGATGATCTTCTTTTTGCACATCCCAAAGTGCTTGAAGTGTGCACCATTGGTATTCCTCATGACTATAGAGGCGAAACTGTAAAAGTCTACATTGTACCAAAAAGAAATGTGCAAATCGAAGAACAGGAAATAATTGAATACTGCAGGGAAAACCTTGCGCCGTATAAGGTTCCAAGGTTGATTGATTTTATTGAGGCACTCCCTAAAAGTGCAGTTGGAAAGATTTTGCGAAAAGACTTAAGGGCGCTTGCAACTCAGCAAAGAAAAGGAAAATAAAAAGAAGTTTTCGATTGTAACCCAGAAGTTTGATTTGAAGAAAATATCCGGATGACGTTCCTCTTTCAACCCTGCACACTTTCAAGATTGGCTTGTGTGTAAAGATTGGTTGCTTTTATATGAAAACCAACCTATTTTTTGATAACTTCATTAGGGTAAATCTTCTATCAGGCTTTTCATCTTATCACACAATGTCATTATCGGGCAATACGCTTACCTGGTAGTACTTTCATCTGATTCTATTCTTGTCTTCTCTGACATCTAACATTAATATGTTTGACAACTTGACTCTTTGGTCATATATTTGACTTTTCCGGTCATGTAAATGACCAGAAGGTCAAACCCAATTAAAGGACACGGATGCGATGACTGCTATCAAAAAAAAAGAGTTGCTTGAGTCTTTTGTTAAAACAGAAGTTATAAATGGGGTGCTGGCTCTGATTAAAAAAGACTGCGCTATCACCATGGATGGAATTGCAAAGCAGTGTGGAATTGCCAAAGGCTCTTTGTACAATTATTTTAAAAACAAAGACGATCTGATGTGGTATGTTCACCAGGCAATTCTGGAGCCCATAAAACAATCAAAGCTCGCTATACTTGAAAGCAAAAAAGATCCGTTGACCAGGCTGCATGAATTTATAGACAACATCTTCAGCACTACGGAAGATGTCCATCTTTTTTTCCGTTTTATGCAGCAAAAGAGATCTGTCGCTCTTGAAAACAAAGAACGCACAGACATTGTCATGCGACCACTGATTAAATTGTGCACAGAAGGGATTCGAAAAGGCCTGTTTGTTGATGTGGCACCGGATATCCTGGCAGAAATGGTATATGGCACCGTAATCGGCCCACTCAAAATCTTGCCGGCAGACGCATTTAAACAACCAAACCTTGAAAAAATCAAGCAGGATGTCCTGCGCCTTATTGACAGGATTATTATCAAATAGCAGGAGAAAAATGAAAAAATTATCGATTATTGGATTCATCATACTGGCACTTTGTTCAGGTGTCGCTTATTTCGCGTATTCATATAAACCGGCCCTGGCTCCGGCACAGGCAGGTGAGACTCAAAGACCACCTGTCGAAGTCACTGCATATACGGTAAAGCATGAAACACTTGTATTTACAAAAGATCTGCCGGGCCGCACGTCAGCCTGTAAAATTGCAGAAATCCGCCCCCAGGTGTCCGGCATTATTCTTAAGCGGCTGTTCACCGAAGGCAGTGTTGTAAAAAAAGGGCAGCAGCTTTACCAGATAGATCCTGCAACCTACCAGGCCGCTTACGATAAAGCACTGGCAGGTCTCGCCCAAGCCCAGGCCAATATAAAAGCCATTGAGCCCAAAGCCCGAAGATATACGCGGCTGGTAAAAGTCGGAGGGGTCAGCCGCCAGGAGTATGATGATGTCATAGCTTCCCTTGCGCAGTCTCAGGCAGGAATTGCTGTTGCAAAAGCAAGTGTGGCTGCAGCAAAAATCAATTTGGACTATACCCGCGTTTTTGCACCCATTTCCGGAAGGATCGGCCGATCCAGGGTGACAGAAGGCGCTCTGGTCACTTCCGGTCAGGCGACGGAAATGGCAACCATACAGAATCTGGATGAGATTTACGTTGATGTTAACCAGTCAAGCCAGGACCTTATGCGTCTGAGAAAGCAGATCCGATCTCAGGCAGAGCAGCCTGAAGCGCTACTGTTACTGAACAGCAAAAACGATGAGTATGATTACAAAGGGAAAATACTTTTTTCAGACGTCACGGTAGATGAAGGAACCGGCATGGTTCAAGTGCGGATACGGTTCCCCAACCCGGAGAATGAACTGCTTCCCGGATTGTTTGTCCGAGCCCGGATCGAACAGTCCAGAGAGGAGAAGGCCATTACCATACCTCAGCAGGCAGTCATCCGCTCTGCAGGCGGGCAGGTGCTTGTGTGGGCGATTGACGAGAGTTCGGAAACAGTTCATACCCGTCCGATCACGATTGCGCAGGCCATTGGAAACCGGTGGCTTGTCACCTCGGGTTTACGACCTGGAGACCGGATTATTGTTGAAGGGTTGCAGAAGATCAGCCCCATGGCAAAAGTCACTCCAAAGGAATTTTCCCCTTCCAATTCTTAATACCAGGATACAAAAATGCCCAACTTTTTTATACAAAGACCCATCTTTGCATGGGTGATTGCCATTGTTATCATGCTTGCCGGTCTATTTTCCGTAATGACGTTGCCAATTGAACAATATCCTAAGATTGCCCCTCCAAGCATCAGTGTGTCCACTGTTTATCCAGGGGCATCTGCAGAGACCCTCGAAAACAGTGTTACCCAGGTGATAGAGCAGAGTTTGACCGGGATCGACCATCTTAGATATTTTTCATCATCAAGCGATGGGAGCGGCCAGATGACTATCTCTCTGACATTTGAACCGGAGGCAGACCCGGATATCGCCCAGGTTCAGGTACAAAATAAGGTGCAGTCCATCAGGAGCCTTTTGCCCCAGGAAGTTCAAAACCAGGGGATTACCGTCAGCAAGGCAGCAAAAAGCTTCCTGTTGATTGTGGCCCTTTATTCTGAAGACGGCAGCCTAAGTGAGTATGATATCAGCGATTATATCAAGTCCAACCTGGCGGAACCGCTCAGCAGGGTCCAAGGTGTGGGAGAGCTGATGGCCTTTGGACAGCAGCACTCCATGCGCATCTGGCTTAACCCGGAAAAACTCAACAGTTATGGCCTGATGCCTTCAGATGTTAAATCCGCGATTCAGGCACGCAACACTGATGTTGCCCCTGGACAGTTGGGAGGTTTACCGGCAGTGAAAGGGCAGCAACTAAATGCCACAATTAACGCCCAGTCAAAATTGCAGAACATCGCAGATTTTGAAAAAATACTTTTAAAGGTTAACCCGGACGGCTCACAAGTCCGGCTCAAAGACATTGCAAACATCGAACTGGGAGTTCAAGACTACAGTAGGATAGCCCGTTACAAGGGCAAGGAAGCTTCAGGGATGGCAATAAGTCTCGCCACAGGGGCTAATGCCCTTGAAACAGGCCGAAGAATCAAAGATAAATTAAAAGACCTCAGTGCTTTTATGCCGCCAGGTATGAAAGTGGCCTACCCGTATGATACCATTCCCTTTGTAAAACTCTCCATAGAGAGTGTGGTAAGAACCCTGTTTGAAGCCATTGCTCTTGTGTTCATTGTGATGTACCTTTTCCTTCAGAATTTCAGGGCCACGCTTATACCGACCATCGCTGTGCCGGTTGTTTTACTTGGAACCTTTGGTATCCTGTCTGTTTTCGGATTTACCATCAATGTTCTAACCATGTTTGCTATGGTTATTGCTATCGGCCTTCTGGTGGATGATGCAATTGTTGTTGTGGAAAATGTTGAACGCATCATGACGGAAAAAGGTCTGCCCCCGAAAACAGCCACTCAGGAGTCCATGAAGCAGATTACCAGTGCGTTGGTGGGTATTGCTCTGGTCCTTTCTGCAGTTTTTATTCCCATGGCATTTTTCAGCGGATCAACCGGGGCTATTTACAGGCAGTTTTCAATTACCATTGTATCAGCAATGTTGCTGTCTGTACTTGTGGCTGTCATTTTAACTCCTGCCCTGTGTGCCACAATTCTTAAGCCGATTCATGGTAAGCCTCAAAAAGGCTTTTTCAAATGGTTTAACACCGGCTTTGATGCAGGCAAAGGTGCATATCGAAAAAGTGTGGGCTATGTGACTCAAAGAATTTTTAGATTTGTCTGCATTTATGCGTGCATCATAGCTGCACTGGTCTTCATGTTTCAAAAACTGCCCACATCCTTTCTCCCGGATGAAGATCAGGGGAACCTGATGATGATGGTTTCAGCCCCTCCAGGTGCCACCATGGATCGGACAAGACAAAGCGTAAAAAAAGTTGAAGACTACTTTCTCAATGATGAGGCAGAAAACGTCAACAGTATTTTCACCCTGACCGGATTCAGTTTTGCCGGGCAGGGACAAAATGTCGGCCTGGGTTTCATAGAACTTAAGGACTGGAAATTGAGAAACCGTCCGGATCAATCGTCGATGGCCATTGCGCAAAGGGCAATGGGGAAGTTATATGCTATAAAGGATGCATCGGTATTTGCATTTATTCCGCCGCCTATCAGGGAGCTTGGCCGGGCAAGCGGATTTAATTTCCAACTCATTGACCAGTCCGGTAAAGGGCATGAATCCCTGGTTTCCGCCAGGAACCAGATGCTTGCCCTGGCATCTCAGAATCCAAGTCTTGTCGGAGTCCGTCCCAATGGTCTGTCAGACGTCCCCCAATACCAGTTGGACATTGACTATGAAAAGGCAACCGCCCTGGGACTTTCAACAGCAGATATCACCAGCACCCTGGCAACGGCATGGGGGGCAACCTATGTCAATGATTTTATTGAAAACGGCAGAATAAAAAAAGTGTATATGCAGGGAGAGGCCGCCTACCGGATGCTCCCTGAAGATATAAACACCTGGTATGTGCGAAATACGGATAGTAAGATGGTTCCGTTTTCATCATTTGCCACAGGTCATTGGACATATGGATCTCCAAAGCTTGAACGGTATAACGGAAGATCGTCCATGGAAGTTCTCGGGGCACCGGCCTTCGGTATCAGTTCCGGAGCAGCCATGGATATCATCGAGGCACTCGCAGATGACCTTCCCCAAGGCATCGGGCTGGAATGGACCGGAATTTCTTATGAAGAAAAAATGGCTGGCGCTCAGACAGGACTTCTATATGCCGTGTCCCTTGTTTTTGTGTTTCTGTGCCTGGCTGCGCTGTACGAAAGTTGGTCAATTCCATTTTCCATCATGCTGATTGTTCCTCTCGGGATAATCGGTTCTGTATCCGCTTCCATGCTTGCAGGACTCTCAAATGATGTCTACTTTCAGATCGCATTACTCACAACCATCGGGCTTGCAGCAAAGAATGCCATACTGATTGTTGAATTTGCAAAAACCCTATATGAAAGCGGTATGCCTCTATTGGAATGTGTCATGGAGGCATCGGAAAAAAGGCTTCGCCCTATCCTGATGACCTCTTTCGCCTTTATTTTAGGAGTAACGCCGCTTGCTCTGGCAGACGGTGCCGGTTCTGCCAGTCAGAATGCCATAGGTATCGGTGTTATCGGTGGAATGATAGCAGCGACTACCCTGACAATCATATTTGTTCCTTTGTTTTTTGTTGTTATCGAACAATGGAATCGTCGTAAAAACAAAGCAGAGAATCAAATTGGCGAGGTGAATTATGCCGGTTAGAATCATTGCAGCAGTATTCCTGGTGATATGTATAAACGGGTGTTCTCTGATACCCGGTTACCAGAAACCGGAAACCGCTATAGAAGGCACCTGGCCAAAAGGTCAGGCATATACCACCGTTCGCACCGGCAGACCTGCTGTTGATATTGCATGGAAAGAGTACTTTAAATCAGACAGCCTAAGGATGATTATTGAACGGACACTTCAAAACAACCAGGACCTGAATATAGCATTGCTCAACATTGACCGGACTAAGGCATTATACAGGATACAACAATCCAAAGCCTTTCCTGTGATTGATGTGAATTCCTCTTTCTCCCGCTCAGGAACGCCTGAGAATATAAGTGCATCCGGGAGTTCAACAACAACGATCCTGAGTGCGAATGTCGGCATGACCGCGTATGAACTCGATTTTTTCGGAAGGGTTAAAAGTTTAAACCAGGGAGCGCTTGAATCCTATCTGGCAACCGAAGAGGCTTTTTATAACACCCGTATTGCACTTATTTCACAGATCGCACAGACCTATCTGGGCTACCTGGCAGATAAAAAATTACTACAACTGGCACAGGATACACATCAGGTTCAAGAACAGACTTATGAAGTTGTCAAACGCCAGTTTGAAATCGGGGCGGCCACCCGCTTGGATATGACCCGTGCCTTAACATCTGTTGAAAATGCAAAGGTTTCTATCCTTCAATACACCCGTCTGAATGCCCAGGCAAAAAATGCACTTGCCCAGCTTGCAGGGACACGGGTGGAAGATCTTCTAGATAATAAGGACACCATAGACACCATTCAACTTATGGGGCATCTGCCGGAAGGTGTGCCATCTGAAATACTGGCTGCCCGGCCCGACATCAGGCAGGCTGAACACCAACTCCGGGCGGCTAACGCAGATATTGGAGCAGCTCGAGCAGCGCTTTATCCATCCATTCGTCTCACTGGTGCATTCGGACTTGCCAGTGAGCGGCTCTCTTCGCTGTTCGACTCCGGTGCTGCCTATGCCTGGAATTTTACACCTTCAATATCCATCCCGATATTTAATCGAGGGCGTTTAAAGGCAACCCTTGAAACCGCAGAGATTGATCAGAAAATTGCAGTTTCGATGTATGAAGGCGTTATACAACAGGCATTCAGAGAGGTCGCAGACCAGCTGGCCGCCAGGGGGACTTATGAGACTCAACTGAACGCCCAGATGGCTCTGGTTAAAGCCAATCGGGAAGCCTATAACCTTTCCAGTGCCAGGTACAAAGGGGGGATTGATGATTTTTTAACCGTGCTGGATTCTCAGCGGTCCCTTTTTTCAGCAGAGCAAAAAGCAGTAACCACGCGACTTGATTATTTAAACAATTTGATTCTCATCTACAAAACTTTGGGCGGGGGGCAGGTGTAAACAGTGTTTACTCTCAGCTATATCAATCTGGGCATGAAAGAGCACTTAAATTGATCCCCCTGGTATTTTCGCACATTTTCTATATGCTCAGCTCAGGGGGATCATGGGTGGCCGTCTTGTAAGGTGGGCTGCTGTTGACTAAAGTAAAATGCTGAAGAGGTAACCGGCCAGGACGAGAATAATGCCGCCACCGATTCTTGAAGAAATCTGGGCATAAGGGTACAGTTCCATCCGCTTGGCTGCCCCTAGAATTTCCAGGTCCCCTGAACCACCCCGATTGGCCATGCATAAGCCGGCAGTTAAAGCTGCTTCGATTTCATAAAATTTAAACAGCCTGGCCGGCAGGGAAGAACCGAGTATGGCACCAACAACAATAAATGTGCTTAAAATAACATTTGATAATGAAATGGCATCGATTAATTCCTGGAGATTGGTTCCTAAACCAACGGCAAACAGAACCAGAGGAATAAAGAGTTTCAGGCCGAAATTCATCACCTGCATCATGGCAAGTTTCAGCTCAATCGAAAGAATATCCAGAAAATTCAAGGCTAAAAAAATCAAAACTACATAGGCAAATACATGGATGGAATCAAAAACAGCATAGAGAATGAAGGACAGGCAGGAAACGCCAAAAGTCAGGTAGATGGCACCGAAGTAGTCGCTTTGGGCAACCTCTGTTTGATCAAGTTCAATGTCCAAATCAGAGCTGTCAGTCGTTTTCATTAGTTTCCCGTTGCCTGTGAGAAAAGAAAACTTCTCTCCAATCAGATTCAAAATGGAAGCAAGAACAATTGCAATGATATTGGCCAGGGTTAGAATGGAAATTGCAAAACTATAATAACTCTGTTGGGGGATTCCTGTAACCGACTCATAAATTTCCGCCATTGGGATTGCGCCGGCACCATTTCCTCCGCCCATGATAGGCAGGACATACATTGTGATAATTTTTGCCGGGGGGATGCCAAACAGCATTCCTCCAAGAATCCCCATGGCAGAAGCGCCGGCCACAGCAAACAGGATCAGGGGAATATATCCCAATAATGATTTCATCAGGGTTTTACGATTAACCGACAATAGGTTGCCGCCTATCAGTAGAATCAAGCTGAAGTACAAAAACCGGTTGCCGATGGCATCATGGATCATCAGGTTTGCTTCCGTCTCAGGAATCAAGCCTGATTTAACCATCAGCGATCCTCCAAAAAAAGCCATTACATACCCGCCGCCAATGAATCGATTCCAGATGGGCAGTTTTTCGCCGATTACAAAAAAAAATAGGCCGCAAATCAGCATAAAAGTAAATGAGCCGATCAGGCCTGTTTTTTCTAATGCTCCGGATCTCATAATGATAGGGGAGGTTACAGCCATTAAAAGAAAAATTGGAATTGGAATGCCGTTCAGTTTACCATTAATGGGTTTTAGTGCCATTTTTTTTAAATTCATTCGGTTTCCTTTATTGGTATTGCTTGTGAATTAAATTTTTGATTCCACCGCCATCCAATATGGTGAACATATATTCTGAAATCTGATCTCCCTTGATTTGTTTCCCTGTAGTCTGATTCACGATCCATCCAGTTTCTACTATAACCGAAAGCTGGTGACCGGTCTCTACCTGGGCAGTAATTCCTGGAACTACAATCAGGGGCAGGCCCAGGTTGATGCCGTTACGATAGAAGATGCGGCCAAAGGATTCTGCCAGCACTACGCTGATGCCAGAGGCTTTCAGTGCAATGGCGGCATGTTCACGACTGGATCCGCAGCCAAAGTTTGTACCGGCCACAATGATATCTCCGGGTTGAACCTGCCGGATAAATTCCTGATCAGCACCTTTCATTGCATGTCGCCCGATATTTTCCGGCAGGGTTTCAGCCAGGTAGCGCCCTGGATAAATCTGATCTGTATCGATGTTTTTACTGAAAACAAATGCCTTTCCATTGAGTTCTTTTTCCATGATTCCTCCTCTCCTTTTAATCCAGATATTGGGAAGGGTCAGTTATACGGGCATTTAAAGCGGATGCAGCTACACTGGCCGGTGAAGCCAGAAAGATCTCTCCTTTAACATGCCCCATTCGCCCTGGAAAATTTCTGCTGGATGAGGCAATGCAGACCTCCCCCTTGGAAATGATTCCTTCATGGGTGCCCAGGCAGGCAGAACACCCCGGTGTTACCATGGTGGCCCCTGCCTTTACCAGGGTATGAATATATCCTTTTTCAATGGCCTCCAGCAAGACCTGCTTCGAGGCGGGTACAACTACCAGTCGGCAACGGGGATCAATCCTGCGGCCTTTCAGAATTTGTGCGGCCACGGACAGATCCTGAACCCGGCCTCCTGTGCAGGTGCCCAAAAAAGCCTGATCTATCGGCTGGCCAACATGTTCACTCAAAGGGGCGACATTATCAACACTGTGCGGAATTGCCAACTGTGGCATCAAATGAGTTGTCTCAAAGGTCAACACCTCATCATACCGGTAATTGGTATCGGTCTCAAATATCTGATAATCACAGACCCCTTTATCTCCAAGGAACTTTCTGGTCACCTCGTCTGGCTGGATATAGCTTGCCTTGGCACCCATTTCAGTGGTCATGTTGCACAGTGCCATCCGTTCAGATACTGTCAGCATTTGAAGCACCGGACCGGTGAATTCTATGCCTTTATATACAGCAAAATCTGCTCCAAGTTCTCCGATGATGTGAAGAATGATATCCTTGGCAAATACTCCCTTGGGGGGGCGACCTGTCAGATGGATACGGATGATTTTCGGAACCCTGAACCACAGGCTTCCTGTCCTCAGGATAATCGCCAGGTCGGTTGCACCAACCCCGGTGCTGAAAGCGCCGAAAGCACCATGGGTGGTAGTATGGGAATCTGTAATGACAATGAGCTGTCCGGGTTTGGAGTATCCTTTGTCGGCCATGATCTGGTGGCAAACGCCCTGATTGATGTCCATCAGTTTTTTGATACCCTGGGACCAGCAGAATTCACGGAATTTTTTTTGGTTGCCAGCCTGGTCAATTGCTGAAGCAGGGGCGTAATGGTCCAGAAAGACGATGGTCTTCTCGGGTGAAAACACCTTTTCCCCGCCCATTTCGTAAAATGAATGCAAGGTCTGCAGGTAGAGATCGTTGATACCGGCCATGTCAACCTTGCAGTTGACAATTTCACCGGCCTCAACAATTCCCTTGTCTGCAGCTTTTGCCAGAATTTTTTCTAATGCGTGCATGCGTTCATGTCCTTTGGGAAAAAAGATGTTTTATTTAAAAGACCTGCTCTTTAAAACTGCCGGCAATACTTCAGGGTTCACCAGCCCCAATGGTGATCTTCCGGCCATGATATCCAAAAGGTTCTGGGCTGCCATCTGTGCCATGGTGCGTCTGGTGTCTGTAGTGGCGGTGCCGATATGGGGGGTCATGACCAGGTTGTCAAGTTTCATGAGTTCTGGTGTCACAAAGGGTTCCTTTTCAAAGACATCCAGTCCTGCCCCCCAGATTTTTCCTGTACTCAGGGCATCCGCCAGGGCGTGTTCATCTATCACCTGGCCCCGGGAGGTGTTAATCAGAATCGCAGTTGATTTCATAATGGAAAACTGCTCTGCCCCCATCAAATGATGGGTCTCTGGTGTAAGCGGAGTGTGGAGAGAGACGAAATCAGCCTCTCTGAGCAGGGTTTCAAAATCAACGCGACGGGCGCCCATTTCCTTTTCTATGGCCTCATTGGCAGAACTGTCGGTATAAATTATTTTCATGTCAAATCCTCTGGATCTTTTGGCCATAGTCATGCCGATCCGGCCAGCGCCGACAATACCCAGGGTTTTACCAACTATGTCTCTTCCCTGTAAAAAACTCGGGGTCCATCCCCATGGGACTTCTGTTCGGATTAATCTGTCGCCTTCTCCAACCCTTCTGGCACTGGAAAACAACAGCGCCCATGCAATATCGGCTGTGGCGTTACTTACTACTCCAGGGGTGTTGGTGACAAGGATGTTCCTTTTGGTGGCGGCGGTAACATCAATGTTGTTATACCCGACCGCATAGTTGGAAACCACTTTCAGCCCTGGTCCGGCAGCGTTAAAGAGCTCTTCATTGACCACAACCCTGGAATCGGTGATCAGGGCATCCACACCCTGTGCCCTTTCTAAAAAAACATTGCGTTCTTCTAAAGAGTCCGAGGGATTGGTTTTTAACCGGCAAGAATTTTTGAGCATCTCTTCCAATGGTTCAGGTAGTTTGCGGGCTATATAAATTTTCCATTTTTCCTTCATGTTTTCTTTCATACTGATTTACTCTCCTAAAATTATTTGTATATTTCATTTCTGAAAAGCTGTCATATGTCTATTTCAACATCGGCCAGGAGAACAGCTTGCTGCCCGGAGTGAATATCCTTATCCTGCAGACTCCCCTGGATGACTGGCCTGGGGATGGAAATTTTGATAGTATGGATATTTTCACAAAGAAAAATCTGTACCTGATTCTCGGGGGAACCATAAAGCCTGGAAATCAGCTCCGGGGTTATGAAATTCATAGCCACCAGGCTGTTATAATCTGCTTTGTTTTTGAGAAAAATCTCAAAGGTTAAATTGAAAGGGCCGGCGTTTTTGGACCGGACATATAGTGCATAGTCTCGTAATGTTGTTTTCTTCATCTTTTTTCTTCCTTTTCCCCCAGCACATTCATGTAAACAGTTTGTATCATCTCTTTGTAATCCTCCGGCTCGACAATGTGGTTCAACTTGAATTCATAGACCGGACCCCGCTCTGTCTGTGCTGGAGAAAAAGGAAAGGCAAAGGAGGGTAATTCCCCCTCAAGGGAAAGCGGCATATGAAGTACATATGCATTTGACAGCTTGACAATGGTGGATGCCATTTCCTGGGTCTTAGCCGTCACCATGATCATCAACAGGACTTCCCTTGGCAACGGTGCTTCATCCGGCAATTTGTTCTCTGCGACGCCATCCAGGCCAAAACGCCTGACTTCAATGGAATAGTCCTCCTGGGACAGTTTCAAGACAGTGGCCACTTTGGCCTTGATAAAATCAATCAGTTGGGTCTGCCATTCGTCTATGTTGGCAATGTACTCAGGATCGGTAATTCCGGACATGATAATGGTTTGATGCCCGACGATACCTGCGCCTTCCAGTTTTATTGTGATGGGCAGGGCTTCAAATTCAGACCCCTCAACCCTGACCCTACGATTGTCCACCGCGATATAGTCTGCATTTCGGGTTTTGACAAGGCCAGCCGGTTCCCGCAGTTCGTAGGGGTTGGCATTTTCATAGGCCATATGGGCCGCCACACTGTATGGTGTGCAGATGCCTTCGGGGATGGATGTTTCCACCTCAAATCCCTGTTCGTCAAAATGGAGAATGGCACCACCGGCCAAGGCGCTTAGGGAGCACTGACTGCCACATTCTCCGATCTTGCCACCATGCCAGGACAACCCGGGCGGGATTCCCTTTATAAGCGGCACTGCTGCAATGATCGCCGTGTCTGTCGCTCTCCCTCCCAAAACAATATCGGCACCATTCTCTAAAGCGTCAATAATTGGCTCTGTCCCCATGGCTCCGACAATATGGGTGCATGAATCAATGGCCTCTTCTGAAATGAGAGGGGCATTCTGCAGGGGTTTAATCTGACCCGCTTTTAATTTTTTTTTCAAATACTTCTTATCTTGTTCACTATATATCAAGGCCAGCTTGAACTTCAGATTTTCTTCACTGGCAATTTCAAGGCATATGTCCCGGGTCCAGTCCAGCATCCCGTTTGTCCCACAGGTCCCACAGGAGGCAATAATTAAGGGGACGCCCAGTTCCTGACGGGCTTTCATTAGTCTGCGCAAATCCGTCTTGATTGCCTCTCTGGGTTTGGTTGATGTCCCTGATCCCAGGTAATAAGGTCCGGAATCTGTCGATCCTGCATCCAGGGCAATCGCATCGACTTTCCGGGAAATAGCATATTCAATAGATTCATCAGGGAAGGGAGCACCCAGCGCACCCACCGGAACCCAAACTTTACATCGTTTCATACAAAAACCTCCTGTCTTTTAAAAATTTTATACATAGCTTTTCTGGCACAGGCTTATAGCAAGGGCTATGCCAAGCCTATTTGGGGTTGAAGGGGATCGATGCTAAATCTATGGTTTGACAGTGTAAAATCAGGTTTGAGATTTTTTTTTATTTTAGATGGACTAATGAAATAATTGCATTGGGTTGACTAAAGTGAACATAATGTTTAAAAATGTATTTGCAGATAGTCAAACTGTTAATTTAATAGATTCGGTGCACGAATAGTTTTAAAAAATATTGGTTCCTTTGCACCATGCCACAATCGATATAGTTGACTTTTTGAAGAGCCCCTCCGCAACCGGATAGGCTCTTTCCTTAAAACGCTAATCCAGCATGGTCTAATTGCTCTGCAGGTAACGAATGATGGCAAGTGCTGCGTTTGTACCGTCACCACACGCTGTAGAAACCTGCCGGGGAGATTTGCTGCGAATATCTCCGGCAGCATAAACACCAGGGATTTCTGTTTCCATATATTCATTGACGATGATCTGATCGCCTTTATCAAGAGGAACCGCATCTCCAAGATAATCAGTATTCGGTTGACGTCCAATCGAGACCAGAATACCCTCTGCATCCAAAATCTCTGTTTCGCCCGTCTTAATATCACGCAACTTGATTGCTTTGACTTGATCATCCCCGTGAATAGCTACTATCTGGAGGCCGCACCGAATAGAGATTTTAGACTCTGCAAAGGCCCGTTCCTGTAGAATTTGGCAAGCCAACAAATCAGGCATCAGCTCAATTAAGGTAATCTTTTCGGCGATCCTGGATAACAGAAGCGCTTCGGTTATGGCAGAATCTCCCCCGCCAGCGACAACAATTTCTTTTCCGTAAAAGCTGCTGCCATCGCAGAAAGCGCAATAGATAACTCCCTGACCGGCAAGATCCTCCTCTCCGGGGACGCCAAGTTTTTTAGGTTTCGCGCCCCCGGCATTCAAGATCGCCCGGCATAGGTACTCTCCGGCATTCGTTAGTACTGTTATGGTCTTGTCCTGATTCAGGGTAATGCCTTGCACTTCAGCAAATTCAAGCTGGACTCCTTGGTTAGTTGCCTGACCAATCATATTTGCTGCCAATTCAGCGCCAGCGATCCCCTCCTCGAAGCCTGGATAATTTTCAAACAACTCTGTATTTGATGGCTGGCCGCCAAGAGATTCTTTCTCAAAAACAATGGTTTTGAAGTTGGCACGGGCAGTATAAATCGCTGCCGCTAAACCAGCCGGACCGCTCCCAACAATTAAAACATCACAGAATTCACTCATTACAACACCTCGCTATTAATTTAAGTATTTTAGGGAGAGAACATCCTTGACTTATAAGTATCATTTATTACGAAACTCTCCCGTTTGTATCAGTCGAATCTAATATCATGCCACACTGTGTGCTACGAGACTGTGCATTCAAAGGATTCAACATAAATCGGATTCAAGCGGCCAGCCGAACCACTCGCAGGCGCCGCGTCCCATTACCCACTCCAGATCATTTCCTTTAAGCCATGGAAGATTTTCTATAAACAATTTGATCGCCTCGCAGTATGAGCAAGGGAGATGGGTGATATCAGAACCCCAGAAGACACGCTTCGGGCCGAATGTGTCAAAACACATTTTGATAGTGTCGTGCACATCGCTGAAAGGATAGAGTTCATTCGATATTCTTGGCAAACATGATGCTTTGAGGGCAATATTGGGGTGCTTAGCCAGGGGCATTAACTTAGGTACAGTCTCTGTTAGCCCGTTTTTTTCACCTAAATAGGTGTTAAGATGGTCAACGCACAGCTTGAGTTCGGGATGGGCGCCGGCAATAGAGTCAAGAATCTGGGGAGCATCGGCAAGGGCTGGGAGCATAATGGTTATGGGAATACCCGCTATTTCAGCTTCTTCCCACACCCAGTTGAAATCTCCTCTCCTCAGTCCGTCACACTCTTCTGGCTTACGAGGTGAGAAAAATAGACGGATGCCCAGCATACCCGGCTGCACTCTCCAGGAGGCCATCCTGCCACGGCTCGCAGGATCAGAAACATCAAGGCGTCCCATCACAGCAAAACGATCAGGATACATCTCAGCCGCTTCCAGAGCCAGTTCATTACGTAACCCAGGCCATGACGGTGGCACGATAATGGCACGCTGCACACCTGCGAGATCCATCTGAAGCAGCATTGCCTCCGCATTGACTGGATAAGGTTTGTGAGGATTCCCCTCGTCCCCTTTCTTGGGCCACGGGCGTTGCGGGGTATCAGCAGCCCATATATGCACTTGGCTATCAACTATGCTCTTGACTCCGTATCTCTCGAGGGAACTTCTTTTCATCTTCCGATGTCTCCTTTCTTATTTTTTATCCACCGTCTGGGGTATGGTTTCATAGGGGGAACTGCGCTGGGGAAGGAATTGGTCCAAGATCGATTTCAGCCTGTTTGAGCAGTGAGTCCCAATTTTTTGGCAGCGTTATCTCCGCACTCGTTGGCGCAGATTGAGCAAGCTGCATCCAATAGCCATGCCCAGATTGTGCTCCTCCAGCAACTACAATTATAATATTCTCTGGCTTACTTGTTATTGGCCATGGCTGGCCGACCTTAACATGGCGCCCCATTGCCATATCTCCAATTTTTGTAACAACGGCCCCAAGGTTTTTCAACATATCATCCCAGGGGATATGGGAATTTTCCCAAAGGAACTGCTGCACATTTTCCTTCGTCCAGCCAAGATCTGCTATCCAACGTGCTGTCCCGCGCGCCATAAGCACTATTCCTGGCGCACCTTCAAACATGGAAGGATGCTGCCAGTAATTCATATAGGGACTTTTCATAAATCCAGAAAACTGATTCAAAGACACCAACGCTGATTCCTTATTAGTTACCTCTGTGCCGGAGACATTTACTGAACTTGTAACTGGAAAGACTGTAAGCGTGTTACTGTTTCGAGGATAGTCCCAATAGGAAACGTTATGTGGCTCCCAGCTATCAGGAATGCCGTCTTCGTCTTCAGCGAAAACAAGGTTGGTGTACCGACTGGCGCCCCCGTATATTGCCATCGTTCCTACTCCTGGGATGGCTGCGCCAACATCCATCAATATAAACCTGATGGCCCGGCCGATGCTTGCACCAGCCGGGTGTCGCGGATCCGGGCCAAGGCAGCCGTATCCGGAGTTAATGCGGAGTTGCTTGGCTATGTGTCCGTTTACAATCACTGCAGGATAGGTACTGTTGGTGGTAGCTGCCCAATGAAAATGTGTAGAAGCAGGATTAAGGATACCCTCTACCGCAGCTATTAACACCGGCAAGTACTCGGGCCTCCCTCCTGCCATGGCAAGACTGACAGCAACCTGTTCCACTGTGGCAAACCCGCCTCTAGGAAGAACCTTGCCCCCACCTGCACCGACAACAGTACTGCGGTGGCGGTCAGTTCCGGTCAATATCCAGTTAACACGCTCTTGTGTCGGGGGGACCACGGGTAGTCCGTCACCCCAATTTTCCTGCAAAAACAAAAAATTCATTTTATCAACAGCGCCTTGGTAATCCTTTCCATGCACGGTGATCATATTCGGCTTGATGACCTTAACTTTCGTTGGGACCTTTGGCTCCCATTGAGTCAGCCCGTATATGATCTTATCAATATTTTCCTTGAGAGGAGACAGATCTGTGCCTTCTCCCAAAAACATGTCTACTGGAAATTCATGCACACATGGATGCTCTGCGGGAAATCCCATACCGGCAAATGCGTTGCCCACCACTCTGGTAAAACCTTTGCGTATAATAGCCGTTGTAGGAATACCCAGTTTCTCAATCCTTGCGGAAGCACGGCCCACGGCCGTGGAGCATCCCCCTCAACCTGCATTGCCTACAATTGCCGCATTGCATCCTTTTTTTTTTACCAGGTCAATAATCCTGTCATCATCTATGGCATAGCTCCCTCCTCCCTTGCTTCCACGTCCATAGGGAAACTCTGTATAGGGAACAATATTCACTTCAGGAAACTGCTTCTGAATCAATTTTCGGATCAAAGGAAACATCCTGTCAGCTTCAAAAACTCCATCCGACAGCTCACAAATCGTCTTGCCGTTCAAGTTTGACAACCGAGGTGCAAAGCCCTGAGTTATCTCATAGGCACCGGCAGGATTGTATACTTTCAGTGCTACTTCCTCTGCAGTCAGTCTTTCATTTTTCATAATTTACTCCTTTATAGAGTGGGTTGATAATCTGTTTTTTATACAAAAATCTCCTGTTATTTTATAATTTACATGCGCAATTTTTCTGGCAAGGGGTATAGCAAGGGCTATGCCAGATTGGGTTGAGATTGGGGGAAAACAATATCCAGCTTAATGTTTAGTGGGGTGAAGCCGGATTTGAAATTTTATTTATCAAATATGAGCCAATGAAAAATTGTATTAGATTGACAGATTTGAACGCAATGTTTAAAAATGTAATTTTTTATATCTAAATGTTAAATTTTAATAGTGGTATAAAAATCAATTGAAAGATAAGATAACTGGCGTTTAAGTTATCAATTGGGAATTATTCAATCATAGCATGCATGTTGAGCTGGATGAAAAGAATACAAATATTAAGGAGGCAGATGAAAACAAAACGGTATAAAATGGGTTTGATTAGTCCAAGTCGATTGATAACTAATTGTTCTCTGCAATATTGTTCCGAGAGTAATATTGACCTTCAAATATCTGATACAATGCTTCATGACGCTATCTTGCCCGCCAAAAAGATGGAGGCCGAAGGGGTTGAGGTTCTTCTTACGGGCCTTGGAACTGGAACGATTCTCAGGGAGCACGTTCAGGTCACTATTGTTACCTTTAGCCGGGATTCAATAGATTTTATTCGGGGACTTTTGGAAGTAGTTGAAAAAGGGAAGAAAAAGATATTGGTTCCTTTGTACAATGCCACGATCGATATAATTGACGTTTTGGAGAGATTTTTTGGAATTGAGATTGAAGTATTCCCTTATAAGGATTTGTTTGAACTGAAAAATATTATCCAAAACGCCTCGGAAAAAGGATTTGATGCGGTTGTCGGTGGAGGTATGGCTGTCTCCTATGCCCAGAAAGCAGGCTTGTTGGCAATCGAAGCGAGTCGTAACGATTCCGTCATCAGATCTTCACTGGAAACCGCCACTTCCGTAATCCAAACTCAAAGGAAAGAACAGGAAAAAACTGAACGCTATAGATGCATTCTCAACGCCACCACAGATGGAATTATCGCTTCGGATAAAGCTGGAAAAATTACATCCGTGAATAATTTTGCGATGCAGCTTTTGCAGGTGGACAGGAAAGGAAGTATAATCGGTGAGCCTGTTGACCGGTATTTACCCAAAGAACTGGCCGACCGGGTGGCCCGGGTACTGTCGGAGAATATTCCTATTTATGACAGCCTGGAAAAGGTAAATCAAAAATCGGTTGTCTGCAACCTTCACCCAATTATGGTCGAGGGTTTCATCACCGGTTGTGTGACATCCTTTAGTGAGATTTCAAATGTTATTCGAACGGAAAACAAAGTCAGAAGGTCTTTAATCAAGGGACATACAGCTCGGTATGTCATAGACAATCTTTTGTATAAAAGTGAGATCATGCACGATGTTGTTTCAAAAGCGATCAGGTTTGCCAAAACTGATTCTAACCTGCTGCTGTCTGGCGAAACAGGTACTGGAAAGGAAATTTTGGCCCAATCAATTCATAATCTGAGCAAGAGGGCAAAGCAGCCCTTTGTTTCACTTAATTGTGCCGCATTACCTGACCAATTGTTGGAAAGCGAGCTGTTCGGTTATGAAGAGGGGGCGTTTACCGGTTCAAAAAAAGGGGGAAAACCAGGCCTGTTTGAAATAGCCCATAAGGGCACTATTTTTTTGGATGAGATTGGGGAAACACCGGAAAATGTTCAAATTCGATTGCTCAGGGTTTTACAGGAAAGGGAGATTATGAGGCTTGGAGCAGACCAACTGGTACCAATTGATGTTCGTGTGATTGCTGCATCAAACAGAGATCTGGGTCAGGAGGTGCATAAGGGCAGTTTTCGTGAAGATTTATTTTTCCGGCTTAATGTCCTTCGGATTCATCTGCCACCACTTCGCCAGAGATTGATCGATATTCCGGTTTTAATCAATGCGTTTATAAAAGAGTTGTCCAAACAGCACGGGATTCATCCGATTACCATTCCAGACGCCTGCTTTGAAAAGTTAATGAACTATCGTTGGCCAGGTAATGTCCGGCAATTGAGGAATTTAACAGAGCGTATCATCCTCTTGTCGCCTCGAGGATTTGAACTTAATGAATTTGAAGCACTGTATTCAGAACTTATGGAATACCAGCGTCAAGGCACACCATCTGAAATAAAGAATAAACCTGAAAACTTATACGATCAAATGAAGCAGGGGAAAAAAATAAAAGAGGCCAATGAATTGAAAAAGGCTCTTGAAGACGCTCGATATTCAAAAACAAAAGCGGCAAAAATGCTGGGTATCAGCCGAACCACTCTCTGGAAAAGATTGAAGGAAACGGGATTGAATTAGAAAATTCAGCGGATAGAGCTTAAGAATAACTCACAAAGAGGCGGATAGGGATAGTGACAGAGAGGATGGAGGGCATGAGCCCTCCTTCTACTCGATTAAATTATATTTCTTTTACCAGCTGTCAACAAATGGTTCTTGCTTGCGAGATTCAGATACGGGAGGGGCGGATTTTAAACCGCGCACGATCCATTTCCGGGTATCAGCCGGATCAATCACTGAGTCAATTTCCATGTAAGATGCCATGTTGATGGCTTTTCCCCGTTCATACAGGTCTGCAACCAGTTTGTTATAGAGTTCTTTTCTTTCCTCAGGATCTTTTTTGGCTGCCAGCTCTTTTTTAAATCCGGCTTTAACTGCTCCTTCAAGGCCCATGCCACCGAACTCACCTGTTGGCCATGATGTGGTAAAAAAGGACTCATGAAATCCACCTTGCGCCATGGCCATGGCACCTAAACCATAGGCTCTTCTCAATACCACACTGAAATAAGGCACACTCAGATGCGATCCGTTGATAAACATTCGGCAGACATGGCGAACCTGCGCCAGTTTTTCAATTTCCGGACCAACCATGAAACCGGGTGTGTCAATCAGGGAGAGGATCGGCAGACCGTGGGCGTTGCAAAGCTGCATCAGACGGGCTGATTTATCTGCATCATCTGCCTCTATGGTTCCGCCCATGTGCTGACAGTTATTTGCCATAAGGCCAAATGGTTTTCCTTGGATTCTTATCAGCCCGGTAATCATACCCCTGCCGAATTTTGGTCTTAATTCAAGGAAGGAATCCGTGTCTCCCAAAGTTTTGATAATTCTTCGAACATCATAGGTTCTGCGCCTGTTTTCAGGAATCAAATCCATCAGTTTGGACTGGTCTTCAGTGTCCCATTCAGAGGTATCACCCTGAAAATAAGATATATATTGCTTGGCAACTGCAACCGCTTCTGCTTCGTCTTCAACCTCAATATCCACTACCCCGCTTTTTGACTGGACATCAATTGGGCCGATCTCTTCAGGCGGGAATGACCCAAGTCCGCCACCTTCGATCATAACAGGCCCGCCCATACCGATATTGGAATTTTTTGCGGCAATAATTACATCACAGCATCCCAGAAGCGCTGCATTGCCAGCAAAACAATACCCGGACACAATACCCACCATGGGAACCTTACCGCTTAAGCTTGCAAATTCAGCGAACGTTGAGAGATCAAGGCCGGCAATAGAAACTCCTGCTGCGTCGGTATCCCCGGGCCGTCCCCCACCGCCTTCAGCAAAATATATGAGCGGAAGACGCTGTTTATTCGCCAGGTTCAGCACCCTGTCCGTCTTTTTATGGTTAAAGTATCCCTGGGTGCCTGCCAGGACGGTATAATCATAGGATAAAACCAGGCAGCGCGCTTTTTGTTCATCGAACATAGGGGCGTTTACGGTTCCAATTCCTGTGATCAATCCGTCAGCAGGGGTTTTGGTGATAAGGTCTTCAACCGGTCTCCGGCTTCGCTGGGCAGCAATGTTCAATGCGCCATATTCAATAAAACTGTCTTTGTCTAAAAGATCTTCCAGGTTTTCGCGTGCGGTGCGCTGGTTTTTCGCACGTCGGCGTTCCACTGCCTGGGGACGATTTTCATCCTGGACAAAGGATAGGCGATGCAGTAATTCTGACAGTTCCGGGCGTAAATCTTTATTGTCTGATGTTTCCAAGTCGAGGTCTCCTTTGAAATTTTCTACTTTTCATTTAATGAATTTGATGTTTAGCAGTCCAGTCCGAATATGGCAAGCACAGATTTAATAAAATTTGTATATAAGCATTTAAAAGGATTGTGTTTATTACGCCATTAAGAACTTTAAAATGTGGTTTGATTTTGATATGAGTAGGTGTTCTGTGAAGGATAATTGCCAGGAAGTGAAAAAAGAATAAAAGATCATGAAGAGGGAATTGAAACGTGAAACAAAAATGGAAGATACTTTTCTGCGATGAGATTGAATTGGCATGCCCTGTGACAAATTTTATCAATCAATGCTCCCCTAAACACCAGGTTAAAATCTTAAGACTTTTGTCTCTTTTGGAAGAACAGGGCCCTGTTCTTCCCCGGCCATATGCCGATATTCTTCATGACGGCATTCACGAATTAAGATTTACCCTGTCACGGGATAAAGTCCGGGTCTTGTATTTTTTTTGTTATCAGAAGTTTATTGTTCTTTATTTTGTGTTTTTAAAAAATACTCAGAAAGTGCCGAAAAAGTTTATCAGCAAGGTGAAAGATTACCGGGAGGATTTTTTACAGAGAACCTCCCAAAAAGAGCTGGAGGCCTCCTGGAATGCTGTTTTTTAAACAAATTATTGACGAGAAAATGGAGGATAAGGCGTTTGGAAAATTTTATGAAAAAGAATGCCATATCTGTTCAGCCACTGTGAAAGTGATTGGGAAAATAGAAAATGACCAGACATTTCTTGAAAAGATTCCGGGTGCCTCTGAAGATTTGAAAAAATCCTATGAAGATCTTAAAAACGGGGACCACTGCGACCCGCTTCTAGTCCGAAAACTTTATGCCATCCTTGGTGAGGCGGAACCTGAGTCATTTTTAAACTGCCCAAGGCTTAAATAGACCTGGTTTTAAAAAGTAAAGTCCTGGCTGTATTCATCTGTAAAATTTTTAAACAGACCCATAACATCCTTTGTGATTTCACCGGGATGGCCATCACCGATAATTATATCATCAACCTTAACCACAGGCACAATCTCCTTGTTTGAGGCAGATAGGAAAATTTCATCCAGGCCGGGGAGTTCTGTTTTGTCAATATGGCGAAGTTGAACAGCATAACTGTTCTTAACAAGTTCAAGAACCACCTGGCGGGTTATGCCGGGAAGGATTCCATCTTGCGGTGTGATCAGAACCCCATCCCTGATACCGAAAAAATTGGAGGTCGTACCTTCAAGCACCCGGTTTTTTTTGTCAACATAAACCGCTTCTATGCCCCCTGTTTTTCGTGCCTCCTGCTGGGCAAAGACAGCACTCAGGTAATTTGTGCTTTTTGCTGTGGGGATAAACCGTTCCATGTTGACCGTTGCTATGGGAGCCCCGTCTGTGTACCACCACACAGGCAGTTCCTGTTTTGGTGTAACCATGACCATCAGAATGCCGTTTCCCTGTGGAGTGATACCATCCGGACTGACACCGCCGGTATAAATGATACGGATGTTGGACTCTTTATGATCAGGATTTCTTTCAATGGTTTGAAGGACAGCCTCACATATTTGCGAATGGGTGTGATTCATTCTCAAGCCGATTTCTTTTGCTGAATTTTCAATACGGGTCACATGTTCTTTAAGGTGAAAAGGGAGCCGGTTATAGGTGATCATAAAGTCAAAAACCCCATACCCCCTGAGCACAGTGATATCTTTTATCGATAAGTGTGCTTCATCTTCTCCAACAAATTTTCCATCAATGTAATAGGTGTCCATATGGCCGTTTTATCCTTTTCTTTTAAAGGTAACTTGTCGCTTACAGACCAGGAGTCAACATCTTTTGATTTTTGTTCAGCAATGAATATTAGAATTTTGAAATAAAGGATACCAGAAAATCGTGTATTGTTGAACCAATACTTTCCGGACCAATGCCTTGTCGAGATTTATAGCGCTTGAAATTATGCAATGAATTTTTTATTGTAGCCAGCCATGGAGATGGATCAAAAAAAATACTGGGATCAGGCTGCATTTGAAAAAGAATTCACCACCCCGTTTCAGATGGAGATATTCAAAAAATATGTGCCTGAAATATCCAGGATTCTGGATATCGGATGCGGCTACGGAAGGGTGCTCAATGAGCTTTGGCAGGAAGGTTTTTGCAAAAGCTGCGGCATTGATTTTTCTTCGAAAATGATTGCAAAAGGAAACGTACTTTACCCCCACCTTGATCTGCAGGAGACTGAAATGCCATTTGCAGTTGAGGACAACCACTTTGATGCTGTCATTCTGGTGGCAGTGCTGACATGTATCGTGGAAGACAGGGCTCAAAAAAATCTGGTGGATGAGATAAGGAGGACATTGAAGCCCGGTGGGATATTATATATAAATGATTTTCTGATCAATGAGGATGAAAGAAATAAAGCGCGCTACAATACCTTTGAAAAAAAATATAAGACCTATGGGGTGTTTGAGTTGGATGAAGGCGCACTGCTTCGCCATCATACCAAACATCATGTATTAGAGCTCACTTCCGATTTTAAACCCATTGAATTTGAGCGCGTGGTGTATACCACCATGAACAAAAACAAATCCAATGGGTTCTATTACCTGGGAAGATTAAGCACTTTATACTGATTCGGGGGACTATTTTTTTAAAGAGGTCAGGAGATCATCTATTCTCCTCTGGTTATCCTCAGATCCGATGTAGGTCCTGAACAGCCATTCCTGCTGGGTCATGGCACCGTCCAGATCCTGGTTCAGCGTCACATTGGACAGCATTTTGGTTTCTTTTAAGCACATTCGGTCGTAGGTGGCCATGGTTGTCGCTATTTTGGTGACTTCTTCAAGCATTTGGCCTTCTTCAAAAACTTTGCTGACATACCCCATTTTTTCAGCTTCTTCAGCCCCGTAAATCCGTCCGGTAAGCGCTACCTCTTTTGCACGGCCCATACCAATGATCCGCCACAAAGGGTCCATAATAGGAGTCAGGGACAGAACAATTTCGCGCTGCCCGAATTTTGCTTTTGTTGAGGCATAGCGAATGTCACACATCATGCTCAGGTCAAACCCGCCTGCGATAGCAGGCCCGCCAACAGCACCAATTACAGGCTGACTGCTGAACAGAATGGCACGGTAGGCCCTGTGAAAAAGGTTGATATAGGCTTCGTTGGATTCCTTTTTTAGGGTTCGGATGTAATTAAGGTCAAAGCCGGAGCAAAAATATTTTTCGCCGCCGGTCAGAATAACCACGTTGACATCCTCATTCTCTGAAATCTCATTAAACAGCTTTTCGATTTCCACCAGCACATCCGGAGAAATGGAATTTCTTTTTTCCGGTCGGTGAATGGTGACAGTGGCAACTTTTTTTTCAATATTCAGCTTTAGATATTTGGTTTCCATGTGTGTCCTTTTCCCTTTTTAATCCAAACTATTTATGATTTATCAAATACGTTACTTATCATTAATCAGTGAACAGCGTAAACTAAATTTTGAAAACAAACATTCAAACACTCTGGCGTTATCCCCGGCACTTTGATAAAAAGGTGGGGCAATATTTCAAATCAAAATGGCAAAAGGAATAAATGACAGGAGTGACAACCGATTTCAGTGTAATGAGTTTCAACCTGAGGTTCGGCCTTGCAGGAGATGGGGATAATGCCTGGAATAACCGAAGCCGCCTGGTGACGGACGTGTTCGATTGCCATCCTCCAACATTTATCGGGGTTCAGGAATCCAATCATTTTCAGACCCGGTTTTTGATTGATCATCTTAAAGGATATAAGTACATCGGTTGGCACAATCCTGAAAATAAGAGGTGGCAGAGTAATCTGATTTTTTATGATGCGGCCTGGAAATGTATTCAGCACCGCCATTGTTTTTTAAGTGAAACACCTGATGTTGAATCAAAGATCGAAGGATCAAAATGGCCCCGGCAGTTTGTTGCAGGATTGTTTGAAAAAGACGGGCAAAGGATTATTGCGGCAAATATGCATTTTGATTTTGATGCAAAGGTTCAGGAAAAAAGTGCACGTCTTGCCTGCCGGTTTTTAGCAGATTTTCCGGATGAATGCCCGGTGGCGCTAACAGGTGA
The DNA here is from genome assembly GCA_033851995.1 of Desulfobacteraceae bacterium. Classification (GTDB taxonomy): domain Bacteria; phylum Desulfobacterota; class Desulfobacteria; order Desulfobacterales; family Desulfobacteraceae; genus Desulfobacula. Next base: position 366,211 of record JAWSVI010000003.1, on the reverse strand, counting down.
CTTTAATTCAAATCCCGGCAGCCCGGCCTGGGAATTTTTCCGGGAGAGTGGTTTTAAAGACGCTTTTGAGGGAAAGCATGCCACCACCTTTCATGGGTTTGAGGGCAAAAAAACAGGCAGGCATATTGACTGGATTTTATACCGTGGGCTCTTGAAAAATGCCGATGCAAAGATTATCACGGACAATGATGGGGGCTGCTATCCTTCAGACCACTATCCTGTGATGGCCTGGTTTTCTTTTTGAAGAACAGGTTGAAGATTGATCCGATTATCTGATCGGAACAACTTCGAGCCAGTATCCGTCCGGGTCATTGATAAAATAAATGCCCATTTCTTTGTTCTCAAAACAGATACAATCCATTTTTTTGTGAAGGGCATGGGCTGCATCATAATCGTCTGTTTTGAATGCGATATGAAATTCTTCATCTCCGAGATCGTAAGGGCGATCCATGGCCTTGAGCCAAGTTAACTCAAGTTTCCCTCTGCCGGTTCCATCCCCGAGAAATACAATGATATAACTTCCGTCTTCAGCTTCTTTTCTCCGGATTTCGTTAAGCCCCAACGCTTTTTCATAGAATGCAAGGCTTTTATCAAGATCCAGCACATTTAAATTAAAATGGTCAATCGTAAATTCCATGGCAAAATTCCCCTCGTTATATTTTTTATCTATATTACCCCAGAGTATCTTTGCCAGATCAAAAAAAAAAGGAAAATCTGAAATCTATACTGGTAAAATTACTTTTTTTTGATACGATGGCAAAAAATACCTGGTTGTTTTATCACTGTTTTTTTGTTGGGGGAGTTGATTTTGCAAACACTGAGCTGGTCGATCCTGATAGGGTCTTTCTCATTTCTGGCAGGCTTTGTAAATGCGTCTATTGCCCTGTACCTGTCTTTTCATTGGAAAAACAAAGGTGCCAGGGGTATCATGTTTTTGATGATTGCCGGTTCAATATGGTCACTGGCATATGGGATGGGATTTTTATGGCCGGATCAGAGCGTGAAGTTATGGTTGGCCAAAATCGAATTTTCCGCTGCTATCTGGCTTAATCTGTTATTTCTTTCTTTTGTACTGGTCTTTACTGAATCAAAATATCAACTGGGTAAAAAAGGGTTTGCCCTGTTAAGTATTATTCCTCTGGTATCAATTCTGCTGGTGTATACCAACCAGTTTCACCATTTGATGTGGCGCCGGTTCTGGCTGGAACAGTATGAAGGCATTTTTGTACTGAATTTTCTTAGAGGCCCTGGATATTGGACTTCGGTTGTTCTTGCTAACGCTATAGCGGTTTTTGCCATTATTGTTCTGATTCGCGCTTTTATATCAGCCACCGGCATATTGAAAACGCATTATGGTGCCATTCTTATCGGCATTTCACTACCCGTTTTTTTCTCAACTTTGCATGTTTTTGAACCGGGTGTTTTTAAACTGATTGATCCTACACCGGCTTCCTTTATGCTGTCCGGGCTTACTTTTTTATGGGCACTGCTGCGTTACCAGATGCTGAACCTGATTCCACTGGCCCATGAAACCATAATTGAAAGCATGACTGATCCGGTTATTGTGCTGGATAAAAAAGACCATATCCTGGACATAAACCGGGCCGGTCAGATGATATTTAAAGTACAAAGAACATCTCCGGGAGTTATGGTCTTTGAAGAAGTCCTGCCGCAACTGTATGAAAAAGTAATCCGCTTCAGGCAGCCCCGTCCTGTTGAGGCCGAGATTTCGTTTGATTCTCAAGCGATGCTTAAGTATTGGATATTAAACGTTTCACCCCTTTTGGGAAGGGCTGCCAGGCAGGCAGGATGGTTGATCGTGTTAAGGGACATTACCGCCCGCAAGACTGCTCAGGATGCGCTTCGGGAAAGCGGCAGGGTTCACCGGATGATGCTGGAAGCTTCACCCAATCCCATTGTATTCTACGCTGAAAGCGGGGAAACCACTTATGTTAATCCTGCATTTACAAGGGTGTTCGGGTGGCACCTTCACGAGCTTTTAGGCAAAAAGATTGATTTCGTACCAGAAGAGAGCCGGGAAGAAACTCAAAACGCCATACTCAAAACATTAGAAACACCGGAAGGAAATTTTAGTTTTAACAGCACCAGATATACAAAATCAGGCGAGATTCTGGATGTAAATATTAATGCAACATCATACCCAACAAGGGGCGACAATCCCGGCAGCATTGTTGTCAATTTTACGGATATTTCACAGATTAAAAAGGTGGAGCGGGAGTTGAGAAATTCGCAAAATTATATCAAAAGCATTATCAATTCAATGCCTTCTATCCTCATTGGCCTGGATGCCTCCGGGGTAATAACCCAGTGGAATAACGAGGCTTGCCAATTGACAAATGTTCAGGCATATCAGGCGGAAGGAACGAAATTAGAAAATGTGTTTCCACAGCTTACCGGCCATATGTCAATGGTAAATCAGGCCATTGGCAACCAGGAAGTAAAAAAGCATGAAAAGGTTGCGATAAAGACAGAAAAGAGGCAAATGCTGGCTGATATTACCATCTACCCGATCTCCTCCGGCACAAGCCGCGGAGCAGTAATCCGCATCGATGATGTCTCAGAAAAAGCACGGCTTGAAGAGATCATGGTCCAGTCGGAGAAAATGCTTTCCGTTGGCGGATTGGCTGCAGGAATGGCACATGAGATAAATAACCCTCTTGCCGGCATCCTGCAGAATACCCAGGTGATCCGGGAAAGGCTGACCAAAAATTTTCCGGCAAACATCCGTGCTGCACAAGCTTGTGGGATAGATCTTGAAAATTTAAAGACATATCTTAAGCAGCGGGATGTGTTTTCCATGATGGATATGGTGAATTCATCCGGCCGACAGGCTGCTCAGATTGTATCGAACATGCTTTCCTTCAGCCGGAAAAGCAATCAGCAGAAATTTTCTCATCATCTTCATGATATAATGGAAGACACCATCGAAATGGTCAGCTCCGATTATGATATGAAAAGGAATTATGATTTCAGAACCATTGAAATTATACGCCGTTACCAGGATGAGCTTCCCCCGGTCTTATGTGAGAAAAACGAAATACAGCAGGTGTTTTTAAATATCTTGAAAAACGGGGCTCAAGCCATGGCAGATGCAGGCGTTTCATCACCTATGTATATTCTGCGCAGTTTTCAGGATGAAGATTACGTAAATGTTGAAATTGAAGATAATGGTCCAGGGATTGCTTCAAAGACAAAGAACCGGATATTTGAGCCTTTTTTTACCACAAAAGATGTAGGAGAGGGAACCGGTCTTGGCCTGTCCGTGTCTTATTTTATTATCACGAAAAATCATGGGGGAGTGCTGAGTGTGGAATCTATTGAGGGCAAAGGGACACGATTTATTATAAAAATTCCGTTAACCGGGAGTTAATATTCCGGTAAAAAAACTTAGCTCCCCTCCAGGGTGGGAGAATGTATTTATTCGCCGCCCTGTTCCTGAAAAATATGCTTTAGTTTTAAACGGGATTGATATACTATGATCGATGCGATTATTGTAGGAATTTGTTCATATCAGGATGTAAAGATGATGGCGATATGGAAGAAAAAAAACACGATTTAAGTAAAACAGAAGAAATTGCCATACGATCCAGATGGAATCAAAAGGATTCTGACCAGGAAGGCACTGTATTGGAACTTATGATTCAGCGTCTGAAAACCGAGTGCAGAAAAACGAATCCCAAACGCCCGGTGAGTTTGGACCTGAGAGGTATTACCTTGTTGCATGAAGATCTTACTGATCTTGATCTGTCCGGTTACGATTTATCCTATGCCAATTTAAACCGATCCGATCTTACCGGAACTATCCTGAGTTATTCCACATTTCATAAAACCAGCCTGGAGCAGACAATTCTGGATGAATGCGAATTTATCGGCTCCGACCTGAGCTATGCCAGCCTGAACGAATGCAGTGCCAAACGATGCGGATTTGGTGGCGCAGATCTTTCCCATGCCAGTATGATTAATGCAGATTTAAGTGATGCAACACTTAGCCGCTCCAAGCTGGTTCATTCAGATCTGAGAGCAGCCAACCTGAAAAATGCAAGGGCGTCAGAAGCAGATTTGTCTTCTGCAATTTTTACCCGGGCAAAATTATTGAACAGCGACTTAAAAAAAAGCAATGTGAACGGGACCAATTTTGAACTGGCGGATATGCAGGGCTGCCGTCTGCTGGGTATTAAAAATTTTAAAAAAGCAAAATGGGTGGGCGCAGATATCCGGGGCCTGGATTTGAGAGGAGCCTATCTGGTTAGAAGATACATTGCTGATGAAAATTACCTGTATGAATTCCAGGTGAGCTCGCGCTATCACAGGGCCATATATCTTTTATGGTGGGCATCTTCAGATTGTGGAAGAAGCCTTTTCAGGTGGTTCGTCTGGCTCTTTGTCGCCACTCTGATGTTTGCCGGAATCTACACTCAGGTGGGTATCGATTTTGGGGAGCATGCCACTGCATTTTCTCCCATATATTTTAGTTTTGTAACGTTGACCACTCTGGGATATGGAGATGCTGTTCCATCGTCCCTTACCGCACAGGTTTTTGTAACATTGCAGGCCATCTCCGGCTATATGGGGTTAGGCGGCCTTTTGAGTATTCTTGGTAATAAAATGGCCCGACGGGCTGAATAATATCACATTAGGAGCAGTATGTTTTCATTTTTTAAAAACAAGGTAGATCCAAAAGCCAAACTGATAAAGATTCTCAACGGGTATCAGCTTCCCTCATTTCCTGCCGTGGTTATGCAGATTCTTCAGAAGATCCGAAGCCCGTATGCATCAGCCTCAGATATTGCCCAGTCTCTTTCCCTTGACCCGGGGCTTTCTGTGAAACTTTTGGGTATTGCCAATTCTGCTGCTTTTTCTCCAATCAAAAAAGTTGAGAACCTGACCCAGGCGATTGCCCTGGTTGGGATGTCTCAACTCGAATCTCTGGTGCTTGGGGTTGGGGTTGCCAAAGGTATCCCAAGGCAGACCTGCCAGTGGCATGACCCCGGTCAGTTCTGGCTGACTTCTGCGCGGCGGGCTTTACTGGCCCAGGATCTGGCAAAAATCATGTGCCCGGCAAAGGAATCTGAATGTTTTACAGCTGCTTTTCTCCAGGATATGGCACTGCCCTTTTTGTCTTGTCACAGGAGCGATGATTACGACCCGGTATTTAAAAAATGGCACCTTGAAGGTGGGGATCTGGCACGTCTTGAGCGGGAAACCCTGGAATGGGATCACGCAGAAGTTGCCACCTGGATTTGCAGCGAATGGGGCTTGCCGGAAAATATCGCCCTGGCCATCAAAAACCATCACGACCCAAAAACGGATGGTGAGCCGGACACGCTTGGCCCGGTGAGACTGGTGTCTATTCTCAGGGAGGATGAGACCAATAACGGGGTGGATGAAATGATCGAACATGCTAAATCTGTTTATAATGTTTCAGAAGATAAAATGCAGGCGATTATGGATCCTGCTTTTGAAAATGCCAAGGACCTTGCCCGCATGATCTCTTAGAAATCACCCCAAAAATATCGTTTGTTTCGATTTTATTTTTACAAGATTTTTACAACTTCTTTACCTTTGCATGACATACCCGGAGATTCTTTTCTGTATATTTTGACCAGATACAGGAAAGAATCTTGTATTGCAGTTTTTTAAAAAAATTGATTAACTCTCTGAGCAAAGGAGTCGGGTCATGGAACAAACAACAAGTGTTTACCAACGTATTTCTTTAATTTTACTTATCTTGTTTTTGACGTTTTTTACTGCCCGGGACATATGGGCAAAAACAAATCACTCAAAGGTTATCTGCAGGGTGGAAACCGACCGGTCCGTCCTTCCAGCAGGACCATCCCAGGATATTATTCTGAAAATTACATTGGATGCTCCATCGGCACCCATGCATATAAAAAGACCTCCGGTGAATCTTTCACTGGTCTTGGATCAATCCGGATCTATGAACGGGACCAAAATTGAGCAGGCAAAGGCAGCCGCTATAGAAGCTTTAACCCGCCTGGGTATTCAGGATATCTTTTCCGTGGTGGTGTATGATTCCAATGTCAACACCATCGTTCCTGCCCAGAATGCAGCAAATATCCAGGGCATCATTCGTACGATTTCCCAGATCCGGGCAGGAGGGAGTACCGCACTTTTTGGTGGGGTCAGCCAAGGGGCATTGGAAATCAGGAAATATATCGAAAATGACTATGTTCACCGTATTGTTTTGTTATCAGACGGAATAGCCAATGTCGGGCCGCGGATGCCCGAGGATCTGGGGCGTCTTGGCGCAGCCCTGATTAAAGAAGGGATTTCCGTTTCAACGGTTGGCGTAGGAACAGATTATAATGAAGATTTAATGGCCAGGCTGGCCCAGAAAAGTGATGGGAATACCTATTTTGTTGAATCCGGATTTGATCTGCCCCGGATTTTTGCTGGAGAGTTGGGGGATGTACTCAATGTTGTGGCCAAAAAGGTAAAGGTCATCATCACATTGCCGGACAATATTCAGGCAGTGGATATTATTGGAAGGGAAGGACGGGTAAAAGGCCGGAGAGTTGAACTGTTTATGAACCAGCTTTATGGTGACCAGGAAAAGTATGCGCTTATCAAAGTGAAGGTCCCTCAATCAAAAGCGGGTTCTAAAATGCTGGTTGCCAGGGCCGATGTGTCATATGAAAATCCGTTTACTCAGAAAAATGAGACATCTTCAGGCAGGTCCTGGGCTTTGTTCAGCGGGGATTCAAAAAAAGTAGCGGAATCCATAAATGTTGAAGTTGTCAAAGAATACCAGCTCAATCTTAATGCGCTGGCCCAGGAGCGGGCGATTGAGTTGTCGGACAAAGGAAAGAAAAAAGAAGCGGTAAAAGAGTTGAAACAGTCTGCGGCTGTATTGAAAAAAATTGGCTCCCGTTATAATGATAAGGAATTATTGAAGGAGGCTGATGCGCTGGAAGTCCAGGCTGAACAGATTGAGGATCAGGGCATGAGTAAAAAAAGCCGGAAAATCCTGAGGACCAGATCCTATCAGCAAAAATACCAGCAGCAGGCGCAATAAAATAGGCTATGGCCAAAGGCATGACAAATAAACGATCCATCATCATTTTCTGGGCACTGTTTTTAGTGCCCACCCTTATTGTGGCAGCAGTTGCTTTCCGGCTTCTGTCACATGAACAGGATCGTCTTCACCGGTCTGCACAGGCGGCATTGACCCAGCAGGCAAAAACATTGTCCGAAACTATTCACCTGACGATAGAGGATGTACAGCAGAATCTGACGCTTTCCCTGCTGGCCCTTGAACAAAAACAAATTAAATCTCGCCTGGTTCAATGGGAACACACAAATCCCCTGGTACGCAATGTATTTATCTATACAAAAGAACAGGGGCTTGAATACCCGCTTGATGGGATGGCATCCACAAAAGAGGAGCGCCTTTTCGCTGTCAGGTATGATGCGCTGTTTTCCGGCCGGACTTCATTTGATTTCAACCGGGAAGGCCGGCAGGAGATTTCAAGAACAGGAACTGGTTTGAAGAAAGAGATTCGGGCAGACAGTTATGGTTCAATCGAAGATGATATTGAAAAGTCTTCCAGAAAAACCCTGGTTGCCCTTTCCCGTGTCCGGCAAAAGCCCCTTGCAGAAAGTCTTGATGCTATTCAGGCAGATCAGCAGGTTGTGAAGTTTAAGGAGAAATCCGGATGGATTCCCTGGTTCAATGAAAATCGCCTGTATATCCTGGGCTGGGTCCAGAAAAAAGAAAACGACCCAGTTTATGGCGTAGAACTGGAATTAATGACCCTGCTTTCAAGGCTGGTGGCAGATTTTCCAAAGCTGGAGGGAAAAAATGCGGCACTGGTAATGATGGATGGAAGCGGAATGTTTATGCATCAGTCCGGAGCGCTGAATGTTGACTCCGGCCAAAGCCCTTTAGCTGCAGTGGCCGTCTCAAACCTGCTGCCCCATTGGAGGATGGCTGTTTTTGTCGACTCAAAAAGTTTTTCCGGGGCAAAGGGTTTTTTGTATCTGTCGGTGATCCTTCTGGGGATTTTGATCTGTGCCATTATTTCAGGCGGGGTCATGCTTACCCGCATGGCGTTACAGAATCAGAAAGATGCCCGGAAGAAAATTTCGTTTGTATCTTCCGTTTCCCATGAACTCAAGACTCCTTTGACCAGCATCCGGATGTATGCCGAACTGCTGAGTTCCGGCAGGGTTAAGGATACAGATAAATCCCGCTCATATCTGTCCGTTATTGTGGATGAAAGCCATCGCCTGACCCGCCTGATTAATAATGTCCTTGATTTTGGCAGGCTGGAGCAGGGCAAAAAAAAATATCATCCTACACGCTTTGAGCTTGACCGATTCTTGAAACATATGATTGAGGCCCATACCATAAGGATTGAAAAACAGGGGATGGAGATCAAGATACAGATTAGCAAAGGGGATTTTGCCGTACGAACAGATAAAGATGCCCTGGAACAAGTGGTGCTGAATCTTTTGGACAATGCCCTTAAATATGCAGGTGACGGTAAATTTATTCAATTTGTCCTCGAAAAAGAAGGTCCGTTCACCAGTTTGAAAATCTGTGATAACGGGCCGGGTATCCCTAAAGAACAAAGGGAGAAAATTTTTGAAAAATTCCACCGTGTTGACGATTCTCTGGGTGCAAACCAGCCGGGTTCCGGACTGGGCCTGAGTATTGCCAGGCAGATTCTTCAGGATCTGGGTGGTGATTTGTTTTTTGAGCCTATGCCCGGAAACGGCAGTTGTTTTACAGCAAGGATACAAAATTATGAAACCCACTAAGATTTTTGTGGCGGAAGATGATGTGAATATCAGGACAGGGCTTGTGGATACCCTTGAAAGTGAAGGGTATGCCGTGCAGGCTGCCGATGATGGAAACCAGGCTATGGAGTTGTTTAATGCCCATTCTTTTGATCTGGTCCTGCTGGATATTATGATGCCGGGAAAAAGCGGATATGATGTCTGCCGGGATATCCGGGAAATTGATAAAAAAATACCCATTATTATGCTTACAGCCAAGGGGGAAGAAATTGACAAAGTGGTCGGCCTTGAACTCGGTGCGGATGATTATATCACAAAACCTTTTGGCATCCATGAACTCCTGGCAAGAATTTCTGCTGTACTCCGCAGGGTTAAAGCCCATATTGGAGAAGGTACTAAGCCATCTGAGGGTCCTTTTAGGTTCGGCGGATGCATGGTCAACCCAAAAACATTCAAACTCACCCGATCCGGGAATGATTTCGATTTATCAAAGAGAGATATAGATCTTCTCAAGCATTTTTACCACCATCCCAATGAAGTGCTCAGCCGGGATAATTTATTGAATGCAGTCTGGGGAATTGACTATCTGGGTACAACCCGTACGCTTGATCAGCATATTGCTCAACTCAGAAAAAAAATAGAGAAGGATTCGTCAAAGCCGGATGTCATCACCACTGTCCACGGTGTGGGATATCGGTATAATTCCTGAAAAATATAAAAATATCTGATCAAAATCCTTATTCCCCCCAATTCTTTGAGAATGAGGCATGGCAAAATTGGAGGTTGCGATCGTTCGGGCATTTCGCGCTGGAAATGAATAAAAATCATTTAATTTTTGTGATTTTTTAACTCTTGAGCATAATTATCCGCAATTTTATTGCATATAATTAAGTTGTGGAAAATATTTTTACATAAAATTAAGTTGACATTAAATTTGAGTACAATATAATTCTCCTTTTATATTTTTAAAGCTCAGCTTTAGCGATATGTTTTTTTATATTTACAATTTTTTTTAAAAAGGAGATTGAGAATGGATATGAGATTTTCAAAAGCAAATGATGCACTCGGAACTGTAAACCGCGGTAATGCATGCGAATCAAGCCTCTGCACCTTATGCAGGGCAGACTGCAAAGGGAAATGCGAAACCTGGCTCTCCAGTATGGTGGGAAGGAAATTATTATATCCAAGAAGTTTTGGCCTGGTCACTGCAGGTGCAAATAATACAACTCATGTTGGTGTCTCCTACAATTCCCTGAGAATCCAGGGCTATGCTTATGGTTCTACAGGACTGACAAATGATCTGACAAACAGCCCGGATGACTGTATTTTCCCAAATGTCAGCCTGGAAACAGAGTTTGGTAAAAATGTAAAAACAAAGGTTCGCATGCCCATGATGACAGGTGCCCTTGGATCTACATTTATTGCGGAAAAATACTGGGATTCCTTTGCAATGGGAGGTGCCTTGATCGGCATTCCTGTAGTGGTTGGTGAAAATGTCGTGGGTGTGGATCAAAAGTCGGAAATAGGGCCCCAGATGGATAAAAAAGGCAAAATCACCAAAGCTCCTGAATTGGATCGCAGGATTGAAACCTACCTGAGATATTATGACGGGTATGGCGCAATTATTATTCAGTTGAATGTTGAAGATACCAGAAATGGTGTTGCTGAGTATGTGGTGGATAAATACGGTGATAAATGCATTATTGAGCTCAAATGGGGTCAGGGTGCCAAAAATATAGGCGGAGAAATTCAGGTGAGGAGCCTGGAATATGCAACGTTCCTTAAAGAGCGTGGTTATGTCGTAGATCCAGATCCGTCTCTGCCGGAAGTACAGCAGGCTTTTGAAAGTGGAGCAATTAAATCTTTTGCCCGTCACAGTCGTTTGGGAAATACTAATTTGGATACCGTCAGCCAGGTAGAAGAAGATTTCATGAACAGCGTGGCATATCTTAGAAATCTGGGGTTTGAGAGAATTACCCTGAAGACTGGCTCCTACGGCATGGAAGAGTTGGCCATGGCTATAAAATTTGCAACAGATGCAAATCTGGATCTGTTGACCATGGACGGCTCCGGCGGTGGTACAGGAATGAGCCCCTGGAACATGATGCAGAGCTGGGGCGTTCCATCCATAAATCTTCATGCAAAGGCACATGAATACGCATCTATCTTGTCAGCAAAAGGCAAAAGTGTTGTGGATATGTCTTTTGCAGGCGGGTTTGCACTTGAAGATCACATCTTTAAAGCCCTTGCACTGGGTGCTCCGTATACCAAGCTCATCTGCATGGGCAGGGCCATCATGATACCGGGCTTTCTGGGTGCCAACATAGAAGGTGCGATAAATCCTGAGCGCCGGGCAGATGTGAATGGTAACTGGAATGAGCTGCCTAAGACTGTTCTGGAAGTGGGTAAAACTCCAGAAGAGATATTTGCAGGATACCATGATCTTGAGAAGAAAGTGGGCAAAGATGAAATGAAAAATATTCCATATGGTGCCATTGCTTTCTACACCCAGGCGGATAAACTTGCATGCGGCCTTCAGCAGTTGATGGCTGGGGCAAGAAAGTTCTCTTTAAATCAGATTACCCGTCACGAAATTTTTTCAGGTAACCGGGAAACTGCTGAAGAAACAGGTATCCCTCATGTTACAGATGTAAATGATGAAAGTGCAAAAAAGATATTGAACGGATAAGCAAATCCGACTATTAAAAAAAGGCCTCTGTGTTCAATGACAGGGGCCTTTTTTTATTTGACTTTAATCCATAAAAACAAAACAGGATTGCCTGAGTTATTCTGCCATTGGCTTGGGGTGGCTTTTTTAAGATAGATCGTGTCACCGGGCTGAAGGTTTGAAGTCTGATCCTGCAGCACCATGCTTGCCTCACCAGACAATACATATCCGATTTCTTCACCCTTATGCTGGAAAAAGTGAGAGGTGAGTTTACTTTCTGCCGAAAATTTTACCAGAAAAATTTCAGCCTTGCCGTTGTGATCGAGCGGGGTCAGCTGAGTGATATCCACATACTTTTTGGTCCCATTATGCGGGTTGATTTTTACCCCGTCTGAAGGCGGGTAAACTGCCTGCTCAAAAAATTCTTTTTTTTGGAAAAAGGCCCCCACATCAACAGACAGATGGTCTGCAATTTTGTACAGTGCAGGAATGGACGGAAACACCTGATTGCTCTCAATTTGAGATATATTGCTCGGGGTCACACCCACCAACCGGGACAACTCCTTTTGCGGCATACCCTGGCCTTTTCTGAAATTTTTAATGGCAGACCCGATATCGTACAATACATTTGCATATTGTTTGTCATCAAACATCAGATCTTCTTCATTGAATGAGTAATACAGGGATTTACCAAGAGATTTTGGGGCGCGGTTTTCTGCCTTTAGAATATTGATTTTTGTTTTCCCCTGTTCAATGGAAAGATCTATGGCAACCTGGGCAATTTGATTAATATGTGCTTTTAGTTTGTTCGAATGGGCGCCTTTTTCAAGAATCCAATAGGCGATGGTGTCCAGTTCATACAATTGGGGGCAGGTGTGAGAGTAAAATTTTAAAATGTGCTCTTCTCCCTCCCAAAGATCCGCCATCCCGGTCAGGCTTTCAAAAACAAATCTCACATCCCCGGACAGGGTTTTATGTATACCGTATATCGAATCTGCGACAACCTGGGGAGATTCTGGTTTTGTCACCTTAATGACCTGGTAAGGCCATTGTGCACCGTCTTTTTCGTAAAACCGGTTGAAAATCTGGGCTTTATCTCCTTTACCATTGGTAAAGCAGTCCATTATGGTCAACTGCTGGTTTTCGGCCAAGGGGCCCAGTTTTTCGATTAAATTTTTTGGAGAGCGGTCAAATGAAACATACACCAGTGATTTGTTTTGTTTTAGTGACTCTTCAATGAATTTGATACTGAATTCAGAGGCAAGGCTTCCAGCATCATCGTGCCAGACAACGTTATCCCCTATAAAAAGGCCGTTGAGCATCCTGTTCAGGCCATTGAGGCCGGATGATATCTGTTTTTTCGTATTGGGCATAATGATGTTCTATGGCGATTAAATTCCCAGGTAGGCTTTTTTGACATCTTCATTGGCCAGAAGGTTTTCTCCGGTGTCTGTCATAGTGATGGCGCCTGTTTCCATAACATAGCCCCTGTCTGCTACCTGGAGCGCCAGGTTTGCATTCTGTTCAACCAGAAAAATTGTGGTTTTATTTTCCTGGTTGATTTTGCGGATGATGTCAAAAATCTGTTTGGTCACAATGGGTGCCAGGCCCAGTGACGGCTCGTCCAGGAGCAGGAGTTTGGGGCGGGACATGATGGCCCTGGAAATGGCAAGCATCTGCTGTTCCCCTCCGCTCAGGGTTCCTCCGGGCTGACTTTTTCGCTGGGCCAGGATGGGAAACAGTTCGAAAATATAATCCAGGTCATTTTTCATCTGGTCTTTATCTTTTCTTAAGAAGGTTCCCATGTCCAGATTTTCCATGACTGTCAGATACGGGAAAATCCGTCGCCCCTCAGGAACCTGGCTGATTCCTAAAGACACTATTTTATCCGGAGCCATTCCTGTAATGTTTTCTCCCTGGAAAAAAATTTCACCCTGTGTTGGAGGAGTGATGCCGCATAATGTCATGAGAGTAGTGGATTTGCCTGCCCCGTTTGCACCGATCAGGGTAATGATTTCACCTTGTTCCACATCCATGGATATGTCTTTGAGGGCCTGGATTTTACCGTAAAATGTTTGGATATTTCTGATTTTAAGCATCGATTTCCTCCCCCAGGTAGGCTTTGATCACAACAGGATTATTGCGGATTTCTTCGGGAGTGCCTTCTCCTATTTTTTTGCCGTAATCCACAACATGAATGTTTTCAGAAAGGCTCATGACCAGCTTCATGTCATGTTCGATCAACAGGATGGAGATGTTCTCCTCTTCCCTGATCTTTAATATCAGGTCATCCAGGCGTTTGGTTTCCCTGGGATTCATTCCGGCTGCCGGTTCATCCAAAAGGAGGAGAAACGGGTCCGTGGCCATGGCCCGGGCAATTTCAAGCAGGCGCTGGGCACCATATGGAAGATTGATGGCCAGTTCATTTACAAATTTTTCAAGCCCCATTTTCTGTAGAATGGTATAGCTTTTATCAACGATGTGTTTTTCTTCTTTAAGTGCGGCCGGATTTCTGAAAATTGCACCGGCAATTCCCACTTTAGTGACAGGGTGGCACCCCACCATGACATTTTCAAGAACAGTCATGGAGGAAAACAGGCGGATGTTTTGAAAAGTCCTTGAAAGGCCTTTCCGTGTAACAACATTGGGTTTAAGCCCGTTGATCCGTTCTTTTTTACCGCCTTTTGGGGAAATGAATATATCCCCCCTGGTGGGCTTGTAAATCCCTGTGATACAATTGAAAAAAGTTGTTTTCCCTGCACCGTTGGGGCCGATCAAGGCTGCTATTTCACCCTCGTTTATGGTGATATTCAGGTTGTCGATGGCCCGAAGACCCCCAAAATCCATGGTCAAATTATTAACTTCAAGAATTGGTTTCATTATTTTCTTTGTCTGTAAAAAATCAGGCGTCTCCGCCGGTTTCAAACTTATAGGCTCTACGGACGTTTTCAATCATGCCGCCAGGCCTGAATACCATCATCAACACCAGTACTGCCCCAAAGGTGATCATCCTGAACTGGCCGAAATCCCTTAGATATTCCGGCAGAAGAATCAGGAGCAGGGCTCCGGATATAACCCCGACAATGGACCCCATTCCACCAAGAACAACCGTACAGAGGATGATAACCGATTCCCAGATGGTAAAACTGGCCGGGTTGACAAATGCAGTCTTTGCAGCAAATACAACGCCGCCCATGCCGGCCCATGTGGCACCTAAAGCAAAGGCCCTCAATTTGGTTTTTGCCTTGTCAATTCCCATAGCCTGGCAGGCAATCTCATCGTCTTTTAAAGCGATCCATGCCCTTCCTATCCTGGAGTCGGTCAGCCGGTTAATAACAAATATGGTAAAAATAACCAGTGCAACAATAATGTAATAGAGATAAACAGTTTTGGCGGAAAGGGAAAGATCCAAACCGAAAAGGGCTGGTTTGGGAATGTTGGCTATGCCGCTGGGGCCATATGAAAATTCATTCCAGTTTTCAAGGACCAGACGGATGATTTCTCCAAATCCCAGGGTAACAATTGCCAGGTAATCACCGCGAAGCCTTAGAACAGGATATCCCAGGATTATGCCAAAGATGGCCGATAATATTCCACCAAGGGGCAGCACAATCCAGAATCCCAGGCCAAAATGAAGATTCAGCAGGGCATAGGCATACGCGCCCACGGCAAAGAAGGCGACATATCCAAGATCCAGCAGACCTGCAAGCCCGATCACGATATTCAGCCCAAGGCCGAGCATCACATAAACCAGCGCTGAGATCATAATATTGGTCTGGTACATGGAAAAAACGTGGGGGAACAGCAGGGTAAAAACAGCCAACACTGCCAGGGCAGGAATGGAAAACTGTCTGACCTGGAGAATTTTCTGGATAAAGGAAAGGCCTTCTTTTTTCTCTTTTGACGCACCCATTTCCTTTTTGCGGATTGCGTAGCGCCATAAGGCTGAAAAAATAAACGCGCCAATACCGACATAGGCCATGTTCATCCACCGCCAGTTAATTACTTTGGTGACGGTGTTCACCTTGATCACCATAATGGGGAAGGTCAGGAACATGAACCAGACAGAGGCAAAAACCGATTTTTTTATTTCATCTAAAACTGTCATAGGTAAAATAATAACTTTTCAATTAAACTTTTTTGGTTTCAGCCCGTCCGAGGATCCCGGAAGGCCTGAATATGAGGATAAATACCAGAATCAGGAAGGCGAAAACGTCTTCATAATCACTGGATATGTATCCGGTAAAAACACTTTCTGAAAGCCCGAGCACAAACGAACCAAGCACAGCACCGGGAATACTTCCGATTCCACCGAGGACAGCAGCAACAAAGGCCTTGATACCTGCGATAAACCCCATATAGAAATTGATCTGTCCAATATGCGAAGCAATGAGCAGGCCACCAATAGCTGCTGTGGCTGATCCAATAATAAAGGTGAAGGAAATAATTCTGTTGACGTTGATTCCCAGTAAAGATGCCATCACTTTGTCCTGGGAGGTTGCCCTCATGGCTTTCCCGACCCGGGTATACTTGATAAGGCCGGTTAGAAGAACCATAACAGTGATGGTGGTCGCCAGAATTACCAACTCTGCGGAAGACATCAGGTGGGCATAGGGTTCCCAGAAATCAAAATCCGGTATCAGGCTGGGAAAAGGCAGGAAATCAGATGTCTGGGCAAGAAGCACATAATTCTGAAGGAACAGGGACATTCCAATGGCACTGATCAGTGCAGACAGCCTCGGTGCGTTTCTCAGTGGTTTGTAGGCGATTTTTTCAATCGTGTAACCATAGCAGCACGAATAAACAATGGCAGCAGAGGCTGCAAGAAAAACAACTGCAAGGTTGGGCATTCCCATCATGGTCAGGACAGTTGATACAATCAGGCCGGTAAACGCGCCGATCATATAAATTTCACCGTGGGCAAAGTTGATCAGCTGAATAATGCCGTACACCATGGTATATCCCAGGGCAATCAGCGCATAGATGCTTCCCCGGGTCAACCCTCCCAAAACCAATAATGTTAAATAATCAAAATCCATATATACCTGCTTTTACAGCACGCCTTACCCCTTTATGAGTGAGGCAAAAAAAGGGATCAGACACATATGATGTCTGATCCCCAGTATTCGTTCAGTCGTTAAGAGCAAGCATTATTTTTGCTCTGCAAACATACCGTTTTCAACTTTATAAACCGCAAACCCGATGCCGATGGCATCCCCTTTTTCATCAAATTTAATTTTTCCGAGAGGGGTATCTGTCAGATCATTTCTAAGACTTTTAACAATGGCGTCATAGTCAGTTGATCCGGCCTGTTCAATTGCATTCAGCAGGCAGAGGGCAGCAGCGTAGGCAGCATCAAAGAATGCACCAGGATCTTCTTTGTAAACTTCCTGATGTTCTTTTTTAGCCGTCTGAGCCATGGGGTTGCTTGAAATATCCATGGGGCCTGTGGCATAAACGCCTTCAGCATACTCGCCGGCAACTTTTATAAATGTGTCGTCTTTAACACCATCCGGTCCAATAAAAAGGGTTTTCATCCTTTTTTTACGCATCAAAGTAACAATTTTTGATGCTTCGGGGTGATAACCGCCCCAAACAACCAGGTCCGGGTTTTTGCTTCTGATTTTGGTAACAATGGCTGAATAGTCTACGGCACCAGGGGTAACGCCTTCAAATAAGGCCACTTCTATGCCGGCATCTTCAAAATAGCCTTTGGCCAGTTCTGCCGCACCTTTTCCGTAATCACCTTTGTCATGGAGAACAGCAACTTTTTTGACCTTAAGAACTTGAGTCGCAAATTCTACCTGGAGTTGGGCCTGGGCTGCATCATGGGCAATGGTTCTAAAAAAGTTCGGGTAATCTCCGCTGAATGTCAGGCCTGGGTTGGTGGCTGAGGGGGACATGCAAACTATTTTGGCTTCCTTATAAAAGCCCATGGCTGCTTTTGTTGCTCCACTGCAGATATGACCGAGGACTACATCAGCTCCGTCAGAAACCAGTTTGGTAGCTGTGTTGCCTGCAACCTCAGGTTTGCAGACATCATCTTCCACAAGCAGTTCAACTTTTTTGCCGAGAACGCCGCCTTTGGCATTGATTTTCTTGACGACCAGTTCAGCGGCACGCACAGAAGGAATGCCGTAGGAAGCAAGGTCACCACTGTGTGCTCCTGCAACACCGAGTTTAATCGTGTCTGATGCCTGTACGGTGTTTCCGCCAAATGAAAAAACCATGAAAACTGCTGCTAACAAGAATATACCGAAAAAATTCTTTTTCATTGTCACGCCCCTTTTAATTAAAATTAAATTTTATTAATTTAAACTGTAAAAATTTATTGTAAACTCTGAAAATATAAAGAGATTGTTGTTTTTAGTCAAGATAAAAATCAGGGTGGGCAAGGCCAATTTGCCATGCTCTCGCCAGGCATCAGGGAGTCGGGTGTTTTTCCAACGCAATTTCCATGCGCCTTAAGCCTTCATCGAGTACAGATGCCGGGCATCCAAAATTCAGCCGTATAAAACCTTCCTGTCCAAAATATTTTCCATCGGAAAGACCCACTCCAGCATTTTCAAAAAAATGCACGGGATCTTCAATTTTAGTATCCCGTACATCTATCCATGCCAGATAGGTTGATTCAATGGGATAAAGACGGCATCCCTTCATCCGGTTAACTCGCTCCATGACCATATCCCTGTTTTGGCGCAGGTACATAATTAATTGCTTCAGCCAGTCATCGCAGGAATCATAGGCTGCCTGTGCAGCTACAAGGCCAAAAATATTAACAGATGGGACAATTCCTTTTAAACCTGATTTAAAATTATTACGCAGCCCATCATCTGGAATAATGGCAAAAGAGCAGCCAAGCCCGGGAATATTATAGGTTTTAGAAGGCGCCATCAGGGAAAAACTAATTTGTGAAGCCCGCTTAGACACACATGGTGTTGGAATGTGCTGTTTATCTTTATCCAGAACTAAATCACTGTGGATTTCATCTGAGCAGAGTACCACATTATAGGAAGCACACAGCTCAACCAGTTCATTCAGCTCTCTCCGGGTAAACACTGTCCCACAAGGGTTATACGGGTTGCAAAGCATAAAGAGGCATGCTCCTTTTTTAAATTCTTTTTCAATGCCTTCAAAATCAAGACATGCCCGTTGTTTTTTGTATGTCATCGGAATCGTAACTAAAATTTTGCCGGAATTTGACGGGGCTGTTAAAAAAGGAGGGTAAACAGGTGTGGTGCTTACAACCGTGTCATTGGGGTTTCCAAAAACCCGGCATGCCGCATTTAAAGCCGTAACCACACCCGGCAGCCAGATAATCCATTCTTTTGAGACCTGCCAGTTGTATACAGTTTTTAGTTGTTTGATCAGCACTTCATCCAGTTCATCAGGAACAAGGGTATAACCCAGTACCCCATGATCCAGGTGCTTCTCAATTGAATCCAGAACCGGCCGGGGTGCTTTAAAATCCATATCAGCAACCCACATGGGAATGATATCCCTGTCCTTATATTTGTCCCACTTCATGGATGAAGTGTTTTTTCGTTCTATTATTTGATCGAAATGATTATTCACCAAAAGAATGTCCCTTTTAGGTTCAATTAGAGATTTGTAAAATCTTAACATGGCTGCTCTTTTTTTGCCAGTGGTCCTGTCTTCTATGCAGATTATTGAGTGCCACAGTAATTTTCAGCGTCGCTCTGAAAAAGAAATCAATACCACATTGTGGCATTAATGTGATAAATTATGTTACTTTTTTTTCACAATATAGGATTCCAGTTTGGAAGCAATCCCCCAGCCTGATATTTATTTTATGCACAGATAAGTATACTGAGCGGCCGTATAGCCTTTGTGAATGGTATATGAAAATTTTCATACCACCATGTGGTATAAAAATTGCTCTTCAGTTTATATATCAAATAGCGAACCAATACCTATTTGAACATACAAACAGAATATCCTGAAATATGATTTTATTCAGGGAGAGGAATATATCATGAAAAAATTTTTAGTTTCATTCAGCGTGTTTTTATTTTTAGTAGGTGCTGCAACGATATCTTCTGCAGCGACCTATTATGGGGATAGGGCATCATGGGAAACAGCCGCAGGGTCATTTGTTGAAACAACAGATTATCCAGGTAACTCATATGATACTTTAGCCGCAGGAATAGGGTTTGCCGTTGGGTATGGTTCAGCTCTCAGCTTTGATATTGATACCCAGGTTAGAACAATAGGTGATGGCTGGGCAACTTGGTCTGGAGGCTATGCCGGTGAGGTATTGTATACCATGGGAGCAACTTCACTGACAGCCACATTGTCTTCCGGCCTGACTTCTTTTGGTTTTGAAGCAGAACCCAATCCATTTTCAGTTCTGGATATCACCTTACAACTGGCAGATGGAACATCCCTGACCCAGGGCGTGAATGGTTATTCAGGCGCGGATTTCTTCGGTTTTACATCGGATGTCGCCATCTCGTCTTTTAGCATTTCAAGCAGCACCGATTTTGCCGTTGGAAAATTTGTTGCAGGAACAGCGCCAGTACCGGAACCTGGAACGATGATCCTTTTTGGCTTAGGACTTCTCGGTCTTGCAGGCGTCAGCCGAAAGAAATGGAGATAAGATTTTTCAAATAAAAAAAGGGCAGAGNNCTCTGCCCTTTTTTTATTTGAATTTGTCATGCCATCAACTTCCCGAGTTGAAAAAAATTTGTCTATATGATTGTTTCTAATATTAAACTACTTGCTTGACAAAGTATGTCATTTCTCCACATCTTACGTTATATACTTTTGGCCTATAAAGTCTGTTATGACAAATGAAACATAAATGGTGACAGGGGGATGCCGATGGGTGATAAAATAAACAGGGTTAAATTCACGGGAGAGTTCAGGGTTTGTCCATCCTGCGGATACAGGGACGGTTTTCATACTATGTTGAAAAAAGAAGGAGATAAAATCAAATGGCGGTTTATCTGCCCTTCCTGTCATGAAATTTTTGATATAGGATATGCTCTTGGTAAAGATGAAATACCGGAAACCTGATTTTCTGTTGATACCTAAGCAGAGGGAAACAATGAAGACAGATCAAAAGATTGAAAAGATACGTCAATTGATGAGAAAAGCTGATATCTCAGCCATAGTTGTTCCCAGTGATGATCCCCATAAAAGCGAATATGTGGCAGAACACTGGCAGGTAAGAAAATGGCTGACCGGTTTTTCAGGCTCTGCAGGAATTGCAGTTGTGACACTTGAGCATGCTGTCCTGTGGACGGATTCAAGGTATTATATTCAGGCTGAGAATGAGATTTCCGGGTCTGAATTTGCCCTGCTTAAAATGGGTGAACCGGATGTTCCGGGCGTTGAAAAATGGTTAAAGCAGAATTTGAAGTCCGGAGATTGTGTTGGGATAAACGGATCTGTATTCAGTGCTTCAGGTGTGGAAAAGCTTGAAAAGGAAATCAAAGCTGAAGGAATAGTGCTGGATACAACCGTTGATTTTATCAGTGGGATCTGGAAAGACAGGCCTTCTATACCTGCGTCCAGTGCTTTTTTGTATTCAAGAGAATATGCCGGTGAAAGCCGGGGGGAGAAGATTACGCGGATTCGTGAGAAAATGGGTGAGCATGGCGCTTCATATCATTTAATCACTACCCTTGATGACATTGCCTGGACCCTTAATCTTAGAGGCTCTGACGTCCACACCAACCCGGTGAATGTTGCATTTTTGATGATTGGTCCTGATGAGATCTGTTTGTTTATGGAAATGTCAAAAGCAAATGGGGATGTTCTCAAAGAATTGAAAAAAGATGGCATCCGTATGCTTGGATATGAAGAGGTAGCGCAGGCTTTGATGAACCTCACGGAGGATGCATCTATCCTGGTGGATCCTGAAAACATAAATTATGCATTATATCGGTCGATCTCCCCCGGTTGCCGGATAGTTAAAAAAAACAACCCTGCTATTGCGTTTAAGGCAATCAAAAATGAGATTCAAATTCAGCATTTAAGGCAGACTGCAGTAAAAGACGGAATCGCTGTGGTGAATTTTTTATTCTGGCTGGACCAGCGGGATGGAAAAGAAGACATCACCGAACAGTCAGCAGCCGATATTTTATACACCCTTCGCAAGGAACACGAAGGGTTTATTGATAACAGCTTTGATCCCATTATTGCCTGGAAGGATCATTCTGCAGTTGTTCATTACAATGCTACAGACGAGAGCGACGCTGTTATTAGCCAGAATGGAATGCTCCTGGCGGATTCGGGAGGAAATTACCTTGCCGGTACAACAGATATCACACGGACTGTTTATATAGGGGATGTGCCGAAACAGGCGGTCATGGATTATACACTGGTGCTTAAAGGGCACATTGCCCTGGCTTCAAGTTATTTCCCAAAAGGGACAAAGGGATTCCAGGTCGATACCCTTGCCAGGCAATATTTGTGGGGGCAGGGCATGAATTTTGGCCATGGAACCGGTCATGGAGTTGGATTTTTTTTATGCGTCCATGAGGGGCCCGCCAGCATCAGTCCGTTTCCTGCAGATGTGAAGCTTGAAAAAGGCATGCTCCTGACCAATGAGCCAGGTGTTTACCGGGATGGTGTATATGGTATCCGACTGGAAAATATGATTCTTGTGGACCAGGCATTTGAAAATGAATTCGGGATATTTTTGAAATTTGAGAATATGACCTGGTGCCATTTTGAAAAGAACCTGATGAATAAAACCATGATGAGTGAAAAAGAAATCAATTGGGTGGATGAGTATCATCAACAGGTTTATGAAAAGCTTCATAACGGCTTGAAACCTGAAGTGGCCGACTGGCTCAGGGAGAAAACCAATCCCCTGTAGTTGCTGTTGGATTTGAACCCTGAATCCGGAATAGGGAACAATAATTTCTACTTTAGAACTAATTTACTTTTTAGCGGGTTATTTATTTTCGCTGAATGCGTTTTTATGGTATAAACATCATAGTTCTTAATCTCTTGCATATGGATTTTTTCTGATGAGTTATTTTTAAGTTACCCGGCAATACCATCTACAAGGTCAGGGTAAAATAATTTGATAAAAATTACCAGGCCAGAAGATGGCATGCTTTTTGATAGTAGTAAGACTTAGTTTGAAAGAGCCAACAATAATAAATTGTTTCAAAAAGGAGGTCAATTATGGTTAGCTGGATATGTAATAAATGCGGTTATACGATGGAAGCGGATCAACCGCCCGAGAAATGCCCATCTTGTAAAAGTGATTGTTCTTTTGTTGATAATTCCTGTTACACACCGGATTGTGCAGGAACGCCAAATGATCCCCAGATAAAAGGGGAAGGGGATTGAAGGAGGCCGATATGCCGAAAAAATACAGAATTAAAACCTCATGTCCGCAGTGTGGCTGTGGAGGGACATCACATCTGTCTGAAGAAGAACTTAAAAAGCGCTATGGCGATGTCCCAAATATTGAGCTTGAATGCCATGAGTGCATGATGGTGATGGAAGCACAAGTGGAAGAAGAAAATGGGGATTAAATAAAAAAGGTTGAGACAAGGTTGTATTGACCCAGTATTGATACACAAATCTCTCATTGATACAAAAATACAGGCCGGGATGAGTTTCACCTGGCAAAGGATATGTAAAACAATGGCAGAACCCAAAGAAATGCACCAATGTCAGATGACCAGTTGCGGCTATATTTATAACCCCGACAAGGGTGACAGGAAAGGCAAAATTCCAAAAGGCACTCAATTTGATGAGTCGCCTGATGACTGGAAGTGCCCGATATGCGGGGCCAGTAAAAAATCATTTAAACCACTTGGTTGAAAAATGGTCATTATCAATCGAGCATACTTATTAATTGAGTATGCCTGATTAATACGTATAAACCGGAGGGCTGAATATGAAATGGATGCAGTTTTTCACACCTGCCAGTTCCATGGATTCGAAGAAAACAAAAGAGTATATAGCAACACATCCGGGAGAAGATATCACTATTCTTGACGTCAGGCAACCGTCGGAATATGAGCAGAGCCATATTCCGGGTGCTGTGCTGGTGCCCCTTCCCCAGCTTTCGGACCGGCTTGGAGAGCTTGATCCGGAAAAACCGACACTGGTATACTGAGCGGTTGGCGGGCGCAGCCGGGTTGCTGCGCAAATGCTGGCAGGCAAAGGCTTTAAAAAGGTCTTTAATGTGTCCGGCGGTATAAAAGCCTGGGATTCTGAAATTGCGGTCGGCCCACAGGATTTGGGGCTGGATCTGTTCAGCGGCAAAGAGGACCCGCAGGAGGTGCTCAAGGTGGCCTATTCCCTTGAACAGGGCTTGCGCGATTTTTACCTGGAGATGGAGGCGAAGGCGTCCAATGAAAAGGTAAAAGATCTGTTTGCCAAGTTGTCCGATATCGAGGTGAAGCATCAGATGTCCATCTACCTTGCCTTTAATGACATCAGTGATACAGATGTCGGCAAGGATGAATTTGAGAGTATGGTGGAAAAGAAATCATCTGAAGGCGGGTTGTCTACGGATCAGTATCTCGAACTGTTTAACCCTGACCTTGAGGTTGCAACAGACGTCATATCCCTTGCCATGTCCATTGAGGCACAGGCTCTGGATCTCTACCAGCGGGTGTCTGAAAGGATAGACAACGAAAAATCAAGGCAGATAGTCCAGAAAATCGCAAATGAAGAAAAAGTTCACCTGGAAAGCCTGGGAAAACTAATGGACTCTCTTTAAAACAGAATGAGATCTGTTTCTACAGCTTTCAAGGTTGAGTTCTCGGTTAACATGTAAATTGGAAAGGAACAGGTGAAATGAGAAAACATCTTGTGCTGATTGGCGGGGGGCATGCTCATATGATGGTCCTTGAGAATATCGGCAGATTTGTTGAAAAAGGGTTCAAAGTGACTGTAATCGGACCGTCATTTTACCACTACTATTCCGGTATGGGGCCGGGAATGCTTGGCGGGACTTATTCTCCATCTGATATCCGTTTCGCTACCAGGGATGTGGTTAGAAAACAGGGCGGTGTTTTTGTTAAAGATTACGTGGTTCGGGTTGATGCCGAAAAAAAACAGGTTCATACAGCCAGCGGCCACTCATTTGATTATGATGTGCTTTCAATCAATGCTGGTTCTTATGTCCCCATGAAGGATATACCTGAAAATTCAGACAATATCTATTCGGTCAAACCCATTGAAAAATTGATGGAGGCCTCGAAAAAACTGACCACCCTGTTTGAGCAGAAAAAGATAATCATAAATATCGTTGGAGGGGGGCCGTCTTCTGCTGAAATTGCCGGGAATGCCTGGCAGCTTGCAAAAAAGATAAAAAAACATATGCCCAGAATTCAGATCCTGGCCGGGAATAAATTTATGGCAAATTTCCCGGACAGTGTCCGAGATCGGGTTGTCATGCGGTTGAAGAAAAAAGGGATAGAAATTCTTGAAAAAGGATATGTAACAGGTGTTTCATCGGATGAAGTAACGTTTGAGTCCGGGGAGAAGTCTGCCTGTGATTTTATATTTTTGGCCTCCGGTGTAAAACCCTCCCGCATATTTGAAGAATCAAACCTGCCAACAGGGCCTGACAAGGGGTTGTTGGTGAACCAATACCTTCAAAGCATTCGGCATACCGAAATATTTGGCGGCGGTGACTGTATCTGTTTTGAGGATAAGCCCCTGGATAAAGTGGGGGTGTATGCGGTCAGGCAGAATCCAATATTGCTTCACAACCTTATGGCCGCGCTTGAGGACAGAGCGCTTGAGACATTTGACCCCGGGCCGGAATATCTTCTGGTTTTCAACCTTGGCGGTGGTCAGGGGGTTCTAAAAAAAAGGGGACTGGTGTTTGGCGGGCGTCTTGCTTTCTGGATCAAGGATTATATTGACCGTAAATTTATGAAAAAGTTCCAGGCCATAGAAAGTACACTGTAAGTTGAAATTATTATCAGGCAAAAGCATGATAGAAGCAGGATATTGCAGGTTGGAGAGTTGGTATAGATGAAAAAAAGACCGGGTATTAAATTTGCGTTGCTGATTGTGGTTGTTGTCCTGATTACCTTGTTTTTCGTGTTTGATCTGAATCAGTATATCACCATCCCTGCAATAAAGGGAAAGCTTGACAGTTTTAAGGCCTATTATGAATCTCACCGGCTGGTAACCATGCTGGCGTATATGTTGGTTTATATCGTTATTACCGGGTTGTCCCTTCCCGGTGCCGTAGTCATGACCCTGTTTGGTGGTGCTCTATTCGGAATCGTATACGGGACTATTCTGGTGTCGTTTGCCTCTACTATTGGCGCAACCCTGGCATTTTTATTTTCCAGGTATTTATTTAAAGACTGGGTGCAAAATAAATTTTCATCTAAACTGGCGGCAATCAATGCCGGTGTCCAAAGGGAGGGTGGATTTTATCTGTTCACATTGCGCCTTGTACCAGTGTTTCCTTTTTTTATCATTAATCTGGTCATGGGGTTGACGCCTATTAAAACCGTTGTGTTTTATGCGGTCAGCCAGGCAGGAATGCTGCCCGGGACCATTGTGTTTGTTAATGCCGGAACTCAGCTTGCAGCATTGGAGTCGGTCAGCGGGATTCTCTCAATTCCCATGATTCTCTCTTTTATTCTTTTGGGGATATTTCCTTTATTTGCAAGGCGATTTACTGAGATTGTCAGGCGACGGAAAGTCTTTTCAAAATTTAAAAAACCGGAAAAATTTGATTATAACCTGGTGGTGATCGGTGGTGGATCAGCAGGTCTTGTGGCCTCATATATTGCTGCGGCAGTTAAGGCAAAGGTTGCTTTGATTGAAGTGCATAAAATGGGTGGGGACTGCCTGAACACAGGATGTGTTCCAAGTAAGGCCCTGATTGCCAGCGCTAGACTGGCAGCGCTTTCCAAACGGGCAGATGAATTTGGCTTTGATAGAGCCGAAGTAAAATTTGATTTTTCGAAGGTCATGGAAAGAGTTCATGACGTCATCAAAAAAGTGGAACCCCATGATTCCATTGAACGGTATACTGATCTGGGTGTGGAATGCATTACCGGGCGGGCAAAAATCATTTCTCCTTTTGAGGTAAGGGTGAATGATCGGGTACTGACCACAAAAAATATCATCGTGGCAACCGGTGCAAAACCCCTGATCCCGAATCTGCCAGGATTAGCCCCTGATAAGGTGCTTACTTCCGACACCATCTGGAATATCAGGGAATTTCCTAAACGGTTGGTTGTTCTGGGGGGCGGTCCCATCGGGTGTGAGATGGCCCAGGCTTTTTCCCGCCTGGGATCAAAGGTCACTATTGTTCAGCGCGGGGACAGGATTATGAAAAAAGAAGATCCTGATGCATCCCGTATGGTTGAGCAAAGATTTAAAAAAGAAGGTATTAAGGTTCTTTTGGGGCACAGTGCCATTGCCATTGAGGATGAATCCAGATCTTCGGAATATAGGCCTGCTGAAACTGAAGCATCTGAAACTGATTTTTCTCGATCTGGTTTCTCTGGGAAACTGGTATGCGAACATCAGGGGCAGAAGACAGCCATTTCCTATGATACAATATTGATTGCCCTGGGGAGAAAACCCAATGTTTCAGGGTTTGGTCTGGAAGAGCTTGGGGTAGAGATTGGCAAGGGAGACGGGATAGAAACCAATGGGTTTCTGCAGACCAATTTCCCGAATATCTATTGCAGCGGGGATGTCCACGGCAGGTATCAGTTCACCCATACGGCAGCACATGAATCCTGGTATGCCTCGGTCAATGCCCTGTTTGGGGGACTAAAAAAATTCAGTGCAGATTATTCCACTATCCCTTGGGCCACATTCACAGATCCGGAGGTGGCCCGTGTGGGAATTAATGAGAGTGAAGCAGCAAAAGCCGGGGTGGAATATGAAATGGTTAAATACGGGATTGATGACCTGGATCGGGCCATTGCGGATTCAGAGGACCACGGTTTTGTAAAGGTCATAACGGTTCCCGGTAAAGATAAAATTTTGGGTGTCACCATTGTGGGAAATCATGCTTCGGACATGATTACTGAGTTTGTCCTTGCAATGAAGCATGGAATAGGGTTGAATAAAATTTTAGGTACCATCCATATTTACCCCACAATGGCGGAAGCCAACAAGTATGCAGCCGGTCTGTGGAAAAAGGCCCATGCTCCGGAAAAACTTCTGGAGTGGGTTGAAAAATACCACACCTGGATGCGCAGGTAGAAGTAAGATCAACCAGATAGCAAGTAAATAAGAACGCGTGTTAGATTGAATGAATAAACTATATTACAGGAGGAGAAATTAAAGATGAAAGTTACAATTACCAAAATGTGCATGGGCGACAGAAACTGCAACGATCTTTGTCCGGAAGTTTTTGAGTATGATGAAGATCAACTTAAATCAACCATTAAAATAGACCCGATCCCGGATCATTTAAAAGATATTGTCCGCAAAGCAGCGGAAGAATGTGGCGCAGAAGCCATCATTATAGAAGAGTAGGCTGTTATGATAAAGTTCAGGGAAAGCCGGACTGCGGTCAATCTGCACACTTCGTTTGCGGCAGAGACTCAGGCCAGAACACGGTATGATTTTTTTGCAGCAAAAGCCCGTGAAGAAGGGTATATCCAGATAGCCAAAATATTTGATGAAACAGCAGCACAGGAATACGAGCATGCGCTGCGGTTTTTTAAATTTTTTAATGGGGGGGAACTTGAAATAAAATGGAGTTTTCCCACGGGTGTAATAAAAGATACCCGATCTAACCTGCTGTCAGCAGCAGCCCTTGAAAAATACGTGGCCGAAGATATGTATGCCGGGTTTGCAAAAGTGGCTGCCGAAGAAGGATTTGCCCGGGCAGAAGATACATTAAATAATATTATTGTATCTGAAAAACACCATGAAAAATTTTATCTTGAACTGGCGAAAAATATTGAAACAGACCGGATATTCAGCCGGGATGAAGAAAAAGTCTGGCGATGCCTGAGCTGTGGATATATTCATACCGGGAAAGCAGCTCCCAAAAAATGTCCAGCCTGTGTTAAACCCACTGGATTTTTTGAGTTGCTTTGCGAAAATTGGTAAACCCACATTTTGAGACACAGTATTTGAGACACTATTGTCTTGATTGCTGTGTCTCAATTCTCTTTTTTTTTAATTTTTTTCATCCACCTCTTATTCCTCCAAAACCGAGAACGCTTTACAGACAAATGGTTTTGATGTTTTTTCCCCGAAGGCACGCAACTTGCTTTTAAAATAGCTAAAGCAAATGTGAAAACCAAAAATACTGGAGGAATATATGCGTATTAATGATATCAAAAAGAATTATGATCTGGTGAATTCCGTTGATTGGGAAATGACCCCTGAAGAAGCCATTGCACTTCATCTGGAGTGGGGCCCTTTAAGATCTCAGGCCTATTACAATTCAAGGGATAATGACAATGAGACGGTGTATTTTGTCATTAATACCTGGAAAAATCCCCCGATTTTAACTCTGGTCAGAAGAAAAGGTTTCGATTCCGAAGATATAGGTACGTTCAGGCTTCCCAAAAACCTTGAAAAAGAGTTTATGAACGGAATTGGTAAATATAAAGGCGTTTATGCTGTTGACGGAAAAGTAAGGGATTGGCTAAAAAAGGAACTTGAAGTTTAAGCCTCAACTTAATAACCACCGATTTTAAGTTCCCAGCCAGGCGTTCGGGGCAGAAGTGATATCCCCAATCATTCAATTTCTGCCCCGAACGTTTTATTTTCAGCTTTTATTATTATTTTCTATAAAATCTTTTACCATCATCTCGCCAAGTTCTTTTGAACGTTTAGTGGCAGACTCTACTGCATTGATTATCGTCGTTCTTAGTCCGCCGTCTTCCAGGGTATGGATGCCTGCAATCGTGGTCCCCCCAGGAGATGCTACCCGGTCTTTGAGCTGTCCTGGGTGCTCTTTTGATTCAAGTAAAAGCTTTGCAGATCCCAGGACGGTTTGTGCGGACAGTAAAAGAGAGTCTTTTCTGGACAGACCCATTTTTACACCAGCATCTGCCATGGCATCTATAATAAGGAAAATATAGCCCGGCCCACTTCCGCTGAGCCCGGTAAACGCATCCATCAGGATATTTTCCTGGATGAAAACCGTTTTTCCCACAGAGTCAAAAATTGCGTGCGCCATAGCGATATCTTTTTTAGTTGCATATTCGCCTGCCGCAATTGCGGTCGCACTTTCCTTTACAAACGCACAGATATTGGGCATGACGCGGATCAGGCGAAGTTCCTTATGCAGGCCGGATGCAATGGCCGCAAGCGGAACGCCTGCTGCAATTGAGATAACGAGCTTGGACGTATCCAGGGCAGGAGCCGTCTCTTTGAGAACCATCCCTAGAATTTGGGGTTTGGTTGCAAAGATAACAATATCAGATTTTTGGGCCACCTCAACATTGTCTGTGGTCGTATTTACTTTGTATTTTTCGGCAATATTACCAAGAATATCTTCTGAAACGTCTGAACAGATTAAGTTTTCAGGTTTTGCTGCCTTTGAAAGAACCAAGCCGCTGATCAAGGCTTCCCCCATATTTCCACTTCCGATGAGTCCTATTTTTTCCCCTTGCAGCATATTTTTTTGCTCCCCAAATTATGGTTTAAAATAAAGGCCTTATCTTAGTGCTTAACCATAAAAAGTGTCAAGGGGATTTGTCTGCAATAAAAAAAGGGAATTATGTTGCTGGATGGTCTCTAATTTGCTTTCGTATTGTTATATGGAAACAAATGAAAATAGAAAATGCATGGAATTAAAACAAAAACTGGACCAATTTTACCAGATCTATAACAGGCGTGAATACGTCAACCCTGATCCTCTGCTGTTTTTATATGACTACCCGGAGAAAAGAGACCGGGAAATCGCAGGCTTTTTGGCTGCCGCCCTGGCATACGGACGCGTGGAACTGATAATGAAATCGGTTGCCCATGTATTGGAAAAGTTAAGCCCATCCCCTTTTGAGTATCTTGCCACACGCTCCAAAGATGATATGAATTACGATTTTAAAGGTTTTGTATATCGGTTTGCCAAAACCCGTCATCTTGTCAGCCTGCTCTATTCAATA
This sequence comes from Desulfobacteraceae bacterium, assembly GCA_033851995.1. Classification (GTDB taxonomy): domain Bacteria; phylum Desulfobacterota; class Desulfobacteria; order Desulfobacterales; family Desulfobacteraceae; genus Desulfobacula. Next base: position 335,701 of record JAWSVI010000003.1, on the reverse strand, counting down.
AAATCCATCCTATGTGGTTTCAGCAGTCTTGAGGCCTGCTTTTGTGAAGGGATGAGATCTGGAAAAGATGATGTTATGGCTGGGTTGTCATTTTTATACTCCCATATGGAAGATGCCAGGCAGATGGGTCACCTGGTGGCAAACCCGGATAAAAATTCAGCCTGCAAGAGAAGCCATCTGTTTTTGCGGTGGATGGTGAGAAAGGATGCAGTTGATCCGGGAGGCTGGGATAATGTGCACCCTTCAAGATTACTTGTTCCGCTTGACACACATATGTACAGCGCAGGTCAACTGCTGGGGTTTACAAATAGGAAAAGCATGGATAAAAAAACCGTCCTGGAAATTACCAGTGGGTTCCAGGCGATATCAGAAGAAGACCCAGTGAAGTATGATTTTTGCCTGACCCGGTTCGGGATCAGGAGAACAATGGATATGGAAGATTTGAAAACGGCCTTAATGAACTGAAAAAAGGAAAATACCTGTGGAATATAAAGGATTTGAACTGCCACCCCTGATGTCTGCGACTCTGGTTAAACGCTACAAGCGATTTCTTGCTGATGTGACACTTGAAACTGGTGAAACCATAACCGTACACTGTCCAAACTCCGGCTCCATGAGAGGGTGTGCGTTTCCCGGGTCAACGGTGTGGCTGTCCATGAGTGATAACCCGAAACGAAAATATAAATATACCTGGGAACTGGTACAACTTCCTGATACTATGATCGGCATCAATACCATGGTGCCTAATAAACTCGTGAAGCAGGCCATAGAAAATGATCAGATCAGGGAACTTTCCGGTTATGATACTGTCAGATCTGAGGTGAAGACCAGTGAGCACACCCGCCTGGATCTGATGCTGGAAAAAAATAACGGTTCAAAATGTTATGTAGAGATTAAAAACTGTACCCTTGTGGAAGATGGCGTTGCCATGTTCCCGGATGCGGTTACCACCCGGGGCCAAAAACATCTGGATGAACTGGAATCTCTGGTTGCCGGCGGTCATCGCGGAGTGATCTTTTACCTGATCCAGAGAATGGATGCAAAGGTGTTTAAACCGGCAGCCATGATTGATAGGGTATATGCAGAAAAATTGAAAAAAGCATATGAAAACGGCGTGGAGATTGTTACCCGCGATACCCGGATCGATACACAAATGATCCATCTTGAAAGTGTGGTGCCTGTGGAGCTTTTTTGAAAACAAAAATAAAGGCGCTATTATTGACATTCTACCACTTTGTAGTATTTTAGAGCTAATGAATAAATAAAGAACCATCCAAGCCTCCCGGTCTTTCCGAGGGACTGATATAAGGAGAGTAAATTTATGTGGGAATATACTGATAAGGTAAAAGAACATTTCATGAATCCGAAAAATGTCGGTGAACTTAAAGATGCAAATGCCATTGGCGAAACCGGCTCATTGAGCTGCGGTGATGCGCTTAAGCTTTTTTTGAAAATAAATGAAAATGACCGGATCGTTGAAGCATCCTTTATGACATTCGGCTGTGCAAGTGCGGTTGCCTCTTCATCTGCCCTGACAGAGATCATTAAGGGTATGACACTGGACGATGCTGCTAAAATAACCAATGACGATATATCAGATTTTCTTGGCGGCCTGCCAAAGGAGAAAATGCACTGCTCGGTCATGGGGCAGTCCGCATTAAGAAAGGCGATTGCCAACTACAGGGGTATACAGATTTTGGAAAAACCCGGTGATGTGGTATGCGAATGCTTTGATGTGACAGATCTGGAGATCATTGATGCGGTCAAGGCCAACAATATCGGCACTGCTGATGATGTGACCAATTATCTTAAAGCAGGAGGCGGTTGCGGTAACTGCCTTGAAAGAATTGAAGAGATCATTGAATCAGTAAAAGCCAAGCAATAACGGCCAAACAATATGAGCTAACCCCTGATAGTTAAACAAGGATGATGCAGATAAAATGAAAATTGTATATACGGATAACAATGCCACTACAAGAGTGGCTGATGAAGTGATTGAAGAGATGCTTCCCTATTTTGGAGAGCTTTACGGCAACCCGTCCTCCATGCATACATTCGGTGACCAGGTGGGCAAAAAAGTGGTTGAGGCCAGGCAACGGGTTGCAGATCTGATTAATGCAGATCCTGAAGAAATTATTTTTACCAGCTGCGGCACAGAAAGCGATAATTCAGCTGTCTATTCAGCCATAAATGCATTTCCGGATAAAAAACATCTCATTACTTCCAATGTGGAGCACCCGGCCATTAAAAACCTGTACACGCATCTGGAAAAAAAGCATGGGTATAGGGCTACATTTATTCCCGTAGATAAAAAAGGCCTGTTGAACCTGGAAATGCTTTACGAAGCCATGACAGAAGATACAGCTATCATATCCCTGATGTGGGCCAACAATGAAACCGGAGTGATGTTTCCCATTGATGAGATTGCTGAAAAAGCCAACAAAAAAGGCATCCTTATGCATACGGATGCAGTACAGGCGGCAGGCAAGGTCACCATTGACGTGAAAAAAACAGGTGTGGATATGCTTTCACTTTCCGGACATAAGATCCATGCTCCCAAAGGCATTGGCGTTCTCTATATTAAAAAGGGATTGAAATTTTCTCCCTTTATTATTGGCGGGCACCAGGAAAAGGGGCGTCGTGGCGGGACTGAAAATACTACATCCATCATCGGGCTTGGCAAAGCTTGCCAGCTTGCAAAAGAACACCTGCCTATCATGGATACCCAGGTGCGTGAGCTTCGGGATTACCTTCAGGCCCAACTCCTTGAAAAAATCCCCTGTTCATCTGTCAACGGGGATCTGGACCAGCGGCTCCCGAATACCCTGTCCATTGGGTTTGATGCCGTGGAAGGTGAATCCATACTTCTCATGCTGGACCGTGACGGAATTTGTGCTTCATCCGGCTCTGCCTGTACATCCGGGTCTCTTGATCCCTCCCATGTACTCATGGCCATGGAAGTACCTTTTAAATCCGCACATGGTTCCATCCGTTTTTCATTGTCCCATTACAATACAAAAGAAGAGATGGACCATATTATCAATTCTCTTATCCCGGTGATTAAAAAACTGCGTGAAATGTCACCCTTCTGGAAGGACGGCAAGGTGATATGATCCACCAGGGCAGCGAATATAAATCCCTTGCCTCAGAAGTGAAGAAAAACTCAGGCATTGATTTTAACTCCTGCCTGCACTGCAAAAGCTGCGCAAACGGGTGCCCTTTTTTAGAAGGCATGGATGTTGCCCCCAATGCGGTGATCCGCATGATCCAGTTTGGTATGGAAAAAAAGGCCCTGAACTGCTCCACTATCTGGGTGTGCGTGGGGTGCAATACCTGTTCCAGCGCCTGCCCCATGGCCATTGATATCCCGGCAGTAATGGACGCACTTCGTCACAAAGCCATGGAGCAGGGGATTAAAATCAAGGAATCTGATATCCTGAATTTCCATAAAGAGGTACTTAACACCGTCAAAAAATACGGCAGAACCCACAAATTGGAAATCATGATGCGCTATAAGCTCAAGACCATGGATCTTTTGAGCGACATGGGCATGGGCCTTAAGATGCTGCAAAAAAGAAAGCTGGATTTAACCCCGTCAAAGATTCAGGATAAAAAAGCCATTGAAAAGATCTTCAACGAAAAATAATCTCCAGTTCTCTTTTTTTCCTGGCTGTTCGCTCAAAGCCTCCGGCCATGAGAATACCGCTTCGATCCTTAAATTCTGCGAAAGTGTTAACATCGAACTGACAGAGCTGGAAGACTGGAACTGCTGCGGATCATCATCCGCTCACAGTATCAGCAAAAGCGTTGCGAAACACCTGCCCATGAGAAATATTGCGCTTGCGCCAAAGGGAAAACCCCTTCTCATCGCATGCCCCTCATGCCTCCTGCGCATGAAATCCACCTATCTCAAACTCAAAAATAACCCGGAGATGCAAACAGAGTATGAAGAGATGTGGGGCAAACCCTTTGATAACGATCTTGAGATTATTCATTTTTTTGAGATTTTTGACCGGATCAACCTGGAAGACTACATGAAAGATCCTAAAGCCAAGCTCAAGAAAATTAAAGTGGCTCCTTATTACGGATGCATGCTGGCCATGCCCCCGGACCTGCGCCACGAAAAGAACTATCATGGCATTATGGAGAAAATCCTTTCCATGCTGGGGGCTCAAATTATCCCCTTTGGCTACAGCACCCGGTGCTGCGGCACTTATCTCTCTGTCACTAAACCCAGGGTAGCCCAGAAGGTTGTGAACGAGATTGTTTCAAAAGCCATGGAGGCCGGGGCAGAATGCATCGTGACCGCCTGCGCCATGTGCCACTTGAACCTTGAAATTCGCTGTACGATTAAAAGCCCCATCCCGGTGCTTCATTTTTCTGAACTGCTCTCAATGGCCCTGGGTGAAAAAGACCATAAAAAATGGTTCCCCCGCCATATCGTAGACCCGGTTCCCCTTCTTGAAGATCGCGGTCTCCTGCCTTAAACCTGTATAAACTGAATTCCGATGCCTTCATGCGTCTTCTGGACAATTTTCCCGTTTGGGAACTATTCACTCGATTTATTTGTAAAATAACGAATGGGATCGATTACGTTAATTTCCCCGCTGGAATAAGGATGCTTCAGGTTCGCAACAATCTGTGTGACTTTTGGTGGGTTAAGTTTTTCAGCATAGTATCTTAAATGCCTGGAAACTTTATCATCAGAGAATTTTGCTTCGATAAGCTCTTCAATCATACCATCTTTTAAAATAACAAAATCCACTTCACGACCTTCTTTGTCACGGATATATCTGAGTTCATAGCGATAGCCCTCCCTGTCTTCCAACAGATGTATCTTCTTTAAAATCTGGGTTGCCACCAGGTTTTCAAATACCGCACCTTCACTGCCAATGACATCCGCATTGTCATAGAAAAAAACCTTGGGAGGTTTGATCACCGCCCTTGGCAGGTTCTTTGTGTATGGCCGGACCGCAAAAACAAGATACATCCGTTCTAAGACATCCAGCCATTTTGTGGCGGTTTTGGGCGAAACCTGGATTTCTCCGGCCAGGTTTGACATGACAATAAGGCTTCCCACCCGGGTTCTGAGCTGATGGATAAACAGATCCAGCATCGAGACCTGCCGGACATATTCAAGATCCCGAATGTCTTCTTTAATAATCCGTTCAAACCGCTCCCTCCTCCATCGTCTTGCTTCCCGCTCATCACCATCCAGAAAGGGTTCCGGAAACCCGCCCACCCTCATTAAGCGGTCAAATGCCTCTTTGGGAGTCATATTTCTGGGGAATTCGTCAAGTCCGAATGGATGAAGGCGCCAGTAATGATACCGTCCAAGCAGCGAATCGCCTCCTCTCCGGTATACATCCAGGCGGGCAGACCCTGTTACCAGAAATTGCGAGCTGGTTTCATTGGTATCGTATATCCCTTTGATCCAGTTCTTCCAGTCCCTGTATTTATGAAGTTCATCAAAGATTATCAATCCGGCATCATTCACCCACTTGCCGGCCAGCAGGTCCTGGCGATCGTCAGAGTAGTCCCAGTTGAAATATCTCCCATCCGGAAAAGAGCTCTCAAGCAGGTGTTTGGCCAGAGTGGTTTTGCCCACCTGCCTTGGCCCGCCAATGAAAACCATCTTTTTTTTGAGGTCATTAAGGATATGTTCTGATAAGTATCTCATGCGGCTATTTTAACCCCTAATCCAAAATAGTCAAGGCTATTTTGGATTAGGGGTTAAAATAGCCATGGGCTGTATCAAGATGAGTGATCCCCTAATTCATAATGTCCCCCCCCCCCCCGAATTGAATTGAGAAACAGTCTTGATTCCGAATTGCCTATATGGCAAAATTAATCGCATCATAGAGGTTCAAATCAATTTCTTTTCGTGCTTTCCAGAGGTCAAAATTGTCTTGCATAAGCAGCCAGCTTTCAGGTGATCTGCCCAACACAACAGACAGCTTTAATGCCATTGCAGGAGAAACATCCGTTTTCTGATTGAGTAGGCGGCTGACTAAGCCAGAACTGACTTGTAATTTGCGTGCTAACTCATTGGAGCCTATTTTAAACGGGTTTAAATAAACTCTTTTAATAAATTCTCCAGGATGCATTGGTTTATGCTGTTGAATACTCATGTTCCTCTCCCAAAACTAATGATAGTCTTCGTAATTGACCACATATGCGTGACCATCTTTAAATTCAAACACAACTCGCCAATTACCACTAACATTGACAGCCCATAATCCAAGACGATCGCCTTTAAGGGTATGCAATCTCCATCCAGGGATATCCATATCGTCAATAGTTGTGGCGGTATGGAGAGCTTGTAATCGTTCTTCCAGGCGATCCACATGCTTTGGGTTGATTCCAGCGGTACTGCCTGATGTAAAAAACCGTTTCAGCCCTTTGTGCTTAAAACTTTTAATCATGGTGTCATTATATAAAAGTGTTTACTGTTGCGCAACACTAATGTGGTGTGGTTTATAAAAAGGTATCTTCGCTTGGATTAAATCTACCTGATATATATCCCAAAGTGAGGCTAACAGCATTACCTCTGATAGATTTCCCGATTGTTGGGCCAAAACCCCAATAATTGTTGCCATACTTGTCCGCTACGTATTGAACAGATCCCCCTATAAGCCCGTATAAAGTAGCTTTATGCCGATATGTAAAGTTATAGTTTATGGAAATATAATCTGCTCCAGTAAGCGAAAACATTTTATCTGTAAAGTTTCCAAGAAGCCGTTTGGCCTCTCTGTAGTTCCTATCTATATACAGAGAAATAAAAACATTTATTGCTGTTATCTCTATCTCTTTCTCTATTTCTTTTTGCCGCGCAGCCTCAGCTTTTTGTCGGGCCTCAAACTCAGCCACATCTGCAAATATATCATTCAAATAACCGGGGCTATTCCCTCCCCATCCATCACCACCACTGTTATAATCATTGGTGTCGAACCCAATACCTTCCATAGACCCCAACCCTTCAAAGTGCCCAGTCGGATCAATATATTTAACAGGATTATTTAGGCAATAAGCATAACGGTTCAATGACTGAGAGTCAAATATATTGGGCACAAGGGTATCAGCCGTGATAAACATGCCCAGGATGGGATCATAGAGGCTGGCCTCGCTGTCATAGCTCAGGATTTCTGTCAGGCGCGTGGATGAGGAGTGGTACACATAGGCTGTAAAGGCATCATTGCCGTAGTAGACTTCCCCGGGTTTGCCTGTGGATTCTTAGTCTGTGAACCAGGCCTGGGTGATGGCATCCGACATCAGGGCATGGCAGGACTGCCAGTGGAGGGTGGGTTGACTTGCGGGCGCAAGGTGAGTCGCCCGCAACGGCAAGGTGGTTAATCGTCTTTAAACAAATCTGTACTCAAATACCTTTCTCCGGTATCGCAGATCACAAAAACGATGGTTTTGCCCTTGTTTTCCGGCCTTGCACCAATGGCCTTTGCTGCATGAAATGCTGCGCCGGAGGAGATGCCGCAGAGAATGCCTTCATTTTTGGCAAGATCCTTCGCACCCTGAAACGCCTCCTCATTTTTAACCTTGAATACTTCATCAAGGATTTTCATATTCAGGTTGGCAGGGATGAATCCAGCTCCAATGCCTTGAATTTTGTGGGGCGAAGGGTCTCCTCCAGATATGACCGGAGAGTCTGCCGGTTCCACTGCAATGGATTTGATATTGGGATTTTTTCCTTTGATCACTTCAGATACGCCCGTGATAGTGCCGCCGGTGCCCACACCTGCAACGAAAATATCAATTTTTCCCTGGGTGGCTTCCCAGATTTCAGGCCCGGTGGTCCGGCGATGAATTTCCGGGTTGGCCGGGTTGGAAAACTGGTCGGGCATGAAAGAGTTGGGAGTGGTTTCAATTATTTTCGAAGCTTCTGTTATGGCACCTTTCATTCCCTGTGCACCTGGCGTGAGCACAAGAGTGGCTCCTAAATGCTTTAACAACGCCCGGCGTTCAAGACTCATGGTTTCAGGCATGGTGAGAATCAGCTTTAACCCCTTTACCCGTGCCACAAAAGCCAGGGCTATGCCGGTGTTGCCGGAGGTGGGTTCAACAATGGTTGAATCCTTATCAATCCAGCCTTTTTCAAAGGCATCTTCAATCATGGCAAGGCCAATGCGGTCTTTTACGCTGGCTGCCGGGTTGAAGAATTCTGATTTTCCATAAATTTCAGCACCGGTCAGGATGCTGGCACTTTTGATATATACAAGCGGGGTTCCCCCACAGGTTTTGGTAATATCAGATCTGGTATTCATATGCGGCCTCCTCGTCCTGGTTTTCCTGGTATTTATAGATCAGGCGAGGGGATTCAATAAACACCTTGGTGTCTGCCGGAATGGATCGAGTCAGCCATACGTTCCCCCCTACAACCGATCTTGCACCAATAGTGGTTTGTCCGCCAAGGATGGTGGCTCCAGAATATATAATGACATCATCTTCAATCGTTGGGTGGCGTTTGGCTCCCCTGAGTTTTTCTCCTGCATTTGGGGGCAGGGAAAGGGCGCCAATGGTTACATTCTGGTAAACGCGGACGTTGTTGCCAATGATGCTGGTTTCTCCGATTACAATACCGGTGCCGTGGTCGATTACAAATCGTTCCCCGATAATTGCTCCAGGGTGAATGTCTATTCCGGTAAGGCTGTGGGCGTGCTCTGACATGATCCTTGGAAGCTGGGGCACATTGAGGCTGTGAAGTATATGAGCGATCCGGTAGACGGTAATGGCATAAAGGCCCGGATATGAGAAAATAATCTCGTCATGGCTTTTAGCTGCAGGATCTCCATCAAAAGCACCTTTTATATCTTCAGCCAGGGATACCCGAAGGGCAGGTATTTCCCGGATAACTTTTATAGCAATAGCATTACCGCTGTTCTCACATTCGAGGCAAGTCTGGCCATACCGAAGACAGTCATGACGAAGCACGTGGACGATCTGCTCAGACAGGATATCATAAAGTTGGGAGATAGCCTGCCCCATGTTGTATACCACATTGGCCCCATCAATTTTTTCTCCTGAGAAATAGCCGGGGAAGATTATTTCCCTGAACTTGTCGATCATGGCTTTGACCGAGGTTGAAAAATGAATGGGCTCATCGCCGATGTGGGCAAAACAGCGCGTGTCTTCCATGGAGTCAAGGATAGTCCCAATCGCTTTCGGGAGTTCTTTTCTATGTTCGGATGCGGTATCCCTGCCGGTCTGGCAAAGGGTATTTAAATATATATCATCCATTTGTGTGTTTTCCTTTAATTGAATTTAAAGTTTAAGATTCAAAAAAGCTTTTAAATACCTGGCAGGTGCGGCATTCTTCCATTTTGTCTTCCCATGTATTGTGGGCCTCGCCGCTGCATTTGGTACCGTTTATAAACCAGCACAGGTCTCCTGCTTTAAATTCATAAGCCGGGCAATTTTTTTGACGTTTTTCAGAACAGTTGAGAATATCCCAGCACTTGCCCAAAGGGTTGTCATTATCAATGAGTGTCCGGGAGAGTAAAAACAGCAACTGCCGTTCAACATGGTGAGGAATTTTCCTCCATCCCTGCTCATAGCTGTGGACTGCCTTGATGGATATCCCAAGAAGCTGTGCCAGCTCTTTTTGGGTTTTGTTGAGTCGCGCCCTTATGTCTTTGAAATTGCTGCTTTCCATTATCGTTCTTTTTTCTTAAAATTATGGTAATGTTCTTGGTTTGTTTTTATTGATTAAATATATACCACAGAGTGGGGGCTGTCAATGGCGGTCTCATGGTATTAGTAGAAGATATCGGGCGTAATTCTTGACATGCAAAAGTTTTGCATTACTTTATTTAATAAGACATAAAAAATAATGAAAATATCATAAAGGATGTGCCATGAAGCTTGATAAATTAACAGTTAAATCCCAGGAGATGCTGCAATCAGCCCATGACCTGGCTGAAAAATACCGAAACCCCGCTATTGAGAGCCTTCATTTTCTGGAGGTCATGGTGGAAGATGGCCAAGGTATTGCCATGTCTATATTCAACAAGATCGGTGTACAGCGCCAGGCTTTGAAAACTGAGATCAAAGAAAGTGTCGGCAGGTTGGCTACCTTGTCCGGGGATGCCAGCATTTATCTTTCCCGGGACGCTAAAAAAGTTCTGGATCATGCCTTTAAAGAAGCCGGGAAGATGAAAGATCAATATGTCAGCCTTGAGCATATACTTCTGGCGCTTGCAACCATTAAAGGGGATGCATTTAATGTGCTTTATAAAAATGGTGTGAGCAGGGATGCAATTTTAACGGTGCTTAAAGAAATAAGGGGGAATCAGAGCGTGACGGATCAGAATCCGGAAGAAAAATATCAGGCCCTGGAAAAGTTTGGCAGGGACCTGACAGCCCTGGCCCGGGAAGGCAAACTGGACCCGGTGATCGGGCGTGATGAGGAAATCAGAAGAATTGTCCAGGTGCTGTCGAGGAGGAGAAAAAATAACCCTGTTTTGATTGGGGAACCGGGTGTTGGTAAAACCGCCATTGTTGAAGGTTTGGCTCAGCGGATTGTGGAAGGGGATGTGTCCGGTACTTTGAAAAATCGAAGAGTGATTGCTCTGGATATTGGGTCTTTGCTGGCTGGGGCAAAATTCAGGGGTGAATTTGAAGAACGGCTTAAAGCCGTATTAAAGGAAGTGGAGGCAGCCGAAGGCGAGGTTGTATTGTTTATTGATGAGCTGCATACAGTCGTGGGGGCCGGTGCTGCAGAAGGGTCTGTGGATGCATCCAATATGCTTAAACCCGCTCTTGCAAGAGGAACCCTAAGGTGTGTCGGCGCGACAACCCTGAATGAATATCGCAAATATATCGAAAAAGATGCAGCTCTTGAACGGCGTTTCCAGCCGGTCATGGCAAAAGAGCCTACAGTGGAGGATACGATTTCCATATTAAGGGGGCTTAAAGAAAAATACGAGGTTCACCATGGCATACGTATCAAAGATTCCGCCCTGGTAGCGGCAGCCATGCTTTCCAACCGGTATATTTCCGATCGTTTTCTGCCGGATAAGGCTGTGGATCTGATTGATGAATGCGCCTCCCGCCTGAGGATAGAGATTGATTCCATGCCCCGTGTGATTGATGAAGTGTCACGGAAAATTACCCAGGCCCAGATCGAGCGGCAGGCATTGATAAAAGAAAAAGATGCGGCTTCTAAGGAGCGCCTTGAAAAACTGGAGAAAGATATTGCTGCAATGAAAGAGGAAGTGTCGCCTTTAAAGCTCCATTGGGATAATGAAAAACTGCTTATCCAGGAGATCAGTACAATCCGGGAGGATATTGACCGATTTCAGACTGAGGCCCATGTGGCCGAGCGAAACGGGGATCTGGAAAAAGTTGCCCAGATCCGTTACGGCACTCTGGAGCAATTGCAGCAGGGCCTGGAAGATAAAAAAAAGACTCTGGACGAGTTGCAGAAAGACAGCAGAATGCTCAAAGAGGATGTTGAGGAATCGGATGTGGCAGAAGTTGTGGCCACCTGGACCGGTATTCCGGTGTCAAAAATGCTGGAAGGGGAAAAAGAAAAGCTGGTAAAGATGGAAGATCATATCACCCGGCGGGTGATCGGGCAGGCAAAAGCAATTGATGCGGTATCCAATGCTGTGCGTCGTGCAAGGTCCGGCCTGGGCCCGGAAGACCGACCCATTGGTAGCTTTATTTTCATGGGGCCTACAGGTGTGGGGAAAACCGAACTGGCCAAATCCCTTGCAGAGTTCATGTTTGATTCGGAAGATAATATGGTCCGGGTGGACATGTCTGAATATATGGAAAAGCATTCAGTGGCCCGGCTGATTGGTGCGCCTCCCGGATATGTGGGCTATGATGAAGGCGGATTTTTAACCGAATCAGTAAGGCGCCAGCCTTATTCTGTGCTGCTGTTTGATGAGATAGAAAAAGCCCATCCGGATGTGTTCAATGTCCTGCTCCAGGTTTTGGATGACGGCAGAATGACGGACGGTCATGGCCGAACAGTGGATTTCAGGAATACGATTATTATCATGACATCCAATGTGGGATCTCGATTCCTCCAGGAGTCTGGTCTTGAAGGGATGGAAGACTCAGAAGTTCAAAAGGGTGTGGCAAATGCCTTAAAGGCCGTATTCCGCCCGGAATTTTTAAACCGGATCGATGAAATTATTACATTTCACTCCCTGGAGCCGGCACATATCAAGGCTATTGCAAGAATTCAGATTGAAAAACTGAATACACGTTTAAAGGCAAAAGGGTTGGCTTTGCAGTTGGATGAAAAGGCCATGAACCATCTTGCAGAAAAAGGCTATGATCCCGTTTTCGGGGCACGGCCTTTAAAGCGGGTAATCCAGCAGGAGATAGAAAATCCCTTGTCCATGATGCTTCTTAAAGGCCAGTTTGATCATAATGTTGAGATTGTATTCGGGTATGATGAATCAGCAGATGCACTGGAGATTAAAACCGGGACGTGATTGGCTGCATGATTTCAGCCTACCCCGATCTCAGCCCATCCACTGGTGGATGATCTCCCCCAGTGTCTGGGCTTTAACCGGTTTGCTGATATAATCGTTCATGCCTGAGTTGAGGCATTTTTGCCGGTCGCCTTTCATGGCATTGGCTGTCATGGCGATAATGGGAATGTTTTTTTCCGGAGGAGACATCATCCTTATTTTCCGTGTGGTTTCGTAACCATCCATTATTGGCATTTGTACATCCATGAGAATCAGGGCATAGGACGAATTTTCTAATGCCTGGATGACTTCCTCTCCGTTTAGAGCAGTATCGGAATTATATCCGAATTTTTTTAACAGGTGGACGGCTACCTTTAAATTGATTTCATTGTCGTCTGCCACAAGAATTTTAAGTTCTCTTTTCTGGTCCTCTTTAATGGTATGACGGGTAATAACCTGGTTTCCAATGTCTGTTTCAATGGGGAGCTCACTGGCGCCAAGGACCGATAAAATAGCCTGGTGAAGATCAGATCGTTTTATGGGTTTGTTAAAATATGCATCAATACCTGTTGATTTCATCCGGGCCCCATCTCCCCGGAGGCCGCAGGAGGTTACCATGATGATCCGAGTGGAAGACAGGGAAAGATCATTTTTGATTTTTTCAGCAAGCTCCATGCCGCTCATTTCAGGCATCATCATGTCAATGATGGCGACTTCCCAGGGGGTAGACTGGTCTACGGCATTTTTCAGCTCTTTTAAAGCCTTTTTGCCCGATGAGACAATTTTTAAATTGGGCCTTAACGGTGCGAGGTAGGAGGCAATGATTTCCCGGTTGATCTCGTTGTCATCAACAGCCAGGATGCGTTTGCCTTTTATGTCTTCCGGGAAATCAACGGGTTCAGGCTGGGGTATTGACAGGTCCTGTTTTTCAAACACCGCAGTAAACCAGAAGTTTGACCCTTCCCCCTCCTTGCTTTCAACATGGATTTTTCCACCCATCATTTGTGCCAGACGTTTGGAGATCACCAAGCCCAGACCAGTGCCGCCGTATCTCCTGGTGGTGGATGTGTCCACTTGTGAAAAAGATTTAAAGAGCAGGTTCAGGCTCTCCTCAGGAATGCCGATACCTGAGTCAATAACCTGAATCTTCAGTTCGACAGAGGTATGTGTTTCTGATAACAGGCTTGCCCGGAGCAGCACAGATCCTTTCCGGGTGAATTTGATGGCATTGTTTGCCAGGTTCAAAACAATCTGGCGAAGCCTGCCGGGGTCACCCTTCAAAAGTGGAGGTACATCAGGCTGAATAAGACAGGCGATCTCAATCTCTTTTTCATCGGCTTTCGGGGCCAATAGTTCGATTACTTCTTCAAGGGCAACCCGGAGATCAAAATTCATAATTTCAAATTCCAGTTTGCCGGCTTCAATTTTTGAAAAATCAAGGATTTCATTAATGATTCTTAAAAGGGATTCTGCACTGGTTTTAATGTTTCTGGCATAATCAATCTGGGTCTTGTCAAGTTTGGTATCAAACAGGATGTCGGTCATGCCGATTATGCCGTTCATGGGTGTTCGGATCTCATGGCTCATATTGGCCAGGAATTCGCTTTTGGCCTTGTTGGCCATATCTGCCTGATGGGCCAGTTTCTGGACTTGTTTAATGGTTTTTCCCAGTTCGGTATTGGCTGTCTCCAACTGCCGGGTCCTCTCCACGACCCTTTGCTCAAGCTCTTCGTTGAGGCGCTTGACTTTCTCTTCAGCCTCTTTTCGGTCATGAATTTCCTGGCCCAGCACTTCGTTCATGCTGATCAGCGAAGATTCCCGCTTATTAATTTTTCTGGACATATCTGTAAATTTTGAAGTGATAATCCGGATTTCTTCCTGTGGGGAGTATTCAAACTGGTAATTGTATTCCCCCTGGGCGGTTTTTTCGATACCTGTGATCAGCTGGTTTAAAGGCGCTTTCAGAATAGTCTGCACAACCAGTCCAGTGGCTGTAATCAGAATAATCAATACCACAAGCATGGTGATCAAAATGGTAAATAAAAGCTCCCGGTTGTATTTTTCCAACCAGCTGGTGTCGATGCTGAATTCAATGAAACCGATAAGTTCATCTTCAAATTTGATGGGAGCTGTCTGGTTAATGAGATCCCCAGTGCTTTCCTCTATGTATTCAAAATGAACGTTGCCCTTGGTATCTGTTACTTTCAAGCCGGCGATCCATTCATTCTGGATAGATGATTTGGCAATAAGGGCAATGTTCTCCTCATCAAGATTCCATAAGGGCAGGGCAAACGTTTTTTGCAGGAAATCTATATATTCGGAAGATTTGGCTTCGTACAGGCGTTCGGTTCTCTGGGAGAGCATGGCAAAGCCGGTTCCAACAAGAATTATTGTGGCAATTACAACGACGACTGCCTGGCTTATGATCATGTCTCCTGTTAGGGAGCGCTTCCAAAATTTAAGACGGATTTTATCTTTTTGAGTCATCCCGGTTTAAATTCCCTGCAAGTCCTTTTTAAATTCAATCAATTAGAAAAGCTATAGAAGTACAACAGCTATTCAGAAGCAGGAAGAGCATTTTAATTGAGCAACGGATTCGATAATTTGTATAGAGCCAAGTATAAATTAAAACCGCTTAAAGTCAAGAAAAACAAAGGGATTAGAACTGGTCGGCATATGTTTTGACGGCCTCATTCTGAGCAAGGAAACGATAAAGAGTTGCTCGGCCGACCCCTAGAAGTCTGGCCGCTTTGGATTTGTTGCCTCCGGATTTTTTGATGGCAGTTTTTACCGATTCCATGTCCAGTTTTCCTCTTGATGCAGGGATCTGGGGAGGCAGACTCTGCGGTGCTGCCCTGAAAACAACATCCTGGTCTCTTGTGATTTCAAAAGGCAGGTCTGAGGGCATGATTTTCTTTCCTCTGGATCGGACCACGGAAAACTGGATTACATTCTTAAGTTCCCGGACATTTCCCGGCCAGTGGTAATCAAGCATGGCCTCCAGACTCTCTGGTGAGAGTTCCGGCACGGCGGCCTGACTTTCACTTTCAGCTTCTTTTAAAAAATGAGCAGCCAGAAGGGGAATATCGCTTTTCCTCTCTCTGAGGGGCGGCAGATGAATGGGGATGACATTGAGGCGGTAGAAAAGATCTTCTCTGAATTTCCCATTTTTAACTTCATCCTTAAGGTTTTTATTGGTGGCACTGATTATTCTTACATCAACAGAGACCTTTTTTTCTCCACCGACTTTTTCAAAGGATCCCTCCTGGAGAAAACGGAGAAGTTTTACCTGGGTTTTTAACGGCAGGTCAGCTACTTCGTCCAGGAACAATGTGCCTTTATGGGCCAGCTCAAAACGGCCTTTTCTTTCTTTAATGGCTCCAGAAAAGGCTCCTTTGACGTGCCCGAACAACTCACTCTCCACAATACCTTCGGGAATCGCACCGCAGTTTACCGGTACAAATTCTCCATTTCCATAAGAGCTGATATCATGTATGGCATAGGCAACACGTTCTTTTCCGGTCCCGGTGTCCCCGGATACGTGGACCGGGTAGTTATAAAGGGCAACGTCTTTAATCTGCCTGAAAATATCCTGCATCACCTTGTCTTTGCCAATAATTCCGGCAAAATTAGAAAGGTTTTCTGCTTTCAGGGATAAATTAAAGGATTCGGTAACATCCCGGAAGGAGGCAAGAACGCCTTTGAATATTTTTTTCTGATTTATAATAGCGGAAACCGTCATTTCAAGCTGGCGCGTGGAGCCATCTTTTGTGACGATGTTTAAAGGGTACTCTTTTTCCCGGTCTATGAACTGGGGCTCAGGCTCTCCATCGCAAAAGGAGCATTTTCCCCCGCAAAAAGGGGCCTGAAAAACAAGATGGCAGTCCCGGCCGACAACTTCTTCTTTTGAGTATCCGGTTATTCTTTCAGCTTCTTTATTAAAAACAGTAATGATTCTTTCCGGAGTATGGGCAATAATGCCCAGTTTTAAATTATCCAGAATCAGGTTCAGATTATCTGCATCAAGTATGGTTTGGGTTAAATCCATCATTTTATTATATACCTGCAAAAAAATATCAAAGTTGTAAATTGTATACTGAACAACGTAAATGGCACATTTGTGTATCAGGTGCAATGATTTTTTGGAGAAAATATAAGAAAAGATAAAATTAAGCAGGTTTGGGAATTCCCCAGCGCCCGGGAGGGTGGGTGGACGCCGGGGAGAAAAAAACTATTCCCAGGTGATACAGTCTTTGGGACAATTTTTTACAGCTTCATGAATGTCTTCATCAGAGTAGTCATCAAGGCTGAGAACCTCTACGAAACCAGAATCATTGATGTGGAACGCATGGGGCGCCACTTCAATGCAGATTTCACAGAGGATGCAGGTCCCGATGTCTACCACTGGTATTTTTTTCATAAGTTTGGTTGTCATATTATTTGAAAAATCGGTTTAAAAGTCCCTGAAATGCCTGGCCGTGACGGGCTTCGTCTTTGCACATTTCATGAACTGTGTCATGAATGGCGTCATAGCCCAGTTCTTTGGCTTTTACGGCCATTTCTTTTTTGCCGGTGCAGGCACCATTTTCAGCCAGAACCCGTGCGGTAAGATTGGCTTTTGTGTCTGCTTCAACTACGTCACCAAGCAATTCTGCAAACTTGGCTGCATGTTCTGCTTCTTCAAATGCGATTCTCTTATATGCCAGTGCAACTTCGGGATACCCTTCCCGGTCTGCCTGGCGGCTCATGGCAAGGTACATGCCCACTTCGGTGCATTCACCCATGAAATTGTCTTTCAGTCCCTGGAGAATTTCAGCATCAACACCTTGGGCAACACCAATTGAATGGCCATCTGCCCATATCATTTCACCTTCCTGAACACTGAATTTGGCTTGAACTGCGCCGCATTGGGGGCATACTTCCGGAGCCTGATTTCCGTCTTGAGAATAACCGCATACTGAACAAACATAAGTCTTCATTAAATTTTCTCCTTTTTTATAGAATTATCCCACCAGCCTTTTTGGATGTGCGCATGCTTTTCTTTTTGTGCGAGATCAAGCAGGCGATACCCTGAGTCCAGCAGGATTCCATAAAGGACTCCGCACCCGGGATCTTCCCTTTGCTCGTAACCGGACTGCGCAAGTTTGATCATTTTGTGCGCAAGATCTATGGTTCTTGCAATATTTAGGTCACATTTTTTACTCAGCATATGTCCATCACACTAATTAAAGTTTTAAAATCAACTGGCTTGTTTTGTCCCAAAGGACTTATTATTTCAAAATTTCTTTCAATTTTTTCAATCATTTCAATATTCATGCCATAAGGTATCCTAAGCGAATATTTTATGGTTTTGACAGGCCAGGGCCATATCTGATATCCGGGTGGATACAAAATTCCATCCAGTAAAAATTTTAACGACATTCGGGTCTGTTGCGATACTCTCCGGTACCATACGGCAGTCAAATGAATTGGCATTTATCAGTGCGCGTAAGGCATATCCCCTTTTGATGGGATCATCTGAATGCAGATATCCATATAACATGAGCTTTGTCTTTTTGTTTATGTCAGAGGGGCACGCTTCAAAATAGGTTCCGATACCCCATATTACACCCCTTTGAAGCACTTCATGTTCTATATAATTTCCACCCGGATCAAGGTATGAAAAAATGATTGATTTGAATTCAAGGGCAAGTTCCGGGCAGTGATAAAGGATTTCTCCCATGGCTTCAGGGGATCCCCATCCGATGCCTCCGGATTCGTCGTTCAGGTTCCACATGATACGCCGAAGGATGATTCTTGCTTTTTCTTTTTTTTTCTCTTCAATACGTGCGACCAAAAGTCCCATAGCAGCAATGCTTCTGAATTTAACTGTTTCACTTTTATGGTAAAAGTGGGAAAACAGATGCCCCACCAGTTGCTCATCAGGGATTTGCTTAAGCTTTTCCATGGCGCTTGATCTGCCGCTTTCAGTAAGAATTTTACCCACTTTTTTTCTGGTTTGTCTTCCATAGGGTTTTTTCATATTGCAACCCCTTTGTTTTGTTTGAATTTAGAGATTTTATAAAGATTAAAAGCATGAATCATGCCAGTTATATTAAAGCCGGGAAGTGCTTAAAAATATGGATTTTTATCATAAAAACATATGTGTGTGTCTCAAAAGCTGGTACATTTTTGTGTCAAAATTCATTTATTGAAATCTTTTTGGGGTGAGATATGATATGTCTAAAACAATGTTTTACAAAGGAGAACAACTTTTTGAATTATATTAATCAAGGCAGGTACAATGGATAAACATCACGACAAATATCTTGCTCCAACTTATTTTATCAACTCTGATCATCCGGAAGTAATTGAGTTTTCAAATCAAAATAAAAAAGGGGCAAAAGCCCCCTTGGATACAGCAATAAATCTTTATTATGCAGTTCGGGATAAGATCCGGTATAACCCATACAACATAGGGCTAAGCAAAGAACACATGCGTGCCAGCTATATACTGGAGCAGGGCCAGGGCTACTGCGTAACAAAAGCCGTTCTTTTATGTGCCTGTGCAAGGGTACAGAATATCCCGGCAAGGCTTGGGTTTGCAGATGTTCAAAATCATCTCAATACCCGTAAATTGAGAGAAGCCATGGGAACAGATGTTTTTATCTATCATGGATATACTGAGTTGTTTTTAGAAGGCAAATGGGTCAAGGCAACGCCTGCATTCAATCTGGAGCTGTGTGAAAATTTTAAAGTAAAGCCCCTGGAATTTGATGGAAAAGAAGATTCCATATTTCATCCCCTTGACCAGAACGGGAATAAACATATGGAGTACTTGAAAGACCGGGGAACACATGCCGATCTTCCGCTGAAAGAGATCATTGAAGAATCGGTGAAATGGTACCCAGCATTATATGAGAATATAGGCAAAGAGGGAAAACAGGGAGATTTTCACGCAGAAGCGTTAAAAGAAAATCAATAGGTGAACGATAAAACCGGGCCAGAAGATAATTTTTTGAATCAGCCGTTATTTCCTGAAGACCTTGGACACTTCACGGGTCAGATATAACACTTTTTTGGCGGATTCAAAATCCAGGGAGCCGGTACCGCAGCTTGGGGTGATGAAAGACTGGGACAAAACAACATCTCTGTCGATTCCTGTCTTTTGGCTCAATTCATCCATTTGTTTACCGAGCATATCAACCAGTCCCTGGGTGGTCTGCTCTTTTATGACCTCGGCTTTATCCGTGGGTACTATCCCCCAAGCCAGGATTTTTCCTTGATCCAAATAAGATTTGATCAGGTCTGGAAAGAGTATGAAACGGTCAAAATAGGAAAACGCATCAAAGCTTATGATATCAATCGAAGAGTCTAAAAGCATATCCCACTGGGTGTTTGCACAAACATGAACGCCTGCCAGGCCGTCTTCGGCATGGATTTCCTGTACAATTTCATCAATGCTCTGGGTTACATCCTCTTTGGTGATGGTAATATAAGCCGATGTTCCAAATCCGGCCAATGCAGGCTCATCCAGAAATATGATGGGAAGCGCCCCTCTTTTTGAATATTCTTTGGCCTGCCATCGGGCATTCAGGGCCAGTTTTTTAATGGCAGCGTCTCTGAGCTGGTCATTATAAAAAATGTCTTTGTCCTGTTCGTCTTTTACTGAAGTGCCAAAACTGATCGGCCCGGTAACCTGGCCTTTTAAAACAGCAAATGGGGTGGCTTTTTCATCCACCTGGCGCAAAAACTCAGCAAACCCTTTTCCTCTCGCACCGGACAGGGCAAAACGAGAGGTGTTTAAATCAGCATCCGGTTCTGATGTGGCAAGATAATCTTCAAAATAGGCAATGAACTCTTCATCAAACCCTGGGCTTGAAGTGTCCAGAAGGTTTTTCCCGATCTCATCGGAAAATCCGGGCAGTCCTTCAAGGAACTGATAAATCATACCTTCTTCCTTAAAACAGGGAAGCTGTACCCACAGCGGAACATCAGGGGTGTGTTCAAAAACCAGTTTTACCGCATCTGCGTGATTGTCCATGGGAAGACTGCCGATTAAAAGGGGAAGGCCGCCTGGTTTGAATTTTTTCATTTTTTATCACCTAATTGTTATCATTGCCTTAGAAAGGCGTTGATCATAACATGTTTCAAAATAAATGAGAATAGGGGGAAATCATGTTTGTTTTATTTCTGCTGTGATGACTGGATAATAAGACCGGCAATGACCAAGACAAGTCCCACCAGGGTGGAGGTGAATATTTTTTCACCCACCAGAAAATAGATGAAGATCAGTGAACCGAATGGGGCAATAAAGATCAGGTTGGCAATTTTAGCTGCACTGCTGGTCAGTTTCAGGGCCATTAGCCAAAGGACAAAAGCGAGACCCATCTCAAAAATTCCGATATAAGATGCACCAACAAACCCATATATGGGAGGGATAATAAAATTTTTGGTGAAAAAAAGGTATAATCCAATAAACGGCAGCGCACACAGGAAATTTAAAAACAGGCCGATAACCGGGTCCCGTCTGTCTTTTGTGTTGAAAATCCAGTACAAGGCCCAGAGAATGGTGGACAATAAGGCAAGCCCCACGCCAAGTGGATTTTCAAACTGAAGGGAAAAGATATTTCCCTTTGTGGCAATGACCAGTACTCCGCTATAGCTTGTTGCAATGGCCAGCCATTGGCGGCCGACAACCTTCTGCCCTAAAAACGGGATGGAAAGAAGACTTAAAGTAATGGCCCAGGTATAATTGATCACCTGGGCCTGTTGAGCCGGCAGCATATCATACGCTTTAAACAGCACCAGATAATATGCAAACGGGTTTAACAGACCAAATCCGGTGGATACTATCCAATCTTTTGGTTTAAGCTGTTTAAGCCACAGCAGTTTTCTTTGAAAAATAAGCGTTAAAAATAATACCAGGGTTGAAACAATGGAAGAATAAAACACCAACTGGGCCGGATTTATGTGGCGCAGGGTGATTTTACTGGCACTGGCAATGGTGGACCAGAAGGCAACCGTTGCCAGTGCAAAAGCATATGCTTTGGTCTGCCTGGTCAATTTAAACTCGGCTGATAAATGGTTAGCAGAACAGCGATCAGGACCAGTCCTGCACCGAAATATCCGATAAAGGTAAAATATTCACCCAAAAACAAATAGGCACATAGTGCCGCAACAACCGGCTCCAGAGTCGCCACAATGGAAGCCTTGCCTGCTTCAAGATATTTCAAACTCTGGTAGTAGCAGGTATTGGCAAGGAAAGTGGAAACAACAGAGACCGAAATTAAGGATGCCCAGGCAACAGGAGTTTTATGGGCGAAATCCACAAACGGGAGGATGCCAAGTGCACCAATGGGTAGAACCCAGCAAAACAGGTTTGCGCTTGAGTATTTTTTTGAAAAATATTTTCCAATGGTATAGTACAGCGAATAGCAAAAGCCGGCTGTCAGCCCGGATGCAATGGATAGAAAACCAAAGGAACCTTTGTTCTGGCCCTCGCCTGAACTGGAAATCAAATATACCCCTAAGATCACCAGAAAAACAGATGCAAATTTTATAACGGTGAGTTTTTCTTTATAAATGAAAAAAGAGCAGACCACCACCCATGCCGGAGCCGTATAGAGCAGGACCGAAGCAAATGCTGCCCCGGCAGTTTTAACGGTAAACTGATAGGAAATGTAAAATAACGAGATGCCCACCAGGGAAAAGATGACGATCAAGGGGAAATCTTTAATTTCAATCCGGGTCTGTTTTAAGACTGCCGCCTGGGTTCCAAAGCAGATCCAGGTTAATGCTGCCCGCCAGAATGCCACCTCCATGGGGCCGACTCCCTGTGCAAAAGCAAAGCTTGCGAAAATGCCAATCAGCCCCCAGGCAGTGGCGGCAAATAAAATGAAAAGATAGCCTGTAAACACTTATGCACCGAAAAACATTTTAATGGTTTCAATTAGCTTTTGTGAGCTTTCAGTGATTTCCTGAGGATCTTCCAATGCCACCCCTTCGTTTTGCCGGCGCCGGACAACCACGTCGGCAATTTGTTCAGATATGACGGGGTTTGCATTAATGATTTTAGAAAAAATGGCCTTTTTGATAACAATCAGTGAGGTGTCCTCCACAGCCTTTATGGTTGCGGTCCTTTTTTCGCCGGTCAACAGGCTGATCTCACCGAAAAACTCACCGCCCTGCATGGTGGATAGCAGTGTCAATCTGTTGTTTTCCCCAATTTTCATGGCCTCACATTTACCTGATCTGATAATATACATCGAGTCGCCGTCTTCTCCTTCACGAACGATGGACTCTCCTTCTCCATAGAGCTCGATGCTTACGCTTTGGGATAAATCCGTCAGTTCTTCATCGGAAAGAGGGGTGAGTATGGGAATGGTTTCCATTAATATTTTTACTTCAGAGCGTATGGATAAAGACTGCTTTTTATGGTGCTCTCTCTCAATATGGCCGTGGTATACATCCCTGATAGGGAATGGAATACGGATATTATTCCTTTTTAGCGCATACCATAGCTGCTGGTATATATCAGCTTTGAGCTGAGGTTCATATGCATAGCTATTGTGCCAGAGTCTAATTTCATAGGTGATGGCAAAGTCCCCGTAATCAACAAGCCGAATTCTGGGCCTTGGCCTTTTTAAGACCCTGGGATGCTGGTGGGCGATTTCCAGGATGACATTTTTTGCCTTGTTGTATGGTACACCATATTCAAGTCCGATAAAAACCCGGGCGATTTTTCTTTTGGTCGGCCTGGAAAAATTGCTGAATGTACTGGATGCCAGAACTGAATTGGGGATGTATACAAGGACCTGTTCCCGTGTCAGTAGTTGGGTGGATTTCCACGAAATCCCCACAACACGACCTTCATTGCCTTCAAATTCAAGCCAGTCGCCAATGGCAAACGGCCTTTCTGCCTGGATAATCAGTCCAGAGAAAAAATTGTTCAATGTGGCCTGTAAGGCAAGACCGATAACAACGGTAATGACGGCTGAGGTCGTTAAAAGACTTGCCAGGTTAACATCGCTTCTCACCCGGAGTACAATTAAAAATAAAATAACAAAGGTGATAAATAAAACAAAATCCCGTGTGATTTTTGGAGGGATATCATTTTCATCTTTTACTTTGGATAAAATGGCCATGAACAGCCAGAATACAACCCGTGCAACACCCCAGGATATGAAAACATCCGCCCATATGCCAATATATCTGATCCATTCAGCACTCCATGTGTGGCCTGCCAGTACATCTTTTAAAAAGATGAGTATAAAATAACAAATAAACAATCCCAAGGGTATTTCAGGCCATAGTTGGATTTTTTTTGAGGCTATCTTAAAGGCGAAAAGAAGAAAAAGATATATCAGGATATTCCAGGGGATATCGGGTGAAATCATTTAACCTCCTTCTAAGAATTGGGGTATGTAAAACGGCAGCATGTCATAGGACATATAATAGTCTGATATGGGGTGTCAACCAAATGCCCAGGTAAAATATTCTTAATACATCTGAGCTATAAAAAAACGGGCTGCCCTGAAGATCAGGACAACCCGTTTAGCGCAACAAAAAAAGCGATCAGATTAATTCATCAGATTTAGCAATCAAGAGGCTTAGCTGGGAAACATGTTTTCTTCAATTTCCACAGCAACACCACTGGTGTTCAGCAGTGCGTTAAAGCGTCCAAGAGCGATAGGAATCTGGGTTTCAACGTAATATTGCAATGATTTGATAATGCCTTCATAGAAAGGTTTGTCTTTCTTTTTGGCTTTTCCAAGTTTCTGGGCTGCAATGCTTGCTCTCCAGAGCAGCATCCATGACATCACTGTGTCACCCGCAGCATCCTGGAACGGATGGGCGTTTGCAAATGCATTTAAAACTTTTTCGCTCATAGCGGTCTGACCCATATGAAGGGCAACTTCACCAAATTTATTGACAACTTCTTCAACTTTAACGGCCATGTCTTCAAGGCCTTCGATTTCTTTGGCCTGGGCAACGCATTTGAGCATTTCACCAATCAGGTCCATCATGGGTTTGCCTTTGTTCATCCCCAGTTTTCTTCCCAAAAGATCCATAGCCTGGATACCGTTGGTTCCTTCATAAATCATGGTGATACGGCAGTCTCTCAAGAGCTGCGCCATGGGATACTCTTCAATAAAACCATAACCGCCGTATACCTGCATGCCCTGGCTGCAGACTTCAAAAGCACGGTCAGTTACATACCCTTTGGCAATGGGAGTCAAAACTTCTACAAGCCCATTGTATTTGTCTTTTTCTTCGTCAGTAGCGGCATGTTTGGACATATCCAGGCAGTAAGCAACAAAATAAAGGAATGATCTTATGCCTTCAACATAGCTTTTCATCATCAAGAGCTGGCGTTTAACATCCGGGTGTTTCATGATGGAAACGGATTTGGGATTCTCAGACATCATCTCGAGAATGTTTTTACCCTGAATCCTGTTTCTGGCATAATCAAGCGCATACATGTAAGAGGTTGTTGCACAGGCAAAACCCTGCATGCCAACGCCCATTCTTGCACCATTCATCATCAGGAACATGGCTTTCATGCCTTTGTTCTCTTCGCCGATCAGGGTGCCGATGCAGTTGCCTTTGGAACCAAGAGACAGAGAGCAGGTTGAGTTGCCGTGGATACCCATTTTATGCTCGATACCTGTGCAGATTACATCATTGTGTTCTCCGAGGCTTCCGTCTTCATTAACGCGGAATTTAGGAACGCAAAACAGTGAAATACCTTTGGTTCCTTCAGGTTCGCCTTCAATTCTTGCCAGAACCGGGTGAATGATATTTTCAGCCAGATCGTGCTCTCCGCCGGAAATGAATATTTTTTCACCAGTGATGGAATAGGTGCCGTCATCATTCCTGACTGCTTTGGTGGTCAGTGCGCCAACATCAGAACCTGCATCGGGTTCGGTAAGCAGCATGGTGCCAGCCCATTTTCCAGTGTACATGTTTTTCAGGTAGATGTCTTTTTGTTCCTGGGTTCCGAAATGTTCAAGGATGTGGCCAGCTCCCTGGGTCAGTCCCGGGTACATCATGAACGGGTAATTTGCACCCTGAAAATATTCATGAACAGCACTTGCAACAGTATGAGGCATGCCTTGGCCACCCCATTCCGGTGGTTCTGTTACCGCAAGCCATTCGCCTTCGTTAATAAGGTCGAAAAGTCGTTTGAATGAGTCCGGTGTGGTGACGACGCCATTTTCAAGTTTACAACCCTGCTCGTCTCCTTCTTTACATGCCGGTAACAGTTCTTTGACTGCAAAATTCTTTGCCTCGGAAATGACCATATCGATTGTTTTTTTGTTAAAATCAGCAAAATCATCATTAAGCCCGGAAAGACTTTCTGCATTAAGCTGTTCATGCATTACAAATTCGATATCTCTTTTATCACTAATTACTTGTGCCATTTTAAAAACTCCTCCTGCTGTTTGTCATACAAAAATAAAAAGTTATTTATATTTTAAGTTTTTTGTAATGAATTTGTCTTCATTGAAATATTTCAAATAATATTAGGCTCTGCTGAATGGTGTCGTTGCTGGTAATTGTATATTTGAGCAATAAAAATAGAATGTTAAGTAAAATATTATATCCAGTATTTCAATTTAAGCCTCATCCTTTCTTTCAAAAATAAAAAATGAATACCCATTCATTACATTAAAATTTCTATGTGTCAATAATTATTTTTAAATATCTCAATAAATTAATACATTATTTTTCAATTTTACACATGGAATTGCATATTTGAAGCGGCGCTGCTTTCTTGAGTTGATATTTTGGAAAAATTTTAGTACTTGCTGCAATAGTTTTTTTCACTAAAAAGGTTTTAATCATGACAAATGAAAGTAAGAATGCATTAAAGGCCGGAATCCCGATTTTTATCGGATATTTTCCGGCAGCAGTCGCATTTGGGATATTGGCAAAAGGTTGTGATATTAGTCTGTTGGAGTGTTTTTTGTTCTCAGCAGTGGTGTTTGCCGGGGCCAGCCAGTTTATCGCCCTTAACCTCCTGGTTGCTGGTGTCAGCCCACTGGGGATTATCCTGACCACGCTCCTGGTGAATTTCAGGCATTTTCTAATGAGCGCTTATTTGTCCACACGAATGGAGACCGTAGCCAAAAAATATTTTTTCCTCATCGCCTTTGGTGTGACAGATGAAGTCTTTTCCGTGCTTTCCTTTACCCCGGGACGTCTTTCTAAATCCTTTGTGTTTGTCCTGCAGATGTCTGCCTACAGCGGGTGGGTCAGCGGTACATTGTCCGGTTTTATCCTGGGTGGTTTTTTACCCCAGGTCCTGACCAAGAGCATGGGGGTGGCGCTTTATGCGCTGTTGCTTGCCATTCTTATTCCGGAGATTAAAAATTCAATCAAGGTCCTTGCACTGGCTTTGGCTTCCGGTCTTTTAAATTCGGTTTTGATAAAACTAAATATTCTTCCCAGTGGCTGGAGTATTATTGTCTGTATTCTGGTCATCGCTTCAATCGGCACATTTTTTATGGGAGACAATATTCAGGAGGGTTTAGATGGATAACCTGATTCCTATAATTCTGGGTATGGCTGCTGTGACCTATGGCCCCCGCCTGGCGCCATTTTTTCTTCTGGGGAAAAGACAAGTGCCCCAAAAAGTGGATGCATTTTTAAAATGCATCCCTGCTGCCGCTATCGGTGCTTTGATTATTCCCGGGGTTTTTAGTGCGACTCCTGAAGTGCCTCTTGCAGCATTGTGCGGGATCGCATTTACCCTGGTGTTTGGTTTGTGGAAAGGCGGGATCATTATACCGGTGCTGGGCTCTGTTGTCGTGGCCTATCTGGTGTTGCTCTGGGCATAAGCTAAAATCCATGTTTTTGGGGGGGCGGTTCATTCAAGGAAATCAATATTGCAGGAGATAACAAGTGAATATTAAATATAATGAGCAAGGCGGTCGGAAAAAGGGACCGTTACCTTTGAAGGGAATCAAGGTTGTAGAGTATGGTGTCTTTCATGCTGGACCGGGTGGTGGGGCCATACTCGGTGATCTTGGTGCGGATGTGATTAAGATTGAGGCGCCTGTGGGTGATGGAATTCGTTACTGGACTAAAATTGCTGGACTCGATATGGCCGGCCCCAACGGTAACAGCCTGACGTTTGAGGTTTCAAACCGCAACAAAAGAAATATTTGCCTCGATATCAAAACAAAAAAGGGAATGGAGATTCTGCACCGGCTGGTAAAGGAAGCAGATGTCTTCATGACCAATCTCAGGAAACCGACAAAAGCAAAACTGGGAGTAGACTATGAGGAGATTCGGAAAGTCAACGCCAGCATTATTTATGCCAGTGTTTCCGGATATGGTCATGAGGGGCCGATGCAGAATATCGGAGCCTTTGATCCATTGGGACAGGCCTGCTCGGGAATGATGTTTAATACCGGTGGTGAACTGCCGGCACCACTGCATATAGGCATGCTCGATCAGGCAACTGCCATTTCACTCAGCCATGCGATTATAACCGCTCTTCTTGCGCGGGAAAGGCTGGGGGTTGCTCAAGAGGTTCATGTATCCCTCTACGGGAGTGCTCTCTGGCTGCAGCACATCAACCTGATGCTGTCCAACACTCTGAAAATTAATCCCTGTGTGTCGTCGGATCGATCCCAACATTCCCCGCTTCGAAATGTGTTTTGCTGCAAAGATGGTGAATGGGTTATGTGCACGCATCACCCAGAAGAAAAGTACTGGCCTGCCTTTTGCAGAGTGATGGGGGCTGAGGAACTCCTGGATGATCCCCGGTACACTGACAAAAACTGCAGGCCGCTGAAACCGGCCGAGCTGAACGCTAAATTTGACGAAATTTTCCTGACCCGAACCCGGGACGAATGGATGACGGATTTTATGGCCAACCAGCTGATGTTTGCTCCTATTCAGAGAATTATGGACGTCGAGAATGACCCCCAGGCGCTGCTGAACGGGTTTGTTCGGCCTGGGAATTATCCCGGCATTGGCGAAATAGGTATTCCAGGCTACCCGATATTTTTCAGCGAATGTGAGCCTGGTATTCAGCGCCGGGCTGCGGATAAAGGGGAGCAGACTGATGAAATCATGGCAGATCTTGGATATGATGCAGATATGATCCAGGAACTGAAATCAAAAAAAGTAATCATGTAGAATAATGCCTGTCATTAGAATGCCTACCAGTCAAATTCCTTAGAGGTTACCGTGTGTTCCATTCTCTGGATGCGGCGTTCAATATTGTCAAATTTTCTTTTGACCCGCTGGATGGCAGACTGCCGGGAATGGGTGTATGTCTGATAAAATTCAGTGTCCTGCTCATCTCTGAGCGGAGAGACCGGCTCGGCTTTCAGCAGGAGCCCGGCAATAATATACATAACCCCGACCGGCCAGAATCCTGTAAAAAGAAATAGAATAAGGATGATGACTCTCAGCCAGAAAACACTGAAATCGAAATGCTCTGCAACGCCGCGACATACACCCATGAATAAACCCCGTCTTGAGCGGTAGATTCCGGAACTGGACGCCAGGGTTTCAAGCCTGTCTTTTAAAGAACTGTAACGGCGTTTGTATCTTTTAAATTTGCGGTGATGTCTTTTATGTCGTCTCATTTTGTAAAATCCTTTTTCTGGCGTTTAATTTTTCTGGCGTTCAATGAGGATGGTTTCCAGTGTTTCCACCCGTTCTTCCATTTTTGAAAGGCTGTGATAAATCTCCTGGATCATTCGGGTTTCCTCAGCCTGGGTTTGTTTTTCCTTTTTGGAGAAGCCTCCTGTTTTAGCCGCCCGGATGATGCCGATAATGGTCAGTCCGATGGTGGCGATAAAAAGGATGGCTCCGCCAATGGAAATGCCTACGATAAGTGCGCCGGTCATGGTAAACTCGCTCCGATTGCTTGAGTGTTTAGTGAATTATTCATTTTTTGTGCTATTTTTTTGTATCATCGTTTTGAGAAGATTGTAAGGATTTTAACTGGTTAAGCTCCGCTTCGATGTCTTCATCTGCTTCGAGTGCATCAAATTGTTCTTCAAGGCTGGAGGGTTTGCCGGAATCCACAAGATCTGCTTCCGCTTCCATCCGCTCAATATGGTTTTCCATCTCTTCAAATTTGTATAAAACATCCTGGCTGTCTGCTCTGCGGATTTCTTCTCTTGCTCTTTTTTTGTGTGTGGCGCGGATATGCCTCTGAACCAGCATCCTTTGTTTTTCTCTGGCTGATTTGAGCTTATCCTCCAACTCCTGGATATCGTCCCTGTATTGATCAATGATGGCTTCAAGTTCAGTTGATTCGATTTCAACGGTATCTGCTTTTTGTGTGTATCTTCTCTTTTCCTGCAGGGCCTGTCTGGCTAAATTGTCTTTGCCTTTATCTACGGCAAGCTGGGCTTTTGAGTTCCAGAAATTTTCTTTGTCTTTGATGTCATCCAGAAAGCGCTGGACTTTTTTCTGATTGGCAATGGCACTGGCGCAGGATGATTTGAGTTCAATCAGGGTGTCTTCCATTTCTCGAATCATGAGTTTGATCAATTTTTCAGGATTTTCTGCGTTGTCCAGCATCGCGTTAATATTGGAAGCAACAATGTCTTTGAATCGTGTGAAAATTCCCATGGTGTTTTCTCCTTATGTGTGTTGGTTGGGATTTATTCTTCATATTTGTACAAGTTGAATTGCACCTTGTGTGCCAAGGGTTGAGATCTGAATATTATTCTGCTATTTCAGTGGGTTATTGCATTTGACTTGATCGTGTTTGTATGGTATTTATGACCATGTAATAGTGATTCTGACCAAGTTATAGATAAATTTACCGATTATATTGGTGGTAATGAGAGGGGCTGATGATGCCGGGAAAAAGTTCAATGGAGGAGAAAGAAGTCTCTTTAACCCAGGCTCTTGGTCAGTCTGAGCCTTTTATCGATTTTCAGGAAAAAACATCACGGGTGGCACCGGTTGAACGCCCGGTGCTGATACTCGGAGAGAGGGGGACCGGAAAAGAACTTGCGGCTGCCAGAATACATTTCCTATCTCAAAGATGGCAGGGGCCTTTTGTTACATTAAATTGTGCAGCATTGACACCAAGCCTGATCGGCTCTGAACTGTTCGGATATGAAAAAGGGGCGTTTACCGGGGCTGCTTCCCAAAAAACAGGGCGTTTTGAAATGGCTTCGGAAGGGACCCTGTTCCTGGATGAAATCGGGACAATCCCCATGGAAGTCCAGGAGAAGATTTTACGGGTGGTGGAATATGGCAGCTTTGAACGGGTGGGTTCATCATCTTCCATTCATGTGGATGTCCGAATTGTTGCAGCGACAAATGTTGATCTTGCCTCAATGGCAAAGGCTGGACAGTTTAAGCAGGACCTTCTGGACCGGTTGTCTTTCGAGGTGCTTTATGTCCCACCGCTGAGGAATAGAAACGGAGATATTGAACTTTTAGCAGATCATTTCGCCCAGAGAATGGCATTTGAGCTGGGGTGGGATCAGACACCGGTAATTTCTGATAGAGCGTTTAAAGAATTGGAAGCTTACCGCTGGCCTGGAAATATCCGGGAACTTAAAAATGTGATTGAACGTGCAGTGTATACATCTGCTTCGTCCATTATCAAAGAGATTTGTTTTGATCCCTTTGATTCACCATATGGTGAGGGCCTGGGAAAAGCCCCGGAAACAGTATCTCCTGATAAAGCCGAATCCGTCATTTCTCAAGTTTCTGATTTGGAAAAAATTTATGATAAACCGCTGAAAGAAGCAGTGGCTTGGCTCGAATGCCATCTCCTATCACGAGCTCTTGAGGCATCCCGTTTTAACCAGAAAAAAGCTGCCCGAAAACTGGAGCTGTCCTATGATCAATTCCGTGGGCTTAAAAAGAAATATGCAGACAGAATCTAACATAACAATTAAAGATCAGGGCAGGTTAATTATAACGTCTTGAAATAATTCAGGCCGGGCTAACGTCAGAAACTGCTGAGAAAAAATTGACATTCCTTAGTATCAGCCATACATTATCCAGCAAACTTCGGTGGCGCCCGAAGTAAAATGATGTGGTTAAGGTTTGCCGATTGCATTCGGATTTTGTTTTTGTAGGGAAGAAAGAAATCGGCAGAAAGAAAGAAGAATAGAAAGAAAGTAGTAGGAAGATCATGTTTACAAAACCTTTGAGTTCAAACTTACCGTCAACCATTGACGAGGCGGTCAGCATGCTTCTGGATGATTTGCGATTACTGGATCGAACCCGGTTGGGTTCGATGACAAACGAAGAGTTGGATTGGGTCAATAAGATCGTTGGGCTTCAAATTACCCGGGATTTTCGATTGTGGAGTGGCAATGAGTTACTATTGCATGCATGCATGAAAGCGGTAGAGGATACTGGCAGGGAGGATGCCGATCCAGCAATGGTCATTATCCATGCCATGTGGAAAAAATTACAGGAAACCCATGTGCTGAGGCTGGTAAAATAAAACAGTCCAGCCATGATTTCTGATCTGATTTAGAAAACTTGTCATAAATGGAAATTATTCAATGTGCGGCTGACATTGAATAATTTCCATGTCTTAAAACTTTCAGTAGTGTCCAACGGTATTCAGTATCGGGTTTGCAGAGAAGATTTTGAGGAAGCAATACCAGAGCTGAGTCTCGCCCCTGAAAAGGCTTGGAAAAACAAGTCTGAATAGACATCTGCAATTCACCTTGGTAGTGACCCCTAATGTAAGAAATCAAGTTTACATCTACAGAGTGGTGTTCTGTTGTATCTTTGGGTACTGAATGGTCGTGTCAAAAATATTCACCGTTTTATAAGTCCTTTTGTTTCGAAAATTTTATGATTTGGAAATCAGATTGCTTCTTCTTAACAAACAACCCAATAGACGCCGAGAGCCCTACAACAAGTATCGATCCTATATTATGTGTAACTGCACCTAAAATTGGTGTCAACCACCCCATAAAACCAGCAATGACAGAAAAGAAGTTGATTAAAAAACTGATGGCGATATTAATTTGTATGACCCTTACCATGGTCCGGCTTAATGAGAACAGATAACTCAGTTTATCCAGCCGATCATTCATAAGGACGATATCGGCTGTTTCAAGAGCAGCATCAGAGCCTTTCAAGCCCATGGCAATGCCTGCGTCAGAAGCTTTTAAGGCAGGCGCATCATTTATGCCGTCTCCGACATATACCAGCTTTCCAACAGTGTACTCAGAAATTCTATCCAGTTTATTCCCAGGCGTTTGCCTTGCATATGACTTATCAATACCAATCTGTTTGCAGATATTTTTTACCGGTGCATCCTGATCCCCTGAAATAACCGCAATATCTTTAAGTCCTAAAGATCTAAGCTCATCAATCGAATCAGCGGCAACGGATCTTGCCTGATCCAGCATACAGATATATCCCTTGGTCGCCTGATCGATTTTGATTTCTACGGTGGTGTATCCCTTATCCGAAAATTCCTGGGTGGTTGTTATTTCAACTAACTTTCCATCGACAGTTCCTTTAATCCCCCGGCCCGGAATATTCACCACATCGTGTGCTTCGGGAACGTCTAAGGAAAGCTCTTTTGCTTTTTTTACCAAGGCACGAGCCAAAGGATGGCTCATCTTTTTTTCCAGTGCCGCTGCCGTTTGAATTAATAGATTTTCATCAATATCTGATGATTTGACCACTTCCTTCACTTCAGGATTTCCTTTGGTTAAAGTGCCGGTTTTGTCAAAGAATATACCGGTGGCCTTTGCAATATTCTCCAGATAAATGCCTCCTTTCACCAATATTCCCTGTTTGGCGGCCAGCCCTATTGCCGACACGGTGGCTACTGGTCCTGCTAAAAGAAATGAGCAAGGGCAACCAACGATCAATACTGTGATTGCTCTCTCAACCTCCTGGGTAAAAAGATACGTCATAATTGCAGATGTCAATATTGCCGGTGTAAACCATGCTGCGTAACGGTCAACGATCCTAGCAGATTCAATTTTAGACTGTTCAGCGGCAGTGACCATAGAGATGATTTTACCCATAGTTGAATCGTCACCTACTTTTTCAGCCCGAATTCTCATGAATCCATCAGTATTGACTGTTCCTGCCCAGACATCATCACCCACTTTCTTTTGTTTAGGTATTGGTTCCCCGGTAACCGCTGACTCGTCCACGGCAGATATGCCTTCAAGAACTTCGCCATCAACAGGGATAATACCACCAGGCTTCACAACGATAATATCACCTTTGATAATTTGAGAAACTTTCATCTCTATCTCTTTACCATCCTTCTCGAGGATGGCTGTATCGGGGGTCGTTTCTATTAAATCCTCAATGGCATGCCTGGCAGAGTCGCTGACGGCCTCTTCAATCAATGCACCTGTAACCATTATGGCTGAAACGATTGCTGCCTCAAGAAAATTGCCATTAATAAGACACGCAATAATAGCGATAGATACAAGCTCATCGACGTTCATTTGCTTTTCTGCAATCCCTTTGATCGCTTCAACTATGATCGGTGCCCCATTGATAATCACAGACAAAACAAGGACCATATCCATAACACTGATGTATGGGATGCTCTGAATCTGGATGGATTTCAAAAGGAATGCAATGGGAATAAGAGCACCTCCCACAGCGGTTTTCATAAAATCTTCAGATGAGAATATTTCCTTATATACATTTAACTTTCCATGTCTTCCTATCATCAAAAACCTCTTTGTTTGACGTTCAAATATTTTGTGCTTCAATCTATTTGGGTTTCTAAATACACAAATTCGAATTGAGTGTCAAGTATTTTGAAGTTCAAACATTTTTATTGTCTTAATAAAATGCCTATGATAAAGGAATTAGAAACTTACTCAAAAAGACAAGGCATCATATGGACATTAAACATCTCTCAAAAATAATTGTAGAGTTTTACGAAAGACTTTCATCATGGGAAGATTCGGTTGTCAGAGATTCTGGATTGTCCACAGCCCAGGCACATACCATCGAGATTGTCGGGCATGCTGGCCCAATAAAAATGAAGGATCTTGCCCAAAAAATAGGAGTGACTACTGGTACATTAACAGTGGCTGTTGACCGACTTGAAGAAAAACAACTCCTTGTGCGCCAATCCTGCAAAACGGATCGCAGAGCCTATCTTATCGAGTTGACAGAGTCAGGGGAGGCGTATTTTAAACAACATCACAATTTCCATATAAAAATGACACAGGAAATCGTTGCCGATTTAACTGATGAAGAGCAGCAGATTTTCGGGACTATTCTCGAAAAAATGCTGAAAAAAATATAATTTAGAATTTGCAGATTAAGCATAGAGTTGCCTGAATATTTTTTGGTCAAAGAGTTGTCCATGGGATGCTTTCTGGTTCGCTATTTTCAAGACTTGCTGGCCTACATATTCCGGGTATTGGTGCCATATACAAATCACAAATTTTGAAATTTAAACTACCTGCTCCCATAAATTTAAAAAACAGTTTAATTTTCCGTTTGGGTAGACAAAACAGGGTAGTGTATTTTTTGCTTGGGATACAAGGTATTGAAATTGATCTTTGGGTTGTATTTTTTGACCAGCCAAAGAGGAATTTCAAGTTCATTCATGCAAAGCGTCCAGATGTTGTCCCCATTTTTAACCTTGTAGATTTCCATTGCCTGAATGGAAAAAGATTCAAAAAAGTCTTCCTCAATTTCCTTATGGTATTCATACCGTTTTACCTCAAACTCCTGTATGCTTGTTTTTTTTATCGGGAGTTTGATTTTCTGGTCAATGGAGATACTCCTTCCATAGCGAATGCCGTTTAAGACCCGTATTTGCTGGGTAGGGATCTGGAGCCAGTCAGCATAATGGCCCAGGGTTTCTTCTGCTTCAACTCTAATGGTTCCAATTACCCGGCCATTTTCTTCCCATGTTTTGAGAAATTTTAAGTTGCCGATAACAATATTGGGGTTTATAAAATGTTCTTTTTCCATGGGTTCAGCCTTTGGTGCAGATATGGGAATGGCAGGAGCAGGCGCTTTCGGGGTATGTATTATGGTGGCAGTAGTAGTTTTCGGGGGTGGGAGGACAGCCTTTGGCTTTTTGGAGTTGTTTTTTTTCTCTTTGGTTTTTGAGGCAAGAATAACCTCATCTTTTACCGGTATTCTTAAATTCTGGCCGATATAAATCGTTGCGCGTCTGTTCAACTGGTTTGCGAGAATAAGATCAGATAATTTTACAGAATGGATACGTGCGATTGAGCCGGCTGTATCTCCTTTTTGAACCCGGTGGAACCGGCTGGGTTTCTGTTTTTTTAGATAGATTCCAGCCAGCGATTTCCCTGTTTCCGTTGGTGAAAATTCTGCTGGGAAACGGAGCTTGAATTTTGGGGGTATATATTTTTGCCCGTTGAATACCGGTGGCCTTAGAGATGGATTCAGTTCTTTTATGTCTTTTGCACTGATATTCAAAGCATCGGTAAGGCTTTTAAGCGATAGGTAACCCCTTGTTCGAATGGTGGTAAATGATTTTGGGCGGCGGTAGGCAATGTGTCCGAAGTACTTGTCCGGGTTTGCAGCGACTTCTTTTGCCGCAAGGAATTCAGAATAAAAGTTTCTGGATGCAAATTTAAATGTACGGCTTCGATAGAATCTGAATATGTTTTCGTAAGTGCCTTTGCTTTTTCTTGCCCGCTTCATACCGGCCAGACCGTGGTTATAGGCCGTAATAGCCATGGGCCAGTTTTTAAGCTCTCTGTAGTTTTTTTTCAAAAGCCTGGCAGCAGCTATTGTGGAGATATACGGATCGCGCCTTTCATCTATTACATAATTTATTTTCATATACTGCCGCCCGGTCGAGCGTGTGAACTGCCAAATGCCTGCAGCCCCGAATTTGGAATAGGCTTTGAAATTATATGATGATTCAACGCATGGCAGGTAAACCAGTTCCACAGGCAGCCCATGGGCCTGAAATGTTTTTTTGAAGGAGTCAATAACTGCTCCGGATCGGGACAGCCCGGCTTTGAACTCTTCTTTCAGCCCGGTCTGGCATCGGATATTAAAAGCAGCCCGTTTAAAGTCGGAAAGTTTTACATTTTTTCCAAACAGTTCGGCCACCCGCTTTTCCTCTTTTGAAACAGGTGGCGAACCACTGGAAAGTTTTAAAAGTATGCCTTTGTATTTTTTTGCAGTCGCTTTTTTTATCCGTTTGTTTTTTCTTTTTGCCCGAACGGTTTGGGATGGGTCAAGCTGGAGAACATCATAAATTATATTTACATGGTTTGAGTCATGAACAACACCCTGGTGGGCAGAGTAATGGGTGAATATATCAATCCAGAATTCCACATTGGGCCTGATGGAAGGATAGATGGGGAAATCTATTGCCAGGGGGCGGTTATCTATCCTGGTTGCAGCCCGGGCTGAATGTTCAAATATGGGAGTGCATAGCAAACCGGTTAAAAAAAAGGTCAGGATAACCAGGGTGGAACAAAATTGGCTTTTCAACATGCGATCGCAGATCAAAGTCATATTTTCCCCTGTTAGGAGTGCATGAAAATTAAATGGTGTTTAATCGGACGCTACCACATAATTTTTGAATTTAAAACTATGGAATCAATTTTTATTTCAAATTCTGTTTATGGGCACATTGGCCAGTTTTTCTTCAAGGTAATCATCCATAAGCTGCCAGTATTTATCTTCCGGGTAGTTCTTTGTGCAGGACCTGCAGCAAAAATAAACTTTAGTTCAGGTTCGCCTGACGTATAGTTCTCCGCCGCATTCAATGCATTTTTCTTTTATATCTTGCAAGATGTTTTTTGTCCTTTATCTTTTGTTAGCTTGCGGATAAAATAAGGCCAAACATACCAAAAGTCAAAAAACAATTAAAATTAAAATGGGTATTAGGTTTAATGAACAATAAAGCAGACAGATATAAAAGAAGCTATCCCATTTCCTGGGATCAGCTTCACCGTGATGCAAAAGCCCTTTCGTGGAGGCTCCATGAAAAAAAGCAGAACTGGAAAGGCATTGTTGCCGTTACCCGGGGCGGACTTGTACCGGCTGCTGTGATCGCAAGAGAGCTGGATATTCGTTATATAGATACCGTCTGTATTACCAGTTACGACTGGAAAGCGCAGGGGAAAACCACCATCCTGAAAGCTATAGAGGGTTCTGGAAAAGATCTTTTGATTGTGGATGACCTGGTTGATACCGGCTCGACAGCCAAAGTGGTTCGGAAGATGCTTCCGGATGCTTTTTTTGCAACCGTGTATGCCAAGCCGGAAGGTAAGCCAATGGTGGATGTCTATGTGACCGAAGTCAGCCAGGATACCTGGATTTTATTTCCCTGGGATTCTGAGTCTCAGTTTGTGGAGCCGATAGCAGGCAAATAATAAGCAGAAAGTCGCCTTAAAAATTTTTAAGGCGACTTTCTATAGATAGTTCAAAAGTAAATCCAGGATAAATCAAGGTTTGCTTTTGTTTATAATATTACGGTGTGCCATCAGTCGGATGGCATTAATTTTGATAAAGCCTTCAGCGTCTTCCTGGTTGTATCCACCTTCAATATCCATGGAAGACAAATCCTGGTTGTATAAAGAAGACGGGCTGGTCCTTGCAACCGGATACGCTACTCCTTTATAGAGCTTTAGAGTTACTTCACCATCAATCACTTCCTGGCTTTTATCAATGGCCACCATGAGAAAATCCATCTCCGGGCTGAACCAGAATCCATTGTAGACCAGCTCTGCAAACTTGGCAGACAGCATGTCCCGAAGGCGCATCACTTCGCGGTCCATGGCAATGCCTTCGATATCTTTGTGGGCCTCATGCAGGATAGTGCCGCCGGGAGTTTCATAGACCCCTCTGGATTTTATACCGACAAAACGATTTTCAACCATATCCAGGCGACCGATACCGTTTTCTCTGCCAACTTGGTTGAGATATTCAAACAGCTCCAGGGCATCTGTTTTTACAGTGTTGTCTCCCAGGTTGGTTACTTTTACTGGAACACCATCCTTAAATTCAATTTTAATTTTAGTAGGGGTGTCTGGTGCCTGTTCCGGAGAGACGGTGTGAGAATAAATGTTTTCTTCACATTCATGGCCCGGGTCTTCTAAAATACCGGCTTCGTGGGAAATGTGCAGGAGGTTGTCATCTTCGCTATAGGGTTTTGCCGCAGACTGCTTTGTGGGGATGCAGTGTTTTTCGGCATACTCCAACAGGTCTGTTCTTCCTTTGAAGGCATCCAAGAATGCTTTATCTTTCCAGGGAGCAATGACTTTAATTTTCGGGTTCAGTGCATAATAAGACAGTTCGAACCGTACCTGATCATTGCCTTTCCCAGTAGCACCATGGGAAACAAACTCAGCACCGACCTGTTTTGCAATTTCGATCTGTTTTTTGGCGATAATAGGTCTTGCCACGGCTGTTCCCAGGAGGTAGCGCCCTTCATAAATGGTGTTGGCCTTGTACACAGGAAAGATATAATCTGTAACAAATTCCTTTCGCATATCTTCTATGAACACCTTGGAGGCACCAATGGCCATGGCTTTTTTCTCGGCTGTTTCAAAATCTTCCTGCTGGCCGATATTGGCCATATATGCAAATACTTCATAGCCTTGTTCAAGCAGCCATTTTAATATGACAGAGGTATCAAGCCCTCCTGAATAGGCGAGGACAACCTTTCCTTTTGACATGGGATCTCCTTTATTCCAAAATATATAATTATCTGTCTTTAAAATTTAATCTCACATATTGTGGTCTATATTAATGAAGAAAAATATCAAAATAGTCAAGTGTTAATGTATAATATGCGCATAAAATTTTATTATTGCATAAATATGCATTTTGTGCCAATATGCTTTCCATGAAAATAGCCGCACATCTGAATAAAATATTGTCGGACGGGGTTTCAGGAAATCAGCGTCAGCTAGTGGATTTGTTGAGCAACAAAGGCATTCAAGCAACTCAATCCAGCGTTTCAAGGGCCTTGAAAAAAATAAATGCAACCCGGGGAGTGGATAAAAATGGAAACACGGTATATTCACTTCCCACCGGGGCTGTCAGGTTAGTCAAAGAGAACGATTTTTTTGGTTCCCTGGTAAACCGGATTTTAGATAACGGGCATTTGATCGTTATTCATACCAAACCGGGAACCGCCAACACGGTGGCAAAATTTATAGATGATCACGGGTTTGAAGACGTCCTGGGAACTGTGGCCGGGGATGATACGATCATGATTGTGCCTGCTGATGTTAACAGAACATCCCGGGCAGTTCAAAAGATAAAACGATATTTAAAAGAAATCGGGATGTTTTAGACCCTGTTTTCAAAAAAAGTCCGTTTAAGAATTGATCAATGCTTCCAGCTTGCCAGCAAGGGGCTCTGGGCCATTTGCGCTGACGCGGGAATGTATCGACCGAAGTATTTCCCGAATAATCTGTGTTTTGGGCTGTGGGGACAACATCTGGACATCCATGGTTTTTATGTCGATAACCATCTCTTCAATTTCAGGATATTGAATTGTTGATGATGCAATGGCATCTTTGGTTTCCAGCATTATCTTTTCGACAGCCTCCATGTTTTTTTCTTTAAGAACAGGGCCGGCGCCTAATTCTAAAAATTCATCTCCGGGTTTGGGTGGTGGTTTGATATCCAGTACTTTAAGTCCCTGACGGGTAATGCCGATCCCGCCTGAAAGCGTTTTGAGCTCAGCCAGCCCCTGGATGAAAAGGTTTTCCGCCATTGTTCCTGACTGGGATTTTTCAAGCCCCAGTCGTTCTCCAACATCATGCATGGACACCTGCATGGCTTCGTCACCACCGGTCATTGTGTATAATTCAAATAGAAAGGCTCTGGACTCAGGACTGTCAATTTTCATTTTATTATCATCCTTAGTAAAAGTGTGTGCTCGTTGTTTATTGGCTATCATACCATGAATACTTTGGTAAAGAAATGGTGAGGCCCGGAGAGGTGTTCGAGGTATGAAAGGTGTTCATAAAATAAATAGAACTATCTCTTGACAAAGATAACCATCCGGTTTAATAAGCAAAATAATTAATATTAATCTTATTAATATTAATGATGTTAATATGAATACAGTTTGTATCCGCTGGTAGTCTAAACGATTTCGAAAGTTTGCCAGTGGCCACAGTGGTCTAATACAGAAGGAGAGCCTAAAGGAATCAGTCTTGATGCTGATCTTGATCTGATTGCTGAATTCTACTCGACTGAAGTTGCTGCTGAAGCTCTAAATGCTGAAATCTACGCTGAATATGTGTTGTATCCTGAAGTTGTTGCTATATCTGAAATGTTTTGTGTGATTCCTTAAGTTTTCCGACCAATAAAATCTGTATTGCGCTCTCCGGGAAAGCAAATATGCTTTCCCGGAGTACTTTTCCCTACTTGTTTCTTCCTTTTGCAACGCTTGTTTTGATGAAATGACAACTAAAAAAAGAGATTGAAAATTATGCCATTGTATGAGTATTGAATGGTTAATGAAAATTATTGCAGATAATCTTCGAATCACAAAAACTGAAGTCCATAACGCATTTAACACCAGAAATCCTGAACCGTTGCAGGAGCTTGTAAAAAAGTGTGTAGCAAAAGGGGCCTGGGCCATTGATGTGAATACAGGCCCGCTGGGAAAATCTGCTGAGGGTGGCATGGCTTTTTTTGTCAATTCAGTTCAGGCTGTTACAGATTTGCCGCTGGTGATTGATACCTCTAATCCAAAAGCCATGGCTGCCGGATTGTCCTATACACGAAACAGACCCGTTATAAACGGGTTTTCCCTGGAACCTAAAAAGCTGGAAAAAATATTGCCACTGGCAAAAGAATATGATGCAGATATTGTAGGATTTTTACTCTATCCGGACAGCAGGGTTCCAAAAGATGAAGCCCAGCGCTATGAAATTGCCTTGGAACTGTTCGATGAAGCACAGAGAGCAGGTGTTCCAAAAGAACGGATCATCATTGATCCTGTTGTGCCGCCCCTGGCATGGGATGATGGAATTATCCAGGCAAGGGCGGTGCTGAATGTGATTAAAACACTGCCGGACC
This sequence comes from Desulfobacteraceae bacterium, assembly GCA_033851995.1. Taxonomy (GTDB): domain Bacteria; phylum Desulfobacterota; class Desulfobacteria; order Desulfobacterales; family Desulfobacteraceae; genus Desulfobacula. The sequence continues at coordinate 294,281 of JAWSVI010000003.1, read as the reverse complement.
TTCTGGGGTTCCCGGTGAAAACCATTGCAGGTCTGTCTAACCTGACCACGGGGACTGCAGATAAAGCCAAAAAGAATTTAATAGAACAGAGCTATGCTGTACTTTTGGCCGGTGCAGGCCTGGATTATCTGTTGATGGATATCCTTAATGAAAAAACAGCGGGATTAGCAATAACTTCAGACATTCTTCTGACACAGGATTTGTTCTCCTGGGGTATGGTATCTCCATAAAAAAAATGACGTTCTGACAAAACTGAAAATTAAATTTTGGGTGTGGAAATGAAACAATTTAAAAAGTTCCTGATCATTATTCCCATTTTGTTTGGTGTAATTATTTTTGTGTTGATGAAAATAAATAAAAATCCTCCTGTAAGACTGGATGATGCAGAACGGGTTCAGAGTGTACGGGTGATTCCGCTAAAGAAAATGGAAGTAGTTCCCAGGATAATTTCATATGGATATGCCGTCCCGGATAAGAGCTGGCAAGCAATTTCAGAGGTGAGCGGAAAAATTGTAAATGTGCACCCGAACTTGAAAAAAGGGTATTTCATAAAAGAAGGCGAGATCCTTTTTAATATTGATACAACCACTTACGGAATTGCAGAGACAAAAGGCGTGGCAGAGGTGATGAACATAAATGCCCGGCTTAAGGAACTTGAGCAGACTCAGAAGAATACCCAGCGTCTTCTGGCAACTGAAAAAAAATCTTTAATAAGCGCAGGCCAGGAGCTGAAAAGAAAGCGTGAATTATTTGCTAAAAACTACATTTCAGCTTCAGATCTTGAAAAGGAAGAGCGAAATTTTTTATCTCACCAGACTGCGGTGAATAACCTTCAAAATGCCCTGGATCTTATTCCTTCCCAGAAAAAGGCATTGTTGGCCCAGAAGAAATCCGGTGAATTCACTGTAACTGAACGCCGTCTGGATGTTGCTAAAACTCAGATACGCGCACCTTTTAACTGCAGGTTGTCTGCTGTAAATATAGAACTCAGTCAGTTTGCAGCCGCTGGTACCATTTTAGTTGAAGCTGAGAGTATTGACCGGGCGGAAATTCCAGTCTTCCTTACCCCAAAAGATTTTTTTATGCTCCTTCCAAAAGATTATTCAGAGAATTTTGGAAAAATGCCGGATATGGAGACCATCCGGCGGGCCATCGGAATCAGTGCAAAGGTCAGGCTGCCGCTGGACCGGGAAATGTCTGTGGAATGGGATGGAAGTTTCTCACGGACCAGTGAGTCCCTGGACCTTAAAACCGGTGCCATAACCATTTACATCACTGTAGATGACCCCTATGCAAAAGCTATTCCTGGAAAACGTCCCCCTTTGGTGACCAATATGTATGTGGAAGTGGAATTGAGGGGGCGCCCCATGGCCAATCGGTTCGTGGTTCCGCGAAGTGCGATTCATGAGAAGACAATCTATATCTGTACACCTGAAAACCGTCTGGAAATAAGACCTGTGGGTATTGATTTTTACATGCAGGACGCTGCCGTGCTCAGCAAAGGGGTTCAACAGGGAGAAAGCCTGGTTCTGGCTGATCTTGTCCCTGCCATCAGCGGCATGGGCCTGAACCCCATTCCGGCTCCGGAAGTTATTGAACGATTGAAAGCAGAGGCTGTTGGAAAAGGGGAGGCACAATAAAAAATGACGTCATTTAAGCAGCTCATTTCGAGTATGTGTGCCCATCCTACGGCGTCCAATCTTCTTATGCTGTTGTTTATTGCCTTGGGGGCCATTTCCGTCACAGATCTGAAACGGGAAACATTTCCTGATTTTTCTTTAAATGCCGTTCAGGTTACTGCCGTCTATCCAGGTGCCAGTGCCGGAGATGTTGAGTCTTCTGTCTGCCGACGAATAGAAGATGCCATCGAAAGCGTCAGCAATATCCATGAAACAACTAGTACTGCAATGGAGAATCAGGCTGCTGTGACCATTGAAATGCTGGAGGGAAACGATATTGTTGAGTTCTTAAACGATATCAAGACTGAAGTTGAATCCATCAGTGATTTTCCAAAAGAAGTGGAAGATGTGGTTGTCAAACGGGTGAACCGGACAGACCAGGTGGTCTCCATTGCCGTAACCGGTCCTATGAGCCCCGTCCATCTCAAACTGTATTGTGAGGATATTAAAAAAAGATTAAAACAACTGGATAAGGTATCGCAGGTGGATATCCTCGGGTTTTCCGATCAGGAATTCCTTATAGAGATTCCGTTTTACAATATGATGCACATGGGGTTATCGGTTTCAGATATCGAAGCCGCCGTGGCTGCCCGGAATCTGGATCTTCCTGCTGGAAGCCTGAAAACCAGGGATACGGATGTTTTAATCCGTTTTTCCGAAGAAAGAAGCACACTTGAAGCGCTGCGGGATCTCACCATAATATCATCTGATAGCGGGTCCAGCATGAGGCTGGGAGATATTGCCCTGATCTCTGATCGCTTCAAGGATGATGAAGATCAGGTCATTTTTGATGGCAAACGGGCAGGTGTCCTGCAAATTAATAAAACCAAAGCTGAAGATGCCCTGAGAATAATGGATGAGGTGGCAGAATTTATAGAAAAAGAACAAGCCGCAGCACCTCCCGGGGTCTTATTTGCCATTACCCAGAATTCATCCAAAATTGTCCGGGACCGTTTGCAGATGCTGATAAAAAATGCATGGCAGGGTTTGGTCCTGGTTTTTTTGGCAATGCTCCTGTTTTTCCCGCTGGGGTTTTCTTTCTGGGTGGCCATGGGTCTTCCGGTTTCATTTTTTCTTACCTTTTTTTTCATGAAGCAGATGGGATTGTCCATCAACATGTTGTCCATGGTGGGCCTTTTAATCGGCCTTGGGCTTTTGATGGATGATGCCATTGTAATTGCAGAAAATATTGCCGCTCATCTGGAAAAAGGGAAAAATGCATTTAATGCCACGGTGGATGGAATTTCAGAGGTGGCAGCAGGTGTTTTCTCTTCCTTTTTAACCACCTTGTTTATTTTTTCAGCCATGGCCGTGAGCATGGCAGGCGATATCGGAAAGGTGCTTTATGTCATCCCGGTTATTTTGATTTTAACCCTTTCCGTGAGCCTTGTTGAAGCGTTTTTTATTCTTCCCAATCACCTGTCCCATGCCCTGGCAAAAAATGGTGAAGGAAAAGAGGGAAACCAGTTTAGAAAGAAAATAGATGATGGCCTGGCTTGGCTTAGAGATAAAGTGTTAGGTCCGGTCGTTGATGGGGTGGTGAATTTTAGATATCTGTTTATCGGATGCGTGGTGTTCCTTTTTATCGTTTCCATATCAATGATTGCCGGTGGCCATTTGAAGATTCAGGCTTTCCCGGATATAGAAGGAGATCTTCTCCAGTCCAGGCTGTTGTTCCCACAGGGAACGCCCTTTGAGAAAACCAAGCGTTATGTGAATCAAATGATAGAGGCGGCTGAAGAAATGAACCGTGAACTGTCTGAATTTCAACCGGGACAGGCTGAACTGGTAAAACATATCAGCGTGCTCTACAATACAAATGCCGATGCAGGGGAAAAAGGGGCTCACGTGGCAACTGTTACCCTGGATTTGTTGAGTGCGGAAAAACGTTCGGCCACCATGGATGAGATCATTGAAAAATGGCGGGCTTTTGCAGGGGATATCCCGGATGCCATAGCAGTTGCTTTTAAAGAGCCGGTTGTAGGCCCGGGTGGTCTGCCCATTGAGATCAGGATAAAGGGGGAAGATCTTGATGAATTGAAACTGGCTTCCACCCGCCTGATTGAATGGCTCTATTCTTATGAAGGGGTGTACGACCTGTATGATGATCTCCGGCCGGGCAAACCGGAAATTATGGTGAAACTTAAGCAGGGGGCGGACATCCGGGGTTTTGATGCCAGGTCTGTTTCAAAAGAACTCCGGGATGCGTTTTACGGATCAACTGCCAGCGAGATCATTGTCAGGGATGAATCCTATGAAGTCAATGTGAAAATGGCAGACAATGATAGAGACAGTATTTATCATCTTGAAAACTTTCATCTCATGAACGGCAAAGGGGAGCGGGTTCCCTTGAATACTATCGCATCCCTGTCCAATCAACGGGGGTATGCCGGGATTAAACGGGTGGATGGTCAGCGAACCGTGACCATTACAGGAAATGTAGATACCCGGGTGGCAAATGCGGCAGATATTGTGGCAGATACACGGGCAAGATTTTTTCCGGAGCTTAAAAAATTATTTCCATTACTCAGCCTCGGGATGGAGGGCCAGGAAAAAGAGATGAAGACCTCCATGGCCGGGATGGTCAAGGCGTTATCAATAGGTATTTTCGGGGTGTTCTGCCTGCTCAGTTTTCAGTTTAAATCCTATCAGGAGCCGCTGGTCATCATGGTCACTATTCCATTTGCATTTATCGGGGTGGTCTGGGGTCATATTCTTATGGGATTGGATCTCTGTATGCCAAGTATTTTGGGATTTGTCTCCCTGGCAGGGATTGTGGTAAACGATTCAATTCTTCTGGTTAGTTTTATCAAGTTGCATATAGCCGGAGGGGAATCCGTGGATCAGGCTTCAAAACTGGCATCGCGTGAGCGCTTCAGGGCTGTCATGCTAACCTCTATCACCACCATAGCCGGATTATTGCCCCTGCTGTCAGAGCGGTCCATGCAGGCCCAGGTTTTGATACCCCTTGCCTGCTCTATTGTATTCGGACTTCTGATGTCCACTATCCTGGTGCTTCTGGTTGTACCCTGTCTGTATACCATACTGGCAGATTTTAAACTGGTGAGAATTCAGGGAAAAGAAACTGAATCATATGTTTAAGATTTTATGTGAGATCTGGCCACTTTGGCATCATCAAAAGAGGCCATCTCACACATGATTTTGCAGGCGGCGTCAGCCATATCAATGGCAAGGGCTGCCCCGGTTCCTTCTCCAAGGCGCATATTGAAATCAACCAGTGGTGTGAGATCCATAAAGGATAATGCTGCTTTTTGGGCCTGTTCCACAGACTTATGTCCGGAGATCAGATAATCCTTTACATCCGGCTGAATTAAATAGGCCACAAGCCCGGCTGCCGTCGAAATCACACCATCCAGGACAACAGCACATTTTTTTGAGGCGGCGGCCAGCACAGCCCCGGTAATACCTGCAAGCTCAAACCCACCTATTTTTTGAAGGATTTCAATTCCGTTTCCAGAATCAGGCATATGAAATAAAAGGGCCTTTTCAATCACGTTTGCTTTATGCTCCAGTCCTTTGTCATCAATTCCGGTTCCCCTGCCGGTAGCCTGGGACGGACTGATTCCTGTGATCAGTGAAATGATAGCGGATGCGGAAGTGGTATTGCCGATTCCCATTTCTCCGAGTCCGACAATATCAATGGGTCGATCATCCCATGCCTCCAGAAAGGTACTCATCCCATTTTCAACTGCCTGGACAACCTGGTTTGACGTCATGGCCGGACCAATTGCAAAATTAGCAGTTCCTTTGGCTACTTTTTTGATAATCAGGTCCGGATGGTGGGTGAACTCGTGATTAACACCCATGTCCACCACTTTCATCTCAATGTCATGATGGCGGCAGAGCACATTGATAGCTGCGCCTCCATTCAGGAAATTATCCACCATCTGGGCGGTCACTTCTGATGGATATGCAGAAACGCCTTCTTCAGTAATTCCATGATCCCCTGCAAATACAAACAGGTTTTTCTGATCTATCCTGGGATTTAAACTGTCCTGTATACAGCTCATTTGCAGTGCAAGGCTTTCCAGACGGCCCAGCGCGCCCAGCGGTTTTGTTTTTTCATCCATCTTGGCTGTAGCAGACGCTGCAATTGTTTTAGATGCCGGCTCAATGGATTGAATGATTTTATGGCAAAGCGTATTGGAAACCAGGTTCTCCAAAGAAAATTTTTTGAAATCTGCCCTTTGTTCCGGTGCCTCCGGTTCGACAGCACGGTTAAGCGAAAAATCAAGAATATGTTTTAAATCATTTCCAGCCAGCACTTTTGGCATGAATTCGGCGGCTTCCTGGGGTGGATGAATACCTTCGATCAGCAGCTCAATAATTCTTCCATGGGCGTGCATAAAATGGACCGCCTTTTCCATGTGCGACTTTGTCATGCCGTATACCCCTGAAACAATGGCTTCCTTGTAATGGATCAGGTTGAGCAAATTGGTTTCAATGTGTTCGTTTTTTGTAATGCCGCTGAAAAAGGAGATTTGACCTCCTTTTTTGACCTTAGTGATACCCTGGCAAAAGGCAATGAAATCGGCGCATGCGTTTATGACAATTTCAAATTCGCTTTCCCGGGTTTCTTTGAAGCAGGTTATGGCATTTTTTTTTAAAAATGGTTCGATGTGTTGGATTTTGGTCTCATTTTTTTCAATGATAACAGGGATAAGGCCAAGGTGTTTTGCATAAAGGGAGATGATCAGTCCCATGGTTCCTGCGCCAATAATCAATACCCGGTCTTTTGGGTTGAATGACAGCTTTTCAAAGGCATTGATGACACATCCCACAGGCTCTGCAAAGCAGGCAATGTGATTTTCAAGATCGTCCGGAATGGGGATTAAGCTTTTTGAGGGCAGCAGGGCCCTGTCGGCAAAACCTCCGTCTGTATGAAAGCCTGTGATTTTCATTTTTTCACACAGGTTTTCCTGGCCTGCTTTGCAAAAACAGCATATGCCGCAGCTTTTTCCCGGCCAGACAACGTAGCGCTGGCTGTCTGGGCCCTTTACGACCATTTCATGGCCCAGTACTCTCGGCAGAACAAGATCCCTGTGGCCCTGTTCCCACATCTTGGCATCCGTCCTGCAAATGGCACAGCACAGTACGTCCGTTAGTTCATGTCCATCCTTTATTGTTGGAATGTCTGCATCATCTCTAATTATTTCAAGCGATCTGAGTCCTTTGAGTACCATTTTCATCTTTTATAAATCCTCTTCAGTCAAAACCAGTTTTTTGATTTGTACCTGATCAAAACTCTTGTTTTTCAAGCCATCCAGATGTTCTTGCACCGCGGGCAGTTGATCAAGGGGAAACACGCTGGCTTTGTCCAAGTTGACAATAAGATAAGCACCATCTTTGAAGCGGATATATTTTTGTCCGCATTTTATGATTAAAAGTTCCACTTTCTTTCATCCTTTACATGAGTTAACAGTATTAGTTAACAAGTGCATGAAGCGTTCTTAAGCCTTTTTCAGGCGACGTGTTCTGGGCCTTTACCCAGTTTTCCAACGTGTTAAAAGCTGCTCCGGTTTCTAAAAGAGTGGCCGCCTGCTGTATCCCATCTTCAAGTGTGTCAGTTTTGTCCGCAGCAAGTAAAATCAGGCCGGCATTGAGCAGGGCGGCATCTTTTCTGGCAGAGTTTTCTTTGTTGCACAAAAGGGCGGCAAACCGTCTGGATTCATCTATAATTTGGTTTTCAGGTGAAAGTTCTTCCGGGCTTTTGGCGGCCAGGCCTAATTTTTCAGGGTCAATATCAAATTCTTGAATTTCGCCATCAGAGGTAATCTGTGCACAATGGGTCAACCCGCAGACAGAGGCTTCATCCATGCCTTTCTCAGAATTATGAATACAGCCGTGGAGGACAATAGCACTTTTATACCCGATTTCCTGCATCACATTTGCCACCGGCAGTATCATGTTTTTATCATAGACACCACGAACGCCAATGGTTGGCATGGCCGGATTGGCAAGAGATGCCGCAATGTTCAGGGTGGAACCGAAATTAATCTGGGAGAGAATACGACCAAGAGCCATCGGGTGTATGTTCGGACTCATACCGTTAAACAGCCCCAGTCCGGCTTTTTCAATGCTTTTGGCAACAAGCTCTGCACTGCATTCCACATCCACCCCCAATGCCTCTGCCATATCTACGGTTCCGCAAACGGAAGTGATGGCCCTGGCACCATGCCGTGCCATGGGGATACCTGCGGCTGCCGCAATGATGGATGCAGCCGTGCTGATGTTAAAAGTTTTAAAAGTGTCCATTCCAGTGCCGCTGTTTTCAACCGCCTGAATCCAGGATGGCAGGCTTATCTTTGTGGTGTCCAGATCAAAAATGGCCTCCCAGGAGCCGGCCACTTCTTCTCTGGTTTCACCTTTTGCTGTCAAAGCAGCAAGAAATGCGCCCTGCTGCATATCCGTGACTTCATTGTTTAAGACACGGATAAATGCATTTTTAGCCTGGCTTCGGGTAAGATTTTGTTTTTGGATGAGTTGGGTGATGACATTGCCGAATTCCTGGTTTACTGCCTGGGACATAAATTGCCTCCTGAATAAATTATCATGTATTCAAAAGGATGTTGTTCCAGCAAAAATCCTGAAATTCAGCATAAAGGCAGGCTTTCCGACTTACAGATCTTCCTAATCTCTGCGCCTTCCCCTTTTTAAAAAGAGTGGTTTATGCAGATTTCGTCCCTGATCACGGCAACGGCTGGTATGTGACAGAATTTCACTGTCTTTCCTTTTATCCTGTGATTTTAATTTTATGGATCACAAATCACCTTTCTGCCAGGCAGAATATATAGTCCATTTTATTTGAATTTGTCAAATAAAATGCATCAAATCACGTTGCATAACCGGAACATAGCTGTAAATCCTTTTATAGGTACTTTGCGCTTATGCAGCACATATGTTGGCTCCTCCTGACCCCGGAAACGGGACTTTGTAAAATCAATGCCCTTAAAATTATACAAAAAATTAAGATGGCTGACTGTGAATTCCAGCATCCAGCGAAGCGGGCCGGACTCAAACGTCTTGCAGGGATAATTTAAGGCCAGCGGAGATAAACCAAGATACATAAATGGCACGCCTTCTTCTTTAAAAGTTTCAAATGCCTGAGCCATTAATAAGTAAAATATACCCTGGGGGAATTTTTCCGATGCACGGCTTATGTTGGGAACATATCCAACAACATTCCCATTTTCATAAACCGGGTCAAAGAAAATGAAACCGATCAGCTCGCCTTCCTGATAGGCAAAGAAGCGACGGGTGCCTTGTTTATATTTCATCTCCATGGGGCGAATGAGAAAAATGATCTCCCGGCCCTTGCACTTTCGGGTTTTCAGCCAGGACTCGGAAAGGGTTTTATAAGCCCGTTCGCCATAGCTTTCTTTTACGGTTATGACTTCTTTTTCAGCACGGTTAATCGCTGTCCGGATCACCTGTTTCTTTTTACCGGAAAGGGACCATTGCTCAAGATCTATTCGTGTCTCTTTTCCAAACTGGGTGGCATAAAACCCAGATTTTTCATGTATCAGCCAGGCAACATCCGGGGTTACCTGGATAAAAATCGGATTAGGATAGCAATTAAAAAAAGCTTCGATTATTCTTTCCCGGTCTTGCGGCGCGCAGATTGGATTCCCCAAACAGACAACACACCCCCATTGCTTTCGGAACGCAATATACCCAACACCTTCCATATCAAAATATCTCATTTTAGGCTGCAGGGCTGAAAATGCCATGGAATGTTTGCCGTATTTTTTTAAAAACCTGACGCGCTCTGAAAAAGTAAATCCCTTATCCTCAAGAACAACTTCTTTGCTTAATGCAATGCTTCCCGCTTCAATTTTTGCCTGAACATCAAAGTATTGCAGTTTGCTTTGTGTAATTCCTTCTATTTTGCCTGCTGTTTTACTCATATATGTGGCCTCTAATTATCTGTTAGTTTGGTGCATAACCCGGAAAACTATAGAGGGGTTGTTTTTAATTCGGGAACTTTTCAGGTGTTCTCCTGGCCTTTAGAGACCAAAGAAGCGGGGTATGAAAAATATTAAAAGCACGGGTTTCTATGATAGAAAAACCAAGGGATTCCAGATGTTTGGGGTAATTATAGATTTTGTGGAATGCATTTTTGGCAAAAACGGTAAAAAGGAATACAGCTATATACCAATAGATATTCTGAAATGTTCTGGTCAGGATATTGCCGTTGGGGTAATGGAAATCTCCCACTACAAAGCAGCCGCCTGGTTTTGTCAAGCTTCCCAGATGTTTCATTACGCTGTGCATGGTGTCTTCCGGAAACACATTTAAAAAGAAATTTGCAACCACTTGATCGTATTCTCCTGGCTTATTAAACTTCAAAATATCACTATGAACCAGGTTTACAGGATGTTTGAATTTTTTCCCGGTCATGTTTTTCTCAATTTTTTTCAACATGGTGGCAGACAAGTCTACGACAGTTACCTGAGCTCCTCGTTTAGCTGCATCAATCGCATCTCGACCATGTCCTGCCCCTGCAAATAAAACCTTGTCATCTTCTTTTAATGCAGTATTCATTGCAATTTTGGTTTCATATATCTGGCGGCCGCTGTAAATGGTGCTTAGAAAATCATAAAGCGGTCCTATGATTTTATATCTGTCCGCAGCAGATGGTGTGGTTTGACTATTATTGCCAGAGCAGTGAATGGTTTTTTCGGGTTGAGCTATGTTCATAAGCTTTTTCCTTTATGCGTTAAAAAAATGGCTAAACAGGGTTACAAATTTGGAAAAGGTGCAAAGCTGATTTGAAAAAGGGGGTTTTCACAGGCCGTAAGATATCAGCAAAGCAATGGCATGAGGCATACGCTCCAAAAATGTAACGGGTAAGATGCGTTAAGAATATGTTTAAAATTAAGAAAACGAGTCCGTCTCAGCAGAAGTTGATTTTGAAATCAACTCCGAAACGTCTCTTTTTAAAGGTAAGCTTGTTTTTTGGTATAGCGTTTAATAAATAAACTAAGTAGTTCAATTATGACAGGCAGATATTTTTGTCAAGGGCAGCATGAAAAATCATAAGCTTAGAAATATAGATCAGGGAAAAATTAATGAATGAATTACAAATACCGGAAGGCATAAAAGACGATCCCAATGCGATGGAAATGATCAGGGTCTGGATTGGGAACAAAGATATCCAGGTGTCCATGCTGTTAGGCATGTGGGAAGAAGCATCAAACTTCGATATAGACGAAAGAGAAGCATGGGGAGAACTTCTTGCCGACTTGATCCGTCATATTGCAAACGGGCTGACTCAAAGCCATGATTACAATACTGCTGCATCCGAGCGGAGAATTGCCAATGCACTGTTAACCCATCTGGGATATGGTGCCAATACCATCCAGGGTGAGATCAAAGATTGATTTAGGCCCAAAGCAGGACTGTTATCCCAGGATTGTCAGGCATACACCTGTCAGGGCAAGCAGTATGGCCATGCTCTTTCTTTTGGTGATTTTTTCCTTTAGAAAAATGCCGGCCAGGATAAAAATGAAAATGGTGGACATCTGGTTAAAGATCGCTGCCCGTGAAGCCGTTGTGAATTTCATTCCTCCTACCCAGCAGAGCAGGGCAAAGTAATTCCCGGACAGAGATGCCGGCAGGGCAACAAACCATGCTTTTGAGGGTTTTAATTCCTTGATGTATGTTCTGCGGTTGGGGTGAAACGCAATTAAGATCATGAGCGTTATCATGCCTGCCAATACACGGACCAGTGTGGCCCAGAACACTTCCGTGTGATTGAGCATCTCTTTGATCATCACAATACCCAGTGATAAAAAGATAATTGAAAGACACCCTAAAAAAATTCCAGATACGGCATTTTTGTTTTTTAAAGAAGAAGACGATGCCATGTCATCACTGGAGCCAACAAATACCGCAGATAAAACTAAAACACCTCCCGCAATCGCAGCAGGGGTAAGCCGTTCTCCCAGAAACAGAAAAGAAAAAATAATTACACTGGGCAGGTAAAGGCACTCCACAAGAGCGGTAAGGCTTGCACCCAGGCGGTTTAAAGCCATGAAAAACAACACGTCTGCCACTGTGATACCCAAAAAACCCGATCCGGCCAGAATCACCCAGTCTTTAATCGGCTTTTCCGGAAGAATGGGGATGTCTAAAATCAGCATGGTGCCGGTAAGAAGAACAGTTGCTACCATGGTTTTGTATAAATTCAGGGAAATGGGAGAAAAGACTTCTCCGCTCTTCTTGAACAAAATTACAGCGCTGGCCCAGAAAAATGCTGCCCCAAGAGATAATGCTGCACCCAGCATTAATTAAAAATCCAAATTGTTGAACGTATCATGTTTGTCAGCCTGTCGGTTGTTGTGATGATTTCGGGTGTTTTCTACAGGGTGCTAAGTCTATAGGGGTTCAAAATAGAAGTCAATCATGCGTTTGATTTGAGTTGGAATCTTATTTTTAAACAGCGATAAGGCACAATATATCCCGTGCCATTTTGATTCAAAAATGTTATTTTGTCTGTATCAGTCATCAAAACCTAATCGAATCGTACTTTTAGCAGGAGACAGACAATGGAAACAATCATGGATATGGTGAAAGCCAGGGACCCGTTTGAGAAAGAATTCCATCAGGCGGTAATTGAGGTCGTTGATTCTGTAAAACCCGTTCTGGATAAAAATCCAGAATACCGTCATGCCGGTATCATGGAGCGGATTGTTGAACCGGAGCGGGTGATCCAGTTTCGGGTGCCATGGGTGGATGATCAGGGGAAAGTGCAGGTGAACCGGGGGTTCAGGATTGAAATGAATTCTGCCATCGGTCCGTATAAAGGGGGCTTAAGGTTTCATCCTTCCGTCAACCTGTCTATCTTAAAATTTCTGGCCTTTGAACAGGTGTTTAAAAATGCACTCACCACTCTTCCTATGGGTGGGGGGAAAGGCGGATCTGACTTTGATCCCAAAGGTAAATCAGATAATGAAGTCATGCGCTTTTGCCAGGGCTTCATGAGTGAACTGTACCGACATATTGGGTACAATACAGATGTTCCAGCCGGCGATATTGGGGTTGGAGGAAGAGAAATCGGTTATCTTTTCGGGATGTATAAAAAATTAAAAAATGAGTTCACCGGAATTTTGACCGGTAAAAGTCTTAACTGGGGTGGCAGCCTGATCCGGCCGGAAGCAACTGGCTATGGCTCGGTTTTCTTTGCAAATGAAATGCTGGGTACAAAAAAAGACAGTCTGGAAGGGAAAACCTGCCTGGTATCAGGATCTGGAAATGTGGCACAGTACACCACTGAAAAACTCAACCAGCTTGGCGCGAAAGTGCTCACTCTGTCTGATTCTTCCGGGTATATTTATGATGAAACAGGGATTGATGAAGATAAGCTGAACTATGTCATGTACCTTAAAAATGTCAAACGAGGCCGGATAAAAGAATATTCTCAGAAGTATCCGGACGCAGTGTATACCGCTCTAAATACCGGAGAAGAGCATAACCCGCTATGGAATCACAAAGCAGACTGTGCTTTCCCCAGTGCCACTCAAAACGAAATCAATGCAAAAGATGCGCAGAACCTGTTGAACAATGGTGTGAATCTGGTCAGTGAGGGCGCAAATATGCCCACCACTCCAGAGGGAATTCATATCTTTCTCGATAATAAAATTCTTTACGCACCGGGAAAGGCTGCCAATGCAGGCGGTGTTGCTGTATCCGGGCTGGAAATGTCCCAAAATTCAATGCGGATCAACTGGTCCAGGGAAGAAGTGGAGGCAAAACTCAAAGGTATTATGCAAAGCATACACAATACCTGTGTGGAAGCTTCTGAAGAGTACGGCACCCCGGGCAATTATGTGAATGGAGCCAATATTGCTGGTTTTGTAAAAGTAGCAGACTCTATGATGGATCAGGGCGTGGTATAAAACCCTACATATCATCCATATAGGGTTTTAACATTTCAAGCTCATTTGGCCGGATATCCCGCCAGGAAATATCAAAAAGAGTTGTTCCGGCAAGTTTGGGAGCTGGGTTTAAACGAGTAACCCGTATTGCATCATCTATCTCGAGCCAGAGGGTTTTTCGCATGTCCAGGTTGTATTGGTCTGAGATTTTCTGGGCAAAGGTGTGGATATAATTCTTCAGGGACGTATTTTTCATGGGGGTTTGAATTTTGGCATTTTTAAGCAGAACCGCATAGGGAACTAGAAAACTGACGTTTTCATCGTTTGTTGACAATTTTATGATTCTTACATGATAGGATCCCGGCCACCAGGAAATCGGTTTGTTGCCATCCCGGGTTCTACCATCCCACTCGTAAATAAAATCATGAAGGATCATGAGAATCTCCTTAGGTTTCCAGGGTTAATACTTTTCTGCAGGCGGCAGCCACATCTTCGGGGTAGCATCCACTTATCCATCTGAGCTGAGCTTCTGAAAATGTACCCGGTGCATAGGGCAGCCGCGGAATGAATGAATACAAAAGATGCTGATCTGTACATCCAGAGTCAAACGATTTTGAAAACTCAATGCCGGTAACCATCTGCGCTCCCATGGTTTCTAAAGTCCTTACAGCCGTTAAGATGCCCTTGTCAAGCGAGTCCCGGATGGCCTCATCTGCTTCGATAATATTCCCGCACGGGGTTTTGGGCATCAGCTGCAGTTCCCATTCTGCTACCTGGGATTTGGGGACAAAAAGAATGGTGTGCTCATCTTCCAGAATCACCAGTGAGGATGGGCCGTTTCCTTTCTCATCTGTTCGGGTGTTGTTTTTTATGGCAGTTAAGTAGTTTTTAAAAAAGTTTTTGCCGGTTGCCTCCCGGTATCGGCCGATAAAATCACTGACCAGGTCTCCGCATGAATATGAATCCATGGTTTTGCCGCACTGGGTTTGGACTTGATTGGGCACCATTGCATTCTGCTGGTGAATCATCTGGTGCGACGCATGGAGCCTGTGGCCGGACTGGGAATAGCCAAAACCAAAGTTCCATCCCCACAGGGTGCTGTTGAATTTAAGAGCAGGGTGACTGGGTTGTTTTGTTTTTAAAAGGATTTCTTTTCTTAAATTTTCAAGTGATTCCCGGCTTAAGCATTTTCGGTCTTTGAGCAGAGGGATATCAAGCTGAGCAGCCAGTCGAGCAAAAGTTCTTTGGTAATATAGGTGACGAATTCCTTTCATGTCTTCAAGACAGAGATCGTTTGCCCGGTAACGGATGGCATCATTGGCCATGTTGGATGCAAAATGACCCCAGGGGATATAGGAGTTTCTTCTCAGATACTCAAATACATGGGTTTTCCCATCTTCAGAACAGTATTCACCAGTGATTTCATTGTTTCCCTGAACCCCTGGCTTCAGCACCAGGGCATTTTTAAAATCATCGGGAAGGCAGGGGTTGTTTACCAATACTTCAAATAACTCATGGTCAAAGATATCCGGGGTGATATTACCTTCAGGTTTTTTAATATATCCAATACCACAAGGCGTGAGCCCATCTTCTTCAAACAGGATACGGCATGATTTTTTAGCCAGCAGAACCAGTTCTTCCGGGTCTGTGGAGGCTTGTGCCAATGCGATGAGCAGCGGGTGGGGTAAGAGATCCAGAAGTTCACTTTTTTGGTTCGCCGCTATTTTGGCATTTTTGCTTTTTTCAAAATTTTTTAAAAATGAGCATTGGGAAGGGGAAGATATCCTTATGGTTTCAGGATGTTTCGCTTTAGCATTTGCCCAGGCAGAATTGATATATGCAGTTCCCCTGAAATCAAACACATTGGCGATTTCATAGATGGTATCTGCCCCGGGCTCAAAAAGATCGCTTTGAGGAAAATTGACTTCATTTTTTAATTCAGTGCCATCTTCAAGCCGGCCAAGGGATGCCGGGTAATCATTATCCCTTAAATTTTTAACCTCAAACGCGGGAGTATGGACACCGACGATGAATCGCCCGTCTTTACCCACACATGACCTGGGGGAGATCATAGTTCCGGTGCCCCTGCAGGAATAAGGCATACAAATGTAAATGGTTTATCCGCACTGTTTTTAAACTGGTGCTCAACATTGGCTGGGATAAATATGGCAGAGCCTTTGGAAACCGGGTGCCATTTGTCTTCGATAAACACTTTTCCTTCACCATCATGGACAAATACTTCATGCTCCCAGTCGTGGATATGTTTAGGCGTGTGCCCTTCCGGCCCCACTTCAAATACACGCATGCAAAAATTAGCAGCACCATCTTCTTTTCCAAGCATAAGCCGTCCGGCAACATTTTTAACCAGATCATTTTCCATAACTACGGGAAGAACATCTTTATAATTGACTATTTTCATATTTGGCCTCCTCTCAGGCTGGGTGAAAAATTACGAATGTCTGGGTTCAATACCATTAATACCTAAAAATATGCGATTCATCCCTTAAATGTCAATGGGACAGGTTACGGGTGTCCTGGAACACGTTTTTAAAAAAACTTTTCTTGCGCTGGCGCAGGCAAAAAGGGTATGACAGAAAAGAATCCTGAAAAGAAGTCGGGGTTCTTTTTTTTTACATTAAAATTGGAGAGATACCATGAATGGTAATGGTGGAGCACCGGGCAGCATAGACTTTATAGTTGACAAAGAGAACCTGTACCAGGAAAAAACAATCACGGACCTTAAAATAGCCAGTATTCGTCAACTTTCACCTGTGAATCTTGATGGCAGTGAAGATAGCAGCAGAGAAGTTATTTTTATCGGCAGCACGCAGCTTGGGACTCCCCAGGGACCGGTTCCCATCCAGGCAAAACTTGAAGCTTCAAGCCTTGAAGAGGCAATGGAGGCTTTTCCCAAAGCCATGGAAGTTGAAACTCAAAAAGTGGTTGAGAGTTTTAAAAGGATGCAGGAAGCCCAGAAAAAATCCCAAGATTCACGGATTATCATGCCGGGAATGCAATAATCAGATCCTGGACTCTATTGATTCCAGGGCATCTTCAGCAGCATCAATGAGTTCCTGATTCGTCAGTGAAGGCAGGATCTCATTGATCCATGATTGTGTTTTGCCGCTCCCGGATTCACCGAGTGCATAGAGAATGTCGCCCTGAACGGTAATATCATGGCTGTTGAAACTTTCGATAAGCACCGGGCACATGGTTGATGAAAGCTCCGGTGCTTTTGCACAAAGTTCCTCAACCACAACCATGGCTCCCAGTCTTACGGACCAGGTTTCATGGAATATAAGCTTATAAAAGTTTTCAAAGACAGATCCTTTATTGATCATTTGATCAACAAGCCATTGGGCATCCCCGTCTTCAAGAATGATTTTTAACGTCTGTGCTCCCAGTTGGGATGGATCACGCCCGGTGATCATTTTAACGATTTCCATGCTTTCCACGTATTGGCTCCATCTGAAATCATCATCAAGGATAAGGCAGGGAGCCGACATGACCTTGTCCTGTTGCGCTTTTTGAGTGAACAGGCTGCCGTCTATGATTTCAAGATGGATGTTTTTGCAGTAAAGAGCCAGGGGAATCGCTGTTTCTACCATAGCCGGGCAGTGGGGACAGGCAAGTGCGATATACAGCTTCAGGCTGACCGGCATCTTAATTTCATCAAGCTTGTCTTTTATTTCCCGGGAGAGCGTTGTTACATTTGTGCTGATTTGTGACAAGGCACCCAGGAAAGGTTTAAGTTCTTTTTGGAGGGGGAGTGCGGAAAATACAATATTCTCATTCAGCCCAAATCCGGGCAGCGTGTTTTCCTTTTTAGTTTGAGTGAGGGTCAATTTTTCAGCGATATTTTCCAATTCATTACCAATAGAAATAAACTGCTCATTTTCCGGCAGGTCTGCAAGGATAAGTTTTAAGTTGACGTCTTGTTCCTGGTCCTGATTCCAGGTCCGGATCATCCGGGTCGTTTCTTGATCAAATATGGGCATGGCGGTTTCTATCCTGATTGTTTAATGTTTAAAAAGTTTTACAGTATCTCCACCCTCATTTATAGCAGTCTCAAGGGCTGTAAAGCTGTTCTCCAGCAGCATGGTATCATCAGCACCTTTTTGATTTTTAAACTGTGCTGCACCGATGCTGACGGTTAGTTTGACGGTTTTTTTAATAGATGTAAACCTGTAGTGACTGATTTTTTCATTAATTCGCCTGGCCAGTATCCCGGCACCATCAATGTTTGTATGGGGCAGAATAAGTGCAAATTTTTCATTTGTAAATCGGCAGGCAGTATCGCTGGCCCTGATCATGTTTTGAATAATCGCAGCGCTGGTGCTTAAAAATGTATCTGCCGTATTGGAGGTGTGCTCAGAGCAGATGGTTTTCAGTGTGTCAAAGTGGATGATTAAAATGGACAGATCCGTCTGATATCGTCCGGCTTTGGACAGCTCTGACCCCAGTGTTTTTTCAAAATACTGGGGCGTATACAGTTTCGTAAGTGTGTCCTTTTGAGCAATCATGACAACCCGGTTCATGGCAGCCTCTGCTTGTCGGCTGATTTTAGACTTTTGAAGCGTGTTGTTGATAATGGATATAAGATTGGCTGTAGAGATATCTTCTTTTAAAAAAAAGTTGTATGCCCCTTTTGATATGGCCTGAGAACCTTTTTGTGATTGGGATTTTGAAAAAGCAAATATTACAGGTGTCTCAGATCTGATCTGCTTGAGCCTTGAGAGCAGGTCAAACCCGGTTGCATCGGGTAACAGTTGGTCTGTAAAAATCAGGTCAAATTCTTTCTGTCCAATGTGGTAGAGCGCATCATCCACTGTTTTAGACCAGACCAGATTATAGTTCAGGGCACTTCGCAGGCAGTGATTAAAAATATTATACTCTTCATTTGAACCTTGGGCGTATAGCAGGTTGTAGGTTTTATCCGACGGTTGTTCAAAGGTATCTTTATCAAATCCCTTTTCTTTAAAAACGAATAATTTGTTTGAGATATTGGAAATATTCCCTGCTGCATTTTCTACGGAAGACAAAAACGTTTTTGTTTCCGGACGGATATCCTTTTGCTGCATTAATTGCCGGATATTGCTCCTGAGCTTTGGGAGGGCCTGCTGCATTTGAGTTGCGGCAATGCTGGATTTATTTGCCAGCTCTTTTTGGAGAAGCTCCTGGTGCATTATTTTGTCATTTTTGGCAACAACCTTTTTGTAGGCCAGATCCAGCTCAGCCATGCTTTGCATAACCGCATTTTTATGTGTAAAAAGGTCAAAAAATATCTGTATCCTGGCCTGCATCAAATCTTTGCTTACGGGTTTTGCCATGTAATCCACCTGCAATGCTTTAAAATCATGCAAAAATTTTTCAGGTTGGATATCATCAGTGATGATAAGCAAAGGGATGTTATGGGTGGATTTATGGCTGAGCAGCATGGACCCTATATTATAAATATTGATATCCTTGAGGGTCTCATCCACAACAGCCAGAGCAAAATCATTGGTAAAAATCAGTTCAAACGCCTTGTTTTCGGAGTCTGTTTCTATAACGCCAAGGCCAGATATATTATCTACTGCTTTTATTACAGCATCCCTTGTATGATTTTTGGCAATCACGAGGATTTTGTCACAAGTCATGTCCATGGCAGACCCTTTCATTTTAGTCAATTTTTTTGGAATTTGATACTTAAGTATTAACAGAATCAGGCGTTTAAATTAAGGGCAAATCATGCTAATTGTTATTATTGTATGCAAATTTTAAATGGGAGCAGGTAAAAACAGGCATGAAATTTATTGCAGATCTTCATATCCATTCAAAGTACTCCAGGGCCACAGCAAAGAATCTTGATTTTGAAAACCTTTATTATGCCGCACAGATCAAAGGAATTGGTGTGGTGGGAACAGGTGATTTTACATATCCTGCATGGGTGGATGAAATTGATGAAAAATTGGAGGAAACAGAGCCAGGTCTTTTTTCCCTTAAAAAAGAATTTGCAGAGAAGATTGATCAAACCATTCCGGAGAACTGCCGAAATCCGGTCCGCTTTATCCTGCAGACCGAGATCAGCAATATTTATAAAAAAGACGGGCGGGTGAGAAAAAATCATAACCTGATTTACTTTCCGGACATGGCCAGTGTCAGGAAGTTCAATGCCCGCCTGGATGCCATTGGCAATATCAAATCCGATGGAAGACCTATTCTTGGCCTGGATGCCGCCGACCTTCTTTCCCTCATGCTGGAAATCAATGATAAGGGGATGTTTATCCCGGCCCATATCTGGACTCCCTGGTTTTCCCTGTTCGGGTCCAAGTCCGGTTTTGACAGCCTGGAAGAGTGTTTTGGAGATCTGAAAAACCATATTTTTGCAGTGGAAACCGGTTTGTCCTCAGATCCTCCCATGAACTGGCGGGTTGAAGACCTGGACGGACTTCGGCTGATTTCAAACTCCGATGCCCATTCCCCAGGCTACCTGGGAAGGAACGCTTCTGTTTTTGACACACAAATGAGTTTTGCCCACATTAGAAAAGCACTTGAAACCAATAATCTTGAAACTTATCAGGGAACGCTGGACATGTTTCCCCACCAGGGAAAATATCACTATGACGGTCACCGGAACTGCAATGTCTGTTTGAATCCGGCAGATACATTGGAGATGGACGGTATCTGTCCTGAATGCGGCAAACCCATGACCTGCGGTGTATTATACCGGGTGCAGCAACTGGCATCCAGGCCGGAAGGGTATCAACCGGAAAATCGTCATGGTTATAAAAGTATTATTCCGCTTCCCGATATCTTATCTGAGATATTTGAAGTCGGGCCCAAAACCAAAAAAGTGACGACCCATTATAATAAAGCGATTGAGACGCTTGGGCCTGAACTGGGCATCCTTTTGGATTTATCATTGGACCGGATTGAAACTGCAAATATTCCCATGCTGCCTGAAGCCATTGAAAAAATGCGAAAGGGCCAAATAAAGATTGACCCCGGCTATGACGGGGAGTATGGAAAAGTGAATATTTTTTCCCAAGAGGAAAAAGAAAAACTCAAAGGGGAAAAATATTTTTTATTTAAATTCCCCAAAAAAAAGGCAAGTTCAAAACAGTCTAAAAAAAAAGCCCTAAAAACCAGGGTGAGTACGACTGTATTAAAGAAAAAATCTGCTAAACAGATGGTGCAAAATGAGCCGGAAGAAACCGATCTTCTGGGAAATCTTAATCCGGAGCAAAAAAGGGCTGTTGAATCACCGGCAAAACGCATCATTATCCAGGCTGGACCCGGTACCGGTAAAACCAGAACCCTGACAGCTAAAATTGCATATCTGGTATCTGTAAAAAAAGTTGATCCAGGTTCCATTCTCGCACTTACATTTACAAATAAAGCGGCCAGGCAGCTTGAACAGCGGGTTGAAAAATATGTAAAACAAAAGGATTCATGTGTTCTGGCGGCTACTTTTCATGCCTTTTGCCTCAAGTTGTTAAAAAAACATACCGGATTACATGCTGGAGCGTATGAACTGATTGCAGATGATGCCCAACGGCGCTGGCTGATTAAAAAAGCAATAGGCAAAAAGACTGGTCAGGCAGAGATAAAAAAAACAGATCAAAGGATCTCTCTTTGCAAGCAGAGGCTATTATCATTTGATGATGATCTGTCCCCTGTTGTGGGAGAGGATTATGCAATTCGGTTTAAGGAAATATACAAAGCCTATGAAGAGGCATGCAGAGAGTATCAAGTCATGGATTTTGAGGACTTGATTTTTAATACCGTACAGATGCTGCACTCGAACGATCAAATTCTCTTAAAGATTCAGCAAAATTATCCCTATGTGTTTATCGATGAATACCAGGATCTGAATTTTGCGCAATATACCCTGGTAAAACTGATGTGTAAAAAAAGTAATATTGTGGTGATTGGAGACCCGGATCAGTCTATTTACGCCTTTCGGGGTTCTGATAATATTTATTTTAAGCAATTTGCAGATGATTTTCCCGGATGTGAAAAAATTGAACTGAACACCAACTACCGTTCCACCCAGACCATTCTTGATGCTTCCTTTCAAATGATAACCAAAAACGTGCAGGATAATGAAACCATACGAATCATGTCCCATGCCGGGCATACACGCCAGTTGATTATCAAGGAGAGCGCCACTGAAATTTCCGAAGCAGTTTCCATTGCAAAAATGATTGAAAAACTGGTGGGAGGGACTTCATTTTTCTCAATGGACACCGGAAGAGCAGATTCTGAGGAGCAAAAGGAATATTCATTTTCTGATTTTGCAATCCTCTACCGTACATCCAGACAATGTGAGACATTTTTAACTGTATTTGAAAAAGAAGGCATCCCCTGCCAGAGTGCGGATAAAACAAGGCTGGTCGATTTGAATGGTATCCGTCAGTTGATCTGTATCTGCAGGATGTTGGTCAAAAATTCTTTTGATCAAAATCCCGATGAAATGGATTTGGCAGTATTGTCGGATATCTTAAAGCGTAAATCCGATGTAAAGCAACTGCTTTCTAAGATTTCAAGAGACAGGAATACGCTTCAACAGCTTAATCAGGGAGAGGACGTTGAGTCCTGTATTCAAGGAATTTGCAGAATTGCAGGAATTCTGGAGCAAATCGAAGCCGATGAAAAAAGTAAAGCCGGTTTTGAAAAGATACTGGGCATAGCCCGGACTCATACTGATTTGAATAGTTTCCTGGACGCCCTGGCTTTGAATCAGGATGCTGATACCATTGGGTTTGATACCCAGAAGGTGTCTTTAATGACCATCCATGCTGCCAAAGGGCTTGAATACCCGGTTGTTTTTGTAGCAGGATGTGAGCAGGGACTGATACCCTTTGCCAGGGATGGCAAAAATATCAACGATCTGGAAGAGGAAAGGCGCTTGTTTTATGTGGCCATGACACGGGCCATGGATATTCTTTATTTGACTTATGCTAAAAAAAGACGCATATTTGGCAGCATTGAAAAAAGGCAACAGTCCATGTTTATTAGGGATATTGAAAAAAAACTGGCGCAGTTTGAAACAATGCCCTTTAAATTGGCTGTTCAGAAAAAAGAGACGCAATTGGAATTATTTTAGCCCGTTTATGCGGGAAAGAAACAATAGGGAAAATAATGGAAGCAAAGATATACAAAGAAACCGAACTTGAGAATAAACAAACACTTGTTATATGGGATTTGTCGAGGAAAATTGGTGCAGATGCATATTGTGTGGTCATGAAGGCACAGATTGAAGTTGATATTAAAAAAGAAGCTTTTGAAGACCCGGTATTTGAAGCTCAGGAAATGACGGATATAAAATTTAATGATATCCTTTCGGTGTTGGGGGATAAGGTCAGCTATGAATATTCAGTTGAACGAAATTTCACAATGGCAAAAGATAAAGAAAGTGTATTTGAAAACCTGGTGGACACATTTATGAAAAATCTTGGGCAGTATGTGTCAAAAAACCATTTTCCAGGGAAATTGATTCTAAAGCAATATAAAGATAAACAACTATAATAGAAAAATGCTTAAACACATCGAATGTTTTTTATTGGGGGTATGGATTGTCTTTGCTGCTTGTTCTTCTCCGGCAGATATCTACACCTTTATTGACAGCAACGGTGTGCTTCATTTTACCAACACCCCTACATCTTCGGATTACAAGCTTTATATAAAAGAGCGCCCGCCAAAGATTGCGCCCCGGTATGATTCAGAAAAATTTGATGAGATTATCCGCAAGGCCCAGCAAAAATACGGAGTCGAGTTTTCATTGATTAAAGCTGTAATAAAAGTTGAGTCAGGCTTTAATCCAAAAGCAGTGTCAAGGGTGGGTGCCAAAGGATTGATGCAGATTATGCCGGCTAATTTTAAAACCTTGTTAGTAGAAGATCCCTTCAACCCCCAGGATAATATCATGGGGGGGACGCTGTATCTTATGCGCCTCTTGCAGCGCTATGAATACAAACTGCCCCTGGTCCTTGCAGCATATAATGCCGGACCAGAGGCAGTGGATAAATACAGTCAGGTACCGCCATATACAGAAACGCAAAATTATGTCAGAAAGGTGATGAAAACTTACAGCCAGTATAAGAAATCCTGATTCAGCCTATAGCTTTTTTTCAAGTTCCTTAATAAATTTTACCAGCTTGTCCTTCATGTTCGGCCGTTCAAGTGCAAATGCAAGGTTGGCCATCTGGAATCCGGCTTTGTCCCCGCAGTCAAATCTGTTGCCATGAAATTTATAGCCGTAAATGGGCTGCTCCTTGAGCAATGTTTTCATGGCATCGGTGAGTTGAATTTCACCGCCAGCGCCTTTTTTCTTTTTTCCCAGGTATTCGAAAATTTTGGGTGTTAAAATATAGCGGCCAATGATTGCCAGGTTTGAAGGGGCTTCTTTGGGGTCAGGCTTTTCAATCATATCGTCAATGCGGACGATATCATCTTCCACGGGTTTGGCATCAAGGATGCCATATTTGTCTGTCTGGTCTTTTTCAACTTCCATTACCGCAGCCATGGAAGCCCTGAGGCGGTCGAATTTTTTTACCATTTCCGATAAAACCGGTTTGTCGGTCTGAATAAGGTCATCTGCAAGAAGGACCGCAAAAGGCTCGTCTCCGACAATATCCCTGGCACACCAGATGGCATGGCCAAGGCCAAGAGGTTGATTCTGGCGGGTATAAACAATAGTGCCGGTTTTGGGTACCAGCTCCTGGATCTGTTTGAGTAAATCGTCTTTCCCTTTTTCCTGCAGGGTGTGTTCTATCTCAAAAGAACGGTCAAAATGATCTTCCAATGCTTTTTTCCCACGGCCGGTAACAAATATAATCTGCTCAATACCTGCAGCAAATGCTTCTTCAACAGCGTATTGGATGATGGGTTTGTCAACAACCGGGAGCATTTCTTTGGCCATGGCCTTGGTCGCAGGAATAAACCGGGTGCCGAGTCCGGCAACAGGGAAAACTGCCTTTTTGATTTTCATGGGAACTCCTTTGCAAATCAATATTGTGTATCTCAATTGGAATAATGTACAATTTTTCAATGACTTGATATGTATTTGAGAAAAAAAACTATGTCAAATACAATTTAATATGCAGGTGAAACCAATTTCCTTGACTGAAAATTCCTATCAGCCTTTTAGGCTGGTGTAAAGTATTATGGAACTGGCCTTTTCGGCACATTGGTATTGTTTGTCGATTGTTGCGGCAGAGGTGAGGTTAGGTGATGCAAAAGACAATGTGTAATTTTTTGACATTATTGTATTTTTTCTGTATATTGCAGCTCTTTGAAAAAGTACAATATATTTTATAAGGAACATAAATGAACGATACATCTCAAAAAAATTCTGGAATTCCCCCGGAGCAGCTCAGCTTGCAAAGCAAGTTTCAGTTTGACTGCCATAAAGGGGTAAAATGTTTTACAGATTGCTGTCGGGGCATTGATATTATGCTCACCCCGTATGATATACTCACCATGCGCAAAAAACTGGATATGACGTCTGATAAATTCCTCGCCATATTTACCACTCCCCAAATTCTTGAAAAGGCAGATATGCCGGTTGTCACCATGAAATTGCTGGATGATGAAAGACAATCGTGTCCTTTTGTTGAAGATAAAGAAGGGTGTGCTATTTATGAAGATCGGCCCACAACCTGCAGGTACTACCCTCTTGGTATAGGCTCATTGAGTTATTCAGGCGAGCAGGGAGAAAAAGATGACTTCTTTTTTACGGTTAAAGAGGCTCATTGTTTTGGATTTGAAGAAAAAAAAGAGTGGACAGTGGCTGAATGGAGAGAAGATCAGGGCATTGACTTAAGAGATGAAGTAAATGAAGGCTGGCTGGATTTGATGGTTCGGAAAAAATCTTTGCCTCCCAGTATGAGATTGTCCGAAGAAAGCAAGAAGATGTTCTTTACGGTTTGTTATAACATCGATAAATTTAAAGACTTTGTTTTTAAAAGCAGTTTTCTTGACCGATATGACCTTCCGGAAGAAGAAATTGAAGAGATCAAAAATGATGATGTGAAGTTGCTGCAATTTGGATTTGAATGGCTTAAAGCCAATTTCTTTAAAACCGGAGAAGAAAAGTTTATGGTTAAGAAAAAAGAATAATTTTTAGTTCATTATTAGCGCTATTAAATTAAACGGCCGCAAGAGTGTAACTTGCGGCCGTTTTTATTTAATTTTTGTCTTTATTCGTAAGCGTACCAAAGTGTCTCATGAAGCGCTGAATCATTCAGGCGGGCTTCGATATCCACATTGAAAAATTGGGCCATAGGCTCAAAGATTTCGGGTGAGTTTTTTTGAACACTTTTTGCGGCACCCAGAAGCACGTTAAAACCGTTTTGAGTCATTTTCCCAAGCGGGCGCCTGCATGGACCAGACGGCATCCCTAAAAGCTGCATCAGTGTTTTGACCGGTAAAGGGTTTCTGGCTCGGCAGCCGGCATCCCCAAAACGGGTACCTTCCTGTGTGGTAACCACCACGAGATCAAAAAGGGGCTTTAAGGCTTTTTGCAGCTCAAGCGCTTCTTTTTCTTTTTTTTCATTGAGCTGTGCAATCATCCGGCTGACAAATTTAGGCGCGATATTGGACATAACTGATATTCCACCACAGGCATTTATTTCAGGATTTGACATGATGTCAAAAATCAAGGCATCATCCCCGGATAGAATTTTAAAATTCGGGCCACATAATTTCCTTGTCAATTTTATATTATCAAGATTTCCAGTGGCCTCCTTAACACAGCATACATTTTTGCAGTTTTCTGCCAGTATGGCCAGATCCTGCGGTGTCATCTGTGCGCCTACTCTGCCGGGAATAATATAAGGTATAATGTTCAAATTCGGATATTCCTTTGCAATAACCTCGTAATATTCCCGCCTGATTTCAAGGGAGGAGGGTCCGTTGTAGTAAGGGTCTACCAGCAGAACGGCATCTACACCTTCTTTGGCAGCATGGCCTGTGGCCTGGAGTGCTTCCTGGGTGTTGTTACTCCCGGTTCCGGCAATGGTCAGGCATTTGTGTTTAGCATGTTTGGCAACCCGGGCAATAACATCATTATGTTCTTCCCATTGAAGTGTGGGGCTTTCACCGGTTGTTCCTGTTGCAAGGATTCCGGTGATCCCATTTTCAATCTGGAAATTGATTAATTGTTCAAGTCCTTGTGAATCAAGCCTTCCGGCCTCATCAAAAGGGGTAATCAATGCCGTATAGCATCCTGGTTCCATGTCTTACTCCTGCCTTATCGTATAATTGAATCTAAATGAATTTTACTATAACCACGAATTACCATAACTTACAGCTTGGTTCAAGAAAAATTAGCAGTACTGAGTTTAAAGCGGGCCTTGACACCGGCACCCAACAGCAATATTATATTAAGTTTTAATGCGTTTTTACAAATACATATAATTTTTTAAGGATATTAAGAATGACGGATCAGGGGAAAAACCTTCCAAAAGATGTCGATGAACAAATTGCCATGTTAAGAGACGCACTTTCGCGTAATACAGAATGCGGCACCACTCATTATAATCTTGCTGTGGCGCTTTTAGGCAAGCAGGAATATATGGAAGCAGAAAAAGAACTTCACGAGGCCATTGACTGCAGCCCGACACTGGCAGAAGCGTATGTCCTTTTAGGTGGAATCTGCCTTCAGAGAAAAGATCTTGAAGGGTGCTATCGTTTTAACCAGAGAGCAACAAAAGCCCGTGCAGGTTTTGCGGAAGGCTATGGCAATATGGCGTTTGTTTTGCTTCAGTTGGTGGATGGCAAAGACCCAAAAGAAGATGAAGAAAAAGTAGATAAAGCCATCAAAAATCTTAAAAAAGCCATCATTCATAATAAGCATTTTGTGCAGGCTTACACCACACTGGGGACGGCATATTTTATGAAAGGCCTTGTCGATGAAGGCATCCAGGCAAATCTTGAGGCCGTTAATGTTCAGCCGGAGTTTCCAATCGCCCATAATAACCTGGCTGTGGCTTATCTTGAAAAAGGTGAATACGCCAAGGCAATTGAGCACCTTGATATGGCTGAGAAACTGGGCTTTGAAGTTGCTCAGGAGCTTAAAGACGAACTGGCACCCCATAGAAAAGTATAATGATTTTCGACCGGTTTTTCTTTTTTGTATCCGGTCAAGAAAACGAGGTTTCTCCTGACTCCGGGTTATGGCAATATCCGTTGTCAGGAAAACCCACTGAATCAGAACCTCCTCCCTCCCAATCCTCTGAGCTTACTATTGGTGATTATTTTACAGCGGCAGCGCGTTTTCTTTTACAAGATGACTTTTTAATTTTGCGGACCGGTTTAGAATCGGTTTTAAAACAAAAGGTGCAAAATGAAGAAATCCTTTCCATCCACCTGTCTCTGGAAAAACATGGTGCTTTCTATCATCCGTTAAAGCTGTCGGTACACGTTCATGACTGTAAAGTTGTCTATTTTGTTTTGAACGGGGCTGTCTCCTCTGACGGCTTGTCTCTGGTTGAATCTGAATATGGATCGCTTTCTTTCTTATATGATAAATTCAAGTCCAATCAATTTTTACCCCGGGTTTTCGCCTCAAAGATCATTCAGACAGATAAGGGACCAGTTGGTTTTTTTATGGGGCAGTGGTTCGAGGGGTTCAAAGAGTTTCATATAACCCGGAATAAAGGGGAAAAAAAATTGGTGATATGGAATTCCGACGGCACCTGCAGCTACCTGTCTTTTTCCCGGGCACTTCCAATATATCGGGAAATTGCCAGAATCCTGACCTGTCTTTATGATATGGAAACTTTTGAGCAGGTTTTTCCATGGCATCATGCAGCCGGGGATTTTATCGTTAAGCCGGATGCGGGTATGCAACAGGTAAGGCTGATTACTGTCAGAGGGTATGCACCATTAATAGGGTTTGATCCTGCCCAGAAAGATTCGACCGAACACATTCTGCCTTCGCTGCTTTTGTTTTTTATTCACCTGTCAGTCCGGATACGCTTGGACCGGTTTGACGGTACCGGCAGCCTGGCCTTATTAGATGATCGGGTTGTGTTGGAAACAACCAAGGGTTTTTTGGAGGCATTGGACGAAAAATCAATTCATTCAGACTACAAAGATATTTCCCGTTCATTTATAGTTTTCTACCGCCAGTTTGACAGGGATCAGCTGACAGGGGTAGTGGAAAATATTTTAAATTCCTATTGTTCTCAGGTTGAGGAAATCGAATTGATCCGGAAAAATCTTGATTCACACTGCAGGATACTGCACTCAATTTTTAAAAACGCTTAGATGACACGTTTTTTATTGACATGTTGAAACATAAATTTTATATCTGCAATGTTATTTTGCTTAAGTTATTCCTTGTAAACTTGGGTGTAAACTTTTCAAGGTTTTGGAATGACAATGAGATTAAGACTATTGAATGAAGAGTTTGGAAAATCTTTTCATTAAAGTAATGAATGTAAATTAACTTTTAACGGAGGTAAGTAAATGGCTAAGCATGAAACTCCTTTACTGGACCAACTGGAATCCGGCCCATGGCCAAGCTTTGTCTCTGACCTGAAACAACAGGCAGAAGTAAGAGCAAAGAATGAAAAGGGCGTTGAATTCCAGATTCCTGTGGATTGTGTAGACGATCTTCTGGGTGTTTTGGAGCTGTCTTTTAAGCATGGTAGGACTCACTGGAAACATGGCGGAATCGTAGGCGTTTTCGGTTATGGCGGTGGTGTTATCGGTAGATATTGTGATCAACCACAGGCATTTCCTGGTGTTGAGCATTTTCATACAATGCGTGTTAATCAGCCTGCAGGTAAATACTACACAACTGATTATCTCAGAACACTGACTGAACTTTGGGATTTCAGAGGTTCCGGTATCACAAATATGCATGGTGCAACTGGTGATATCATTCTTCTTGGTACCACGACTCCTCAGCTTGAGGAAGTATTTTGGACATTGACTCATGACATGGATCAGGATCTCGGTGGTTCTGGCTCTAACCTGAGAACTCCTGCTGACTGTCTCGGACAGTCCAGATGTGAATATGCATGTTATGACACCAATGCACTGGTTACTTTTTTGACTCAGGAATATCAGGATGAGCTTCATCGTCCGGCTTTCCCGTACAAGTTTAAATTTAAACTTGACGGTTGCCCGAACTGCTGTGTAGCATCAATTGCACGTTCCGACATGTCCTTTATCGGTACCTGGAAAGATGATATCCGCATTGATCAGGATGCCGTAAATAAATATGTTGAAAATGATCCTGCATATCCGGCAAATGCTGGTGCCTATAAAGGCAGCAAAGACTGGGGTCCATTTGATATTGAAAAAGAAGTGACCGGTCTCTGCCCGACAAAATGTATGAAGTTTGAAAACAAAAAACTTTTCATTGACAATGCAAACTGTACTCGCTGCATGCATTGCATCAATGTTATGCCAAGAGCCCTTAAAATTGGTAAAGAAACCGGTCTGTCAATCCTTTGTGGTGCAAAAGCTCCGATCCTTGATGGTGCCCAGATGGGTTCTTTGCTTGTTCCATTTGTTGAAGTTAATCCTGACAATGATTATGAAGCAATTACAGAAGTCATTGAAAATGTTTGGGATTGGTGGATGGAAGAAGGCAAGAACCGTGAAAGACTTGGTGAGCTGATCATGCGTCAGGGCTTCCAGAAACTTCTTGAAGTAACTGGTATCGAGGCTATGCCGCAGCACGTTCAATATCCGAGAACCAACCCGTACATCTTCTGGAAAGAAGACGAAGTAGAAGGCGGCTGGGAACGTGATGTTGAAGAATACAGAAAACACCATCAAAGATAAAAAGGGAGAATTATAATGGCATTTATTTCTACTGGTTATAATCCAGAAAAACCGATGGAAAACAGAATTACAGACATCGGTCCGAAAGACTATAACGAATTCTATCCTCCTGTTATCAAGAAGAACAAAGGCAAATGGTCTCATCATGAAATTCTTGAGCCGGGTGTCCTTGTGCATGTTGCTGATTCAGGAGACGAAGTATATACAGTAAGATGCGGTGGTGCACGCCTGATGTCTACCACTCATATCAATGAAATCTGTGATATCGCAGACAAACATTGTGACGGGCATGTCCGTTTTACAACCAGAAACAATATTGAGTTTATGGTTGATTCAAAAGATAAAGTTGAACCCCTTAAAAATGACCTGGCTTCCAGAAAATTTGATGGTGGTTCTTTTAAATTCCCTATCGGTGGAACCGGTGCTGGTGTTACCAATATCGTTCATACCCAGGGATGGATTCACTGCCATACCCCGGCAACAGATGCTTCCGGTACTGTAAAAGCCTCCATGGATGCATTGTTCAGTGATTTCCAGGACATGAGACTTCCGGCACAGCTGAGAGTTTCCATGGCTTGTTGCCTGAACATGTGCGGTGCGGTTCATTGCTCTGATATCGCGATTCTTGGATATCACAGAAAACCGCCAATGCTGGATCATGAGTACCTGGATAAAGTTTGTGAAATTCCGTTGGCAGTTTCTGCTTGCCCAACTGCAGCTATCAAACCTTCCAAACAGGTACTTGAAAATGGTACAGAAGTAAAATCTGTTGCAGTTAAAAACGAAAGATGCATGTACTGTGGTAACTGCTACACCATGTGTCCTTCTATGCCTTTGGCTGATACAGAAGGTGATGGTATTGTTCTGATGGCAGGTGGTAAAGTTTCCAACAGAATTTCTGATCCGAAATTCTCTAAAGTTGTTGTAGGCTTCCTGCCCAATGAAATGCCAAGATGGCCGTCCATGACAGATGCTATCACAAAAATGGTAGAAGCTTATGCATCCGGTGCCAATAAATACGAACGCCTTGGTGACTGGGCTGAAAGAATTGGATGGGAAAAATTCTTTGAAGTATGCGAACTTGAGTTTACCCATCATCTGATTGATGATTTCCGTCAGCAGGCTTACATGAGCTGGCGTCAGTCAACTCAGTTTAAATTCTAAGTAGATTATTTGAATAATCTCTTGTTATAAAGTTGTTGAGGCCGGAGTGTGCACAAACGCACTCCGGCTGATACGTTTAATTTGATAAGGAGCAAGACAATGAGTGATCTTCTTAATGATACTGAAGCTGCAACTAAAGCGGTTGTAGATTTTTTGACTAAAAAATCAAAAAATAAAACCAAGTTTTATATTAAAGATTTTTATAAATTGTTTCCTGATGACAAACCAAGAGCGATTAAAAAAGTGGTTAATAAAATGGTTGAAACCGGTGAACTTGAATTCTGGTCTTCCGGAAGTACAACCATGTACGGTCTTGCCGGTGCTGGTATTCAGCACTCTTCAGAAAACGAATAGTAACAGAATAAAGCCGTTTTTTTTCGCATGCAGCCGGTTGGCAAAAAAGTTTCAGGTATCATTATTGCCGGCCTAAGAGGTGGATCAGGCAAGACCATTATTTCTTTGGGGATTGCCGCGGCATGGAAAAAAAAAGGCTTTCGGGTATCCCCATTCAAAAAGGGACCTGACTATATCGACGCCGGCTGGCTTTCCAGAGCAGCCGGCCGTCCCTGCTATAATCTGGATACTTTTCTATGTAATCCGGATGCGGTTGCTTCCTCCTATATTATAAATTCTCAAAATAGCGATATTGCTGTTGTAGAAGGTAATCGAGGCCTTTATGACGGCATTGATACTGACGGATCAACTTCTACTGCAGAACTGGCCAAATTGCTCGGTCTTCCCGTCCTTCTGGTTCTGGACTGCACTAAAAGTACCAGGACCATGGCCGCACTTCTCATGGGATGTTCGGTTTTTGACCCGGACATAAATATTTGCGGAGTGATTTTAAATCGGGTTGCAGGAAAACGCCATGAAGGAAAAGTCCGTGCCAATATCGAAAAATTTTGCAATATCCCTGTTTTCGGTTCTGTTCCAAAATTAAAGGCCACAGATTTTCCTGAACGCCATATGGGCCTGGTAACATCAGAAGAACACAGCTTTTCAGAAACCGCAATTGAGGCAGCACTTAAAGTGGCTGAGGATAATATTGATCTGGACGGGCTTTACCAAGCAGTTCAGACATCTGCTTCTGAGAAGTTTCAAAATGCAGACGATCCCTCTTATCTGGCGGGTAAGAATTTAACTAACCCTGTAAAAGTCTCTATCGGTATTATCAGAGATTCTGCTTTTCAGTTCTACTATCCGGACAATATTGACGCGCTTGTCAAACTTGGTGCTGATATTCATTTCATCAGTCCGTTGAATGAAACCGATATCCCGGATGTGGATGCCATCTACATGGGGGGCGGTTTTCCTGAGACTCATGCCCCTCAGCTCGCGAATAACGCCGGGTTCAGGAACAGGCTTAAAGAGTTGTCTTTAAAAGGCCTTCCCATATATGCTGAATGCGGCGGACTTATTTTTCTTGGAAAAACAATTTTTCTTGACGGGAAAGAATACCCCATGTCCGGGATCCTGCCCATTAAATTTGGATTGTCCAAAAAACCACAGGGACACGGGTATACAAAGGTTGAAGTTGTAAATGACAACCCGTTCTATGAAATGGGTGAAACCCTTAGAGGACATGAGTTCAGATATTCAAGTATATTAGAAATAGATTACCAGGATCAGGAAATGGCATTTAAAATGGAAAGGGGTAAAGGTATTCTGGAAAAGAAAGACGGTTTTTTCAAAAACAATACCTTTGGTACGTATACCCATATTCACGCACTTGGAAGTCCGTCCTGGGCTCCGGCGCTGATCCGAAAAGCAGAAGAGTATAAAGCAGCCTCAAAACCATAAGTCTTGAATAGAGCATCATTATTGAATAAAATTTTCATGAAGTTGCAGAGGATTTTTTAAAGGGAATTCTAAAGAAAAAGGGCTCACCTTTTTGTTAAAAAGTAAGCCCTTTAAAAATGCAGCGTGATAGTTAAAAGATCAACGCCTATTTTTTCTTTAAAGAAACATGGCATTTACCGCAGGATGCAGGAGCTGGTCCTTTCATTCCTTTGGGGTCGCCGGCTTTTTTATTGATGTCTTTGTGGCAGCCGATACAATTTTTATGCATGGCGTTTTCAAGGATCTTAATGTCCTTTTTCTTTTTCTTGTCTTTAGGTTTCGCCATAATGTTGTGACATTCTGAACATTTCTGGACATCGTCACCAATTTTTAGATCAAGGGGTTTGCCGTCTTTATCATGATGGCAGTCACCGCAGGAAATTTTGTAATCTTCTGCATGTTTTTTGTGGGTCAGTACAGCAAATTTGAATTTTGGGGGTGCTTTTTTGCGTTTTTTGTAATTGTTGTAATCCATTGTTATTGTGTCAGGTACCTCGGTTCCAGCATGAAGACCTGTCGCAACAAAAATAACAGCAATTCCTGCAGCCAAAAGCAGAGTTACTAATTTTTTGTACATAATTGGTTTCACTCCTTTATTAATTAACAATTTATTTTGCTTTTTACCGTCGGTCCTCTCAAAACCGGCGGTGGTTTCCTGAAGAATTCTTTTAGGTTTTTACACCCAGTAGTCCTGAAAAGTCAATAAAAAACGCGTACAGTTTCAGTTCTTGTTTTAGACAATTTAACTGTCTGTTTCCGCTGTATCATCCGTTTCATCATTTGTTTCTTCATCTGGAACCGCCTTTTTCCTCCCGAATATTTTTGCCCCGATGATGCTGATCTCATAAAGTATCATCAGCGGACAAGCCATCATGATTTGGGTAACAACATCAGGAGGGGTAATCATAGCAGCCCCGACAAAGAACAATAAAAGGGCATATTTTCTGTTTTTTTGTAAAAAAGGAACCGTCACAAGGCCCATCCGAGCCATGAATGTTAAAACAAGCGGCAGCTCGAATACAAAACCAAATGCCAGGAGCATTTTTGAGGCAAAGGTAAGATATTCCTTCATTGAAGGCATGGCATGGATGACATCAGTTGAAAATCCAAGGAAAAATTTAAATCCATATGGAAAGACAATAAAATATCCAAAAGAAGAGCCTATCAGAAAAAAGAAAACCGATAAAATGACGATGGGCAGGAAATATTTTTTTTCGGCACGGTAAAGACCGGGGGAGACAAACATCCAGAATTCATAAAATAAAACAGGGGTTGCAACAACGATTCCTGCCAGAAGGGAAACTTTAAGGTAGGTGAAAAAAGCTTCTGGAAGACCTGTAAAAATAATTTTCGTATTTTCGTGTTCGCCCATGGCCATTACAAGGGGAGCAATTAAAATCTCAAATAATTTTTCTTTAAAGAAATAAGCGACAATAAAACCGACTCCAACCGCAATAAAGGATCGAACCAGACGATCTCTCAGCTCTCCTAAATGTTCCGTAAAAGGACTTTTTTCTTCTTGATTACTCATGGGCTACTTGTTTTCTGTGCTATCGGAGGGTGACTGGGATATGTCTTCACTTGACAGTGTGTCGTCGTTTTCGGACGGATATCCAGAATCATTTTCAGGTGAAGTTTTGTCTTCAGGTTTTGTCTTTTGTGAGTCTTTGATGGCATCCCTGAGATTGGGCTCTGGGGTGTCTACATCATCAAGATCATTCAGAGTAGTTTCAACATCTATGCTGTTTTTGAAATCCTGGGCAGACCGCTTGAATTCACCCATGGCACGCCCCAGTGTTTTTGCAAGATCAGGCAGTTTCTTAGGCCCGATTACAATCAGGGCGATTGCCAGGATTAATAAAATTTCAGGCATTCCAAGACCAAACATGTTTTATCTTAACTCCTTTAAAGACAGTTGCTGATTATTAAGTGAGCAAGTTTACACTGAATGCCTGTACAGTGTCAAGAAAGGATGAAGTTGAAATGGTAAGGGTTTGTATTATTGGCATATTTCATCATATGAAACAAAGAGACTATTTTTTAAGGTTCGTTGACAATTCCTGATAATCTGAATTATAGACCCAGTAGTAAAAAGGCTCATGGTTGGATTCATAAACAGCTCAACTAAAGAGGGGAATGACTATGAAAATATTACGAGTGAACATGAAGACTAAAACGACATTATTTGAAGAGCTGCCCAAAAAATGGCTGTTTACAGGTGGAGCGGGTCTAATCGGGAAAATTATGAATCAGGAAGTCCCACCCAATTGTGATCCTTTAGGCCCTCAAAATAAATTAATCATAACAGGTGGACCATTGGCTGGCACCATGGCACCTCAGCTCGGCAGGGTGTCGGTTGGCGCTAAAAGCCCTTTGACTTTGGGGATAAAGGAGGCCAATTCCGGTGGGCCTGGGGCCCAGCACCTTGATCGGCTTGGGCTTCGAGCTGTCATTGTCGAAGATCAGGCAAAGAATGAAAATGTTTACATCCTTAAGATCAATAAGGATGGTGCTGAACTGATTTGTGATGATCGGTATAAAAATAAGAAGAATTATGAACTTGTAGAGCAGTTGCACAATGTATACGGGAAGAAGGTATCTGTTGTCTGTACCGGGATTGCAGGTGAAAGGATGTATAAGGGCGCTTCTGTGTCTTTAACGGATATGCTGGGGGATCCTTCCAGGAATGCAGCCAGGGGAGGATTGGGAGCCGTGATGGGCTCAAAGCGGCTTAAGGCTGTAGTCATAGATCCTAAAGGTGCTCCCCGGGTAGATTTAGCTGATAAGGAGTTGTCGAAAAAGACCGTCAGGGATTGGAGTTATGTTCTTGAGCATGATATTTCCTGTGCTTTATTTAAAAAATACGGAACTCCTTTTGCAGTGGCAAATTCAGCTAACCAGGGAACCATGCCGTACAAAAATTTCAGTTCAGGGCGGCCGGAGGGATTCAATAAGATCAGCGGGGAAGCCATACAGGAAAAACTGTTCAAGAGGGGAGGCAAAATGCACGGGTGCATGGCCGGGTGCCTGGTTCGCTGCTCTATCCTTTATCCGGACAAAGATGGAAACCGTTTGTCGGCAGCCTATGAATATGAGGCGATTGCACTTTTGGGAACGAATCTGGGAATCAATAATCCGGATGAAATTGCCAAGCTGAAATTTATTTGCGATGATCTCGGGTTGGATGTAATCGAGACTGGCGCTGCTCTTGGCGTGGCTGCTCAGGCTGGGAAAATGAGTATGGGGGATTATCAATCAGCTAAAAAACTGCTTGGAGAGGTAGAAAACGAAACCAGTCTGGGCAAGGCCATTGGAAATGGGGTTGTGGCGACAGCGAAGGTTTTAAAAATTGACCGGGTTCCAGCTTTCAAAGGTCAGGCTATACCGGGGCATGACCCGAGAGCGGTTAAAGGCACCGGGGTTACCTATTTTACAAGTCCCATGGGAGCGGATCATACTGCAGGTTTAACTTACAGGACGCCCAAATCTAAAAGCAGACAGAGTCAAAATTCTTTGCGTTCTCAAGTTCAGTCAGCGGCGTGCGATACGTTCGGCTATTGCATCAATGCACTGACTGGCGGCAATTCATCTTTATACGGATACATTGCCGATCTGATGAGGGCACGATATGGCATACCTTTCAGTGTTGATGATGTAGTAGAGGCTGCTAAAGAGACCCTTTCGGATCAGTTGGCATTCAACAGACAGGCCCAGTTTGCCGAGCAGGATGAAAACAAAGGGTTTTTTAAGACGGAAGCGATTGATTCTGATCAGGAAATTTTTGATGTTGCAGACCGGGAACTGGAAAAAGTTTGGAAAGGTTTGGATTCCTACAAAGAAGGAAAAAAGATATGGGAAGTTCGAATCCCGCATCTTCCGGATATAATGACCGGTGCAGGAGTGGTTGAAAAACTGGGAAGTGCTGTGAAGAAAATAGGCATGAAGCACCCCTTGATTGTTTCCGACCCTTTCATGACCCAGTGCGGCAGGGTAAAAGAAATTAAAACAATTTTAAAATCAGTTGGGATCAAACCGGCTGTTTTTGATCAAGTTGTACCGGATCCACCAGTGGAATTGGTTGAAAAAGCAGGTCGGTTTTACAAAACTGAAAATTGTGACGCCATTATCGGTCTTGGGGGCGGGAGCTCAATGGATTGCGCAAAAGCTGTGGCCTTAAGAGTATCCCACACAGGGAATTTGGAAGGATATGAAAGCATTGTGGGGGGGACAGCCAGGATCAAGCCTGTTTTACCACCGATGGTGTGTGTCCCGACAACATCCGGGACAGGGAGTGAGGTGAATCCCTATGCAGTGATCACAGATAAAAAACGGGATTTTAAATTTATGCTATTCAGTAATCATCTGATTCCCAAACTGGCTGTCATTGATCCGGAACTCTGCAGGACAATGCCTCCGGGGTTGACGGTTGAATCAGGTATCGATGCGCTGGCTCATTGTATTGAAGGCTATGTTTCTCTGGCATCTCCTTATCATCCATATTTTGAGTCTTTTGCTCTGTATGGTACAAGAATGGTGGGCAGGAGCCTGGCAACAGCATACCGGGACGGAGATAATATTCAGGCCAGGCAGGATATGTGTATGGCTGCTGTATTTGGCGGCATTGCCTTTCTTAAAGGTTTAGGCATAGGTCATGCGCTGACCCATGCATTGGGAGCACATTATCATCTGCCTCATGGGAAGGCGGCAACTTATGGCCTTATGACTTTTGCAAGGGCAAATAAGGAGGTCTGTAAAGAGCCGTTCATGGACCTGGCCTTTGCTCTTAACCGGAATACCGACCTTGAAAAAGCCCTTCTTCAATTATATGGCGACCTGGATATTTCATTAAGCCTAAAGGATCTGGGGATTGAAAAATCAGACCTCCCTCTTCTCGCTTTTCATACATATAAGGATGCAGTGAACATGGCAACAAATCCTGTAGCAATGACTCAGAAAAAGGTCTTATCACTGATTGAAAAACTATACTGATGACTTTTGAGGGCAAAATTTTGAAACCCGATACAGATTCTGTCCTTTTTGCAGGGGGAGTTAAGAACTGGACGGACCTTTTGCTTTAGGTTTGTAAGGTTTTTTTCTTCCCTTATACGGCTTTTTATTATTATTCCATTTCTTGTTTTTGTTCCCGTATTTATTTTTTGAGGCAGAACGGGGTTTCGGTTGATATTTTTTTCTTGGTTTTGGTTTGGGAAGTTCCTGTTCAAGTTCTTCTGACGGATATTCGCATTCAATTTTATTTCCAAGAACTTCTTCTATTTTAGGGATAAAAAATGAGCTCATTTCATCGGCAAAACTGACCGATGTCCCTGTGGCTCCAGCCCTTCCAGTTCGGCCGATACGATGGATATAATGTTCTGGTTCCTGGGGAAGGTCATAATTGACCACATGGCTTATGTTTTCGATATGGAGGCCGCGGGCTGCCACATCGGTTGCCACCAGGATGTTGATCCTGCCGTTTTTAAAATTATTCAATACCTTAAATCGTTTGTCCTGTGAAATATCTCCGGATAAGACACTACAGTTTTGTCCATAACGATCCAGTTTTTCAGAAAGAATCCGGGCGGTATCCTTTCGGTTAACAAAGATGATGACCCGTTTGAGATCTTCTGTTTTGATAAGATTGAATACATGCTTGAATTTATCTTCTTCTGTGGAGATATAAACAATCTGGCGGATAGAATCGGCTGCGGCCTGATCAGGGTCAATTTCAATCTGAACCTTGTTTTCCGTTGTCCAGCTTTCAGCCAGCCGTAACACTTCCGGTGTCAGGGTGGCTGAAAAGAAAAGTGTTTGGCGGTTCTTTTTGTGAGGGGTTTTTAAAATAATCCGTCTTACATCCGGGATAAATCCCATATCCAGCATCCGGTCTGCCTCGTCAATAACGGCAATTTCCACTTTGGACGGATTGATCAGGCCTTTTTGCATGAAATCGATCAGGCGTCCCGGGGTGGCAACAATTATATCTACAGGCTTTTGCCTGAGCAGGGTTTGCTGTTTTTGATATCCAGTGCCGCCATATATGGAGATAACTCTTAGATGGGTATATTTTGCAAGGCCCATGAAATCTTTTTCAATCTGATATACCAGCTCTCTTGTGGGTGCAAGAATAAGGGCTCTTGGGTATCCATTTTTATTTTTAAAGGATTTCTTAATGAATGCAGTAAGAATGGTGATAATAAAGCTGGCGCTTTTGCCTGTTCCAGTCTGGGCTTTTGCTGTGGCATCCTTCCCATTGAGGGTGTGTTCCAGCAGTTTCGCCTGGATAGGAGTGCAGTATTTGAAACCTAAATCTGCAATGGCATGCATGACACTGAGTGGAAGATTTAAATCATGAAACCGGGTTTCTCCCTCCTTGGGGTCTACAGGAAAATCTTTAATGGACCATTTCTTCTTTTTAGGCCTGGGAGGCTTCGGTCTTTCTGTTTTTTTCGATTCCTGAACGGTCTGCGAAGATACAGGGGATATGTCAGGAGCATTTTCTGCAGGCTGCTTATCTTGTTTTTTTCGGGTAAAAAGGGATTTAAAAATAGAGAGTATTTTTTTCAAACGATTGATTCTTTTTTTTAAAATTTACAGTTATTTGTCCACTATTTAGCAACTGGTTGTCAAAGGGTTCTAACAGACCAACAGGTTTTTGGAAAGCTAATTTTTGAAATCGCTTCCAAACATTAGCTTTCTACTTCTGGCGTTGTTTTATGGTATTTAAGTCTATCCTCCTGCCACTAAGGGCAAAAGATCGATTGCAGCATTGTCCGGAATCAGGGTTTTGTCAAATTTAGGGCTTGAGACCAGTTTGCCGTTTAAACGAACCACAGAACAAAATTCTACATTTTCCAAGGTTTTAAGAAGATCTGCAACCGTCATCCCTTTTTTCCACGGCAAGCTTTTCCTATCCACTTCTATCATGAATTATTGAATTCCGTTTTGTTTGAGAATATCCAGAACTTCCGGAAAGTCTATACCCAGACGCTTAACCGTATCCAGGGTCGGGATTCCGTTTTTGTTCCAGCCGCGGCGTTCATAAACAGCATCCTTTAAAAGTTCGTACTGCTCTTCTCTTTTCTGGCGGAGAGCAGCCACTTTTTCCCCGGTGCTCATGCCAGTGATATCAAGGTTGTATTTATCTGTAAGCTGTTCATCATACCGTTTGTTTCTGGAGTTATATTCTTCCACAGTTACCGGTCCCATAGCCCGGTATGGGACGGTGTCATGTTCCCGGGTACCGTATCCCATTTTCAGGTTGAATATCCTTTGAAAATTATATACGGCCTCACTCATGGTAATCAGATCATCCGGCGTGGTCTTTCTCCCGGTTACGGCTGAGAAAAAGTCTGCATACCAGCCCACATGTTTGACCACTTTGGCAGGTTCCGGGTTGTTTTTATTGTCTTCAGGAACAATATCGTTCCAGGGCAGTTTGCAAAGTCCGCATAGTCCGAACCAGGTCCTGAACATGGGGAACCAGTGCAGCGCCTCTGCTTTGTTTTCAAAAGTCGGCATGAAATTATGAACCATATCAAGAAAGATCAGCCATGCTTCGTCATGTTGGGGCCCTTTGAGTGCAAGTCCGTATCCACCCTGCTGGGCCAGAGATTCCTTGGTGATGTATTCTGAAAATTCAAGCCCTTTTGACTCCATGCCAATGT
Organism: Desulfobacteraceae bacterium; assembly: GCA_033851995.1. Classification (GTDB taxonomy): domain Bacteria; phylum Desulfobacterota; class Desulfobacteria; order Desulfobacterales; family Desulfobacteraceae; genus Desulfobacula. The sequence continues at coordinate 253,247 of JAWSVI010000003.1, read as the reverse complement.
CCTGCATAAAAGCGGCATCTGCACCGAAATCTTTGGCAAAAATGGTTTTCATCTGCCGGACGCCTTTGCCGACGATTGCTCCAAATCCTTTGCCGGCAGCCATCTGGTGAATAATTTCCAGTGCACTGTGCCGGTTGCCAAAGCTTAAATCCATCCCTCCTGTATTCTTGATGGTGATCTGGTCATTTTCAAAACATTCCATGACAAACCCGATGGAGGTTCCTACGGATATGGTGTCCATACCATACGCATCGCAGTAAAAATTCATTTCAAGAATGGTGTGTGGATCAAAAATCCCCAAATTGGAGCCGCACCCGGCAACTGTTTCATATTCGGGACCGTCCACAAATACTTTTGTCCCCTGATATGGACCAGTGAACGGAATAAAATCCTTTACACCGTGCGCGCAGGCCACAGCACATCCTCTCCAGCAGCCGTCAAAACCCTTGTCAAAGATATGTTCGTATACATCCTCGCCAATAACCTGGCTTTCAGGGTGGGAGCCGAATTTGAAATTATGGACCGGCAGGCAGTCATGATCATTCATGATGGGGACAAGGTGAGTGGTGCCGACCAAAGCCATACGGTTCTGTTTCGGATCCAGTTCATGGATTTCTTTAGCATGGGTTTTGGTAACGGCTTTCAGCGCTTCAAGATCTGCCGGGTTGTTGGTCTTCATGGATATTGATCCATAGCGGGCCACAACTGCCTTAATTTTTTTATCAGCAAATACGGTTCCAATACCCCCGCGCCCGGCTTGTTTATAGCGAACCATTTTTCGTCCCGCATCCCACCAGGAAAAGTTCAGGCATCCAAAATTCGTGTTTGCAGCCCCAGGCCCTGCTGTAACAACCGAAATATTGACGGGCTTATCTGCATCAAAATGCTGGGTAAGCTCTTTTGAGAGCGCATAGGCGTCTTCCGGAAGATTTGAAGCATTAAAAAGCTTAATGGTATTTTCAATTCCGTCAATGAGAATCACAGTATCATTTTGTGCTTTACCGGTCAGTTCTATGGCGTCAAATCCTGAAAACTTTTTATAGGGACCAAAATATCCCCCGACATTGGAATCAATGGGTGCACCGGTTAAAGGAGAAATGGCAGTGACAATGCTTTTGCCACCCCCTGGATAACCGGGGGTCCCCCCAAGCGGGCCTGAAGAGATACAGATCGTGTTTTCGGGATCATTCCATTTGGTCGTACCGGAGACCCGGTTCCACATCAGCCAGAGATCATAACCTTTTCCTCCGATAAACTTGTGTTTGATATTTTCATCAATCGGGTTGATGGAGATATCAGCACTGTTGATATCAATACTGAGAGATTGATCTGTGTACCCCTTATTTATCCCTGCTTTTTTATATGAGATGCATTTAATCTCTTTAAGGTTTGCCTGACCCATATTGTTTGGACTCCTTTAGATAAAATGTCAATTTTACGATGATTAAAAAAGCCTTTTATATACCCGTTAAATGTTTGCAAGCGTTTAATTTTAAACGATCTATACCATATTCACGGCAGTTAGTATAGAAAATTACCTGAGAGGGCAGGAGGCATTGAGCTTTCAATTGATTTGACTGCAAATTTATTTTTTTGCGCTCATTTGCCGAAAAGAAGATAAATAATGAAGGGCAAACAGGCAAAAATACTTGACTTTTAGCGGTATTCATAGTTAACCAGAAAGTTGAAAGTTATAGAAATTGTTGAAAAAAGGTAACATAAATGCTCATATTAGCTAATTTTCTCGAAGCCGTTGCAGTCGTCCTAAACTATGCACTTACTCTGTATTTTTGGATTGTCATTGCCGGCGCTGTTCTTTCATGGGTAAGCCCGGATCCTTACAACCCGATAGTAAGGTTTATCAATACCGCAACAGAGCCCGTTTTTTATCAGATTCGGAAAAGGCTTCCTGTAAATTTCGGAGGGCTGGATATTTCTCCTATTGTTGTGATTTTACTGATCAAATTTTTACAGATATTTGTTGTGAACAGCCTTCATGGACTGGCACGCTCTATAGCGTAAAAACATTTAGCGAGGTATTTTTATGGGTATCACATCATTGGTTGTAAAACAAAAAGAGTTCACGACGCGCTTCAGGGGATTTGATGTCCAGGAAGTGGACTATTTTCTTGAGGATGTGGCTCGAGAATTGGATGGTTTAAATCAGTCCATCCAGAAACTTCAAGAGGAAAATCATCGTTTCAACCTTGAGAACCAGGGGTATCGGAAACGTGAAAACTCAATGAAAAATGCCATGATCCAGTCCCAGAAAGTACTGGATCAAATGAAGGATAATGCCAAGAAAAATGCTCAGGTTGTTATAGCCAATGCAGAGGTTGAGGCGGAAAAAATATTGAATAGAGCCCACAAGCGTTTATCCCAGCTGCACAGCGATATTATTGAGCTGAAGCGCCAGAGAATCCAGCTTGAAATGCAGATCGGGGCTGTACTGGAATCCCACTCTAAGATGCTTGAAATGACGAAAGACGAAAATAAGGCTGCAGATGAAACAGATGCAACTTTAAAGTTTATCAAGCAAGCATAATCATTTATTTATCAGACAAAATAGTAATCATCAATCAAGAAGGGTATGAAAAATGGCTGAAATTGATGCTTTTTTTAAATTGATGCACGAACAGGGGGCATCAGACCTCCACCTGGCATCCGGCCAGCAGCCAGCGATACGTCTTCACGGCGATATGGAGCGCATCAAATATGATGTCCTGACCAGTGATAAACTCAGGGGACTTTTATACGAAATAACTTCCCAGGAAAAAATTAAAGTGTTTGAAGAGACCGGGGATGTGGATTTCGGGTATGAAATCCCGGGCCTGGCAAGATACAGGGCCAACTATTTTATGCAGAAAAACGGGATTTCCGCTGTGTTTCGTGAAATTCCATCCGAGATCCTGACGGCAGAGCAATTGGGGCTTCCCCCGGTGATTTCAAAGCTGGCAGAGCTGCCAAGGGGGCTTGTTCTGGTAACAGGTCCTACAGGTTCCGGTAAATCAACCACACTTGCAGCCATTGTTGATCAGGCCAACCGAACCAGAAAAGATCACATCATCACGGTGGAAGATCCCATCGAGTTTGTACACAGAAGTCAGAACTGTATAGTCAATCACCGGGAAGTCGGCCTGCATACGCAGACGTTCTCTGCGGCTCTCAGGGGGGCATTGCGTGAGGACCCGGATATTATCCTGGTTGGTGAGCTCAGGGATCTTGAGACCATATCTCTTGCCATAGAGGCTGCATCAACAGGCCATCTGGTATTTGGTACGCTGCATACCTCCAGTGCAGCCAAAACCGTGGACAGGATTATCGAAGTGTTTCCTTCCACTGAACAGGCACAGATCCGTTCTACATTGTCTGACGGACTTCGGGCTGTGGTAGCCCAGACTCTTTTTAAGCGGATTGATAAAAAGGGCAGGTGTGCTGCTCTGGAGATACTGGTGGCAACGCCTGCGGTACGAAATCTTATTCGGGAGGCAAAAACCCATCAGATTGCATCCATGATCCAGACCGGAAAACAATACGGCATGCAATTGCTGGATGATGCCATCATGCAGTTGTATAATAAAGGCTGGATCAGCCCGGATGAGGCATATGGTAAGGCAAATAATAAATCTTTGTTCAGACCGTTTTTGAAAAATCCACCGGCTGATTTTACAGAAGCATAACCCCCTCACTGTTTTTTGAAAAAGTAAAAGGAGGATGGTATGAAAAAACAACAGATTGACCATATCCTTTCAAAAATGTTGGATTCCCATGATAATGTTTCCGACCTGAACTTTACACCGGGTAAACCAATCCAGGTGGAAAGCTCAGGGGAACTGGTTTCGGTGAAGATTGAGCCGGACTTTAACCTGCTTACCCCTTTCCAGACAGAAATTTTTGCACTCAATTTAATCAATAACAACAGAAAATTGACGGAAACCCTTATCCGGGAGGGGTCATGTGACCTTTCCTACCAGATTGGTGACAAGGCCCGCTTCAGGGTAAATATTTTTTCAAGGTCTGGTAAATATTCTATTGTACTCAGGAAACTTGAGACCACAATTCCTACTATTGAAGATCTGGGATTGCCCCAGGCATTTCACAAAATGGCCGGGGAGCGAAACGGGATTATTTTTGTTACCGGTGCTACCGGGTCCGGTAAATCAACTTCCCTGGCGGCTCTGCTGGATAAGATTAATGAAGAAAAATCCGTACACGTTATTACCCTTGAAGATCCCATTGAATATCAACACTCTCAGAAAAAATCCACCTTTAACCAGCGGGAGCTGGGCATTGATTTTGATAGTTTTGCCAATGGGCTGAGAGCAGCACTCCGCCAGGCACCCAAAGTTATCCTGGTGGGTGAGATGAGGGATCGGGAAACTGTTGAAATCGGTTTGTCTGCTGCAGAAACAGGACATTTGGTTTTATCCACCCTGCATACGGTGGACGCCGGGCAGACGATTAACCGTGTTCTAGGCATGTTTTCTACTGAAGAAGAAAAACAGATTCGTATACGGCTGGCGGAGACGATTCGCTGGGTTGTTTCACAAAGATTGCTTCCTAAAGTCGGTGGCGGCCGGGTGGCCGCTTTTGAGATTATGGGATCAAACCTGAGGGTAAAGGATTCAATTCTTAACGGAGAATCTGAAGGAAAGACGTTTAATGATATCATAACAGCCGGGAAGGCACAGGATATGGCGACGTTTGATGAATACATCATCTCCCTGTATGAAGAAGGCAGTATTACTGAGGAGATTGCATCATCTTACGCTTCCCATAAGGATATCGTGGGAAGGGGCCTGGATTCGATAAAGAGTTCACGCGGTGAAACCACCACACAGATTGATTCATTGAAGATTGATCACGGATATCAGGGGGGGTAAATATGGATATCAAGGAAATTAGACTATGAATATCACATGCCAGCATTGTAAAACAAAACTGAATGTTCCGGACCATAAAATTTCACGGGATAAAGAATCTGTATTCAAGTGCCCCAAATGTAAAGAAAAGATTTCTGTTCCTGCAATCAAAAAATCAAAAAATGCTCCTGAAAAACCCAAAGCTGCTTCAACCCTGTCGTTTGATGAAAGAAAAAATGCATTAATATGCATTGAAGAACAGGCTTTGAAAAAAAATGTATTCTCTGTCATTAAACAGATGGGGTTTGATACGGAAATTCCCATGGACACAAAAGACGCTTTGGAGAGAATGGAATACCATGTTTACCATCTGGTGGTTGTTGATGAGTCCTTTGATCGGAATACAGGTGCAAAAGGTATCCTGGAAAAAATGGACACCATTGACATGTCACTGCGCCGGCGGATCTGTCTTGTGCTGGTGAGCTCTAAATATAATTCCAATGACAATATGGCCGCCCTCCATGCCAGCGTTAACAGTATCATTCATACGGACGATATGCCTCATCTTGATTCCTTTTTGACTCAAGTCCTGATGGAACATAAAAATTTTTATACGGTGTATAACGATTCATTAAATCAGGCCGGGAAAGTGTAAGGAAAAGGCATGCAAAAAGCCTCTATAATCCAATAACGATGATTCAAAAATTATGATCCAACATTGGTATGACCCTTTCAACTTTTCCGAATGGGCCAAAAGAACTTTTTCTTTATTGAATATTGCAGTCTGTATCCTCACCCTTATTTTTGTCTTTTCCGAATTCAGATTTGACTGGATTGAAAATATGGTGGGGACATATCTGGCGTCCACAAACAATTTGCGTCCGGAAAAAGGTGTTATTTGGGAAGCTGGAAAACAGGCAACGGATGCCCATGAATATCTGGATCAGATCATCAGCAAAAAAGAAGATGTCCGGCAGAATGTCAACAAAGCCGCTTCTTTTTTCTCCCTTGTTTCAAGTATGCAGCCCGGAGAATGGGTAACACTTGAAAACCAGCAGTTTAAATCACTTTACCTGGCACTTGAGTCATCTTCTGCCTTAAAAATAATTGAACCTGCCCAATTGGTCTGGTTACTCAAGGGCAGCGGGCTGGACAGGATATTTTGTGAAGGGGTTGTCGGGGGTGTTAAAATCTATTTTATTGATTCGGATAACCGGGTGATTAAACAGATTGATCTAAAAAATGAAGATATCCTGGAGATTGAAGCCGGTGAGAAACCTTTTTTCGGAAGCCTGGATGATATGGAAGGATTTTACGGACGGATTTATTCTGCCAAAAATTTCTTTAATGCCTTGTTTAAGCTTCCTTCAGATATTTTACCGGATCTGATGGCCGATCCCGGAGCCCTGCTTGAACAGCAAGGGAAAATTATCCGTGTTGGTATCTGGAATGAAGCCAGAAATGGTTATATCCGTCTCGGGTTTGAGTTTGCGGAGAATGGCGGCTCAAAAGTGGTGTTTGTCAAAGGGCGGGAATGGGCAGTTTGGCAATTGAGTCTGAACCTGAAAGGAGAAGACGATTGAAGGTTTTTTTTAAAGTGTTGCCTTTTATCCGTTTTTGTTTTTTCTCTGGCCTGATATTTGCCTCCATTGTGAGCCTTTCGATCATGTTTCTCATATTTTATACAGCTCGGGATCTTCCCAAACTGCCATCTCCTTTAAGCCGGATGATTGAAACCCCTCAAAGTCAGATTTTCGCTTCAAACGGACAGGTATTGATGACTATGGGGGAGCGTAAGACTATTCCGCTCAGTATGGTATCACAGGATTTTGTTAATGCCATTGTTGCAACGGAAGACCATCGGTTTTTCGATCATCACGGGATCAATAAACTCAGGACCTTAAAAGCCCTTTATATCACACTGACGCCATCCAGCGGGGTCCAGGGTGCATCCACCATTACCCAGCAGCTTGCCAAAAATTTGTTTTTCAGTTTTGAGCAGACATTCGAGAGAAAATTTAAAGAATTGCTGGTGTCTCTTCAGATTGAGGCATCCAATACCAAAGAAGATATCTTGCATGCCTATGTCAACCAGATCCATTTTGGGGCCGGTGCACAGGGAATCGAAAAGGCTGCCCGGGTGTTTTTTGGAAAAGCTGCTCTTGATTTAACGCTTTCCGAGGCTGCCATGCTTGCCGGACTGCCCAAATCACCTACCAATTATAATCCTTTCAGGTTTTATGATCGGGCCTTAAAACGTCGTGATATTGTATTAAGGCGGATGGCACAAGTGGGGTTTATATCAGAGCATGAGGCCCGGCAAGCGAGCCGGGAAAAGCCTGAACTTCACCATGAAATTTCAGACTCAAGAACGGGAAGTTATTTTTTGGATGCATTGATCAACCAATTGATTCAAGCGTATGGAGAAGATGTAGTTTATCATGGGGGGATCAAGGTGTTTGCAACGGTTGATCCCCAGCTTCAGGCGTATGCCCGGACAGCACTTCAAAATGGTCTTGGCAGGCTGGATAAGATGATGGGAATAGGAGAAGAGGATTCAGATCACCCCCAGGGCGCATTGGTCGCTGTCGATGCCGGGTCCGGCGCAGTTAAAGCGCTGGTGGGAGGCAGAAATTATCACCAGAGTGAATTTAACCGGGCTATGAAGAGTCGGCGGCAGGCCGGAAGCGGGTTTAAACCATTTTTATATTATGCAGCATTCAAAGAATTGAATTATCATCCGGCCAGCATCATGAGGGACCGTCCGGTTGTTATACCGTTGGACCGCACCTCAAGCTGGGAACCTAAAAATTTTAATAAAACTTTTTTAGGTGATATGATTTTAAAAAAGGCTTTGATCAATTCGGTCAACACCATTGCAGCACAGGTGGTAGAGCAGACCGGCCCGGAAGCTGTTACACGGATTGCAAAAACCTGCGGCATAAAAAGCCCATTGGCAGACGTTTATTCGGTTGCATTGGGGACATCCGGGGTAACACCTTTTGAGATGGCCTCAGCCTATAGTGTTTTTGCATCCCTTGGAGCCTTTCATGAACCCTTTCTTTTCCGCAGGGTGGAAGACGCATTCGGGCGAATTGTTTTTGAGCATATTATCCGAAAAAAGCAGGTGCTGGAACCTGCCACAACCTATCAACTGGTGGATATGATGAAATCCGTGATAGAAGAAGGCTCTGGCCGGTCTGTCCGAAAGGCAGGGTTTGATCTGCCGGCAGCAGGGAAAACCGGAACAACAGATGCTTATAATGATGCCTGGTTTACAGGGTTTACCCCTAATTTGAGCACATCGGTATGGACCGGTTTTGACAAAAAAAGAAAATTGGTTGATACCAATAATTCAGGTATAACCGGTGGCAGAATTGCTGCACCTATATGGGCGGAATTTATGATGAATGCGTTAAAAACAGAGCCCATAAGGGATTTTCCCATTCCGGATATGATCCGTTTTGAAACGGTAGATGCAATTACCGGGTGCAGTATACATCCTGAAGCCCACCCGGATCAGACAATGACCGTGGCCATTAAAGCCGGACAGAAATTGTGCGAATACGAGGAACAATGATCTGGGTTTTAAGGTATATTGGCGTTCTGCTATGGGTTTGCTGCCTGTTTGCCATACCGGCATCTTTTTATATCCTGCCACGGCTAGCCCGGTTTTTCCCATCCATCAGTCCTCTGATTGTCTGCGGGGTTATACTTTTAGCAATTTTTTGTCTATTCGGGGTCTTGATGAATATTATCGCCCGGAGGCTTGTCAGGCGTTTTATTAAAGAAGGGCAGACCTGGGAGCGTTCCGGTATTGAACCAAAAGCTCAAAAAAATTACATCCGGGCGCTGCGGATATATGATACGTTTCTTTTATGGCCGTTTTCAGCAAAGAAAACCGCAATGGAAATATCCGGTGCCATTGCTGCATTCCAGTTGAATACCCATAGTGAACACCAGAATTTAAAACTGGGGACAGCGGTTTATCTTAAAATTAATCCCCAGGATGAGGATATCGCAAAATTGTGGCTGACCCAACTCAGTCACTCCAGTATTATCTCCACTTTTGAGCAGGATGTTCTGACCATCCTCGCCCAGATCCATATGAATAACAGAACATTAGCATCTTTAATTGCTGAAATATTTCTGGACCTGCAAAGAAATGATTATGTTGCCGGTAAATTGTATCAAGAGGTGAAGCATCATCCTGACCTGGCCAATCTTTATCAAGAAAGAATACAGGAACTGGTTAAGGAACCACCTGATGAGTCGGTTGACAATTTGGGAGGAGAGACACTTTTAAAGCCTGATGTATATACTGAAGCCAAAGTTAGTCAAAAAAAACGAATGGAGATAAAAAAGTTTCTCCTTCATTTGTCCGGCCAGGTGATTTCTTTGATAAATCGAATATGGATGCTGTTAATGTCCTTATCCAGTTCCCTGATACAGGTGATCGGCAGAGTAATCTCGTATTTTAGGCATAATGAAAAAATGCAATTTTATTTAAAAGCAGGTGTGATGACAATCATCTGTTGCGGGCTTGCATTTTTTATGATTTCAACCGTGACCCATACCTTTAAAACCAGGGCCCTTGAAAAAAAGAAGATCGCCCTGGAAGCTGCAACACCCAAACCCTTTACCATTCAGGTGGCAGCTTATTTGAAATTAAGTCATGCAAATCGCTATGTGGATATACTAAAGAAAAAAGAGATTGATGCCAGTGTTAAAAAAGTGGATGGCGGTGGGAAAACATGGTTTGTGGTAAGGGTGTCAAAATTTGCTGACAAAAAAGGTGCGGCTGAATATGGCCTCAAGCTCAGGCAGCAGGGTATTATTGACGATTTTTTTGTCAACAACCGATAGCGGCAAACGCAAAGATATTCTTTTTGCCCGGATTTAGATTCCGGCTTGATTTTCTATAAATTAATCACTTTATCGGCTATCTGCATGGATGTAATAACATCCAGCATGTTGGTTGTCTGTCCAGCTTTTTTTTTATCCATAAGCTCCAAATGGGTGAGACAGGCGCCGCAGACCAGAACATCGACCCCTGATTCTTCGAGAGTTTGGATCTCTTCAAGGACCTTTGATTTGTCAGTGCATAGTTTGACCCCATGATTTAAAAATACCAGACGCCATAAATCAGAGCCCATCTCTTTTAGAGTTTTGACAAAATTGATCATTAATTTGCCGCCCAGATCATCATCACCTTTTCCAATATGTTCAGAAGAAATAATGATAAGAATTTTCTGGTACTCTTTATCTTTTGGTGCAGGTTGACTGTTCGTTGTTTCAAGGGGCTTAATTTTTTCCGCGTCTCTTTTCCCTGATACGGTCGAGCTGATACCATCTGAATCTACAGAGACTTCAAAACCCTGGAAGTTTAAAAAACGGCTGACATTCTCCACAGCAGCATCATTGTCTACAACAACAGATAGTTCGGCAACTGCTTGTTGTTCAAGAGCCTCTTTTGTTTTTAGCACGGGCTGCGGGCATTGAAGTGTCCTGCAGTCAATTTTTTTTATCATAAATATATCCTTTTTTATCATAGTGGATGAATCAATCTAAAGAGCATCATGTTCTAAGTCAAATAGCTATATTGGATAGTGATTTCAATTGTCATAGAAAATTTTGATGCTGATATGGAAAAATATGTGCTTGTCCAGCAGTTGGGATGAAAAAGGTTTGACACTCAAGGCCTTATATGATCATACTTCCCTTGATTTTGGTTCAATATTTTTTCAAAAAGGAGAAAACAGATGGTCATTATTTCAAATGTTACCTATCCCCCTGAAAGTACGAAGGAAATTGCAAAAAGATACCTTAAAGCTCCCACGCTGCCGGCCTTTTTGACCAAAAGAGGACCTTATGTATCATCCAGCATGACCGATGGTATGAACTCGATAACTTTCTATGAACTGGATAATGACCGGTTTGCAGAAGGTATCAAGGCGATTCAGGACAGTCTGAGTATTTATTTTGGAGTCCCTGGGTATAAATATGATCTTAAACCTTATTTTGAATTGGATGAAGGGTTAGATATTCTCGGCCTCTAATTTTTTTCTTCATTCCTTTGCTGTTTTGCCCAGGCACAAATGTCTTTAAATGCCTTGAATTTCCATTTGTTTGGAAAATCAAGGCACTGGCCTGGTTTCACATCATGAATCCTGCACCCGTCAGGTGTTAAAAATATACACTCCCCACTCTTTTTGTCGATCAATGAAAGCGTCTGCCGATCCTTTGTTACATAGGTATAAGTTTCAATAAAGTCATACACATCCATCCCTAAAAATGCGGCAATTTTGTCTGGTTCATATTCCCGGAGGCGAACATACCCATTCTGTCTGCAGCATTCGCCGCAACCCAGGCATTTGAAATTTGAAAGCGGGTTATCCAAAATTAATACAATACATTTTTTTTTGTTTGTCTATCAGAGTTTGAGTTGGGTAAGAATTTTTATCTAAGCGTCAATGATTCAATATATTTACTCCCAATACATATAAAATTGTGAGGGAGTGCTACTTTTTTTTGAAACCATTTGTCCTCTTTTTTAAGGACTTCAATGATGCGGGTTTCGGTCAATGGAATAAATGCATCTTTTGATTTTTTTCTGAATCTGCCGGAAAATATTCCAGTGATATCATAAAAAGAATTGGCAACCTGGGTGGTAATGATATGTATGGTCTGTGATTCTTCACTTTTTGCTCCATGCAATGCAGACATTCTTTTTTTTTCTATTTCATTTCCCAACTGTTCTATGTCATCATAAAAATAGATGATCTCGGAAAGTTTGATCTGGATCATATCAAATTTCTGGTAAACGGATTTTTCTTCTAAAAACAATCGGGCATCCCTCATTAAAATGGCATCGTCGTAGCATTTTAAATCTGGATTTTTCCAATAGATATGAGAACTGTTGAATATGTCCGTTGTTCTGAATGTATCACTAGGGATATCAATTAAACCTGAATATTTTTTACCAAGCGAAGTTACAACTGCCACTTTTCTTTGTGTTGGTCCCATAGTATTCCCCATGTTAATTCAGCCATTGTTGCCCTCTAATTCAGGGGCAACTTAAAATGACAGTATCTTTTAAAAGTATATACCTAAAAACAGGAATAAAGAACAAGAAAAAAGAACCAACTCACTAATTTCAGAGGGGAATAGTTTGATTATAAAAACAGATTCAGGTTAGGCCGTGAAAGAGTTTCCGGTTTTGTTTCAAATATGGAAACAAGGTTGTTTTGGATGTCATCCATATTCTGCGCACGAATCAGGCGTTTTAAAATATCATGGCCGAATTTGAAATTGGCACAAAAATATGGTGCAAGTTTTTTAAAAAATTTGAGTGCAAAAAAGTCGTCATAATGCTCCAGTAGAATCTCAGTCATACGAATGGCATTGGTGAAAAAAATGGTGTCTTCGGGATAGAAGTTATCTGTCCACTGGGCAAACAGCCATGGCCGTGCGACTGCCATCCTGCCCACAGAAAGCCCCTGGCAGTTTGTGTCTTCAATCATTTTTAATCCATCTTTGGCTTCAAACAGATTCCCGTTTCCAAATACCGGGATTCCAACAGCTTTTTGAACCTCTCCTATGATATCCCATCGGGGAGGGCGGCTCCTTCTATCAGGTGCAACACGCGGGTGAAAGGTCAGGGCGTCTGCACCTGCGTCTTCAAATCGCCGGGCCATATCCACTGCAAATTGGGGGTTATTTTCCCAACCTGTTCTAAACTTTACAAATAAAGGGATAGATACAGCATCGCGAACTTTTTTTACAATCTTTGAAGATAAATCAGGGTTTTTTAATAATTGTGCGCCACATCCTTTTTTGCATATGGCAGCTACAGAGCATCCAAAATTGAGGTCTATTCCAAAAAAATTTTCTTTTTCTACCCTGACAGCCGCATTTGCCATAGTCTCAGGATCAGACCCGAATATCTGGCAGACAAGGTGAGAAAGTTCCTCCTGGCGCCATTTGAATACCATGGATACTTTGGGGTTTTCATGGGGCAGGGCTTTTGCACTGCACATACCGGTAAAAAGAAGGCCGCAGCCCCCATATTCATCAATCATCTGCCTTAAAGCAATGTGGCCAAGCCCTGCCATTGGAGCAAGAACCAGTCGATTAGAAATGGTTTTGTCTTTTATAGTTAGATTTTGTTTTAGATACTGAGAAAGCTTTTGAGGCATATTTTTATTTTGATTGGTTTCAGGTTCAGGTTAGTCTTCATTTTTATGAATGGATTGCCTGATCAATGACCTGCTGCATTTTTTCAAGTGTGTAGGGTTTGGTGATCATTGCTTTGAATCCATATTCCTTATAATTTGCCATAACAGGGTCGGTTGAATATCCACTGGCAACAACAGAGATTACCGTTGAATCAATTTCAAGGAGTTGCTTGACCGCTTCCTGGCCGCCCATTCCGCCGGGGATGGTGAGATCCATGATGATGATATCATAAGGGGTTTTCTTCTCCATGGCCTGTTCATAGAGTTCGATGGCCTGCCCGCCCTCATCACACAAGGTAGCGGAGTGTCCCAGTTTATTAAGAATTCTTTCAGACACTTCCCTTACCAGGGCATCATCATCCATGACAAGGATGCTTAAGTGCTGTGCTTCTACAGTGATAATGTTTTCCGTAGAGTTCGAGCGCTGAACCGGCGCAGACGTATCTATGGGAAGATAAATAACAAACGTAGTTCCTTGCCCCAGAGTTGAGTTGACATAAATATAACCATGGTGTTTTAAAATGATTGAATGGACAATGGCAAGGCCAAGACCGCTGCCATTCTTTTTTGTTGTGAAATATGGATCAAATACTTTTTCAAGGTGCATTTCTGCAATCCCTTCACCCTCATCTGTTATGGATATTTTTACATATTGGTCCAGTTTAAGGGTTGAAAAATCATTTTCGGATAATGCGGTATTTTCAATTTTTATATTCAGGCTGCCGCCATCCGGCATGGCTTGCCTTGCATTGATAACCAGGTTGGATATGACTTGGCTTATCTGGCTCTTATCGGCACTCACCTGCCACAGGTTCTCCGGTTTTTCCATGGCGATTTTAATGTTGGAACCTGCCAGGTTGAAGGCTGCAGTTTCCTGAATGACCTGGTCTATGGTTACCGCCTGTTTTATCGGATCTCCTCCCTGGGCAAATGTCAGAAGTTGAGTTGTCAGATCTTTGGCCCGTGTCATCGATTTTTCAGCTTCTTCAATCAGTTTATATGCAGTGTTCTCGGGGGGAAGTTCAGATTTTGCTAAAGTGATATTTCCGAATAATCCCAGAAGAATATTATTAAAATCATGAGCAATGCCACCTGCAAGAATACCTGTGGATTCAAGTTTTTGGTTTCGTATGGCCTCTTCTTGAAGTTTTTTAAACTCAGTGAGATCTACAAGGCTTGCACGGAAACCGCTTACCTGATTATCGTATTGAATCGGGTTGAGATTCAATAAAACAATAATGCTCGTGCCGTCCTTTTTTTTCATTTCATATTCAGCAGGGGCAATGGTATCCTTCTCCAGTGGGAAAGTGAAATTTTCATCTATGCCGCCAGGAAGATCCGACAGGATGATATCTTTGCCGTTTAATCCTGCCTTCAGGTCCTTGTTTGTATATCCGAACATGTCAAGTCCGGTTTTATTTGCATACGTTATATTAAGATGACGGTCTGTTTCAACAATGCCGCAAGGCAACAGCCTTGCCATTTCCCTGAAACGTTCTTTTCTTTCTATCAGTTTTTTTTCAGTGTTTTTTTGTTGGGTAATATCGCGCAGGATACCTCGGATGCCTTTGGTACCCATTTCATTTTGGTATAGATCTGCATTAATTGAAACCCATATGGCGTCCTGATCCTTTTTAATGCAAAGTGCCTGAAAATCTCTTATGGACGCTTCTTCCAGCAGGACTTTTATAAATGTATCGTAATCTTCTGTCTGCTCAAAGATATTTTTTATCGGCAAACCATTGAGTTCTCCAGCCTGGAAGCCCAGTGTTTTTTCAACAGAGGGTGTAAGGGTGTGAATGGCACCGGAAAGGTCTGCTTCAAAATATACATCCTGTAGATTTTCAAATATAGTCCTGAATTTTTTTTCACTTTCCTTGAGTGCTTTGTCCGTCGCTATTAACTGGGCTGATTTTTTTTGAGACTGCCTGCTGAGAAAAACACCCAATATTGCAAATACTGCTAAAAGCAGCAGGAGGAAAGCCAGAAGTGTTTTAAAAATTGGCGGGATAACTCTTCTGGGCCTTCCGATATACTCATCAATGAGCTGGTAATAGATGGAATTTTCATCCGCTTTAAACCTGATCATATGCTCATCAATGGTTTTAATTAATTGGGTAGTAGCTGGGTTGGATTTATTAAAAGCGAGCCGGATTGAGATAGGTGAGATCAGTATCGGTGTGTTTTCAATGTGGTATTTATGTGTATTGGTTTTGCCATACAGACGATTTGCAACACCGACATCCGCCTTCCCCTGATCGATATATTCAAATACTTGTTTATAGCCATTTACCGGAATAAAATCCGCATTCAGCTCGAATTTTTTCATCAATGTTTTAAGACCGTCCGGCCCTTCAGAATAGATGCCCCCGTCCATATATGCAATACGCTTATTGTCCAGGTCAATAAGCGTGGAAATATCCAGACCTTTTTTTTTATAAACTCTTCCCCAGCTGACCATGACGGTTTCATTGGTAAAACCATATATTCGGCTTCTTTTTTTCGACCAGGCAACATCCTGCATGATATCGATGCTGCCTTTTTCAAGTCTTTTTAACCCATCCTTAAAGGAGAGAGGGATGAATTTGATTTCCCAACCTTCTTTTTGGGCAATGTCATTAAGAATGCCTGGGAAAATACCTTTTGGTTCATTGTTTTCATCAACAAACAGCTTGGGGGGGTTGTCATATATTCCTATCTTTAAATGTGTTGCCGACTGGTCTGAACTGCTGCAGGTCCCGGGAATTATGATCGGTATAAGGTACAAAATACAGGCGAACAATAATGTTTTTAAGGGAAATATTTTCAGCAGGAAAATTTTCAGATGGAATGTTTTTAGATGGTTATATATGTGCATATTAACTCCAGAAAATTTAGGCCGGGAATACTCAAGCCGCAGAAAATAGGAAAATAACATATTTTGATTAAAATAGAACTAGAACAGATCCTGTATTTAGGGTCAAGAAATATTTGAAATGATACGGGGTTGCAGATGGTGGTCCAACTTGACATAAAACCACGGCTATACTATTTTAGAGCGTTATTTTTAAAGGATAAAATTCATGACCAATACACATGAGCAGGAAAAGAAGCAGTTCAAGAGGCTGTTTAAGCATCAGGGAGTTGATCAGTTTGATCTCAGATTCGAGGTGCTGGAAGCCTTTCTAAAGCTTGAACACCATGTCACAATTGAAGATATCCTTACCCAGGCACGTAAAGACGGTACTACTCTTGATGCAGATTTTGTTTTAAACAGTATGGAGATGCTGTGCCGGTTCGGTTTTGCCAGCAAAATTGAATTTGATGCAAAAGAAACTCAGTATGAACATCGGCATCTTGGCCTGCATCATGATCATATGGTTTGTACAAAATGCGGCAGCATTCTGGAGTTTAAAGATGAAGCTATTGAAAAACAGCAGCTTAAAGTTGCGGATGCTTACGGATTTCATATGCTTCAACACAAAATGGAAATTTATGGAATCTGTGCCAAATGCATGGAGGACAGAAATCGGCTTGTACCTCTCCACAAGGCCAGGCAAGGTGAAAAGCTGGTTGTAATAGAATTTGATGCCGGCAGAAATATGCAATCCCGAGTTTCATCTATGGGGCTTAAAAAAGGTGACCTGGTAGAAATTGTTTCCAGCGGATTCGGTGGCCAGGTGGTGATAGCCACTGGGGAAAATCGTCTGGTTTTAGGTAAAGGCATGGCTGAAAAGATTCAGGTGCAGCCTTTTGAAGCTGGTCAGGCGCTGGCATCTGAACAGGATGGCATTGTAATCGAGGATAAAAAGCCTCCTGTAAAACTTAGCCAGATGAAAACCGGTCAGGAAGGTATCATTCGGAAAGTTTCAGGTGAAAGCCTTTTCCGGCGGAGGCTGCTGGAAATGGGGATAAACCGGGGGTCAAAAATATATGTTGAAAAATACGCCCCGCTCAAGGATCCGATTGAGCTTGTGATTAAAGGGTACCACATCTCTTTAAGGGTTGAGGAAGCAGCAAAGGTACTTGTGGAAAATGTAAGGTTTAAGAAAAGGTAATATGACAAAAAAATTAACCATTGCGCTTGCCGGCAACCCAAATTGCGGCAAAACCACTATATTCAATAACCTGACCGGAGCCCGTCAGAAGGTAGGGAATTGGCCCGGAGTTACTGTTGAAAAAAAAGAGGGTAAATTAAAATATAAAGACTATCAGCTGAATATTGTTGATCTTCCCGGGACATACAGCCTGACACCATTTTCCATTGAAGAAATAACGGCCAGGGATTTTATCCAGGATGAAAAACCGGACATTGTGGTTAATATTATTGATGCTTCTAATCTTGAAAGAAGTCTTTTTCTGGCAATTCAGATTCTGGAACTCGGAAGGCCGGCACTTTTTGTGTTGAATATGGCGGATGTAGCACAGGCAAAAGGGATAAAAATCAATGAAGATAAATTATCTCAGCTTTTAGGGCTGCCCGTGGTTTTTACCATAGGAAACCGGAATAAGGGGATTGAGGCTCTTGTAGAAGAGGCAATCCTGGAAGTCGACCGGTTTGAAAAAGGGAAAAAAAGCCGTGATATAAAATATAGCCAGGTGGTGGAAGAGTGTATTAAAAAAATTGAATCACTGATTCAGGATACAGGTATTGATTTTGGGGATGCGCTTCGCTGGAATGCAATTAAACTTCTTGAAGATGATAAAATTGTCAAACAAAAATTTATTGATCAGGCCCAGGATGAATCAAGAGAAATTTTAGAGGCTGCAGGGACATTTCGGAAAAAGATTTATGATCTGTTCGAGGATGATTTTGAAATTGTCCTTACAGATGATCGGTATGGGGTTATTGCCGGTATCATAAAAGAGACCGTGACCAACCTTGCCAGAAAACGCATAGATATGTCCAGAAATATAGATCTTGTACTGACCGACAGGTTTTTTGGAATACCTGTGTTTGTTTTCTTCATCTGGGCCATGTTTCAACTCACTTTTTCACTGGGTGCATATCCAATGGCATGGATTGAGGGCGGAGTCTCTTTGTTGTCTCATTCTCTGGATCAACTGCTGGCACCTTCCCTGTTTAAGGAACTATTACTGGATGGTGTTGTGGCCGGAATCGGCAGTGTGATCGTTTTTCTTCCCAATATTCTTATTTTGTTTTTTTGTATTGCTCTGTTTGAGGATACGGGATATATGGCCCGGGCCGCTTTTCTAATGGACCGGGTGATGCATGCATCCGGGCTTCATGGAAAATCATTTATCCCCATGCTGATGGGATTTGGATGTAATGTGCCTGCTATCATGGCAACTCGGACCCTGGAGAGTGATAAAGATCGAATTTTAACCATTTTGATGACACCGTTCATGTCTTGTTCGGCCAGGCTGCCGGTCTACATTATATTGGCAGGAACTTTTTTTGGCGGACATGCCGGAACGATAATCTTCAGCTTATATTTTGGCGGAATTGTTGTGGCAATTTTGTCGGGAAGATTTTTACGGATTTTATTGTTTAAAGGAGAAGAAGCTCCTTTTATTATGGAACTGCCGCCCTACAGGATGCCCATGTTAAAAAGCCTTCTGATTCACATGTGGGACAGAAGCAAAATGTTTTTAAAAAAAATGGGCGGAGTGATTTTGGTCGGCTCAATTATCATCTGGTGTCTTTCAAGCTTTCCCCGAACCGTATCATACTCTGTTGATTATGAAAAAAAGATGGCTGATACCCGGGAAGGATACAGTCAGCAGATCAAGGTCGCGGAAGATAAAAAATCCCTGGAATTGGAAAAAGAGCTGGGCATGGTTTTGCAGGACCTGGAAAATCAAAAAGAACAGGAACGGGTTTCAAAATCTTACATTGGCCAGATTGGCAAAGTGATGGAGCCCGTTTTCAGGCCAGTTGGAATCGGCTGGCAGGCGAGTGTGGCACTGGTTACAGGATTTGTTGCCAAAGAGGTTGTTGTCAGTACAATGGGTGTGCTATATGGGGTAGGCGATACTGAAAGCCAGGCACTGGAAAAGGCACTTCAAAAATCCGGTATGACACCTCTTTCAGCTCTTTCGATGATGATATTTGTTTTGCTGTATGTGCCCTGCTTTGCAACGGTATTAATGATTTATAAAGAAACTTCCATTAAATGGGCCGGGTTCAATTTGATCTATACAACGATAGTTGCATGGGGTGCTTCTTTTTTGGTATACCAAGTGGGAACTTTGCTCAACCTGGGGTGAAAAAGATTACGGAGGCTTTTTATGAAGCATTTAAATATAAAGATTTTAGTTTGTATTATTTTGGTTCTGGCAGCGGGAATGTTGGTATTCCCTTCAGGAGTTTTTGCAAAAGAAAGATTAGCGGTAAAAGTCAGCATTGCCAATATGCGTTCCGGACCAGGCAAGCAGTTCAAAGAATTGTGGCAGGTTGAGAAATACCATCCCGTGATTGTTATAGAAAAAAAAGGGAAGTGGTATAAAATTAGAGATTTTGAGAATGACAAAGCCTGGATTCACAATTCCCTTTTAGCTGATATTCAAAGTGTTATTACCATTAAGGAAAAGTGTAATGTTCGTTCTAAAGCAAGCAAAAACGGCCGAATTTTGTTTACAGTCGAAAAAGGGGTGCCGTTTAAGGTGCTGGAAAAAAAAGGGAATTGGATTAAAATAAAACATGCTGATAATGATGTCGGCTGGATTTATAAAACACTGGTATGGTGATTTTAACTTATTAATTTTTAGGATGGGTTGAATAAAATGGCAGATCGGGCAGTGTCAAATGAACGCAAAAGAGAATTGGAGCAGTTAGATCCCTTTCAGGAAAATCTTTTAAAGGCAATGGCCTTTATAAAAGAACACAAAAGGCAGTTGATCTTTGCCATCAGTGCTGTTGCATTGGTTGTTGTTGTCTTTTCAGGGATAATGTACAGCTTTGAAAGAGCTGAAAATAAGGCCGCTGGATTGGTGGGCCAGGCGTTGAAGAACTATTCGGAACTCAATGACCCGGACAAGGGATTTGTCGAAGTGGAAGAGAAGTTCAAGACGATTTTCAACGAGTATTCCAATACAAATGCAGGCCGGCAGGCCAGGATACAGTTTGCCAAAATCTGTTACGATGCTGCAAAGTATGATTTAAGTTTTCAATATTACACACAGGCGCTTGAAATATTCAAACATGAAGCTCAAATGGAAAACCTGATTTTGTCTTCTCTTGGCAATGTATGTATTGCCAAAAAAGAGTTTGAAGAAGCAAAAAAGTATTTTCGAAAGATTGAAAAGGGAAAGTCAGAGCTGTTAAAAGATGAAGCCATGTATTCGCTGGCCATGCTGTATGAAATTGAAAGTAATGCATCTGAAAGTAAAAAGATGTATGAAAAAATCATATCTGATTTTGAAAGCTCAATGTACACGCCAATTGCTAAAAGTAAACTTGCACAAATGAAATGATTTAAAACTTAAAAAGGCTGCCGGACATTTTGCCAAGGCAGCCTTTTTAAGAAAAGGAAAAAAAGATGAAAAAACTAACGTTTCGTTAGTGAATATAGTTTATGCAAATTTCCTGCCAATCATCAAAACCCCCGTCTATAAATCAAAGATAATTTTTAACCTGCTGAAATAAAAGGTTTTTTTGTTTTAAAAATTGCAGAAGCATGCTTCTTTTAAAAGTTGAGATTTGGTTTTTTGCAGGAGATCATTCAATATTTTGAACCCGACCTTATTTGAATTTTAGCCGAGACCCGCTTAACTATTTGAAAATATAGTAAAATTTAAAGGAATAAAAAGAGTTTATAATTTTGAACTGGTTTATAATTTTGAATTATTTGTCCAGATTAAATTATTTGTCTAGATTGAATTTTTTTAATTTCTGGTTGAGTCCGCTTTTTCCAATGCCAAGCAGTTGGGCTGCTTTTGTCTGTACATTTCCGGAAAGCCTCATGGCTCTTTTAATCATTCTTTTCTCAACAGCTGTAAGGGTTTCTGCAAGCCCTGCATCTTCAGGGATTCCCTCAAGATCAAGCGCAGGAGATGTATTGGCCTGGCGGACTTCCAGAGGGAGATCTGAAGGGGTGATGATCGTGTTGCTGCACAAGATGACAGAACGTTCTATAGTGTTTTCAAGCTCCCGTACATTTCCCTGCCATTGATGGTCACAAAGCATTTTTATAGACTTGGGGTCAATATCTGTTACTTTACTGGTTGTATATTGTTCGTTTGTGTATTTGGTGATGAAATGCTTAATAAGCAAAGGGATGTCCTCTGATCTTTCCCTTAAAGGAGGAATAATAGCCTTGACAACATTCAGCCGGTAATAGAGATCTTCCCTGAAATTTCCATTTTTTACCTCTTGCTCCAGATTTTTATTCGTGGCAGCTATAAGGCGGAAGTCCACTGGGATGGTCTGGGTTCCCCCCACCCGTTCAATGGTTTTTTCCTGGAGCACCCTTAGTAATTTGACTTGAAGGGATATCGGCAGTTCACCAATTTCATCTAAGAAGAGTGTACCTCCTTCCGACATTTCAAAGCGGCCTTTTTTGGTGGCATTTGCACCGGTAAATGCCCCTTTTTCATGGCCGAACAGTTCGCTCTCTAAAAGAGTTTCAGCAAAAGCCGAGCAGTTTACTGCCACCAAAGGCTTGTTTTTTCTCGGGCTGTTGTAATGGATGGATTTGGCAACCAGCTCTTTTCCTGTTCCGCTTTCTCCTTCTATAAGAAAATTGGCGTTCGAAGGGCCTACTTTTTTGATGAGCTCATATATTTCCTGCATGGGTTTGCTTTTCCCCACGATGTTGTCAAAGCTATACCTTGATCGTACAGCATCTTTCAGGGTTTTGTTCTCCAGAACGATCCTGTACACAGAGATGGCTTTGGCAATATGGGCAATAAGAGCCTGATTTTCGAATGGTTTAAGAATAAAAGTGTAAGCACCTTTGTGCATAGCTTCTACGGCTTTTTCCACACTGCCGAAAGCAGTCATAATGATGACAGGGATATCGGGTTTGATTTCCTTGATTTTTTCCAGTAACTGTATGCCGCTCATCCCGGGCATTTTGACGTCACTTAAAACCAGATCAATCAACTCGGTATTTAAAATATCCAGGGCCTCCATCCCACTGGAAGCTGTGAGTGTTGTATAACCTTCTTCTTCAAGAAGTTCTCCGATGATCATTGGATAGTTTTTTTCATCATCAACAATCAGAATATTTTCCATTCAGCTGTTCTCCTAAGCTTGGTCTCCTACACCGGCAAAATAATTTCAACATTTGCACCATTGTTTTTCATATTCGAAATCTGGATCGAACCATTATGGGCTTCAATTATATTTTTCACAATCCCCAGCCCTAAGCCGGTGCCTGTATCTTTAGTTGTAAAAAATGGCGTCCATATCTTTTTTAACGCTTCTTCTTTAATCCCTTTTCCATCATCAATAAAATTAATAGTGATGCTGTCGGGATTATAGTGGATTTTAATGGTAATACAACCTTTGTTTTCCATGGATTGGGAGGCATTCAGTAAAATATTTAAAAATGCCTGGTAAAGCATGGCGCTGTCTCCCTGGATCTCCGGCAGGTGGCTTGCAAACTCTTTGGAAAGCTGGATTTGGCGATCGTCAAGTTGCGGGCGCAGATAAACAATATTTTTTTCTAATATCTCTTCCACTCTGCACGGATGAAAATCTGGAATTTTGGGTTTGGCAAAGTCTAAAAAGTCGGTAATAATACTGTCCAGCCTGGAAGACTCTTCCACAATGATATCAGGGATATTGCTTTTGGCATCCAGGCGGATCATTTTCTTTTTTAATAATTGAGCGCTGCTTTTGATTATCCCTAAAGGGTTTCTTATTTCATGGGAAACCCCGGCAGTCATTTCCCCAATGGCAGATAAGTGCTCGGCATAGCGAAGTTTTTCTTCCAGCCTGAGCCTTTCATCGGCCCTTTTCTCTATAATTTTTTCCCCATGTTTAACCACAAAACGCAAAACAATAAACAAAATTCCCATTACAATAAAACAGGACCCGATGACCAGGCCCTGAAGTTTAAAGACTTTTTTGTAATCATCCGATACATCCCGGACAATTTCAACAACTCCGAGAACAGGTCCGGCCAGTGCCGGGGAGACTTGTTTCTCTGCTCTTAAAGGGGCAAAGGTAATGATTTTGGTTTCTTGGGGAAACCAGAACATAAGCTGCAGAAGACTTCCCTGTTGCAGAAGTCTGGAAGTAGCTTCTTTTTTCATGGCTTTTTCATAATGAACACCACCTGCATTTTTTTGCCCGATTTTTGTCCGGTCAAAGCTGTAGGAGATAATATTTTTTTCATCATAAATGGTCACCATTTCCACGTTAAAGCTGTGAAGGGTAGAGTGGACAACTTTATCCATCAAAAGAAACTGCTCTTTTTTTCTCAGGCGGATTTCTCCATACTTTACTAAAGTGGGAATCATAAATCTAGAAATGATCTGGTGATTGAGATTTTCAACCAGCAGGTTTGCATATTCTTCACTTTTCTGTAAAAGGATATTTCTGACCCAATGGGCATTCAAGGCTGAAATAACAATCGTTGCCGTAAACATAATGACAAGGGATGAAAAAGTGAAGAATTTTACCAGTCTAAACGGTTTTGTTTTTTGTAATTTATCTGATTTTTGTAACATTAATTTCACATTTTTTGGGTTTTTAGGTTGACAACCTGTTCTATCTTTTGCTAATTTATTTAACAAAAAACATGATACCGCTTGACTTTGCAGCATTATCGTATAAAAGTATAGTAATATTGAGGCGGCAGATCAATAAAAAGATTGAAACTGGTATACACCCAAGTGGCATTGGCTTAACTTTAATTATTGTGAAAGTTTATGATATTTGGAAAAAAAGATCACCTTGTGGGTCTGGATATCGGCTCCTCTTTCATTAAAGTAGCTGAACTCAAGGAAACCGGTAAGGGCCTTGTTCTAAACAAATTCGGTATAACCCGTATAGAATCGGGTACTATTGTCGAAGGCAGAGTCGCTAACATGGACGCACTTGCCAACGATATCCGGACACTTTTCAAATCCCAGAAAATCCGTGAAAAAAACGTGGCAATTTCTACTGGAGGTCATTCGGTTGTTATTAAGACGATTAACATGAATAAACAACCGGATAATGAACTTCATGAGGCCATTAATGCAGAGGCAGAACAATATATTCCTTATGATATTGACGATGTAAACATTGATTATCAGATTTTAGGAGAAAGCGAATACTCTGCAGATCAAATTAATGTGCTGCTGGTTGCTGTTAAAAAAGATCTGGTGGCAGAATATATCGATCTGATTCATATGGCAGGCTTGAACCCGAGAATAATTGATGTGGATACCTTTGCATTGCAAAATGCTTATGAAATCCTTCCTTATAGAAATCAGGAAGAGACAACCCTGCTCGTTGATGTCGGGGCATCCAAAACATCTTTAAATATTCTAAAGGCCGATACGTCTTTAATGATGAGAGATACCGTATCCGGAACCAATCAATTGTTAGAAGAAATTGCCAGTCAGTTTGATGTGTCATTGGAAGATGCTGAACAGGCCATTAATGGTGAAGCTGGAGATATCGTTGGTCAGGACAGCATTAATGAAATAGGTTTAAAAACTGCTCAATTGTGGTGTTCAGAAATCTGTGAGGTGGTCAATACCTATCAGTCTTCTTCCAACGAGGATATGGTTGAAAAAGTAATTCTAAGCGGCGGGGGTGTTTTTATTGAGGGGTTTAAGGAATGCCTTCTTTCTGAGTTGGAAGCGGATGTGTCTATCATCAATCCGTTTGAAAGCCTTATCGTTAATGAGAAAAAATTTCCTGACGCCTTTATAAACCAGGTTGGCCCTTTGGCACCGATTGCCATTGGCCTTGCGCTGCGAAAGGTAGATGATAAATGATACGAATAAATCTTTTACCATTCCGGCTTGCAAGAAAAAAAGAAAATATACGAAGACAGATCTCTGTTTTCATGTTGCTGGTATTTTTGAGTGGAGTTGTGCTTTTCTGGTATACTCAGATGATGAACAGAAAAATTCAATCTGTTAAAAACAACACAACACAGGTCAACGCCCAGATAGCCAAATATAAAGAAAAAGCAGAACGGGTCAATCAAATTAAAAAAGACTTAAAAGCCCTTGATGAAAAACTTAAAATTATGAGTTCTTTAAAGAAACAAAAAGATAAACAATATATTTTGTTTGATCATATGATTGGACTCATTGTTCCTGAGCGCATGTGGCTCGAGAGTATGAAGACGGACGATAATACTATCGTGATAAAAGGCATTGCATTTGATAATCCAACTATTGCTGATTTTATGAAGAATCTCGAAAAATCTTCTCTTTTTGCAAAAGTTGATTTAAAAACGGCAAAAAGTAAAAAATTAAACAACAATGTCACTTTAAAATCATTTGAGTTGCTCTGTATAAAAGAGACCCTCAAACAAGAGAAAGAAGGGGCAAAGAAGCA
This sequence comes from Desulfobacteraceae bacterium, assembly GCA_033851995.1. Lineage (GTDB taxonomy): Bacteria > Desulfobacterota > Desulfobacteria > Desulfobacterales > Desulfobacteraceae > Desulfobacula. The sequence goes on along the minus strand of JAWSVI010000003.1, from coordinate 227,697 downwards.
AGGCTAACTAAGTATGGGTGAAGAAAATAACAAATTGAGCGAGCTAAAAGAAAAGCTAAACGTTTTGTTTGATAAAATCGGTGCCCTCACAAAAATACAGCGCCTGTTAATATGTGTTGTGACATTTGCCATAATTGGCGGGGCCTATTACTATTTCGTATTTATGCCCAAAAATGATGAACTAAAAAAGCTGAACAAACAGTATCAGGCTCAAGTCGAAAAATTAAATAGATATAAACGAGGCGCAGCACAACTGTTAAAATATGAAAAACTGATGTCTCAAAAGCAGGAAGAGTTTAATCAGGCAATGGGTGCTTTACCGGATAAACGCGAACTCCCCTCGTTGTTAACAAGCATTTCAAGGGCCGGGAGCAAGGCCGGGCTTGTATTCCATTTGTTTAAGCCAGACAAAGAGATTCCTAAAGCTTTTTATCAAGAAATACCGGTTTCTATAAAAGTGGAAGGGAGTTACCATCAGATTACAGATTTTTTTTACCAAATCACACGGCTGAACAGAATTGTTAATATTAATCAAGTGGATGTAAGGTCTAAAAACGATACGGGTGCAATAGAAATGACATGTAAAGCTGTTACATATATGTTTGTTGAAAAAAAGGAAGCAGACACCACAAAGAAACGAAAAAGAAAAAAGAAATAGGGATAGATAATAACTCATGATAATTAAGCCCAATAGTATTTTTTCAGCAATTGTATTAGTATCTTTTCTTTTACTCTTTGCATGCGACTCTCCTCCTCCCGTTAAAAAACAGTCATCGTCAAATGTAATATCAAAAAAAATTTTTCAACCCCAAACAACACCCTCTGCGTCATCAAAAAATAAAATTGATAAGAAAACACAAATTACACCTCAAAAAAGCAAGGAAAACCAAATTCTAAATGATCCCAAGCTCTCAGCTTTAAACAAGAGTGCAACACAAGAAGAACATTATAATTCCAAAGGTAAAGTTGATCCCTTTGAGCCTTTAATTCAGGAAAAACCGAAAGCCACAACACCTATAGCCGACAGACGACCTAAACGTATCTTAACCCCTTTGGAAAAAGTTGAATTAAGCCAGATTCGTTTGGTAGCAGTTATTATTATGAAAGACAGAGAACTTGCAATGGTGGAAGATGCAACTGGGAAAGGTTATGAGGTCGGCTTAGGGACTTATATTGGGAAGAATCAAGGACGGGTATTTAAAATAAAAGAGAACAGTGTTTTGGTCAAAGAACTGACCAAAGACTATAAAGGAAGAATTAAAGAGAGTATTCAGGAAATAAAACTACATAAAAATGATAGTGAGGATTAATATGCCTTTTCCCCAGGTTAAAGAAATAAACTATACGGTTAAATTAATGTGTATCCTATTTGCTGTATTTGTTATTGCCGGATGTGCAGGACAAGGCGCTCAGCCTGTAAAAACCGGAGAACAGGAACAGGCCGATTCAGAAAATGTGACCGTAGAAAAGGCTGTAGATGGTCAGCGCCAAATTAAAAGTATAGAAATTGGTGGTATGGAAGGTGGGGACATTGAAATTAAAATAGAGGGTACTCAGCGATTAGTCTACACATCCATAAAACAATCCTTTCCTTTTGGCATCGCAGTATATTTCCCTGAAACAAAAATTGCTTCTGACTTAGCGACGCCAAATGTCGAATATAAAGGTGGCATAAGTGACTTGATCATCGGTTATGCTGACAAAGAAGAAACAACAGCTAAAATTGAAATTTTACTCACTCAGGATCTTAGTTACGAGGTCGTAGAAGGGGAAAACGAGCTGATGGTTTCTCTTTCAGGTGTAGCAGAAACCGTTGGAATGGCTGGAATTCAAGAGAATAAGTCGCTTTCGCCTTCCACTTCAATGGATCAGGAAAAAAAAGAGCCTTCTTTATCTGAAAAATCAGTCATTGTGCCGGATAAAACAGCAACGCTTACCAATATTGAATTTAATACAATGGAAGATGGTAAATCGGATATCGTGATCCAGACGAATCATCCTGTAAAATATGATATTACCAAGGGTGAAAACGGCGCCCTAAATCTAAATCTGTATAATACAATAATTCCATACTATCATAAACGGGCACTTTTAACCCATTACTTTAAATCTGCGGTTGAAAGCCTTATGCCGATCCAGATTCCAGGAAAGAAGAAAGATGCAAAAATCGAAATTTTGACAAGAGACACAGTCCCTTATCGAATTATTCAGGATGAAAATATACTCTCTCTTTTTTTCGAACCATCCAGGGTGGAACCTCCGGTTTTCACAAAATCTAAGAAAAAAGTAGTTAGTGGGGAAGAAATTCAAACAGTTTCTCAAGCACCTATGGGCAAAATTAAAGAGAATAGTGGATTAAATACTAACGATAGGGTTGCTCAAAAGAAAAAAACAACTGAAGAAATTATATTTGGAACACCCCCAAAATATACTGGTGAAAAAATAAAACTGGATTTCTATGAAACAGATATTAAAAATGTAATTCGTATCCTGAGAAGTGTTGGGGGGTTGAATTTTGCGATAGACAAAGACGTGAGCGGGAAGGTCACACTTTCTCTTGAAGATCCTGTCCCTTGGGACCAAGTGCTTGACCTGGTATTGAAGATGAATGACCTTGGTCAAAAAAGGGAAGGAAATGTGATCCGAATTGCCACCATGGCTACCTTAGCAAAAGAAGACCAGTTGGCTCAGGATGCAATCGCTGCCCGAAAGAAATCATTAGCCCAAAAAGAAAGTTTTGAGCCGCTGGTTACGGAATATATCCCGATAAATTATTCAGATGCAGAAACAGATATCAGGCCACATATTGAAAAGATCTTAACATCTGACAGAGGCAAAATAAGCGTTGATAAACGAACGAATATGCTAATTGTAACAGATATTCAGGCAAAGATAGATCAAGCTCATGAAATTATTTTTCGTTTAGACAGAGTCACACCACAGATTATGATTGAAGCTAAAGTTGTGGAAGTATCCAAAGATTTTTCTCGTGAACTCGGACTTGGTCTCAGTCTGACGAAAAGTCAGACTGAATATACCGGGCAGGATAAAGATTTTAGTGTTGCTTTGAATAACCCAGTTGCAGCACCATCCAATACGGGTTCGTTCAATTTTTATAGAATACTGGGTTCGAATTTTTTAAGTCTTAATGCACAAATTGCGGCTTCAGAGACAAAGGGTGACATCAAGGTAGTCTCATCTCCCAGGATTTTAACCCTGGACAACAAGAAGGCAAAGATCAAACAGGGCCTTGAATATGCTTACCTGGAAAGAGATGATACAGGTGGGTCTTCTGTTTCTTTTAAAAATATAGACCTTCTTCTGGAAGTCACTCCACATGTCACCCCGGATAACAGAATCTCGATGACTGTTTATCTAACAAAGAATGATATTGATTCTATTACGAATGGTGTTCCTTCCCTTTCAACAAACGAGGCAGAAACTGAATTACTGGTTAATGATAAAGACACCATTATTATTGGAGGAATCGTAAAAACAACAGATAATGAAAGCAGTTCAGGAACTCCGATTCTTTCAGGAATACCTATTTTGGGAAGACTGTTCAGGACAGACATTAATACGGATAAAAGAAATGAGTTATTGATCTTTATTACACCATCGATTGTTCAGCTTGAACAGAAAAGAAATACATTTACGTCTACAAATTAATCAATACGAGTATAATCTGTCTTGAGCCTCCCTCGCTAAGGGGGAGGTTTCAGGAACCAATTTTAGAACAATCTGCCACGATTTTTTTGCCCTTTCAAATTGTCTTAATGCTTCATAAACCTTAGCTAAATCAGCATGTAAAATAGCAGCTCCAGGATTTTTTTCAAGGTGTCTGTTAATATAATCCAATGCCTGGCGGTAGTTGGCAGTTTTTGTATAGATTGTTGCAAGGCCATGAATCGAAACAAGGAAATTCGGGTTGATTTCCAGAGATTTTTTAAAATATGTTTTTGCGTTTCTATAATATCCCTGATGTAAATAGGCCCAGCCCAAATTTGACAACGGCACTTCAGGTGTTGCGTATAAAAGGTTTTCAGATACTTCTTTAAAACATTGAATTGCCAAATCCCACTTTTTTTGTTTCATGTAAACAGCACCAAGGTTGTTTGTGGCTTGTACATAATCAGGCCGAACTGATAATGCCTTTTTAAAATGGGTTTCAGCAAGGCCATATCTTTCCTTTGCAAGATAAACCAAACCTAAACTGTTATTCAGATACGGGTCATTGGGGATGGTTTTTTGGGCGTCAAGCAGATTTTTCAAGGCAGCAGTATGTTTGCCAGCATTATAGTGTTCTTCGCCTAACCGCTGAGTGGCAATAGCAATCTCTTTTTGTTTTCCGGCATTCATGGTTGCTGATGTGCAGGAGATAAGGAGAAAGAGACCAATGGAGATAAAAAGCAGCTTTTTCATTCGAGAAATTCCTTTGCTGGTTCGACGGGTGTTTGATGTTTTATAGATAGAATTTGTACATCTTCTTTTTTAAGGTAGGTTGCTGCATTATTTGTTAAAGGCTTTGTTGGGACAAAAAGTTTATCAAATTCGTTGGTAGCATAAAGACCGGATATCGTTTCAACCATCTCACCAGTGAAAAATGATGGATTAACCCAAGTGTTGTAGCCTAAATTGGAAAATAATACCTTTGCAACCTCTATGGGGGGGAATTCTGGAAGTATAGCAATAATTTCAAATTCTTTTTTTTCTAAAACATCTAATGCCGTACCATACACATTTCCAAAGTTGACTAAAAGGTCAGCTGCATCTTCTCGCAGGATTCTTCCAAAAGAAGCTTCAAGCTGGATTTTATTAAGAACGAAAGGGATTTTTGCATTGGGGATGTAGTCATGGCCGGCCTGGTATAGAAAAGCCTCGACAAGTCTTTTGTTTTCTGTTGCTTTGCTGGGTTTTTGGGGAACATTTTTAATAGCAGTATCCTTAATTTGATCCAGTGTTTCCGTCATCATTTGAATTTTTAAATCATCCCAATAGGCCTGCACGCTTTTGAGAAGCTGTTCATTCACATTTTCCCCGGACAGGATGAGTATTTTTGTTCCATCATCGGTTTCGATAACAGGGGAAGAACTCAGGTCGATTATTTTTTCTTTGCCGTCTTTTCCAGGAAAATACATTTTCCCTCTGCTGAGAAGGGTTCCACCGATCAGAGAAGAATATTTTTTTAACTGAACCAGTTGATAGTCATCAATTCGCTTCTCTTCAGTTTTATCCATTGTTTCAGAGTTTTCATCCGGTTGTGTTTTACCTGTTAAAAAAGACTGAAACCACGGCTGAGTTTTAATTGAAGGGTCTGGTAGATAAATATCATCTCCTTCATAAACAATATTGATGTTTTTTATATTGGGGTTTGCCATCTGAAAGGCCTTGAGGCCTTCCTCAGAAATGCGGCCGCCTTTTTCCAAAAAATCTTTATCAATGAGAGATGAAATATTATCCCCCTGTTTAATTTTGTGCTTTTTTAAAAAGGGTTCGAGTTCCAAATCCTCGTTCATGGTTGAAAATTCAATAACCGGAACATCAACCGTTCCGGGTGTGCTTTGATCGTAATCTTTTTTTCGAACTTTTTTAAGAGGGATAAGAATGTGAATACCCGGTTCAATTGCATCAATGTTGGATATTTCAGGATTGATTTTTTTGAAAACCATTAAAAAATAAGGAAAATCCTTCTCCGATATTTCTCCTTTTTTCCTGAAAATTTTGTAAAGCCAGTCGTCTTTATCTACTGTGTAGGGTTCGCAGAGGATATCCGCATCTTTTACTTTGAAGATTGAATAGCGTTTATAGGAGGTCTTTACTCCTTTGGCACCCAGATGGTCAAAGGTATAGGAGTTGATAATTAAAGTAAATACAACAACTGAAAAAATTTTTAAAAAAATGAATCGGTTCATAAATGTAAATTAAGATTCTTTTAAATTTAGCATATTGGCTATTTTATCGGAAATATCTTTTACAAACTTTTGGAAATCCTTTTCATTTAGTCGATTTTTTTGTGAAGGAACCATTTGGGGATTATCCGGTAATACCAGGGAAGGTAAATTGATATTTTCCGGTTTTGGGTCAATTTTGTACCCTTCAGGTATGAGAGATTTAAAATAGAGGTCCTGAAATTCTGAAAATTTGATGGCATGCGCTGTGGCATCCAATATCGCTGTCTGCCCCTGGTCAATGATGCCTTTTTTGACAGCCTGATTCAGGCCCGCAAGACACTCGCCGCCCTGGGTACATGTAATATGTCCGTTTTTGTTTGCTAAAAGCTGCCAGTCCATGATGGATTGCTCCGTGACCTGAACAAAACTCACATGAGGCCTGTCGGCAAGTTCATTATATCTTTTGGCAATCTGAATGACTCTTGGCATGGATACAGGGTTGCCGATCATAGCTGCCTGTGCAACACTGGGCTTGGTATTCATGGGTGTGAACGTCCGTTTGTTTTCATCGGGCTCAAGGTAATATTGATAGACAGGATCAGCATGTTCAGACTGGACACCAATAATTTGGGGCAGATTTTCAATAATACCGGCTTCAAAAAATTTAATGAATCCGTTCATGACTGCTGAAATATTTCCCGCGTTGCCTATAGGGACAACCACGACTTTATCTTTCATGTTCCATTCAAAGTCCTGGGCGATTTCATATGAATAGGATTCCTGACCAAGAATACGCCAGGCATTTTTTGAGTTCAAAAGGGCGACTGAATATTTGCTGGAGAGATTTTCAACTATTTTCATACAGTCATCAAATACCCCTGGTATTTCAAATACATGCGCACCGCTTCCTAAGGGCTGTGATAATTGCTGTGATGTTACTTTTTTATGGGGAAGCAATACAGCAGATTTAATCAGTGGGCCAAGGTAGGAAGCATACAATGCCGCAGCTGCAGAAGTGTCTCCTGTTGATGCGCATACAGCAATGACATCAGAAACAAGGTTTTGATCAATCAGGTATTTGATACTGGAGATGGCGCTTGCCATACCACGGTCTTTAAAGGAGGCACTGGGGTTCTGCCCGTCGTTTTTATAATAAAATGATGCGCCTACAAGATTTTTGAGATTCTCATTTGCTTCAACCACAGGAGTGTGACCTTCTCCAAGATAAATAATGGAGTCCATGGGAATGCAAGGGCCTATGAATTCATGATACCGATAAATACCTTTGAAAGCAGGGGTTTTCAGCAGTTTTCTGAAATCAAATATTTTCTGCCAGAGTTTACCAGGGATTTTTTTTAAGTCATCCGCACCCCTGTCCTGGATAAGGAGGACTTGATTGCATTCCGGGCATACATACAACAGCTTTTCGACAGAGTGCTCGGCAGAACATCCCAGGCATTTATAATAAAGGTCCTGGCGTGTTTTGGGTATAATATAAGGTTTTACATCTTCCGGGAAATAATCAAGATTCATTACAAATCGCCTTCTGGCCTCCCATATATGGAACCAGCACATCAGGAATCACAACAGATCCATCTTCCTGCTGGTAATTTTCTAAAATAGCGGCAAACGTTCTACCCACAGCCAGACCGGAACCATTAAGTGTATGGACAAATTCCGGTTTTTTCTTGTCTTTTCGCCTGAAACGGATACCAGCTCTTCTGGCCTGAAAATCAAGGCAATTGCTGCAGGATGAAATTTCCCTGTATTTTCCTTTCCCATCATCCTGGCCCGGCATCCAGACTTCTATGTCGTAGGTTTTAGTTGCAGAAAAACCCAGATCACCAGTGCAAAGCGTGACCACCTGGAATGGGAGTTCAAGCATCTCAAGAATTTTTTTAGCATTTTGGAGTAAAGATTCCAGTTCGTCAAAGGATGTTTCCGGTGTGGTTAGTTTGACCAGTTCGACTTTATTGAACTGGTGCTGCCGGATAAGCCCCCTGGTGTCCCTGCCGTATGAACCCGCTTCAGACCTGAAACAGGGCGTATAAGCTGTGAATTTACATGGGAGCATGGATTCATCAATTATTTCATTGGCATAGATATTGGTCATGGGGACTTCAGAGGTGGGGATAAGATAATAGTCCCATCCTTTGAGTTTGAAGAGGTCTTCTTCGAATTTTGGCAGCTGGCCGGTTCCTGTCATGGTATTTGAATTAACAATAAACGGCGGCAGGGTTTCTGTGTATCCGTGGTCCGTAATATGGGTGTCGAGCATGAAATTGATCAAAGCTCGCTCAAGGCGCGCTCCATTTTTAAGATAAAGGGGAAATCTGGCACCGGTAAGTTTGGTGGCACGGCCAAGATCCAGAATCCCTAAATTTTCACCGATATCCCAATGGGCTTTGGGGGTGAAATTATATGCTTTGGGTTCCCCCCATGTTTCCTCAAGTCTGTTTTCAGAGTCATCTTCTCCCAAAGGCACATCGCTATGAGGGATGTTGGGGACTGAAATTAAAAAGTCATTAATAGAGGCTTCAACCACGGATAATTCTTTATCTAAAGTTTTAATTGTTTCAGAAACTTTTCTCATCTTTTCAATCTGGGGCTGCGCATCCTGGCCGGATTTTTTCATTTTCGCTATATCATCTGAGACAGTGTTCCTCTGGCGGCGGAGTTCTTCTATTTCCAGCAACAGAGCTTTTCTTTTCTCATCATTGTCTAAAAGCAAGGTAAAATCAATTTTTGCCTTCCTTTTTTTCATCCCTTTTTGAACATCTTCCAGATTGTTTTTTACATATTTTAAATCCAGCATTTTTTAAATTATTTTTCCTCATTTATTTTAGCTAAGTTCTTATTTTAAAAGATTCTTCGACAATTCTAACCTGATATCATGGGGGGTGTAAACAGTCAATGATTATTGCAGGTTGACAATTGGTGTCTGGTGTATAATATTTGCTAAAAACTTTTTTTGTAACATGAGGAATGAAAATAATGGATGAAAATAAAAATGGGAAAAACAACAACTTAGCTTTGGTTGCTGAACGCTTGGAGAATTTTACAAAAGAAGAACTGTTGGAAAAATACAACAAAATTGAGCATAAGCTTTTTGAATTTGCCAATTTTATGGAGGCCCAGCTTGCCTTTTTGTATACCCCCGTAGCCAATGAAATTCCTACAGAAGGAATCATAAAAAAAGCATTGCAGATAGAAAAAGGAGTTGCGCTGCCGGTTTTCACGGATGCAAAAAATGCCATTAACCTTTATAAAATAAGTAATTTTGATAAAGATCTCTCTTTAAGCGCAGATGACATTCTTGAGCCGGATATTGAAAAATGTAAGAAAATTTCACTGGATACGATCGACATTGCGATAATTCCAGGGCTTGCTTTTGATGATAAGGGAGGGCGGATAGGCCTTGGCAATAATTATTATACAAAAATGATTACCAAACTTCCGGAAACCTGCCGCAAAGTTTCTCTGGCTTATGAAGAACAGATTGTAGACCAGATTCAGATGGAATCCAGAAAATTTACAGTGGACATTATAATTACAGATAAACGGGTGATTTATAAAATTTAATTTATTGTTTGGAACGTCATAAACAATAAAGACAAAAAATGGGCTCGCATGGGATATGCAGCCCTTTTTTAATCTTTGATTTAAGCTTTTTCCGGGTTGATGGCTTTTGAAAAGTTTCTAAGATCAGGGGTTTTCCCCATGACAATGACCGTATCTCTTGGCTCGATAAGGGTTTCAAAATGAGGGTTAAACAGCATTTCACCAGAGGCTTTTTTGATGGAGATAATGATTAAGTTGAAATCCTGGCGAATTCCGGAATCTTTCAAGACAACATTGGTATAGCGCGAGCTTTTGGGGACAAATATTTCTTCAATCTGGATGGCTTCTCTTTTTCTGGAAAGTGCAACGTCAAGAAAACTACTTACACTGGGTCTAAGAAGTTTCAAACCCATTGAAACCGCCCCGGTATCATATGGAGATTCAACAATATTCGCCCCTGCAACCATCAGTTTTTTTCTTACATTAGGGCTGCTGGCCCGTGCCATGATAAAAATATCAGGGTTTAACTGTCTTGCGGTTAAGACGAGAAATACATTGGCCGTGTCAGATCCAAGTGCAGCAACAAGAAAAGAAGCAGATCCGATGCCGGCTTTTTCAAGCAACTCTTCATCTGATGCATCCCCGATTAGATGGTGCATCTTATCTTTTTCCATTTGCTTTATAAGGTCTTCACTTTGTTCCACAACAACCACATCATTTGTTTCTTCCCGTATCAAATGACACAATACCCTTCCGATACGGCCATATCCACAGACAATATAGTGATTTTTCAATTTGCTGATTTTTTTATCCAATCTCTTTCTCCCCAAAATGGATTGTACTTCTCCTTCAATGATGGACTGTACAATGAATCCCGCAATATATAAGAAGTAACCTACGCCTGCGATCATCAGGATAATGGTAAATACTTTTCCGGCCGGACTGGTTTCGTGGACTTCCATAAACCCCACAGTGGTAACGGTGATGGCAGTCATATAAGCGGCATCAAGAAAACTCCATTTCTCGATAAGCATATATCCACCCACGCCCGAAAAAAAAATTATCCATGAAAACAGAATGGTTCCAATGATTTGTTGAAGTTTATTCATGGCCTATAAATACTGGGCTTGAAAAGAAAAATCAAGGCGCAATTGAACTATAAGACGCCTCTATTCAGACGCTTTGTATCTTCTTGACGGATGTATGGGTTGCTGGTATTAAAGTGGGCATGAAAGACGAACCCAAAAAATATGCCCGTTGGCGCCGGGAAATGGTTGAACAGCAAATCATTTCAAGGGGTATCTCCGATCCGACGGTGCTGCGTTCCATGACATCGGTCCCCAGGCATCTGTTTGTCAGCGAAGCTCTTGTGGACAGCGCTTACGGCGATTTCCCTCTTCCCATTGGCGAGGGGCAGACCATATCTCAGCCGTTCATCATTGCCCAGATGACTCAAAACCTGGAATTAAAGGGGCATGAAAGGGTTCTTGAAATCGGCACCGGTTCAGGATATCAGGCTGCGATTCTGGCTCAGATTGTTTATAAAGTGTATACCATAGAAAGAAATCATACCTTGTTTTTGCAGACTAGAAAATTGTTTGACACGCTGAAATACCACAATATTGTAACGCGTTACTCAGACGGGACGCAGGGGTGGAAACAGGAAGGTCCGTTTGATGCGATTATCGTAACAGCGGGGGGACAGAAAGTTCCGGCGCCGCTTATTGAACAGCTTGCAGTTGGCGGACGTCTGGTCATGCCCGTAGGCGACCATTTTTCTCAAGATCTGCTTAAAATAGAGAAAACTGAAGAAGGTATTACCACAACAAATCTTGGGGCCTGCAGATTTGTAAAGCTGATTGGTCAGCACGGCTGGGAAAGTTAATTCCCTTTTAACCTGATATGACAACATTCTCCTTAAAATTCTCACTGATCAAAGAACTGCTTATCGGGTTTTGCCTTGGCACCGCAAATATTATCCCAGGCGTTTCCGGCGGCACATTCCTTTTGATTTTTCAAATATACGAACGAGTATTTGCCAGCCTGAGTCATATCAATAAAGCCAATATCCTGATTTTATTTAAGATTTGTCTGGGTATGATACTTGGGCCCGGCCATAAAAAGAACTGGAAGGAATTTTCTGAATTTATTAAAGAAAAGGATTTTCTTTTTCTTTTGAAACTGATTGTTGGTGCAGTGGCTGCTATCATAGGCCTTTCAAGCCTCATGAAATTTTTGATTGTCTCCTATTTTTCAATAACTTATGCGCTTTTTTTCGGTTTAATTCTTGTTTCCATTATTATCCCAGTAAAAATGTTGACCCATAAAAAAGCATATCTTGTCTTTTTTATGGCTTTGGGTGCCGCTCTTACCATTTATGTCACATGGGCGGTAAACCCTTACGAAAAAGTGTCTAAAAAGTCTGCATTATACCAGGAAAGATATTTTCAGGAGCAGGGTGCGGCTCAAAAAGAGATTCAGCCGGCTGAAAATAAAATATTAATGAACGGCAAATACACACTGTCCGAGTATATGTATTCATTTATATGCGGTTGTGTATCTGTCTCAGCTATGGTTCTTCCGGGGGTCAGCGGTTCTCTTGTTCTTATCCTGATGGGTGAGTATTTTGAAGTGGTCTCAGCCATTTCAGGGCTGGCCTCATTGAAAATGGACAATTTTGCTTTTCTGGGATGCTTTTCCCTGGGGATTATATTGGGTGGACTCTTTTTTGCCAGATTGATAAGTGTGGTGTTGAAACGATATTACAATGCCACCATGGCCTTTCTTATAGGATTAATGGCTGGTTCCTTGTATGCGTTGTGGCCTTTTAAGAAGGTTGTTATCATGGCACAGCAGTATGTTAAGGTTGAGGGCCGGATATCTATCGTGGAGAATGCCCGGATTTACACCAATATAAATGAGCTTCCAAAGATGGGTCAGGAGTTATATCTTTCCCTGGTGTTTTTTTTAATCGGGTGTGTGATCATGTCCTTTTTTGTTCAAAAAGAAGGGTCAACGTAGAGAGAAAAATTCAGGCCCTTAACTCAGTACGGTTTTAAGAGCCTGTTTTAATACTGCTATTTGATAGGGTTTTTCAAGATAGCCAGCCGCCTTTGAGAACAAATGCTCCTGATCCTGGTTGGTAATGTGTCCTGAAGTGATAATAATTTGGGCATTTGGGTTGATATGAAGCATTTGCTCAAAAGTCTGAGCCCCTGATATTCCGGGTAAGATAACATCTAAAAGAACCGCATCAATTTTCTGGTGGCTCTTTTGGTAGATGTATACCCCTGTTTCACCATCCTCAGCTTCAAGAATATTATAACCAAAAGATTTTAATGCCTTAGCAGCTATGGCTCTTACCTGCTCCTCATCTTCAATAATAAGGATGGTTCTAATTTTTACAGCAGTATTTTTTCCGATAGAGTTTAGTGAGTTCTCTTTTTTGAGAGTTGTTTGAGTTTTGCTTCCTTTGGATTCCTTTTGGCCGATGAATATCATTTTATCTATAATACCATCATTGTGCCTGATAATTTCAAAAGTCCCGCTCAGTTGATGGAAATTCCCCGACGTATCTTTCATCCTGAATGTCATCGGGGAGCGAAAGATGTGTCCCTGGATACCTTTTTCCAAAAATTCTAATATAAGGGGGGCATCTTCCGGATAGATGCGTTCAAAAAAAGAAGTGCCATGAAGGTCAACCGGATCGCAGTTTAATTGTTCATGGGCAGGATTCGCAAATTCATAAATCCAGTTGGAATCAACAATAAAAATGATAGACTGGGTATTCTCAGTGATAAGACGCAGCGTTTTTTTTTCTCTTTCCAATGTTTTTAAAATTTGTTTTCTCTCTATCGCAACGGCAATTTGAGCTGCGACACAGCCTATAAGTTCAAGGTGCTTATGGGAGAAATAATCGGGAAGAGTATAGTGCTGTATACAGACCGCACCAATTGCTTTACTCTGTATGAAAATGGGTGTCCCAAGCCAGATCTTTGGTATTGTTCCACCCAGCCGGTGATTTTTTTTTCTCTCTATCAACATGTTTTCTTTTAAAAAAAGGGCCCGGCCATTTTGAATAACCTCTCCTGTCAGGCTGTGCGGTGAATTTTTATCTTCCATAACAGGGAACCCTTGGTCAAACTCATCCACAAAATATTCAAAATTCAGGGTGTTATTTTTTTTATCATAAAGGGCGATAAAAAAATTGGGCAGGCTGAGCAGTTTGTCCAAAGCTTTGTAAATGAAATGATATAATTCTTCAAGATCATGTGTTGTGTTAACAGCATTGGAAATATCAAAAAGTGTGTAAATGGTTTTTTCAGCATAGTTGAAATTGTCTTTTTTGCTTTTAATCAAGCCTTTTGAACTGCTATGAGGTGATTGGTTTTCCATCATGGTCCCCTATAAGGTCATAATTCCAATATACTACATTTTTTTGGGAAATTTCGCATGGCATACGCACATTTTATCTGAAATAAAAAAACACAGCAAGGAGGAAATTATTTTAGCGGGTTGCTATAAAATTTCCGGAGAAAGAGGGATAACATCCTCAATCGAAGATACATCACAGAAAATCATGGTCAGGCGGTCTACTCCCAGAGCAATTCCGGCTGCATCCGGCATGTTCTCGAGGTCATTTAAGAAATTTTCCGGCATGGGAAGGGGGAGGGTGTTTTGAGAGATGCGGATTTGATTTTCTTTCTCAAATCGAATGCGCTGCTCTTTGGAGTCGTTGAGTTCTGTGAATCCATTGGCAAGTTCCAGGCCGGCAATATAGAGCTCAAATCGTTGGGCGACATCCGGGTTCTCCGGTAATAGTTTTGCCAGAGAAGCAAGCTGGGCAGGGTAATCACATAAGAACGCCGGATTTGAGTTTCCAAGATTCGGTTCGATTTCAAAACTGATGATTTCATCAAATGTGTCGTGTATAAGGGCGGTTTGCAGGTCCTTGTTCGAATACTTTTTAAAAGCTTCTGCCACAGTTATTTTTAGCCAGGGCGTGCTTATATTGATGGATTTGCCCTGATATGAAATGGTATCTCCAATTTTGAGTTCAGCGGCAATAAAATTAATCAGCTCAAAGCATTGTCTCATGAGATCAATATACGTGTTGTTTTTTGTGTACCATTCGAGAATAGTAAATTCCGGCAGGTGGCGGCTGCCCCTTTCATTTTTCCGAAAGCTTTTGCAGATCTGAAAAATTCGGTCAAATCCATTGGACAAAAGTCGTTTCATGCACATTTCCGGAGACGCCTGGAGGAAATACCCGTCTACACTGACGGGATCGATCTGGGCTTCCGGGATGATGGTGGGGCACAGCAGAGGGGTGTCTACTTCAAGGTAACCCTGGCTGCAAAAAAAATCCCTTATGGCTTGAACCACAAGGGATCGTGTTTTGAGAAACTGGTAATGTCTGTCAAGGTCCGGTTTCACTTGATTTCATAGATATCTTTTGTTCTGTCCTGTAAAATGACTCGGTCATATTTATTTTTATCTGCTTTATCATAGAATTTATAACCTTCTTCGACACAGGCATTGCAGGCATTGATGGGGATATGGACACCTAAAATTTGTCCCCCCGGCCGTGCTTTCGAATCAATTTCAAAACAGCCTCCGCAATCCCGGCAGATGCGGATGGTCTCTTTTTGTTGTTCAAAGATATTATCGGTATCATAAAAAATTTCCCGATGCCTGACCTGGAGATCTCCCGGGGTGCCGGCTTTTTCTCTTAAATCATTTCGCTGTCTCCAATAGGCATTGATGATATCCGTAGTCTTTTTGATTTTGTCGGTGGTGCTCACTGCTTGTTTAAGGCGTTCTGGGTCGTAGTCCGGTTCAATCACGCCTGAGTAATCCAAACCGGCCATGGCGAGAATAATCCCCAGATTAACGTACGGCAGAGCGCCTTCAATTGAATATCCCCCTTCAAGGACAGCAATGTCCGGTTTTAAGAGAGTTGTCAACTCGGCATACCCCTGGGCTGAAAAATTCATATTGGTCAGCGGGTCCGTGTAATGGTTATCCTGACCGGCTGAGTTCACAATAAGGTCTGGCTTGAATTCATTTAATACCGGCAGAACACAGTTTTTGATCACATACAGATATCCTTCGGTGGAAGTTCCCGGAGGCAGCGGGATATTTAAATTCGATCCTTTTGCATTTGGACCTCCCAGTTCTCCGGTAAATCCGGATCCGGGATACATGGTCCTTCCGTCCTGATGAAGCGAAATGAAAAGAATATCAGGATCATGCCAGAAAATGTCATTTGTCCCATCCCCGTGATGGCAGTCCGTATCAATCACGGCAATTTTTTTTACACCATACTGGCTGCGGATATATTCCACCATGATGGCTTCAATATTTATATGGCAAAACCCTCTGCCACCATGTGAGACACGCATGGAATGGTGACCAGGCGGGCGAACCAGGGCAAATCCGTTTTTCACTTCTTTCCCCAGAACTGCATCTGCAATGGCTTTTGCTCCCCCTGCGCTGATCAGGTGAGACTGGGTGGTCACAGTCTTTTCATCCGGAACACAAAAATGGGCACGGCGGATATCTTCATGGCTTACCAGATCCGGCTTGTATTCCATAATGCCGTTGATATCAAAGATACCTTCTTCTGTTACCTGATCCTGGGTATACAGGAGCCTTTCTTCCCTTTCAGGGTGGGTGGGATCTATGGCCCAGTCAAATGCAGGAAAAAATACAAGACCTGTCTTATTTAATGCCTTTAGCATGACTACCTCTTTAAATTATTGCAACACCTTTTCATAGCCTTTGATCAGGCCGGGTTTGAGTTGTACTTTTGCTCGGTATATTTTGCCCCTTGGGGAGAAGTTTCGGACAATATTGAATTCTTGTGATTCAACCACTTCCATTTCATCCAGATTTTCCGGGTCAGCTCCGGTGCTGATGGCTTTTTCTTTTAAAAGAGTGTAGGCCGTTTCCATCAAATCATCATGAGAAAATGATTTAGAGATAGGCTCTGCAAAATCTTCCTCATGGGCTGTTACAATTCCATGCTCTGTATCTGCATTCAATGATACTTCACAGGTGGTTCTGGCAAGAGCCGCTCCAATGGCATTGGCCACTGAGGATTCTGGGAGAGCAATTGTATCTATGTGGTAAAGTTCTTCAATTTTTTTTGCGAAATAGGGTGCCGGGCCTCCCAGGAGCAGGATTTTTCTCGGGCTGATTTTATACCCCTCTAAAAATTCATGAACCGTGTAAACCGGTTGAGAATTTAACTTGTCAATCATCTCAAATGTTTTTTTAAGGATAACGGAACAGCACTTTTTAAATATGAGATCAGCAGCCTCAATATTATCAACATCCAATTCCCGGGCAATCTTGTTGATGCCTTTTTGGGCATTGTCTTTGTCCCCTTCATCCATCAGCCCTAAGACAACCAGTGCATCAGTGGGGGTGGGTTCCGAGCCTCCGAATGCCATGGCCGGTCCCAGGCGGTCAGGGCCTATGAAAATTTCCTTGTCTTTGATCCGCACAACGCTGTCACCGCCAATGCCTTTGGAATCAGTTCTAAGGGAACGAATTAAACTTCGATACGATCCTCTTTGTATTCCCAGTGGTTCAAGCAGGGGGGTTTTGTTTACTAAAAATGCAATATCCGTGGTAGTACCACCGATGTCAAGAACAATGGCATCCTGTTTTTCCGAGGCATAGGGAATCGCTCCCATGATGCTGGCAGCTGGTCCTGATAGCACCGTTTGGCCTGGAAAAGCCATGGAAGATTCAAGAGACATGGTTCCACCATCTGCTTTCAGGATCTGAATGGGTATCGTAAGACCTTTTTCTTCCAGAGATTGTTTCACTGCTTCAAAAAATGATTTATGAAGAGAGAATACCGCCGCATTCAGGTGGGTTGTTGCAATTCTTCTGGGGAAATTCAGATTGCCTGATACGTGGTGACCTAAGAATACTTTTTTGAAATATTTATTCAGGATTCGTTTGATCAGGATTTCATGACTGGGATTTCGAACACTGAATTTGCTCACGACCCCTACATATTCAATCCCGGCTTTTTTTAGCTCTTTTGCAATATCCTCTATCTGCATGGTGTTTACCGGAGCCTTTTCCCTGCCCCGGTGGTTTATAGAACCGGATACACAATAATAATGTTTCCCGGTTTTAAATGCAGCTGGATCAATCCCGGGGCCTGCAGAGACAATCATGCCAACAGGGTCCCCTTTTTGTTGAACAATGGCATTGGTGGTGAGTGTAGTTGAGAGAACCACCCGTTCAATAGTTTTGGGATCAATATTCTCTAATAGCTGGGTAAAGCCGGAAAGGATCGTATTAAAGAGATCTGCAGAGTCTGTGGCTACTTTGACTTTTTTTTCAATACCACTACTGCTTAAAAGAACAGCATCTGTATGCGTTCCGCCAACATCTATTCCAATAATCATGGCGCATTCCTGGTTCTTTTTATAATTTTTACGCTTAAAAACTTGCTTTTCAACCCATAGCGGAGCTTGTCAGAAAAACCTGGGCTTGTCAATCAGATTTTGTGCCCCTTCAGGCCATTTTCCGTTTTAAGCTGAAGCCTTTGGGCTTGAAATAAAATGAGAATTGATTTACTTACAATAACCGTGTTTATTTTTTGAAAATTGAATTATTTATGGAGAATATTATGCAGGTCGTTAAATGGGAAAAAAAAGAGTCTGTTGCAGTGATTAATATGTGCAACAATGCAAATAGAATGAATCTGGAATTTGTAAATCAGATGAAACAATGTATGGATGAAATCCTGGCAGATAAAGAGATATACTCCATTGTGATTACCTCTTTTGATGAGAAAAACTTTACTCAGGGAATTGATCTGGAATGGATGATGGGAAAAATGCAGGAAAAAGATACTGACAGTATTCATGCTTTTCTGGTAGGAATGAATGATGTTTTTAAACAATGTCTTTTGATGCCCATGCCGGTGATTGCCGCCATAAACGGCCATGCATTCGGAGACGGTGCCATGCTGGCCTGCTGCTGTGATTTCAGGCTCATGACTGAAGATAAAGGTTTCTTTTGTTTTCCGGAAGTGGACATCAATATTCCCTTTCTTCCAGGTATGATAAAGTTTGTCAGAAAAGCCATTCCGGAATATCAGTTTAACCAGATGATTCTTTCAGGCAAGCGGTGTGGTGCCAGAGAGATGTTTGATAATCATGCTATTGAAAAAGCCTGCAAGGATAAAGACGAGCTGTATAAAGAGTCGATTGCTTTTGCTAAAACATTTAAAAAAGAACGCGGTATTTTTGGTGAACTCAAAAAAAGGATGCATAAAAATATCATAGAAGTGATGGATACTGAAGATCTGGAAATAATTGAGGCTTCAACAAAATCAGGGCTGACATTATAAAGGTCCGGGATATAGATCCTGTGTAAAAAAAGAGTTCACTAAAGTGAGGATTTTATAAATTCAATGAATTTTGCACAAATGGGAGAAGGCATCCGCCTGGATGAACGTGTCAAATAGAAAAACCGGGTGAGGTTCAGACCTTTCACTGAGAGCGCTGCCAGGCGCTTTCTTTCAATCTCGTCCTTGACGGCGATGGTGGAAAGAATAGAGATACCAAGATGGTTTAAAATTCCCTGGATAACGGACATGGTATTGCCCATTGTGACGCGGGTGTCCAGTTTCTGGGGGTCAAAACCGGCATCGTTCAAGCTTTTAAGGATTGATGTCCAGGTGCCTGAGCCTTCTTCCCGTGCAATAAATTTTTCGGAAAAAAGTTGAGACGCTTCAATAAAAGATTGTTTTGCCCACCTATGATCAGCGGGAACAATTAATTTCATTTCATCGGTGATTAACTTTTCCTGTAGAATTTTCGGGTCATCAATTTTTGCGCCTACGATACCAATTTCCAATTCTCCATGGCTGATCTTCTGGATAATATCCATGGTGTCCCCTGCCGTTAGCTTCAAGGATATGCCGGGGAACTGATTTGAAAAAGGGCCAATCAGACCCGGAATAATATAGGCGGACGGAATTGTGCTGCCTCCAATGGTCAAACCACCTTTTACGCGTCCTAAAAAGTCATGAAGAGCAGATTCTGTCTGCTCCTTAAGGCTTAAAAGCTGTTTAGCATATCTAAAGAGAATCTTCCCGGCTTTGGTGGGTTCGGTTGTTTTTCCAAGACGGTCCAGCAGGCGGCATTCAAAATGGTCCTCAAGTTCCTTGATATGACTGCTTACGGTTGGCTGAGATAAATGAACGGCCTTGGACGCTTTTGAAAAACTTTTGTTTTCTACAACTGATACGAATATGTGAAGTTGCCAGAGATCCATAGGTTTTTTTTAATATGTTATCCTGTTTGTTGTTTATCCCCGTTTAGTGTTTTTGGCGGGGATATTTTTCCATTAATTTACGGTTTACAATTTCCGGAACCATGTCGGAAATATCCCCGCCAAACTGAACCGCTTCTTTGATGATGGAGGAGCTGGTAAATATCCATCGAAATCCAGTCATCAGGAAAACCGATTCTATCCCTTTGTCTAACTTACGGTTCATTAACGCCATCTGGAATTCACTTTCGAAATCTGAGATGGCCCTTATTCCGCGAATAATCGCAGTGGCGTTTTTCATTCTTGCATAATCCACAAGCAGACCTCCAAAAGAGTCTACTTCAATGGAGCCACTGCCGTTAAAACTTTCTTTTATCATCTCCACCCTTTCATCCATGGTGAACATTGCCTTTTTGGATGGGTTGTGCAATACGGCAATGATGACTTTGTCAAAAACACTCAGGGCGCGTTCAATAATATCAATATGTCCATTGGTTAAAGGGTCAAAGGATCCAGGGTAAATAGCTGTTTTTTTGTCTGCCATGAAAATGCTGTCCTGTCTTAAAGTTTACGGATAAAAGAAATAATAGTTTTTGAGTATTTTTTTTGCCGGTAAATGTCAAGGATTGAGGACAAAAAATTAAGATCTTCCTTCCATGAATGCTCGGCAATAATGGTGCAGTCCTTTGAAAGCAGATCAATAAACCAGGACTGAGCAAAGGTAGTTTCCAACAACCCTTTTTGGTAAGGCGGATCAATAAACACCAGATCAAATTTTTGGTTATCCGGGCCGGGGGTTACATGATATTTTGTGATGTCACAGGAAATCATATGGGCATTTTCCTGTAAACGGCACAATTTCAGATTTTTGTATACAATGTCGCAGGATTGATCGATGAAGGTTGCATGGCTTGCCCCACGGCTCAAAGCTTCTATTCCGAGAGCCCCTGTTCCTGCAAACAGGTCCAGTACCCTTTTGCCCCGAATGGAAGGCCCAATAATGTTGAAAATTGCCTCTCGTATACGATCCGATGTTGGCCGGATGTTTAAGCCTTCTATTTGTACCAGTTTTCTACCCCGGCAGGAACCGCTGATGATTCTCATGGCGGCTAAGACATCATTTTTTTGATATAAGCCACAGAGGTCCCCAGTTTTTTTGCCGCAGCCGTTATGTCCCCCTCCAACTTGGAAAGGGTTTGCTGGATAAACTCTTTTTCAAATTTCTGTTTTGCTTTGCTGAGAGAATCCCCATGGGCAAAAAGATCTTTTGAAGACGATCTGGCTGTCTTTAATGCAGGGTTATACGGGTGCGGGATATCACGAATATCAATGCAGTCAGATTCCACCATAATGGACAGTCGCTCTACCAGGTTTTTCAGTTCCCGGACATTGCCCTGCCATTCCCAGCCCACAAGCAAATCCAGAGCATCTTTTGAAATACTTTTTTTCTTTCCAGGGGCCTGTTTTGAAAGCTTTTCTAAAAAGATATCCACCAGCATGGGGATGTCTTCTTTTCTTTCCCTGAGTGGCGGGACATTTATGGGGATAACATTGATCCTGAAATAAAGGTCTTGCCTGAAGTTGCCCTTTTCAATCTCCGTTTCAAGATCTTTGTTGGATGATGCAATCAGGCGGACATCCATATGCAGGGTCCTGCCTCCTCCAATGCGCTGAAATGTTTTTGATTCAAGTGCTCTTAGAATTTTGGCCTGGGTATTGATATTCATATCTCCGATTTCATCCAGAAACAGGGTGCCGCCGGAAGCCAGTTCAAATTTGCCTTTATTTTTTGAGGTGGCTTCCTCAAATGCGCCTTTTTCGTGACCAAAGAGCTCGCTGTCAATGCTTTCTTCAGGTATTGCAGCACAATTGATGATGATAAAAGGTTCTTCCGGGCGCTGACTGAACTGGTGAATGGTCCTGGCAACCATTTCTTTTCCTGTTCCGTTTTCTCCTGTAATTAAAATAGCGGCATCTGATGGCGCGGCATTGGTGATTTCACCATAAAGTTTTTGAACAGCCGGACTGGTGCCGGTAATGGAATTTTTTTCAATATTTTTTTTGCGAAGATAGATATTTTCTTCTTCAAGTTTCCTGAAATTCAGAGCATTGTTTATGGTCACCATCACCTTATCAATGGATAGAGGCTTTTCAAGGAAATCATATGCACCGGATTTGGTCGAATCCACAGCAGACTCTATGGTTCCATGCCCGGTAATCATGACCACCGGAAGGTTTGGGGCAATTTTTTTAATTTCCTTTAATGTTTCAATGCCATCCATGCCTGGCATCCAGATATCAAGCAGGACAATGTCCGGTGATTCACTTTCAATTTTTTTTAAGGCTTCATACCCGTTAAAGGCATGCATGACTTCGAATCCGTCATCAGATAGAATCCCTTCAAGGGATTCTATGATGGTGGCTTCATCATCAACAATTAAAACTGCTGGATACATAGGGGGCTAATCTCCTGTTAAGTTTCATTATCAGGCGGGCAGCTCAATAATGAATTTTGCACCTCTGGGTTTATTATCCTGGACCCGTATTACACCATTATGGTCTGAAATGATAGAGTTGACAATAGCAAGACCCAGGCCCATCCCTGATTTTTTTGTGGAAAAATAGGGTTCAAACAGACGGGTTTTCTCCGCATCTGAAATGCCTTTTCCGTTGTCGGCAATTTCAATCCGTACAATTTTCAGGATGTCATCATAGGCCACATCAATTAAGATCATCCCTTCTTTGTTTATAGCTGAAACCGCGTTGTCAATCAGATTGATAAAAGCCTGCTTCATATGTTGATGCCCCAGCTTCATAACCGGGATGTTGTCTGAAAATCTGGAGCGAATATCAACTTTTTTCAGGCCTTCTTTGTATAATGCAATGGTTTCAAGAATGATGTTTTCAATTCTGCAGGGGGCAACGTTGGCATCCGGAAATTTTGCAAAAGCGGAAAATTCATTTACCAGATTACGGATCAAATCAACATGTTCAACAATTGTGTCCGCACAGTTGGTAAAAATATCATCATCAATCTGTTTGCCGTACTTTCTTTTCAGACGCTGGGCAGATAGCTTGATGGGTGTTAACGGATTTTTTACTTCATGTGCAATTCTGCGGGCCACCTCCCGCCAGGCCTGGACCCGCTGGGCTTTTTCCAGTTCGGTTACATCGTCAAACACCAGGACAGATCCAATGTCCTGGCCCAGGTCGTCTTTTAATGTGCTGAAATTTACTGAAAAATGTTTTGGAGTTCCGGAAATGGTAACAGAAAGCGGCATCTCAACTGTATGGTTACCCTGGGCAACTTTTTCCATAAGCTGGTCTGCAATCTTTAAATAATTTCCTTTTAATACATCTCTGTAATTTCGGTTTAAGATCTTTCGGCTGTTAATCGCCAGCATAGATTCAGCCGCTTTGTTTATGGTTGTGATATTTCCATTGTCATCAATGGAGACCACACCGGCTGAAATATTTTTTAAGACAATTTCTATATATTGGCGGCTTTTTTCAAGTTCTGCATTCTGCTGCTGCAGCATTTTGCCGGAAAGGGCAATCTGTTCCCTGCCTGTGGCAAGCTCTCTGGTCATCAGATTAAATGATTTGATAAGGGTGCCGATTTCATCATCGGTCTGAAAGTCGATCTGATAATTCAGATCCCCATCCGTGACCCGTTGCGTGCCTTCAGCAAATTTCATGATGGGAATGGTTATGGATTTTGCCAGTTGGAATCCAAACCAGATTGCGCAAAAGACTGCCAGCAGTGCAACAATGGAAAGCGCGATATAATAAGATACCTGTGCCGGGCGTTTGGCCATTTTAAGCTGATGATATTCTTCTATGCCTTTCAAAATGGCTTGAAGATTTTTCGATAAATCCGGGGACACCAGTGTGGTGATCACAATGAATGCCCTTGCTTTTTTGGGGTCCTCTCCAAAAGGGATGACTGCAATAGTCCGAAGCAGTTCTCCTTCCCGGATGTTTTGGGAAATGGTATTGCTTTGCTTGCCTTCGGGTATATCAGTTAGATCATTACTGGTTAAAAGTCCGAAGTGCAGACTTTCCAGCTCATTGGCCAGAGACAGGCTCACCCGCTTTGCATCCGGCGTGTAAACTTCTACGGCATGGCGGTTAAATGCCCGTTGAATAACCTGTGAGTATCGGTTCAGCTTCCCTTCGTTTTCCTTGTCCAGCAATTTTCTTGAATCAATCTGGAAAGCCGCCCGTTTTGCAAAAAATTCATTTTTTTCTTCAATGTATTCATACAGCTTTTGGCCAACCGCCAGAGAGCTGTCAAGCGTCTGTTCCACTGGGGTGTTAAACCAGAAGGCAATGGAACTGGAGATAAAATGGATGGAAAAAAAGAACAATACCGTTGTGGGCAAAAGAGCCAGTACGATAAAAGCAGCTACCAGACGGGTCTTGAGTTTTGAACCCAGGATATTGTTTTTCTTTTCGTAATATAATTTGGCTAAATTTCTGAAAACCAGAATCAGCAGGGCCAAAAGCAGAAGCAGGTTCGTGTTGATAAGAATAAACATCAGCACGGTGCTGGAAAGGGGCAGATCACTTCCAAAATTTGTGATCCGGGTTTCAAGAAAGGTAAGGATGCCAACAATAACAAGGATTACAGCAATCAGGAAAAACTCCTTTTTTTTCCTGGCCTGTGCATCTTTTGGATGTTCTTCTCCAACTGTATGTTGAATTTCAGGCATGCTTAAAACATTGCGGGTGTTAATAGGTAAAGTTAATTAAATACCAATTGGTCTCAAAATCCCAGAAAGAGACAAAAAAGAAAACATAGTGAAGGGCAAGCGGCAGGGTAACTTTATCCAGTTCAGCTTTTATCCTCAGCTGGTATTTGTCTCCCTTAACCAGTTTTTTTAATTCAAGAATAGTAAGATTATCTATTTCAGACATCAATATTTTTGCTTCTTCAAAGGACTGGGTAATAACCGGTTTTTCATTTTTCCAGGGTCTTAAAATCGAGAATTCTTTTTTCAAAGGGTTATATTTTATAGTGGATTTAATCTGGATATCCGCCACTTTTTTATCAAAAAAAGATCCATCCGTATTGTACAGAACAACATAAAAGGAGAAAGTAGTTGGGACCCCTCCCATTACAGCCTGTTCGATTTTAGGTGTGAAAGCCTGTTTTACATCAAAATAGGTTAAAAGATCATCCCGGGTGTTCGCCAGTTTGATATTTTCTATCACAGCACCTTCTTCTGAAGCAAGCGAGGCAGTTGGCAACAGCAGGCAGATCCCAGTTATCAGCAGGAAAAATAAGACAGTGAACAGTTTATGGTAGGAAGATTGCATTATGAGCATAAAAAATTAATCCATTTTTGCAGGTCCTGTTTCCCATGCATTTTTATTTTCTAAAAATGTTTCAATGAATAAGCGATTCAGGGTGTGTCCTGATTTATGGGTGATAATATGACCCTGTATGGGCATGCCAAGTAAAGAAAAATCCCCGAGGGAGTCTAAAAGCTTGTGCCTGACAAATTCATCTGAATATCTTAACCCTTCTTTATTTAAGATTCTATCTTTATCGATAACGATAGCATTGTCAAGACTTCCCCCTTTACCCAGGCTGAATTTTTTTAAAAGTTCCAGGTCCTGTATAAATCCAAATGTCCTGGCGCAGCTGATTTCTTTGGCAAAATTATTTTTTGCCCGGTCAAATATGATTTCCTGTTTTCCAATTAAAGGGTGTGGGAAATCAATGGAGCATGTAATTTTAAAACATGCTTCCGGATGAACAGTGACGGATTTGTCCTGGTCTGTAATTGTTACCGGTTCTTTTACTATGAAAACATGTTTAGGTGAATTTTGATCAACAATGCCGGAACATTCCAAAAGCTGGGTGAATATTTTTGCACTTCCATCCAGGATGGGGATCTCATAATCATCCACCTCTACAAGGGCATTATCAATACCAAGTCCTGCAAAACTGGCCATGAGGTGCTCAATGGTCGAAACGATGGCACCGTTAATTCCAAGTACCGTGGCAAGGGATGTGTCTACCACCCGTTTAAAAAGTGCCTGAATATCCTGGGTTCCCGGAAGATCTACCCGTCTGAATTTTATGCCGTGATTTTCTGGTGCAGGGTGTATGGTCAGATGGGTTTTTTTTCCTGAATGTACGCCAGTCCCCGAAATGGCAACACTTTGTGCAATTGTTTTTTGTAAATAAAATCCTGTCATGGCCTGCTGGTTTAAATTATAATTATTAACTCAAAATTTAGTTTGCTATATATATCTGATTTTAATACACAAAGCAAAGTAATTGAGAAGTTTTTCTCCCATTGGCATTTTGAGAGCAGAAAAAGCGTACCATAAAGAGCTGGTTTGGTTAGAATTGAATTGATAAGGAGCTGAATTGCTAGCAAAAATAGATTCCTGTACAGTGGCTGGGATAGACGGGTGTATTGTTGGAGTGGAGGTAGATATCTCTTATGGGCTGCCTGCATTTAATATAGTGGGGCTTGCTGAAGTATCTATCAGGGAAAGCAAAGACCGGGTAAAAACAGCTGTAAAGAACAGCGGCTATACATTTCCCATGGAACGGGTGGTGGTGAACCTGGCCCCGGCAGATATCAAAAAGGACGGCACAGGGTTTGACCTTCCCATTGCCATTGCCATTCTTGTGGCTTCCGAAGTCGTGCCTTCCGAAAAGGTCAGCTCTTACATGATTGTTGGAGAGTTGTCTCTTGACGGCCATGTGAAACCGGTAAAAGCGATGCTTCCTTTTGCTATGGCAGCAAAACAAAATGGGTGTAAGGGTATTATAGTCCCGTTTGAGAACGCAGATGAAGCCGCTATGGTGAAAGGACTTGATGTTTTGCCGGTAAAAACACTTTCTCAGGTGGTGGATTATTTTGCAGGATTTGTCCGGATTGAAACCCATAAACCAGACTTTAAAATTCCTGAAAATGGGTTCTCCTTAAATGGAATGGATTTTTCGGAAGTCAAAGGTCAGCAGAATGCAAAAAGGGCACTGGAAATTGCAGCAGCCGGATCGCATAATGTCTTGATGAGCGGGTCTCCCGGCTCCGGGAAAAGTATGCTGGCCAAACGTCTACCTACGATAATGCCTCCCTTGACATTTGAAGAAGCTGTGGAGGTTACCCGGATTCAATCCGTAATTGGAACTGCCCACACAAAGGAGTTGAATTCATTCCTGCGCCCGTTCAGGGCTCCACATCATACCATCTCCGATGCAGGCCTTGTGGGGGGCGGCTCAAAACCAGTCCCCGGAGAAATATCACTGGCGCATAATGGCGTACTGTTTTTAGATGAGCTGCCGGAGTTTAAAAAAAATGTGCTTGAAGTATTAAGGCAGCCCCTGGAAGACGGTCAGGTCAGCATTTCACGTTCAGGTGCAAAAGCAACGTACCCTTCCAAATTTATGCTGGTGGCAGCTATGAACCCATGTCCCTGCGGTTTTTTGTCTGACCCCATGGGTAAATGTACCTGCACAACTCCTCAGATACAGAAATATCAATCAAAGATTTCAGGGCCGCTTTTGGACCGGATTGATATCCAGATAGAGATGCCCCGGCTTGAATATAAAGAGCTTTCCTCAAAAAAAAGTGGGGAAACATCTGCGGCAGTTAGAAAAAGGGTGGAGGCGGCCAGAAAAATTCAGGAAAAAAGATTTGAGCCGGAAGGTATTTTCAATAATTCATGTATGCATGCCCGTCATCTGAAAATATTCTGCAAGCTGAGTTCTGATTGCGAAAAAATGCTTGAGCAGGCTATGAATGCTTTGGGGTTATCGGCCCGGGCATGCCACAGTGTGCTCAGGGTGGCAAGAACCATTGCAGATCTCGAAAATTCAGAAAGCATTGTCCGACATCACCTTGCGGAGGCTATCCAGTACCGGAGTTTTGACAGGATATTTTCATGACCGCTAAATGATAAAGGTTTTAAAATTATGAATAATTATCACAGTTCCCGGTTTACAATAATAATCTAGTATCTATAATACTGAGGATATTAAATGCTATAAAAAATCAGGTTTGAATTTTAGATGATTAAAAAAGATATTTTCCAAAAAGATGTGAAAGCCCAGTTCAAAGCCTCGGCAAAGGATCGGATGTACCGGTTTGTCATGGCAGACGGTATGATCAAGGGTGCGATTGTCCACAGCACGCGCATGGTTAATGAAATGCGCGCCAACCATGAACTGGGGCCGCTGGAAACACTCGTCCTGGGCCAGGCCTATATTGCAGCTACTCTTTTATGCTCAGGCCTCAAGGCAAAAAATGATCGGATCAGTATGGATATAAAATGTTCCGGACCGATAAAAGGTCTGGATGTTGAATCTAATGTGTTTGGTGAGGTCAGGGGCTACCTGAAAACAGATCAGATAGAAGTTAAAAATCCGGAAAAAATAAAATATTTATCCACATTGTATGGGGCAGGCTTTCTTACCATAACAAAATACCTGGATAATGCTCCCACCCCATATTCAGGCCAGGTGGCTCTTGAGCACGGCAGTATTGCAGAAGATCTGGCCAATTATTTTTTAATTTCAGAGCAGATCCCCACAGGGTTTAAGCTTTCTCTTTATTTTGATGAGAAAGAAGATGTTAAAGGCGCGGGAGGTATTTTTCTCCAGGCTATGCCCGGGGCTGATGAAGATCAAGTGATAGCAGCGGAAAAAATTATTCAAAGTATTGATTCTTTAGGAGAACTTTTTGCGAACAAAACTACTCCGGAAGAAGTGATTCAAGAAAAATTTTCATCTCTTGAACCACGGATGCTGGAGAATAGCCGGATAGAATTTTACTGCAGGTGTTCTAAAAAGCGAATGCAGGGCTATTTGAACAGCCTTCCGATGGAAGAAAAAGAAGATATGATTCAAAACGGACCGTTTCCCGTCCAGATCCGATGCCATCATTGTAACTCTGAATACGATTTTACCCGGTCGGAATTGCAGAAGCTTGGAGAATAAAATGAATGCAGCAAACAGTTTTTCTTGCAAAAATTAAAGGAAATATTGTAAAACCCGAATAAAAAAATAAAAGGTATTCATTATGTGCAACCAACACAGCCATTACAATCCTAACCCCGAGATCGTACAGTTGATGCCGGTTCAAAATAACCTGTATGCTGTATATGACACAGACAAGCCTCACGACTTTGCTGTTGGAAACGGCAAAGGCAATATCAGTATTGTTCCCATTCTTTTCATGGGTCTGATCCGCCATGGTGAAAAAACAATGGTAGAAGGTTTTTTCGCTTCCGGTTCCATTCAGTCATGTGAAGATGTAAACGGGTTTAAAGGATATGCAGCATCCCTGGAGGATGCGGAAAAATTATATGCATGATCAGGCAGGCGTTTTCTGATTTAACATTAAGGAGAATAGATGCATAAACTACTCAAGGACAGCCCGGGTGAAAAAATAATGCTCCTGGGAAATGAAGCCATTGCAAGGGGAGCCATTGAAGCAGGTGTGGCATTTGCCACAACCTATCCTGGCACGCCCTCTTCTGAAATATCACTGAATTTGTTCCAGATGTCCCAGGAATCGGATTTGTATTTTGAGTACAGCACCAATGAAAAAGTAGCACTTGAAGTAGCTGCGGCAGCCGCAAATTCAGGCCTGAGAACTTTTTGCATGATGAAACATGTGGGCCTTAATGTGGCGGCAGATCCATTAATGACCCTTGCCTATGTGGGTGTTACTGGCGGCATGGTAATCTTATCAGCCGATGACCCGGCCATGTTTTCCAGTCAAAATGAGCAGGACAACCGCTACTATGCCAAGTTTGGCAACCTGCCGATGCTTGAACCCTCTTCTGTGGCTGAAGCAAAAGAGATGACCCGGTATGCTTTTGAGCTGTCTGAAAAACTTCAGCAGCCGGTTCTGTTAAGAACTACCACACGGATCAACCACTCCAATGCCTTTGTAGCCTTTGATAAAATGCTTCCCAGAAAGACCAAAGGATTTTTTATTCCGGACCCCCAGAGATGTGTTACGGTTCCGGCAGTCTCCCGTCAACTTCATGCCAAAGTGCTTGAAAAAATGGCAGATGCCAAAGAAAATTCAGAAGCATCAGAATACAACATGGTAAACGGCTCAGGTAAAATGGGCATCGTGACGAATGGTGTCAGTTATCATTACGCTCTGGATGCAGTAAAAGATCTGGGTGTGGAAGATCAGACCAAAATTTTTCGAATGGGTTTTTCCAACCCCATGCCGGAAAAACAGATTAAAGGTTTTCTGGCAGGCTGTGAAAAAGTTCTGGTTATTGAGGAAGGCGAACCCTTCATGGAAGAAGCTATCAAGGCTTTTGCTCAGGAAGAAGGCATCACTATTCCGATTAATGGTAAATCAGAAGCACTTTTTTCAAGGCTGTATGAATATGACCCGGCCATGGTCAGAGAAAAAATAGCGACTTGTTTTGAATTTGAATATACACCCAAAGAAAAACTGCCGACAGACAATATCCCGCCAATTCCTGTAAGACCGCCGAATTTATGTTCGGGATGTTCCCACAGGGCAACATTTTATGAAGTACAGCAGGCTGCAAAAGACATGGATATTATCTGCCCCAATGATATTGGCTGTTATACTCTTGGGTTTTTACCTCCCTTAAGTACAGGCGATTTTGTTATCTGCATGGGATCTTCTGTCAGCTCATCCTGCGGATTCGGGCAGGCAACGGACCAGAAGGTTGTCTCTTTTATCGGCGACTCCACTTTTTTCCATTCAGGGATTACCGGGCTGGTCAATGCGGTGTTTAACAACCATAATTTTACCCTTGTTATTCTCGAAAATGACATAACAGCCATGACCGGGCATCAGCCGCATCCCGGAGTGGATATGACACGGTTTGGCCTGGATGGCCACAAGCGTGTTGACATCGAAACTCTGGTACGGGCTCTGGGGGTGGAACATGTGTCTGTAATTAAACCATTTAAGGTTAAAAAGAGTATTAGCACAATCAAAGAAGCTCTTGATTATAAAGGCGTGTCCGTCATTATTTCACAGGAACCTTGTATCCTGTATGCCAAAAGCCTGAAACTGCACAAGCCAAGGGCTTTTAAAGTGTCAGATCGGTGCAGGGATCATAAAGACTGTATAAATTCCATTGCCTGCCCGTCCTTTTTTCTTGAAGATGGAAAGGTTAAAATTGATGCAGATACCTGTGTGGGGTGTGCGGTATGCGCACAGATATGCCCTGAAAATGCCATTATCCCCCTAAAGAAATAAAAGAGAGCAGCAAAAAGGATATAAAAAAATATGGAAACAACCCGATTAATCATGGTGGCAGTGGGTGGCCAGGGAAATCTTCTGGCCTCCAAAGTGTTGGGCGAAGCAGCATTGATAGCAGGTGTCCCTGTAAGAATGAGTGAAATCCACGGCATGGCCCAAAGGGGCGGTGTAGTGGAATCTGCTATTGTGTTTGGAGATGCCACTTCAACCATTATTTCCGACGGTGAAGCAGATATCCTCCTTGGATTTGAGCCTGCAGAAACCCTGAGAGCCATCAACCGGTGCAGTAAAAATACACGGGTCATTACCAATACAGCTACGTTGCCGCCTTTTACCGTATCCATCGGTAAAGGGGTATACCCGGAAATGGAAAACATAAAATCCCTGCTCCAGGAAAAATGCGCCAGCCTGGTGGCCTTTGATGCCATGGCCCTGGCAAAAGAGGCTGGAAGCCCCATGAGTGTAAATATTGTTCTTCTTGGTGCACTGGTTCAATCCGGCACCCTGGAATTTACAAAAGAACATGTGATTGAAGCCATCCGGCGAAGAACCAAAGAAACATTTCTGGACAAAAATCTCAAAGCGTTCGAGCTGGGATACCAGGCAGCAGTTGAATATGCCGGGTGACAGAATCGGCAAAATGGACCATGAGTGCTGATCTGCTCATTTTGTGTGCAACACCTTTTGAGGTATCTCATTTCCTTTCGCTGTGCCCTGACACATCCAATCGGATGTTGAAAACTGGCCAGAAAATCTTGTCCGGCCGAATCAAATCTCAATCTTATGACCTGCTGATTTCAGGTGCTGGCGTGTTTAATGCAATCCAGGCTTTAACCGCTTATCTTATATCATCAAAACCTTCTCTGGTGGTCAATACAGGAATAGCAGGTGTCTTCAAATTATCAGGAAACAAGATTGGTGATGTGGCCGTTGCGGACCAGGAGCATTATATCCACACAGGCGTTCAAACCGGTGGTGTGAAGAACGAGCCGTTGCCCTTTGACTTGATTGATCAATCTCCCCTGAGCCGCCAGGGAATATATTCCATGGATGGAAAAATAGTCGATCATATCCATGAGAAAGTGTGTCAGGCTTTTTCTGCAGACGACTCAATCAAGATTCTCAAGGGTGGTTTTATCACAGTATCTACCATCACTGCTTCTTTTGAAAAGGCAGATGATCTGTATGAGGCTTTTTCTCCATTGATGGAAGCAATGGAAGGCGCGGCATGCGCCCATTCGTGTGCCTGCCATAATATCCCTATGGTTCAGATCCGCAGTGCATCAAATTTTGTGGGGGAACGGGATAAATCCAACTGGAACATAGAGCTTGCAGTGAAGAATCTTGGCAGCGCCCTGGCTGAGATCTGAATTTTCATATTTGTAAAAAACCGGTGGTTCATGGTAATAGTAAAAAACGTCCATCAAAAAGAGCCGGCATATGAAAAATCATCCAAGACCTTTTATTATCGATGTTGAGGCTTCCGGGTTCGGCCCGTTCAGTTATCCTATTGAGGTTGGCCTTGCCCTGGGTCAGGACGAAAGATACTGTACCCTGATTGCCCCTGCAGAAGATTGGGTACATTGGGATGAAAATGCCCAGAACGTCCATAATATTACCAGGGATACCCTGCTCCAGAATGGTAAGCCAATTAAAGCTGTCGCAGAAGAACTTAATGAAATTCTTGGAACGACCACAGTATATTCCGACGGGTGGGTAGTGGACAAACCCTGGATAAATACCCTGTTTAACATGGCTCGGATTCAACGCCGATTTTTTGTAAGCCCGCTGGAGCTTATCCTTTCAGAAGAGCAGATGCAGATATGGCATGAAACTAAAAAACACATACTTTTAGAAACATCCTCCGAACGCCACCGTGCAAGCACGGATGCCTTTATCATCCAGCAGACATATATGAAAACCTGGACTATGATTAATTGAGGAAAGATACTCCCCATACCTCTGCCTGTAATCCGTGAGAACTTAAATTTTTTATGTAAGATTGCTTTTTCCTTCGTTCTTGACACTGGAATGGGGATTCTTTATCATTTGTGACTTATTTAAAGCAGCAGCTCTGCTCACCCGGGAAAATGAGAAAAAAATATCACTGACAGGCGGAGGGAAGTATGGAAAATGACGAATTGATGAACTTTTTTGAAACATATTATAAAAAAATTGTTGAATTTGATAGATATCTGGGAATGGATTTGAGTGTAAAAGCCCCTGGAAATATAACTTACTCTCTTGAATTGAAAAAACAGCACCTTACTGCTCCGGACTCCGCCCACGGTGGCGTGGCTGCGGCAATGATGGATGCCACATTAGGGGTTGCAGCACTTTCCTATGCCGTAACAAAAGGAAATTTGTGTGCAACGGTTGAATTTAAAATTAATTATCTTAAACAAGGGCTGCCGGGACATACACTTATATCTCAGGGCAGGGTAAAGCATAAGGGCAATCGCCTGATTGTTGCAGAGGGAGATATTGTGGAAAAGGAAACAGGCCAGATGGTGGCAACAGGCCTTGGTACTTTTACCCAATACCCAGCCGACAGACGGGACAATATCCGCGCTGCTGCCGAGGCAGAAAACAGGGGTGCCTGATATTATGCAAATAATATGTGATACATGAAATTTATTGACTCCCACTGCCATCTGCATGATGAAAGAGTTATCGGGGATACCGATGGTATACTGGAGCGGGCTGAATCAGCTGGTATTCGACACATGGCTTCCTGCGCCACCATGGAAGAAAATTTCGAAATTACAGCCCGATTATCCCGGAAATATCATTCAATTCTTCCTTTTTTTGGCATCCATCCCTGGTTTGTCGGGAGCCGGTCTGATAATTGGAAAGAATTACTGATGAGTTATCTTCAGGGCTCTCAATCCGGTATAGGCGAAACCGGGCTGGATTTTACCAATAAAGCCTGGGACCAGGAAGAGCAGATTCAGGTGTTTCAAGAACATCTGGGGCTTGCAAAGGAGTTGAAGCTTCCTATTAATATTCATATCCGCAAAGCCTGGGATACCTTCATACATATTCTGAAAAAAACAGGGAAACTATCAGTTACCGGTATGGTTCATTCTTATTCCGGGTCAGCTGACATGGTTTCTGTACTGGAGAAATATAATCTGTATATTTCGTTTTCAGGTTCCGTCACCAACCCCTCGGCTAAAAAAGTAGTGCAGGCATTGAAAAAGGTGTCGAAAAATCATTTTGTTCTGGAAACTGACAGTCCGGATATCAATCCTTATCTTGACGGGGAGAAAATCAAAAGCTTGAATGAGCCTGAAAACCTTCCAGCCATAGCAAAAATTGCATCAGAAAGAATCGGAATGGACGCAGAGAAATTCATTGCCCAGGCTTATGATAACAGCAGGCGATTATTTTCTCCCTTGTTGAAAGAAAAAGAGGACGTGTAATGGATCAGTTTGCAAGAACCCGACAGCTTTTGGGTGATGAAAGCATGGAAAAGATAAAAAATGCCACTGTGGCAGTTTTCGGCCTGGGAGCAGTGGGTTCTTTTGCAACTGAAGCCTTGGCGAGAACAGGAGTGGGGAGTTTGTATCTGGTTGATTTTGATGAGGTGGATTCTTCCAATATTAACCGTCAGCTTTTTGCCCTGCATTCCACCATCGGCAAAAAAAAGGCAGATCTTGCGCGTCAGCGTGTAAAAGATATCCATCCGGAGTGCAATGTTGTCACCCATGATTCATTTGTTAATGCCCGGAGCCTTGAAGAACTCTTATCGGAAAAATTCAATGTGGTGGTGGATGCCATAGACGGTTTAAATTCAAAGGTAAATCTTCTGGTAAGCGCCAGGGCCATGGACCTTCCGGTGGTATCCAGCATGGGGGCCGCTGGGCGAACAGATATTTCCATGATCAAAACCGGTGATATCAGTCAAACCTGTGTGTGCCCCCTGGCAAGGGTGGTAAGGCAGCGTCTTCACCGAAGAGGTGTTTATGAAGGTATTCAGGCAGTGTATTCCATTGAAAAGCCTTTGAACAAACAACCCTACAGATCGGAGGATGCTGTGGATGTGTTGAAGGACCATGGCCGCAAACGCCCTCCCATCGGGACAGTATCCTGGGTTCCCGGGGTATTCGGCTTAACCATTGCCGGTATGGTTATAAACCTTCTGGCACAGTAAGATATTTAATAGACCGATAGTCCTGATTTTTGTTTAACCTTTGGTTGACAAAAACCCTTAATTTATCCTATCCTTATAGCCGATACAGGTCCAGCAGACGCTCATTATATATTTGCTCAGTATTATTGTGAACACCTCAAAATGTAACTTGGCTTTTGGGGTGTTAACCTGAAAAACAGCAGTTTTTCTGACATTCTTTTCTCAAACGGGCCCTATACTCCATTTATGGAGAAATTCAGTACAAATTGTTTGTTGGCAATACTCTTGTGGATTGCTGGTGAAAACGTTCTTTTGCCCCTGCTATTCAGCAATAAAACGTTTTTTGAACATTGGAAGCAAAATATTTCTGCTTCTAAACAGAATTCAAATTTAAAGTTGGAGGAAAGGATGAAAAAGTTAATTTTCTTGGTTTTAAGTGTTTTTATGGTACTTTCTTTCACTGTCTCTGCCGGGGCAAAGACGTTGAAAGTTGGACTGGATGCAGATCCTGTATCTCTTGACCCTCAGGTACAGTTATCCGGTGGTATGCTCCAGCTCTCTCACTGGGTGTTTGACCCACTGGTCCGCTGGACACAGGAGTTGACATTTGAACCCCGTCTGGCCACCCGATGGGAGCGAAAAGATGAGCTCACCATGCGTTTTTATTTAAGAAAAGGGGTTAAATTTCACAGCGGCAATACCTTTTCGGCAAAAGATGTGAAATGGTCTTTTGACCGTATGAGGAAAAGTGTTGATTTTAAAGGACTTCTGGAGCCATTTGAAGGCTGCTTCATTGTCGATGATTACACAATTGATATTAAAACTAAAAAACCTTATGCGCTTTTATTGAATATGGCTACATACTTTTTTGCCATGGATTCTGAATTTTATACTGGAACCGACGTCAATGGCCAGCCCAAAGACACCATTCTCAAAGTGGGGGAATCCTTTGCATTAAACAATGAATCCGGTACCGGTCCCTTTGTTGTAACCAAAAGAGAACACGGTGTCGTCCTGGAGATGGATCGGTTCAAAAATTACTGGGATAAAAACTCTCCTGGAAATGTAACCAAGTTTATCCTTACCCCTATTAAAGAGAATGCAACCCGTGTTGCAGCCCTTTTATCAGGTGATGTAGATTTTATCTCTCCTGTACCTCCCCAGGATTTCAAACGGATCAATTCTGACCGCAAAACAAAACTGGTGACCATTTCCGGAGGTCGTATTATTACCTTTCAAATGAATCAGCATCGGGTTGAAGCGTTTAAAGACAGGCGTGTTCGAAAGGCGATTGCGTTTGCTGTTAATAACACCGGTATCGTGAAAAAGATTATGAAAGGCACTGCAACTGTTGCTGCCCAGCAGGGGCCCAAAGGCTATGCTGGATATAAAGCCAATCTTATTCCCCGTTATAATATAAAAATAGCAAAAAAACTCCTCAAAGAGGCTGGCTATCCCAATGGGTTTGAAATTACCATGATGGCACCCAACAACCGATACGTCAATGATGCCAAAATTGCAGAAGCCACTGCCCAGATGCTCGGGAGAATAGGTATTAAAGTAAACCTGAAAACAATGCCCAAAGCCCAGTACTGGCCCGAATTTGATAACAGGGCTGCAGACATGATGATGATCGGGTGGCATTCTGATACAGAAGATTCCGGTAATTTTTCCGAGTTCCTGATGATGTGTCCGAACAAAGAAACCGGTTATGGTCAATACAATGGCGGAAATTACTGCAACCCGGAAGTGGACAGGCTGACCATAGCAGCACAGTCTGAAACCGATCTGGACAAACGTTCTCAAATGCTTCAGGAAATCGAGCAAATCCTTTATAATGATGCTGCATTTATTCCGTTTCACTGGCAGAACCATTCTTACGGAGCCAAAAACAACCTGAAGGTTAAACCAATTATTAATGCAATGAACTTCCCTTATATAGGGGATCTTGTTGTTGAATAATCAGATCGTAAAAAGTTGAATCTTTTTTTGTATTATTGATTCATGGCTGTCCCGGAATTTTGCCGGGACAGCTTTCTTTAAATTTATAAAATAATTTATTCAAATGGTCGCATTTATCATAAGAAGGATGATTCAGGCATTGATTGTGATGCTGGTCATCAGCATGGTGGGGTTTTCCATCAAAAATAATATTGGCGATCCCGTGCGTGATCTTGTGGGAGAAAGGGTTACACCGGAAGAGCGGGAGCAGATTGCCCAGGATATGGGGCTCAACGATCCGTTTTTAATCCAGTACACCCGGTTCGTCCGGCAGGCGCTCAAAGGGGATTTGGGAAGATCATTTCTTTACAACAAGCCCAATCTTGAAGTGATTTTAAAGCATGCGCCTGCGACCATTGAACTGCTGATTGGAACAGCCCTGATTATCATTTTTGTTTCACTACCCTTAGGTGTCCAGTCGGCATTGAAGCCCAAAAGTATTTTATCCAGGTTTACCATGAGTTTTTCAACGCTCGGGGTGTCCAT
Source organism: Desulfobacteraceae bacterium (assembly GCA_033851995.1). Lineage (GTDB taxonomy): Bacteria > Desulfobacterota > Desulfobacteria > Desulfobacterales > Desulfobacteraceae > Desulfobacula. The sequence continues at coordinate 190,081 of JAWSVI010000003.1, read as the reverse complement.
GCCGGTATTTTTAACAGCTATCCTGCTCATTTATCTGTTTGCCGTACACTGGCAGGTCCTGCCATCCTATGGCCGGGGAGAAACCGTCGATGTTTTCGGCAACGGCTATTGGATGAGTGGTTTTTTAACCATTGACGGGCTGAAACATTTAATTCTCCCCTGCGTTTCTCTGTCTTCCATTATGCTGCCCCTGTTCATCCGCTTGATCCGTTCTGAAATGATGGAAGTCCTAGAAACCGAATATATAAAATATGCCTGGGCCAAAGGCTTGTCACCAAGACGGGTCTGGATGGTCCATGCGTTTAAAAATACCCTTTTACCAGTTGTGACAGTTTTCGGTGTTCAGATGGGGATCGCTTTTGCTTTCACCCTCCTGACCGAATTGGTTTTCCAGTGGCAGGGTGTGGGGTTTATGTTTTTGGAGGCGGTTCAACGGGCTGATATTTCATTGCTTATTGCCTACCTTGTGATTGTAGCCAGTGTGTTTGTCCTGGTGAACACCTTTGTGGATATTCTGTATGGTTTTATCAACCCCACGGTAAGAATAGCGGGGACAAAATGAGAAAAAAATATCAGCAGTTTAAAGACTCCTATTTTCTGTATAGTTTTAAAAATGACAAGGTGGCCATGCTCAGTTTTGTTGTTCTGTTGATTTTCCTTTTTCTGGCGTTAGCGGCACCCTTCATTTCGCCCATGAACCCTTATGATGCTGAAAACATTGATATCATGAATTCCGAGATCCCACCTATGTGGGTGGAGGATGGAACAAGTGAATTTCCCCTGGGAACCGACAACCAGGGGCGGGATATGCTTTCCACCATGCTGTATGGCTTGCGGACATCTATCATTATCGGCCTTGGTGCTGTGGCACTCCAGGCATTTATTGGAATTGTGGTGGGCCTTATGGCCGGGTATCTTGGGGGGAAAACCGATGCGCTTCTCATGCGTTTGGCAGACATTCAGTTTTCATTCCCTTATTTGATGGTGGCTATTTTTATGAGTGCCATTTTTCAGATGGCATTTGGCCTGGGCAGTTTTGAACGCCTGGCCATACCTTTGCTGACCATCATTATTGGCTTGTCCAACTGGCCCATGTTTGCCAGGACCATACGGGCATCTGTCATGGGGGAGAAAACAAAGGAATATGTTGAAGCAGCGCGGGTGATTGGGCTACCCCAGACCACCATTATGTTCCGCCATGTGCTGCCCAACTCCCTGACATCCGTTATGGTTATTTCTACTATTCAGGTGGCCAATGCTATAATGAGTGAGGCGGCTCTTTCGTTTCTGGGCCTTGGCATGCCGGTGACCAAACCATCACTGGGTTCTTTGATCCGGGCAGGCCAGGAATATTTTTTTTCAGGCTCTTGGTGGATCACTGTATTCCCGGGAATCTGGCTGGTTATTTTTGTCCTTGTGATTAATCTTCTGGGAGACTGGCTCAGGGACGTACTTAACCCCAAACTTTATAAAGGATAGGAAGCAGATGTCACACCTTCTGGAAGTTCGTGATCTTGAAGTGAAATTTGCCTTAAGATTTGGTGATATTACTGCCATTGACGGTGTCAGCTTTACCCTGGATAAGGGTGAACGTTTAGGCCTGGTGGGGGAAAGCGGGGCGGGAAAATCCGTTACCGGGTTTTCTATCATCAACCTGATCAGTAAACCTGGATTTATTTCCAGAGGCAGCATTCATTTTGAAGGTGAAAAAATTAGTGAGTATTCCGATTCCAAGATGCGCAGGATCAGGGGTAACAGGATATCAATGATTTTTCAGGACCCCATGATGACACTCAACCCTGTATTCACCATTGGTTTTCAGATGATTGAAACCTTAAGGGCCCACCGGAAAATTACCAAAGCAGATGCCCGGGCCATTGCTTTGGAAAAGCTTAAGAAGGTCCATATCCCCTCTCCGGAACAGCGGCTTGACCAATATCCCCATGAGATGTCCGGGGGCATGCGCCAGAGAATTATTATTGCCATCTCCCTTCTGGCTGATCCGGCCATCATTATTGCAGATGAACCCACGACAGCCCTGGATGTTACCATTCAGGCAGAAATTATGGATTTGCTTCAGGAACTTTGCGAAACTGATCAAATGGGGTTGATCCTGATCACCCATGATCTGGGTGTGGTGTCCCAGGTTACAGAGAAAATAGCTGTGATGTATGCGGGAAAAATTATCGAATTCGGCCCTACAGAACAGGTGGTGCACTCTCCAGTTCATCCATATACAATTGGGTTGATCGGCTCCATTCCCGGATCCATGGCTCCGGGGGAGGACTTAAAACAGATTCCGGGCATGATGCCCACTTTAACCGATATCCCACCCGGATGTGCGTTTAACCCCCGTTGCGAATTGAGAGAGGATATCTGCACCCGGGAAACACCAGTACTTGAAGAAAAACAAAACGGCATTAAAGCAGCCTGTCATATGAGATAACAGAATCCGCCAATAGCAAAGGACAGCTAATGAATAGCCAAACCCCATTAATCTCCATCAACAACGTGGTGAAACATTTTGATATTTCAGGAGGTTTCCTGGATCAGCTCACGTTCAAAGGCGGCAGTTTCAAACTTGAGAAAACTACAGTAAAAGCTGTAAATGATGTCTCTTTATTTGTTGATAAAGGGGAAACCTTAAGTGTGGTAGGAGAGAGCGGGTGTGGCAAATCAACCCTTGCCAGGGTTATTTTGGGGCTTTACCCCCCAAATTCGGGAGAAATCATGTACGATGGAGAGCGGATTGATCATTTGAATCATGAGCAATGGCTTCCCTATCGCCGAAAAATGCAGATGATCTTTCAAGACCCTTATGCTTCTCTGAATCCAAGAAAAACAGTTCGGCAAACCCTGGAAGAACCGCTTCTTTTTCATAATCCGAAAATGACTGGCTCCCAGGCCAGGGAAAAGGTCGCCCAGGTCATGGAGCAGGTGGGGGTTGACCCTGCCTGGATCTCACGGTATCCGCATGAATTTTCCGGGGGGCAGCGCCAGCGGATATCAATTGCCAGGGCACTTATCCTTGATCCACAGTTTATTGTAGCAGATGAACCAGTGTCTGCCTTGGATGTCTCCATCCAGGCGCAGATTTTGAATCTGCTGATGGAACTTCGGCAAAAGATGGATTTGACGTATCTGTTTATTACCCATGATCTTTCAGTGGTCCAGCATATCAGTAACCGTGTGGCGGTTTTGTATCTTGGAACCCTATGTGAACTGGCATCTGCACATGATCTTTTCCATTCCCCAAAGCACCCCTACACCCGTGCCCTGCTGTCAGCCATTCCCAAAGTGGGCGAAAAAAAGCCCAAGCATATCCGCCTGAAAGGGGAAGTTCCGACACCGGTACACCTTCCAACAGGCTGTGTGTTTCATGGGCGCTGTGTTTACGCAGATGACCGGTGTATAAAAGAGGTGCCCAGATTAATGAAACTCGATAACGGAGGATTTGTTGCTTGCCACGGAATAGAAGAAGGTCGCTCCATGCAATGAAAAATAAGAGTGGGTATATATGAAAAAGAGTCTCTTAAGTATTTTATGTATAATGATCGTTCTCATTGCCTCTCATTCGTGCGCTCAGGATTATCTGCTTATTGTCAGGGGACAGGATTTTGAGCCTTATCATTATGTAGATCAATCCGGTGAGCAAAAAGGGTTTATCATTGATATCGTTAAATCGGTTGCCGATTCCATGGGGTTGAAGGTGGCGTTTAAACAATATTCTTGGTCCAGGTGCCTTCAAATGGTAAAACAAGGCCGGGCAGATGCCATGATGAATCTGTTCAAGACAAAAGAGCGGATGGAGTTCATGAGTTTTTCTGAAAATATTCTATCCTATGAAGTTAATCGTTTTTTTAAAATGAAAAAGGCACCATTCAAATTTACCGGGAACATGGAAGAACTTTTCCCTCTCAGGGTAGGCGCAATACGTAACTACAGCTATGGTGAAAAATTTGATGGGATGAATTTTCCACGCTTGTTCAGGCTTGAGACAGAAAAGGCTTTGGTAAAAAACCTTATTAATGACAGGTGTGATATTATCGTGGGAAATGAAATCGTTATCCAGCTCCTTTCCAACCGCATGGGGCTGAGAAGGGATATTGAAATTCTTCCGACTGTTATTTCCAACGATCCTCTTTACCTGGGATTTGCAAAGGCAAAAGGGCATGGAAAATTATCAGAAAAGTTTTCTCAGGCACTGGCTTTATTCAAACAGACTCCCCAGTACACGGCTATACTAAGTAAATATGGGTTGTAAATTATTTTACTTTGCCTGGAGTTGTTTTCGGATTATATCAAATTCTTTGGACGTTGTGATAAAGGCATCTGCCACTTGGGGATCAAAATGCTTTCCCCGTTCATTGTGTATGATCTGGACAGCAGTTCCATGAGAGTAGGCCTCTTTATAAATCCGTTTTGAAGTAAGGGCATCGTATACGTCACACACGGCAACTATTCTTGCAGAAAGTGGGATTTGAGAATTTTTCATTCCATGGGGATATCCGCTTCCATCCCATTTTTCATGGTGAAAATAGGCAATTTCTTTTCCAAGGGTTAAAAAGGATTCCCCATGAATCTGCTTTTCAACAGCCTTAAGCGCATCCCCTCCATACTGGCAATGTTGTTTTATGATTTCAAATTCTGTTGAATTCAGACGCCCGGGCTTGAGGAGAATAGAATCCGGTATGCCGACTTTGCCAATGTCATGCAGAATGGAAGACAGGCGTATGTCCTCTACATACCGGGGGCTTATGTATTTATGGTAATGGGGTAGTTTGTAAAGTTCTTCAGTTAAAAGCCTGGCATATTCCTGGATTCTTTCCAAATGGTTTCCGGTCTCATTGTCCCTGTACTCAGTCAGTTTAGCAAGGCCCAGAATCGTTGCAGCCCTGGTATTTTTAAGTGTGTCAAATGAGTGAATAAGGTCTTTTTCTAGTTGTTTTCGGGTCGTGATATCTCTCAAAACAAGCTGAAACCCAATTACTCCCCCACCTTTTTGTAGCTGCTTGGCACTGCATTCCATATCAAATAGATGGTTTCGGGTGTTCAGCAGTCTGAAATGAAATTGTTTTATCTCAGCCTGGATAAGCAGCTTGTTGAGAAGTTCATTCTGGACCTTTTCCGTGTCTTTGGGATAGACAAATTCCAGAAATGAGGGGCCTGTGTTCCTGTGTTTTTTTTCTCCAATTAGCTGGTAAAATTTAGGGTTTGCAATGAGGATGATTCCTTTGAAATCCAAAACCACCATACTGTCGGTAATATTTTCATAGAGCTCTTTGTATTTGAGTTCAGATTCTTCCTGTTTTTTTATCCTTCGTTTAACTTCCTGTTCAAGGTTCCCTGCATAATAATTCAGATCCTGCCTGAGGTGGAACTCTTTTCGCCTGGATTCATAATCCTCGTAACTTTTCACAACACTGACAACAATAAAAAATAAAAAGAAAAAATTGTTATTAAAAAAGATCAGCCCATCTCCCGGTTCTGCCCGGCTGAATATCAAGACCGGCAGGACATACATGAGGTCCAAGATGATTCCGGAACCAATTGACTGATACAGACTTAGCGGCAGAATTGATGTAAAGGCCACAAGAATACATATGAGCCCTACATAGTAAAATGAATGATACCCCCCGGTTTTGACAACCATTATTGAGACGGCTGATCCGCAACTGATCAGGCCCGCAAGAGCAATGGGAAAAGGGTAGGGCCTGATGAGCGCTCTTGAAAGGGTGAAAAGCAACGCCAGGAAAGATACGGCAACAAGAATTCTCAGCGTGAAGAATAATTTGAAAAAATTTGAAACCACAAAATAGTCAAGTACTGAAAATAAAGGGAAAAAGACAAAACCAACCCAAAACAGAAGGTACAGGCGTTTATGAAAAATTCTTTCTATTTCCTTCTTAAATTTCCCCTTATATTCAACTTCCATATTTTGTCCTGCTGTGTGTCATTAAAACTGAAAATTATTCTTTAAAAGCGATGGCAAAGAGCTGTATACCGGCTTCTTCTTCTGCAAGTATTTCTACTTTTTGGCCAAACATGCTTTTTCCAAAAAGTTTGACCAGTTCGGCAGATTCTCTGTAAATCAGTCTCCATTCAAGGAGTCGATCCATGAAAAGTCGATCCGGGTTGTTCCTGAAGTTGCCGATCATTAAAATTCCCCCGGGATTTAAATGGTCATAGCAGCGATTAAGCAGCATCAGGAAAAGGTCGTCATCCAGGTAGTCAAAAAGTCCTCCGGAGTAAATCACATCCTGCTGTTCAATGGTTTGTGTGGATGTTCCTAAAGCCCATTTAATAAGGTTATCCTTTAAAAAATTTATAGTGGCATCATGATTGAATTCCTTGGACAGACCGTCAGTGTATTTAAGTGCCATGGGATCAATGTCCAGACAGTATGCATTGATTTTTTCATCCTGATCAAATGATTCAATGAAGTCAAAAAGTTCTCTGCTGGGCCCGCAGGCAAGATTCATGATATTTATTTTGTTCTGGTTTGAAAAATTTTTTGTACTGAATTCGGTTAGTTTTCGGGCGATAAATTCTCGCCTGCCTCGGACCGCTGCGCATGGCGGCCTTTTTAACAGCCACTCATCTACAAGTTTTCCAATTTTCCCATCTCCGGAAGGCTCGTTCCGATACATCATTTCAATCATTTTAAAATCACCGGCATAGCCATTGGGTTTGAAATATGCTCTTTCTGCAAGAGCCCCTCTCATGAAATATGGAAATGTTTCTTTGAACAGATATCCCCATACTTCATTTTTATATTTTGAGGTTTTAAGGGTGCTGTTAAAAACTTCAAGAGAATCAAAAAATGTGTCCATTGCACTGTTGAACTCAGACAGAATATCGTCAGGAATATCCTCTGACTCATCTTGTTGGAGCCGGAGTGAAATATTGAACAAGCTGGCTTTAAGCTCTTCCACAAGCCTGTTGCTGTGCTTGCCCTCTTCGATTTTGAAAAAATCCGGAGGCAGGGGCTGCGATTCCACAAACTGATGTGCTCCGGTTGAAAGGGAAGCAGCGTATGCTTTTAACGGTTCGGTTTCGCCAAGGACCCGCCTGAATTTTTTGCATATCGCCGTGGCAATAAAGGTGATAAACCGTCCGTATAACTCCGGATCATCCTCCTGCATTCTTAACGCAAGGTCCTTGGGGAATACTTTGACCTGGGTGTCTTGGGTGGCCGTGATATCTCTGACCCGGGATATCCCGTCAAAAAATCCGATTTCGCCAAAAAATTCTTTCGCCCCAAGCACTGCAACAATTACTTTTGTACCATCCAGGGTGTAGGAAATATCCATTTTCCCCGAATCGATATAATACAGCGAATGTGACGACTCCTCCCTTATTTTCAGCGCATCTCCCTTACTGAGACTCAGAGAATTTGAATAGGGCATGATTTCCTTGATAATCGTTTCTTTGTTTGATTTTGAGAAAGAGTTCACGGATCATCCTCCTTTAAGAAAAAATAGCTGGGTTTATCGGCGATTTTTTTGTCGACAACAAATTTTTAAGTACGTATCCAGTTTAGGTTGGTGGATTCGATTTTTAGTTGGAAATTAAAACGATTATAATCTAAAGAAACATAAATTTCAATAGGACTTGTTCCATAGATCATCTGCCAAGACGTCACATCGTCACTTAATGGAATGAAAATTTTTTTAGTGTTGAACAAAAAAATAATGGCAGGGTGATAAACCCCGCCATTATTAAAAGATAAAAAATCTATTAATTTATTTTTTTCTGGTTACACCTGCCAGCCCAAGGAGCCCGATACCAAAAAGAAGCATGGTTGCAGGTTCCGGAACAGGATTTTCTGGTTGCAGTTCGGTGTATATTTTATCTATAATGCCTTCTTCAAAACCTCCAAACCCCTGAACAAGTCTTGCGAAAGATCCATCACCGGCGATAATGTTTCGTTCCCCGTAATCTATTGCTTGAACCGCATCGCCTGGTTGGTCTCCGAACCAGCCTGCGTCTCTAATCCAGAGCGCATTGATTAAATCAACACCTGCGAGGACAGCTGCATCCCTGGCCGCCTGGCAGCCAGGACATTCTTGAACAGTGTATGCAGTGTTATCTGCCCCATCACCTGAAACATCCATTATGAATCGTTCCCCTTCAAAGCCATTGTCTGCCAGATATTGGCCAGTACCATAGTTCATGGCGCCAATAAGATTGGTTCCTCCCGAAAAGGGTCTGCTGGCAGCCATGATGGCATCTGCAAAGGCATTTGATTGAGCTGCGTTAGTAATTTGTGTCCATCCAACTGCCGTGGCCTGTGAATTTGACCAATAAGTTAAGTTAACTGCGATACCGCCTTCAGTTGCTTCTATAAGATCGATCACATCACTATTTCTAAAGGCAGCTGCGTAACCGTTCCGTTGCAGGGTAAAGTCACTGCCATCAACGCTTCCTGATACATCTGCTAAAAGCAAGAGTTCTGCTCCAACCGGAACAGCATAAGAAGCTATCGGCATTAACAATACAAGTAAAAATGCAACTAAAATTTTTTTCATAAAAACCTCCTTTAATTTGGATAAAAAGTGAAATTTATTAATGCTCACTCCAAAAACAGAAGTATTGCACAGGAAAAACAGAAGTATTGTACAGAAAAAACAGTATTCAGAAATACAAAAACGGTGAGTTATAATGCTAAGAATAAAAAGCAATTAATATGCCAGAAGATATCTTCTGAAATAGGCTTTAAATTCAATTGGTTGGGGGTTTTTGGAATATGGGATATGTAATTAATTTCATAGTTTTTGGAAATCATTTACATCTATTAGGGTATAAAGTACACAATTTGGAAAGAAATAGTCAGTTTTTTTAAATGGCCGGTGCGATTTTTTTTGATATTTTCCTATAAAATGGAGTTAGGATATTATTTGTTGGACGATGCGGCCAGCATCAGGCCAAAGCCAATGAAAACAGACCCGCCTGCCCTGTTAAAAAGTTTTGCCCGTTTGGGATCTCCCAGCCATGTTTTTGTACGATGGGCTGCAAAAGCGTAACTCATTAAAAAAGAGAACGAGAAAAACATTAATGTGAAAATCAGCATTGAAAACTGAGGTAGTAGTGGGTTTTCAGTGTTTATAAACTGCGGGAAAAGAGCAGTGAGAAATACAATGGCCTTTGGATTGCTCACGGCAACTCCCAGGGCCTGGAAAAATATTTTTTGAGCTGAAACGCAGTTTGGAGATGGATCGTTAATCAAGGTTGTTGGGTCTTCGTGTTTTTGAACGATCATTTTAAGGCCCAGATAAATCAAATAGGCAGCGCCGACATATTTGATAATGTTAAAAGCAATTGCAGAGGCACTCAGCAGGGTTCCCAGGCCGGTAACAGCGATGATGCCAAGGCCTAAAAGACCGGTGATGTTTCCAAGTGCTGCAAAAATGGATTTTTTCCATCCATGCAGCGCAGAGGTGGTTGTGATATAAAGAACCGCCGGGCCTGGGGTTGATGTGGCGATAATAACCAGAGTCAGGTACATGAACCACGATTGAACTGTCATATTATTTTTCCTGTTTTTTTGAATGTCTGTCTGTATAAAAGCTGTTGTAAACAAAGGTCAGAAAAATAGCAAACAAAATAGAGAAAACAGCAGTCAGAACATCATAATAAACGGGGGCTGCAAGGGACAATCTGATTAAAAGAGTTGCCAGGGCATAGCCTGAGTTCCTGAAAATGGCTGAAAACTGGGGTAAAAATGACTGGGCAATAAGCACCAGAAGAATATCAGAAAATATCAGCAGGGTATAAAAGTACTGGAAAAAATGAAAACCGGAATGGCCTTTAATTTTCAGCCATAAATTAAAACCTCCCATTGCTATAAACAAAAGCAGCATCAAAAGCGCCACTATTTTTTTCGCAGAAATAAAACGGTTCAGGGAAGGCCCAGGCCCGATGGTTTCATCAAGTCCTTTAAGCAGTTTAAGATAAACACCCAGCAGTGCAAAAATAATGAGGGCTCCGCCTCCATAGGCAAGGATATGCCATAGAACCTCGTTTTTGCCCATAAGGCTTATGGGTTCAGGCAGTTTCGAGAGTTCTTTAAAAGAATTTCTTAAAAGGATCAGGGCAAGAATTTCAAATTGTTTGCCTAAAGCCCTGGACATGGAAGCCGGAAGGGTGAATACCAGACTGATTACTTCAAGAATAAGGACCAGTGAAAACGCAAGATTTATCGCCATGTAATGACTGGTCGGGATTTTCTGGGACAACGGGGTGGAGATCATCCCCTGCCTGTTTAATTCGATAATGCCTAATGCAAAAATAAAAATCAGTACAAGCGCAGCAGATACGGTTCGCTGGGTGCTGTCATTTTCCCAGAGATCACGGAGGCCATCGAATAAACGGGTGAAAAAATTTAGCAGGGTGTCCATATTAAAAATGAAGCCACCCACGGCAATGAGTTTGCCATGGGTGGTAGTCAGGTCTATTAAGGGTTATCCTCTTTCCTCGTCTCTGAGGACTCGTCTAAGCACTTTGCCAACATTGGATACAGGTATTTCATCTCTGAATTCAATAAATTTTGGCCGTTTGTAGCCAGTCATGTTTTCTGAGCAGAATGCTCTCATTTCTTCCTCTGTCATGGATTCCCCTTCTTTGATCTTGATGAAAGCTTTTACTTTTTCACCGCTTTTATCATCGGGAACGCCTACAACTGCACAGAGTTCAACTTTTGGGTTGGTATAGATAATATCCTCTACATCCCTTGGATATACATTAAAACCGCCAACGATGATCATATCTTTTTTGCGGTCTGTGATCAGAACGTAACCGTCATCATCTATATGGCCAATGTCTCCGGTAAGAAAGTATCTTCCTTCGTCCAGTTTTACAAAGACTTCATCATTGGCATCATCTCTTTGCCAGTATCCTTTCATAACCTGTGGGCCGCAGGCAGCAATTTCGCCATCTTCGCCCTGGGCAAGCTCTTTATGGGGGTCTTCAAGATCCAGGATTTTGATATCTGTGCCAGGAACAGGAAAACCAATGGATCCAATTTTCCTGGTTTCTTTTATTGATGGATTCGCACACAGAACCGGTGAGGTTTCTGTCAGGCCGTATCCTTCAAAGATAACAGAGCCGGTTTTTTCCTCAAATTGCTTGCAGACTTCCGGTGGAAGCGGAGCACCGCCTGAAAAACATCCCATAAGGGAAGAGAGATCATATTTGTCAACATCCGGATGATTGGTAAACGCAACAAAAATAGTCGGAACAGCAGACATGAATGTGGGTTTTTCATCCTGGACCAGTTTGAGTACTTCTGTAAACGGTGGGTCACCGGCTCTGGGGTCTGGTACGCAGACCACTCTTGCACCCGTTTTAGCAGACAGCAACAGGACAACAGTGATACCAAAGCTGTGATACCAGGGAAGAACACCCAGAGAACAGTGAAAACCACCCTCACGCATCTGTTCCGGCTTCCCTCCCGGTTCCTGGACCAGTCTTGAATACTGGAAAAGGGCCTCTACATTTGAGGTGAAATTACAGTGGGTAAGTTCTGCTCCTTTGGGCAGTCCGGTTGTGCCTCCGGTATACAGCATGACAGCCGTATCATTTTCCGGGTCGATGTCCACTTTGGGAGGAACCGGTTGTGCAGAAGCAATAATGTCATCATATTTTAAATGACCGGGTTGAAGTTGTCCCGCCGTCGGGATTTTACCCAGAAGACCGCCGATGAATCCTTTGAGTTTGGGCAGATATGCTTTTACATTACAGGTAATGACGGTTTTAATTCCAGTGCCTTCGATGGCTTTTAATGTGTTTGGATACATTTCCGGGTGGTCCATACAGAAGACCATCTGGGACTGCGAGTCCTTGAGCTGGTGGTTCAGTTCAGGAGGTGTATAAGAGGGATTACAGTTTACGGCAGTAGCCCCGGCTTTGAGTATACCGAAAAGGATTTCAGGAAACTGAGGCAGATTTGGAAGAAATATGGCTACTTTGTCGCCTTTCCCTATCCCTTTGCCTGCCAGAAAATTGGCAACCCGGTCTGCCCTGTCTTTTACCTGTGTAAAGGTTCTGTTAGCTCCACTAAAAGTGGTAAACGGCAGATTGGGATACTTTTTTGCGGAATCATCTAAAAATTTAAACACAGGAAACTTGTAATCATTTAACGCACCGGGTACGCCTTCCGGCCAATAGGGGGTTTTCCATACGGGCTCACTCATTTTTTTTCTCCTTGCTGTTTAATGTTATATAATTAGGGATAAGCCATATTTATCCTATAATTCCGATTCATCATATTAAACTCCGTTAACCCTCCTTATACATAACTCTTGAGCGGATTGAAAAGGATTTTTTTATTTATTCGGTTGGCGGATGTTTTTAGAATGTAACACTCTGAAATAACAGGGTTTTATTTAAGGGAAACCAAAGAATATTAAACATTGGGCTGTTCATCTGTAATTTGTTTGGATATAATGGCGCATTTTAATTGTTGTATATAAGGAAATTAAGATGTCTCAAAAACTAAAATGGATAGCAGTAATGGTCATTGTCATTTCCTGCCTCTGGATCCCTGAGAGCGGATTGAGCCAATCTATAAACTGGAAATCCTATGCAGATGGTATCCTGCTTTCAAAACAAAAAAATAAGAAGGTGTTTTTGCACTTCATGACGGATTGGTGCGGGTATTGTAAAAAGATGGATCTTTTAACATTTTCAGATGAGCGGGTTATTCAATTTTTAAACGATCACTTTGTTTCCATAAAAGTGGATGGAGACAGGGAAACACAAATTCGAGATTCTTATAAAGTAACAGGTTATCCTGATAATCGTTTTTTGGGTAATAACCGCAAGCAGATTAACCGTTTGCCGGGATTCATTCAGCAGGACAGCTTTTTGTTTTACCTGGAATATATTCATACAGACAGTTATAAAACAATGAGCCCAATGGAGTATTATAAATCCCGGTGATTTTCATGTTGATAAAGACACCATGCAATGGTAATGGATGAAACAAAAAAATGGAACAGGAAACATCTCAATCTGACAGGAGATAAAAAATAGATGAAAAAAGCATATCATTCTCTCTTGGTAATTGTTTTTGGATGGGCGTTTTTTGCCGGAGTCTGTGTGGCAGAAGATATATACGTGACCGGCGTGACCAATATCACCATGCGAACCGGGCCTGGTGTAGGGCATAAAATTGTTGCCATGCTCAAATCCGGCACAAAACTTGAAATTGTCGAGTTCCAGAAAGACTGGACTCAGGTAAAAACCCTTCAGGGAAGGACCGGTTGGGTCTTGTCGCGTTTTTTAACCCAGAAAGTGCCGGATGCCCTTTTGGTCGAAAAATTGGAAAAAGAGAATCAGCGCCTCTTAAGCAAACTGGCATCCCTGGAGGAGGAAAATAAAAATATTACGGTTAAAAATGCAGCTCTGGTGCAGATTGAAGAAAAATATAATAAACTGAGAAATGAATCCGCAGACTTTTTAAAGCTGGATAAAAAATACAAAGAAAAGATTCAGCAGTATGAGACCCAGAAAATAAAAATCGAAGAGTTGGAAAACGAGTTGAGCAACGAGGCCAGTTTCTGGTTTTTAATAGGTCCCGGGGTGTTTATTATTGGTTTGATTTTCGGTTTAAGTACTCGAAAGAAAAAAAGAAGTAGCCTGTTATGATTCAGAAAACAGATTTTCTGGTTATAGGGAGTGGAATTGCCGGACTGAGCTATGCTTTGAAAGTGGCAGAGTTCGGCAAGGTGACCATTATCACCAAGAAACAGATTCAAAAAACCAACACTGCCCTGGCTCAGGGGGGAGTAGCAGCAGTTTTCAGTGAAATCGACTCTTTTGACCTACACATTAAAGATACCCTGGATGCCGGTGACGGTCTTTGCAATAAGGAAGTGGCGGCCATGGTGGTAAAAGACGGCCCTCGAAGAATCCGGGAACTGGTTGACCAGGGCGCCAGCTTTAACAGGGACGGCAAAGGGGACTATGAATTTTCACTGGGCCAGGAAGGTGGTCATTCAGCTAAAAGAATTGTGTATGCGCACGATCTGACTGGAAAAGAGATTGAAGATACCCTGGTTGAAAATGTCGAAAAGAATGAAAACATCACCATATTAGAAGATCATATTGCCGTTAACCTCATCACATTTACCAGCAGCATACGAAGTGGACTGCTGGTGACCCAGAATGAGAATATATGCTGTGGTGCGTATGTTCTGAACAATCGGACTGGGGAAATAGAAACTTTTTATGCTGGTATTACACTTTTGGCCTGTGGCGGGGCAAGCAAGGTTTACCTGTACACATCCAATCCGGATATTGCAACAGGTGACGGCATCGCAATGGCTTACCGGGCAGGTGCGTCTGTTGCCAATATGGAATTTGTGCAGTTCCACCCCACCTGCCTGTATCATCCGGAAGCCAAAAACTTTCTGATTTCAGAAGCCGTCCGGGGAGAAGGCGCTTACCTTGTGGATGAAAAAGGCCGGCGGTTTATGGAAAATTATTCTCCAGACAAGGAGCTGGCCTGCCGGGACGTTGTTGCACGAGCAATTGATACAGAACTTAAACGGACAGGTGCAGACTCAGTATTCCTGGATATCACCCATAAAGACCCTGATTTTATTCGGACCCGGTTTCCCAATATCCATGCAAAATGCTTGCAATACGGTATCGATATTACCAAAGATCTTATTCCGGTAGTTCCAGCAGCTCATTATATGTGTGGGGGCATTGCAACAGACCTGAATGCCAAAACCGATGTCCAGCGGCTGTACGCTGTTGGAGAAACAGCTTGTACCGGCTTTCATGGCGCTAATCGTCTGGCATCAAATTCTCTTTTGGAGGCATTGGTGTTTTCCCACAGGGCATTTAAAGAATCACTCAAAGAGTTTGAAAATATTGGAAACAAGGTGATGGTTACAATGGACCAGTGGGATGAAACCAATACCACCAACTCTGATGAGGCCATTGTGGTTTCCCATAACTGGGATGAGATCCGCCGCCTGATGTGGAATTATGTGGGGATTGTCAGATCTGATAAGCGTCTGCAAAGGGCTTTAAGAAGAATTCAGAATATTAAAGAGGAAATTAACGAATATTATTGGGATTTTAAAGTCACTGCTGATTTGATTGAGCTTCGAAACCTGTCCACGGTTGCAGAGCTGATTATTTTATCTGCCCTGGAAAGAAAGGAAAGCAGGGGCTTGCACTATACCATTGGATATCCTGAAAGAGATGATATCAACTGGCTTAAACCCACTATTCTTAAAAAACAGTTCTAAGATTTGTTTAAAGGCCGGGTTCCGACAAAAAGGGTTACAATGCCAAAGGTCATCTGTTTATAGCGGATGTTTTTAAAACCTGTCGTTACCATTATTTTTGAAAACTCGGTTGCCGTGGGAAATTTTAATACGGAATCCGGCAGATAGCTGTAAGCGTTTTGATCTTTTGAAAAAAAAGAACCGATTATAGGCAGGATCTTTTGGAAGTACAGAAGATAAATCCACCTGAGCCAGCCTTTTTCGGGAGTGGTCAATTCAAGAACTGCAAGACGTCCGCCTGGATTTAGAACATTGAAAAATTCGTTGATTGCCCGTTGCCTGTCCATGATGTTTCTGATGCCGAATGCGATGAATACCGCATCAAACAGCTTTTTTTTGAACGGAAGGTTCAGGGCGTCTGCATTGAGAAGGGCAATGTTCTTTTTTTCTTTTTTTTCAAGCTTTTTTTTGCCCAGCCGAAGCATACCAAATGAAAAATCGAGCCCGATGATGCTGGCTTCTCCCAGAAGGTGGGCACTGGTTTCCAGGGCAACGTCACAGGTGCCGCAGGCAACATCCAGTATTGTACTGCCCTTCTTTAATTTAGCCGCTTTTACCATCTGGGTCCGCCAAAATGTGTCCTGGCGAAGGCTTAAAAGCCGGTTTAAAAAATCATATTTAGGGGCAATGCTGTCAAACATTCCTTTAACAAAATCGAGTTCTTTATTCATCCTGTCCTGACTTAATCCTATTTGGCTGATAATCTGTCCTGATTGCCAACCTTGATTGGTTGACAACCTGGATTTCTGGTTTATTTTAGGTTATTTTCCAAGGCAGCTTGAGAAACTACCATAATACTGGAAAGAATACAATTTAAAACGAAGTTGAGAAACGAGTAAGGCGGTTGGGGCCCATATGACAGAAAAAAGAGATTATTATGAGATACTTGGTGTTTCTAGGGATGTTCAAAAACCTGAGTTGAAAAAAGCCTATCGGAAGCTGGCTATTAAATTCCATCCGGATAAAAACCCGGACAATAAAGAAGCAGAAGACAAGTTTAAAGAGGCTTCAGAGGCTTATGAAGTGCTTAACGACGACAGTAAACGCCAGATTTATGATCAATTCGGCCATCAGGGACTGGAAGGTGCCGGCCATTCAGGCCCCAGCGGATTTGAAGACATCTTTTCAAGTTTTGGAGATATTTTCGAGGACTTTTTCGGATTTGGAGGCGGAAGCAGGGGCAGCCGGGTCAGAAAAGGATCAGATCTTCGTTATGATATGACCATTGATTTTATGGAGGCGGCTTTTGGAACTGAAAAAACCATCTCCATTCCAAAACTTGCCCAGTGCGATGAGTGCGGGGGCTCAGGTTGTGCAGAAGGGGCAAGCCCCCAGACCTGTTCCCAGTGCCATGGCTCCGGTCAGTTTATACAGAGTCAGGGATTCTTTAAAGTAAAAACATCCTGTCCGTATTGTAAAGGCCAGGGAAAGATCATATCTGATCCCTGCCGTAAATGCAGGGGCCGGGGAAGAGTTGAAATCACCCGCAAAGTCCAGGTTAAGATTCCTGCAGGTGTCGATGTGGGCTCAAAATTAAGACTTACAGGAGAGGGCGAAGCATCTGCATCGCCTGAAGGCCCTCCAGGAGATCTTTATGTGGTCATCAACGTAAAACGGCACAAATTTTTTCAGCGGGACAATACTGATGTTGTCTGTGCCATTGATATTTCATTTACCCAGGCAGCACTTGGGGATGAGATTACCATTCCAACACTTGTGGGTGAAGAAAAATTTAAAATACCCAAAGGTACCCAGTATGGTGATATCTTCAGGCTCAGAGGCGAGGGCATTGCATCATTGCGGACCGGCCGGCGAGGGGATCAGATTATAAAAGTAATTGTAAAAACACCCACCAAGCTTAATCAGAAACAGATTGCACTGTTAAGAGAGTTTGATAAGCTTGATTCCAATAAAATATCCAATAAGTTAAAAAATCTTTTTAAAAACCTTTAAGGAACTTAAGGGACAAAATATATGTTCGAACTTAAAGTGAAAACACGTTTTGCAGGTGCCCATCAATTGACTATGGTGGGCCAAAAATGTGAAAATCTGCATGGTCATAATTGGAAAGTTGAAGTCTGTGTGCAGGGTGAGAATTTAAATTCTGCCGGTGTGCTGGCTGATTTTGGCGATATTAAAAAAGCAGTGAGACAGGTGGTCAAGGACGAGCTGGATCATAAGTTTTTAAACGAGTTGGATATGTTTGACGGCAAACAGCCGACATCCGAGCGTATCGCAGTCTTTATTGCTCAGCGCGTCCAGTCCCTTTTGGATAAGTCTCCTGATGAAGGGATAAGGGTATCAAAGGTCATGGCATGGGAGTCGGATGACGCCTGCGCTACATATATGCCTTAGAATTTTCTACTGTAGTTCAATTATCCGTTTGGCCGGAATGATACCGGTTGCTGCTGCAGAAACGATGTTTCCGGCTACCCCCGGACCGTCCCCGGCCACATACATTCCTTTGATAGATGTTTCAAGGTGATTGCTGGTATGGACCTGGGTTGCAAAAAATTTGATCTCCGGTGCATAAAGCAGGGTTTCATCGTTGGAAACCCCGGGAACAACCAGGTTTAAGGATTCAAGACCTTCCTTAAGGTTGGTCAGAATCCTTTCCGGCAGTGCCATGGCAATATCTCCACACACTACATTTTTCATGGTGGGCTCAATATATCCTTTTTTGATCCTGTTCCAGGTGGATCTCCGCCCCCTTTTCAGGTCTCCGAAACGTTGGAGAATGGGTTTTCCCCCGCCGATAATGGTGGCCAGTTTTCCAATGGATTCTCCATAGGCCTGGTTGTCAGTAACCGGTTCGGTTAAGATTACCTTCGAAAGAAAAGCAAAATTGGTATTCTGTGACTTTTTATCTGAGTAGGCATGTCCGTTCACACAGACAAAAGATTTGTAGTTTTCAAGAGAAATAAATCCTCCCTGGTTGGTGCAGAATGTCCTTGTCTGGTCGTCATAAGTGTGGGTCTGGATAAAAAATGTCGGGTCATAGATTACATCACACAGATCATCCATAATGTCATTGTGAACCTCTACACGAACACCCACTTCTATTCCCCTCTGGCTCAGTTCAATATTGTGACTCTGGGCAACAGATGCCATCCAGTTCGCTCCCACTCTTCCCGGTGCAAGAATGACGTTGGGAGCTCTGTATTTACCTTTATCCGTGAGAATGCCTTTGACCTGATTATCTTCTTCTATTACATCGATTACGGTTTCTTCTGTTTTGATTTCAAGCCCTTTGGATTCAATATGCTGTGCCATCTCAGCTATATAACGGGGCAGGTTGTCCGAGCCCAGGTGTTTTTGTTTGATGAGCAGAAGGTCTATGCCGAATCGTTTGGCATCCTTTCTGATCTGCCTGGCTGAGGCCATGTCGGTTGGAAAAACGTCTCCATCCATTTTAAACCGGGTGAATATTTTTTCTGTTTCATCTATCAGGTCCTGGGCTGCACTCAAAGACATGAACTGTGTCAGATCTGTTTTTCCAAGCCGTGGTATGAAATTAAGTTTTCCGTCTGAGTAAAGGCCTGCGCCGCCGATTCCCGATAAAATATTACATGGGTCGCACTGAATACATTTTTGGATGTTGTGGTTAGGGCACTTGCGTTTAAAAGGAGATTTTCCTTTTTCAACCAGCAGAACTTTCAGCTTTGAATGTTCAATTAAATGATATGCCGCAAAAAGTCCGGCAGGGCCTCCGCCCACTATAATTACATCATATTCCATAGGTCACCTGATTTTTAAGAGATATAGTTAATTTAAATAAACCGGATCATTTATTATTGCAAGCCTGTTTTGGTCGGATGGATTACAGAGACAGGCGAAAAATCAGTTGTGAAAAATGGTGAATGATGTTAATTAACTAAGGCTCAATTACTGCTTGATTTGGTTTGCAAATGTTGGTAAAAATTAAACTATTTTAAAAATTTACTTTTGGTAAAAATATAATTTATCAGCGTTTTGATGCAGATAAAATCATTTGAGTTTGGTTAAAAAAAATAGTTGATGTTTATATAGAAACGCTCAAAAAACAGACATAGGAAAGGTGAGGTTATGAGGGAAGTAGTAATAGTTAGCGGAGCAAGAACAGCAATCGGTGGTTACATGGGGTCTTTGTCCGGTATGACACCGGTTCAGCTGGGTGTCACTGCGTTAAATGGTGCCATTGAAAAAGCAGGAATCAATAAAGACCAGATCGAAGAACTGGTCTGTGGTCAGTGCAACCAGGCAGGTGCCCCGGGAAATACAGCTCGTCACATCGCTATGGGGGCAGATCTTCCGGTTGAATCTTTTGCTTTTACAGTTCATCAGCAGTGTGCCTCATCCATGAGGGGTTCAGAGCTGCTTGCCCAGGAAATCATGCTGGGTAAAATTGATGTGGGTGCTATTGTTGGCGTGGAAAGCATGAGTAATGCTCCCTATCTTTTGATGAATGCCAGAAAGGGATATCGCCTCGGTGACGGTGAAAATATTCAGGACAGCTTAATGGTTGGCGGCCTGGTAGATGCTCTTTTAGGCTATCACATGGGTGTGACGGCCGATAATATTGCTGATAAATATGAGATTTCCCGTGAAGAGCAGGACGAATGGGCTCTTATGAGCAACCAGCGTGCAGTTAAGGCTATAGAGCAGGGCTTGTTTAAAGACGAGATTGTTCCGGTTGAAATCAAAACCCGCAAAGGCATGGTTACATTTGACACAGATGAGCACCCAAAAGCCGATACAACAATGGAAAAACTGGCTAAACTCAGACCGGTATTTAAAAAAGACGGTACGGTTACGGCTGGAAATGCATCTGGATTGAATGATGCAGGCTCATGCATGATCATGATGAGCGCTGAAAAAGCAAAAGAATTGGGTGCTAACCCTATTGCCAGAGTGGTTTCTTCTGCTCCGGGTTCTGTTGAACCCCGTATCATGGGAATGGGTGTTGTTCCGGCAGTTTACAATGCATTGAAATTTGCCGATATGAAACTTGAGGATATGGACTATTTTGAATTCAATGAAGCTTTTGCCGCACAAGTGATTGGCTGCAACCGGGAATTCAAACTTGATATTGAGAAAATTAATACGATTGGCTCCGGCATCAGTCTTGGACATCCGGTTGGCGCAACTGGTGCGCGCCTGATTATTACCATGATTAACCAGCTCAAACGCCGCGGCGAGAAATTCGGCTGCGCATCCCTGTGTGCCAGCGGAGGTCCTGGCCATGCATTTATCGTAGAGGCGCTTTAATGCAGGATTAAAAATCCGTTTGCCTAAGTTTGTTGTATCTGGTTAGTTACAGCAGGCTGCATAAAGAAGTTTTCCGGCACAGTTGCTTAAATTAAGCATCTGTGCCGGTTTTTTGTTTTGTATTTAGGGAATTATAATGTCAAAATAATAACCTGTTGAAAAAGATTGTGCTGAACGAAAAAAGATTATCCTGAAAATGGAAACACAAACCAGGGAATTTAAAAGAGATGTCTGTCTGCAGTATTGAATTCAAAAATTATGCCCAGTCGGTTAAAAAGGCCTTGGACAGTATCAAGGCATGGGAAATATTAAAAAAACAAAAACAGATTTTAATCAAACCCAATTTAATCAATACATCCCCTCATCCGGTGACCACACCTAAAGAATGCTGTGAGGCGATCATCCAGTATATTCAGGCCTGTTCTTCAGCGAAAATTATGGTGGGCGAGGGATGCGGGGACAGTGTGAGTGAGACAGATGAGATTTTTGATGTTCACGGGTATACCCGGATGGCAGGAGAATATGGAGTAGAATTGATAGATTTGAATCATGCCCCGCTGGTTCGCAGGGAAAATCCTTCCTGCAGTTTTTTTAAAGAAATGTACCTTCCTGAAGTTGCCTATTCAAGTTTTATTATTTCAGTCCCGGTGCTCAAAGCCCATTCTCTGGCTTATATAACAGGAACTATGAAAAATATGATAGGACTTGCACCGCCAAAATATTATGGCGGGCAGTTCGGCAGCTGGAAAAAAGCAGTTTTCCATTCTGACATGCAACAGTCCATTATTGATTTGAATCAATACAGGTGCCCGGATCTGACTGTTATGGATGCCACTATCGGGCTGAGTGAATACCACCTTGGCGGGAATCACTGCGATCCGCCGGTGAATAAAATTTTAGCTGGTTTTGATGCCCTTGAACTGGACCGGAAGGCTGCCAGGATTCTTGGTTTAAAATGGCAGGATATCGGCCATTTAAAAGCCTCTTTATACGAATAGTACAGATTTTTCAGCCATTAATTTGAGAATCCCCTTATAAAAAATAGCCTGTTTTTTACGAAAAATAAATAATGGCGATTTTATAGAGAGGAATATGTAATTCTTGCATTTTTCTTGACAAGGAGGAGGCTTGTAGCTTAATCCAATTCTAAAAAGATCTATACAATTACAGATAATCATACACGTGAGAAATGTGGGTTTCAAGTTGTGAATCTTTTGACTGTCAAGGAGGTTGGATGAGAACTGGAAATGACAACAAGGTGATGAGTGCGAAAGAGGCTGTCAGCCGTTTTGTTAAAAACGGAGATGAGCTGATCATCGG
Source organism: Desulfobacteraceae bacterium (assembly GCA_033851995.1). Classification (GTDB taxonomy): domain Bacteria; phylum Desulfobacterota; class Desulfobacteria; order Desulfobacterales; family Desulfobacteraceae; genus Desulfobacula. The sequence goes on along the minus strand of JAWSVI010000003.1, from coordinate 168,209 downwards.
CAATTACACCGTAGGAACCTGCACGGAACTGGTGTATGAAATATGCCGCCAGGAGAAAAATGGGTTTACACTGTATTCGCAGTCCGGGATTTTGGATGTGGATGTGCTGGTCAATGGCGGATGTGTGGACCGGCTGGTCACAACGTACGTGATGCGTTCCGGAGGCAAGACCGGTGGTGGGGCTGTGGAAAGGGGGCTTCAGGCCGGAACGCTTGAAATTGAGGATTATACCAATTTCAATTACAATGCCAGACTCACCGCAGGAATGCATGGATTTACCTTTATCCCGGTGCTGGAAGGTGTTATGGCGACGGATCTGTTTAAAAAACGCAGTTTCATGGGAGATGATAAGTACCGGGTTATTGAGTGTCCGTATACGGGAAAGGAGATTCTAACCGTTCCGGCAGCCAATCCGGATGTCTGCATCATCCATGTTCAGCGGGCTGATAAATTTGGGAATGCCCAGTACTGGGGTTCCATGGGAAGTGTTGCAGCCGCAGCGTTGTGTTCAAAAAAGATTATTGTGACGTGTGAAGAAATTGTGGAGCACGATATCATCCAGTCCAGTCCACATTTAACGATTATTCCTGCATTCCGGGTGGATGCGGTGGTGGAGGTTCCCTGGGGGGCGCATCCCACAGAGGTTCTGGGGTATTACAATATGGATAAATTTTTCTATGCAGTATTCAGGGAAGCCAATAAAACAGCCGATGGGGCAAAAGCCTGGATGGATGAATGGGTATACGGGTGTGAGGACAGAGAAGCCCTGCTTGACAAATATGCCCGGAAGTTCGGGCTGGGAATGCTGGATAAACTTAGGGCAAAGGCATTTTATTCTGCTCCGGCTAACTATGGTGCAGCCTTCACATCAGGCTGGGATGAAAATGGCGAAAGCCGCTCTTTGGGACTTACGCTTGAAGAGATAGAACAGGTCATGGAAGAAAGGGGGCTGCTGTATGAGTAAAGCATATACACTGGACGAGCTGTTGATCATCACCTGTGCCAAAGAAATTGAAGATTATCAGAATGTAATTCTCGGTGTTGGCCTGCCGACCACTGCCGGGGCGCTGGCCAAGGCCCTTTATGCACCCCATGCCAATTTGATGATGGAGTCCGGCATCATAGATTTTGAACCTTTGGTACCATTAAATCACATTGCAGATGCCCATTCATGCAGGGGGTTTTCTTATGCTACTGACCTGTTTACCGCCTTTACCATGACTTACAGGGGATTTGTGGATATTTGCTTTTTAGGGGTGGGGCAGATTGATAAATACGGAAATTTGAATACCACCTGTCTGGGTGATTATTATTCCCCTGAGCTTCGCCTCCCGGGCTCCGGCGGAGCTGCTGATTTTATTTCGTATGCCAAAAAAACCGTGCTGACCCTGCGCGGGGGGCAGTTTGTTGAAAAACTTGATTATTTTACATCTCCGGGATATCTGGACGGAGGAGACAGCAGGGAGAAAAGCGGGCTGTTCCCGGAAGGCAGCGGTCCTTCCATGCTTTTGACCACCAAAGGTGTGTTTCGGTTTGATCCCGAGACAAGGGAAATGTACCTGGCTCAGATTCATCCGGGCGTGGATGTGGAGGATATCAAAAAAGATGTTCCGTGGGATCTGAAAATTTCATCTGATCTGACACAGACCCTGCGTCCGGGAGATGAGGAAATTGATTTTGTCCGGCGATTTGCTCCGGCAGAAGCGCTTGGGCGTCAGGTGGCCACAGAGTTGGGAATTGAATATGTGATGAAGCGAGCCAGAGAAAGGGGCAAACTTTGATTTTGTACTGATTTAATGTTTTTAGGAGTAAAAAATTATGGATGTTTTTTTCAATCCGCGTTCAGTTGCAGTTGCAGGTGCCTCAGATAAGCCCAATCTCGGAAATCATGTGGTTAAAAACTTAAAAGCCGGTTTCAAAGGCGATATCTATCCGATTAACCCCAATTACGAAACTATTGAGGGGTTGCCGTGTTTTCCTTCTATTGATGCGGTTCCAGGACATGTGGATTTAGTGGTGGTTCTGATTCCGGCAGGGGCCATCCCTGCATTATTGGAATCTTGCGCTTTAAAAGGAACCAGGCGGGTAATAATAGAAAGTGCCGGTTTTGATGAAAGCGGCGAGGAAGGACGGCTGCTGCAGGAAAAATGCAACCGGATTGCCCAAAAAGCAGGCATTCGGCTGTGGGGACCCAACTGCATGGGGTTGGTGGACGTGCCGAATCAGCGCTTTTTTTCTTTTGTCCACCCGAATGTACGTGCAGAAGGTGTGCTTGCAGGGGAAATCTCATTAATTGTTCAAAGCGGTATGATGTCTGCCATCTTCCTGGTGGAACTGGCCCGCAGGGGGGTTGGTATTGCCAAGGCATGTTCCATAGGAAACCGTACGGATATTAACGAATGCGATATCCTGGAATACCTGGAAAATGATCCTGAAACAAAAGTGATTGCCCTTTATCTGGAATCTTTTCTGGACGGACGCAGGTTTGTGAACCTGGTGCGGCAATCCAAGAAGCCAATTGTGTTGCTTCAGGGAGGGCAGAGCAAAGCCGGTGCCGTAGCCGCCATGAGTCATACCAGCAGCCTTTCGGGAAATTCGCGCCTGTCAACCAGTGTGTTGTCAAACCTGGGTGTGGTCATGGCCGACAGTGTTTTTCAAATGGCAAACATGGCCAATACCCTGGTCAATATCCAGGAGATGGACCCGGCCTGCAGGATCGCCATTATGACGTTCAGTGGAGGGGCCGGGATATTGGCCTGTGATGCATTAGAGCGAAATGGTCTGCCAATTGCCGATTTTACAGAAGAAACTCGTTCCAAGCTCAAAGAAATTTTTCCGCCCTGGATGCCTCCGGCCAACCCGGTTGACCTGTTCCCGGCAGTTGCCATGAGAGGCCGGATGGTAGCATTCATGGGTTCGCTTAAGGCCCTGATGGAAGATGACTCACTGGATGTCCTGGTCATCCATGTTGTGGTGGGTATAGAAGCCACAACAATCCCAATGGATGAGTTGAGGAAGATGGCTGACAAGTGTAACAAAACGATTGTCTTCTGGGTCATGGGGGTTAAAGAGGGTAAAGAGCAGTTTGAGCAGGACGCAAGAAATACTGGTTTCAGTGTATATTCGGATGTGTCTGAAATTGCGGTCTGCCTGAAAGCAGTATCCCATTTTAATGCACATCAAAAAAGAAAATTTTCGGAATTTGCAGATGATATTCTGGTGGATAAAAAAACAGGGTCTCAACCTCCTCTGCCTGAATTTATGGGGGTCCTGGATGAGTTTGACAGTAAAAATATACTCCGGCAATGGGATATTCCGGTTGTATCAGAGCAAATCGTCGAAGATACCCAAAAAGCATGGGCATTTGCAAGCAAAGAATCACTGCCGGTGGTTCTCAAGGGCCTGGCACCGGAGATGGCCCATAAAACAGAGCATGGCCTTGTTAAATTAGGGATATCGGATAAGGGAAGTCTGGAAAAAGCATTTTCAGACTTGAAGCAGCGCATTGGAAATGACGGGCGCATCCTGGTTCAAAAGCATATAAAATATGACTATGAACTGATCGCCGGATTTTTGAGGGACCCCCAGTTTGGCCCTTGTGTCATGTTCGGCCTTGGCGGAATCCTGGCAGAACTGGAACCGGATGTGGGATTTGCCCTGGCACCTTTAAACGCAGAAGATGCGCTAATCCTGATTCGAAGTCTTAGAAATCATAAACTATTGAGTGGGTTCAGAGGGATGACGCCTCTGGAAGAAAAATCGGCAGCGCAGCTTTTGATTGATCTGGGCAATCTGGGCACATCATATTCAGATATTGAACAGATTGACATCAATCCCCTGGTGGTGTGCAAGGGCTTGCCCGTGGCAGTGGATGCAAATATAGTGATGAAAAATTGAGATTCGTTTTAATCTGTTTTCTGGTTATCTTTTGTGTCGGGAGCACCCCGGCTAAAGAGTGGGAATACCTGTCTGAATCAAAAGATGATGAATGTGAAATTTATCTGGTGAATCATGGATGGCATACTGGGCTGATCATTCCCGGCAAACACCTTGAACCTAAATTGAAGTTTCTTGAAAGCGACTTTTCAAGGCCTGAATATTATGAGATCGGCTGGGGGGATAAAGGATTTTATCAGGCAGATAAGATTACAGTAAAAGTTGTCTTAAAAGCGGTTTTCTGGCCCACCGACAGTGTGATGCATATTGTTGGTGTTCCCCAAAAACCTCAACAATATTTTCCCGGCAGCGAAATAATTGAGATCCCCATGTCTTTGGAAGGCATGGGGCATCTGATTGAATTTATAGCCAAATCCTTTGGCCGGGATAAGAACAGCAAAGTGATTAAATCGGGGAGCGGCTTGTACGGCCAGAGCTTTTTTTACGAAGGCCGCAGCAGGTATTTTATGACCCATACCTGTAATTCCTGGGTGGGCCGAGCATTGGAAAACGCCGGGGTTCCGATTCGGGGGGCTCTGGCCCTTACAGCAGGCAGTGTCACCCGTCAGAGCCGGGCAGCAGTGGACAGGTATGTGTGTTGTGACCAGTGAGTTAAGAAAATTACGCAGGCCTGTTTTTTGTTTGTTTTCAAATTTAAACATGTTAATCTGCCTGAAAAGATTCGCCAATGGAGCATGTTGCTGATAAGAAAAGGCGGGTGAAGAGCAGAAACAGGCAATGGACCGCAACACGACACAAAAGTTGATTGTATTTACGGATCTGGATGGAACATTGCTGCATCATCATACTTACCGGTTTAATGATGCAGATGCTGCGCTGCAATACCTCCGGCAATCGGGCATCCCTTTAATTCTGAACACCAGTAAAACCTTTGCAGAAGTCCTGAATATAAGAAAGCAGCTTGAAAACCATCATCCTTTTATAGCTGAAAACGGGTCTCTTGTGGCAATACCGGATCAGTATTTTTCAGCGGAGGTTTTAAAGGGTTCCGGTCTGAGTTTTCGATCCGGAATGTGGGTGGACCTTCTTGGGGGCAACCGGGAAGAAATAATCAGCATTCTCCACCAGGTCCGGGACGAATATAAGTTTAAATTTACTGGATTTGAGGATATGAGCAAGGCCCGCTTGTCTGAGATGACAGGTTTAAATCAAAAAGATGCCGGGCTCGCAAAGAATAGAATGAGCACGGAGCCCATTGTATGGGAAGATACAAAGCGTGCATGGCAGACATTTGTCGAATTGCTAGGGCTGCACGATCTCCAGTGGGTCCAGGGCGGGCGTTTTATTTCTATTTCAAGGCCCTATGACAAAAAAGACGGTGTTGTTAGGTTGTTGAATTTATATGCAAAGATGTTAAATAAAACTTTTGTGACGATTGGCCTGGGCGACAGCCCGAACGACCAGGGAATGCTGGATATTATGGATATTGCCGTTGTGGTTAAATCGGATCGTTCAGATGATATCCGTTTGAAAAACTCTGCACAGGTAATTCAAACATCCCGACGGGGTCCTGAAGGGTGGCAGGAAGCCATGGATAAAATACTAAAAAATTTTAAAGAGATATAAAGAGCGTTATTCAAGGAGGCATTTGTGGGAGATTTTCATCAAAACGGAATTATTACAATATTGCATAATTTATCAAGGCGTCCGGTTGAGGTGCTGGAAAAAGAGTTGAAAATATTCTCTCAAACCCGCAGGCTGGGATTAGTGCTGCCTTCTCTTTTTTCAGAGCTTAAAGGAGAAGCACTTGAGCAGATTATCTTGAAACTTAGAAAAGTAGAATACCTGAATCAGATCGTTATCGGCCTGGACCGTGCGGATGAGTCTCAGTTCAGACATGCAAAAAAATTCTTTTCCCGGTTGCCCCAGCACCACCGGATTTTGTGGAATGACGGTCCAAGGCTTCGGGCGCTTGATGCCGAACTATCCAAGATGAATCTTGCCCCCACAGAACCAGGAAAGGGACGCAATGTCTGGTACTGCTTTGGGTATGTTTTGGCCTCCGGGCTTGCAGATGCCATTGCTTTGCATGACTGCGATATTGTCACTTATGAACGCTCCCTCCTGGCACGCCTGATTTATCCAGTGGCCCATCCGGATTTTACCTATAAATTCTGTAAAGGATATTATGCGAGGTTTACCGAATCCAAGGTAAACGGAAGGGTCAGTCGCCTTTTGGTTTCCCCGCTGCTGGCGGCATTAAAAAAAGTCTGTGGTGCCAATGAGTCCCTGGATTACCTTGAAACATTCAGGTATCCCCTGGCAGGCGAATTTTCCATGAGATCCGATGTGCTTAACGATTTAAGAATGCCGACAGACTGGGGCCTTGAAGTGGGGATTTTGTATGAAATGAAAAGAAACCACAGTCTGAATCGGATCTGCCAGGTGGATATAGCAGATACCTATGACCACAAACACCAGCCTTTGAGCAGAAGTGATGTGGATTCGGGCCTGTCCAAAATGAGTATTGATATCACAAAGGCAATTTTCAGAAAACTTGCCACAGAAGGTGAGGTCTTCTCAACGGAAAAGATACGGTCCATTAAAGCAACTTATTACAGGATCGCTCTGGATTTCGTAGAGATTTATACCAACGATGCGACCATGAACGGGTTGTCTCTGGACCGCCATTTAGAGGAGCAGGCAGTGGAACTGTTTGCAAAAAATATTTTATCGGCAGGTCAGGATTACCTTGAAAACCCCAATAATTCACCGTTTATTCCTGCATGGAACAGGGTAAAAAGCGCAGTGCCTGATATCATGGAACGATTGAAAGAAGCAGTGGAAAAAGACCATGAAGAGTTTTGCTCCTGATCATCTTAAACAGATTAAAGACCGGGTTTGTGCTCATTTTGAAAAAATTTATCCCAAAAAAGATTGTTCGGTCCTGACGCAAAAGGCACTTGAAATTTTTAAACAGGATATTTCCTGTTCAGACGATGTGTCTGATGATACGCTAAAATGGTCTCAAAAAGATATTATTCTGATTACTTATGGGAATACCCTGATTGACAAGGATGCCCCCCCTTTAAAGACGCTGCATCATTTTTTAAATGTGTATCTTAAAGAATTGATCAGTATTGTCCATATCCTTCCCTTTTTCCCCTATAGCTCAGATGAGGGATTTGCCGTGATGGATTATTACAGGGTCAACCCTTCTCTCGGCGATTGGGAGGATATCCAGGCAATTGCAGAAGATTTCAGGCTGATGTCGGACCTGGTTATCAATCATACATCTTCTCGCTCCACCTGGTTTGAGAATTTTAAAAAAGGCCGCCATCCAGGCAGAGATTATTATGTTACGGTTGATCCTTTAAGCGATCTGTCCCAGGTTATCCGGCCCCGAACCAGTCCCCTTCTCAGAGAAGTAAAGACCCCGGAGGGTTCGCGCCATGTGTGGTGCACGTTCAGCCACGATCAGGTGGACCTGAATTTTAAAAACCCGGATGTGCTGATTGAGTTTCTGCACATTGTTAAATTCTACCTGGAAAAAGGGGTGCAGGTATTCCGGCTGGATGCAGTTGCCTTTTTATGGAAAGAGCTTTGTACGACCTGCCTGCACCTGGACCAGACCCATGAGATCATCAAATTATTAAGGACACTGGTAGAAACAGTTAACCCACAGACACTATTGATAACGGAAACCAATGTTCCAAGTGAGGAAAATATTTCATACCTGGGAAAAGGGGATGAAGCCCATATAATCTATAATTTCCCCCTGCCGCCCCTGCTGCTCAATACTATGATTACAGGGGATTCCCAAGCCCTTGTACAATGGATGACATCCGTTCCCCATCTTTTGCCCGGGACAAGCTGCCTGAATTTTATAGCCTCCCATGACGGTATTGGCCTTCGTCCTGTGGAAGGTTTTTTAAGCCAGGCGGAGACAGACCGGCTGGTTGGATGTATGAAATCTTTTGGGGCTAAAATATCCACCAGGGCCTTGAATGAGCAGCAGAGCAATCCGTATGAGATTAACATCAGTCTTTGGGATGCATTTAAAGGTACAATAGAGAGCCAGCCTGACCAGTGGCAGTTGGAGCGCTTTGTTTGCGCTCATGCAGTTATGCTTTGCCTTCAGGGCATTCCGGCATTTTATATCCACAGCCTGCTCGGCACACCAAATGATTACGAAAGAATGGAAAACCTTCAAAACAACCGGGCCATAAACCGCCATATATGGGAGGCTCAGAAGCTGTATCGGAACCTGGAAGAAAAAGACAGCCATCACTACAAGGTGTTTGCGGCACTGCGCTGGTTAATAGACCTGCGAAAACAGCAGAGTGCTTTTCATCCACAGTCCGGGCAGAGTATTATTCCGGTTGACTCACGGATGGTTGTTATCTACAGAACAGCCCAAAGCCTTCCGGAAAAAACGGAAGAGGCCATTCTATGTGTTTATAATATTACACAAAAGCCTGTTTCATGTGAGGTGGGTGCTTTTTCCCCGACTGGATTTTCGGGCGGTCTCGACCTGATGTCGAAAAAAAAGATTAAAATAGATGACAAACTGGAACTGCTTCCTTACAGTTTTCTATGGATAAAAGGTAGGAATCTAACAGTCAATTAAAAATAAAGGCTCTATATATGTCCTCTGATGTGCTTCGTTTGAAAATGAGAGAAGATGCTGAAAAAATTTTTCAGGCCGGCATTGATGCTGCAGATCCCCAAAACGCCATCCATTCGATGTGCGCGTTGAAAGGGGAAACCCTTATTTTTGGCGAAACATGTTTTGACCTTGCAGGCATCAGGCGAATTTTTGTTGTCGGTGCCGGGAAGGCAACCGGAGTTATGGCCAAAACTATAGAGGACATTCTGGGTTCCCGAATCACAGATGGGGTTATCAGTGTAAAATATGATCACAGTGTTCCGCTTAATTATGTAAGGTCACGGGAGGCCGCCCATCCGGTCCCTGATGAAAAAGGGGTGGCAGCATCCCGTGAAATTATTGATTTAGCTGAATATGCCCGGGAAGATGATCTGATGATCTGCCTTATCTCAGGGGGCGGTTCAGCCTTGATGCCGCTTCCTGCAAAAAAAATATCGCTGAAAAATAAGCAGGAAACAACCGGGCTGCTTTTGGAGTGCGGGGCAACAATTCATGAAATCAATACGGTTCGAAAACATCTGTCTGCCATTAAAGGAGGCCAGCTTGCCAAAGCAGCAGCTCCTGCCGCAATCGTTTCTCTGATTTTGTCTGATGTGGTTGGAGATGACCTTGATGTGATCGCCTCGGGGCCATGTGTTCCTGATGAGAGCACGTTTAACGATTGTATGCTCATCGTTCAAAAATATGATCTGGGAAAACAGTTGCCGCATGCTGTTTTAGATCACCTTAAAAAAGGGGCCGGATCAAAGCGTGATGAAACACCAAAGACCGGGGCTGATTTTTTTGACAACACCAGAAATTTTATTATCGGCAGTAACCGGATCGCACTCCAGGCATGCCTGAAACAGGCAGAAAAACTGGGGTATAACACCCGGATACTTTCCTCATATATTGAAGGCGACACCCATACTGCAGCGCATATGCATGCAGCCATTGCAAGAGAGATATTATCAACTGGCCAGCCACAGCCTCCACCGGCATGTATACTGTCAGGAGGTGAAACGACTTTGAAAGTAAAAGGAACGGGGCTTGGGGGGCGCAACCAGGAGGCAGCCCTGACAGCAGCATTACGAATCAGCCAGCATCAGCAGGTGGTCATGCTGTGCGCAGGGACTGACGGAACAGACGGCCCAACAGATGCGGCAGGGGCATTTGCAGACTATTCCACCCTTGAGCGTGCAGAGGGAATGGGGCTTGACCCCTGCAAATACCTTGATGAAAATAATTCCTATCCATTTTTTAAAACGTTGGGAGACCTGCTTGTCACAGGGCCAACAGGCACCAATGTGATGGATCTGACAATTGTGCTTGTAAAAAAGCAGGCCTGATCCTTTCTAATTATTTTAAAAAATACCTTTTGCCCGGACCTTTGTCGTATTTGCTCAATTTTTGTTTTATATTTGTAAATCAGGTATAAATCGAGTAATATAGCGATAATTTGTGCTAAATCTAGTAAATTAAAGAAAAATCGTAATCAGTTCCAGAAATCTACAACCTAAAGGTTTGTTTTTCATTTTGGGGGGACCAAAGTATGAAAAAAAACAGATCAAAATGGCTTTGGGTTTTATTATTTATGGCCATTGTCGGGGGGGGGTATTTCCTGTGGTAAAGATGAACCTGTGAAAATCGGTTTTATGGCCGGACTTTCAGGACGGGTAGCAGATCTTGGTGTGTCAGGCCGAAATGGCCTTATACTGGCTATTGAACAAAAGAATGGCTCGGGCGGCATAAACGGAAAGCCTTTAGAGTTAATCGTGCGGGATGACCGCCAGGATTCCCAGCGGGCCCGGAGCAGTGTTAAAGAATTGCTGGATGATGGTGTTGAGTTAATCATTGGGCCAATGACCAGCAGCATGGCCATGAGTGTTGTGAAACTCGTAAACAATTCCGATGCGTATCTGCTGAGCCCTACTGTAACAACAACAGATCTTTTAAATATAGATGATCATTTTCTTCGTGTCATATCCAGCACAAAGGAGTATGGCAATAAAAGTGCAACGTACCAGTACCAGAATATCGGGTCGCGTAAAGCAGTTGCAGAAGGCGTATATGTGGAGCAATTTCTGGACCGGAATGATACATCATCCCGGTATCGTGAGTTTAGAAAAAACTATAGAGCCCGATTTGGCCAGCCTCCCGTATTTGCAGGTGTCGCAGGGTATGATGCCGGGGTTGTGGCCATAGAGGCGCTGGAAACCAGGAAAAAATCAGAAAATATCAAGGACGCCATTATTCGCAAAAAAATATTTCAATGTGTTCAGCAGGAAATATCGATTGACCGGTTCGGGGATGCAGATCGAAATACGTATATTACCAAAACTAAAAGCGGGCAATATATTACCATTGAATAAAAAAATAAAAAAAAACAAGTTACGACATATATTGTCCAGGCAATCCATTTCTATTGCAGTTCTCCCATTTATTTTTCTGACCTTGATTGCCATGGTGTGGCTTTTCCCCCGTTTTGTAAAAGATACAGAATATCAAAATACGGAATTGTCTAGAATGATCGCATTAAAAGTTGAAAGCCACCTGCTAAAATCCAAATCTGTCCTTCAGGGGGTTTCCAACTATATCCGGATCTTTACGGAGAAATCCAATTATGAACTTATTTTACATTCCCAGATTCAGACATCAGAATCTCTGGAAGCCATTTATATAATTAATCCGGATGGGAAAGTAGAAGGTGTTGCATTGAAAACAATGAACCCGGGGCAGGAAAAAGATCTGACCGCCCTTGATCTGTCCGGCAACCCGTTGTTCAGAAAAGCAATTAGAAAAAAACAACCGATCTGGTCTGATACTTTTCTTTCTGTGATTGGCGGCGGGATTTCCGTGGCCCTTGCCATTCCTTCCGAACATCATGTGGTCATGGGCGAAATTGATCTGGGCCTTTTAACACAGTATCTGGGACAAATCGCAGCAACAAAAGAACAGGCCATCATGGTGCTGGACAGAAGGGGACAGGTGATTGCAGATCATGACGGCTATTTTACTGCCCAGCAGTTGAATTTGAGCCATATCCCATTTATTGAAGACAGCCTTGCCGGACCTTCGGCAAGTACGGGAGAATTTAAACTTAATGGCAAAGAGATGAAAGGATACATTATCAGAACGTCACTAATTGACTGGAATATACTGGTTGCCACACCCAAGAAAGAAGTATATCAATCCATCTGGACCGGAGTAATATTATTTTCAATCATATTTATCACCACAGTTGCCTTGAGTGTACTGGGTGCTGTTGTTCTGGCCCGGCGGCTGGCCCTCAAGTTTGAAAATCTGGCCGGGCATACCCGGGACATCGCTGCTGGAAAACAGGTGGGAGAGTGGCCGGTTTTTCAGGTTTTTGAATTTAAAAAACTGGCTAATGATATCCAGCAGATGGCAGATGCGATTCGGGAGAGAGAAGCATACAGCAGGCTTATTTTTGAAGACTCCCCCATCCCCCTGCTGGTGATGGATCCGGTTTCGTTCAAGTGTCTTGATGGGAATGAAGCCGTGCTCAGACTTCTTGAGATACCTCATCATACTGAGCTTATAAAATACAGCATATTGGATTTTTCTGCGGATGTTCAAGCTGGTAAAATGGATGCGGATGCCCGGATAAGAGATCATATTGATCAATCGTTAAAGCATGGTTTTCAAAATTATGAGTGGGTGTTTTTCAGTGAGATTAAAGGAACCTGGTATGGAGATATTTCACTGGTTTCTTTTCAGCATGGCCGGAAAACACTTTTGCAGATGAGTATGATTGATATTACCAAAAGAAAAATAGAAGAAGCCCGTCGTAAAAATCTTGAAAAACAGCTCATACAGGCCCGTAAGATGGAATCCATTGGCACGCTTGCAGGGGGAATAGCCCACGATTTTAACAATCTTCTTTTTCCGATTCTCGGGTTTGCCGAAATGGCCCTGAATGACCTTCCGGATGGCAGTGAACTTAAACATCCACTGGAGGAAGTCCTTAAGGGATGCAGCAAAGCCAAAGACCTGGTGGATAAAATTTTAATTTTCAGCCGCCAGGATAATAAAAAGCATAAACCCATTCAGGCTCAACGGGTTATAGATGAGGTGCTTTTCTCGCTAAAAGGCAAGGTGCCAGAAAATATAGAGATTAAAAAGGACGTTTCTAATAGCGGCGGGTTGATTATGGCAGATGCGGGCCACATTCATCTGATTGTTTCAAATTTAGTTGCCAATGCCGTGTTTACAATGAAGAAAGAAGGTGGCTGCCTGGCTGTTAAATTAGAAGATATTCAGATCTTATCCGGAGGGCTGCCGGGTTTGAATCTGGTTCCGGGATGGTATGTCTGTTTAAATGTATCGGATACCGGTCCTGGTATTGCTCCTGAGATACAGGATATGATTTTTGATCCCTATTTTTCAACACGGGGAAAGGGAGAGGAAAAAGGAACCGGGTTGGGACTTTCTATGGTACATGGAATTGTAAAAAGCTATCAGGGGGATATTATAGTAGAAAGCAGGATGGGTAAAGGGGCTGCTTTCAGTGTTTATCTGCCCCGGTTTGTTTCCACCGGTCACCCTGAAAAGAAAATTCCCTATGAGTTTTCGGATGAGCAGGGCGTTCATATTTTGTTGGTGGATGATGAGAAACCCAATTTATCTATGATGGAACAGATGCTCGAGAATCTTGGTTACCAGGTAAGTTCCTACACCAATGGTTTTTATGCCCTGGAAGCCTTTGAAACGGTAAACGCTTCTTTTGATCTTGTTATCACTGACCTGGTTATGCCGAGGATGTCCGGAGACCTGCTGGCAGGCTCAATAAAAAAAATCGTTCCGGATATTCCAATTATACTGTGTACAGGGTTCAGTGAAAGAATTGAAGAAAGAGATATGTCTGATTTTCATGTCGATGCAATTCTTAAAAAACCCATCATTAAAGAGGAACTTGCCAAAACAATCTTAAAAGTTCTAAATATATATAATCTTAACGAAAATCAGGAGGTTGATCATGAATGATACCACCGAATCAATGGGCCAGGCCATCAGGCGAATGACGATCAAGGAAGGTAAATACCTTACATTTATGCTGGCAAAGGAAACCTATGGTGTCGGCATTTTAAAGGTAAAGGAAATTATTGGAATGATGCCGGTAACATCTGTACCCCGAACCCCGAATTTTATAAAAGGGGTGATAAATCTTCGCGGGAAAGTGATCCCTATCATAGATTTAAGATTAAAGTTTTCCATGGAGTCCATACCCTATGATGACAGAACCTGTATCATCGTCGTGGAGATCGATTCGGATGAATCCACTGTCCTGATCGGTATCGTAGTGGATTCCGTTTCAGAGGTGTTGAATATCAAATCGGAAGAAATTGAAGAAACACCGACTTTTGGCTCAAAGCTGGATACGGCCTATATCCTGGGGATGGCCAAGATGGATGGCGGGGTGAAAATATTATTGGATATTGACAAGGTATTAAGTACAACAGAGATTCAGCTGCTTGAAAAGAGCGGAGGATAACAACTGAAAACTTTTGATGAATTGGAATGCGCATGGATGTCTTATATAAAATAGAAAAAGATCTTGAAGATTTTTCCAGGCTTCACGGAACATTTTGTATTGGTGAAGTTCCGGATATCGGCTCTATGATAATGATCCTTGATGATTTGGTTCAGAGTGGAAAAAAATGTGTTCCAGATACGTTTGAGGCAGTTGCCAGGGCCTGCAGGACATATGTGAAAAATATCACACTGGAGAAAATCAGCCACACTAAACCAATTGAAGAAACTCTTGTGCTTATGAAAGCCATACTCAATCATATGAAAAGAGGTGTGGATTTCACTTTTGAAACATCAGACGTGATGGAGCTGTTATCCGTATCTGTTTTAAAAGAAGATGAGGATGTTGAAGTTCTGGAGAGTGAGGAAACGTTTGCTGAAGATCCGGGTGCACAAAATGAAGCATCAAAATTGCCGGAAACTGGAAATAGCACTGAGCATATACCTGACGCGCTTGAAAAAGAATATCCGCCGCCGGAAAGACTGTCTGACGATGATATGGAAATTCTTGTCGATTTTGTTTCAGAAGCTGAAGATAATCTGGACAGTATAGAGGTGTCTTTAATTGAGCTGGAACAAGATCCCTCGGACGTTGAAATTATTAACAATATTTTCAGACCGTTCCATACCATTAAGGGGGTTTCAGGGTTTTTATCCCTGAAAAAGATCAACCAGCTTTCTCATACCACGGAAAACCTTCTGGACAGTGCGCGCAGTGGAGATATTTTGATTGATCATTCAGCAACAGATGCCATCCTTGAATCGGTGGATATGCTTAAAAAATTGATTCAACGGGTAAAACAGGGTATTGAAAAAGGATTTGGGCCTGATGATCATGATATTGATGCAGAAGGCTTAAGCAAACAGCTTGAAAAACTGCACAGGAAATTGACAGAGGGTGACAAATCATTATTGGGTGAAATCCTGGTTGAAAAAGGGGTTATTGACGAGGCATCTTTGGAGGAATCCCTGGTTGAGCAGAAGGTTTCCCGGTCAAAGAAGATCGGGGAAATCCTTGTAGAGAAAAAAAATGTGCCGCCTGAAGAAATTCAGACGGCACTAGCTGAACAGAAAACTTTTAAAAAGCAGGTGGATGCCCAGGTTAAGGTAAGCACTCAGAAGCTGGATGACCTGGTGGATTACGCCGGAGAACTTGTTATTGCCCAGTCTATGCTGCGCCAGCAGGCGGCAGGTGACTCATCTTTGAGCCAGAGCGTGGAGCAGCTTGGTCAGATTGTAACAAAAATGCAGACCATTGCCATGTCCATGAGGATGATACCCATTCGTGCGACATTCATGAAGATGATCCGCCTGGTGAGGGATCTCTCCCAAAAATCCGGGAAAAAAGTAGAGCTGCGTATGTCAGGAGAGGATACGGAGATTGACAGGAATGTTGTGGATGCGCTTTATGAGCCCATGGTGCACATGATCCGTAATTCAGTGGATCACGGGATTGAGAAAAGTGAGCAGCGGATAGATTCCGGAAAATCCCGGAAAGGCAATATTTTTCTTCGGGCCTACCATAAAGGCGGCCAGATCATTATAGAAATAGAGGATGACGGCAAAGGTCTGGATAAGGACCGAATCCGTGAAAAAGCGATCAGCACGGGCCTGATTAATGAAGACGACAAGCTGACGGACAGCCAGATCTATAATTTGATCCTGGAACCGGGTTTTTCCACAGCGCAGCAGATTACCGATGTCTCAGGCCGGGGGGTCGGCATGGATGTTGTAAAGGATGGTATAGAAAAGTTCAGGGGGCATTTGAATATAGATTCAAACTCCGGAAAAGGCACATTGTTTACCATCAGTCTTCCTTTGACCCTTGCCATCATTGACGGTATGCTGGTCCGGGTTGGAGATGATAAATATGTTATCCCGACAACTGCAATTCAAAGAGCATTTAAACCGGATCAGAAAAATTGTTTTACTGTTGAAGATAAAGGAGAAATTATAAAGGAGCGGGACACGCTTATTCCGCTGCTCCGGATAAAAAATATGTTTGAAGAACAGGAGGATAAAACACCGCCCTGGGAAAGTCTTGTTATTGTAGTTGAATCAAAGAATGAACAAAAAGGAATTTTAATTGACGAACTTCTTGGGAAGGATGAATATGTAATTAAAAGTCTTGGTGGCAATCTGAAATCTGTAAAAGGGATTGCAGGTGGCGCTATCCTGGCAGATGGAAAAGTCGGGTTGATTTTAGATATCCAGGGCCTGTTCAACCTGGTGTCCACAACTCAGTAAAAGGAGCACTCATGAGTAAAGAAAAAATTTTGGTCGTTGATGATGAGAAAGCCATTTTAGCTCTTTTCGAAACCGCACTTTCAAGGCATGGATATGAGGTGTATACCACCCCGAGTGCCACTGAAGCATTAAAAATTTTAAAGGATGTGGAGATTCAACTGGTATTTCTGGATCTTAATATGCCGGAAATGGATGGTGTCCAACTGTGCCGGGAAATAAGGAAAAACCTTCCCATTGCCATTGTGATTGCAATTACCGGGCATCCATCCCTTTTTGAGCTGGCAGACTGCCGTGATGCAGGTTTTGATGATTATTATAAAAAACCCATTAATCTTTCCACCCTGACCCAGATGACTAAAGATGCATTTGAAAAAATGGAACGGTGGAAAAAAACCTGATGGGTGTTAAAATCAGATTTGTTGTGTGTCAAATTTACCTTTTTTAATAAATGAAACAATTTGCCTGAAGACTTTTTCATCATTCATTATGAACGGATGGGATTTATGAACAACCAGAAAATCTTTCATCCCTTCAAGCTTTGCACTTTCGATGGACACTTTTCCATCATTTTTTCCCGGAATAAGCAGGGATAAAAACAGGTTGATGCTCCGGTCTCCTGTTATAATGCCTGTTTCGTAATATGGCTGCCCCAGCTGGTTCGGGATGCTGCCTGCATCTGTACCAAGCTGCCCCCCTGCCGGGCCGTTAAGCCATTTGAAAAATCTGAAGTTTTTTAATTTGTCCACCACTTCACTGCCATGGTTCGGTGGACTGAGCATAACCACCCGGCCCAGGTTTGGGATATGTTTTTTTTCAAGATAGTGCCGGACAAGAATGCCACCCATGGAATGGGTAACAAAATGAATTTTACCGGTGCTCAGTTTCCGGCATGCTTCATAAACACGTGGGATGGTCTGTGCAGAGAGCTCCTCTATAGTTTTTTCCCGTGATGGATATGGAAAATTAACCACGCAGAATCCTTCTTTTTTGAGGTGTTCTTCAAGCCTGGATAACGATTTTTCTGTCCGGGCCAGCCCATGCAGTAAAACAATACAGTCATTGCCGGCATCACATATAGAGGGCATGAGTATGGCCATAGGCAAAGAGATCCTGGCAGGGTTCGATTTTATTGTTAAACCCATATATGTTCGATCGCATCACAGATGGACTCCATCTCCGGCAGTTCCGTATCCAGGGGCTCGCCTTTCAGGGTATTTAAAAAAACAGGTCGGCTTGAAGGGATTCGTCCGATAATGTCCTTTGGGTTAATCACCTCTCCAAGGTCCTTCTCAATTTCCGGGGTGACTTTGTTGAGGATTATGGATAACGGAAGCTTTGCTTCCTTTGCCAGTTTTTTAACTCTCTGGGCCATCATGATGGATTCATAAGAGGGATCTACGATGCAGAAAATATGATCGCACTGCCGGTCAAGTCCGCGTCCGAAATGTTCCACTCCTGCAGCGGTATCCACAATAACCAGATCGTCATGATCCAGCAGAAGAGAAGAAAAAAACATGCCAAAGAGTTTCCCCATGGGACATGCGCATCCTTCTGCAAAATGATGGATTTTGCCCACAGACATTACGTTTACTCCTCCTGTAGAAGCAATGCAGCCATTCGGAATGTCTTTGGGCCTCAGTTTTTCGGGAAACAATTTTGGCGGGCCATCAAGGGAAAGGCTGGTTGCTTTGGTTTTTTCTCTGAACCCTTTTTTCCCTCCAAAAGAGTCCATCAGGGGCTCGGGAATGTCCAGGCCCAGCATTCGGTATAATCCAATATTTGACTCATCCGCATCCACCAGCAGAACACGCTTTCCCCTTTTATCCATTGCAGCAGCCAGAAGAGATGCAACCGTGCTTTTTCCGCACCCGCCTTTGCCGCATATCAGTATTTTCATTGTTTTTAAAATTCTCCTTTTATTTTTCACCAGAATATAATCTTTAACAAAATTGGAATGCGGTATCAACCTTGCCTCAAACAACAGAAAATTGTTTTTATTGGAAAATGAAAAAATGAAATGAAAAAAAGCTGGCAGAGGTATAGGCTTTTCCTTTATACTAAGGCTAATCAAAAGATTCTGCTGAGTACGAAATTATCGCACATTGTGTATCAATAAAAAAGAAGAAGAACCAGATATGGGGGATGTCCGTATGAGTGCTGTCCGCATTCTGATAGTGGAAGATGAATTTATTATCGCTGAAGATATTCGGGAGAGCCTTGAAAATATGGGGTATGAGGCATGCGGCATGGCTTCTTCCGGTACAAAAGCACTGAAAATAGCAGAAAAAGAAAAACCGGATCTCATATTAATGGATATCATGCTTAAAGGCAAAATGGATGGAATTGAAACGGCAGGAATTATCCATTCAAAATTGGGGATATCGGTCGTGTATCTTTCCGCTTATGCAGATGAAAAAGTTCTCCAGCGGGCAAAAGTAACCCTTCCGTTCGGATATTTGATAAAACCGTTTAAAGACAGGGAACTTAGGGCAGCCATTGAAATGGCATTGTATAAAGATAAAATTGAAAAAGAGCAGGCAAGGCTGATCCGTGAACTTCGTGAAGCACTGGAGAAAGTTAAAATTCTCAGCGGATTAATCCCGATATGTTCCAACTGCAAAAAAATTCGGGATGATAAGGGATATTGGAACCAGCTTGAACAATATATCGAGACCTATTCGACGGCAAGATTCTCTCACAGCATGTGTCCGGATTGCTCGGATAAGTTGTATGGAAATGAAGAATGGTACAAAAAGATGAAAGAAAAAAAATCTAACAAAGGGTGAAAAGAGGGAATGGGTAATATAAAAAATTATATCAGACAGTCTTGTTTTATTCTTTGTTTTATACTGACCTGCCTGCTCAATACCAGTGCCGATGCAAGTGGGGTTCGAATTGTTCTTATCGAAACCATGCCGGTTCCCGCAGTATTAGAGCACAGTAAGTGGTTTGTAAAGCAGCTTGAAGAATTGGGGTATCATGATGGGAAAACCCTTGATTTGACAATTATAAAGGCCGATGGAGACAGGGGGAAAGCCGACAAAAAACTAAGGGAAGAGTTGGGAAAAAAACGCCCCGATCTTGTGGCAACCAGTGCGACCTTAGCTTCTCAGATAGCCCGATCATTACTGAAAGATACCGGTATCCCCCAGGTGTTTTTTACAGTATCAGACCCTGTTGGGGCCGGGCTGATTCAAAAGATAGGGGCGCCGACCGGCAAAAATATTACAGGAATTGTTCATATGGTGGACCGCCGGACGAGGATCAATATGGTCATGAGGCTTCAAAAAAGCTGTTCTCAAAAAAAACCGGCACGCATCGGATTCATTCATTCCAGCTATCCTTCTGCAAAAGGGGATTTAAAGCAGCTTCAGATGGAAGCAGGAAACACGGGTAATATTGTATTTGAACCCTATGAGATTGAATATATTCCCCATGACACAGATACCATGCTAAAAGAGGTTGAAAAAGGAGTGAAATCTCTTGAAGCTCTGGTGAGCTGCTGGTGGGAACCTTCCGGACCTTTGGGGGAAATTAACGCATATACCCGGACGATTATAAAAAATTCAAAGCACCCCATTGTAATGGGAACAAAGTTAAACAGTGTGAAATCAGGAGCCCTGCTTCATCTCACACCCGGGATAGAATCAACCGGGCGGGAGGCGGCATTGATTGCGGATGCAATACTTAAAGGACAGGACCCAGGGAAAATTTCTGTTAGACGCCCCCAAACGGTTGATCTGGGTATCAATCTAACCACTGCTGTTAAAATGAAAATTGTTATACCCCCGGATATTTTGACTCTTGCCGGGGAGAATGTATTTCGATAGGATGATCATGCGCCTGCAGACCAAAATCGGCCTTGCCATGCTGCCCATGATTGTTGTGCCCATTATTTTAATCGGTACATGGTCCGTCAGCTTTGTGGCAGATACCATAGAAAAAAATATGTCCGGATTAATGGTCCAGGGACTTGATGATTTTATAGAAGACCGGGTCAATAACTATTATACCATTCTTAAGACCAATCGCTTGGATTCGATAGAGTCATTCGTTAATAATTATCAGCAGAAGCTGTATAGTGAAACCAAAGAGGTCCGTCTTCTTGAGACCGGAAAACTGATTATTCTTGATAAATCCGGCAATATTTTGAATAAAGATGTCGATCCCGTTCTCAAACCTGAGACCCTGATAGAAATTTCGGAACAAGTTGCTGAACGCCATCCGCAGTGGCAGGCAGGCTATTTGGAAAAAGAAAGCGAACATCGTCTTTATGTCGGCGGTTTTTTTGAACCATGGGGATGGGTTCTGGTGTATACGGTTTCTCAGGATATCGTCCATGCTTCCCAGGTTAATTTGAGGAATAAGGCTCTGGTGGTTGCTTTGGTATGCATCCTTATCGGGTTTGGCCTGATGGTGGTTATTTTTAGAATTTTCTTTGTTAAACCGGTTACATTACTTCAGAAAACAGCCCAAGATATTGCCGCGTTAAAACATGTCGAGAACATCAATATCCATTCAAATGATGAATTGGGAGAACTGGCCAGGAGCATGCAAAGCATGGCCTCCTCTATAAAAGAATACCAGATAAAACAGGAAAGCTGGCAGCGACATCTTGAGGAAGAGGTCGAGAAAAATGTTCAGGATTTGAGCCGGGTAAACATTGAATTGACAAAAGAGGTTGATACCCGGATGCTTGCTGAGCAAAAGTTGAAAAAGAGCGAAGAGCAATTTAAGGCGATATTTGAATCCAGCACTGACAGCATTGTAGTGTGGAGCAGGACTCATGAGTGCCTTTATGTGAATCAGGCAACGCTGGATCACATTGAAAGGCCCCGTGAAAAAATTCTGGGGAAAAATATAAAAGAGGGGTTGGCACATATTCCTGAAGCCAGGGAAAAATGGGCTCAGAGAATTGACCGCGTTTTCTTTACCGGGCGTCCTGAACGGGTGGAAGACAAAATAACGATAAACGAACGGCAAATTTACAGTGAATCAGTGGCTTCCCCTATCAAAGATGCAGATGGTGAAATGTTTGCTGTTGGGGTGGTATATCGGGATGTGAGCAAACGCCGGAGCATGGAACAGCAGATTTTTGAAGCGCTTAATTTGAACCAGAAAATTATATCTGTATCAACCTTAGGCATTAGTGTATACGATTCAAAGGGAGATGCAATTTTAACCAATGATGCGGCCTGTGAGATTATCGGTGCGCCTAAAGAGCAGGTGTTGAAACAAAACTTTAATATGGTTGAATCTTGGGAAAAAACAGGATTGACTGCGGCTGCCAATAATGTTCTTGAAACTGGGATTGAACAGCAAAAAGAGGTGCGGACCCGTTCTTTATTCGGAAAAGAAGTCTGGCTGGAATGCAGGCTTTCACGATTTTCCCTTACAGGGGAGTTTCATCTGCTTGTTGTGTTTGATAATGTCATAGAACGTAAGAAACTTGAAAACCAGATCAAATCTTCTCTGCAAGAAAAAGAGGTGCTGCTCAAAGAGATTTATCATCGGGTGAAAAATAACATGCAGGTGGTTTCCAGTATTTTAAAAATGCAGTCCCGGTATGTTGAGGATCATAAATCCTTAGAAATTTTCAAAGAAAGTCAGGACAGAATTACATCCATGGCGCTTGTCCATGAACAGTTGTACCAGGCCGGTAACCTGACATCTATTGATTTTGGAACCTATTTAAGAGAACTGGTTCACAGCCTTGAGTTTTCCTTTGGCATTGATCACAACAAAATTCATCTGAATATCGATGCCAAAGATTTAAAACTTGGTGTGGATACAGCCATTCCATGTGGATTGGTGATAAACGAGCT
Organism: Desulfobacteraceae bacterium; assembly: GCA_033851995.1. Classification (GTDB taxonomy): domain Bacteria; phylum Desulfobacterota; class Desulfobacteria; order Desulfobacterales; family Desulfobacteraceae; genus Desulfobacula. The sequence goes on along the minus strand of JAWSVI010000003.1, from coordinate 146,039 downwards.
GTTGTCTAATATTTTTAAATATGCTTTCCCGCAAGGCGAGAAAGGTGAGATTGCCCTTTCGTTTCATGTGGGGGAAAACAGCGTGGCAAAACTTTGCGTTAAGGATAACGGAGTGGGAATTCCTCAAAATATTGATATAGAAAAGAGCAAAACACTGGGATTAAAACTGGTCTACAATCTGGTTACTCACCAGTTAGATGGTGATGTGAGGCTTGAGCATGGTAACGGCACAAAGTTTATCATTGAATTCCCTTATTCAGATATCAGCGAGAAAAAACGGGTTGAGGCCTGAAATTATCATCGCTGTTAGGAATTTCTGAATCACTCATCATCCGGATAGTATTCATATTTCTGATCATTTCGATTGATATTTCGCCGATACCATTCGGGGTAATGGGCATTGAAATTGTAGAGGAGAATCGGCAGTCGTTTCAGGATATCCAGCTCCGGGTCCGGCTGAAAGTCCAGTTTGTTTTCCGTATAGCTGGTATCAACCATTAATGGGCGATCCACATATCGCATCATCCATGCCCGTTCATAGGTTTTTTTCTTTTGAATGGTATTGAACATAAATTTGGCATGGAGCACAATACTTGATAAAAGCGGCGGAATTTTCAGCGGTGCGGCAAAAAGGGTTTTGGTACGGACACTTCGTATGATCGGGAACAGATCTTTCTGACAGGTACATCTGGATTGAGATGCAAACAGAACTTCACATCTGTTCAGACAGTGATTGAGATCCACTACCCGCCTTACAATCCGGACAACATCCTTTCGATGTATATAGGGGAAGCCTGACAGGCCCTGGCCGGGGACCATACTGCCGATCAAAGGTTTTTGCCAGAGATTCATCACACTGAATAATGGTGGTAGTTCGCACCAGTCGGTAAATACACCGCCCAGCCTTAAGATAACTGCTGGAACTCTTTCTGAATGTTCAATCATCAGTTTTTCACCCAGGGCCTTGCTTCTGGAATAGGCAATTTTTGCATAGACCTGAGATTGTTCTGTCAGTATCTTTCTGTGAGGCATGGGCTCAAGGGCAGCAATGCTCCCGGCAAACAGAATGCGGCTGACTCCGGCATCATATGCTGCTTCTATTATATTTCGGGTTCCGATTACGTTGGTGTCGCTGTATTCATCCTGCCATCTTTCTTCAAAGTCCGTATAGGCTGCAAAGTGGATGATGTAGTCCACAGCCCTGTCTTTTGTGGCATATTGTTTAAGAATACAGTCGAGGCAGTCCCTGTCGGTGATATCGCCTTTTTCCCATTGAACCCCTGGCGCTGCCAGGCGAAGTCGTTTTGAAGGGGGGCGCCTGAAAAGTCCTATGATACGATGGTTACGGGATAAATCTACACAGAGCGCAGAGCCCAGATACCCTGTTGCACCGGTAATGAGGATGTTATGTCTCATAAAGCCCTCTCGAAGTAAAAAAAGAACTGACCTGTCAATAAAGTAAAATGCGATAGAGTATATTCCGGGAGTTAAATTCCGGGCAGAGGTAGATTTTAAAATTTAATAATTTATGATACACTTTGAAGAATCAATAATAAAGAAGAAAATCCGCCATGAGCCAGGACAGTATGCAAGAAGGAAGTGTGTATCCGTCCCTTTTTTCTCCATTCAGCATCGGGCGGCATACAATGAAAAACAGGATCGTTTCTTTGCCGGTTCACACCGGTTTTGCACATCCTGACGGCAGGGCAGGGACCTGGCTGGTGAAATTTTATACGCGGCTTGCCAAATCAGGTGCCGGCATGGTTGTTGTTGCCAATGTCGCAGTCGCGGAGGATGGCGTGGTTTCAAAGTTTAACCTTCGTGCAGACAGGGATAAGTTTTTGCCGGGGCTTTCCACACTTGCAAAGGCGATAAAAAAACAGGGCGCAATTGCCTGCCTTCAATTAAATCATGCCGGGCGTTTTGCGCGAACCGGCCGGCCGCTCCTGCCATCCCCGGTTTCCAGTTCAAATCTAAGTTTTAACGTGGAATCGCTCAGGCGGTTTATGGAATTTTTTCCTTTTGAAAAACGATTTTATCTTACCAAATATTTTTTCCGCCAGGTTAAAACCTGGTGGCAAGCCATGAACACTGCAGATAGAGAACGCGTGATTAATGACTTTGCGGATGCTGCACTAAGGAGCTATCAGGCCGGCTTTGACATGGTTGAACTCCATGGGGCGAACGGCTATCTTTTATGCCAGTATCTGTCTTCTTTTACCAATCAAAACATTTTTAAAGGTTCAGATGCCATCTCAAACCGGGCTTCATTCCCGCTGGCTGTTTTAAAAGCGGTGAAAAAAAAATTGCCGGATGATTTTCCTGTGGGGTTTAGAATAATTCTCCGGGAGTGGGTGCCTGAAGGGATAGAACTTTCCGAAGCTCTACTGTTTGCAAAGGATTTAGAGAAGGCTGGAGCAGCTTACCTCTCTGCATCTGTTGGAACGTATAATTCAATATTTTCTCCAGATGCCGTCAAAACAATGGCCGGTAAAGGTTACCTTGAAGATGACATGAAAGCTCTGACAAAAGAGGTGGGTATACCAACCATAGCATCCGGTCGGATAACACTGCCCTCCATCGGCGAAAGGTTTATCCGTAACAAGGCAGCAGATCTTATCGGCCTGGGTCGGGCATTGCGTGCTGACCCCAAATGGTTGATAAAAGCCATTGCAGATGAGAAAAAGATTAAAACCTGCATCAACTGCAACCGGTGTCTCAAAAATGTAGTTCTGGAGCAGGGATTTGTCTGCAACCGCTGGCCAAAAGTACTTCAGGAAAGAAGTCACCTTGAGCATATGCTTTTAACGCGCAATTATAATACGGTGTGGATAATCACAGATATTGACGATATAAACAGGTTCAAACACTGCTGGTCCCTGATATACCCGGATAGAAACCAGCATGCATATCCCACACTGATAACATTGAAAGCACCAAAAGAGGACAAGCCATTTGATGAAGCCTGCAATGAATTTATTAAATGGCTGAGACACAGGCTTGATCCCCTTTTTTTTACCAATGTTCCCAGGAACTATACAATATGGGAAGATAAAACCAGCTGGGAAGATACTTTGAGTATTGAAATCCTTTCTGAAGGCTATGGTCGGATTTTTATGGCATCAAACCCGGGTGAACCCTGGAGGGAGAGACTGCTTTACAAAGAGCGCAAGAGGGTATTCTCGCTTTTGGGAGACAATGAAAATATCAACCGGGTAATTGTACCGGTGGATTTTTCTTCTGCCACATTGCTGGTGATGCGGTTTTTGAGCCAGGGTTTAATGAAAAAAGGCCATTTGGAATTTACATTTGTTCATGTCAATGCAGATCCATCAGTCCAGGTGGGGCCGCAGTGGGAAATGTTCAAAAAAATTGCTGATTTTGATGAAAAGATTCCCTTGGAAATCATAAACCCTGTTAACGGTGTTGTGCCAAGCCTTGTTGAGATCGTCCATCATCAGAATTTCGGTACTGTTATAATGGGAAAACGCGGCCTTTCCGGAGTTAAACGCTGGTTTATGGGAAGTGTTTCATCCGGAGTGCTGAAGCAGTTAACTGACCAGACACTCATTTTAATCGATTAAAATTTCTTTTAAAAATTAGATTAAATATTGAATTTTTAGATTAAAAAGATTGACTCTTATGATAATAAGAGTTAAATAATAACTATTATCATATGGTATATTAGGATTAAACATGAACAAACCTAAAAAAAGATTTGAGACTATTATTCTAAAATTAAAGGATAAGGGCTACAAAATAACACCTCAGCGGATGGCTATCGTTAAAATTCTCTCAAAAAGTGAAGGTCACCCCAGTGTCGAAGATATCTATGATCAAATTAAAAGAGATTTTCCAACAATGAGCCTTGCGACAGTCTATAGAAATATTGTATTAATAAAGTCGCTTGGTGAAGTTCTTGAGTTAGGTTTTCCAGATGGGAGCAATCGATACGATGGTAATAAGCCTTACCCCCATCCTCATGTCATTTGTTTAAAATGCAATAAAGTTGTCGATCCGGACTTGGACAGCCTGGATAGTATGACAAGAGAAGTAGCCGAAGAAACGAGCTTTAAAATTTTAAATCACCGGTTAGACTTTTTTGGTATCTGCAGTAGTTGTTTGTCAAAAAAGGGTTAATATATTTTTTTATGAGTAGTTGATAATAATTATCAGCTAACATTTAATATCTACAACTAAAATTAGGAGGATAACATGTCCAATGAAGGAAGTAAGTGCCCTGTGATGCACGGTGGCGCTACATCAAGCAGTATTTCAAACATGGAGTGGTGGCCGAAGTCACTTAACCTTGACATTCTCCATCAGCATGATTGTAAAACTGATCCCATGGGAGCCGACTTTAACTATCGGAAAGAGCTCAAAAAACTCGACATAGCCGCACTTAAGAAAGACCTGCACGCCCTGATGACTGACAGTCAAGACTGGTGGCCTGCGGATTGGGGACACTACGGTGGTCTCATGATCCGCATGTCATGGCATGCAGCCGGAACCTATCGTATTGCCGACGGCCGGGGTGGCGCTGGCACTGGCAATCAACGTTTTGCACCGATCAATTCATGGCCGGACAACGTGAACCTTGACAAGGCACGCCGCCTGCTTTGGCCCATAAAGAAAAAATACGGCAACAAATTAAGCTGGGCTGATTTAATTGCCTATGCCGGCACCATCGCCTACGAATCCATGGGGTTAAAAACCTTCGGGTTCGCCTTTGGGCGGGAAGATATCTGGCATCCGGAAAAGGACACTTATTGGGGTTCAGAAAAAGAGTGGCTGGCCACAAGTGATAGCCCCAATAGCCGCTATTCTGGTGAACGTGACCTGGAAAATCCGCTGGCCGCTGTAATGATGGGACTGATTTATGTCAATCCTGAAGGTGTGGACGGCAAACCGGACCCACTGAAAACAGCTCGCGATGTGCGCATAACTTTTGAGCGCATGGCAATGAATGACGAGGAAACCGTTGCCCTCACCGCCGGTGGTCACACCGTGGGTAAATGCCATGGTAATGGAGATGCAGGGCTTCTTGGACCTGAGCCCGAAGCCGCGGATATTGAAGACCAGGGAATGGGTTGGATGAACAAAACCAAGCGTGGTATTGGCCGCGACACAGTAACCAGCGGTATTGAAGGCGCATGGACCACAAATCCAACCCAATGGGACAATGGGTATTTCCACCTGCTGCTCAACCAAGAGTGGGAACTGAAAAAAAGCCCGGCCGGTGCATGGCAGTGGGAACCCGTCGGCCTTAAGGAAGAAGACAAGCCCGTGGATGTCGAAGATGCTTCGATCCGGTACAATCCCATCATGACCGATGCGGATATGGCCATGAAGATGGATCCTGAGTATCGGAAGATATCTGAACGGTTTTACAACGATGCTGAATATTTTTCTGAAGTGTTTGCCCGGGCATGGTTCAAATTGACCCACCGTGATATGGGACCCAAGGCACGTTATTTTGGTCCTGATGCACCCCAGGAAGATTTGATCTGGCAAGACCCGGTTCCTGCCGGAGCCACTGATTACGATATCAAGGCACTGAAAGGCAAAATTGCTGCCAGCGGTCTGGATATCAGTGAAATGGTCTGTACCGCATGGGATAGCGCCAGAACCTTTAGGGGTTCAGATAAACGGGGCGGTGCCAACGGAGCGCGCATCCGTCTTGCCCCTCTAAAAGATTGGGAAGGAAATGAACCCGAGCGTCTGACCAAGGTATTGTCCGTTCTGGAAAAAATTGCAGCGGATAGCGGTGCAAGTATAGCCGATGTCATCGTTCTGGCCGGAAATGTGGGTGTCGAGCAGGCCGCAAAGGCTGCCGGTTTTGATGTTACAGTCCCTTTTTCACCTGGCCGGGGTGATGCAACCGAGGAAATGACCGATGTCGAATCCTTTGACGTGCTGGAACCTCTTCATGACGGCTACCGAAACTGGCTCAAAAAAGATTATATCGTGAGTCCGGAAGAGATGATGTTAGACCGCACACAACTGATGCGGTTGACCGCCCATGAAATGACGGCGCTGGTGGGTGGCATGCGTGTTATTGGCACCAATTACGGCGGTACCAAACACGGTGTATTCACCGAGAACGAGGGTGCACTGACCAACGACTTTTTTGTCAATTTAACGGACATGAATTACACATGGAATCCGGTTGGCAACAACCTGTATGAAATCCGCGACCGGAAAACAGACCAGGTCAAGTGGACGGCGACACGTACAGATCTGGTCTTCGGGTCCAACTCGATCCTGCGCGCATACGCCGAAGTTTATGCACAGGATGATAATAAAGAAAAGTTTGTTAAAGACTTTGTAGCAGCTTGGTCAAAGGTTATGAACGCTGATCGCTTCGACCTTTCTTGAATAGAGAACAAAGATTGCTGATGAATTTGAAGATTCCACCGAATTGCTAACACATTGATCGGCAAACTTAAATGTCAATTGGAGAAATGGTTGAATACGTAATTTTAGGGGGCATTCTACTACTGATTTTTCAGTAAGCTTGCCCCTTGAAACTTAAAGGTCAATTGCGAAGATGGATAGGGACCTTAAAAGATGAGAGCTTAAAAAATTTCAACTTTAAATATGTTAGATTATAATTCTCCAGACTCTTTATGGTTATAGAATGCTACTCAAGAAGTTAGATTACACTTGATAGCTGTTAAAGAAGAATTTAATGTCAAAAGAAAAACGAGAAGAAAGGCGAAATAAAATCATTGATGATTTTCTTGAAATTTCTCAGCCACCATATGGGTGTAAATTGAATTCAAATTTTTTAATGTGGATTTATGGCAGCTTGGGACATGGTTTCATTTTTTTTCGGCTTCAGCTTTTATGGTGCAGACTGCGTGGTTCCATACCACATCATGGGCATAATCCGGAAACAGGTGTTTGAAAAGCCAGAAAAATATTCTGCTGCCGACACGTTTTCCCTGTTTATAATCAAAAGCCGTATAAATGATGAGTCTGTGGTTTCCATCCCGGGTTGGGGTGATGTCAAACAAGAGCACTCCACGTGTGGTAAAAAGTTCCTGGGGTTCGTATAAAAGGGTTTTCCCCGGCAAAGATTTAACCAGGCGGATATCCATGGAAATGGGTGAGTTTTTTAAGTGATAGGTGACCACAGATCCTACATGATTTGCTAATCCCTGTGTCCTTTTTACATCCACAAATCTAAGTTGTAGAAATTTTGCCTGTTTTTCTCCAAAAGCAGCCAGCTGTGCAAAAATTTTTTCTGAAGACGCCCTTATTTTTATGGCATACATCCGCTCCATCTGGGGGGAGTCATCAAGTGTTATGCCTAAAGGCTCCTGGATGGATTTTTTCATGGCTTTTCGTTTGTCTTTTAGAATTACGGTTGGATACCTGCCGTATTCTCCCCAGCTTAAACCAAAAAAATATTCAGTGAGTATATTGCGGAATGTTTTGAAAGTTCCAATGGTAAAAGATTTCAATACTTGAAAATCCAGCAGCTCCCTGAAAATGTTTTTATATTCTGCCGATCCGCTTCCGATTTTCCATAGCAGTCGGCCCAAAGGCCATGAGCCTATTTGTTTGAATTTCATTTCCGTGGCAAAGGTCTGGTAAAGGATCCTGCTGAGAATGTTTGATTTGAGCGTTTTCTGCATGATACCGAACATTCTTTTACAATACAGGTTGTCTTTTCTCAGCCACTGGATGATTGTTTCGTTTGCTTTTTGCAGGTTGTTCTTGTCAACTCCTTTATTTACAGCAGCTTTAGCTATTATCCGTGCACTGATAAAAGCCGAATACAGTCCGTCACGGTAGAGTCTGGCGCCAAGTGCATCCCCGGCCATGGAGATACGATCAATTGAAGAAGATTTTGAGGGTGTGATCGCCATCATGGGCGTACATGAGCATGCAATGCGTGCAGTGTCCGGGGTCATGTCCGGGAGGATAGCCTTGATGTGGGCCAATGCGAAAAAGGCCCGGATGATATCCTGGATATCGTTTGGAAAAACAGCTTTGTCAATACTTTTTCCCATAAGTGCGACGCTCAGGTATTCGCCTTTTGGCACAATGGCGATATGTTCCAGGTGCAGTTTTTTTGATCCCGATACAATGAGGTATAGTTCTTTATCTAAATATTTTTTGATATATTCTTGGCCGGGCATCATTTCAAAGATAAGTGCAGGCCTTACCCTGGGGGGATGGAATTCGGGATTAAGTTTTTTAAATGCTGAAAAAAGAGGGCTGGTTTTGATTGTATTGGTCCCATTGACTCCACAGCAAAGACACACAAAATCCGACTCAATTGTAGATAAGTCACCCCGTGGCGATTTTACAACCAGACGGGGGTGCCGGGTGTTTGAAAAATTAAAGGATTCCACTACACCGGGCATAAAGGCTGCTCCATTTTCGCCGGCTTTTTCCAGCAGGAAATTATCAAATCCAAATGAAATTTTTTTTCGTCCCGGTGGCAGAATACCTCTGAAAACAGAACACAGGCGCTGTTCCTGTGGGACTTTCAGGGGAAAGTTTTTCCACTGCCCATGTATCCATATGTGGCTGAATGTTTCACTGATAACGTTCTGGGGAATTATTATATCGTCTTTGATAAGCGCATCATATAATGAAGGCGATATAACACCTGCGCAGAAATTGCAGCCTTTAAGCCGGCATGATTTTTGGGGAGGGGCAGATTCTGACAAAAGTCCCTGGTCAATGATCGTAATCTCAAATGTTTTCAAAGCCTTTCGGGCTTCTCTTAACAAATGTATAGCCAAAAAAGAGCCCGCCGGCCCGCCGCCCACAATATGAATGCGGGAATGGTTTTCCAAAACCAGAGGCCTGTCAGTATGCATATTTTCTTCCGGTAAGATTTGTCGCCGTCCTGAAACTTGCGTCCAAAAAAAATGTTTTTCCCTATGGCATTAAATCAGGTCAATCATCTTAAGAATCAGGCTTTCTCCTGTCTTTACCACTTCGGTTCTCTTCTTCTTCCGGGATGAAATACTTGATGAATTTTTCTGATCTTTTATCGTCGGAATCGCGACGGTCTTTACTGGTACGCCTTTCCTTCTTCATGGTCATACGCCACCTCATATAAAATGTAGTATACGAAATCCCTGAATCTTTTATTGCTGATGGTTTAGTTAAAGATATCACTTAAAATGGATGATTTGTCAAATAGATCATGCCAAATACCAAGTTTTTAAGGTAATTTTTACATAATGTACTTATATTGATTGACAGGGAAAATGATTTGTGTAATTTATTCTATAATTTTATGAAAACGCTTAATTGTTAGCATTTTCAATGGATTTAGAAGATTGTTTAGCTGTTTGATACTACAATTTTAAAAAGGTAGTTTAATCATCAGGAGCAAATAAGTTATGGAGCATCATCTTGCTTTTGTTAGAGAGTTGGTAAAAAAAGGGGGACCTGATTCATCAGAATACCGCGAGTTTTCGGACTGGGTAAAAACAGTCCACATGGAACTTGAAACAGGGGTGTTGAATGAGGCAGATCTTAAAAACCTGCGCAGTGAATTGGGGGAAGCACTTTCCATATTAACACTTCAAGGTTTTGTTTATAACAAACCCCACGGCTACCCTGGTGATTATGAAATCATTGAGAAAATTTATCTTGAACATACATCCAATGATCCGGAATTAAGAAAATGGGACCTTTATTTTCAGCTCCAGAAAGCGCCCCTGGCTGTAAGAAATCGGAAACAATATTGTGTTGACCTCCTGAACGGGCTTGGCATGAAGGATTCAGGCAACTCAGGAAAAAGGGTTTTAAATATTGCCAGCGGGCCTGCAAGGGATATTTTTGATTTTTTTTCACAAAAATCAGACCGTACAAATGTTTTTTTTGATAATGTAGAATTTGATCCCCTTGCCATCTCTTATGCAAAAAATTTATGTAAAGATTTTCTTGAGAATATCAATTTTCTTCATACCAATGCATTCGATTATTCCACAAACAAAAAATATCACCTGATATGGTCTGCAGGAATGTTTGATTATCTGAATGATAAAAAATTTATCTTTTTGCTGAACCATGTCCTTCCGCTCCTGGATGACGATGGGGAACTTGTTGTGGGGAATTTTTCCACTGAAAATCCAACATTGCCATATATGGAAATTATGGGTGACTGGCGCTTGAGGCATCGAACACCGGAGCAACTGATTTCTCTTGCAAAAGCCTGCAATATAAAGGATGAGGATATCCGTATTGGTAAGGAACCAGAAGGGGTGAATTTATTCCTACACATAAAGCGCGGGGCTGACTTCATCAAACTATAACAGGGGGGCGGCAAGTGGAACCCTACACCAAAACCAATTCTTTTGATTCTGCTTTTAACCCGTCCGAAATGCAGCTGAACTGGCTGACCTTATCTTTTGTTGATAAAACCGGGCTGCTCGAAAAAGAATTTCTGGATGATTACTACCTGAAATTTATCAATCAGGTAAGAATTTCTCTGTTTATTGCCATTATATTCTACTCCTTGTTTGGAATCCTTGATGCTCAGTTGATGCCGGATATGAGAAATCAACTCTGGTTTATCCGGTATGTTGTGTTCTGCCCGATTACGGCAATAATTCTTCTGCTCTCCTTTACCAGGTTTTATAAAAAATATATGCAGCTTTCCCTGGCATTTACCATCGTACATGCAGGGGTCGGCATTATTGTGATGATCGTCATTGCACCCCCGCCGGTAAATTATTCATATTACGCTGGTCTGATGTTAATTTTCTTTTTCGGGTATACATTCATACGGGCACGGATTGTCTGGGCAACCGCAGCAGGCTGGCTGGTTGTATTCTGTTATGAAATCGGGGCCACCGTTATCAGTGATACGCCTTTACCCATTTTAATCAATAATAACTTCTTTTTTATCAGTGCCAATGTGATTGGGACCTTTTCGTGTTATTACATTGAATATGCTGCCAGAAGAGATTTTTTTATGGCCAGGCTCCTGGAAAAAGAAAGAAAAAAAACATTTGAATCCAACCAGTTATTGGAGGACAGGGTAAAAGAAAGAACAGAAATGCTGGCAGACACAAACAAGGACTTAAAGCAGGAGATTATTGAAAGAAAACGTGTTGAGCAGGAACTGAGAAAAATTCACAATGAACTTGAAAACCGTGTGGAAAAACGGACCCAGGAGTTGAAAAAAACCAATATCAAACTCCAGGAAGCCAAAGAGGTTGCAGATGAGTCTACAAGGGCCAAAAGCAGTTTTCTTGCAAACATGAGTCATGAGATCCGAACCCCTATGAATGCGGTAATCGGAATGTCAGATCTGGCAATGAACCCGGAGCTTCAACCGGAACAACGCCTTGAGTATGTCTCTATCATCAACTCTTCTGCTAAATCCCTGCTTGGCATCATCAATGAAATTTTAGATTTTTCAAAAATTGAAGCCGGCAAACTTGAGATCGAAAAAACTCCGTTCCAGCTTCAGGAAATTATCAAGCATGTTGCAGATATGTTTATTGATGATCTGAGTAAAAAGAATATTGAAATGATTATTGATGTATCCCCTGATGTTCCAGCAGAACTTATAGGAGATCCCCTAAGGCTTCAGCAGGTAATTGTCAATCTGACATCCAATGCAGTAAAATTTACAGAGCGGGGAGAAATTTACATTCTGGTTCAACTTCTTGAGGAGAGTACCGACGAGGTCACCGTAAATTTCAGTATTCGGGATTCCGGTATCGGTATTGCCCCTAAAATACAATCCACTCTTTTTGATGCCTTTGCCCAGGCTGACACCTCCACAACCCGGAAATACGGGGGAACTGGTCTTGGACTTGCCATCTGCCAGAAAATAGTTTCCATCATGAAGGGCACAATCAGTGTCGAGAGTACGCCGGGCCAGGGAAGCATTTTCAGTTTTATTATTCCGCTAAAAAAAGGAAAATATCCAAGGAAAAGCCAGTTTAAGTTTCCCCATGAATTAACGGGGATGAAAATTCTTCTGGTCGAAAATAATAGGCATGTTCAGCGCGTCTTAAAAGAAATGCTTTTGTCGTTTGGGTTTGCCCCCCATGTTGCAGAGTCCGGCAAAACAGCCATTGATTTATATGAAAAACATTATAGCTCTGATTCTTTTGATTTGTTGATTGCGGGCACAAGTCTGGCAGATATCAGTGGAGATCTGCTTGTACAGGAAATCCGGCAGAGAGGCGCTTCCAAAGAAATTCCAGCCATTATTATGGATACCTATAATGTCAGAAAGAAAAACGCGCTATTAAAGCACAGTACAACCTATTGCCTGCTGCAAAAACCGGTTATCCCTTCCAGCCTGTTTGATGCAATTATGAGCTCTTTTGGTCATCAGGCCCGTTTTTCATCTCAGGCAGATTTGAAGAGTATTTATAGCTTTTCTTCCCCGGCAAAAGTCCTGCTTGTTGAGGACAACCCTATCAACCAGATGGTCGCAATTGAAATTCTTTCCCTTGCCGGGATGGTGGTTCAAAAGGCCGAAAACGGCCTGGTGGCCATTGAAAAAATTAAAAATGAAATTTTTGACGTGGTTTTGATGGACATTCAGATGCCGGAAATGGATGGCCTTGAGGCAACCAAACGTATCCGAGAGGATCTTGGTGAAACAAAACTGCCTGTCATTGCCATGACAGCGCATGCCATGCAGGGAGATCGTGAAAAATGTATGGCCGCCGGGATGAATGATTATATTTCAAAGCCGATTGACAGATTAAAGTTGTATCAGGTGTTGAATAAACATATTCCGGACAGCGCTTTAAACCCGGATTTAAATGTGAAGTCTACCTCTCAGGAAAAAAAGCAAAAGAGCGCTGAGACGATTCTCATCCCTGGTATTGATGCAGAGGATGGTATCTATCGAATGGGATGTACGCCGGAAAGATATATTTCCATCCTTTCCCAGTTTTTTATTGATCTTAAAGATACTCCCGGCCAGGTTAAAGAATATGTCAAACAAGGGGATCTGCCGGAGGCCAGGGCGGCAAATCATAGCCTTAAAGGCTCATCTGGCAATCTTTGTATGACAGAGCTTTATGAGGCCTCCCGTTCTCTTGAAAAAGCAATTGATTCAAAAGAAAATGAAAAGATTAGTGAATATATATCCCGTGTAGAGGAAGCTTTCTTTTCAGCCGAAAATGCTTTAGGGATATATAAAAGTGGAACATCCAATAAGGGACAGGATAATCCTACGGCACAAAAGAACATTGACTTTCAGGAAGCAAAGCACTTGTTGGAAAAAGTGGACACAAGCCTTGAAGAATATGATCCTGTTGGATCAAAAGAAAATCTTGAGCAGTTGAAGGAATACCTGGAGACGCATTCATCGGATCAGGAAATATCAAATCTTAAAACAGAGCTTGAAAATCAAATTGTTATCTACCAATTTGATAAAGCAAGACAGATTATCCAGTCCCTGATCAAGAATCTGGCTTAAGCTTCTGTAAGAAGCTTTTGAATCAAATCAGCAGCCTTATTCGGGGGCACGGGTTTTGAAAAATAGAACCCTTGAACTTTTTCACAATTGAGTTCCCCGAGGATGTCCAGTTGGGTTTCCCTCTCAACGCCTTCGGCCACAACGCCTAATTTTAGATTTTCGCAGAGAGCCAGGATGGTTTTGACAATTTCAGCGCTGCCGCCGTCCCTGTCAATGTCATTGATAAAAGATCTGTCTATTTTTATGCCGTCAATCTGAAAATCTTTAATATAAGATAATGACGAATAACCAGTGCCGAAGTCATCCAGTACCACACCTATTCCATGCTCTTTGAGCACAGAGAGTTTAGAAATCATGGATTTTGCGTTGCGAATAAGAAGGCTTTCTGTGATTTCAAGTTTGAGGCGGTCAGGAGGCAGATTATTGCCTTCGATTTCATTTAAAATGGTACTGGTCAATTCGCCATCCATAAACTGTTTTGTGGATATATTCACATTCATGGTCAGACTATCTGCACCGGGGATGGTGTCATGCCATTTCTTTAGCCGGCGGCATGCTTCTTTAATAATCATCTGCCCCATGGGCAGGATCAGGTCTGTCTCTTCAGCAAGCGGGATAAAAAGATGGGGGCCGACCAGACCTTTTATGGGGTGCTTCCATCTGATAAGGGCTTCAAAACCGGTTAGACTTTTATCTTTTACGGAGAAAATCGGCTGATAATATAAGATAAGTTCCTCATTATCAATGGCACTGCGCAGTTCGGCTTTTAACTTGATGGATTCAAGTGTCATTTTGCGCATTTGGGGTTTGAATGTTCTGAAGCGTATTTTTCCGGATTCTTTAACGCGATACATGGCAATATCTGCATCCCGTAAAATATCCTCTGCAGTTTCGTAACTTTTGGTGTCCAGCACAATGCCGATACTTGAACTTACCTGGATTTCATTTCTTTCAATATAAAAATCAGATTTGCCGATACCTGAGATGCGACGGGCGATTTTAAAAACTTCCCTTGGTGAGCTGAATTCTTCGAGCAGTACGGCAAATTCATCACCTCCCATCCTGGCGATTGTGTCTGTTGACCTTATGCATTGTCTTATCAGTTCTGAAAATTGCGATAAGAATTTATCCCCTGCCAGGTGCCCGATGCTGTCATTTACCGATTTGAAATTATCCAGATCGATCATGAGAATTGCAAACTGGTAGTCTTCTCTTCTTTTGGACCGCTCAAGGGAACGGTTTAATCGCTCCATCAGCAGTGCCCTGTTTGGGATGCCGGTCAATGAGTCATGAAAAGACTGATGCAGCATCTGGGCCTCAAATTTTTTCCTGTAGGAGATATCTTCATACAATACAAACATGCCTTCGATCTGGTCTTTTATCTGTGCAGGATATCCCAGGAATGTAACCGGAATAAGATCTCCTTTTTTATTGGACCGGAATGTTTCTTTGATGATGGTTTTCCCGGAAAGAATATTCTGGTGAAAGGTTTCATATTCAGCAATCAGGTCTTTGGGAATAATCAGGTTTTGGTTATATTTTCCCTGGAAATCTTCTGCACTGTAGCCAAAGATTTTTTCAAAAGATTTATTGACCTCAACCACTTTCCCATCCGGTTCAATAATCATGATGGCCTGGGGGGAATTTTCAAAGAGTTGTAAAAAATAGGCCCGTTGCTCAATAAGGGCTTTTTGTACCTGGATTCGTTCGGTGATTTCCTGATGGAGTTTATGATGGGATTTTGAGATTTCAATGGTTCTCTCCTGCACAATATCTTCCAGGTGATCCCGGTGAAGTTTGAGTTCGATATGGATTCGGACTTTATGTTTTAAAATAATAGAACTGAACGGTTTTGAAATATAATCCACCGCGCCGATTTCAAGTCCTTTGACTTCATCGGATTCTTCATTTTTAGCCGTGAGAAAAATAATTGGTATGTTTTGTGTTGCCTTGTCCGATTTGAGCTGTTGGCAAACTTCATAACCGTCCATGTCAGGCATCATAATGTCAAGTAAAATAAGGTCCGGGAGCGATGATGCGGCCAGCTTTAGTGCATCCTTGCCATTGGTGGCACAGACCATTTTGTAGTCCGACATCAGAATTTCAGTGAGAATGGTTATATTGGTTGGTACGTCATCCACTACCAGGATTTTACGTTTGTTCAAATCAATCATTCAAAATTCCTGTAAATACTTTTTATGAATAATGAAGCTAACATATCCAGCAGAACCCGGAAACACGTTAGCATAATGATTGTTCAAAAGCCACCCGGCAAATTAAATTATCTTTTGAAATTTTTTACCCTTCTGCTGATTTTTGTGCTGGATAAATGAAAAGAATTGACGAATGGGCTTCATCGTTCTACGAATAGTAGTGCGGTAAAAAAATACGGGTAATTGATTGATGAGTCAGGATAATAAAAAAGAAAAAACCAGAAAGATTGTTTCCGGCAGGCAAATGTCACGCAGAGAAATTGTAGAGGCTGTGACATCACCGGATTCGGTAACAATTCTTGGGAAGAAACCCCCAAAAACCATTGTCATATCTACTGACGCATCCATACAAGCTGATTTTGAAAAAGTGACCCGTGACATGGACGTTGCACACGATTCGTTAATGAATAAGGTAGTCAGGTCATTTTGTGAAGAGAAAAAAGCCTCCGATGTCAACACAAAAGTGTTTGTCATGCGGATAAAAAATTTGAGCGATGAACAGTTGAAAATCGTTTGGCTGCTTTGCACAAAAAAGGAGTTTAAAGCCACAAATATTTTAAAAGCTGTACAGTCGATAAGGAAGTTCGATGCCGGCCGCCTTTTGTCACTTCGAGCATTTATTGAACTTGAAGGGATTGGCCCTGGAGCACTTAATCAGTTTTTTACTGCAGCTTTACCGCAAAGCAATCTGGGCGAGGTGGGAAGAGAAGCATACGAAAGTGAGATAAGAGAAAAGATGATGACCCCGGCCCAGAATCATGTTTTTTATAATATCTGCCACCAGATAAAGGAGATTGAACCTTCGGAATCTATCTCTGTTCTTTGCAAGGTAAGAAACTTGAAGTTGCAGCATGCTGAAGTGATCAATACTTTTTTGAAAAAAGGGGCTGTGTTTGGCGATGATCCAATTAATAGCAACAATATTTTAAAATTGATCAATCTATGGTTAACCCTGCCGGAACTGCGTCAAAAACCAAGGTTTAAACGATTGGTCAAGCGTTTATCCAGAAAATTTAAAGAACAGCCTGATTTTAAATATATTGCCCAGTCATTTATTAAAGAAGTCGTAAATGAAAAATCAAAAAGCAGATTCTTTTCTTTTATCCTTCGCATTTTCAGCTAAACTCGTGTTGTCGTGCTTGCCAACAACTGATGATATTGCTATACAAAATGTTTTGGCAGGAATAAAACATAAAAGAATGGGGTAAATTATTTGGGTAATCTGAAAACAGGAAGATTCATTGTTTTTGAAGGGATTGACGGCTCCGGGAAAAGTACCCAGATAAAAAAGATCGGACATCGGCTGAAAGAGACAGGTCGTGATGTATATTCGACATTTGAGCCGACAGACGGCCCTGTGGGGAAACTGATCCGCAAGATGCTCACCGGCGAAGTTCCGACAGACCAGAGAACCATTGCATCCCTTTTTGCAGCAGACCGGACAGATCACCTGGTCAATGAAAAAGACGGGATCAGGGAAAAAGTGGATCAGGGGAAAATTGTATTGTGTGACCGGTATTATTTTTCTTCTTATGCCTATCATGCTCAATATATTGATATGGAATGGGTTATTCACTCAAACTCCTTAAATGCCCGGATTTTAAAACCGGACCTTACAATTTTTATTGATGTTGATCCAAAGATATGTTTTCAAAGGATAAAAGAAGGCCGCAGCAAGTTTGAGATGTATGAAAAAATAGATATTATGAAACAGGTACGCGATAATTATTTTAAAGCTTTTGAGCGTTTGAAAGACTCTGAAAATGTTGTCGTTATAAATGGGAACTGCTCAATGGATGATGTTGAGGCAGCGATTTTAAAAGAGATTGATGGATTGGTAGATACAAAATAAACTAAAGGCAAATTAGATATGGATGATAATCTGAGAACAATTTGCGTGATAGATGGACAGGGCGGAGGGATCGGTTCTGTGATCATCAAAAAAATCAAAGAGCGTCATGGGGAAAAAATAGTGGTTATTGCCCTTGGTACCAATGCCATTGCAACAGCCCAGATGCTTAAAGCCAGGGCAAACAAAGGAGCTTCAGGCAGCAATGCAATTGTGCAGACCGTAAAAAGGGCAGATATGATTGTGGGGCCTGTGGGGATTATTATTCCCCATGCCATGATGGGGGAGGTGACCCAGGATATGGCTCAGGCTGTAGCGCTGGCAGATGCAAAAAAAATTTTACTGCCCCTGAGTCAGGAAAATCTGGAAATTGTTGGAACGAGTGACCTTCCCCTGCCCCAGATGGTGGATGAACTTTTAGATAAACATTTATCTTTTTAGTGGATTTATAAGGAGTGATAAAGATTATGTGTGAGGCAAATGCATATTTACTTGAAGAGGATAAAGAAACACTTTTAATGGAAGCGGTTGATAAAGTTGAACCGGATGAAGACGGTATCCGTCTGGTGTCCATTTTCGGGGAACAAAAATTTATCAAAGGAACGATCCACTCTCTGTCTTTAGTGGACCATAAAGTATATATCACCCAATAATAAAAGGTTAGCTCTTCTTGTTTAAAGAAGAGCTAACCTCAGTATATTTTGAGCAGTAGGTTTTACCAGCCAGTATTCTTTTACCAGCCCAATGTCAGGTAGTCGTGTATTGAATCGGCAGCTGCCCGCCCGGCACCCATGGCCAGGATAACGGTTGCTGCACCGGTAACAATATCACCTCCGGCCCACACACCTTTTTTACTGGTTTTCCCAGTTGCTTCATCTGCCACAATATTTCCCCATCTGTTCAATGCAAGATTAGGGGTGGAGTTGGTGAGTAGCGGGTTGGCATTGGAACCGACCGATACGACAACCAGGTCACAGTCAAATTTATACTCGGAACCTTCAATTGGAACCGGGCGCCTTCGCCCAGAATCATCGGGTTCGCCCAGTTCCATCTTCAGGCATTCCATGCCTGTGAGGCGGCCGTTATCGTCCCCGAAGAATTGTGTGGGGTTGGTCAGGAGAACAAATTCGATTTTTTCTTCTTCCGCATGATGGAGCTCTTCCTCTCTTGCCGGCATTTCGTCCCGGCTTCTTCTGTAAACGACTTTTACAGAATCTGCACCCAGTCTCATTGCGGTACGGGCCGAGTCCATGGCAACATTTCCAGCCCCAAGGACCACAACGTTTTTACCTCTGGCAATGGGGGTGTCGTATTCAGGGAAAAGGTAACCCTTCATCAGGTTGGTCCGGGTAAGGTATTCATTGGCGGAATAGATGCCGATGAGGTTCTCGCCCGGCAGATTCATGAATCTCGGGAGGCCTGCACCTACGCCAATATACGCTGCATCATATCCTTCTTCAAACAACTCATCTATGGTTACGGATGCACCAACCACGGAGTTGCATTCAATTTTTGCTCCCATTTTTTCAAGAGAGGCCACTTCCGCAGCAACAATCTCTTTGGGAAGTCTGAATTCAGGGATACCGTATACAAGAACGCCGCCCGGTTTATGGAAAGCTTCAAAGATAGTAACATCATGGCCTTTGAGCAGCAAGTCGCCTGCAACGGTCAGTCCTGAGGGGCCTGATCCGATAACGGCCACTTTTTTGCCGGTTTTTTCCGGAATTTCAGGAACTTCTCCGGAACCCTGCTTGCGGGCATAATCTGCTGCAAAACGTTCGAGGTATCCAATGGCCACAGGCTCGCCTTTCTTGCCGACAATACATTTGCCTTCGCATTGCTCTTCCTGGGGGCATACCCGACCGCATACGGCCGGCAGTGCATTGGTTTCCCACAGTTTTTTTGCGGCACCCATGAAATTTTCTTCAGCAATCAATTTGATAAATTCAGGGATTTTAACGGATACTGGGCAGCCTTCCATGCACAATGGCTTTTTGCATTGAAGACAGCGCGTAGCTTCTGCTACAGCCATTTCCGGGGTGAGTCCTCGGGGGACTTCTTCAAAATTTCGTCGTCTGACATCCGGATCCTGTTCGGGCATCTTTGCCCGTGGCACTTTTATTTTCTTTGGTTTTTTATCTGCCATTTATTCCTCCATATCGCAAGACCATAAAGGTCTGGTTATTGCACTTTGCATTTTTCAAAGGCCTCAAGGCTGGCTTTTTCATCATCCACATAGGATGCCAGGCGTTTGGCGAGTTCATCAAAATCTACTTTGTGTCCATCAAATTCAGGGCCGTCCACGCAGGCAAACTTGGTGTCTGTACCTACGGATACACGGCAGCAGCCGCACATGCCTGTGCCGTCCACCATAATGGGATTCAGACTGACAAAGGTTTTTACATTGTATTCTTTGGTAATCAAAGAGCAGAATTTCATCATGGGAATGGGGCCGATGGCAACAACAAGGTCAATGTCGTTATTTTCAAGGGTTTCTTTTAATACTTCAGTAACAAAGCCATGATGACCTTTTGACCCGTCATCCGTACAGATGTGCTGGGTATGAGAGGCGTTTGCCATTTTTTCTTCCATGATCAAAAGATCATAGGTCCGGGAGCCAAGGATAGTGGTAACATCATTCCCGGCTTCTTTTAAAGCTCGAGTAATAGGGTGCAGCACTGCAATCCCGGTTCCGCCGCCAACACAGACAACTTTACCGAAATTTTCAATATGGGTGGGTTTACCCAGTGGGCCGATTAACGCATAGTATTCATCCCCGACTTCCAGTTCCTTGAAACGGGCAGTTGATTTTCCCACTACCATATAAATGATGGTGATCGTTCCTTTGTCCGGGTTGGTATCCGCCATGGTTAAAGGAATCCGTTCACCGGTTTCATCGGCCTGAAGGATCACGAACTGGCCGGGTTTAGCCTTTCGTGATATCCGCGGGGCCTCAATCTCGTTAAGAATAATGGTTCCTTGAGCCATTTCCTCACGATTAACAATTTTTGCCATTATATCCTCCTATTGGTTCAGTATTTAATCAGCATACGGCTGAAAAATTCAATTCAGTTTCTACCTTGAATCAAAAAAATTTAACAATACTCAGAAAAATTCAATAAAATCAAGCAGGAAAGATGAATTTTTCGTGAAAGAAATGATATAGTCTTGTGTGGTAAAATTCAACAAAAAAAATGAAACATTTGCCCATGGCCTATTTCCGTAAAAAATTACGTAATATTTAATCATATAAAATAGATATGAAATATTTTTTATTTGACAGATCCATAGAAAAATAGTAGGAATATACCCGATAAATTTGGTTGGAAATAACCCGATTAATTTAGTTGGGTATATTGAATTCAGGTTTAAAAAATCAATCAGGGGATTGGACCATGTC
Organism: Desulfobacteraceae bacterium; assembly: GCA_033851995.1. Lineage (GTDB taxonomy): Bacteria > Desulfobacterota > Desulfobacteria > Desulfobacterales > Desulfobacteraceae > Desulfobacula. The sequence goes on along the minus strand of JAWSVI010000003.1, from coordinate 125,148 downwards.
AAAAGTTAAATCATTTCAGCTGCTCTTTTTTGCGATGATTGTTTTATCATTCTTGTTTCCGCTTACAGGGCAAACCAGCATAGAAACAAGTGAAGAAGGGGAAAAAAGACCGGATCGAATTAAAATTCAGCTCGGGGCTGACACGGCAAAGATGGAAATGCCGGCGGTCAGTTTTATGCATGATCTTCACACCGATGCGGTAGAGGGCCAGTGCGCCGACTGCCACGAGAAGGAAGATAATGCCTTTGTCTTTAAGTTTAAACGGACCGACAAAAAGGCCAGCATGGAATTTTATCATGATGCCTGCATCGCATGCCATGTTGAGAAAAAATCGGCAGACGAAGTTTCGGGTCCGACTGCAGCAGAATGCCGCACCTGTCATGTGGAAAAAGAGCCCTATGGCTCTTCCTGGAAAGAAATCGTTTTTGACAGGTCTCTGCACTTTGCCCATGAAAGTTCAAAACAGATAAAAGGGCAAAAACCTTCAGATACTGAAAATTGCAGCAGCTGCCATCATAACGCCAACGAGAAAACTAAAGAAACGTTTTATGTTAAAGGCGAAGAAAGTGCCTGCTCTTATTGCCATAAGCCTGCAGAAAAAAATGATGTGCGAACCATAAGACAAGCCTCTCATGATTCTTGTGTGGCCTGCCATCAGAGCATGAAAGACCAGAAGATTGAAGCTGGTCCTGTTACATGCAATGGATGTCATGAGGCTGACCAGCAGGCCCGGATTAAAAAATTGACCGATATTCCCAGGCTGAAACGCAATCAGCCGGATGAAGTGGCGCTTACAGGATGGAAAGAAGGAAGTAAAGATAAAAAAGCATTCATGAATGCGGTGGCCTTTGATCATAAAGCCCATGAGATGAAGGAAGCAAGCTGCAAAGTATGCCATCATGAAACCTTGAAAAAATGCAGCGACTGCCATAAAGCGGAAGGCGGAGATATCCAGGGCGGATTTGTAAGTCTTGAACAGGCCATGCATAGCCCGGGCAGCAGTCAGAGTTGTGTGGGGTGCCACAAAGGCAAAACCACAAAACCCGCCTGTGCTGGCTGCCACTCTATTGCTCCTTCAGCTAAAACGGATTCAGAATCCTGTGCAACTTGCCATAACCTGCCTCCTGCCAAATTTGAAGGTGGTGAGCCCTCTGAATTGGCCAAGGCAGCGATTTCAAAGAATAAAGAGGCCTATATACGCGTGCCGGTGGACAAAATCCCCGAGATCGTAAAAATTGATGTTTTGGCTAAAGATTACAAAGCCAGTGAATTTCCACACAGGAAAGTGGTTCAGGCGATATTTAAAAAGGTTGAAAAAAGTAATATGGCCAATGCCTTCCATAAAGACCAGGCCGGGTTATGCATGGGATGCCATCACAACAGCCCTAAAACACTTGAGCCCCCCAAATGTGCTTCCTGCCACAGCAAAACAGGGCCTGTAATCGGAAATGGATCGGATGGAAGACCTGGACTGAAGGGTGCGTATCATGGCCAGTGTATTACCTGTCATCAGAAAATGGAAGTTGCATCAGTTGCTGCAACAGACTGTGTCAAATGTCATGAAGCCAGAAAATAAAATATTCAAAAAGGATATATAAAATAAAAAGGTATAATTATGGCTATTTCTCGTAGAAAGTTTTTGGGCTCGATAGGAGCAGCTATCGGTGCCAGCACAACTGGCGCTCTTTCAAAAGCGTATGGTGCCTCAAATAAACATTTCAAGGGATATCCGGAAAGCTTTGGTGTGCTGCATGATTCAACCAAATGTATTGGTTGCAGAAAATGTGAACAGGCCTGCAACGAGGTCAATGAGCTTGATAAACCTGAAAAACCCTTTGATGACCTGAAAGTTCTTGACCAGAAAAGGCGGACAGGTGAGTCCACCTATACGGTTGTCAACAAGTTTGAAGCTGGCACTGATATTTTTGTAAAAAAGCAGTGTAACCATTGCCAGGAACCGGCATGCGCTTCGGCTTGTTTCGTTAAAGCGTTGAAAAAAGACAAGAGCGGGGCTGTGGTTTATGATGAATCTCTTTGTGTGGGCTGCCGTTACTGCATGGTTGCCTGCCCGTTCAATATCCCGGCATACACATATAATGATCCTTTAACACCCAAGGTTACCAAATGTACCATGTGCCTGCCCCTTATACAGGAAGGCAAACTTCCCGGGTGCGTAGAAATCTGTCCAAGTGAAGCCCTGGTTTTCGGTAAGCGTGAAGACCTTGTGAAACTTGCCTGGAAAAGGATTAACAAACATCCTGACCAATATGTCGAACATGTTTATGGCGAGCATGAAATGGGTGGAACCAGCTGGTTGTATCTCTCAGCGGTTCCGTTTGAGGAAATCGGCATGAGAGAAGATCTTGGTGTTACGCCAGCTCCCCAGTTTACGTCCGGCGCTCTTGGCACGGTCCCCATTGTTGTAGGCCTCTGGCCGGTTCTCCTGACCGGGGTGTATGCTATTTCCAAACGTAAAGAAAAAATTGCCCAGGAAGAACAAAATGAAGCGGTTCAGGAAACAACAGACCAGTTAACCAATGAAATGAACACCAAGCTGTCTGCGCTTCAGGATAAAATGACCAAGGAAAAAGAAACTGCAGTTAAAAACGAAGCAAAGAAAGCCGTGGATGAATATATAAAAGCCGAAGCTGAAAAAAAGGCTGAAGAAGAAGCTCAGGCTGATGCGTCAGGCGATGAAGAAAACGGTGAGCCGGCTGCCGATGATGCCGCTAAAGAGGAGGAATAAATGGGACAGGAAAAAGCCATTGCTCAAAAGCAACTGTTTACACCTTTTAATGTGGTTGCCGGAATTATCCTCTTTGTCGGGCTGATTCTTACCATACTCAGATTTACAAAGGGTATTGGTGCGGTAACAAATCTGGATAACAACAACCCCTGGGGCTTGTGGATCGGGTTTGACCTGATGTGTGGTGTTGCCTTGGCTGCTGGCGGGTATGTTACATCTTCTGCCTGCTATGTATTTGGCCTGAAAAAATATCATTCGGCCGTTCGTCCGGCGATTCTTACAGCATTTTTAGGGTATGCCCTGGTGGTTTTTGCCCTTCATTATGATGTAGGGCGTCCCTGGAAACTGCCATATCCGATATTTGTGTCTCAGGGAACGTCTTCCCTGCTGTTTGAAGTAGGACTTTGCGTGTTTCTGTATTTGACAGTATTATTCATAGAATTCACGCCCGCAGCATTTGAATGGCTGGGATTTAAAAAAATTCGGGCCTGGGTGGTTCGCCTGACACTGGTGCTGACCATTTTTGGTGTGGTTCTTTCTACTCTTCATCAGTCCTCTCTGGGAGCACTTTTCCAGATTGCGCCTTCCAAGCTCCACCCACTCTGGTATTCGGGTTATCTGCATGTGTACTTTTTCATATCCAGCATGTTCGCCGGTATGTCCATGGTGATTTTTGAAGGTACCCTGGCCCATCGCTGGCTTCATGATAAAATGGATGAAACCCACCTGGCTGAGGCTGAAGGGGTTGTGCTTGGATTTGGAAAAGCCGCATCCTTTGTCATGATGGGATACTTCGGTATTAAAGTAATCGGGATTGCCGTAGACAACAGCTGGCATTACCTGACCACCGGCTGGGGGCTCTGGTTCCTGGTTGAGATGATCGGTTTTGTACTCTTACCGGCTATTTTATATTCTGTCGGCTCAAGAGAGAAAAACACATTTCTGATCCGCATCGCTGCAGTATGGAGTATTCTGGGGATCATTCTCAACCGTTTGAACATCTCAGTGATTGCCTTTAACTGGCATCTGCCTTCTGCAGAACGGTATTGCCCGAGTTTCATGGAAGTCGGCACCACTATTTTTATCGTAACCGTTGGGGTGGTTGTCTATAAATTTATTGTAACCCGGATGCCCATTTTACATGAACATCCTGACTATAAAGAAGATCATTAAAAAAGGAGACTGCAAATGGAATTTTTTACTCTCCACGATTTTATGACGTATTCCAAGGGTATTACTTACCTTGTAATGGGAGCTATTCTGATCTTTATGCCGCTTTACTGGCTGTATCTTACAGATCGGGATGATTAGGCTTAAAATTAAAAAATTTAATTTATAGGAAATATGGAGGCAGCAATGTACTCATTATTAACAGGGCCCGTTTTCTACTTGTCTTTAGGGGTCTGTATTATTGGAATGATTGTACGATTCTATCAGTATTTTAACGGCCTTTCATGGCAATTGGACCGGGTGGCATATAAAGAGTATCCGGCCATGGGCTTTCGGGGTGCTGTGCGATCTATTTACAAATGGCTGATCCCATACGGGACTTACGGGTGGAGATCACAACCGGTTATGGCAGCGGCATTTTTTGGGTTTCATATCGGTGCGGTTATCGTTCCGCTTTTTCTCATCGGCCATAATGTTTTTCTCAGAGAAAAACTGGGATTTTCCCTGTTTACTATCTCTACACCCGTTGCCGATGTGTTGACCTGGATTGCTGTTATCAGTATTTGTCTGCTTATTATAAGGCGCCTGGTTCTTCCTGAGGTGAGAATACTCACCGATCGAAAAGACTGGGGTATCCTTTTGATTTCCATCGCACCCTTTATCACTGGAATGCTTGCCCGCTATCATGTGGGGGATTATGGATTCTGGATCACTGCACATATCCTCAGTGGTGAGATTGTTCTTCTGGCCATTCCTTTTACCAAGTTGTCCCATGTGTTTTTATTTTTCGCATCCAGGGCACAGCTGGGAATGGACTTTGGGATCAAACGTGGTGGACTCAAAGGAACAAAATTTTCCTGGTAGTTTAATTATTATCAAAACCGGTTTTAAGGAGAAAATCCATGCCTGAAGGAACATTAGCCAATAAAAAACCCGTTGATACAGCAGAAGGAATTACGACACTTCTTGCAGATCAGAGTGGGAAAACATATTACGAAGAAATGAAACATCTGGAGGTTGATACGGACCTGTTGTGGTCAACTATTCAGAAAACCTGCAAATCCAGGATTAGAACCTGGCTGGAAATTTGTGCCCATTGCGGCATGTGCGCGGACAGCTGTTTTTTGTACCTGGCAAACGAGAGAAAACCCGAACAGGTTCCTGCCTATAAAATTCAGTCCACACTTGGCGAGATTATCAAGCGAAAAGGAAAGGTGGATACCAAATTCATGCTCAGAGCCATGGAGATTGCCTGGTCACAGTGTACCTGCTGCAACCGTTGCGGCACTTACTGTCCGCACGGCATTGATACCGGTATCATGTTTGGGTATCTTCGAGGCTTGCTGTACAATCAGGGCTTTGTCCCCTGGGAGATGAAAATCGGTGCGGGTATGCACCGGGTTTACAACGCCCAGATGGATATCAGCAGCGAAGACTATATCGATACCTTCGAATGGATGGTTGAGGAGTATGAGGATGAATATCCCGGCCTGACGGTTCCGGTTGATGTTGAAGATGCAGATATCATGTATACGGTAAATGCCCGTGAAGCCAAACATTACCCGGAAGATTTGGCTGAAGCCGCAATTTTGTATCACATTGCAGGTGAAAAATGGACCGTCCCGTCAAAGGGGTGGGAATTGACTTCTCTGGCCATGTTCGCCGGAGACTGGGCGGCCTGCAAAATGCAGGTGGACAGTGTATATGATGCCATGGAACGTCTGAGGCCCAAACGGATGATCGGTACTGAATGCGGCCATGCTCACAGGGCGACCGTTGTTGAGGGACCATACTGGGCTGGTAGAAAAAGCGGCCGTCCGCCTGTGGAATCCATTCATTACATTGAATGGCTGGCAGAAGCACTTCGGGAAGGAAAACTCAAAATTGATCCTTCAAAAAGGATCAAGGAGCCTGTAACACTTCAGGATTCATGCAATTATGTCCGAAATCACGGTCTTAGAGAATGTGCAAGAGAAATCCTGTCCTATATTGTAGAGCCTGGCTATTTTATCGATATGGCACCGAATAAAGAGCATAATTTCTGTTGCGGCGGCGGTGGTGGTTTTAACGGTATCGGTTATTTTAGAAAACAAAGAAATGTAGGGCTTAAGGTCAAAAGAGACCAGATCCTGGCCACCGGAGCAAAGCTCGTTATTGCACCGTGCCATAACTGTTGGGATGCTATTCGGGACCTTGAAGAGGAGTTTGAAATCGGCATCAGGTGGTCATTTTTAAAACCTTTGATTATTAAAATGCTGGTTATCCCGGAACACCTGAAACCGGTTGAGGAGGAATAAACAGCCTTTTTTGAAAGTTGTAGAGAAGTTGTCAATCCGGTAATTGAAATTTTCCAGCGATCCTGAACTGTCGGCATGCGCAGTCAGGCAAAGAGGTTGTTATGCAAAAAAAAATTCTGGTAATTGATGACGATCTGAATGTGAGAGATTATCTTGTTTCCCTGTTTGAGGATAATGGTTACAAGGTCTGGGTGGCAGGGGATGTGCAGCAGGGATTGGAAGCAGCACAATCTGCTAAACCAGACCTGATCACATTGGATATTGAAATGCCCGGTGAATGGGGACCCAGATTTTACCAGAAGCTTTCCACAGACCCGGAGCTTAAAGATACCCCGGTGATCGTCATCAGCGGACTTTCGAGCCGCCAATGTGCGGTTGTTAAGGCGGTTGCGTCATTTCCCAAACCTTTCGACCGTGATAAGTTGTTGAAAAAAGTAGAGGAAACGCTCAGGTAGTTTCTGAGCGTTTTTATCCACCATGCCAAAGCAGATATTAGTGATCCATAGTGACACAGATGGCACTGAGTCGTTGCAAAAATATCCCTGGAACCAAAATTATGAGATAACTTTTGCTGACAACGTTCAAAATGCATGTGACTGCCTTGAAGACGGATCCTGGGATGTGGTGGCTGCTGATCCATTTATCAGCAGTGATATGTCCACGAGACTACTTGATTTGAAAAAAAAATATCCAAGTATCCAGATGCTGATTCTGGCTGAAGCAGTCAAACTGGACGCGGCCATGGATATTTTTTCCACAAAAGCGGTTCATTACCATCAAACCCCTTTAAATCCAAAGGCGCTGAACCTGTCGTTTGCCAGCGCGTGTAAAAATATTTTTCTCAATCAGAAAATCAACCGGTATTCTGAGAGAATTGCCCAGCTTCATAATGCCCAGGATCTATTATCCCAGTTGTTTGAAGAAGTGCCCTGTTTTATATCTGTCCAGGATAAAAATCATAAGATCACTGCAGCGAATAAGTTGTTTAAACGCCATTTTGGTAGTTTGCTTACCGGGCACTGCTATGAGGTGTATAAACACAGAACCAGTCCTTGCCCCAACTGCCCTGTGATGGCCACATTTGAAGATGGACGCTCCCACACTGTTGAAGAGATTATTACCACAAGAGAGGGACAGCAATATAATGTACTTACCCAGACCGCACCCATCAGAAATGAGCTGGGCCAGATCACACAAGTAATGGAAATGTCTACGGATATTACCCAGATTCGGGAATTGCAGGATCATCTGATCTCTCTCGGTCTGATGCTCGGATCTGTATCACATGGTGTAAAAGGTATGCTCACAGCCCTTGATGGAGGGATTTACCAGTTAGAAACCGGTATTGTCCAGGAAGATAACAGACGGGTGAAAAAGGCTTTTGAGCAAATCCAGCAGATGGCAGATAAAATAAAAAAAATGGTGCTGGAAATTTTGTATTATGCAAAATCCAGAGAGCTCAATTATGAACGTCTGGATATTGTGGAATTTGCAGAAAATGTGGCGAATACGGTAAAACCAATGGCTCAAAAAAATGCCATAGCGCTTTCTGTTGCCATACCGGATACCCTTGGAAAAATTGAAGTGGATTCCAGTTGGATGGAGGCGGCGCTGATAAATTTTCTGGAGAATGCTCTTGATGCCTGCCTGATGGATACCGCACCTAAAGAGCACTGGATAAAATTCAGTGTTGAAAAAGAGACCGACAGATTTATTCGATTTACGATTGAAGACAACGGGACTGGGATGGATACGGAAACAAAAAATAATATGTTTACCCTGTTTTTTTCATCCAAAGGATCAAGGGGAACAGGCTTTGGGCTGTTTATTGCACATCGCGTGGTTATGTCTCACGGTGGAAAGATAGACGTAAAATCCAGTGCTGGAAAAGGCAGCCGGTTTGATATCAGCCTTCCATTTGAAAAGCCGGACAATGATGAATACTATGACGATTGAAGTCATTAAGCGTGGAGGGGAGAGTAGAGAGCAAAGGTTATGAGACTAACCACAAAAAGCAGGTATGGAACAAGGCTGGTCCTTGATATAGCAGTTCACGGGAAAGGGAAACCCGTGCCACTCAGCGATATATCAAAACGACAGAATATTTCTTTAAAATATCTGGAACAATTGACAGGAAAGCTTAAAAAAGCTGGAATTATAAACAGTGTCCGAGGTCCTTTTGGGGGGCATCTGCTGGCTAAGCAGCCTGAGGATATTTCCATTGGAAGCATTGTCCGTGTGCTTGAAGAATCAACAGAAATAATCGATTGTGCTGAACAGGAAAAACAGGTGTGCGGCATCTGTAACCGGGCCGGGGAGTGTATGTCCCGCTGGGTGTGGGTTGAAGCCAGCCGCGCAATGTTCGACCGTCTGGATGAAATCACCATTGCAGGGATTCTTACTGTCAGAAATGGCGAGATAAAAGAGATATGATAAAATAAAGTTTTCTTTAAACATACTGATACAGACCATTCTTTTATATTATTAAACCTCCCTTTTGAACATCGTTCACTTTGTTAATCTGGATTATTTTTTTCTTGACAGGGTAATTTCTGATAAGTAAATTTTACTTACCTTTTTAAGATATGATTAATTATTTAAGAAAAGCAGGTGAATTATGGCTCCTCAATTAACCCGTCAAAGAGATATTGATTTTATCCTTTATGAGCTTCTTCATGTGGAAAGCGTATTAAAATCAAAAAAATACGCTTCATTAAACAAAAAAATGTTTGATATGGTTGTCAAAGAAGCCAAAAATCTGGCTGTTAAAGAAATATTTCCCACATATACTGAATGCGATGAGGATGGTGCTAAATTTGAAGATGGCCAGGTAAAGGTCCCGGAATGCCTGAGGCGCCCTCATGAACTTTTAGTGGAAGGGGAATGGGGCGCTTTGACGGAATCTCCGGATTATGGTGGGCAGGGGCTTCCTTCGACCATATCCCAGGCAGCCATTGAATATCTGATAATGGCCAATTATGTTTTGATCATCTATCCCATGCTGGCACATGGAGCCGGAAAAATGATCGATCTTTACGGCACTCAAAAGCAAAAGGATCTGTTTCTTGAAAAGCTTTATTCCTGTGTATGGGGTGGATCCATGATGCTCACTGAGCCCCAGGCAGGATCTGATGTGGGTGCACTTACTACAACTGCAAGAAAAAGAGAGGATGGAACTTACGATATCAGCGGCAGTAAGATCTTTATAACCAACGGTGATCAGAATATTACTGAAAACATCATTCACCCTGTTTTGGCAAGGGTTGAGGGTGATCCGGACGGCACCAAAGGGATATCACTATTTATTGTTCCAAAAATCTGGGTAAATGAAGATGGTAGTCTTGGAGAGCCCAATGATGTTGTGGTGACTGGAATCGAAAATAAAATGGGACTTCATGGCAGTCCAACATGCAGTGTATCGCTCGGCAGCAAGGGTAAATGCAGGGGGCTGCTTCTGGGTAAGGAAAAGCAGGGAATGGAAATCATGTTTCACATGATGAATGAAGTGCGCCTGGAAGTGGGCATGCAATCTTTTGCCAGCGCGAACCTTGCATACCAGTTTGCCCTGGACTATGCCAAAGAAAGGCGCCAGGGTCGGGGAATCGGAAAGGCGGCCACAGAGGGAAATGAGCAGGTGGCCATTATTGAACACCCTGATGTGAGGCGAATGCTGTTGAGAATGAAAGCCTATGTGGAGGGCATGCGGACACTGGTTTATTATATTGCCTTTTGTTTTGACCAGATCCAGATAACGGAAAATCAGGAAGACAGAGCTCGCTATTCCAACCTTGTAGAGATTTTAACTCCAGTCGTGAAATCATATTCCAGCGAAAAGGGTTTTGATGTCTGTACTGAGGCCATGCAGGTGTTTGGCGGTTACGGATATACTAAAGAATACCCGATTGAACAGATTTTAAGAGATTGTAAAATTGCGTCCATATATGAAGGCACCAATGGCATTCAGGCCATGGACTTTCTGGGGCGCAAAGTGGCGGGGAAAAATGGAGCCATGCTGGATGCTCTTGTTACGGAAATCAGGACAACGGTCAGCCGGTCAAAAAAGTGGGAATTGCTTACCCCGCTGTCCGAAAAATTGGAAACTGTGCTGAGCGCATTTGAAGAAAAGGCGAAAAGCACAACAGGTGCCATGTTTTCTAAACATGTGTCATCCGCACTTGCCAGCGCACATCCTTTGATGGATGCCTGCGGCGATATTATCATGGCCTGGCTGCTCCTCTGGTCTGCCGGCATTGCACAGGAACAGCTGGAAAAACAGGTGAAAAAAGATGCTGATTTTTATGCAGGCAAAATCAAAGCGGCTCAATTTTTTATTCAGACCATTTTGCCGGTGACCATGGGTAAAATCAACGGCATTGTTTATGAGAACCACCCGGCGGCAAATATGGAAAATGCTTTGTTCTAATTTCATCAGACACGTTCAACTCAAAGGAGATTTTTTTATTAATATTAAGCATATTTTGACACGAAAACGAGACGTTATATGACTGGTCATACCGTTCAAGCGGAGATAAAAAATAAGATCGCGTTGGTGACAATGAATCGTCCTGAAAAGAAAAACGCGTTTGATGAGTCCATGTTCGAGGCTTTGGAAAAGGTTACAAGGCAGATGAAACAGGATCTTCCAAGGGCGGTTGTTATCACCGGAGGTGGAAGCGAAGCGTTTTGTGCTGGGTTTGATGTTAATCCTGAAAATCCTCTGGTGAATACTTTCCTTGAGGTTTTAGACAATAATGATATAGGGCCGGCCAGGAGAGTGGTTAACCGTATTCGAAAAGCCGTTGATGGATTTATATCCCTGCCCGTTCCAATTATTGCCGCAATAAATGGGTTGGCGTATGGGGGTGGGATGGAGTTGGCAACCAGATGCGATCTGAGAGTAATGGACCGATCGGCTCAACTTTGTTTTTCTGAAGTTCGCCTGGGCCTGATGCCGGATTGGGGAGGCGGTCCTTCTTTAACCAGGCTTGTCGGAAGTGCTGTTGCTTCGGACCTCATACTGACGGCCCGTACGATAAATGCCGAAGAAGCGCTGAATATTGGTTTGGTGAACCGTGTGAGCAATGAAGGGCGTTCTGTTAAGGATGCATTGGACCTGGCAGGGCAAATCGCACAAAACGGGCCAAGGGCTGTCTGTCATGCGTTGGCAGTCATTCGGCAAAGCCAGGGGCTGCCTTTGGAAAAAGCACTTGAGCTGGAGGCGCAAATGGCTGCAGAACTTATTGCATCTGGAGAATGCATGCATGGTGTTGCCGCATTCATTGAAAAGAGAAAGCCCACATTCCCCGATTAAGAAGATTTTTTAAAGTTTTTTTAAAAAACGCGTTATTGGCTTTTTATGCAAACCCTTCAGGTGGATTAAAACCGCCCACCACATCGGCCATAAGTCCTGCAATATGTATGGGTGTCCGGTCCTCCAGATAAGGGCCGACAATCTGCACACCTACAGGCAGACCACCTGATGTCATTCCCACTGGTGCGATGGTGGCCGGTAAAAACACCACATTTGTTAATCCTGCCCACCCCATGAGATCAGCATACGGCCTTTTGGTGCCATTTACTTCAATGGTACGCTCATGAAATGGCCTGTGATCATGGGGGAATGCAGGCACGGGCGCTGACGGGCAGAGCAGCGCGTCAAAATCTGCAAAAAAATCTGTCCATTTCTGGCGTGCCATCTGGCGTTCAATGTCCCTCATCAACCAGGTTTTATGCCTTTGTATGGCACCACGGATGAATCTATTTTTTGTATCCAGGGGCTTTCCCGACAGGCTGGCTTCTTCCTCTACCCATTCAGCAAACATGTCATTTGGAACTCCAAGTCCCATGACGCCATTCAGCAGGTCTGAAAACATTTCAAATGTCTGGGAGAAATCGATTTCCGGTCGCTGCTCACAAATGTCAGCACCAGCCTTTGCAAGTTCATCAGCAGCGTTCTGGAGGCAGGTTCCAACTTCTGAATCCACCGGGCATGCCGGGTCATCCAGCCAGAGACCGATCCGGTATTCAGACAAAGATTTTTTCCTGGGTTCTGGCAGGTTGATCTGCCATGCTTTGCATTCAGGGAGTTCCGGTGAGACAATAATACTCATGGCCAGATCCAGATCCTCTGCACTTCTGGCAAGCGGGCCGTTCACAAGAATATCTGTCTGCATGGTTTGATCGCCGGGGAATATGCCCGGAGGCGGTGGAATCATGCCGCGGTCCGGTACAATTCCATATGAGGATTTATGACCGTAAATGCCGCAGAAGTTTGCAGGATTACGAATAGAACCGCCAATGTCATTACCTATTTCAAGACCGCACAGCCCTGTGGCAATGGCTGCGGCTGCTCCGCCGGAAGATCCGCCCGGCGTCCGGGAACTATCCCAGGGGTTGTTGGACTGTCCGTAGACTTCGTTGTAGCTTTGAATATCCTCCCCATAGCGGGGCATATTGGTTTTTCCAAAGATAACAGCACCTTGATCTATCAACCGTTGAACAACATCAGCATTCCTATCTGGGCGGTGATCTTTTAGCTTTGGGGCACCTGCAGTGCAGGGCATTCCCTTTACCTCCAGGTTGTCTTTTATGGTCATGGGGAGCCCGTGAAGTACTCCCCAGTCCGCCCCTTTGGCCAAGGCCTTGTCGGCATCATCAGCCTTTTTCCTGGCATGGTCATAATCGGTTGCAACGATTGCATTGATTGACGGGTTCAGTCGTTCGACCCGTTCAATATACTCCTCCAGCAGTTCCAGGGAACTGACTTTTTGGGTTTTTATCGCATTGACAAGGTCTGTTGCAGATCGAAATGCCCATTTGCTCATAAATCTCTCCCAATGTTTCAAAATTAAAAGAAATGTTGTCTAAGTGTGACTTAGTATCTCATAGTACAGCCTGTAAAAAATGTAAAATCTTTTAATAGCTTTGAGACGAAGATTGCTATGCCTTTGACTCCATAAAGGCCATTGCAAAATAATGGTCTTTTTGTTATTTTTACAGCCAGACATTTCAAGCGAAATCACCAAAAAAAATGGAGGCACCAGATGTTGAAGCTCTACGGATACATATTAATTGCAGCAGGCGTACTTTTTTTCTCTACAACAGGCCTGGCTGAGGAAAAAGATTCTCCCCTTGTAAAAGATGCATCAATTGAAAAGCAGATCAGCTATGCGCTTGGGTATGATATTTTTGAAAAATTAAGGGAAACAATTGAACTGGACCCCCAGTATTTTTTTATGGGGGCAAAGGACAGCCAGGGGAATACTCCGCAGGTAAGTGAAAAACAACTGCAGGATATCCTGATGTCCTATCAGCGGATGGCCCGTCAGAAACAGATTGAAAAAATTAAAGAAGAATCAGAAAAGAATCGTACCCTTGGTGCGAAATTTTTAGATGAAAACAAGAAAAAAGAAGGGGTAATAACCCTTTCATCAGGGCTTCAGTACAAAGTGCTCAAAGAAGGCACTGGAGCGCTGCCCAAGTTAAGTGATACCGTGGAGTGCCACTATAAGGGAACGCTTATAGACGGGACAGAGTTTGATTCATCCTATAAGAGAGGCAAAGCAGCCACATTCCAGGTGGGCGGTGTTATTCCCGGATGGGTTGAAGCTTTACAGAAAATGAAAGAAGGTTCCAGGTGGATGTTGTATATCCCGTCAGATCTGGCGTATGGAGACAGAGGCGCCGGCCCGAAGATCAAACCGGGATCCACCTTGATTTTTGTGGTGGAATTAATGGGAATTGTGGAGTGAAAATATGTATATTTTAGGTGTTCATGGCAGCCCCAGACCCAACGGCAATTCTGATTACCTGATGAGTTTTTTCATGGAGGAGATGAAGGCCAGAGGAAATGATACCCAAGTGCTGCACGCGGCAAAACTTAAAATCAACCATTGTATCGGGTGTGGGAATTGTGAAAAAGAGGGGGTATGCATTTTTAAGGATGATGATTTTACTCAGCTGTTTTTACCCGCTCTTGAAAAAGCGGATATTCTGGTTTTAAGCTCTCCGGTTTATTTTTATGGTTTCCCTTCCGCTTTGAAGGCTCTGATTGACCGGGTACAGGTGGTGTGGTCCAGAAAATACAGGTTGAAAATGGATGATTATAAAGGCCGGACAAGAAAGGGTGTTTTGCTGGGAGTGGCAGCCACTAAGGGAAAAGACCTGTTTGACGGGCTTATATTAACCGCCCGGTATTTTATGGATGCCGCTGATATCACATATGAAGCTGAGCTTTTATATCGCGGTGTTGATGAAAAAGGAGAAATTGAAAAATACCCGACAGTTCATCAAGACATCAGGGGGGTGGTTACTCGGCTTTAATTCTGGGTGATGTGTCCTTTTTGTTGTTCGCATCTGTTTTGTTGACTGCATCTACGCCATATTTTTTCTTATTGGATGCCAGTCGTATGGATGTGATCAGGCCTTTATCCTTAAGTGAGTAAAAGAAAAGCTTTCTCTTGTTCATGGAAAAAATCTTTTTTCCATATTTTGCAAGCTTGTCCGGGTCAATTTCAAAGCCAAGTCCAGGTGCAGAAGCCGGCCAAAGTCTTCCTTCCTCATGCATCAGGGGTTTTTTCAAAATCGCATCTCGTTTTTCAATGGTCCATGACGGCGGGTTGATGGGATATTCCATTGGCTTCTTGCCCACAAATCCGCTGGCCAGGTATACCTGAAGGTTAACGGCAAGCCCTATGCCATTGGTCCAGGTGTGCGGCGTAAATCCCAGATTATATTTTTTGCAGTGCTCTGCCACATCAAGGGTGTGTTGGATTCCGCCGGTCATGATCGCATCAGGTTGAAAAATATCATAGCACTTTCTTTCAACCATGTGTTTGAGTTCAGCTTTTCCGTTTGTATGGATTTCACCGCCGGTAATCGGGATTCTGCTGTATCGGGTGAGTTCGGTCAGTGCCTGATAATCATCCATGGGAAGTGGCTCTTCAAGCCAGGCAATATTCATGTCTGCGCACGCATCAGCAAAATATTTTGCCCGTTTCAGATCCCAGAGAGGTGCATCATTGATAATGGTTACCCGCCAGGCCTGGTTGGCATCCACTCCGATGGACATTTTGTCTCCAACCGCATCCACAACAGCCTTTACATGATTAATGTCTTTTTGACCATCAAAATCATGTACCCGGATCTTGATGGTCTTAAACCCTTCTTCCAGGCGTTTTCTGGCCTCAAATACCCGGGAATCTTCATCTTTGATTTCCCCGGTGGAGGCATACAGCTCTACTGACTGCTTTGTTCCGCCCAACAGTTCGTAAACGGGTTTGTCTTCGAGTTTTCCTTTGATATCCCAGAAAGCGGGTTCAATCCAGTTTGCACGGACGCCCAGATAACCGACTTCCCTGAGGCGTTGAAGCATCAGGTCTATGTCGGTGGCATCGTGGCCTAAAAGATATGGCGCAATTAAATAGCCCAGTCCGGATCGTTCTGTGGCAATGGCCGGGGCTGCACTATATCCGTGAACCCCGGCCTCTGTGGTGATTTTAACAAGGTCAAACCGGTTCTCATTGGCAGGGTAGCCAGGGATCCAGCTCGGGTAAAAGGGCTTATCCAGGGGGATTCTGACATGATATAATTCAAAGCATGATATCCTGCTCATGGACGACCCTCCATGTGTTAAATATTAAAAAGTATCTGGAGATACGATGCTGCCTTTTTCTTCTTTAAGTGCCAGAAGTTCTTCTTTCTGCTGGGCTAAAATGTCAAACAGGGTCTGCGGAATACCATCTTCTTTTGAATATGCTTCCTGCTGGAGTTCCACCCGTTTGATAATATTATCCAGATATAAAGAAAACTGTTTAATATATAAATCTTTTGTGTACTCTTTATCAATGATTTCTTTAAATAACGCCTGAAGATCTTCATATTTAGGGATATTTCCAATCGGTGTTGACAAATAGTCGATCTCATTGTGGGCATATCTTTCAAGCCAGGAGAGCCAGACTTTAACATCCCGTTTTTCACCGATCAGTTTTGAGGAGTCACCACCTCTTGCCTGGTCTGTCAAAAAGTAGTTCAGGCCGGCCATAACAGGTTTGTATTCATTTTTGATCTTGTCGTTGCCAAAGAATTTAAACTGGGCATCCATGTAGTCACCCAATGCGCCGGGTATAAAAGGTGCATTGGCCCAGGGTGCTCTTTTTACACCGCTTGCCCCGACTTCTGTAGCAGTGGCGGCCGATACAATACAGGCACCGATTACAACACCGGCATCAGATGTTTTGGCTACCCATACCGGCGGCATGGTGTCTGCATCTCTTCCTGAATAGGTGAACACTCTTGTTAAAGCACCTTCGGGATTTTCTGCTTCTTTAGAGTAGTTTTCCAGGGATGTGGAACTCAAGGTACATCTTGAGTTGGGGTGGGACAGTGGAACCGGTTTGCCGTCGCTGTCTGTTTTGCCTTCATGCCACTCACCCTGGAAGTTAATCCCTTCAGCAGGATGTTCTTCATTGTTGCCTATCCAGTGAGGGACATTTTTATCATCAACAAGAACATTAGACCAGATCACTTCATGGCCAGGTTGTCTCAGCACTTTCATCAGCATGGGGTCACCGTCAAGGTTTACATCTTCTACAATCCCGAAAATACCGCATTCAGGGTTGACGGAGCGGATACTGCCGTCGTTGGCTATCCACATCTGAGCCAGATCATCACCGATAAATACATTTCCAGCCATGGCTGTGGTGGTCTTACCACATCCGCTTGGTGCGGCTCCGGCAAACCATGTAGTTCGTCCCGGGCCATTGATCCCTGTAATGAACATATGTTCGGACAGTTCATTGCCCGGGTTATCATAAACAGCTTTATCAACTGCAAAGCGGTGGTTTCCTTTTTTAAGCAGCAGGGTGTTGCCGGCATAAGTGCATTTCCAGCTGAAAGTGGTCCGGTACTGGCGATCCATGAACACTCTTGCATTGGGAAGATCTTCAGGGCGGTTCAGGCCTTCTGAATGAACATTGGTGAAAAAATGACCAAGGTTTTCCACTTCTTTGTTAAAATCAGCATATGCATTTCTGTATAAAAGTTCTGCACTGTGGGAGACATATGTGGAACTGGTTATTTCCAGGGCGGGATTGGAAACTGGAGAGCCCACCGGGCCGCGCATGTAAAAACCAATAATCATGGTTTTGTCTTTCATGATATCGGTCATGTTGGACCTGACTTCCTCAAGAGCAGTCTGCCGGTCCATCCGGTTGGCAAGGGAGGATATCTGATCTTCCGGGTTGGCTATGTAATAGGTCCGGTCAACGATACGTCCCTGTTCCTGAGCCAGGTCAAAATGAATGGTATGGTTCTCCATGGCCAGAGGTTTTTCCTCTTTTTTCTCCAATGAAAGATTTTTTATAAATGCTTGATCCTCATCCGAACCGGTATTGACAAAAACTTCTTTTGGGTTGCAAAGGACGATTGCATCAGCAATTCTCTTCAGTACGTCCGGGTTGGTAATTTTTAAAATTCGGTCTAAATGGGTGGTGTCCATATACTGTTTGAAAATGACTTTGGCGCTTTCTTCAGAATCCACTTTTCCTAATTCATTGATAATATCCATCTTTTAATGTACTCTCCAAAATTATTTTGTTAAAATCGTTCGTTCCCTTCTACCATTAAATTTAGAAAAAACAAATATTATCTTCTTTTTTTTAAAAAAAGTTTTAAAGCATAGGAATGGGAAGATCGGTTGGAAAATGATTGAGAAAACAGGAACATGACACAGAAATAACAAATTTGTAGGCACAGGGAGAAACCCATGGGAAAAACCATATTTGCGGATTTGCACAATCATACCACAGCTTCAGATGGAGATTTTTCACCATCTGAAATTGTGGATCAGGCAAAAGCCTTTGACATCAAGGCGATAGGAATAACAGATCACGACACTTTGAAAGGGTTGAAATCCGCAGTTTCCGCTGGGAATGAAGCCAAAATAGAAGTGGTTTGCGGCGTGGAGCTGTCAGTCCGGTTTAAGCGTTCCTATTTTACAGGGACCTTGCATCTTTTGTGCTATTTTCCTTCGAAACTATTGAAAGTCAAGGATTTTGTCGATTTTGTCAATTCTGTAATGGCAAATGGGAGAGGGGAAAAACTGGTCAGAGCAAGGGTGGATGAAATCAACCGGGTTTTTGGCCCTGATCAAAAAAACGCAATTTTGAAAAAAGAGCTGACGTTTGAACATATTTCGCAGCTCAGTGATAATGCCACCCGGCGTCATTTTGCCCTTGCCCTTAACCAGGTTCACGGCATCACAGACCCGGAAGTAGTCAATCGGATAATTGGAAACGACAGCCCTGCCTACCTGCCTTCGGGGATAGATCTTGAGCAGGCAAGGCAGATTGTACAAAAAAAAGAAGTTATTGCCGTGCTGGCCCATCCTGCTGCGGGTTCTTTTCCCGGAGAGGGGCATTATAAAGAAGTCCTGCCTTCTCTGGAAGTTGTTGAAAAGATTCTGCCGGAGTTCATTGATGCGGGCATACAGGGTCTGGAAGTTTACTACCCCGGCCACATTCCGGCACATCAGGAGATTTTGAAAGAGTGGGCAAAGAAATACAATCTGCTGATCACCGGGGGATCAGACTGCCATGATAAAAGCCAGCGCCCTTTTGGTGTTCAGGGTCTGTCTAAGAAGGAATTTGAAGTGTTTAAGGAGGCCATGCAAAAAGGCCAATAGTTAGTTGAATTTAACGATGGGCCTTTTTGCAAATGATCTTTTTAATCGCCTGTGACGTTCTGGTCGATGACCATCCCATCCCGGGTAAGGAAATAAGTGTACCCGACATAAGAGAGTTTTGGCCCGAATGTCAGTTTGGTGATATTATTATCATACTCATGGGTGGAGATCGGCTCCCCCCATTTTTCTTTAAGTGTTTTTGTTGTCATTGGATGGTTTTGATAGTATCTGGTCATGTTGCTGTATGGCTCAGGCAGGGTATTGGTTTTGGCCGCTGCCTTCTTTACATTCAGGGTTCCGCAGGTGCCATAGCCTGTTACCTGACCATCGCGGGTAAGGTAATACAGGTAATCAGTGTATGATGTCTTCTGGCCATAGAACATTTTTTTAATCCCATTGTCCATCTCGATAATTTTGACAGGCGCTCCAAATCTGGCATTTAGTTCTTGAACGTTCTTAGGAGCGTTAAAGTAATTACCCATCCCGTCGGCAAGCACTGTTGTGTTTAGCCCAAAAAGAGTGATGGCAAAGATACTGACGATTAAACTGGTTTTTGATATTCTGTGTTTCATTTTGTTGTCCTTTTTAAAAAAAATAATAAAAAATAAACTGCAACTTCTGACTATGATATAGCAATGTGCATGCCAGCAAAATATTTGCTGTTTAATGAGTTGTTATTTCAGTGTCTTATGTTTTTAAACAACGATTTGTACTTTCAGGCTTTCTTTTCAATTTGAACTATAAATTTTCAAAAAGTAATATCCCTGTATATGTGAACACCTGCAAACCCGATTATCCCTTGATTTTTAATATCAGCTTTATTACAAGAATTACTGATTATTTATATTAATATTAAAAATGAATAGCCTTGAATGAAAATATCGGATTTTAAATTCCGTGTCATCCTGATCGGTCTGGCCGGGATTTGTCTGGTCGGGCTATCTGCCTTCCCGGCTTTGTCCGCAGCACAGGAAGGCTTGAAAACACCTCGTAATAAAATTACTCTGCAGCTTCGATGGCATCATCAATTTCAATTTGCCGGTTTTTATGCTGCAAAAGAGAAAAAATATTATCAGCGCGAAGGCCTCACTGTAGAAATTAAACCAGGCGGGTTTGGTGTCAATACTGTGGGGGAAGTGATTTCAGGCACTGCCCAGTTCGGCGTAACCAATTCTGAAATTTTACTTTATCGACTTAAAGATAACAAACCCGTGGTTGTGCTGGCTCCTATATTTCAACACTCTCCTTTGGCTTTTATGACACGCAAAGAAACATTAATCAGGCATCCAAAGGATTTCATCGGCAAACGGCTTAAAATATCGCAGCAAATCAGGGACCTTGAACTGCATGCAACCCTGTTAAATGAACGGGTTCGATTTAATCAGTTTAAACAGGCAGAAGGTCTTGTAACCCCTGAGGATTTGTTTGATGACAGCATTGATGTTCTGTCTGTGTATGTGACAAATGAACCCTATTATTATAAGGAAAAGGGGATAGATTACACGATTATTTACCCCCTGGCATATGGGGTGGATTTTTATGGTGACACTTTATTTACGACTCGGAGTTATATAGAAAAATTTCCACATCGGGTGCAGGCATTCAGACAAGCCAGCATCAAAGGCTGGGAATATGCCATGGCCAATAAAGAGGAAATCATCCACCTGATTCATCAAAAGTATAATCCGGATAAAACCTTGGCACACTTGAGATACGAAGCTGCTTCAATGGATAAGCTGATACTGCCGGATCTGGTTGCAATAGGCCAGAACAACCCGGGGCGATGGAAGCATATTGCTGAAACCTTTGTCCGCCATGGCATTATCGAAAAAGACTACTCTTTGGAAGGGTTCGTATACGAGCCTTCTACAGGAAGAGATCCTTTTTGGACACAGGTAGCGATTGCCTGCCTCAGCGGTGGGATTTTTCTGTTCTTGATGATCACCATTGCACTGTATATTTTCAATAACCGTTTGAACAGGGAAATAAAAGCCAGGGAGAAATCCCAGAAAGCGCTTGTTTTGAGTGAAGCAAGGCTTAAGGCAATGTTTGAAAACATCTATTCAGGCGTTGCAATATATTCTGTGTTAGATCACGGTCAGGATTTTATAATAAAAAGTTTTAATAAAGCAGCCCAGCGTATTGAAAATGTAAGTTTGGATGAAGTGTTGGGCAAATCGGTCAGTGAGGTGTTTCCTGAAATGAGGAAATCGGGGCTGGTTGATGTAATGGAGCGGGTTCATACCTCAGGGCTGCCAGAACACCTCCCCACGCGTAATTATGAGAACAAACGGATTACTGCCTGGCGGGAAAACTATGTTTATAAGCTGCCTTCAGGAGAGATTGCTGTGGTCTGTAACGATGAGACTGTCAGGAAAAAAGCTGAAATAAACAGAAAACATCTGGATACAATCAATCATATTATAATCCATACGCGCCATACCAAAGACATTTTGCAGAATCTTCTGGACGCCATGCTGGATATCTTTGAGTGCGACAGGGTCTGGTTGTTGAATCCCTGTAATCCAAAAGCAAAATATTTCACCATCAGTGTGGAAAGTTCCAGGGCTGGACATAAAGGATTGGGAGCTTCAGATAAAAAAATAAAGATTAATCCTGAGCTTGCCCGGTCTATGGAGAAAGCCCTGGCATCGGACCGGCCCGTTTTGTATGAGCAGGAGGCTATGTGCCGGATGTATGGGAGAATGGCGGATAAATATGGTATCAAATCTGAGATTCGGATGGCCATTTATCCTAAAATTGATCAAGCATGGCTGTTGGGAATTCACCGCTGTGAGAGCCCCGCACCCTGGACCAGTGAAGATCAGGTGCTGTTCAACGCTATCGGCAGACGGGTGTCAGACGGATTAAACTCCATCCTGCTTATTGATGAACTCACAGCGGCAAACCAGACGCTCAGGGAGAGTGAAGACCGATTTGAGAAGATATTTCATTCCAGCCCGGTGGGTTTGGTGATTGCTACCCGCGACGATTTAAGCATTCTGGATGTCAATCAAAGCTGTATAAAAATTACAGGTTTTCTGGAAAAAGATATATTAGGGAAAAACATATTGCAGGCAGATCTTTTGTTTGCCCCGGAAAGCCTTCCTTCCATTGATATTCTTCAGAAAAGCGAAACAATTTCCCATATGGATATACGCTTTTTCAACAGTCAAGGGGAGACCCGGGATGGATATCTGTCTTCACAGGAAGTGAGCATTACAGGTAAAAAATGTATTGTTGTCGCCATTGAGGATGCTACAGACTATAAAAAAGCCCAGAAGGAAAAACAGACGGCTCAGCAGCATGCTGCCGAACAGGAAAAGTATGCCCTGATAGGCCAGGTTGCAGGGAAAATGGCCCATGATTTCAACAATATACTGGGTGCGATCATGGGGAATACCGAGCTGAGCTTGCTTGAGTGTGAGGATCAGGAGACCCGGCAGACATTTGAGTTGATACTGGAGCAGACTAAACGGGGAAGAAATCTTACCCGGAACCTGGTTGCCTTTGCAAAGGATCAGGAGCCCAGGCAGGATTATTTTGATCTAAATGAGAAAATTAATCTTGTGCTTAATCTTTTAAAAAAGGACCTGGAAGACATACGGGTTTCAAAATATTTCGGCGAGTATATGCCTGAGCTTTTGGCAGATCCGGGTATGATTGAAAATGCCCTGGTCAATATTATCCATAATTCAATACATGCCATGAGCAAGACCGGGAATCCGCAGCTTATCATTCATACCAGCCATGATGAAGAAAATATTCTGATAGAGGTTATTGATAACGGTTGCGGTATCCCGCCTGAACATCAGAACAGTATCTATACCCCGGCATTTACATTGAAGAATTCAAAAGATGTCCTGGGGGTTTATGACAAATCGGTTAAGGGAACCGGATATGGTTTGTTTAATGTAAAAAAGATTGTTGAAAAACATAAAGGAAGAATCTGGTTTGAAACACAGGTTAATGAGGGGACGCGATTTTTTCTATCCCTGCCTGTAATTAAAAGGGATTTGACAAAAAAAGAAAAAATTGAAGTTGAAAAATCTACATTGGTTATAAAGAAAAAAATACTGATTGTAGAAGATGAACAATCTATTTCTGATGTCCAGTCCATGATTCTTATTGGAGAACCGTTTTTTCATCAAGTGGATGTCGCACAAAATGGACACGTGGCATTGGATTTTCTGAAAAAAGAATCTTACGATTTGATCAGCCTTGACTACCTCCTGCCCGGAGGACTCAATGGGATGGATCTGTATAATGAGATACGGAAAACCAACACACATGTTCCCATTTTGTTTATTTCCGGAAACATTGATTTTCTTGAGTCCGTTATTTCTTTGACCCAGAAGGACAGGTATCTGGATCATTTGTCTAAACCCTGCCAGAACAGGGCGTATGTGGACTGCATTAACCGCCTGCTCGAACGTACCGCCCCTTAACCGGGCTTTCCGATTATTTTCTTGAATCTTACTATGGTTTTTTTTATAGTAAGATTCATATTAATTCCTAAAAAAAGTATCGCCAAAATAGTTTCGCTAAACCTATTGCGGAGTTCGTAAGTCTTATGGGCCCAAAAACAGACGAGCATCAAAGTGAAGAAGAACGTCAGGCACTAATCGAACTTGCCGTAAACTGCCGGTTTATTTCACCGGAACAGGAAGAAGAAATTCTTCCCCGGTTGTTTGAATATTCAAAGAATCAAAAAGGCAATGTTGTTGCCCGGTTTCTCCTTGAAAAAAAGATCCTTTCAAAAGATAAAATCGAGATGCTGTTTGCCATTAGAAAACATCTTGATACACTGATGGCTGATAAAAAGTTTGGCAAAATTGGAGTGGCCAATGAGTTTGTGTCTCCCCAGGATGTCCAAAAAGCCCTTGAGATTCAGGTGGCGATATTTCGAAAAAGAAAAAAAAGCGTTAAAATCGGTGATATTCTTGTAAACAACAATGAGATGTCCCTGGAGGATCAAACCGCAGTTTTGTTAACTCAGGACCGGATTAAAGATGAGTTCCTGGCAGAGGCGCTTGAAATG
This sequence comes from Desulfobacteraceae bacterium, assembly GCA_033851995.1. Taxonomy (GTDB): domain Bacteria; phylum Desulfobacterota; class Desulfobacteria; order Desulfobacterales; family Desulfobacteraceae; genus Desulfobacula. The sequence goes on along the minus strand of JAWSVI010000003.1, from coordinate 101,212 downwards.
ATTGGGGCCTCTGAAATAGAGCGGATTGATATCAACAAACGTTTTGGCGCGATTGCCGTGAAAAAAGGCTTGATTTCCACTGAACAGTTAAACCAGGCGCTTAAACAGCAGAATAAAGAAGTCCTGAAAACCGGAGAAAGGCGCTATCTTGGACAGATTTTACAAGAGCTTTTCAATATTGCGGATGATGAAATTTTGAAGATCCTGAAAATGCAGAAGAAGTTTGAAGTCAGGCGGATGGAGCTGGAAGAAAAACTGGAGGAATATTCTTCGCAAAGGGATTTGAATAAGTGCCTGGATAATTTTTTTGAATATTATGTGTCCGGTGATAAGTTGACGGCCTGGGTAAGGAGAGTGGCCAAAGAAGAATCCCCGGTAGATTCCCAGGCCCTTATAGAATGGCTTGCCCTCTCTGGTATTATATTTGGAATTTGCCCTGATGAGGAAATGGATGCCTTCCTGGAGAAAAATGAACTCGGAGAACAGTTGATGGTTGCCCAGGGTGATTTCCCATCTGAGCCCAGAGAGATATCCACAAAATTTTATTTTGATACGCAGCAGAAGCCTGAGATATTGCCGGCAGTTAGAGAGGGAGATACACTCGCTGAACTCAGTTATTCTGAAAACGGGGAATCGGGAACTGATGTGTTCGGTCGTCCGGTTTATTCACCAGAAGAATCAACGGTTCTCCTGAACTGCGGAGAGGGGGTGGCACACAGTGGGAATAAATTTATTGCGATGATTGACGGGTATCCCCGATTATACAGGGAAAGGACTCTGTTTATTCTTCCGGCTGATCCTGAATACACCACCAAAACGATTCCCGGGGATATATCTTCTGATATCAATGAGCCGTATACCATATTAAAAGTTGAGGGCAATATTGACCCGGGTATTAATGTGTCATGCCATAAACTTGATATCAAAGGGGATATTCTGGGTCATGTCACGGTTACTGATGACGTTGATGTGTACGGCCATATCGGGCAAACAGGAGATGGGTCAGAACTGCCTGATGAACCAGTTAGAATTCATGCAATGGGAATAGTTCATGCTGCCCGGAATATCAGGAATTCAATCATTGTGGGAGAAAAAGGGATCAATGCTCCAAAATCAGATTTGATATCATCCCGGGCCACTTCGTTTTGCGATATCGTGGTCAAAAATATTGTCTCCACCCAGAGAGCGCCTTCTATATTATGGGTTGGGAGGGAATATGTTCTGCAAACTGAAAAAATCGATCAGGATATCCAGGAGATATCCGGGGAATTAAACGAAATTTTACATAAAGAAGAGTTGGAGAAACTGTCTGATTTATTAATTGATAAAGTTCAGGTACAAAATGAATACCTTGAGAAGCAGAATGCAATCAGATATCTATCCAGGATTCTCAACGATGATCAATTAGATGATATTGAAACAGTTTCACAGAAAATTGAAACATATGAATCCCAACGAGGCAGTCATCCGAAGGATTCTGATATCACCATCCAGGAAAAAACCAAAGCCTACAAGTTTATGGAAACAGTTTGCCGGAAAATTGAAAATTTATCTTCGGAGGACCAAAGACAATATGTTGAAGAACTGCATGATTCTGTTACTGGTATGCATAAAGCTGCTGTAAGGGAGACCCAGAGAGCTGAAAAGAGATATAAGGCCCGGGCGGAAGCTTTTGATATACAGGCCAGAAAGCTGCAACCCCAGGTTGAGGAAAAACAGAAAAAGATCAAAGCCCTTGAGGCCAGGAAGGATTTTTTCAGATTTAGAAGAGATGAGCAGGATAATTGCCCAAACCCCATGATTAAAGTAAAAAATCAGGTGGCAAAATTTACGATCATAAAGGGGGAAAAAGCACAGAAAGTAATTGATAAAGATATTTACAGTATATCGCTTGAAGAAGAAAAAAAAGAGTCCTATGCAGAAGCAAAGATTAAGATAGATGGATATTTTGAGTGAATTTTTGAGTGGAGGAAAATATGAATGACCTGGTGGACACAGCCAACTACGAGGACTTAAAAGCCTGCGACCCCAAAGAAGTAACACAGCGAATCGGATGCGCCTTTGATAGTGAACTCAATCAATATGTGGTCAATATATGGGAATATGAATATGTCGTGGATCTCAATATTTTTCAAATCCATCCCAAAGGAGGAGAGAATCTCCCGGCCTATCATGGATTTATTGATCTTTTTATCTTGTATTATTTAATGAAATCAAAAAATACTCAACCATCAGGTGAGTGGGTGTCTGAAAAAGACATCCCTGGCGGGGCTGCATTTTTCAGAGGCCCTCACACGCTTCCTACCAGCGATATCACCAATCGGTTTGAAGATGATCTTTCCGGGTTTGAGTTGGTATGCAAAGCCGCAGAAGGCTTGCCCCTGGAGCTTGCAGATAAGGCTTTCGTATTTCAAATTACCCCCACAATACCGGTGGCGGTTTTATATTGGCAGGGCGATAAAGATTTTCCCAGTGAAGCAAAGCTCCTGTTTGACAGGACAATCCAGGATCATTTGCCCCTGGATATTATTTATTCCCTGGCGGTAGGGGTTTGCTACCGCCTCGGCAAAATTCCGGCAGCCTGATGCAATAAAAAGATTGAATGACGGGGAGGGGGTGACAACATTAAATGCTATTCAATCGCTCCTATTAAGTTTTGAGCCGCATCTCCCATGGCCTGGGGTGAAAAACAAAACTGCATGTCATTAAATCCTTTGCGAAACTGGATAATGTCCTTTTTGACAGCCGAATTGTTTTTAATTACATCTGCCATGAATCCGGCAAGAATCCGGAACTCTTTTTCTTTCATCCCAAACCGTGTCATTTCAGACACTCCCATCCTTAGAGCGCCTGATGCTGTAAACCCTTCTTCATCCGGTGTGGCCTGATAATTGACAATGATGTTATTGTCTTCAAGATCCCTTGCAATACGGGCACCTTTGCCATATCCAACATTTAAAATAACCTGGTGGGTTTCAGTAAAAGAGATCTCAGGATCTCCTGCTACATCAAGGCCTTCATCTTTGAGTGCTTGTGCAAAGGCTTTTGCATTTGAAATGATGGCTTTCTGGTAGGCATTTTTAAAATGGTTCATCTCATAGGCTGCAAACAAAAGCCCGGTCATGGTTCCCAGGTGATGGTTGCTCACACTACCGGGGAATGTCCTTCTCTGGATAGTTTCCCATAATTCAAATTCAGGGCTTGATTCATCAAAATTGCCCGCAATGACTCCCCTCTGAGTGCCAAAAAAGGTTTTGTGTGTGGAACCGGTAATGATGTCGGCGCCTTGTTTTAAAGGCTCCTGAAAGTGCGGGCCATAGAGTCCAAGTACATGGGCCATGTCATACATAATGAGACAGGACGGTGCATATTCATCCACGATGTCTCTGATTTCAGCTACAGGCTCTTTGTGTATAATCATGCTTTTACCCAGTATGATCAGCTCAGGCTGATGGTCTTTGATTAATTCGCGGCATGCCTGGATGTCAATCTTGTATGGGTTTCCCTTTTCAACCGGGAAATTCACCACGGCAGGTTTTTCCCTGCTGGGATCCCGGGCCACAAAATCTCTTAATGCCCCCATGGGCTGGGCACTCAAATGCCCGCCTTTGATGATGTGGTTGTTGATGATTTTTGAAATTCTCTGCGGTTCGTTTTTCCGGTCTGCCCGGTTAAGATAATCCACCAGGGCACTGAAAAAGGCGGTGTTCGCCATCTGACCTGAAATGACACGGGATTCAACATTCGTACATCTGAAAAATTTTTGAAATTCTTCATTTAAACGGGTTTCAATCTCCTGGATGAATTGTGTGCCCTGATAATAAAAAACATCTTCTCCAAACAGGGCCTTTACTTGTTTGTGTTCTGCATACCGGTTAACCGGGTCGCTGATGGATAAAAGTCTGGATATATAAGACTGGCTCATTTCCGAAGGGATCAGGTTGATGCATTGTTTTTGTCTCCATGCGTGGTTGTCCAGTGCTTTTACAATCAAGTTGCCTGCAATCCTCGGGTAATCCGCCTCCTTGGGGGCACGGGTTTCCATATTTAGTTGATTATACGGGATGGATCGGACAAACGGCGGTGCTTCAGAACGCATATGGTACGGAACCACCAAGGCTTTACACCGTTTTTTTCGTATGGCCACCTCAAGGATGGCCCCTTCCGGGATATTGCTGTCAATCAACCCCAAAGCAATGGCCCTTCTTTTGGGAGTATCTTCAAATTGGGCATCAAGACCTTCTCCTTTGGGCTCCTGAAAAGGAATCATGGTGCCGGAGGTGATAAATCCTGCCGGGCTGCCTTTATAAAAGACTTCATATCCTTGCCTGGCAATTCCTTTGTCCATTATGGCAAGGGCCATAATAGTTTTGGGCAAGGCATTGATGTCTGTGAAATCCTGATGCGTAATTTTTTTAAGCGTTTCAAACTGTTTTAGAAGGGCAATTTTACCAATAAAATTACCTTTAAGTGGTGAAAAACTAACAGCAAATTTTGAAAGTTTTGATGCAAAAACCGGTATCTCACACTCGCCTGCATCCATTCCCAGTTCATGGCCGTACAGGGGGAGACTGGCTTCCAGCCTCAATGTGTCTCTTGCGCCAAGCCCGACCGGCAATGCCCCTTTTTTTGTTAGAAACTCCCAGACAGCAGCAGCGTGTTTATTATCCATGAACAACTCAAATCCAAGGGGTTCTCCTGTATATCCGGTCCGGGCAACAAGAATTTCTACATCTCCAATCATCACGATGCTAAGATAATTTCGGGCCGGTTCCGGAAGCGTGCCGGAAGTCAGCACTTCTTTAATGATTTTTCTGGATTTCGGGCCTTGCAGGGAAATCATGGCTATGTCAAAGGTTTGGTCCGTCATCTCAATATCATTGAATGCATCAATGTGATTCTTGAAATGAGCCACATCTTTTTCCCGGTTGGAAGCATTGACCACCAGCAGGTATTCGTCATCTTTGAATCGATACAGGTATGCATCGTCAATTGCACCACCAGCTTCATTTTGAATCAGTGTGTACTGGCTTTCGCCTGTATCCAGTGCCGCAGCATTGTTGGTCAGGGTATGCTGCAAAAAAGGCAGGGCGTCACTGCCTCTAAAAATGAGCCGTCCCATGTGGGACACATCAAAAAGTCCAGCAGCGCGTCTTGTCGCCATATGTTCATTGATAATACCTTCAGGGTAGTTGACAGGCATCTGCCACCCACCGAATTCCACCATGTTGGCGCCTGATTTGACATGGGTGTCATACAATACGGTTTTGTATAGATCTTTCATGAGGCTCTCTTTCGTCTGGGTGATTTGTTTTTGGAACAATGTTAAAAAATCGTAATAGAAACAGGATGTCCTGTCAATATCTATCAGACCTGATTTGACTGGTTCGAGATCATCGGCATAACTTTGATTTGTCCAGAATGAAATTTTTTAATATTGACTTTTTTTGTTTTTACGAATAAAGCAATGGTCATTCAGGTGCCCCAAAAGGGGCATAAAAGGGAATCCGGTTAAAATCCGGAACGGGCCCGCCGCTGTGATTGGGTACGAACGCTGCACAAAGCCACTGTCTCTTTTTAAAAAAAGATGGGAAGGCGCAGCAACTAGGTTGATCCAAAAGTCAGAAGACCTACCTGGACCATATGAAATACCCTTCGTGGAAAAAAGGGATTTTAAAATTTCGGATAAAGAAAAGGGAATACTCCGGATCGATTTTTAATAATTGGTCCGGAGTTTTGTTTTTTAAGGTTCTGAGCAGGGACAGGGCCACTAAAAGGTAATTATAATTGAAAGGTAATAATAGATGAAAACACGATGCGGCTCCCTGAAGATTTTATTCGCTGTCATTTTTTGTTTGTCCTGCATGAACATTGCGTCAGCATCAGCTGGGCCTGTCTATGTGAAAGATTCAAAAGGGGGAGAACATATATTCAAGGGAACACCACAAAGGGTGGTATCCCTTGTCCCGTCTGCCACTGAGATCCTTTTCGAGATTGAGGCAGGAAAGGCAGTATTGGGCCTGACCTATCATGATGCAACGCTTAAAGGTGCAGAAGAAAAGGCGCTTGTTGGTGGTTTTTTCCAGCCATCTATAGAAAAAATAACCTCCCTGGAGCCGGACCTGGTTATCCTGGCAGACTTTCATGAGAAGATCATGGCCGCAATGAAAGCTAAAGGATTCAACGTGTTCGTCTATGATTCTCAAAGTATTGAACACTCTTTTGAAACCATCACCACATTTGGCACTTTGTTTAACAAACAGGAACAAGCCCAAAAGGTCATTCAAAAAAATAAAAAAGAAATCGATCTTATTCAAAAGAAACTGTCTAAATCAGTCCAGGGAAAAAGAAAACGTGTGATTCGCCTGATGGGCAGAAATAAGGTTATGACACCGGGCAGCGATTCTTTTCAGAATGAACTGATCCGTTTGGCGGGTGGAATCCCTCCTGATTTTGGTAAAAAAGGCAGTGTTATTGAGGTGACACAAAAAGAGTGGGTTAACTTCAATCCCCAGGTGATTTATGGCTGCGGCGGGGATAAAGAGGCTGCCCGAAAATTTTTCTCCTGCCCCGGATGGGATCAGGTTGATGCGCTTAAAAATCAGCAGGTTTTTTATTTTCCCTGTGAGCTGACCTGCAGGGCATCCATCCATACCGGGTATTTTGTTCAGTGGCTTTCCTCCATGATTTATACAGAAGAGTTTGCAATCGCTGCAAATGAAGTTCTTGCGGAGAAACTCCATGAATCCAAACCGGTAGAAGTGGATCTGGATTATGTAAAGTCAGCTTCAATTAATACGGCAACCATTTATGATTTTGACAACAAGACACTGATGGTTGATTTTCAAAGACCCATGACCATAGTATCCACGCTTGAAGGCCTGCGGGATAATATCCTTACAGTGGGTAACCACTATTCTCCTCCACCCACATGGGGACCCGGTCACAAGATGGGGATTGATCATATCCGAGCCAATATCCTGAAAGCCAATAACAAGGACAAAGAGACCACCTCTTTTCTTATCACCGGTGCCAATATGGACAATTTAAGTGTTCAGGAGGTAGCGTTTAAACAGATGAAAGTGGTGGCGCTTGTCACGGCAGGGGTTATGTCCAATGCGGTTCGGATGTCGCGTGATATTGGGATGTTTTATGAGCCCGGTACCATCAATGTCATCATTATGACCAACATGGAATTGTCTGACCGGGCCATGACCCGGGCGATTATTGCAGCCACGGAAGCCAAGACAGCAGCACTTGAGGATATGGATATCAGGAGTACTTATACCCCTCTTATTTACGAAGCAACTGGTACTGGCACAGATAATGTTCTGGTGGTTAAAGGAGAGGGGTATCCCATTAAAAATGCCGGAGGGCATACCAAAATGGGTGAACTGATCGCAAAAGCGGTCTATGCAGGGGTAAACGAGGCCATCCTGAAACAGAACAAGGTAACGGAAAAGCGCCATATATTTCAGCGATTAAAGGAACGTAAAATTTCCCTTTTCAGCCTGACCTCCGGTATAAACTGCGATTGCATAAACTTAAAAAATATTCCCAGAACCCAGTTGTCTGCAAACGTCGAGCATTTGCTGCTGGAAAAAGAATACAGCGCATTTATTGAAACAGCCTTTGCCATCAGCGATGAATATGAAAAAGGTCTGATTAAAGACTTAACCCTGTTTAATTTATGGTGTGAAAAAACCGCTGCGAAAATTGCAGGTGAAAAAGTTAGCAGCATACCTGATTACCTTGCAGATCAGCAGATTCCTTTGGTTTTAAAAACAGCACTGAATACTATTATTACAGGAGTTGTATCCAACCTGGATAAAACCAGTCCATAAAAAGACAGCCCATAAAAAAGCCAAACTTTAAAAAAAATGGCAGAAAAAAACAAGATAGATAAAAAACAAGAAAGGACAAGATGAATAGAATTAGAGTTTACAACCAATATTACATATTAGCAGTGGCGGCAGTAGTTTTGTTTTTATGCACGTGGCCAGTGAATGCTGAAAGTAAAAAATTGCCGGAACGAGTTATTTCGCTCTCTCCCATCATCACTGAAACCATATTTCTTGTGGGGGCACAAGATCGCCTCATTGCCAATACTTCATATTGTAATGTGCCGGAAGAAGCTAAAACCAAGGCGAAAATCGGTTCGGTTATACAGATGAACATCGAAAAGGTCGTTCGCCTGAAACCCGATCTGGTCATAGCCAGCGCCCTGTCAAAAGAAAAACAGATTCAAACATTGGAAAACTTTTCTATCCCGGTTATCCGTGCCCGAAATCCCAAAACATTTGATCAGATGTGTGAGATGACAATGGATTTAGGTGGAAGGCTTGGATGCTTTGAGCAGGCCCAAAAGATTGTTAAAGCAGCTCAAGATAAAGCCAATGCCATTTTAGAAGGAAACCGCACACTTGAAAAACCCAAAGTTTTTTTACAGATCGGCATCAAACCGCTGCATTCTGCAAATAAGGATATGTTTATCAATGAATATATCCGTTATAGCGGGGGGCGTAACATTTCCGAGAATGAAGGCTCAGGTGTTTATTCCAGGGAGAAAGTTGTATCAGTCAATCCGGATGTTATTCTAATTGCTACCATGGGAACCAGCAAAAAGGCAGGCCGCCTGGAACGTGAAAAGTGGCTGGCGTTTAAAAATATCAAAGCGGTTGAAAAAGGTCGTATCCATGTGCTTGATCCCGAGATACTCTGCAGCCCGACGCCTGTCACATTTGTAAAAGGCCTTAAGCAGATTGTGACATTGGTGCACCCAGAACTCATCCGCCCCAACGACCAATCACCAGGAGAAGACATTTGAAGCGCGGCCCTCTTATTTACAGCCCCAATCTTCATAGGCCCGGTATTTACAATCGGGTTAAAAAATGGGTTTTGATTCTTTCAGGGCTTTTGTGCCTTGTGCTGGTCACAGGGATACTTGCCCTTTGCACGGGTTCAGCCGGGATTGATATTAAAGATATTCCGGCCATACTGATGCAGGGCAATACATCAGTTGAATACAGCATATTAATGAACATCCGTCTGCCCCGCATTCTTTTAGGGATGGCCATCGGAGGGGCTTTGAGCCTGGCCGGTACCCTGTTACAGGGCATGTTCCGAAATCCGTTGGTGGAACCATATACATTGGGAATCTCCGGTGGGGCATCCCTTGGAGTCTGTATCAATATCCTGTTTAAGTGTTATGCAGTCATCGGTATCATTGCATATCCTTTGTTTGGTTTTGCCGGAGCCAGTCTGGTGATTTTCCTGGTTTACAGCCTGAATCGGAAAAATACCCATGTAAAGTCCAATCGGATGCTGTTGACCGGTGTGATGATTTCTTATGTGGCTTCTTCACTTGTCATGCTGCTAATGGCGCTTTCACACAGTGATGACCTGCAGAATATTGTACTCTGGATCATGGGATCTCTTGATGAACCTAATGCCAAGCTCATTCGTGTGGCCTGTATTGGATCTGTCCTTGGATTAATTGTTTCCTATTTTTACTGCATGGACTTAAATGCTTTGCTACTCGGGGATGAAGAGGCTTCCAGCCTGGGGGTTAATACTTCAAAAACTAAGAAAATTCTTTTTGTTACGGCTTCTTTTTTAACGGGATTATCCGTTTCTGTTGCCGGTATTATAATGTTTGTCGGACTGATTGTTCCTCATTTTGTCCGCATGTTGACCGGTCCGGATCACAGAATCCTTCTGGCCGCTTCATTTCTGGCAGGTGCTGCATTCCTGACGGCATCGGATGTCATTGCCCGTTTTATAATTGCTCCGCTCGAACTGCCCGTAGGGGTCATTACCGGTATTATCGGCGGGATTATGTTCATCTGGGCCCTGAGCAAAAAGCAGGTAAGTCTATGAATTCGAAAATTGAAAAATCAATTTCAGGTATACCAGTCCTTAATGTTGAAAACATGAGTTTCGGGTACAAAGGAAATCAGATTCTTGAAAAGATATCTTTTTGTATAAACCCTGAAGAATTTGTTGCCATCATTGGCCCCAACGGCTGTGGGAAAACCACCCTGATCAAAACAATTTTTAAAAGTGAAACACCGGACACCGGCAGCATACAGGTACTCGGTAAAAATATTTCCCAATTGTCTAATCAGGGACTTGCTGTGCATATGGCTGCAGTTATGCAGACCATAGATCCGGCAGCGATGAGCGTACGTGACTATGTGCTGCTGGGGCGGATGCCGTTTTTCAAGCGCTATCAGTTTTTTGAGACCCAACAGGATATAGAAATTGCTCAAAAGTACATGGAACTGACAGGCGTTGCACATCTCGCTGAAAGCCGTATTACACAGATCAGCGGCGGTGAGCTCCAGCTTTGTTCGATTGCAAAGGCATTGGCTCAACAGCCGGATCTCCTGGTGCTGGATGAACCAACATCCCATCTGGATATTACCCACCAGAAAAGTATCCTGGATCTGATTACAATTCTTAAAAAAGAGTTGTCTTTGACCGTATTAATGGTGCTCCATGATTTGAATCTCGCTTCAGAATATGCAGACAGGCTGGTCTTGTTGAGTAAAGAGAAAAAAACAATCTTTTCAATTGGCACCCCGGAAGATGTATTAACACAGAGCAATATCCAGACCGTCTACCAGACACAGGTGCGGGTCAATCCAAACCCGATCACCGGCAGGCCCTGGATATTTTTAATTAATGAGAAGAATAACAATAAACAAAATAAAGAGAACCATGATACCACATCACCTGATAAAGAAGATCTGCGTTATGGCAATTATCGTTTTGTTCCTTCTGATTTGCTGTCCAGGTGCAGGTTTCTGCCAGACATCCCCGAAAGCTAAGGATATCAGCAGACAGGCACAGCAATATGTGGAAACAGCTATCCGGATTCAACAAAAGTCCCAGGAGGAGCGTACCCGCTGGGAACAAGAAAAAACAAGGCTTGTCAACGAGTATGAAATGCTCCTGCAGCAAAAGCAATTCCTTGAAAAAGAGAACAAAACGCTTGCCGCTCAGCAGGATAACCAAAAGGTTCTCATCCAGAACCTGAGGCAGCAGAAAGAAGAATCAATTCGTATTCAAGAGGAACTGTCTCCGTTTTTAACAGGTATCTATACACAGTTTGAAGCCCTTGTAGCCAACGACCCTCCTTTTTTAAAAGAAGAACGGAATATGCGGCTGGTCAATCTTTCCAAAGTCATGAAAGACCCTGAAATCACGATTGCGGAAAAATTTCGAAAAATTATGGAAGCTTTGTTTATAGAGGCTGAGTATGGTTCGACCATTGAAGTTTATCAGGATACGATCCAGCTTGAATCAACCGGGCAGGACGAAACCCTTTGCAATATTTTCCGCCTGGGCCGGGTATCTCTTTTCTTTTTATCTCTTGATCAGGCAATTTGCGGAGTATTCAATCCGGGAGAAAACAAATGGCAGTCGTTGCCGGACAAACATCTGCCGGCCATCCGGTCTGCTTTTGAGATCGGAAGCAAGCGAAAACCTGTTGAGCTGTTACCCCTGCCTCTTGGTCGCCTTGTAACACAGGGGGGTGCTTTATGAAGGCATATATCTACCTGTTTTTTTTCATCAGTGTCTTTTTTTTGTCATGTCCTGCCGCTGCCCAGGACATGCGTGTTGCACATCAACGTGTTGAGCAGAAAAAACAGGACCTGATAAAAAAAGCTCAAGCAGAGATCCAGGATGCAAAAAGACAGGCAGAGGACCAATACCAGGAGGTTGTTAGAGATAAAACCCGTTTGCAAAAATCCATTGCCAAATTAAAGTCTGCCGTTAAAGTCCTGAAAGCAGATAATAAACGTATTTCAGTTGAGATAAATACTCTGAAAACAGAAGAGAAACAGCTCCGGAAGGACCTTGAGGAAACTGCCGCCGTAAACCGGGAATTCCGGGGAGTGATGCAAACCAGTGCCAAGGATTTGAAATCAATTCTCAAACAAAACCTTCAGTCCGGGCTGACACCCGGGGAGCATGAGTTTTTAGAGCCCATTCTCCTGGGACAGAAATTTCCCACTATGGATGATGTTGGAAAACTTGCTGAACACCTTTTTTCTGAAATCCGATCATCCGGGCAGGTAACCGTTACAAAAGGCCTCATGGTGGACCGGAAAGGAAAAGAGCGCATGGGTCAACTCCTGCTGCTGGGTAATTTTACCGGCATTTATACCCTGGACAATGAAACTGGATTTTTGTTGTATTCAGACACCAGCCAGCGCTACTTTGCTTTATCCCGGCTGCCATCGGCAAGAGTCGAGGATAATATATCCGCATATCTAAAAGGGCAACAGGACAGTGTTTATATGGATATTTCCAAAGGCGGTGCCATCCGTCAATTGGCCCACCAGCTCAGCCTGACAAAACAGGTGCCCAAAGGAGGTGCCATTGTGTGGCCGATTTTGGCTATTCTGGGATTTGCCGTCCTTATCCTGATCGAGCGGTTTATCTTTTTTTCCAAACGCCGCGTTAATGCTGAGAAATTGATGACCATGTTGAGGGTGAAAATTGTTGCAGATGACTGGGAAGGATGCAAAACGCTTCTTGAGAATAAAAAGGAAAAACTGATTCCTAAAATACTATTGACAGCCTTAGCATTGAAAGACCGGACCCGGCCTGAAATAGAAAATGCGCTCCAGGAGGCTATCCTTGGAGAGATCCCGGCAATTGAACGGTTTTTATCTACTTTGGGAATGCTGGCTGCAATAGCCCCGCTTCTGGGTCTCCTGGGCACTGTAACTGGTATGATTAATACGTTTCATGTGATTACCTATTATGGGACTGGTGACCCCAGGATGATGTCCGGTGGTATTTCCGAAGCCCTTGTCACTACCATGCTGGGTTTGTCTGTGGCGATCCCCATCATGCTGGCCCATACCCTGCTCAGTCGTCGTGTGGAAACCCAGATTTCCAGAATGGAAGAAAAGTCAGTCGCTTTTGTGAATATGATTTTTAAAACCTGGGCGGTTAGACATTAGGTAAACTTCCATGATCACAGACGTACTATATTCCATAGAAAAATATATGAGATCCGGGGGCATCGTAATGATCCCGATTCTCACGGTTTCATTTTTTATGTGGGTTCTGATCATTAACCGGATGTTCTTTTTGCGCAGGCTTTATATTAAGAACATCTCACGGGATATGGCAGGTGAACTGGTTAAAAAAAATCAGGCACCTGCTGAGAAATATCAGGGTGCGAACTCGCTTCTGGTACGAGAATTTTTGGCTGCCCGGAGCAATGATCCTGAGCTGGATGATTTTATTCTGGATGAAACCGTGGTCCGTCTAATCTCTAAACTGGACAGCCATTTGGCAATTATTCGTATCCTGGCCGGTGTTGCTCCTCTTCTGGGGCTTTTAGGTACCGTTACCGGAATGATGGGGACATTTGATGTGATTACGATATTCGGCACTGGAAATGCCAAAGCTATGGCGGGCGGGATTTCCGTGGCCCTGATCACCACCCAGACAGGTCTGATGGTCTCTATTCCCGGTCTTTATATGAGCGGATTTTTATCCAAACGAGCCCATAACGTGAAATACCGGATCGCTGCTACGGGTATCTATTTGAAACGATTTTTATAGTGAGAAATTAATTATGCTTAATATCAGCGCTGCCAGGCGTGCAAATACAAAAACTCTTGAGCTCAATATTGCTCCCCTGATCGATATGGTTTTTATTCTCCTGATCTTCTTTCTTGTTACCACAAGTTTTTTGAAAGAGACGGGTGTGGATATTTCAAGGCCCACCTCATCAAGCGCAGTCAGCAAAACAAAAACCACCATCCTGATCGGTGTTACAAAAGACAATACCATTCATATCGATCACCGGGAAGTGGATATCCGTGCAGTCCGTGCAAATGTGGAAAGGGCACTGGCGGAAAATCCCGACGGCGGCGTTGTCGTTGTTGCAGATAAAGAAAGTCTGACCGGCCTTGTTATAAATGTCATGGATGCCTGCAAACTGGCTGGTGCTCAAAATGTTTCCATTGCCGCTAACAGGGAGAATGGCAGCTAAATGGACAAAATGGTTACAGGCGTTATACATTCTGCAAAAAACAGCCATATCCGTAAATGGGTATTCGCTGTTGCCGGGTCAATTGCGCTGAACCTTACCTTGTTCGGTCTGATGCCGGGATTGATTCAGAAAATACCATCCACTCCGGACAGACTTGAGGAGCTGAGGCATGTTAATGTCATTCGGATAAAGAGGGATGAAACCCCCTTGCATAAAAAAGAGCCCTCAAAGATCGTCAAACCCAAACCAGTAAAAAAGATACAACAGGCAAGGCCCGCCCGGGTGGTTCAAAAAAAAATTAACATTAAGCCGCAACTTAAATTTGAACTTAACCCGAAACTGCCGGCAGTCCCTATGGATCTTGTTATGCCGCAGTTTGAACAATTTTCCATGGATGTACCTATACTCAAAGGGGTCTATGGTTTAGCAGAACTCGATACGGCCTTGATGCCTCTTGTAAAGATCCCTCCTCTCTATCCTTCCCGGGCCAGGAGAAGAGGGATTGAAGGTTTTGTTTCAGTATCATTTCTGGTTACTCATCAGGGGAGGGTACAGGATATTGAGGTTGTAGAAGCAGAACCTGAAAATATGTTTAATCAATCGGTAATAAACTGTGTTTCCCACTGGAAGTTCAAGCCCCCAACTGTAGAGGGCATCCCTGTGGCTACCAGGGCAGGGACAACCATCTATTTCAATTTGGAGGAATGATTCCTTGAGGTTTATGAGCAGAGTTCTCCAGATTGTTTTGATTATTTTTTGTGTCACAGACCTGTCTTCTTTACCCATGGCCCAGGCAAAGCAGACAACGCAGAAGAAATTGTCCCTGGCTGAAGGGTTCTGTGTGACAAAAGCCCAAATGTTGTTTTCAGACGGACGGGTACAGGAAGCTATTGATACCCTGAGTGAATTCATCAACCGTCCAAAGCATGATAAGCATCCGGGTGGGGTACACTATTATCTTCATTTCCTTCTGGGCAATTACCTTTCAACGCTGTTTCAGGATATCAGCACTGAAAACGATGAATCCGATGTTAAAAAGCCTGACCTCCGTTACAAGGCCGTTCAATGCTACAGGATTGTGATAAAAAAGAACCCGTTATTCTGTGCGGCCTGGCTTAACCTTGCCAAATGCTATTATGAAATGGAAAATTTTAAAGAGGCTGCACTTGCATTTGAGAACGCGTATGAGCATTCAGATCAGAAAAAAGCGATCCATCTGTATTATTCTGCAGTCTGTCATTTTCAGTCCCAGAACAGTGAAAAAGCCCTTTTCCTGTTTAATGCTCTTTTGCAGAAATATCCAGGCAAAGTGCTCCTTTCATGGAAAGAGATCTTCGTGAATATCCTCTTTTCTTTGGAACGCTACCAGGAAGCCTTGCCCCATATTCAAGAACTGGCCTCCAAGAACCCGTATCCAAAACGTAAGAAATGGCAGGAAATTCTGCTCCACCAGTATTTGAACCTATGCATGGATAAAAAGGCACTCTCCTTTGCCAATGAACTCACCCGGACAGATCCTTTAGAGTCCAAATGGTGGAAAGTGCTGTCGCATATCCATTTAAAGAACGGCAATCAGGAAAAAGGTCTGTCCGCTCTTATCATCTACGGTTTTTTATCCCCGATGACACTTGAAGAATTCTCTTTAGCTGCGGATCTTTATCTTTCTCTGGATGTACCTCAAAAAGCGGCGGATTTGTATCAGCATATCCTGGAACAGGATCAGGATACCAAAAATCATAGCTCTGGAAAATTTAAAAAATTGGCCCAGGCGCTTGCCATGGCCCATGATCCGGAGAATGCAATAAAATGGATTGATAGAGGACTTACGCGCTGTGGTCAAAAGGAATTTGATTCGGATTTGCTTTTAATGAAAGCCAGGCTTTTAAAAAATAAAAAAAATAGGCCATAGCTGCAATGATCCGGATTCAAACCATGAAAATATTTCATTTCTACAAGGAATAAAAAATGGATAAAAAAGACATACCCATCATCTTGACCGCATTTGGTACAACCGCCAAAGCATTTTCGACCTATGAAAAAATGGATCGTATTTTCAAGGCAGTTTTTCCTGTGAATCCAATACACTGGACCTATTCTTCCAGGATGGTCAAGCATGCCGTTAAAAAGAAGAAAAAGCTGAACTTGAAAGATCCGCTGGAAATGGCTCAAATCTTGGTGGATCAAGGCTATCCTTGGGTGGCAATGCAATCGCTGCACCTGATTTGTGGCCATGAATTTGACCGGCTTGTGGCTGAACGGGATCATGTGAATATCCGTTCTTCCATTGGCCTGCCCCTTTTAACTTCCCATTTGGATTACGAACAAACAGCACAAGCCCTTACTTCCCTTTTCCCCAACTATCCGGATGAAGCTGTCGTCCTCGTGGGTCACGGTACGGACCATCCGGCATGGACAGCATATCCGGCTCTGGAAGCGGTCATGAGAAAACAATATGGAAACCGCATATTTGTAGGTGTGGTGGAAGATTTTCCTGGGCTCTACTACACCCTCGAGCGAATTCAAAGGGCTGGATATAAAAGGGCTTGCCTTGTCCCTTTGATGCTGGTGGCTGGGGTTCACTTTAAAGAGGATTTGACCAATGAAGATGATTCCTGGCAGAAAACCTTTGAGCGAAATGATATCCAGGTTTCGGTAATTGATCACGGCATTGGTGAAATCAATGCCATAACAAAAATCTTCTGTGATCATATTGCAGATGCCCTGGATGTGATTCCGGTGCAGAATTAATCCCAATAGGATTTTTATCGTGTGACACCCTTGACAGAAAAAGCATTTTGGACTAAATCTTAATCATAATTTTGCCAGAAGGCAAAAGTTAAAAGTGAATTAAAAATAAATAAATTATGAATCTAAGCCACGGAGGCTTATAATTCCAAATTTTTTGGAGTTATTCTTCCGTGGTTTTTTTGTTTTTGGAGAAAGGTATGAAAAATCATATGCACCAGACAGCTTTACTATTGGTTATTGTCGCTGTCTGCCTTATCCTGCCTTGTGATGCCATGGCTTTACGCAAAATTATTGATGCTTCCAACAGGAATGTCCCTGTGCCTGAAAAAATCAAAAGGATAATCTGTTCCGGCTCCGGTTGTCTTCGGCTCATCTCTTATTTTCAGGCTCAGGACCTGGTTGTGGCTGTAGATGATATTGAAGTCCGGAAGAGAAAATTTGATGCCAGACCGTATTCCCTTGCATATCCTCAGTATAGAAATCTTCCTGTTTTTGGCGGATTCAGAGGCTACGATGATCCTGAAAAAATTCTGGGTCTTGAGAAACAGCCCCAGGTGATTTTTAAAACTTCTGCAACAATGGGGTATGACCCTGTTGAACTACAGCAAAAGACAGGCATCCCGGTTATCGTACTTGAATATGGCGATCTCTGGATGGGGAGACAAAAGTTTTTTCAGGCGTTAACACTTATCGGGCAGGTATTAAACAAAGAGGACAGGGCGAAAGCGCTGATTGATTTTTTTACCCGTGAAATAAACAGCCTTGAATCAAGGACAAAAGATGTTGGTGATAAAAAAAGTTGTTTTATCGGTGGTATTGCCTTTAAAGGGCCTCATGGGTTTCAGTCGACCGAGCCGTCCTATCCGCCCTTTCAATTTATTCATGCAAAAAATATTGCTGCCGTTGGTAAGGTTTCTCAAAAGAATCTTCGCCACAGCAATTTTTCAAAAGAAAAAATTTTGCAGGCAGACCCGGATATTCTCTTTCTCGATCTTTCAACGCTCCAAACGGGGGATGACCATGGCGGGCTTCACGAATTGAGAGTTGATCCTGTTTACCAGGCCCTGAGTGCAGTTAAGGCAGGGCAGGTTTACGGGGTTCTTCCATATAACTGGTATACACAAAACTTTGGATCCATTCTTGCAGATGCCTGGTATATTGGAAAAGTACTTTATCCTGACCAGTTTGAAGATATTAACCCTGTTGAAAAGGCAGATCAAATTTATCAATTCCTGGTATCAAAGCCTGTGTATAAAGAGATGAATTTGCTTTTCAAAAATATGGTTTTCAGGCCTGTCCCGCTCAGCCAATAAGGATAAAACATGCATTTTCACGATGGTAGTATTCCCAAAGAATATTCAGGCTATCTCCGAAAAAAAGCACTGTTTATCTTAGGTGTTTTTATTTTACTGATGATTCTTATTGTTGTCAGTATTAGTCTGGGGTCAGTTAAAATAAAAATATTAGAAGTTATTAAAGTCCTGTTGACAGGCTCCGGCTCTCCACAGGCACAATTAATTATCTGGAACATCCGGCTTCCCCAGACACTTGCTGCGGTTGTAGCCGGAATGGGGCTGGCCTGTTCAGGGGCGGTAATGCAATCAGTGTTAAAAAATCCACTGGCTTCTCCTTTTACTCTCGGTATCTCTCATGCCGCCGCATTTGGGGCGGCCCTATCCGTCATGATACTTGGCAGTGGCATAATGACAAGTGTTCCTTCTGAGGCACTTGGAATCTCAAATCCTATTTTAACCATTCTGTGTTCTTTTTTCTTTTCCATGCTCACCGCAGCTCTTATTATTTATATCTCCAAAAACCAGGGAGCGTCTCCCCAGGTAATGGTGCTGACCGGTGTTGCTTTAGGATCACTGTATATTGCCGGCACCATGCTGCTGCAGTTTTTTGCAGATGATGTACAACTGGCTGCAATGGTTTTCTGGACATTTGGTGATCTTGCAAGGGTTGACTGGAAGGATTTATGGATTTTAGTCTCGGTAACTTTATTGATTCTTGTATTTTTCCTGGCCAGTACTCAATCCTATAATGCCATGGGTTTGGGGGATGAGACTGCAAAGGGACTGGGAGTCAAGGTGGAAACGGTAAGACTGGCAGGAATGATGGCATCCTCCCTGGCAACTGCATTGATCATATCTTTTGTAGGAATTATCAGTTTTGTGGGGCTTGTGGCACCACATATTGTCCGGCGAATTATTGGGGATGATCATCGCTTTCTCATTCCTGCAGTCATGTTTTCCGGTGCCCTGATTCTATTAGGATCAGATATAGTTGCACGGCTGGTACTTCTTCCGCATGTGCTACCTGTTTCAATTTTTACGTCTTTTCTTGGGGCCCCGGTTTTTATCTATCTGATTATCAAAGGAAATAAAAAATGATTTTAAAAGTCAAAGACCTTACATTTCAATATAATAGTCTGGAAACATTGAAGCAAATTAACTTTTCAGTTGAAAAAGGAGGCATTACCGTTATTCTTGGCCCGAACGGAGCAGGGAAAACCACCCTTCTTAAATGCTTGAATAATATTCTTAGCCCTCAAAAAGGCGAAGTTTTTGTTAAAAACAAAGCCATAAAAAAAATGACTGTCAAGGAAATTGCAAAGCAGATCAGCTATGTTGCACAGAAAAACGATGCTGCAAGAATGACTGTCTTTGATGCGGTCCTGATGGGGCGTCTGCCCCATATGCGTTACAGGACTCGTACTGGAGACCTTAAGAAGGCTGATGCGGTTATGCGTCAATTAAATTTGTCCAGAATGGGATTGAAATATCTGGACCAGTTAAGTGGTGGAGAACTCCAGAAAGTATCCATTGCAAGAGCGCTTGTTCAGGAAACCGACCTGCTTTTGCTGGATGAGCCGACCAGCAGTCTGGATTTGAAAAATCAGGTCCAAATTCTGGAATTACTGAAAAAAATTGTAAAGAGCCATCGTCTTGCGGCAGTCATGACCATGCATGATCTGAATGCAGCATTGAGATATGCGGATCACTATATTTTTTTAAAAGATCAGACCATATTCAGTGCAGGAAAAATAAGGGAAATTAGTTCTGAAATGGTTGCATCGGTATACGGGATGCCGGTTGAGATAGTCTTTCACAATGGATATCCCATCATTGTTCCAATTACCAATGAAAAAGTTGCTTGATTAATAGAGGAAAAAATCATGGAAAACGAAACTTCTGATATAGAAATTTTTTCAATACAGCAAGTTGGATATGTGAAAAATAAAATTACCGAACGAAATCTTGATTCAATAAAATCAGTTGATCCGGCCCGGCGTGAAAAAGCGCTCAAAGACTATCAGCACCAAATCCGTGAAACGCTTAGTATCATAAGGATTCGTCCTGAATATGAAGCATTGCTCGACGGGATATCGTCTTTTTCTCATATCGTTGTTCTTTTTTGGCCCCATCTTCTGGATAAAGCGCAGCGGAAAAAGAAAAAAGTACACCCAAGAGGTTGGAAAGATTTGCCCTGGCAGGGAATATTTGCCACCCGCAGCCCGGCAAGACCCAATCCGATCTTGATTACCACAGTTGAACTGGTTAAAAGAGACGGCTGCCTCCTGCATGTAAAAGGGCTTGAAGCTTTTAACAACACCCCTGTTATCGATATAAAACCTGTGATTAAGCCTCGTGATAAACTGGAAGGTTTCAGAGTCCCGGACTGGGTCAGGCAAGTAACGCACCAAGTGCAACCGTAAACTGGGGAGCCTTGGTTACCTTAACATCACACATCAAGGCGTCTTCCAGGCTTTCGACCAGCCCTTGGTTTTTACCGGGTCCGCCGTCAATATAGATGTCTTCTTCAAGCAGGCCGCTGCCGGCCAGATTGGCAATACGTTTTGCCACAGCATTGTTGATCCCTTTGATTATACTGCGTTTATTGATGTCTTTGGCAAGGAGAGAAACAATTTCAGATTCTGCAAACACTGCACAGGTGGAATTTATATTCACAGCCTCCACCATGTCTTCAATATGAAAATTTTCCAGTGGAGTGTCCAGAATGTTAGCGGCAATTTCGAAAAACCGGCCGGTCCCGGCTGCACATTTATCATTCATTCTGAAATCTGTGACATGGCCCTGATCATCCAGTTTGATTATTTTAACATCCTGACCACCGATATTAATCAGGGTGCGGGCTTTTCCATTGGAGAGAAAATGGATACCGGCGGCATTGGCTGAGATTTCATCTACAATGGTGTCTGGAGAATCAATCAGGTTCCTTCCGTACCCAGTTACACAGATTTTTTCAATATCATCCTGGCTGGTACGGCACGCTTTAAGGCCTTCATTGATCAAATTCCGGACAAGAGTTGACTGACCGGGCTTGGTCGGAATAACCTTTTTCCATGTCAGGGCAGTTTCTTTCATAAAAACTACTTTGATGCCTGTACTACCGACATCGATACCGATTTTCATTTGGTTTACTCCTTTACATTTTATTTCAGGGTCCGTCTAAAGGCTTCCAGGCGTGTGACAATGTTTTGCTCATCCTCTTTTACATAGTCGGTTTCAATTTTCAGGAACCGATAGCCTCTTTTTTTGAGCTGGGTTTCCAGTATCCCGGATTCCATATCATAGGGGTGGCATCCCTTTAGGACATGAAAGATGATGCCTCTAATATGGTGCTGTTCCAAAGTGCTGAGGATACTGTTCAGTCTTCGATGGTTGTCAGCAAATGTCGGGCAGATACAGGCCTTGTGGTTTCGCTGTGCAAGCGCGTTTAAGAGTGCATACTCTGATTTGTCCCGCCAGGCGACAGCACCGGGAAAGGTGCGTTCCATGGTGCACAGGTCATCTGCTGTGACTGCCATTTGGGCGTTTTCTATGAGGGTAAGCATTTTATAGTTTGGAAACACAATGGGGCTTCCGGTTAAAAATATAGGTTCTTTTTTTTTGTCAGGCCCTTTTAGATCAAGGACATAAGCTGCTGTATTCGCCATCCATGTTTCAATCTCCAGGTAGGGCATGGCATTGATAATCAGGGCAAAATGGAGGCTTGGAACTTTTTGTTTGCGCCGCAGTTTGATCATTGTGGAGTAAAGTTCATATGCCTGGGCGTATATATTGATCGATTTTACAAGGGTCCGGGGTGTTATCCTGCAGGCAGATGTTTTTTCCAGCCAGTTTTTAAACACCTTGATTTCATTAAGCCATCTTTTTGATGATCTCTCGTTTTCCCTTAAATGGGGCAGTTCCATAAAATGGATATTGGTGCTTTCGTGGAGCTTTGTCAGTTCACTGAATTTGACCACCCAGTCACAGGTTGTGGGGATCACAAAATCACCGGCTACGCTGCCGAGTTTTAAGAGCCCGGATATGGATTTGATCATGGGGCAGGTCAGGGCTGGCAAATGAAGCGGTGCCATGTTTCCGGATATATGGGAACCGCATGCCAGTTTGAATGGCTGTACCCCGGCAGCATGGAACAGTTCCAGAGGGGCCTGGATACATAGTGACAAGATTACTTTTTTGTCAGTACTCTGAATAAACTCTTGCGGCGATTGAGCCTGGATAAGAGTTTTGATAAACGTTTCCAGCGCGGGTATGTAATCGGGCCGTTTCTTGATTACCTGAACCAGATCTTCTATCTCTTTTTTCATCAGGGAGAGGGTTTTATTTTTCAGCCGGGTGAGCCTGGGATTTGCAGGTTTCATTTGTTACTCCATTTTTTGGCCAGATAGCTGTTTGAGGACGAAAACAGCGGTAACCGGAATTTTTTAAATCCTATACTGAAGCTCAGGGCATCATCAACCGGGCAGGACTCTGCGCAGGTCATGCAGCCCATGCAGTCTTCCGTGAGTACATTTTTTTGTTCTTTTTCAAGATGAACATCATAGATATCCACCGGGCACATGCGCTCACAGTTGCCACAGCCGGTACAGGTATGAATATTTTTTTCAAACCTTACAGGGCTCAGTCGTCTGAAAAGGTGCATCAGGGCCAGCATGGGGCAGAAAATGCAGAAAAACCGTTCTTTGAAAAACATACCAACTAAAAATCCTGCTGTCAGGATCATTGCGGTTAATGTAAAACCGATGGTCACGCTGTTGGTCATGTCGATGTGAAAATAATCAAGTTTTCCTATGAACAGCGGAAGGATGGGCCTTGCAGGACAGATTTGACAGAAAGGCAGGCCCCAGTCCGAGTGCAGGCCGAAATTGGCAATGCCAATGGGGATGATGATCAGCAATGCCAGTAAAATATATTTTACAGGTTTCACGCGGTCTCTTGTTTCCCTGATCCAGATACTTGGTCTTATTCCCAATTTTTTACGGATCATTGAGATCCAGTCTTGAAAAAGACAAAAGGGGCATAGCCATGCGCACCACAGCTTGGACAGGGGGATGAAAAAAAGCAGGAATACGGCAAAGGGCCAGAATATATGGAGGATGCCGGATGAAAACATGATGTCAAAAGCGGTCTGAAATCCGACATGGCTGCGCTGCAGGACCATCAGGTAACAGTGACCGGCGCATCCCTGGACAAATGGGCATGAAAAACAGGGCAGCGAACTGCCCAGATGAATTCCGATGCGTCCGCCATACATGAACAGGATAAAAGAAAAGTGCTGACAGATCAGCCTTATTCGTTCCACCATTGTCTGGTTCTCCTTTTATACAGGATCATGCCTGTGAAAATGAATATACCGGAACCCAGGACAGCCGCTCCAGCCCCATGATTGTCATAGGCATGGCGTGAGCGGTGGAGCTTCAGGGCATAGGTCAGGTGGTATCTGTTTTTCCAATGAGAGATTTCTGTGAACAATGTGTCCTGGCGGAAGGCAGTGTATCCGGATTGTCTCAGTTTTTCATCAAGTGGTGGTGTATAAATAAAATGAAAAGGGTGTTCTTTATCTGCTGTCACAGGTTTGATATGACTATTTTCAATAACGTTGAGTGCTGGTAGTGCTGAATTAAAAAGTGCTGGTTGAAAATTTGTGCCCAGGGTAAATGTTAAGGGGATACCTGTCTGGTGCCAGTAATATGTGTCTGCAGATATCAGGGAAATATGGGGAATGGTTTTTAAAATCCTACCTTCTGATGCTGCCGGTATCCTTTGAACCGGTATCCGGGAATTGCCGAACAGCACTATGTTGGTATGGAGTACATGGGTGGTTTCCCTGGCTTTTACAATTGCAAAAAGCCGGATACGGGAAGGTTTATTTACAAAAATAGTAAAGGTGTTGTTCTTGATGACGGCTTTGTAAACCATGGATTTTTTGTTTTCTTGGAAGAGGATGGAAACAGTTGTTGCTGCCCGCTCTGGCGGATAGACGGCAAAGGTCTGAGAAACCTGTCCGTCATGGTGCTTTTCCATTGTCAGAAATTCAATACGCAGCATTTCATCGCTGAACATGGCATGATCAGCAGCCCAAACCCCCACCAGATTAGGGTTAAGACTGCCGATCACCGGTAAACAGATCAGGAGGAGGAATTTCAAGAGAACAGAAGGCATGCAAAATTATTTTATAAAGTACCCTGCAACCCGCCAGTTGGCAGTTTGATCTTTCATCAGGGTCACGGTTTCCACGGCACTTTGTTTGTTTTTGTATTTGGTAACAAATCGCAGGATGATATATTCTCCATCCGGCATCCCCGGCAGAGTTGTTGTGTATTGATCGTGAAAGAGGTTTCGCTCGATAAGATTCCCCAGTGGATTTCTCATATTTGTGATGGCCTTTTCCCATTGAAGTGCTGTTATTGAAGTTTTGAAAACAGGTGCTGCTGTCTGCCAGGAGACATTGTATTTTCGGGTATCAATCAGATTGAGCCAGATTTTGGCGGATTCAATGCCGTTCTCGTTTTGAGTATGGGTATGATCACTGCCTGTTCCGTGGGCCATACTTTGTAGTGAGGTAAGCAGGATAATTCCGGTAATCATTAAAAGGGTTTTTGTAATTTTCATATTGGTTTTCCTATTCAAATTCCGGCTGGCCCAAAAATTAAAGACGGCCATGTTTTTTTCGCGCACCATAACTGACTATTCCTATTATGCCGAGTACGGCCAGAACAGCCATCCATTCAATACCGGATGAAGTCATTTGGGTGGTGTCGTCCTTTTTTTCTATTTTTTCCATTTTATAGCCCTCTACCATTTCAGGATCTTTGGCTTCTGTTGTTTCTGATTTTACGGGTTTGGGCTGCTCAGGTGCAGGAGCAGCAAGCTTCTCAATAAGCTGTTTGCGCTCTTCTACCTGTTGATCAAGCGGCTTTTGTGCCATCTGTTCTACCGCTATTCTGAATTTTTCCACCAGTTCAGGACTCAGGACACCAGGGATGGAAACAATAGAGGCCACCATCTGGTTAAGCATGGGATTGTTGCAGGTATGATCACAGCAGGCAATGCCTTTGGCAATAACGCTTTTGGCATATTCAGCTGCCAGGGTTTTCAACTGCTTTTGATCTGCTTCCCAATACCCTTTGCGGTGGGTTTCCAGCATCCGGCCGGTTATGGACTGAAAAGCCCATGGGGATGCTTTGGAAAAGAATTCTTTCATTTCAAGCCCGTATTTGTCTTTAACATAAACCTCATAGGTCTGCTGCCATTTATCTGCACCCACTTTTTCAGGGGTTGTCAGGTTCCAGCCCCAGAGGTACTCCACAAAATTGGACATGGCATTGGCCCCGGCATAATCTTCCGTTTTCATGCCTTCTATCCATTTAGGGTTAAGATACCGGGCACGCATTTCCCGACCCAGTGTTTTGCCCATATCTTCTACTTTGACACGGCCCTTGTGCTGCTGCTGAGTAATCAGGGTTTCCGGGGCGTTTCCTGATTCTTTTCGAACTGCCATTGAAAGTCCGCCCAGGTACTGGAACATGTCATCATTATCTAAAAGCCCGTATACGTTGGAGGACCTGGAGTGGACTGCCACATCCACCTGGGAGAGCTGTGCTTTCATGACCTTTTTAGCAGCAAGGCCCCATTGTTTGCCATTTTTACCCTGGCCAAATACAAATCCCATCCGGTTTTCATACACATCTACTACCTGGTCCGGGTTGTCCCATTTGGAAGAGCCTGAAGCCATGTCACCCACACCGTTTCCATAGGCCCCGGGCGGTTCGGAAAAGATACGGAACCGTGACATTTCGTCTGCTTTTTCAGGTGACATCCCCTGTTGGATCAGGCGGGTTTTAATTTGGGCATTATGGCGTGCGATGAGGTTTTCCACATCAGTCTGTTTAACAGCCATACGGATAGCGCGGTCAAGATAGAGCATCTTTTCCGGAAACAGATCCCGGTAAAGACCGGACGCATTGATCATGACATCGATACGCGGTCGGTTCAGTTTTTCCCCTTTTATCAGTTCTATACCCAGGACCCGGCCTGTTTTAGACCATTTGGGCCTTGTGCCGATCAGGTACATAATGGTGGATTCGTTCACTCCTTCGTTTCGAAGCGTTTCTGTTGCCCATAGGACTACAGCAATTTTTTGTGGAAAGGCGCCGTGCTTGATGATGTGATTGTCAATAATCTGCTGGGCTGCCTTTTTGCCCAATTCCCATGCCGCAGGTGTCGGCAGTTTGCCGGGATTGAACCCGTAAAAATTTCTGCCTGTGGGAAGGGCTTTGGGGTTTCGGATTGGGTCATTGCCCTGGCCCGGGTGAATATACCGCCCATCAAGACCTTTGAGCAGACTGTTGATTTCGTTATCTCCGCATTGGGCAATATCTTGTGATACTTTTTCAGGCTTTTGATCTGATTTTATTTCAGGGTTCCATTTTAGAATTGCATCAGACATTTCCTTTAATGCTTCAGGCTTTGGAGATTTCCCGAAAGTGTGCATGCCATATGGGATCATGCTTGATTTGATATCTTCAAGGTAGTGGCCCAGAAGATGGATGGTCTCTGCCGTAGCCCGATCAATTACCGGAACCGTTTTTTGTGCAGCAGATTTGCTTTTTGGGGCAGCAGGGCTCCGGGCTTCGGTATCTGAATGGACATGGGATGAATTTTCTTCAGTGGCATGGTAGATATCATGGTCGTTTTGGGCACTGTCTTTTAAGTCAGTGAGAATGCCGGTGGATTCGGCAATGGCTAACAACTCTTTTACTTTTTCCTTCACAGTGATGCTGCCCCGCGATTTCCCCCTCTCAATTTCATTGACCAGTTCAGCCATACGGCTGTATTCCTGTGTTATATCCGCTTTTCTCAGAACCGGTGTGAGGTGGCTGACCATGGCGCCTCGCCCCCTGCGTTTTGCCTGGATGCCTTCACCCAGATTATCTACGATATAGGGATAAATATTGGGGATGTCCGTGATCAGAATTTCCGGTGCGCAGGACGGCGAGAGCCCGGCCTGTTTTCCAGGTGTCCATTCATAGGTCGAATGGGTACCCAGATGAATCATGGCATCAGCCTTAAATGTCTTTGAAAGCCATAAGTATACGGCAAGATACTGGTGATGGGGATACAGTGTGGTGTCATGCATCAGCTTCATAGGATCATCACCCCAGCCGCGGGCTGGTTCAGGAAGCATGATCAGATTGTTAGCCTGAACCGCCGGAATGATCAGGTCGTTATCCGTTACCATAATTCCGGCGGTTTCAGGTTCCCCCCACTGTTGAATAACTTGGTTTTTAAAATTGTTTGGAAGCTCCTCAAACCATTGTCTGTATGTGGCCAGGGGCAGACGGATTACCTGTCCTTTTACCAGTATTCTGTCAAGTTCACCAGGTGCCCAGGAGCCAATATTCCTGGCAGAAGCCAGTATCAGTTCCTTGATATCCATCTCGGTTAGTGGTGCTCCGGTAGCATATCCGTTTTTCGACAGTGAATGAACAATTTTTTCAATACTTCTGAAGACATTGAGGTAAGAGGCCCCGATATTCTGTTTGCCCTGGTGATGGTTGTAAAATAAAAGGGCAATTTTTTTATTTTTATTGGGTTTGTTTTGCAGGATAATCCATTTTTTAAGCCGTGGTATCAGGCGGTCCATGTTTTCAGTCACCTGGCGGCTGACAAAAAAGGCTTTTCCAGTTTGCCTGTCAACGATTTTTTCTTTTGCAGCAAGGACCGTGGGCTCGGTAAGACCTGAAATCTCCGGGACTGCCAGAGACCAGGCCACTTCGAGGTTGTCAATGCCGACAGGGCTTTTACGCCACTGCTCAATGGTATCTTTGTAAATACTGATTGCACTGAACACAGGCACATCAAGCTGTTTTAGCAATTCTCCAAGTTCGGGTGTGAGTGCGTTATAAAATTTAAAGGAAAATGCCAGGACCATATCGACCCGGGTTTTACCATTATTATCGATAAGATAGTTTTTGATAATATCTTTTTCCCGCCCAAAACAGGGAATCACATTAAAATTTTCAGTTTCAAGACGACGGATAATGGTGTCCACGGGTTCCTGCTGGCCTTTTGTGAGAAAGGATGAAAAAAAGAAGAAACCGATTGACGGACGGTTCGGGTCAAAACCGGGGCGCTTTGCCTGCCACTCAAGATAATCGCTGATATCCGTGAATATGCCTGTCTCACTCTTTGGCGTGCTTATAGCTGCATCAGGATGGTAGATGCCGAGCTGAGGCCGTAATTGGATCATGTCATAACGGATGCTTTTGTCAATATGGCGATGTATGACAAGACGCAGCATATTTTGTATGTTTTTTATACTTACATGGCGATAATAATCGGATATGGCTGGGTCAAAAAGAAATCCTTTTTTCTTTAAGGATTCATCATCCAGGGAGCCGCGCAGAGCATAGATGATTTTGGATTTAAGATCGATTTTGCCGGTTAAAAAAAATTCCAGCTCCCGGCCCATGACATCAACCACAATCAGTGGGGTATCATCGATCATCTGCTTCATCTGTTCTGGCTTCCGTGTGACGTCATCAGCCGTAATAATGCGGATACCAGATGATATCTTTTTTGAAAGCGCAAGATTGTTTACTGCCAGGTGGGCAATATAAGAGTTGTGGTCCAGAACCATGAGCACAAGGTCTGCTGCAGGAAGTTTAGCTGGTAGAAATACAAAAACAGTGATGGTGAGAATTTGTGTGAATCGTTTCATAGTAGGCGTTTTGTTCTGTTTCATTTTATGTTGGCCTAGTCCGGAATATAGATCATGGAACCGTTTTCAAGTTTGTAGGCTGTACCAAGCCTTTCACCGCGTCCCTTGGCTCTGTCTTTTGAGACTTTCATGGCCTCGATTTTTCTGCCTTTTTTTTCAATGATCTCAATCTGTCCGTCAGCAGATTTTTTAACAATGGTTAATTCAGAATCCTGGGACAGGAGGTCTTCAAGATGATAGGCGCCGAAAAGCGCAATTAAAAGCCCGACAATAAAAACCAGACCAAGGTCAAAGAGGTTGGCCACACCAGACATGGGATCGTTGTCTGAAAATCCGCTCCCACGGTTCTGCTTTGTTTTTAAATACATCATTATCAGGCCGCCCTTATTGTCCGGGTTTGGGCCTGTTCTCCGCAGAGCAGTTCTGCAGCCAGTTCCATGTTTTTTATGTCCTGTTCTATCCAGCGGTGTTGAATTGTAAAGAAAAAATAGGCCAAAAGTCCCAGGGCCATACCCACAACTGTTGTGGTAAAGGCAACCACCAGATCCTGGCTGAGTTGACCAAGATCCCCCTGGCCAAGGGAAGCCAGGCCGGTTCCCATAGGAATCAGGGTGCCGATCAATCCCAGTCCCGGCCCAATACGGATCATCATTTTTAAACTGTCCAATGATTTCCAGAGGTTGTGTTCGGAATCTCGAAGCAGATTAATAACAAGGGCAGGGTTTTTCTGGGCCTGTATTTTTTTAAGCTTTTTTGTTAAGACTGCAACCGGGCCAGGCAATATGGAATCGGTATGCCCGGAAAGGATAAGTTCCGGTAGCTCTCCTGCTTTAACCTGCATTCTGCGCCTTTGAATCCAGGATATAAAAAAAGTGCCGGAATACGCCAGCATCCATAAAACCAGGCAGGATAGAATCAGCAGCACCGGTGCGAAAAGGGACGATGCAATAAGGTAAATAAATGTTTTTAATAATGCAAAAATCTGCATGGCTATTCCTTTTTCAATAAGAGAAATTCTATAAATTCTTTCGAGATCCGCAAACTGGGGAATCAGAATAACGGATAACATAAAGTATCCAGCGATATAGAGCATCAATGTGCCTAAAAAAGCCAAGGCTTTTTTTTGTTTTCTGATCATAAAGGTAAAAAAAGCAGCAACTGTAAGACTGATCAGGATAAAACCGGCATAAAGATACACAAATACAAGAAAACTACCAGGATACAGGGCTGACACAAAAGAGCAGGATAAAAGAATTACACTGAAACATACCGGGCAGGGGATTAGCAGTGGAATCCAGGCCTGCGTGGCCTGCTTGTCCTGTCTGTTTTTCAAAAGGAGTCTGATGCCCCATACTGCCAAAAGAAGGGCTAATAGAAAATGGAGCGTCATTCCGCTCTTGAAAAATCCCTGCAGCAGATCAAGATGACGGGTCAGGTTGATCTTTGCCAGAATAAGAGCTGCAAGCAGAAAAACAAGTCCATATACAACCATGAATCCAAAAGAGGCAACTGCCTTTTGTCGTTTGTCCGGTGTCTGTAAAAAAAGATAGGCCAGCCCACCGCCGGCTTTTACAGCAAAGGCGGCGGTGGACAAAAAAAGGCCGATTATAAGTGTTTTAAATTCCATAAAAATCTATAATTTTTTTTGCAGAATTGTTAGTAAGTAAATTTCATACCAACATATGCAGAACGGCCAGGTGTCGCATAACTCCAGGCTTCCTCATACTCTTCGTCAAACACATTATCGACATTTCCATATATTTTAATATGGTTGGTTACATCATAGCTTGCAGAAAGGTTGACGACAGTATAGGCGCCCAGTGTTTCTACAGAATTTCCGTTCATATCTGCTGAACTTGAATTCGCCTCCCTGTCTCCAACCCAGAAAAAATCAAGATTGACCATGGCTTTTTGCAGAAAACGGTAATTGGTATTAAGGTGAACCTTATTTTCCGGTCGCCGTACCAGCTTATTACCGTTCGGATCTTCCGTGTCGTTATATGTATAATTCAATGTGAAATTCAAGTCATCTGTAGGCATCCAGCTTACAAAGGATTCAACGCCTTTAACTTTTGTGTCACCTTCCAGTTGATCATATAACCATGTGGTCATGTTGAACCCAATTCGATTGTCAAACACCATATCAAAATAGTTTACACCGAACCTAACCCTTTCATTGGCAAAACTTTGTTCAAAACCAATATCCCAGCCTTTGCTTTCTTCCGGTTTAAGTGTTTCACTGCCATAGGAAGAGTATAGTTCAAATAGGGAGGGTGCCCGAAAGCCCGTTCCGTAGCTTGCTTTCAAAGTTGTGTTCGTTTTTTCGATGGTATATGCCGGAGCAAATCGATAGGTTGATTTGCTGCCGAATTTTGAATGATCATCACGTCGAATTCCAACAATTATATCAAACCCCTGTCCCCAAATGAACTGGTCCTGTATCCAGATGCTTTTGGTATCGGCTTCTTTATTGATGATGCTGGAGGATTGACTTTCCATTTCCTCTTCAAAATAGGCAGCACCGGCGGTTAAATAGTTCATATCACTGAAGTTCAAAGTGCCCTGCCATGAAGCTTCTCTTGTCTTACCTTCATAGTCATAGGATTGGCTGCCGTCATTTTCATAACTTTGTCTTTCATGATCAGAAATCTGGTAGGCCAGGGTGGATTCAAAGAAGCGCTCAAAAAAATAGTTGTGCAGATTTACCTTTCCAAAGAACTGTTCACTTTCCGTCCGCTGCTCTTTTGTCCCGGTGGGATTGGCTGTATATGGGTATCCGTCAAAACGGTCTCCAGTGTATCCTGGGCCCCAATCGTCTGTTTCCACTTCTGAATCCAGGTATCTGATAACAGCCTGAATATCAAAATCATTTGTGAATTCATATCCGACTTTACCAGACAGGGTCAGGTTTTCCCATCCATCATCCTCAGATGTATTGCCTGAATGAGGAATGCGATCATTGTCATCATTTGCAATGGAAAATCCATCGGTTTCAGCTTTTGAGGCTGATAAAGAGTAGTTTGATTTTCCAATTGAACCCGAGACACCTCCGTAGGTTTTCCAAGTGCCGTAGGAACCGCCTTCAGCACCCGCATAAGCAGTTGGTTTTCCTTTTCCTTTTTTTGTGATGATATTAATGACACCCGCTGTGGCATTACTTCCATATAAGACACTCAATGGTCCCCGGACAACTTCAATCCGTTCAATATTGTCAACGGTCAGATTGGCAAGGTCGGCCCCTCTGTTGCTCCCTGAAGGATCATTGAACATGATGCCGTCAATCAAAATCAGTGTGTTTTTTGAATCGGCGCCTCTGGTAAAGACGGACGACATTGTACCGGGTCCTCCATTTGCAACAATATCGAGGCCCGGCACCCCTTTAAGAACTTCCTCAACCGTTGTTTGTTGTTTTGCTTCAATATCCTGTGCAGTAATCACCGTTGCCGAAGTTCCGCCAATTTTTCCTAAAATAGAATCTGTCCGTGTTGCTGTTACAACGACTTCATCCAGCTTTGCTCCATTTGTCTTCTGACTGATTTCGTTTGCCTCAACAGCCAATGAAAAAATTAGACAGGCCAATACTACATATAGTTTTAGCCACTTTAAGCTTATATTCATGTTTTACTCCAATAGTTTTTAATTGCCGGGGCTTAGAAATAAAAAACCCCGGACCATTTTACATGGTCTGGGGTTCCCTGATTTTTCCTCAGACTGGATATGCCACTCCCTTGTCCACGAAGAGTAACACTGATCTTGTACGATTATTTCAGGCAGGTCTTCTGACTTTCCGGATTATCCTTATATCTGCACCTTCCCAACCATCTGGTCAGTGGTATATTGCAGTATTCGTCCCCGGTTACAGCGGCGGGCCCGTCCCTGAGTTACACAGGAGTTCCCTATTAAGCTTTTTACAGCACCTGAAAGCTATTTTTTTTGGTTAGAAATGGGCGAGCGGCGCTTTAATGTGCTCTACCCAGATATCGATAAATTCATCAAATTCTGCAGTTCCTTTCAATACCGGGATGCATTGAATCCCGGCTTTTGTAAAGATCGTTTTCCATGAGTCATCTTCATCACCTGCCATATCATTTTTAGCATGGTCACCGGCAACTGACATGAACGGCAGAAGATAGGCTTTTTTGATATTATTTTTCTTTAAAAGAGTGAGGATATCATCCACTTCCGGGTATCCTTCAACGGTACCCACAAAAATATTGGGATCTTTGAGTTGAAGCTGGAACATTAAAGCTGCGTAAAAGGCATTGGCCGGATGGTGGGTGCCGTGACCCATTAAGACAACAGCCTCGTTTTTTTTTCGTTCCCTGGGGATTATGCTGATGATGGCATCAACTACTTTTTCCATATCATGTTGGGTGGCCATTAGGGGATACCCAAGGATAATTTTTTCAAACCCACCAGTCAATTTGAACCCACTAACTGTTCTTTTTAAATCATCATACTCAGCGCCAATAATGGTGTGAAGCGACTGGACAGCCACATGGGTAAATTTTTCATCCATCATTTTAGCAAGTGCCACTTCAGGAGAGTCCAGATGTTTTCCCTGTTTGGCCAGTTTGTTCCGGATAATATGCGAGGTGTACGCCCAGCGTACAGGTATGCCAGGGTAGGTTGCTTTGACTTTTTTGTCGATCTTTTCAAAAGAAATTTGTGCGGATGCTTCACTGGAACCAAAAGCAACTAGTAAAATGCCTGTTTTTTTCTCAGCACTATGGCCATGTCCGGATGCATAGGCAGTTGATATGCCCAGGCAGAAAATAATGCAGAACGTTAGTGTAATCCATTGATATTTTTTCATCATTTTTCCTTTTGCAATAAAAAAATCCCTGATCAAATGCCGTTTTAATTGATCAGGGATTTCGTTTTTAATCCACATGAGCAGTTACCTCTTTCCGGGAGATAACTGTTATAGATCCAGGCAGGTCTTCTGACTTTCGGGTCATCCAATTGGCTGCGCCTTCCCGGTTTTATCCAGTGGCATGAATTCAGCAATTGTCTCCGATTACAGCGGCGGGTCCGTCCCTGACTCTCACAGGGTTCCCTATTCAGCCGTTATGTGCGGCACCTGAAAATTACTCACTCCTTATTCCAGAATATTAAACCATATGTCAAGGAAAATTTTAGTAATATGAAATTATGTTGTATTTATACTTTTGGGGAGTAATGTCTGCTTAATGGGGAGTGCTCTATTTAAAACGCTCGGCAAATTGTTTTAAACTTTTTTGTATTGGTTTTCCTATAACAGCTTTCAGGATAGATCCCCAGAAGGGAACGCTCAGTTTTGGTTCAAAGTCAATGGTGTAGTTAAGTCTTGTTATACCTTCATGTTCGGAGAATTCCATTCGTCCTTTATGGTTTTTAATAGGGCTCCCCTTACTGACTGTATATTCCATAAATCTATTTTGTTCGAATGCGGTTACAGATTCCTCAAATGAGATGCCAGGGAATGCATTAATCCTCCTGACAGAACCTGTGCCGTTTTTATTTTCTCTCTGGCTGTCAACAACTCGTTTGATTTTGGCGTTTATAACCCGGCCGAACTCCTCATGGTTTGTTAAAATTTTAAAAATTGTTTCAACAGGTGCATTGAATGATTCTGTGATTTGAATATGTTGCTTGCCCATACTGTCGGCCTCCGGTTGAATGAAAAAAAAGATATCAACTATATAATTTTTTAATAGATCTTTGTCGAGCTTCAGGTTAAGATTTTTTTGTTTTTATACAGCAGCATAAAATCAATTAAAGTAAAAAACTGGGGTGAGAATGCGAAAACATAACGGGAAACAGCTATACGGCCTTCAAAAAATTTTGACTACCCTGAAAATGGGTTTGAACAAAGAACTTAAACCGCTGTCTATTCGTCAGAAGCTGGCCATGAATTATGTGTCAAAGGAAAGTAAGCTTACCAGGATCGGCAATAAAGTATACACCAATACATTTACCCCTTATTTCCCATCACAGGCATATGACCGTTTTTTAAAAGGTGTGGTGTCCGTATCAGCCGGGAAACCTATGCCGGTGGTTACTAATTTTGCTATCACCCCTCAATGCCCTTGCAACTGCTGGCATTGTTCATTTTCTGACCGATCCAAAAAGGATCTGCTTTCGTTTGAACAACTGAAAAAGGCGATTTCCGATGTTCAGGATATGGGATCGAGCGTGATCGGCCTGACCGGGGGAGAGCCTCTGCTGAGAGATGATCTTGAAGATATTATCGCCACAATTGATCATCGCTCAATGCCGGTTATATTTACAACCGGGTACAAGCTGACTCAAAAGCGGGTGAAAAAACTCAAAAAAGCAGGGCTGGAAATCCCGGTGATCAGTCTTGATCATTATAAAGAGGAAATTCATGACCAGGGCAGAAGAAAGAAAGGTATTTTCAATTATGCACTGAATGCCATAAAGCTATTCCAGGATGAAGGATTTTATGTGGCGGTTTCGTTTGTCCCGGATAAGCCGCTTGTCAGTAACAGGCCTGAACTTTTCAAGGTAATAGACTTTTTCAAGGATATCGGGATTAATGATATGCGGCTCACGTCTCCAATCCTGAGCGGGAAACTCACCAGCAAACCTGAAGAAAAACTGTCACCTGAAAATGTGAAAACCATCTTTGAAATACAGAAAAAATGTACCCGCACCAAAGGGTATCCGGGCGTGTTTGCCTATGATTTTTTTGAAAGTGAAAAATACTATGGGTGTGGGGCAGGCTTTAACTATATGTTTATCGATTCCCAGGGAAATGTCTGCCCTTGTGATTTTACCATGATGTCATTTGGCAATATCCTTGAACGATCCATCCAAAGCATCTGGGAGGAAACCAGCCGTCATTTCAATACCCCGGGACCCTCATGCTATGCCAATCTCAGCAATGATGTTGTTTTTTCAAAACAGCAGGCCCAGTGGCCTATGAAAAAGGAGTTAACACTTGAAATCCTGGACGAATGCCCTTCGTATAATACTGATCAACTGCCTGAATTTTACAAAAGAATGGGATTTCCGATATCTAAAAAATAGCCGCCAACACCTTTGGCTGTTGAAATGATTACAAATTGGCAAGCAGTCTGAATTTATCAAAGATCAGCAGCAGGCCAATGGCGATGAGCAGGACACCGGAAACTTTATTGATTACCATCATCAGCTTTTTTGCTTTTTTCATGATCTCAAGAATAGAGTTGATAAAAATTGAGATCACAAGAAATGGCACTGCAAGGCCTGCTGAATAAACACCCAGGAGCGCCACGCCTTTCAGGACAGTGTCCTGGTTGCCGGCAACAATAAGAATGGTGCCCAGCATGGGACCGATACACGGGCTCCATCCTGCACCAAATGCCATGCCAATGACAAAGGTCCCCATCAGGTGAAGAGGCTTTTCATTGACATGAAATCTTTTCTCAAAATTTAATCCCTTGATATTGATGACACCGAGAAGGTGAAGGCCGAAGGTAAGAACAATAGCCCCTCCAATATATCTCACCACCCAGGAATATTGGGCAGCAAGTCCGCCTAAAAAGGATGCTGAGGCTCCAAAAAGAATGAAGATAAAGGAAAAACCTGCCACATAAAAAATAGTGGATAAAAATACTTTTCGGCGGGTCTCTTTTTTGTTCTCGGTCAGTTCATCAAGCGACAGGCCGGTGATAAATGAAAAATATGCCGGAAGAAGTGGAAGGATACAGGGCGAGAAAAAAGAAAGCAGGCCTGCAAGCAGGGCTGCGGAATAGGTTATATTTTCAGTAAACACGATTCTATCCTTATCATAGTCATATTGTTGTTGAATTTACTGCTTTAACCTATTCATTTGTTTAGTGGTTTTCAAGGGAAGAGGAGTAATTATAACGGAATGGTAATGATGAATTCCGTATATTCACCTTTTTTTGAATTTACATCAATGTGGCCATTGTGCTGTTTGATGGTCCTCTGGGCAATGAAAAGCCCAAGGCCGGTCCCTTCGTTTCCTTTATCAGAATAGAAAAGACTGAAAATCTTATCTTTATGTTTTTCATCCATGCCTTTCCCGTTGTCTTTGATCGAGAAAATTATTTTTGAAAGAGCGGTCTGGACGTTGAGCTGAACCTTTCCCTTTCCCTTTTTATGCAGGCAGGCATCCACGGCATTTTCTATAACACTGATAAAGGCAAAGAAAATGGCTTTTTTATCAATGTGCAAGTTAATGTCCTCTTTAGGATATTCGACCTTGAAATCAACTTTTTCCTGGTGGGCTTTTGGAGAAATGGTTGATACGATTTCTTCCATAAGGGTTTTTAAAGGAACTACAGATTTGTCAGGTGTCCTGTTTTTTGCATGGTACAGGATATTGAGAACCATTTCCCGGGTGGCGGAGATTTTTTCCTTAACCATCTCCCAGCCTTCTGTAATCTGGGGGGTATCCTGTTTTTTAAGGCCGGCTTCAATAAGATAAGATCCACCGTCCAGTCCTGTTAAAAGCTGCTTGAGGCCATGGGAAACAGATCCGATATGAAGGCCTAAGGCTGCAAGATGATCCTGGAGTTCACGGATAATGGTAACATCTGTGGACATTTCCATTACATGGTTGATTTTCCCATTTTCATCATGGATAGCAGAGGTCTGAATAAAAATATGCCGCTTGCTGCCATCTTTAATCACGACTTCCATTTCTGCTGTATGGGATTGGCCATCCTTAAATGTTTTTATAACTGGGCAATCCTGGCATGGAGATGTCCTGTTTTTGTATACCTCATGGCAGGTTTGGCCTTCCTCGAAATTGAAATGCCGGGCAAAAATTTTATTTGTTTCAACAATCTTCAGGTCTTTGTCCTGGATGGTAATATAACTCGGGGATTCATTAAACAGGCGGCTGTACTTTATTCGGGACTGGTCCAGTTCCCTGGTTTTTTCAGCCACCATTTCCTCAAGATTCCGGGTATATTTCAGGATTTCTTTTCTTGCCGCTATCCTGTCATTTGCCCTTTTCAGGGCAATATCCAGCACATCGTTGTCAATGGGTTTGGCAATGAAATCAACAGCGTCAAGTTTTAAGCTTTCAATGGCCAGTTTATAATCCCCGTGTCCGGTGATCATGATGACCTGTGTGTCTGGTGATTTTTTTTTAACATGCTTAAGAAGGGAGATCCCATCCATCCCCGGCATCCGTATATCTGTAAGGATAATCTCAAAGTTGTTTTTATCAATCAGCCGGGCTGCGATTTTTCCATCCTGGGCAGTGGATACACGGTATCCCGCATCTTCCAGGTAGATTTTAAGGACATTTAAAATTCCTTTTTCGTCATCTACAACTAAAACATTGGCCGCCATGATGATGTCTCTCCTGCTGGTTATCCCGATTCAGGATGTTTTATTTCTTAATGCATTCTTTTACAACCGTTTTCAGATATTCCGGGTCAGCATCTTTTGCAACATAATATTCCGGCTCAGGAATGTTATGTTTTTCTTTGATATTAAGCATCTTTATATAATGAAAAAATGCGTTGCGATCAACCCCTGAGAAGAAAACAACAGGGACATCCTGCCAGTCCGGTTCTTGTAAAAATTCCTGGTAGAACCGGGCACCGCCTTTGTTGGGCATCATGATATCCAGAATAATGGCAGAAGGTTTTACCCTTTTCAGTTCTGCAAGGCCTTGGACACCGTCCTTTGTAAGGATTGGTTCAAAACCCAGAGATTTGACAAGTGTCATCAGGTAAAATCGCATCTGCGCTTCATCATCAACAATCAGAACCCTGGTTTTACTTTCCTCCTGGTTCATTTTTTTTGCATGTTTACAATTTGTCCGGCCGGTTTACACTGGCCACAGGACATGCCGATCGCAATACTACCTGCTCTACAGTGGTACCCAAAAGGGCCTCATCCGGATCAACTTCCCTGGTATGATGGGCCATAACCACCAGATCCCCACTGGTCTCGCGGGTGAACTTGAGCAGTTCTACATAGGGAATTCCCTCCCATATGGCAATTTCATAATTGTCAAAATCTCCCATTTTGGAGACATATTCTTTTTCGATTTTCTCTCTGGCAATTTTTATTTTAGCTTCAATGGATTTCTGGCCTGGAGAAATACCTGCCTGTGTGGCATCAATATCCACGGCATGAAAAAGATAAAGCTTGCAGCCAATATTTTCAGCCATTTTAAAAGCAAACTGGAAGGCTGACAGGGATGCTTTTGAGAAATCCGTTCCAAATATAATTTTGTTAAAATACCAGAAACAGGTTTCACAGGGTCTGCTGATAATCAGGACTGGGCATCTGGCTCTCTGGGCTACTTTCTGCATGGTGGTACCTACAATTCCACGGAACCGTGCTGATTCTGTTTCATCTTCCCTGGTGTGGGCACCCATTATAATACAGTCAACACCTTCATTTCTTGCATAGCGCAGGATTTCGGTGGAGGGAATTCCTGCGAGAACTTCAAATGTCGGTTCCCCGTGTTTTTGAATGAGGGTGTCATAGGTGTTTTTCATTTCTTCTTTGACCCAGTCAATATAGTCAGCGCCTGCGCTTGCTTCTTCACCTGTTACGTAGTCTGTAACAGAAAAACTGCTCCCGTGGCTGGGTACACCATAGGTATGGAACAAAACTAATTCAGATTCATATTTTTCTGCAAGTTCAAATGCGATTTTCGCGGCAGCATCACAGGCTGGGGATGCCGTTGTGGCAAAAAGTATTTTTTTAAACATGGTTACCTCCTAATGGAACATTCCAAAGGGTTAAAATTAAAGGACAACTCCCAAACAATACTATCCACCAGTTCAAAAAGGGTGTAATGGGTATCATATTGAAGCATGTCCTCCCTATCTCCAAAAACGATATGCTTTAATTGCCCCAGGCTGAGTTGATGACCCAGCAGGGTTTCTATATGGAAAAACTTCAAATCTTTAACCTGGCCTTTAACCTGGCCTTTTAAGGTGTTATAGATATTCAGGGCCGGTGGCCCGGGAAAGCCTTTTATTTCAATGATTTTGTAAAATATAAGCTTGTCGATTTCATCTGTTTTATATTCAGGTGAAGGCGCATTCCGCACGATTTCCAGAATCGGTTCCAGAAGATCGGATGTCTCCTTGATTTCCGGATAGTTTTCCATGGCCAGGAAAAAAGATCCCAGGGTAAAACCAGGACCAAATTTAATGGTGTCCCCCAGCAGCTTCAAGGCAGTTCCACGGACAGGTTTCCCCTTTTTGGTTATCATCCCGTCGTTATGTATGCAGACTTTTTCCATGGTTTGATTTTGCCTCTTTTTATATGCTGCGTCTTAATGGAATCTGAATAATGAATTCAGTTCCGCCATTTTCTTGAGTGTTAAAGCTGACCCGGCCTTTATGTTCTTCAATTATTTTTTTGGTGGTCATCAGGCCAAAACCGGTTCCATTCATACCTTTAGTGGTGATAAAGTCATTGAAAACAATATCTTTTATTGCCTGTTTGATGCCGCAGCCGGTGTCCTGAACCGTGTATTCTATCATGCTGCCGGTGTTGTTGACCTGGAGGCGGACTTTTTTTTGTCTGTCTTTATTTTCGGGGGCAACATTTTCAAGGGAGTCAACGGCATCAAATGCATTGGTTACAAGAGTTAAAAGGCAGTTATGAATTGCTTCGGCATCCATTAAAACAAGCTGCTTTTCCTTGCACGGGCTTAGTTTGAATTCAATGCCCAGCGCTTTAGCCTGGTGCGTCATCAGCTGCATGATTTCCCGGGCCGGGGTGTTGGGGTTTTCGTCTTTAAAATCAAGAGTGGTGGTTTTTGCATAATTGAGCAGGTCCAGGGAGAGCTTGGTGATTTTATCGATGTTGCCTTTCATCATCTCCCATCCCTTTTTCAGGTATTCCCTGTTTTCCTGGTCAATGCCCTGTTCCAGGACAAAAGCCCCTCCTTTAAGGCCGCCGGCAATGTTCTTGATGGCATGGGACATGCCTGCAATGCTCTGGCCGATGGTGATCAGTTTTTCTGATTCATTGATTTTTTTATCTTTTTCCTCCACAAGGAGTTCAAGATCGTCCATGTACTGCTTGATGTTCCTGGAAATGGAAATCCGGTCTTCAACTTTTTTTATAGCAGATTCAAGTACGTCTATATCAATGGGTTTGGTGATAAAGTCAGCTGCCTCATACTGGAGGCTCTGGACTGCCAGATCCATATCCCCATGGCCGGTAATCACAATGACCTCGGTTTCCGGGCGAATGTTCTTAATTCTTTTCAGCAGTTCAATCCCGTCAATACCGGGCATTTTTATATCGGTGATAACGATATCCGGATTTTCGTTTTTGAAACTTTTCAGCCCGGAATCTCCATCTGCTGCAAGGTCAACATCATAGCCGGATGATTCAAGGGTGATTTTTAAAACTGTCCTGATGCCTTTTTCATCATCAATGATCAGTATTTTCGGCTTATGTATGCTCTTTTTTTTCATTTGGGAGTATCCTTTGCTGTCCTGAACGCGATGACAAAGGTCACACCACGGCCTTCATTGTTCTTTACGCTGATATCCCCGCCAGACTCTTTTATAATTCCATAACTGATGGAGAGTCCTAATCCGGTTCCCATACCCACTTTTTTGGTTGTAAAGAAAGGTTCGAAAATTTTATCAATATGTTCTTTTGATATTCCAGTACCTGTATCCGATATGGTCGCAGTTACCTGTTCCATTTTGTATAGGGTTGAGATGGTGATTCGTCTGTTTTTTTCGTCCGGCTCTATAGAATTCCGGCTTTCTTCATCCTTGCATCGGGTCACAATGGAATCCCTGGCATTGATCAGCAGATTTATGAAAACCTGCTCCAGGCGGACAGGGTCTGCCATGATCCTGGGCAGATTTTCATCAAGGTTCCACAGGACCTCAATTTCCCTGAGTTTGAGCTGTTGGCTGAAAATATCAAATGCACTTTTAATGATGTTATTTATATTCAGGGCTTCTTTGGACAAAACAGATTTTCTGCCGAACAGGCGCATGTGGCTGGTGATTTTAGATGCCCTGTCCACATGGGTTTCAATCTCATTGGAAAGGGTGGCAAGAATATCCGTCTCAATGTTTTCTTCCCTGTCAATTTTCCGGGAGATAAAACTGGAAGCCGTTTTTATTACAGATAAGGGCTGGTTCAGTTCATGGGCAACGCCGGTTGCCATTTCTCCCAGGGTGGCCATTTTCCCTGCCTGAATCAACTGCTGCTGGGTTTCCACTGATATGGTAATATCCATTACCGTGACCAGGAGAATTTTTTGGTTCGTAAAGTCAGCAGGGGTAACCCATGCATTCACATAGAGCCGGGTTTGATCCTTTTTGCAGTGAATCAGTTTTTCATGAAACGAGGTTGAAATTTTATTTCTAAAATCATCGAATTTTTCCGTCGAAGTGAACAGATCTTCAAACAAACGGCCGATGAGTTCAAATTTTTTGTAACCATATACATTTGAAGCACTGTTGTTACAGTCGATAATCTCGAGGGTGTTGATATTGAGGATAAAAACCGGATTGGGTATGCTCTTGAAAATGGCCTGGTATCTTTCTTCTGATTCTTTAGCCGTTTTTTCAAGTTTTTTCCGTCTGGATATATCAATGCTCATTTCCATGGCCGCCACAATATTACCGTTTTCATCTTTTAACGGTGCGGTTTTTACAAACCAGTGGCCAACACTGCCGTCTTTATTGATGCCGGATTCTTCACTGAAATGGTAACTGCCGTCGACAAAGGTTCTTTCCACTGGGCAGTCCACACATTTTTTATCTAATTTTTTATAAGCAGTAAAACAGTGCTGGCCGTATTCAGGATTAAATTTTCTTGAAAATTCTTTGTTGAATTCAAGAAGTTTATAATCCCTGTCCTGGACCGTAATACTGCAGGGGACCTGGTCAAAAAGATTCTGGTACATATCTTTCTGCCGGTTGAGTTCATCCTGTTTGGCTTGGATTTTTTTCCCCATGTCATGGATGGCGTGTGATAATCTGCCTATTTCGTCGTTCTGGGGAAGCCGGTTGAAGTGATATTTATATTTGCCTTTTCCAATCTGGTTGGTATGACTGATCAGCTGGCGGATAGGGCTTGAAACCAGTTTGAAAATGGAAAGAAAGACTGTGAGGCCGAGAATAACAAACAGGTAGACAGAGGTCCCGACTGACAGCTTCTTCAGCAGTCCGATTTCGGCATTAATTCCTTCCAGCGAAACAACCACATCCAGAGTGCCCAGGACTTTAACATCTGCAGGGTGGTAATGACAGGCTGCAGAAGAGCATCCTTCTTCATTCAATATTGGGCTGATAATACCAAGTTGGAGTTCATCCTGCTCAGATTTGAATATCCTGATCCGGTCACGGATATTTTTTTTCATTACCGGTGTTGGTCCTAAATGGCAGGTTTTACAAGCCACATCTGAAATGTGTGTGTATGTGTTTATCTCCTCCAGATTGTTTGAAAATTTGACCTGCCCCTGGGTGTTAAACATTCTGAGTCGTTCAATTTTGTTATATTCAGACAGGTTCTTGAGAACGTCCAGCATATCTTCATTGGGACTGTGGAACATCGCAAACATGGTGAAATTCAGAACGGTGTTGCAGAATTTATCCACATCTGAAACCTTTTTTTCAAATAAAGCCTTTTTCTGGACTTTAATGGTGAAAAAGGACCAAATAAAGAGACTGGCAAAAAGCGTGACGCCTAAAATAAGCATCAGCTTGATAGCCAGTTTCTTTATTTTGATTAAAGGCCTATTCATATATGCTGCCTTTTTGTTTATCCGCCAAGAATTTCTTTTACCTTGGCAAGCACTTTATCAGCTTCAAACGGCTTGCTGAACGTTGCGGCTGATTTAGGGATGGAGTATTTAATCCCTGACAGCCCGCTGATGACAATCACCGGGGTTTTGAAATCTTTGGCTTTGCTTATTTTACGATAAAAACGCGGTCCCCATTCTTCCGGCATTTCCAGATCAAGGGTGATCAGGTCAGGATTTTCATCTTTGTATATATCAAAGGCAACTTTTCCATCCGTTGCAACACAGGTCTCGTATCCGTTATCTGTGAATAAAGCATCCAGGTATTTGGTAATGGCCGGGTCGTCATCCACGATCATTATTTTTTTTGTCATAGCTACCTCCCTTCTTTAATATGGCATTCTCCGCATAAAACCGGACCCTTTTTTGACTCAAAATGACAATCTCTGCAACGCTTATGGAATGCTTTTCGCAGAGGGGTGCTGTTGTCAGGGCTCTTTTTTAATCCATGGCAGTCTCCGCATGGGGTGTCTTCCGAGCTTTCATCTTCAACAATTTTTCCATCTTCGTATACATGATGGCAGACTGAACAGTCATCTTCCAGTTCAGCAATTTCATTGTGGGTGTCATGATCAAAAACAGCTCCCGGCCGCTGGGGAGTTTCAAAAGCACTGTTATCCATTCTGATAATTTCTTCATCGTCCTGGGAGTAAACAGTGGTGCACAAAAGGGCAGCAAGGAGGATGAAAACCGCAATTGTCAGCAAACGTTGAAACTTCATTTTATTTGCCTCCCTGGTAAATGGTTTTTTCCATGATTTCAAAAATGATATCTCCAAAGAATTTTATTTCCATGCCTAATTCATAATGTTCATTGATATCTTCAAGGCCTGAATGGCAGTTGTGACAGGGTGCAATGAGCACTTCTGCGCCAGTGGCTTTAAGCTGCTTTGCTTTTTCTTTGTTGTTCACCATCCGGGTGCCTTTCCATGGTGGTCCGCAGTTGATGACTCCGCCCCCGGCTCCACAGCAGTAGTTGTGTTCCCGGTTGGGCGTCATTTCCACAAAAGATTCACACAGCATGTTGGTCAGGACCCGTGCTTTTTCACAAAGCCCCCGGCCTCGCATAACGTTGCATGGATCATGGAGGGTCACGGTCTTTTTATATTTTTCTTTGACTATAATCCTGCCGC
Organism: Desulfobacteraceae bacterium; assembly: GCA_033851995.1. Taxonomy (GTDB): domain Bacteria; phylum Desulfobacterota; class Desulfobacteria; order Desulfobacterales; family Desulfobacteraceae; genus Desulfobacula. Next base: position 56,497 of record JAWSVI010000003.1, on the reverse strand, counting down.
TTGTCAGCAGTTCGTGAAAGAAATCAATGGCATGCACCAGCTCAAACGGCGGTTTTGTCCATCCCACCCATCGGTTTCCGACATCATAGACTGAGCGGAAGGCGTGGCCGCATTCGCCCATGACAATTCTTTTGACATGCAGTTTTGCTGCTGCTTCATAGTGCATCTGGGCAATCTGGCCGGAGGTTTCAAAATCACCGGTGTACATGGCCATGTTGCTGTTGTCCCAGCCCGGAAAAGAGGGCATGGTCCAGTTCATCCCGGCAGCATGCATCATTGCGGCGGTCTGATAGATCAAACCCGCCTGGAATTTGGGTTCCGGCGCTATGACTGAATACATGATATCTGCTCCGTCTTTGTCCAATGGAATCTGAAGGTCCTCAAACTCTTCCCTGGCATCTTCTTCCTGCCATTGAAGGGTGTCAATCCATTCGTCTTCTTTAACCCACATCTGGTTTGCAGTGGCAGCATGGGAATTAACTGTATCCTGGATGTAGAGTGGGGTGATTTCCAGCTTATGGCAGATCCTGCGGACCGTGAGCATCATATAAGCGATATCAATGCCAAACGGGCAGTACATGGAACAGCGTTTGCAAACATTGCATTCCGTGTGACAGATCCTTACGGTATCCCTTAAGAAATCTTTGGAGACCTGTCCTTTTTTGTTAATCATTTCCAAAAGAGTCAGTTTGACTTTTGCCGCGGGAGAAAACCTGGGGTGCCTGTCATTGGAAAGAAAAATGCTGCAGGCGTCGGCGCAGAGGCCGCACCGCATGCATGTATCAATATAGGCTTTAAACCGGGGACCGGTTTCTTTGTCCAATACCTGGTTGATGACCTGGGCAATTTTTTCCGGAGTCAGTTTGGCCAGGCCGGCTTCCACACCATCGTCAACCACTTCCATCTGGTCTGATGTTAAGTTATTATCTTTTATTTCTGTATCCTGCATGAATCTCTCCTTGATTAATCGGAATTATTTACCAGTCTTTGGCTTTTCGGATATAGCCGAATTCAGAGCCGGTATAGGCCCGGGTCAGTGGTGCCATGACCATGTGAAAGAATCTTGTAAACGGGACTAAAATAAGCATCAGTTCTCCGGATATCACGTGGATGATGACCATCCACTGGTAGGCAAAAAACTGGTGATAAGCCAGAAAGCCGCTGATAAAAGGAAGTGCTACCAGTCCGATGAAAAGAAAATCAGATGCTGTTGTTAAAAATTTGACTTCCGGGACTGTGAAGCGCCGGACAACAAAAAAGATCAGAGCCAGGATAACAACCACAGTAAAGATGTCAGCAACTGTGTCATTCAGCGTTATCCAGGACAAGCCCAGAGATTCTTCCAGCAGGGCCACATGGGCAAGTAAGAAAATGGGAGCCAGAAAAAGGAGGACATGAAAAAGATAGGAAACACCCCAGAAGACCGGGCTTTTTCTGGTGCTGACCGGCAGGAACGGAACCAGCCAGGCTAAAATGGATCTGAACCCGTATTTGAATGACAGGTAAGTGAACATAAAATTTTCTTTTTCCCGGGTCTGGGAATAGATCCGGAAAAGTCTGAAAAGAATTCCCAAAGAAAAGATTCCAAATGAAATCCAGACCATTGGGCCCATAATAAATTCAATAAAGGCGTGCATATTTTTTCTCCCTTATAAAATGCTGTCTAAAGGCAGTATTTGTCTTGAGTAAATACCGTTTTTCAAGGTTTTTAACAGGATCTTATTGTTGTCCGGGCTGATTACCGGCTCAAAGACCATGTCAAAATTTTCCTGGTAAACTTTTCCATTGACAACCAGGTACCAACGACCGCCTTTTTCCATTCTTGATGCCAGTATCTCGCTGTTGGGACTGATCACCGGTGCCCACAATTTGTCCGCCCCCAGGTTCCAGGTTTTGCCGTTTACAGCAATGTCCCAGGCTTCCTGGTCCTTGTAAAGCGCAATAAGCAGCGCACCGTCCTTGGAGTAAAAGAGTTCGGATATCATGGTATCGCACTGGAAGTTCAGGGTGGTGTTATTTTCGCAGATTTTCCACACGCCATAACTTTCAGAGACTATGGCTGCAATTTTTCCGGTGGCTTCATGAACAGCCAGATGCCAGATCTGTTCAAAAGGTCTTTTCCAGAAGTCTGCATCATCTTTATATAAAAACCATTTTCCGTTTGCGCGAACCGGGGCAATCAAGCTGTTTCCGTTATCTACAAATTTGGGTCCCCAGGAAAACTGAAAATCAGAACCCCATGGCTGGTGATTGTCAGCCATGGAATAATTCAGGCGGTCTTTGCGGATGGCATAGGCAATTTTTTTCCCCTGGCTGTCAAAGCAGATGTCTTTGAGGTTCATAAATTTTTCCGGAGGGACTTCTCCGTTAACGGCGGCACTGAAAATACCTGCGTCATAAGTTACAGTATCTGCCTGGCCCATGGGGATTACCTGGACAACAGCTGCGGATGCCCCCTGTGGGCTTAGTACGGTGCCATTTATGCTTTGGTAAAGATTTTCCCACATTACATCATTGACCACCATGCCGTATTCCATGTCTTTTTGTATGGAGGCACCGATGTGGGAACCATCTGGTGTGAATTTTAAATCCCAGATGAAATCAAACCATGTCTCCCAGGATTCACCATCAATACAGGCGGTCCATTCCTCATCATTGGATATCAGAGCTACAAGCTTTCCATCCGGCCCGTATTGCAGCGACCATACTTTTTCAAATGTGTCCGGCCAGTTTTCGCCATTTACGCAAACTGAAAACTCCATTTCATCTGTGTTTACAATGGCGGCAATGGTTTCGCCGTCAGGACTTACACAGGGCTCTTGAACCCAGTTGAAGTTGTCCTGCCATTCCTTTATTGGGATCTGTTTTTTTTCTGTCTGCCAATCCCATGTGGTTTTGTCTGTCATGAGGTCTCTCCGGTTTTGAATATATCCCCAAGAATATTGTCAATAGATGCGATACTCAGGGGTTTTTCTATGAACGCATCTATTTTGTTTCTCAATATATCATCTCTCAGTTCATCATTTGTAATGGTTGCCATCAGGATTCTTGCCGTTCCCGGCTTTTCCAGTGCCACAAGTTTTAACAGTGCCACACCATCCATGTCCGGCAGGAAATAATCGGCAATGACTACATCAATATCCTGGTACTTCAAGGCATTCAAGCCCTCACTACCGGATTTGAAAATCAGAAATTTCAGACGTTCATTTCCGAAAAAAGTGCTCAAAGACTCTCTGACATATTTGTCACTGTCGATGATCATGATCTGTCTGGCTTCTATTTTTTCCTGTCCCATCTTTTATGCACCAAATGAAGTTTTATCCTGTAAACCTTAAGAGCATGAATCATGCCATTGGAGCGGATATTCGGATAGTGATGTTATTACAGAGGGTTGGATGCCGAAAGACATCCGGCCGGGGAATATGATATCTAAAAAATACCAGAATTTTTTAGAATATTTGAGAAAAAGTCTAAATTTTTCAACTTGTAAAACTTAGATGCTGAATTCTTTTAAAAGTGCAATTTCTTCTGCCCATATTTCCGGGTTGGGAGTTTCAAGGATTAAGGGGATGTTATCCAGCCTGGATAAAGTCATAATCCGTTGAAAGGGTTTTATCCCAAGGGTTCCTTTTCCTAAGCTTTCATGCCGGTCCACCTTTGAGTCATAGGCTTTTTTTGAATCATTGAGGTGCAGGCCTTTTAAATAGTCAAATCCTATAATTTCATCAAACTGCTTCCAGGTATTTTCAAAACCATCGCTTGATTTCAGATCATATCCTGCGCTGAAAGCGTGGCATGTATCAATACACACGCCAACACGTGTTTTGTCTTCTATTCCTTCAATAATTTGAGCGATCTGTTCAAAGGTAACCCCTACATTGGTTCCCTGGCCTGCTGTGTTTTCAATGACAGCCATGACCCCTTTGGTTTTTTCAAAAGCCAGGTTTAAAGATTCTGAAATGGTATTGAGGCATTTTTTAATGCTGCTTTGTAATTGAGCCCCTGTTTTCTGAAGATGACTGCCAGGATGAAAGTTCAGAGTTTTTAATCCCAGACGGAAACATCGGTCAAGTTCATCTATGAACGCTTCCCTCGATTTTTTTAAAGCAGACTTCCCAGGATGTCCAAGATTTATCAGGTAGCCGTCATGGGCCAGAATCTGGTCTGGTGAAAAATTGTATCGGCGGCAATTTTCTTTGAATAGATGGATGGCTTTATCAGAGAGTGGAGGAGCCTTCCATTGGCGCGGACTTTTGGTGAACAGGGCAAAGGCATTTGCGTTTATCTTGTGTGCATTTGCAGGCGCATTCTCCAACCCGCCTGCCACGCTGACGTGGGCACCTATATATTTTTTTGGTGTTTTCATAAGTTTTATCTTTGTAATAGTTTTTTCCCTTGCCGTATCAGGTGTTGTGACAGCCTGTCCAGCAAAGTTGATTTTAAGTTCCAGCAATGCCAGTATAATTGAACCGGCACCTCAAATCCAGGGGCCAGATCTGAAATCAGCCCGGCAGTAATCAGGGGTTCACTCTGCTGGTCCGGCAGCATTCCGTATCCCAGTCCGGAGGTTATAAAATCAGCGAATCTTTCAGCCGAAGGCACGTAATGTGTCGGGATAAGGCCTGGTACTTCATTAAGCACCCGGGCCAAAAGCTTGAGATGCAACGCGTCTTTTCGATTGAAAATAACAGCCGGTGCATGGCTGATTGCGTTTTTTGAAATTCCGTCAGGAAACCATTGCCCGGCAAATGCAGGTGTGCTCATCATACGATAGTTCATCTTGCCAATGTATGCAATCCGGCATCCCTGCATGGCTTTTTCCTGGGTGCTGATACAACCGATAACAGCACCATTCTTGAGAAGCTGGTGGGTCTGTTCCTGATCATCGACCCGGATGTCCAACAATATGCGTTCATTACTCAGGAAAGGGTGGATAGCTTCCCAAAGCCATGTGGCAAGGCTGTCAGCGTTAATGCCGACGGCAACAGTTGAAAATTTGTTTTCTTTATCCAGGCCGACGTCTCCTGTCAGGTCGTTTTCCAGGTGCTCAACCTGGAGATAGTGCTTGAGCATTTTTCGACCTGCTGCTGTTGCCTGGGGCGGTGTGGTTCTTGTTAATAAGATTTGCCCCATTTGCTCTTCAAGCAGTTTCACCCTCTGTGAGACAGCGGACTGTGTGATGTATAATGCCCTGGCAGCTTTTTCAAAGCCTCCTTCACGTACTACCATGGCCAGAGCTTGTATGAGTTTGTAATCCAGCATGAATAATAATTAGCAAAACTAATCAATTATTAAAACAATTAATTTTACTTTTGTCATGGTGTGTCCTACTCTTTCACCTGAAATGAACAAATATACATGGAGATATGAATGATTGTACCTTTTATACAAGGATTCGGGACCGGGGGAGGCTTGATCGTAGCAATCGGAGCTCAGAATGCATTTGTGCTTTCGCAAGGGGTCCGGGGGAATCACCATCTGATTATTGCATTGATCTGTATCATTTGCGATGCAGTTTTTATATCTGCGGGAGTGGCCGGGGTTGGCGCTGCCGTTGCATCTAACCCCGCGATTTCACAATGGGTGGCCTGGGGAGGCGCTGGCTTTTTGTTTTTTTACGGATGGCGCTCTCTTCGCTCTGCAGTGAAAGGTGGAAGTCTTGAAACAAATGGTTCGGGGTTGTCTTTGAAAGCTGCCGTTATTGCAACCTTTGCCGTTACGCTTCTTAACCCGCATTTTTACCTGGATACCGTTATCCTTATTGGCAGTGTGAGCAGCAAGTTTCATGGGGAAAACAGGATGTTTTTCTGGGGAGGGGCAATCGTAGCCTCTACCATCTGGTTTGTCTGTCTGAGTCTTGGGGGGCGAATGCTTGCACCGTTGTTCAGAAAGCAGATTGCATGGAGAATTCTGGACAGTATCGTCTGCCTCACCATGTGGGGGATCGCACTTTCCTTGCTGAGATGACGTGAATCGCACACTATCTGGAATTATCCTGCTCTCTCCGGTCCAAATTGCCTGTTCAGGGTCGGAGAGCAGAGGCCCGACCCTGAGGTATTATTTTTCCTTTTAGATTTTTACCATGATATGACGAACAACCGTATAATCTTCCAGGCCATACATTGAAAGGTCTTTTCCATATCCGGACATTTTAAACCCGCCATGCGGCATCTCAGACGCATACATGAAATAGGTATTAATCCAGGTGACGCCATACTGCAGCATGGATGAAACCATATGCGCTTTTTGAATATCCTTTGTCCAGATGGATGAAGCCAGGCCGTATCTGGTATCGTTGGCCCAGTCTATGACCTGGTCTGTGTCTGTAAAGCGGGTGACTGAAACTACGGGTCCAAAGATTTCTTCCTGGACCACTTCATCATCCTGAAATGCATCAATAATCAGGGTCGGTTCATAGTAGCAGCCACGATCAATTTTATTACCACCCGCTGCAATTTTTAAATGAGAAACTTTTTTGGCCCGTTCGACAAAACCACTGACAGTATCCCGCTGGGCTTTGGAAATTAAAGGCCCGATGTCCTTTACATCGATACTTTTAACGGCATTGGTTAATTTTTCAACCACCTCATTGTAGATATTTTCATGAACATACAACCGACACGCTGCCGTGCAATCCTGACCTGCGTTGTAGTATCCGTATAGCTTGATGTTCTCAACCAGATCATCAATATCACAATCATCAAAGGCAATGATCGGTGCTTTACCCCCAAGTTCCAGATGGGTCCGCTTTACATTTGATGCTGCAGAGTTTAACACTTGTTTTCCTGTGTTTACAGAACCTGTGACCGATACCATCCGGACTTTTTTATGCTCTGCAATGTGTTTGCCAACATCACTTCCCCTGCCTGTGACAACATTCAGTACACCAGGTGGGAAAATCTCAATAATATCCTCGGCCAGGGCAAGAATGGATAAAGGGGTCAGCTCGGAGGGTTTAAACACAACCGTATTGCCGGCTGCCAGCGCCGGGGCAATTTTCCAGGCCCCCATCATCAATGGATAATTCCAGGGGGCAATTTGTCCGACCACTCCAACAGGATCTCTTCTGATCATACTGGTATACCCTTCAAGGTATTCACCCGAGGCACTGCCGGACATACACCTGCTGGCCCCGGCAAAGAACCGGAAATGATCAACAATTGCCGGTATCTCATCTTCCAGCATCAACTGATAGGGTTTGCCGCAGTTCAGCGATTCCAGTTTGGCTAAACGTTCGCCTTTTTGCTCTATTCGATCCGCAAACTTGAATAAAATATCTGCCCTGTCTGCAAAGGATCTTTTCTTCCAGTCCGGGAATGCTCTGTTTGCCGAATTTACCGCTTCATCAACCTGATTAATTGAAGCGCAGGGGACCTCTGCAATTACCTCATTGGTTTCAGGACTTAAGAGAATCATCTTTTCAGCTTCGCCTGGAACTATTTTCCCATTTATTAAAAGATTGGTATCAATCTTTTCCATTACACGTTCTCCTTTTGAGATATAAACTACCCGATTTCATTCATTGTAGAAATGATGCTGTCTCTTAAAATATCAACAAGCTGGTCAATGCTTTCTTTGTCATTAATTAAAGGAGGGGATAATATGCACAGATTCTCATAGGGTCTGACAATCAAGCCTTTTTCCTGGCAAAACTCATCCACCCTCTGGGCGACTGCTATATTTTCCTGCTCATCATCTGAAACCACGCATTCAACACACCCCATCAAACAAAGGCCCCGGACATCACCGACTATGGAATATTCTTTTAGGGTGTTCATCCGTTCCATGAAATAGGAACCGACTTCACGGACATGTTCATTTATTTTTTCACGTTTCATTATTTCAAGATATTTCAAGGCAGCCGCACAGGTGACCGGGTGACCGGAATAGGTAAACCCATTGGTATAATAGGAATTTTCACTGGCAGCGTCTCCGCTGATCTGATCCACCAACTTCTGTGAAATGATGGCCGCCCCCAATGGCTGATAACCGGATGTGATTCCCTTTGCCACGGTTATAATATCCGGAACGATTCCAAAAACATCTTCAGATGCAAAATAATGCCCCAGCCGTCCAAAAGCGGTTACGACCTCATCGGAAATATAAAGCACGTTATATTCTCTGCATATCTCCAAAGTTTTTTTGTGATATCCCGGAGGCGGGACAATCACACCACCGGAACCCATGATCGGTTCGGCAATAAAACAAGCAACCTTATCCGGTCCGATTTCCAGGATTTTATCTTCCAGTTCTTTGACCTTGAGATCGCAAAACTCCTCTATGCTCATTTTGCCGGGTCTTTTATACGGATTGGGGTCTGAGGTGGCATGAACAATATCGGTTACATAGTCAAAATAGCTTCGGTCACATTGTTTGCCATTCAGGGACGCCGCTAAATAGGTGCTGCCATGATAGGCATTTTCACGATAAATAATATGTTTTTTTTCCGGCTGGCCATGGCAATTAAAAAAGTAATGAACAAACCTGATGGCGGATTCAACCGCGGTTGAGCCACTGTTTGTAAATTGAAAAAAGTTCAGATCACCAGGCGTTAATTCGCTCAGTTCAGAAGCCAGTTGGATGGATGGGGGGCTTGACATGGCACCAAACGGCGTATAATAGGCCAGTTGAACGCACTGGTCTGAAATTGCTTTTGCCATTTCTTTGTTTCCATACCCCAGGTTCACACACCACATACCTGAGATTCCATCAAGATATTTATTACCCTCATTATCAAAAACATGAACCCCTTTACCGGATTCAATTATCATAGACTCAGCATCACTTCCTAAATCCGACCACGGATGGATAATGTGCTTTTTGTCTTTTTTTGCATAATTCATAATACGCCTTTAAAATATTAAATTTTCCGAGACCTGTCCGCGCATACAGTGATTGGACATCATTGAAGATGCATATCCGCCTGCATTTATGAAAACAAGAGGATCTCCTTCTTTTATTTGATCCGGCATCTGGAAATTATCTTTCCAGATATCCAGAGATTCGTTGATATTGCCCACAATGGTAACGGGTTTAGTCGTGCTTGTTTTCTGCTGATGAACAACAGGTTCACAGGGCAACCCGTAGAATGTCGGCTCTATGGCCAGGTTAAACCCGCCATTGACCCCGATAAAATCCGTACGCTGTTTTCTCTCCACGGTATTGACCTCTAAAACCAGAATTCCGCTGTCTTTTACAATATAATCTCCGGGTTCAATACAGATGGTAAGCCCTTTGCCACCATAATGAGAGTCGATAATTGACGCCCAGGCATCCAGATCCAGCGATTCATCATCCATGTCATGGGGAACGCCCAATCCGCCGCCCAGGTTAACGGAAGCCAAGTCTTTGACTTTGTCGATGAACCAGTGCGTCCCGCCTAAAATTTCATTAAAGATGGATAATTGATTAGTGAGGTACCCGCATCCGGTATGGAAATGGATGTTATCCACGATGAAGTGATGTCGGGCAGCAAGTGCCAGTGCCTCTTCAAACTGTTCCCTGTATATGCCGAACTTGGTTGTTTTATCCCCGCTGTATCTAAGTGTTTCATTGTCCCGGTAGCCAATACCCATGGCCGGATTGACACGGATACCGATCTTACGATGGGAACAGAATTTGCCCAATCGCCTGATAGTGCTCAGTGAGTCACAATTTATCGTCACATCCGGATTGTCGGCAATCAATTTCAACTCATCATCTGTCATTGAATTTGCAGTATATGAGATCTCATTGCGTTCAAAACCACAGGAAAAAGCATGCAGCAATTCAGCGGGAGAACAGACATCCACACCACACAAGCCTGTGTTTTTAATATGGGTAAGGACAGGGGCAAAGCGGTTTGCTTTTATTGCATAATAAATTTGATAAGCGCCAAGCCGCTCCAAGGCGTTTTGTATCCGTTCGATATTTTGTGTAATTCGTTTTGCACTGTAAAAAAAAGCCGGTGTCCCGGTTAAACGAATCAGATCAGTTACCAAAACGCCTGAAAAGAATAAATGCCCGTCTTTATAACAACGATCTTCCCTTTCCCACCACAAACGTTCTTTTTGTGGCATCATCCACATTTCCTTTCCTGATCCCGGAGATATTTTCTGCCTGAATCGTTTACGCATTCTTTTCTGCCTGTAACCCATTTGCGACAGTTAGGTGCGCCGCATACACATGGGAACTGCCGATATAGAATATCTTCTGTTGATGCATAATCCATTGTCAGAGGCATGTCTTTTTTAATGTCTTTTAAAGCCCAGATTTCAAGTTTGTTCATGTCCAGAGTTACGTTTGGATCACACGAATGCAGCAAAAGTCCAGAAAAATGGGGATCATACAAATGGAGATCAGGGGTGATCTGGAGGGTATGCTGAAGTACATACGGCACAGCAATTCCAGTCATTCGTGCAATCAGTTCCCCTTTTTTAAAATTGTGTTTTGCATAAATTCCGTTTCCCTTTGTTTCGCAATGGTTGATCGTGAACGTATCATTGCTTGGATAGTCTTTGTTGTCTTTCAAATCATAAGGATATATCATCGTATCTCCTTTTTAAAGCTGTATAGAGTTGAATTTTATTATTGAAACCTATACTGGTCAGTGTCGTGTCAGGCGGCTTTCCCTTTTTTTGAAGCTTTTTTCAGCGCTTTAACTTTATCAGTCTGTTCCCAGGGAAATATTTTTCTGCCAAAATGACCATATGCTGATGTCTCTCGGTAGGACCAGCTTTTCGGTTTTGTCAGGTTCAGGTTTGCAATGATGGCGGCTGGACGAAAATCGAACATGTCCGTATCCTGTAAAATCATATTGAGTATGGCTTCATCAATGGTCGCCGTGCCGTAGGTGTCAATATTTATAGATACCGGTTTTGCAACACCAATGGCATAGGCTACCTGGATTTCACATTTTTGAGCCAGTCCTGCCGCAACGATATTTTTTGCTGCATAACGGGCGTAATAAGCTGCGGAACGATCCACCTTGGACGGGTCTTTTCCTGAAAATGCACCACCGCCGTGACTGCCGACACCGCCGTACGTGTCTACAATGATTTTTCTTCCGGTCAGTCCGGCATCTGCATAGGGGCCGCCCAGGTGAAATGCCCCTGTCGGGTTGATATAATATTCTGTGTCATTCATTAAAAGTCCGGTGGCCTGAAATTCGTTTTTTACAACTTCGATCAAGTCCTTGCGGATTTTTTCCAGCGGCACTTCCTCTGTCTGATGGGAAACCACTACGGATTTTATAAATTTCGGGCGGCCGTCATCGTATACCACAGAAACCTGTGCCTTGGAGTCGGGCCGCAAGTACGGGATATCCTTTGACTGGCGCATATTTTCCAGTGTTTTGAGAAGTCTGTGGCTATAGGCAATCGGTGCGGGCATCAACTCTGAAGTTTCAGAGGTGGCATATCCGAACATCATCCCCTGATCTCCGGCACCCTGTTCATCATAGAGGCCTTCACCTTCAGTCACCCCCTGGGAAATCTCCGGGGACTGGCCATGAATTCGGCTGATATATTCCAGGTTATCGCCGCAAAACAGAAGACTTTCATTGTCATATCCGATTTCATTGACAACCTGTCTGGTAATTTTTTCAGGATTAATGTCCTGCCATCCGTTGCAGGTGATTTCTCCTACATTCGCAATCAGGTTATAGCCTGCCAAAGTTTCACATCCCACCCGGCTGTTGGGATCTTTTTCAAGGCATGCATCAACGATTGCGTCTGAAATCTGATCGCAGATTTTATCAGGATGTCCGCTGCCCACAGATTCGGATGTAAATACATGGTTGCTGCTAATTTTACTCATAATCAAGTTCCTTTGAAAGTTCTATATCATTAAAGCATCATATCCAGTTCAAACCAGATCAAGTGTGCTTAAGGTTTGAAATCTTAAACAAGCCAGAGGAATATGCCATATCCATGCCACCCATTCGGGAACCGAACCATCTACCTGATATTGCAGGGAAAAGTATTTTATTGAAACAGAACAAGGATTTTTCATGTATATATTTTTATCTAAATGTGTAAATTATGCCCAATTTTCTGTAGCACTTTTTTTTATGTGAACTTTTGGCACACCACGCTAATGTTTAAAACAATTATTAAGCGCTTTTGTTTAGTGTTATCTCGTTATAACCACACGATATTTAACCACAAACAGTTGCTGGATAGAAAAGGAAAGAGCTGTTTTTGAATTTGTGCATTTTGTGTACAAATGACATTGTATGGAGTAGTGCGGGGAAGGACTTTTATAAAACGTACCCTGTATCATCGATAAAATTTAAAAAGACATCCTGCTATTGAAATTCTATCAAACAGTACTATATTATTTGTCAGCCAAGCTAAAACATTGTTAGGCGTGTAAAACTTAAAGCCAATCACTGCCCTGAAATCAGGTGCTAAAGATATAACTTACTGACACAGGAGTTGACATATGATCGCAACATTTATAACGGTGATATTCATCGCCTACCATTTAAACAAATGCTTCGGCTCATCTGAGGGCGTTTGCGAACTATAATTTAAGGCAAGGATAATTGCGTGCGGTAACGCACAAGATTTGTGAAGCCATTGAAAATGGAGGACTTGATATGAAAACATATAAGAATGAACCATGGTGGAATATTTTTTCAGATCATAATTCACGGGCGGAAGAAACCTGCCCTGCCGTTCCTGTCCACTCGGGACAAACCTGGCAGAAAGGCCTGGCCACCTTTTACTGCCCCTGTAAGTCCGACCCCCAGGCAAATGAGTGCCAGTTGCCGCTGATTTAACCTTAAAAAAACAACCGGACGGTGGAGAAATCCGTTAGTGCCTTTTTATCCGCCGCCCGGTTGTTTTGTCTTAACGCAAATCAATTAAATTCCAGAGTTGCTTGAAACCATTTAGAACTATTTTCAGTTTTGGCAAGATTTATACGTTTTAGATGGTAAGTATTTGATTTCCTGATACTGGGAGATAGAATTTTTTAATATGTATGGCAATTCACATCCAAATAATCAATTAGATTTAAGCCTCCTTTCATGGCAACTATGAAAACCTATGTTGGGTTTGTTTTAAAAAATGTTGAAGGAATGGGGGGCTTAAAATGTTATTGGCAGATTCCAAAGGTGCTGATCCAGGTCTTAAATGATAGAGATATTGACGGGTAAAAAATGAACGACAAAAAAGGTAAAATAATCCAGCCGGATATGATTACACTTGCTGTTTCCGCTCACTGGTTCAAATTTCCCGAAAAATTCAATTGGATCGCAGAACACGGATTTGGCCTGGAATACGCCCCGAACCCGGACCATCTTGAACGGGCGAAGAGCCATCTTCTGCCGTATATAAATGAGTGCGTTCCTGTCCGTCATCATGCGTATTTTCCAGGGTTTGAAATCGGTGACCCTGATCCAGACCAGGCAGAACAGGCTATGAAACTTCACCTTCAGGCTTTTGATGCCATAAAAGGGATCGGCAATCAGATCATTACACTGCATATAGGGCTTCCGCCCTGCCGGACTCTGAATCATGACCGGGTTAAACAAAATCTGACCTCCCTGGTTGCCTATGGCAGAGACCACGGCATCCAGGTTAATCTTGAAAATTTGAAATTCGGCCCCACCAGCCACCCTGAAACCCTCCTTGAATGGGTAGATGCTTCAGGGGCATCCATTACCATGGATATCGGGCATGCCGTTTCCAGCGAATCTGTCCAGCGCGGGGAGTTTACTGTACCGCAAATAGTGGGACTGTTCAGCCCGAAACTGGATGAAATCCACTTGTATGAATCTGAAACAGATACCCATCTTGCACCAAAGGATCTGGGCGTACTCGGCCCCATTCTTGACCGCCTGATCCTGACGGACTGCCGGTGGTGGACCATTGAACTGGATGATTACCTGGAAATTCTTCATACCCGCAGACTGGTTCAGCAGTATTTGATAGAAAGCAATACCCGCCTTTCTCTGCTGTGCAGCCGTGAACCGTGTGTGGCCTGATGCGGAGTTCCATAAAAACAATACCTGTAAAATAAAGGAGATTTTAATAATGAAATTGTTCAAACTGTTCTTTACCCTGTTTTTTGTAGGCTTTTGCCTTTTTTCCACCATGGCCGGTCCGGCAGTGGCGCTTGAAAAAAAAGTGGTGATCTATTCCACACATCCTGAAGCACTGCTGGAACTGGTGGCAGATGAATTTGAAAAAAAAACCGGAGTTAAAGCTGAATTTATCAACCTGAAAGGCGCACTTGTTGACCGCGTCCGGGCTGAAAAATCCAATCCAGGGGCAGATATCATGTTTGGCGGGCCTTCTTCAAATTACCTGGAGTTAAAAGCCGAAGATATTTTTGCTCCCTGTACACCATCCTGGGTCGATAAAATTGCCCCGCTGTTCAAGGATGCCCAGGGATACTGGTACGGCACCATCCAGACCCCTGTTTTAATGTTCTACAACACCCAGATGCTGTCCAAAGAGGACCTGCCTTCGGACTGGACCGATCTTGCAGACCCGAAATACAAAAATCAGCTGGTTTTCCGAAATGCACTGTCCACATCAGCCCGGGCCACATATACTGCTTTGCTGCAGCAGTTTGAAAAAAAAGGAAACCTGGACCAGGGCTGGGATTTTTTAAAGGCTGTTGATGCAAATACCAAAAGATATTACGGCAGCAGTTCCATGATTTTTCAGGCTATCGGTAGAAAAGAAGCCGCCATCGGCTTTATGGTACTTAATAGTGTTGTCGATAATAAAATCAAAAACAAAATGCCGATAGATATAATAGATGCAGAGAGTGGTTCTCCAGTTCTAACAGACGCGATTGCCCTGATCGCAGGAGCCAAACATCCCAATGCCGGTAAAGCCTTTATTGAATTTGTAGGCTCAGCCAAAACTCAGGCCCTGCTTGCACACCGGTTCAACCGGTTGCCAACTCATCCGGATGCCATAGCCCAGGCACCAGCCTGGATGGCCAAAACCAAGTTCAAGGCCATGAATGTGGACTGGGGCGATCTGTCCAAAAAGCAGGCTGCATGGATACAGAAATGGGACTCCCAGATCAAAAACAGCAATAAAGATAAATAATAATAAAAAGTTATACACACAATGGGCCGACTCGTACTGGATCATATTGGAAAAACCTATCAGGGCGAGCCGGCCTGTTCAGACATCTGCCTTAAAATCGAGGAAGGTGAATTTTTCACCTTCCTCGGTCCTTCAGGATGCGGCAAAACCACAATTTTAAGACTTATTGCCGGTTTTATAAAGCCGGACAGGGGAAAGATCCTGCTGGATGGCAGAGAAATAACCCATATTCCGCCTGAAAAACGCAGTATCGGTATGGTTTTTCAAAATTATGCCTTGTTCCCGTTTATGACGGTGCTGGAAAATATTCAGTACGGACTGAAACTGCATAAAATCCCGCTGGATGAAATTCGGAAAAAAGTAAACCATTATATTGATATGGTCGGGTTAAGCGGCCTGGAAAATCGAAATATGTCCCAATTATCCGGCGGAGAACAGCAGCGGGTCGCCCTTGCCCGCTCTCTGGCTGTGGAACCCCAGGTTCTCCTGCTGGATGAGCCCCTGTCCAATCTGGATGCCAGGCTCCGGGACCGGATGCGCGAAGAGTTAAAAATCCTTCAAAAAAAGTTGGGCATCACCACAATTTTTGTCACCCATGATCAGAAAGAGGCGCTGACCCTGTCGGATCGGATTGCTGTTTTCAACAAAGGGATCTGCATCCAGGTTGACACGCCCGAACAGGTTTACATGTCCCCGTCCCATTCCTTTGTTGCCGGGTTTGTAGGGGACATAAACCTGTTTGAAGCGGATTTAAGCGATGGGAAATGGCAAATCAGCAAAGATATATCAATCTCCATACCCGGATTCAGGGGCAAGCATTCGATCTGCATTCGGCCGCAGAATATTGTCCTGTCCCGGACAAAGCCCATGCCGGCGGATTTTCTGTTCCAGGCCCGGGTTGTTAACTGTCGGTTTAACGGCATGACTTCCGAATATTCAGTTGCTGCAGGCGATGCTTTGTTCAAGGTCGCAGTTGTCAACCGGTTTGAAAGCGAAAAACACGCGCTGCCGGGAGAAATTACCTGGCTAAGCTTTTCAAGAGACAGCCTGCAGATTCTGGAGCGATAGATACGATGCCGGTGATATCGCATACGCATTCTTTTTTAAGCCGGTTGACGTTTGCCTTTCTTTTAATTCTGCTGTTCGGATATATTTTTTTCCCTGCATTACAGACCCTGAAGGTCAGCCTTACCGGAAACGGGACCCTTTCCTTTGTCAATTATATCCGATTGGTCAGCGTGGACATGTTAAGAACGCCTTTGATCAATTCAGTTGTCTTAGGGTTATCAACTGTATTGGTTTGTGGCATCATTGGCACGCTTCTGGCCTTTTTTATCCATTTTTTCCAGTTTCCCGGTAAACAGATCATGGACAAACTGCTGCTGCTTCCCATGATGCTGCCGGGTATCATTATTGTCTTTTCTTTCGTTCAATTATACGGAGAAAGCGGGCTTGTCACAAAAACAATCCAGATCCTGTTCGGGTTGGAGAATCCGCCTTTTGATTTTTCAGGGCTGCCAGGTATTTTATTTGTCCACGCCTATACCCAGTATGTCTATTTTTACATCAGTGTTTCCATTGCTATCCGGCATATTGACCTATCAGTCATTGAGAGTGCACAAAATTTGGGTGCTTCAAAGTCTGTCATTTTCAGGACCATTATCCTGCCCTTTATCATGCCGGCCCTGGCAGCCTCTTCTATAATCACTTTTATGTCCGGTGTCGGTTCATTTACAGCACCAAGTATCATCGGACAGGGGTTCAAGGTTCTCACAACCCAGATTTTATTATCCAAGGCGAATAACTACATGGATGTTGCCGCAACCCAGGTAATAGCTCTCACAATTATCTGCCTTTTTGCCTTTGCCCTGTTCCGGTGGTACGAAAAAAAAGCCATGTTTGAATCTTCTGTAAAAGGGGTTGCTTTTCAGTCGGTTCGGATTCAGAACCCGCTGGTGAAATTGTTACTGCTTATTTTTGCCTGGGCCATCATTTTGATGGTCCTGCTGCCGGTAATAGCCATCATGTTTCTGTCCTTTGTTCCGTCCGACACCTGGATGGTCAACATCTATCCTGATCAGTTTTCCTGGCAGAATTTTATCGATATTTTTACACGTTCCAGAAAATTCAGCCCGTTTTTCAACAGTATTTTTATGGCCCTAATCGCCGCTTTTTCAGGGGTGATTATTGCCTTGCCAGCCTCCTTTTTTATTGTCAAAACAAATTTCAGGTTCAAGTGGTTCCTTGAAATGATGTGCATGCTTCCCTGGGCTATGCCGGCCAGTGCCATTGCAATTAACCTGATCAATGGATTTAACCAGAAAACTTTTTTTTCGTTGAACCATATCCTGGTGGGGACATCAATTCTTCTGCCTGTGGGATATCTTGTTCGGTCCCTGCCGATTATGGTCAAGACTTTCAATCTGTCACTGGGAAACCTTAATGATACCTATATTGAAGCCTCTCAAAGTCTTGGAGCCCGTCCGGTGCAAACGCTGAAAAGAGTTGTCTTCCCCATATTATCCCCCGGTCTTCTGGCGGGTTTCCTTCTTGTTTTTATTCGAAGCATCGGAGAATACACCGTTACGGTATTTTTATATACGGTGTCAAACAAGCCTGTGTCTATTGCCATGGTTAACGCTATATTTGAATATAACATTGGCCTTGCCATGGCTTACGGCACGCTTCTCATCATTATCTCAACGGTTTCAAGTTTCGCCATAACCAGGATCTCTGTCGCATAACCAGAATCTCTGTCGCATCACCATGATTTCCTGAAAAAAACAGAGCTTGGTCTGGATAAATTAAAAGATTGACAACTTTATTAAAAATTTACACACTATCGCTGTATTCAGAAACAAAAAATCGTTTTTATGTGGCTGCGATGAATGCCTCATTATTAGATGTCTCCAGTTTTCTTTAGCACTTGTATAACTGGCTTCTGCCCGAGGCGGTGTTTTTTTCGCAAACCCAAGACTACAGGAGACTCAAATGAAATTACGACTTACTGCAAAATTACTCATTCCACTTGTTGCTCTTGTGATTTCCGGGTTGGTTGTATCCATTGGTGCGGCCTACCTGAGTGCCAAAAAGGAGCTTGAAAAATTAAACAGAGCCCAGATCATTCAATTGTCGGACTCAATTGCCGCGAAAGTGGATAACTGGATGGAGAGAAATAAGGTGGATATCGATAACTGGTCCCGGATGGATGTGGTGGTCAATTCTTTGGGCTCAATGGATGCCAAGACCTATCGTATGGCATCCAGCACCAAGATGAAAAATTATGTTGACCGCTATGGAATCTTCAACGGAATGCGGGTTACGAATGCCCAGGGAATCGTCATCGCCTCGTCAACTGCGAAAAATATCGGTACAGTCAATGTTGCCTCCAGAAAGTATTTTAAACGATCCATGGCCGGTGAAATTTATGTTTCAGATCCCCTTATCAGTAAGACTTCAGGAAAACCTATCCTGGTAATTTCAGCACCTGTGAAGGCTGCGAATCAAATAAAAGGGATTTTATACGCAGTGGTTGATCTGGGAGCATTCACGGAAAAACATTTTGATACCGTCAATGTGGGAAAAACAGGTTACGTCTTTATGATTAACAAAGCCGGCATCACTCTGGCCTATCCTCCGGATAAAAAAGAGATCATGAAGCTGGATTTAAGTAAATTTGATTTCGGGAAAAAAATTCTGGAAATGAAAAACGGTGTCCTGGAGTATAATTTTAAAGGTGACAAAAAGCTGGTGGCCGTCAAAGAAGTGCCCTCAACAGGCTGGATCACTGCAGGTACTGCCCCGTTTCAGGAGATATTTGAAACCGCAGTAAAAACCCGTAACCTGTTGCTGATTATCGGTGCGATAATCACAGTAATTATGTCTGCCGGCATCGTTCTGCTGGTCTCCTTCTTCGTTATTAAGCCCCTCAATCATGTGGTTGACGGGCTGAAGGATATTGCCCAGGGAGAAAAGGATTTGACAAAACGCCTGGATATCAACAGGGAAGATGAGATTGGAGACCTTGCCCGCTGGTTTGATATGTTTATCGGCAACCTTCAGAAAATGATTTTACAGATATCGGGTAACAGCGAAACCATACACGAATCTTCAAACGTGGTTAAAACCCTTAACTACCAGGTTAGCGATACATTAAAAAGTATTTCAGAACGTTTCGTTACGGTTTCTGATTCATGCACCCGGGCAAGCGGCAACATGAATTCGGTCTCCGCTGCAATGAATCAGGCTTCCGGCAGAGTGGATGCGGTCGCTGCAGCTGCAGAAGAAATGAGCAGCTCTGTGGATGAGATCGCAAAAAACACGGCCAGCGCACGCCGGACAACCGATCAGACTGTAGAACTGGCCAACCGGATATCCAATGAAGTACAGGAACTGGGATCTGCTGCCAATGAAATCGATCAGGTAACGGCAACCATTACAGATATTTCCTCACAGACAAACCTGCTGGCACTCAATGCCACCATTGAAGCCGCAAGAGCGGGAGAAGCAGGTAAAGGCTTTGCTGTCGTAGCATCTGAGATTAAGGAACTTGCCAATCAGACAGCCCAGGCAACACTTGAAATCCGTACGAAAATTGAAAGTGTACAGGCCGCAACCGACACTACCATAGGCAGGGTCAATGAAGTGGTCCAAGTCATTGGTGATTCAAGCGAGGTGGTTAATTCCATTGCATCTGCCGTGGAAGAGCAGTCCGCCGCTACAAAAGAAATCGCTGCCAATGCAGGTCAGACAGCCGCCGGTATCCAAGAGGTCAATAAAAACATCACTGATTCCTCGGAACGGATTCACCAGATCAACACAGAAATAGAAAGGGAACGAAAATCCATAGAAGATGTGGCATTTTCTACAGTAGAGGCAGATATCAATTCAAATGAGATGAGCAAAATATCCCTGTCTCTTGAAGCTCTTGCAGATAAATTCCACACTGGAGAGGCGAAATTCAGTATCGGCAGGATAAAAGTGGCTCACCTGGCATGGCGGACTACGTTGGAGGCAGTGATACGGGGGGTGAAGGAAATGGATCCCGAAGCTGTAACGTCCCACACGGAATGTGAACTGGGTAAATGGTATACCGGAGAGGGCCAGGCCCTTTCATCAGTTCCGGGATTTCAAGAATTGGATATCTGGCATGAAAAGGTGCACCAGATAGCCAGGGATGTGGTGAGATTATGCTCAAAAGGCCAGACCGATAAGGCCGCTTCTCTCATGGATGACTTTAAGGAAGCCAGGGAAAATCTGTTCAAGCTGTTGGATTCGATTTATATGAGTTGATTCCCACTTGGTGGAAGCATATTAGCAGATGGGAATTCGTCACAATTTCCACAAAAATTTATCCCCTTGTTTTTAGAACATTCATATGCGGCACATTAAATTCTTCAGACATTTTTTCAACTGCAGTTCTTGCTTCTTTGTTTTCATGGGCCAAATAAAAATGGACACCCTAATAGGCAATCAGGTTACCAGAAAAAGGTTTTAAAGCCAGATTTTTGTACTGGAAAAAAAATACTCTTTCCGCTATAAAAGTCATTTTGAATAAGAACTTGTCTATATTTAGGATACAAGGCATGAACTGGACTACATTATTTGGCTTTATCTCCCTGATTTCCGGGATGGTCTGTGTCTGTATCGCAATTTATCTGGCCCCTTACAGGAATAAAAGCACTGCAAAACATCTCCTGATTTTGATGTTAAGCGTTTCCATCTGGTTTTTGGGGTATGGAATGGAGTTTTTGAGCTCTGATCTGGCCTTAAAGCTCTGGTGGGTTAAATTCGAATATGTTGGCTGCTCCTGGGTGGGGCTGATAATATTTAAATTCGTTTGCACCCTTACTGAAAAACCCTATTGTTTGAAAAAATCAACCCAGTTGGTTCTTTCAATAATTCCGGTTTTGACCATCGTTTTTGCCATGACCAATGAATCCCACGGTCTATTGTGGCAGCAGGCTCACGTGGAGTCAGATTCACTTATCCAAGGGCTTTTATACAAAAGGGGATCGGCCTTTTGGGTTTATGTGGCATTTTCTTACGGCTTGATCTTTTGGGCAACCTTTATTTTGATTAAAGACCTGGTTTTGTCCAAGGGTATTTATCGAAAACAGTTGACCATAGTCCTGTCTGGCATCATGGTACCCTGGTTTTGCAACGTGTTGTACCTGTTTGGCTTTCAGGGGATCATGAATCTGGATCTCACCCCTTTTGCTTTTATGATCAGTGGGATTCTCTTTGCATGGGGCCTTTTGAGATATCAGTTTTTAAATCTTCTCCCTCTTGCCCTTGAGGCCGTCATGGATGGAATGGGGGATCCTGTTATTGTTATGGATATGAATGACAGGGTAATGGAGATAAATGAAGCCTGTTCAAAGTCCTTTCAGATCCAGGCATTTTCCTCGGGAAAGAAGACAGCCAGCATAATGTTTCCAGATCTTTACAGGTACATTGAGGTGCACCGTAAGCAAACACCGGTTGAGATTGAGGCAACTTTTACAATTAACAATATTGCCAAACAATGGCATTTAAGAGTCTCACCCCTGTTATCTAAAAAAAAACAAAATGGCTGGCTGATTGTTTTAAGAGATATTACCGGACAAAAACAAGCAGAAGACGCCATAAGAGCGAGTGAAGAAAAACACCGGACAATGCTGGAGGCGTCTCCCACTCCAATCGCCTATTATTCGAAAAAAGGAGAGATTACTTATGTGAATCCTGCTTTTACCCAGGTGTTTGGCTGGGAGTATTCAGAACTCAAAGATACTTTATTTGATGATTTTATACCCAAAAATCAACAGCAAACAGCAGAGGATTTCATCGGTAAGTTGTATGCTCATCCGGCCGGAAAATTTAATTTTGTCACTCAAAAATATACGAAAAACAAGGAGCTTCTTGATGTCAGTATCAATTCAGCCGTGTATCGGAACAGAGCAGAGAAACAATCTTATATTGTGGTCAATTATACCGATATCAGCCGGATCAAAAAAGTGGAGCAGGAGCTTCGATTTGCCAGGGACTATGTCCGAAGTATTATCAATTCCATGCCCTCCATTCTCATTGGAGTGGATGACAGAGAAGTCGTCACCCAGTGGAATCGTGAAGCAGAAAAAATAACCGGGATTACAGCTGAGCAGGCAAGGGGCAAAGCTTTTTTTGATATTTTCCCCCAGTTGATCGGGGATCTCCCCAATATTGCAGCCGCCATTCAAAATCAGAAGGTCCAAAGAAAAGAAAAAGGTCTTTTGATGATTAACGGCAAAAAATTTATGATAGATATTACGGTTTATCCCATAACGGCGGAAAATATTCCGGGAGCAGTCATCCGGATGGATGACATCAGTGAACGGATAAAAATTGAAGAAATGATGGTCCAGTCAGAAAAAATGATGTCTGTAGGAGGACTGGCTGCCGGATTGGCCCATGAAATAAATAATCCTCTTGCCGGTATTCTCCAGAATACCCAGGTCATCCAGAATCGTTTGTCCAAGCCCATACCAGCCAATATCAAAGTGGCTGAAAAATACGACATAGATTTGGAACACCTGAAATCATACATGGAGGAAAGAGAAATTTTTAACATGATGAGCCAGGTAATATCTGTGGGAAAGCGGGCAGCAAAAATTATTGAGAATATGCTTTCATTCAGCCGTAAAAGCGACAGTAAAAGATCCCTTTATTCTCTTCAGAATATGATGACATCTACTCTGGATCTTATGAAAAATGATTACAGCCTGAAAAAGGAATATGATCTGAACTCCATAAAAATTCAAAGTGAAAGTGAGGATGATTTTCCACCAATTCCTTGCGAAAAAACCAAAATTCAGCAAGTGTTTTTTAATGTCCTGAAAAATGGAGCAGAGGCTATGTCAGAAGCCAATGTTACCGCTCCCATGTTTGTCATCCGATATTCTCGTGAGCAGGAGATGGCAGTCATTGAAATACGTGACAATGGTCCCGGGATTCCGGACGAGACTCGGAAACGAATTTTCGAACCTTTTTTTACCACCAAGGAAGTGGGGCTTGGAACCGGCCTTGGCTTATCAGTTTCCTATTTCATCATTAAGGAAAATCATAATGGGGAGATGACCGTGGAATCCTCTCCCGGCAAAGGGACTGCCTTTATTATCAAACTGCCTTTTTAGTCGGTCTTCAACCAAAAAATATTCAGCATCGGAAATAAAAATTACCCATACTTAATCTATCCTCAGTTGAAAATCTTAATGATTTATAGAAATCAGCAACAGCAGTATTAGTTGCTTTCCGGCACAAAAATCAAATCATTCACAGCAATGCCCCCATTTTGAAACAGGATTGATATCCGCTTGTTGATATTGATCCCTCATCTATAGGTGTTAAAAATATCCTGAAGGGCCTGGCTGCCCGGGCACAACTCCTCTTTTGTCAAGGTGTTCAAGGGCTTGTCTGTTGTCTCGATAATATCATGGGTATCTTTCAGGGTGTCGTTGAAATGGAGGAGTCCGGTGAGGATCTGTCCCTTTTCCCTGTAATCCTCAATGGCATTGATGGCTGAGCGCCTGCTGGTGACATCAAAGGTATTGTCGCTTTTGTGAAGGTGGATGACACTTCCGTCATGCAGGGCCACAGATTGAGTCGCCCCCTCTTCATAGGTTGTGATGATTTCCTCTTGTTGGGGTATGAAATCAAAGGTGGCCGTGGCCTCCATATGGTCGCGGACCCAGTGGTAACTTTTGGTGGAGGTCTGAGTATTGTTAAAGGTCACACAGGGGGAAATCACATCCACCAGGGCAAAGCCCTTGTGCCGGATGGCTGCCTTTAGAAGGGGTACCAATTGTTCTTTGTCTCCTGAAAATCCCCTGGCCACAAAGCCTGCCCCCAGTTGAACCGCTGCTTGACAAAGATCTATGGCTTCAAATGGATTTGGCCGGCCCTTCCGGCTGGCAGATCCCTTGTCAGCCGTTGCTGAATCCTGGCCCTTGGTAAGACCGTAGCAGCCGTTGTTCATGACAATATAAACCATGTTCAGGTTCCGTCGGATAACATGGATAAACTGCCCCATACCAATGGAGGCCGTATCCCCATCCCCGGAGACTCCGATGTACAGCAGATCCTTATTGGCCATACTCGCGCCTGTGGCAATGGCGGGCATACGGCCGTGGACCGTGTTAAACCCGTGTGATTTGTTCAGAAAATAGGCTGGGGCCTTCGAGGAACACCCGATCCCGGAGAGCTTTGCCACCTTATGGGGGGCGATGGACAGCTCAAAGCAGGCCTGGATAATGCCGTTGGTTATGGAATCATGGCCGCAGCCGGCGCAGAGGGTGGAGTCCAACCCTTCATAATCCCTCCGGGTATATCCCAGATCGTTATGGGGCAGGTTGGGATGTCGGAACACAGGGCGTCTGGAACTCATAGGGCACCTCCTTTGGGGGACTTTGCCAGAACGGTTTCAATGGACTGGCTGATATATCTTGCATCAATGGGTGTGCCATCGATATGGGCAACAGACACGAGCTTGTCCAGGACAATACCCAGCTCGTTGATCAACAGGGTGTTCATCTGTCCGTCCCGGTTCTGTTCAATCACGAAAACTTTATCATAGCGGTCGATAAATTCCAATACCTCGTCCTGAAAGGGAAAGCCCCTCAGGCGCATGGAGTCCAGGGCAATCCCTTTTTTCTCCAGCATTTCTATGGCCTCATAGGCGGCATAGGTACTGGTGCCGAAAAAGATGACCCCCCAATCAGCAGCCGGGTCATGGAATTTGATGCGGGGAGCGGGCACAAGGGTTTTGGCAGTAACCCATTTCCTGGACAGCCGTTCCATGCATCGTTTATAGGCGTCTGTATCCTCGGTATAGGCCGCATACTCGTCATGGGAAGATCCCCGGGTGAAATAGGCGCCTTTTTCAGGATGGGTCCCCGGGTAGGTCCGGTAGCAGATACCGTCGTTGTCACGGTCCAGATATCTGCCCCAGTCCCGAACCGTTTCAAGTGCATCATGGTCAAGGACTTTGCCCCGGGAATACTGGCGGCTGTCATCCCATTCCATGGGCAGGCAGACATGATCGTTCATACCCAGATCCAGATCACTCATGAGAATCACCGGGGTCTGGAGGCTTTCTGCCAGATCAAAGCTGTCTGCCGCCATTTCAAAGCATTCTTTGGGGTCGCAGGGTAAGAGCAGCACATGTTTGGTATCACCATGGGAGGCATAGGCACAGGCCAGGATATCTGACTGCTGGGTCCGCGTGGGCATGCCGGTGCTTGGACCGGCCCGCTGAACATCCACCACCACCACAGGAATCTCTGTAAAATAGGCCAGGCCCAACAGCTCATTCATCAGGGAGATGCCAGGTCCGGAGGTGGCGGTAAAGGCTCGGGCGCCGTTCCAGCCCGCCCCCACAGCAATGCCAAGGGCAGCCAGTTCATCCTCTGCTTGGATAATGGCCGCCTTCTGTTTCCCGGATTCATCCATCCTATATTGGCGGGTAAACTTGTCAAAGGCTTCAACAACCGAGGTGGATGGGGTGATGGGATACCATCCAGCCACGGTGGCCCCGCTGTACAATGCCCCCAGGGCTGTGGCGCTGTTGCCGTCCATGAGAATATGGGTATCCAGTTTATTGCTGCGGCGCACACTCAGCTTGCAGACATCTGGAAAATGCTCGGATGCATAGTTAAATCCCAGTTCCAAGGCATGGATATTGGGTGTGGCAAGCTTGGGTTTCTTGCTGAACTGTTTGGTAATAGAATCGGTGAGAACCGAAAAGTCCATATCCAGCAAAAAGGCAAGTGCCCCCACATAGATGATGTTTTTTAGAAGTGGGCGAAGCTTCGGGATTTCAATTTCCCGGTTGCAGATATCGGTCAGGGGCATGCCGATAAGGGTGATATCCGTCCGCTGATAGCGATCAGACAAAGACCGGGTGGAATCATATAAAAAATATCCCCCAGGCAGAAGGTCGTTATAATCCTTTTCAAGGGTCTGGCCGTTGATGGCCACAATGAAATCATACCCCCCCCGCCGCCCCAAGTAGCCTTGCTCGCTGACCCTGACCTCATACCAGGTGGGCAGACCCTGAATGTTGGAGGGAAAAATGTTCTTGGGGCTGACAGGTATGCCCAGCCTGAAGACTGCCTTTGCAAACATATTGTTGGCACTGGCAGAACCGGATCCGTTTACATTGGCAAACCGGATAACAAAATCATTTACACTGGTCAGTTTTTTCATTTTTGTCCTGCCTTTGAAGTATTATAGAAGTATTTCTGCATGTCCCAGGCCGCTGTGGGACATCTTTCTGCGCACAGCCCGCAATGAAGACATAAATCCTCATCTTTTACCATGACCCGCCCTGTGGGAAGCAGGTCAGACACATACAGGGGCTGGGTTTTATTTTTTGCAGGTACCAAAAGACGTGATCTTAAGTCATCTTCATCACCATTTTTAATAAAACTAATACAGGTGGTGGGACAGACATCCATACAGGCATCGCATTCAATACATTCAGAAGCAGTGAACACTGTCTGAATATCACAATTCAGACACCGCAGGGATTCTTTTTTGCCTATTTTGGGGTTGAACCCCAGTTCAACTTCCAGAAGGCGGTCCTTGATGGATTTCACCTTTGAGACCATAGGAACCTTCTGCCGGATCTCGTCAGAGACATGACTGTTGTACATCCAATCCCGCATCCCCATTTTCTGGCCAGCCAGGGTGGTAAAAGGCAGTGGCCGTTTTCTAAGGTCTTTTCCATTGCAGAACAGGTCAATGGATACGGCGGCCTCATGCCCATGGGCCACGGCAGTTATAATATTCTTGGGTCCAAAGGCGGCATCCCCGCCAAAAAAGACATGGTCAAGATCAGACTGGAAGGTGATTTCATCAACCCTTGGTCTGCCCTGATCATCAAAGGTAATGCCGATATCGTCTTCAATCCAGGGAAAGGCATTCTGTTGCCCCACGGCCAGCAGGACTTCATCACAGGGGATAAACAGGGGTTTTTCATCTGCCTGGGTCTGCTTAAAATTCATCCCTTTTAACTGGGTCCCCTTCATGACAAAGTCCACCGGGGAAAGATGTTCTAAAATCGGGATATCTTCTCTGACGGCATCTTCAATTTCCCAGGGGGATGCTTTCATGTTTTCACGGGCCCCCCGGATGATCACTTTAACCTTTTTTCCCCCAAGCCGTCTGGCAGTCCTGCAGCAGTCCATGGCGGTATTGCCCCCGCCGATGACAAGGGTGGTTTTACCGGTTTTTTGGGTGTGTCCGTACTGAACACCTGCCAGCCACTCGATGCCGATGTGGGCGAAGGCCTTTGCCTCCTGCCTGCCCGGAAGATCAAGGTCCCGGCCCCTTGGGGCACCGGTGCCCACAAAAACAGCATCATATCCCTTGGTCAGAAACTCCTTCATGCTGGGAATATAAGTGTTTAAATGGGTGGTCACACCCATATCCAGGATGCAGTTCACCTCTTCATCCAATACTTTTTTTGGTAGCCTGAAGGAGGGCACCTGGCTGCGGACAAAGCCGCCGGCCTCTTTCTGGTCATCGTAGAGATCAACGCTGTACCCAAGAGGCAATAGATCCCTTGCCACGGTCAAAGAGGCTGGGCCGCCCCCGATAAGGGCGATTTTTTTTCCGTTTTTTTTCATGTTTTTCTTCATAAGTGAACCGGGAACAAGATGGGTAACATCCCCTTTGTTGTCTGCACAGACCCGTTTGAGCCTGCAGATGGCCACGGCCTTGTCTTCTACCCGACCCCTTCTGCAGGCGGGTTCACAGGGCCTGTCGCACACCCGGCCCAAAATCCCCGGAAATACGTTGGATTCCCAGTTGATCAGATAGGCTTGGTCATATTTTTTTTCAGCAATCAGCCGGATGTATTCCGGCACAGGGGTATGGGCCGGACATGCAAACTGGCAATCGATCACACGGTGAAAATATTCAGGGTCTTTAATATCTGTAGGGTTCAATGTATTTTCTCCTGCTTTTAGAAAGGTGTGTAGCCTTCCCCTTTTTAGTTCCAAACAAAAGTAGAAATTCCAGGCGAATGAGCCTCACCCAAAAACTGGACAGGGTAATTTTAGAAAATCCGTGCTCTGACCATGCTTTTTTCGGAACTCATTCGGTGTAAGATCTCCCAGCGAAGAATGAGGCCGAAAAACATTATATTCTGTTTTCCAAGTATTAATTTTTTTCATTGGCGTCGTCAATAGAAAGAAACTAATTTGTATTCAAACACTCATCTGGAAAACTACCATTAAACGATTCAATAAACGGACGGAACAGGGTAGAATTTTTATGAATAATGGGTTAGAACAAATAAAGTGAAACATAAATAACCATAAGGAATAAACAATGAAATTTATCGAATGGTGCGGACTTTTAGTCATTGGGCACCCGGTTATTGATGAACAGCACCAGGAACTTTTTTCAATTATCAATGAGTTTCATGACCAATTGAAAAAGGGAGAGCCCAGTCATGTCGCAGTCAATACATTGAACCGGCTAATCAATTTTACCCAAAAACATTTTGCCGATGAAGAAAAAATAAGCAGGGAATTCGGATTTCCTGATGACAAGCATGGTCGGCACAGCGATATCCATGAAAAATTGGTACTGGATATTTTTGAGCTCCATTCAGAAATTTCTCGGAAAGGAACTTCCATTAACCTGGAAAATATAAGCTCGTTTTTAACCGATTGGATTATTCTGCATATTTTAATTGAGGACAATTGTTATAAAGAATATATAAATCGTTAAGACCTGTTTTATTCGTTATCCAGGATAAACCGTATCCGCTGTGCCAACTTTTTAGAAAAAAGACCATTAAATATAACTTGGGTTTCTTTGCATTTAAAGTCTTTTATCTTTCGTCTTTTCATTCTGCAGGTGCTGCACCGTTTGTGAATCTTGAAAGGATTTCTCCATTTCACCTGAATGGTAATAGGATTTGGAACGGACAACCAGTGTCTCGATTTTTAAGTGAACGATACTTTCGATTTCTTCTTTTCTTTCAATCATCTGAAAACTGCCTAATTTCTCCGGTTTTTTTAATATGGTTTTGATTTCAGCAATTTCCGTGTCAAATAGGGGGAGTGCCGTGCTTGAATCCGTTATTGCCCCAGCATAATCTTTTTGTTTCATTTTTGCCATTGCACGATAAAGATAGGCTTTTGAAAAGTTTTCATCCAATTTAATCGCCTTGGTATAATAAATAATTGAACTTTTGAGATCACCAGCGGTTCCCGCTATATTTCCTAACTTATAATAGTCGATTACCGAGAAAAAGGGCTCTATATGTTTCAATCCGACCTTGGCTGCTAATTCATCAGACTCTCTTGCATATTGATTTGCCGCTTTAATATCCTCATTAATAAATTTAAGATAGGAGGCACGGGCAAGTGAAAAAATCAAGCGCTGGGCAACTTTATAATAGAATTCTGACTTATTATCGTCTAACAGTGCGAACGTATCTCGGAAATATCGGATAGAGCGATAAACATTTTCAAAAAAAACATGCTCCAGATATGTTGCACCGATGGAAAACATTATTTTGGGATCTGATTTAGATGCAGATCGATACCCAATATAGTGATCGATTAAAGCCGGGGTGTCCGGGGTTATTAAGCCAATAATGAGACGCAGGTACTCGTTTTTGGTGATGGTAAATAATCCATTTTGAAATGTCGCTTCTACTCCCGCACTGTTAAACCCTTTTTTCAGAAAAAAGATATCAGGCCAAAAATCGATAAACGAAATGGTGTTATTTATATGATCAATACCCCCGATCATTGTATAGTGATGCGTCTTGCGATCAGATAGCAGGACATGATCGCCAGGTTTTGTTAAACACCATAAATCCTGTTTCGGTAACCGAATAATTTCACTCGATTCGTGTTCAATGTTTTGGGGTGAAAATGCAAAGCAGACCGTATCATTCAGTCTATTCCATACCTTTTTTAAATCATTGTGAAAAATACTCAGCGTTGCATCTGGCATGGGACGAGGATTTTCAACATTGCCCGCATAACCGGTTTTTCCCTGGAGCACCGTTTTCCAGGATAGGGTATTGTTAACATACTCGGTGAGAAAAGCTGGGCGGGGTGGCAAAGGAAAACAGCTGTCCGATGTTGATGCGCCAAAAACAGGTGGTGAAAATATGGCAAGAAATAATACAATACAATAGTATGGGATGTGATCTCTCTTTATTCTGGCAAGAAAAAGCATCTTAATTATCCCATACGTATATCAGGACGGGTTCGGTCTGGTGTCGGCGATCTTCGCCGGCAACATGATAATCAATAATAAAATTGATTTCATAAAGTCCATTTTCCCAGGCTGAAAGCGTGGCATGAATCTCCTCTGGATAATCGTCCTTTGGATTTAACGCAATTTTCCTGGCCGGTTCTGTATCGAATATATTGTTACTGCGGGATTGAAAGCTCACATTATCTACTACTTTAACCGCCTTTCCGGGATTGTTCCCATAAAGCGATATTGAGAATATATGCGGTTCAACCGATCCTGCACCATGAATTGAGGAACCCCCTATGGTATATGCGTACTCAGGGATATTCGTTGGAGAATACTTTAGCAGGTCCAACTGCACACCGGTAACAATAATCCCATGATCGCCTTTACCATTGTGACTGAGCGTGATGTTGACCCGGACACCGCCCGTATAGATCGTGCGGCCGTTATCATCTTGAATGACCGGATATCCTTGTAAGGGGATAAGGCGCAATGGTCCGGATAATTTGCTGACATTCAAATCAGAAACAATGATTTCTTTGTCATCCACAGATATTATCTCATATAATTTATCCACCCCCGAGTAAAGGGCTGCAAGAATACCCAGAATAGTTGCAACCAACCCGGTTATTTTAATCCACTTTTCAAGTCCCCGGGATTTCATTTCGCTATTCTCCCAATTGCTGTCTTGAACATACGCGGTTTACTTTGTTATCTATCTTTTCTGGAAAGAGGAGCTTTCCTATAATAATTTCATTATTACTGTTCTATCGATTTGATTGAACTCGTTTTATCATATTCTTGATATCACCTGATACATTTGCCACGCTCAAGTGGACTTGGGGGTGTTTGTTTATTTCAACATATGATGACAGTGCTGTTCCCGGAGCCAGCATTTCTGTCCTGACTTACGGTGATTTCCGGTGCAGTATGCTCACACTATATGCCATTTTTGTTTTTTAATTTAATATACCAATCTTCTTTGCCATAAAATTCATCAGTACAATCAGGACACATGCTGTGGCTAAAAGAGGCCTCAGAGTATTTTTCAATGTAGGATTCCAATAAATTCCAATATCCTTCATCATCTCTGATTTTTTTACAATTTGAGCAAATTGGAACAACTCCTTTTAATATTTTAATTTCAGCCAAGGCCGTTTGGAGAATTGCGTTGCTGATGGACATAGCAAGCCCGCCGCAAAAGTTTTTGAGTATCCTTATATCTTTCTCCATATAAAAGGCATGGGATTTTTTTTGCCCTAAACAAAGAACACCCAAAAGATTGTCCTGAACAAAGAGGGGGAAACATACTTCTGAATGGAGTTCATTAAGCAAAGAGGTTAATTCTTCCAAATGATCAATATCATTTGGCAAATCTTCTCTATAAACTGGTTCCAACCGTTTATTGAAGCATTTTATTAATGGAGACGACAATAAAAAACTTGTCCGCCCCTTTTCGCCACAGGAGGCTTTAAGCACAAAAGAAGTTCCTTCGACATCCTTAATCCACAGGGAGCAATTGGTCGTCCTTAGCAAATCCGAAAAGCCCTTTATTGTAATGTTTGCGATTTGATCTATATTGGATGACACCAATATCCTGTTTGTAAGTTTTCCTAAAATTGTCCTGTAATCTATATTTTTTTGAAATAAAAATCTATCCGTCCAATTTATCAAAAAATGATAAAACGGTATCAGGAA
This sequence comes from Desulfobacteraceae bacterium, assembly GCA_033851995.1. Lineage (GTDB taxonomy): Bacteria > Desulfobacterota > Desulfobacteria > Desulfobacterales > Desulfobacteraceae > Desulfobacula. Next base: position 24,500 of record JAWSVI010000003.1, on the reverse strand, counting down.
TGAACTGACAACTAAAACAGAGAATAAAGACAGCCAAAATGGGTTTAATACAAAACTGAAAAACTGAAGAAAGAAGAATGGCAACAATGTTGAGACAATACCAACAACAAGAACAATAAAAGTAAAAAAAACAGAAAATATCACTGTTCGCTTGATCACAATTTCTATATCAAGTATCTTGTGCTTGACAATTGCATAAGAGTATATGCTCAAAGAAATGAGTATGAAAATAAACCCGACAGGGTAGAACTCAAAGCCATAATTAACAATAAAGTCAAACGCTGCACAGGAATATATGAGAACTCCAATCATGGCGTAACCCATTTTGTTCCTGTTTTCTTTGAAATTGTCTTTCTTTTTAAATTGCGAATAAAAAATGAATACGGTCCTAATGAGAAGTCCGACAATAAAAACACCAACATAAACAAGGTGTAAAGGGCCTGATTTCGGGTAATAGCCCCAATAATACTCATAATAACCTGACGTAAAAAGATTTGAAAACCAATTAAAGCCAAGAAAAATAATTCCCAGTAAATAAAGAAACATAATGAATTTCTTTTCCTGCCGCAATCTATCTACATACGCCATGCAAAAATGGTAATAAACAAGTGGCAAAAAAATGATCCAGCTATATCCTATCTTTGTCAGGTAATATGCATTTTGTCTGTCTGAAATATTGAACAAGACGGTCCAGGTTCCCTGCCAAAAACAGGTTAAAAGGCAAAGGATGGCGAAAAGGATATTTTTTGAAGAAAAGTTTTGATTTTTTATGATGACCATGGCTATCAATAAAAATCCTAGACTGCTCAATAATGTAGGCACTGAATATGGATTCATAACAAAATAACCCATCTTTGAATAATGGAATTTTTGGCATCAATCCTACCACGGCAACCAGTAGAATCAAATAGTTAATTCTGAGAGTGGGCTTAAATTTACTTGTCGGATAAATTTCATACTTTTTCGATAGGCCGCATATTTGGCCGTAGCAATTTCACTTTTTGCCAGGGTATCCGGAAGCTTTAAAATGTTGGAGTACGCTCCGGCAGTGATCAGCAGATCATTCCCATGGCCTCAATCCGCTATGGCGAAATGGGCACAAGAATCGGAAAAAAATTGTTGTGATAGACGGTTATTTTTACCTGATTTTTAATCTTTATTTTCTTTAAAAGAAAACCACTTCTCCCACTCAAAATCATAACTGGCACTTCGTCCACCTCCTGGCATTTTGATCAAAATGCCTTTATTGACAAGATCGGCTAATTCCCTCTGGGCAAATTCCTGCCAGAACCGAGCTTTTGTCATCGCTTTTTTAAATAAAGTATTGGAATTCAGTATCGCTCTATTCATGCACTCAAGGAACCATTCCAACCATTGTGTAATATCACCTGTGCCTGATTGCGTGGCTTTCAAAATCTCATAATATTCACTTCTTTCGGTCATAATCTGTGAAGAAAGACTATAGAATCTTTTTGGATTGTTTTCATCTCTTGCCAGTAACATATCAGTCAAAGTCCTTGCAATACGTCCATTTCCGTCACCAAACGGATGAATTGTAACAAACCATATATGGGCGAGCCCAGCTCTTATGATGCCATCTAATTGATTTTTTGCATTTATCCAGGATATGAATGCTTGCATTTCCTTATCAAGTTTTTTTGCAGGAGGGGCTTCGAAATGGACCTTCTCTTTTCCAATTGGTCCAGAAATAACCTGCATTGGACCCTTAAAATCATCTCGCCATTGGCCAACAGATATTTTAACCATACCGGAGTAACCGGTTGGGAAAAGGGCAGCATGCCAACCCCAAATTCGTTCCGGCGTCATTTTTTTTGAATAATTAACAGTCGCATCCAACAAAATTTCTACAAGACCCTCAGCTTTTTGATCTCTTATCTCCTTTAACCCAGCATCTGGTAATCCAAGTCTGCGTCCAACAGAAGATCGAACGGCATCAGGATTTAACAGTTTTGCACTATCCCATTTGAGGCCTGGCCAGGATTTTTTTATCCAATTTCTGAAACCAGGGCATATTATATGTGTCCGCAAAATAAAGGAATAATCGTTTTGCTTTTATTGAACGACAGCTTTCAAGAAGAGTTTGCACGTATTCACATCGCAAGGATAAAAGAATCTTCATATTGAATATATGCGCCATCTCCTATTTTACTTACCCAGGGTGCTTTCTGGTAATAATCTAATAGCTGCTGATATCCGCCATAATCAAGAAACCATGTCAATGTGCCCACGGTTCCTTTGGGCCAATTTCGAAGGATTCAGTTTAATATTATTACAATTTGACAAGTTATACTTGTGGATTTTACAGAACTTCCCTAATCGTTACCACCAATTTGAATTTTATTCTTAAATTAAAACCTTGTTCGCAGGGAAACTGCAGGATTTAAGTATAATCTTTTTCTTATTCTCCTTTTAATTTTAATGCTTTGATGTCACGAGCTGGAGGACGTGAGAAAAATCTCTTATACTCACGACTGAACTGGGCAACTGGCGAACATATGTCATGACCGTGATTTACAAATATCTGGATTGCCGTGATCTCCATATTTGAGTCAGATCCTGTTATATTTTACCAGAGAAGCAGCATCCTCATATTCTCTTAGCTGTATCTACAATATAGTGGAAGAACCAGTCTAACGAATTTGTTTTTTACCGTACTATCTAATAAGTAGAATTTAGAGTTGGTTTGTTTAATTCACACTTAGACTCGAGGATTATATTCGGATTTTTAACCAAAGGGAATAAGTCCCGGGCCAGGATATCGGACATTTCCTTTATGGGCTGTTTTTTGCCGTTTAACAGCCAGTTTTTGAACAAATTGTGGGCGCCCCCGGCAAAATAGAACAAACGGGGCCTATAGATATCGCCAGCATATCCTTTGTTGATCAGAAGAATCAACTCTTCTGAATAATTGATAAACCGGTCTAAAATGAAATTATCCATTTCTGCCCGGTACATCGCCTTGAACAACTCACTATTATCATTCCAGCGGTTAAAAAGAATTTGTGCGATATAATTGATACTTCTGGATGGGTTTATGATCTTTGATATTTCAATCATATATCCCTGTGCCCTGAAATCCAGTTCTTCAAGCAGTATCGCGTAAATGGTATCATAATTGCGATAAAAGGTCGGGCGGGCAATATTGGCTCTGTCGGTAAGGTCTTTTACGCTGATGTCTTTAACCGGGCGTTCCTTGAGGAGTTCAACCAGAGCTTCAAAAAGAAAAGATCGGGTTCTCAAAACTCTTCTGTCATTTTTAATATTCAAAATACTCTCCTTTATTTTTAGCATAGAACTATCATCGAAATCATAAAAAGGCAACAAATGTATCATAAGATACAATTTGTTGCATAAAAATCCTTGCGCCCTTGCATTTAATGATATATATGATACTTATGTATCATATGTAACATTACTTGCGTGTTTTACATATAATTGAGGCCGTCTGGTTTTTTAAATGAACTTGGCGGGACATATTTAAATAATAACTGCAATAGAAAACTGAAGGGAAATGTTATATGTCAGAATCCCATGAAACAATCATTGTTGGCGGTGGCATGGCTGGGATAGCGTGCGGTTTAAAGCTGAAGGAAGCAGGAAAAAGCTGTACAATGATAAGCGAAACCATCGGAGGCAGAACCTGTTACAACAAACAACTGGATATGAATTTTGGTGCTGTCTTCTACATGGAGAATTACCACCATGTGAAAAAAATTCTAACCCATGGTCCGCTTCTGATGAAATCCTATTCCCAGGTGATGTGTCATAAAAGCAAGTCCGATTTTTTTTCAGCTATAAGTCTTAGGATGCTGAAAAATCTTCCTCAGCTCCTGAAATTTAAAATATTCATGAAAAAATTCATAACACACTATGAAATTTACAAGAAAAATTGTGAGAGCATTTCTGTCAAAGACGCTTTAAAAAAGGATTCTTTTATCAAAAGCCTTTATTTTAAAACTGCTCAGCAATTGATCCAGGAACTGAAGATCAGCAGGGCAGGGGATGATCTGATATCTCAGTTCGTATACGGCTGTACCGGGACAAGCGTAGAAGGCCTGAATGCCCTGGACTTCTGTAATTGTGCTCAGGGCCTTGTGATGCCGATTTATACATTTTCTCTGGATGAAGATACACTTGAAAAAAGGTTGGAATGTGTGATCAAGGACAGTGTGACATCCATTGAAAACAGGAACAATACATATGCCATCAAAACCCTTGCTGGGAAACAATACACGGCAAAAAATCTTGTTGTGGCCACCCCTGCAATTATCACCAAAACGCTTCTGAACCTTCCGGAAATCCGGAAATCCTCTCAATTAATTTCGTATCTTGTAAAAGGGCAACCCAGAAAAAAATATCGAAAACATGATATCCATATTTTTTCAGATACCCTGCCACTAATTTTTTATTACCATCGCCAGAACGACAAGAATGAATATGAATTATTTTCAGTCAATGAGATTGATATGGGAACATATTTTGATTCATACGAAATCGTGGCCCAGAAGACATGGCCGGATGCCCTGTATGTGAAAGGGGATATCGTTCTGGATCAGGATTTGGGAAATGGGCTGTATGTTGCTGGCGACCATAACGGCCTGGGAATGGAACCGGCTGCCATATCAGGTATATTTGCCGCAAATCAGATTATTAAAAAGGGTTGTTAATTACACCCTGCTAAATCATTATTTTAAAAAAGGAGACCTCTCCAATGTCCTCAGACCATCGTAACAAAAAGAACCGTATTTTTAGTGTTGAATTTATCAAAGCCGTGGGTTGGAAAAAAATGACTGGATCTGTTTTCTGTATCTTGATTATCGGATTCTGCTTATATAATTATATGATTTTGCCACAACTGGACGTATGGGGTGCCACACCTGAAGAAATTGCAATGTCCCTGCCCGGTGACAAACTGGTTCCTGGAGAAGCAATGTGGCAAATGACGGTTGCAAAGACCATTGATGCACCCCCTGAAAAAATATTCCCATACTTTGTTCAGGCTGGGCAGGATAAGGCTGGTTTTTACAGTTTTGACTGGCTGGAACGTTTTTTCGGCTTTGGTATTTATAATACCTACACGATAAATCCTGCATGGCAGAATTTAAAAGCCGGAGATTTTTGTACTTTCCATAAAAGCGGTATGGGTATGCGCATTCACGAGGTGGTGGAGAACAGAAGAATAACAATGATCACCAATGGCCTGGATGCTGACCATCCTCTCCCTGAAGGAAAATGGGAAATGCTTCTCCTGCCTTTGTTCCCAAAGGGAAAAGGTCATTATGTCGCCTGGAATTGGGATTTTAATCTTTTTCCGCTGGATTCTGGAAAAACCCGCGTGGTTGTACGATGCAAAGCCAGTGCAAAAGGGGGCTCATTGGCCAAATTTTTCTTTAAACACGCATTTGCCCTTCCTTCGGATATCATGGATATAGAAATGTTGCGAAGAGTTAAAAAACTTGCAGAAGGAACGTATCGTTATTAATCATAAGAAAATCCGGATATACAGATGAAAAGAAAAAAATACAGTCCTCCCAGAGATAGATTGGGGATCAGGAGCTTTGTTGCAAGAACAATAGCATTAACACCGGAAAAATTTTTTATTGGAAAGGCAGCATTCAAATTTTTGGTTTTTTCAGCGCCTCTCAGTAAAGTACCCATTATTTCATGGTTTTATAAAAAAATAATTCTAATGAGCAAATCAGACTACAGTCAGGGGTATTCCATTCCGTTGAACATTAAAATTACGGATTCTGCTCAACAGGTTACCCTCCCCATTGATCTTATGAAAAAAGCAGTCAAAGATGCAGAATATAGGGCGATCATGCACAGGTGTATCTGTAGAGAAGCCCAGGGCTGCCAAAATTATCCTCTGGAAATCGGCTGCCTCTTTTTGGGAGACGCTGCGAAAATTTGTGTCAAAAACGACATTGCAACGCAAGCAACTGCCCAGCAGTGCTATGATCACATTGATATGGCTTCTGACACCGGTCTTTCAGGGCAAGCCCTGTGGGTGGAGGTGGAGAAATATCTATGGGGATTTGAGAATCAAAATGCAAACAAATTTATGGAGTTCTGTTTCTGTTGCCCTTGCTGCTGCACCGGATTTAAATTTGCAGACAGAGCAGATCAAGCGTCACGGAATTTGTTTCACCGCACCAGCGGATGGATCGCCCGGGTGGACCCCAATTCCTGCGTTCAATGTAAGAAATGTATAGAGGTGTGTCCAAGACATGCGATTGAGCTTCATGGTATTACCGTTCAAATTAATGAAGCATGCGGTGGGTGTGGGTTGTGTATACCATCTTGCAAGAAGGGGGCAATTGAACTTTATCAGGCTTCAGAAATGAAAAAAGACATAAAAAATTATTTTGAGGATATTGATTTTAAAATCTAATATCAAGTTTGTTTTTTTAAAAATTGACCTTCTATGAGATTATGGTTATCTATAATAACTCGTTCAATTCTTAAGACAAATAATCTTTGTAGGGGGTCTTTAATATGCTTTTTGATACTTTTATCATTTTAGGGATCATGGTTCTGGGTTGCGCCGCTGTTGCACTATTCCTTCGAATCATATTTGGAAACGTCCTGACATACAGGCTGTGGGTAAATCTTACTCCAGGCATATCGCTGCTTTGCACAGCAGTCTACCTTTGGACTTTTTTTGGGGCCTTTAGAAACCTGCAGATGACTTTAATACTTCCTCCAATCGGGGTAATTATAATGGTCATCAACTTTGTAATTGTGGGAAAAACGATTGGTGCCCGTTTAAATAAAATTGTTGCGATGCTTAAAAATATTGCCGAAGGGGACGGTGACCTGACACTCAGAATTCCAGCGAGCAACGCTGATGAGGTAGGTCTTGTAGGATATTGGTTTAATGACTTTACAGAAAAAATACAAGGTATTATTAAAATCATTGCTCTTAATGCAAAATCCTTGAATGAGACTTCTGTAAAACTTTCAACACTTTCAGATCATCTGGCCAGCGGTGCTGGCAACATGACGGAAAAATTTAATGCGGTGTCTGTTTCTGCAGAAGAAATGAGCAGTAACATGAAGTCTGTATCTGTAACCATGGAGCAGTCTGCGGTTAACGTCAATGCCGTTGCTACTGCTGTGGAAGAAATGACAGCAACAGTAAACGAGATTGCTGGTAATTCTGAAAATGCCAGATCAGTCACTGACCAGGCTGTTTCCAAAGCAGAACTCGCCTCGGGCCAGATGAGAGCTTTGGGCAAAGCTCTCCTGGATATTGACAATGTGACCGAGGTAATCAATGAAATATCCGAACAAACCAATCTTCTGGCTTTAAATGCAACCATTGAAGCTGCAAGAGCTGGTGATGCAGGCAAGGGCTTTGCTATTGTTGCCCAGGAAATTAAAGAGTTGGCAACCCAGACTTCCAAAGCTACCCAGAAAATAAAGGAGAAGATTGACGGTATTCAGGATTCATCATCGAAAACAATATCGGAGATGAGTCAAATCGTAGAAGTGATTACTGATATCAATGACATCGTTAACGGTATTGCCGGGTCAGTTGAGGAGCAGTCTATTGTTACAAAAGAGATCGCCAGCAATGTGAACCAAACTGCTGAAGATATTCAGGAGGTCAACGAGAGGGTCGCTCAAAGTTCACAAGTTTCGGAAGAGATAGCGAAAGATATCTCCTATGCCAATGTTTCTGCTGGGGAAATTTCCGACAATGGATCTCAAGTAAATTCCAGCTCAAAAGAATTATTGGAACTCGCAGAAAAGCTGAGTACGCTTGTCGAAAAATTTAAAATTTAATAGATTTGAAAAAGCTCAAAGAATTCTCTTTAAATATATTGAAATGTATTAAAACCAGAGACGGAAGCATTCCCAAACGGCTGCGGATCTATTTTCTCTTTGCCAGGAAATTATTGGCAAAAAGATCTATCTGCATACAAAGCAGATGCAATCAGATCTGTTTTTTCATAGGTCTCAACCCCTTCAATGTTTAAAGAGATACTGGATCTCAAAACATCAGCAGCTGTCATTATTATAGGGAATTGACCCTGTTCAAAACCTCCAGTACAGCCCCAACGAGAACATTTGGCCTGTAAAATGGCTGTTTGTGGTCAGATCATAATCCAGATAAAACGACAGAGTATCGCTCATGTGCATCTGAAGACCGGTTGCGAGCATAAGATAGTCTTCATCCTGTTTTCTTCCTTCAATTGTCATGGGTAGATTTTCATACCCCTCAATCACAGCATTAATGCCCCTTCTGTGCTGGTTAAATCCATGGTGCCATGATGCATTCAGCCTTGGAACCACACTCACAGTCTCCAGTTCAAACAACCGGGTCATGCCACCCCAAGATTTGAAGAATAATAAGAATTGCTGCGGGAATCTGCATGAATAACCGGCTGCCCCATGTCGGACTCTTTAAACCCGTCCTCCCTGACATTAAGGCCGGAAAAAGAAATAGCAGGTGTTACAAACCACTGATCGATTAAAAAATCATACCCTGCTGCAAGGCTCCTGCTTGAGTGGATCATTGTATTGGAACCGCCTGAACTGCTGTCAAACAGATTGTAGCTGCCAATAACATCATTTTCAACATACCCGGTGTTGAAAATGATGTTATTCCCCCCTGAAACGGTCTCCAGATTTGCCTTGACACCATACGGGCTATTATCAGATAATGCCGGGCTATTACAAATTTGAATTGATTTAGGATGAGCTCATGCAACGGATATTTCTCATAGTACTTGTTTTGATTTCACCATTGACAGCCCATTCAAATTCCCTGTCCAAAGTATCAATGGCGGACAGGTGCAATGCGATGATGACAAGAACCCTCCAACTGTCACACCTCATTGAAGTCGAGCAGGGTCTGTCGGCCCGGAGGGAACGCAACCGTCTTCGATACGCCATATGGGATCTGGAAACTGATTTTACCACGCCGCAATTTGAAAAACTTAAAAAAAGAGCCATTCTGCTGGCGCAGGTTTCAGGCCTTGATGAAAATCGACTTACCCCCCTTTATAAAGCAGGTCGCAGCAGAATTGAACGAGCCGCATTCGATGCGGTTGATCCGCTCCGGGCAGAACACCTGAAAGCCCGCTACGGTATTGATCTGTCCCAGGACTACCGCAATGCATTGACCGAAAAATTGTCCATTGCCTACCTGACCTGTTTAATCCAGGCGGACAGGGAAGAAGCAGACCGTCATCTCACCGCCTTTGTCCAGGGGCTTGAAAAATTTTCCCAGGCGGAACAACTCAACTCACTTTCCCAGGTCGAAATGCTGGAGGCCCAACAGGAACTGGCATCTTCACTTTTATCGGCCGTTCCGGTTCTGAGTGATGCCCTGGATATCCTGGCCGTAGGCACAGGAGAGGACCCTCTGACCGGTAAAAAACTTTCGGCAGCGGAGCGGTGGGTGAATTTTCTGCTGATGGCCACCCCTGAATTCATTGATGCGATGATCAAAAAAAGTCCCGCCATTGGCATTACCCTGGACAAGCTTTCCAAAACCAAGGGAAAGGGCGCCCATGCCCTGGCCACCCGATTGAATCTTTCTCCCGGCCAAATGGATGATCTCATGGCCAAGGCCGGCAGGGCCGTCCATACCCGGGAGGAAAAAATGGGATTTCTCAAGGCTTCGGCCCAGAAAAAACTGGCCGGTTACAACCCGGCCCATGACCCCATATGGAAACAGGGAATGGAACAGGCAAATGAGACCCTGACCCGGCTTGAAACCGCTCTGATAAAGAATCCGGCCGGTCCCGAGGCCCTGGAGGCCTACCAGGCTCTGCGCAAGGACAAGTTCGCTTTGACCCGAATCCAGGACTCTCAATTCTTAGATCTTCGCCTCCAGACCCGGTCCATTGAAGATGAACTGTTTTCAAGTGTTTCAACCAGGGGATCCCGGATGGGAAAGGTGGATGAAGATGCCATTGCTGCCATCCGCAAAGACCTGGGCCAGCCCACCCTGGACGAAACGCTCACCGCCGATCTGACCACCCGGGCCAAGGCGGGACAGATATCAGAGCAGGAACGGATGCTCCTTGAACAACAAAAAGCCAAGCAGCGAGTCCAGGCCCAGGTGCGTCAGCACCAGTATCAAAGCGGGGTGAACATGGAGGCTTTGGACGACACACTGGATTTCGACACCCTTGAAATTACTGTGTTCAACGCCACGAACAAGCCCCCTGCTGCCGATAAAATAGGTTTTGACAGGGATATCACCTACCAAATCACCATCCCGGAAAAAAAGGTGGTGGTCCAGAGGGCTAAAGGGCCCGAGACCGTTATCGTACCCGAAAAGGTGGTGGATATCCCGGCCGCCATCGTGGAACCCCACTACAACAAGGCCCTTTACACACGTCTTAACCCAGGCCAGGCACCGCCTTCCACAGGCCGCCTGAAGACCTTTGGCGAAGATATGGACCATGCGGTCACCGATGCCCTGAGCAAGGAGGCGTATCGTCTGAATGTCAAAAAAATTCAGGATTTCTTTGCCGACCCCACCCTGCTGCGGAATAGCCCCATTGAGGTAGAAAACTTTGTTTCAACCGTGATGCACAAGTCCGAAGAATGGTTTGAGAGAGCCCGGGAAGCCCAACTGGCCGGTCAAGAGGGAGTGGCCCTTTTCAAAACCGGGGAGGGTATGCGCCAGGCAGCCAAACAATATGAGAATTACATGACCCCTTTGCTCGACCATTACGGGATGACCCCGGACCTTCAACTCTCCCCGACTCTGGTGGCAGGAATTGATGTTTTCCAAGCCGCAGGAGAGGGTAGGATCTCCCCGTCGCAGGCCAGCGAAATCCTTGAAGCCCTGGGAACCAACCCGGATCAAATTGTCGATCTGCTGGGCCATTCATTTGAAAACATTGTTAAATTCGGAATAAAGGTGACCCCATGAAACTTTTTTGGATCGCCATCATATGCCTGATAACAGCGGCAACGGCAGTGGCTGAGCCTGATGGTCTTTCTCCAAAACAGATATCTGCCGGCCTGGACCGGCTGGAACAGACCTTGAAGGCCCAGGAACAACAGGCCGATCAACTGGCGGGTGAAACCGCCTCCACGCTGGAGGCATTTTCACAGCTTTATATCCAAACCCGGAAGCTCCATAAGGACCTTGCCTGGCTCAGGGAACAGATTGCTGCGCTGGGCGAGCAATTGCCGCCTTTTTCCATCCGTGTCACCCAAAAAACCTATGCCGGCCCTCCGGTGACCGTTCCCCTTCACAATGGGGATATTGTCGCCTTTACGGCCGACGTTAAAGCTCCTGCTCCCTTTGAAGAAACACATCTGACCTGGCAATTCTACGGCCCGAACGGCAAAGCGATTTCCGGCATCACCAAGACAGAAGAAGGCCCCTCGGATAATTCAGAACAGAAGACCAAACAGACCAGGATCCGGTTCATGCTCAACGATCTGCCCCAGGGCAGATACACCATGGCATTAACTTATGGAAGCAAAGACCGTCCCGACATCAAACACACGGAAAAGGCCCGATTTGATATCGGCAATCTTGTACTGACGGAAAATCCAAAGGAGCCTTCGATTCAGTCATCCCAACCAACTATAGAAAATTCTAAGGCCGGTTCAAAAACAACCAGGACTGCCCCCCCAAACGGAGCTCCCACTATTTCTGACATGGTGATCTTCAGTTTTATCCAGAATGGTTTGGGCAGTTCTTTGTCCCCCAGGGAAGAGGCCTCTCTGACTCAGCGCATGAAAGGAGTCGTCATCCCAAAAGAGATTAACCGACTCATCGCCAGTCTTTTAGACCTGAGGCAGAAAAAAGATGCGGCTCAAACACAGCTGGCACCGCTCAAAGCAGCCTATGAAGCTAAAAATGCTGAAATGAAACGAATCAAGGCACAGGCAGACGCATTGTACAACCGACACCAGTCCTCGGGGTTAACCCAGGAAGAAAAAACCCGGTTTTATCAGCTTCAGGATCAACTCAAAGTACTCTGGCCAGAAGTAAAAACCCGGCATGAAGCCGCCAGTAAAAATTTTGATGTCTTTTCCCATTACCTGATGGCTATCAAAGAGTTGACACTTCTTTTGGGAAAGGGTGATATTCAGGGTGCAGAGGCCTATGAAAGGAAACTGGAACGTCCTCAGAAAAACCTGGCTGCTGTGCCGGGACGGCAGGAAACCGTTTCTCCGGTTCCGGCTGCGCCCAAGGCCAAAAGTGAACAAAAAAAATACTATGCCCTGGTTTATGCTCATCTGGATATGCACCCGGACCCCAAGGCCCTTAAGAAACCCTCCCGCCACAAAATTACCTGTACCGTGACCAATGAAATGGATTACCAGTACCTGAAAGAGGAGGGGCGCATGGGACCGCAAAAGCGCCGGGGGATATGCGATGGGACAATCGCGCTATACAGGCATGCCTTCGGCCCCCAGACCAAAGAAAGGGTAGAGGCATTTACCCGAAACTTTAACCGGTCCCCGTTACAGCACCTGCCACCCGGCCTCCAGATCTCCCGGGTGACAGATCCCAAGTTCCATCAACCGGACTGCCATGAATTTACAAGTTTGCCGGACCAATATGAGTCTGCTCTTCCCTATGGGTATTAGCGCGTGTTGAAACCACTTAATTTAAAGGATATTAGACATGAAAAGATGGATCATTGTATGCCTGATTTTATTGACCGCCACTGCCTGGGCAGGTCCTAACCCTCAAGAGATAAAGGCTTTTCTAAGTCTCATGGAAAAGGACCATGCCAAGTGGAGCCAGTCCGTCAAAACAGCAGACGACCTGTTTGCCCCCCATGCCAAAGAGTTCCGTGCCCATGCCGAAGACGCAGCCCTGGTCGCCACCCGGGCCCCTTTCTTTTCAAAGGCCAAATACGATAAAAAATGGATGACGACCGGACGGCTGGATACCCTTAAAAAAAATCTGATCCCCTATGACAAGCAGGTGGGCGCTCTGAAACCTAAGTTTAAAAGTCTCCAATACGCCAGAGATTATCTCAAACAGGAACAAGATCTTATTCGATTGGTCAAACGGTTTCTGGAAAATGACAAGGCCAGGGATGCCCACAATCTCTTGATGGGATACGAGGTGCCGGCCCTTCTGGGATATTACCCCAAAGAGAAGATGAACCATAAGACTGGCCGGGTGACCAACACCTATAGCCAGTCCAATACAGAGGCCATGAAACACTTTAGAAAGGCCAATAATGCTTACTATAAGAAAAAGTATAAAGACGCGGTCTATTTTGTTACCCAGTCCATTGCCGCTGAACCGGAAAATCCCGGCTGGTATCTGACCCGGGCCAAATATTACCGGAAAATGAAGGCCTATGACAAGGCGGAATCGGATATCGAGGCGGCTGAGGGACAATTGGAATCCGACTATGTCAAGCACTATAAGACAATGGGGATTCAAAAAGGGTCTCCCCTGGCTGTCCATCGTGCATGGGGAGAACTTCACCTGGCCCGGAAAAATTACGATTCCGCTGTATCGGCTTTCAAATCCGCCCTGGCCCTTGCCAAAGGCTCAACTGTGGCCCAGATTCACCTTGAGCTGGCAGAATGTTATAAACAGCAAAAAGACACCAAGGCCTACCTGGCTGGCCTGGACCAGGCTATCGCCGCCAACCCAGACCCCAAAGAGGGCAACCTGGCCTTAAGGTACAAGGCCCGGTATTACCGGGACCAGGACATGGGAAATCAGGCCGAAGCCACATACAAAGAAGCCGTTTCCATGGCAGGGAACAAATACCAGCTCCGGTTCGACACCTTTCTGGAGTTTGGCCGGTATTACCTGGGTAAGGGAAAATATCAAAGCGCCCTGGACCAGTTTGATCTGGCCTGGAATGAGAAGAAAATGCAAAAGCGATATGGATACAAGGTCTTTAACGCCAGGGGAAAGGCCTATACCCTGGCCGGGGATATGGTCAATGCGCAAAAATCCTATGCCCAATATCTTAGTGCCAAACCCAAATCCTACGTTGCCCATCGGGAACTGGCAATTCTGGATATTTTAAAAAATAATACCGCTGGCTATCAAAGCGCAAAGGGGCGCTTAAATGAAGGGTATAAATTGTCCAAACGTAAGGATAAGTTCACCGCTTTTTACCTCTATGTAGCCGCCGGGAAACTCGGGGAAGATGCCAGGAAGGTCATTGTCGACCACAAAAAATTTACCAAAAATTCGGCGAAAAAACAGTTGGGCGTTTTCAAGGTAATCCTGGGGGAAATCACCCCGGAGGCTTACATGGACCGGGCCAAAACCCCCCAGGGCAAGGCCTGGCAACACTATTATCTGGGCATGGTCGCTCTGGTCCAAAATAATACAAATAAGGCCCGGAGCCATTTTACTAACGCGATGGGCACTGGCCTCGTAGGCCTTCAGCCGGTGGCCTGGTCACGGCAGATCGTCAGCACCCTGGAAGGAAAACCTGCAAAGGCCATCTTGCTGGATTAGGGCAGGCACTTAAAAACAGGAGGTACCACTTGGCTCAAGAGACCCGGGTATATGATTATAAAATTCAAGTATGGGGCATCCTTTTTCTCTCCGCCTGCTGCCTGTTGTTTGCAGTGGGCTTCGGGTTTCTGTCTGCGACAAATCAGGATGGAGACCGTTTTTTTTACCAGGTCCTGACCGGTGGTTTTGTTCTGGCAGCCGGCCTTATGGTGTATATCTGCATAAAACAGAGGAAAAAAAGCCATTCCATCGTACTGACCCCTGAGGCCATTACCCTGCCGTCAAGACCGTTATGGGGCAGAACCATCACCATACCTTTGACGACGATTACCCATGTAGAAATGGTTTCTAACAGGGCAATTGCCTTTATCAGCATCCGGCATAAAAAGGGGGCGGTGGCCATCCCGGAAATGCAGGTGGAATCAAAGGCCGTTTACAAAGAATTGTTTACCCGGCTTTCAAGCAGCCTGAGCAATCCAAACCGGCGCCCGTGTTAAAACTTACTGCGCTAAAGGAGGATCCCATATGAAAAAAACAGCAATTTATTTAACTTTCCTGATCCTGTCTTTTTTAATATTTGCCAGCCCGTCCGTCGCTTCAAAGGATTTACAGCTCTCCACACTGTTTTTCCCCCAAACGGATTCATGGACCCCTTTGGGCCAAATGCCAAATCCGGATATGGTTTTTTTTGAGTCCATTGAACCAAAGCTAAAAAACGCCCTTGCAAAGGCCAAATTTCATGGCCAATTTGAGGACACCAGTAATAGTTTTTCCCGGCACCTGTTTTCGGAGGTCCAGTCTTCCCTCTCAAATTTTTATATCTGGGATTTAGATGGAAACGGCTCCAAAGATATTTTTTATTCAGGCAGATCCTATGGTTCTGAAGGCGATATCACCATCTTCTGGTTCAAGGAAAAAGATGGGTTTATCGTCCGGCAAAACAAGCCTTTGTACATAAAAGTGCTGCGAGTTGAAAACAAAACCTTGAACTTAAGTTCTGTCGAAGTGGGCTGCTGCGACTCAAGGATTGACACATATTACAAAGGCCATTTCAAAAATATTCGCCGTGATGGAGAACGCCGCATAACAAAATCCACTGAGGTTATAATCGACAAAACCCCCACTCCCTTTTTTAAGGCTAAAAACAAACTTGTCTTACGGAAGTCACCCAGGATTGATGACGCCTATGACAGGGATACCAGTGAATGGGTTGATGCCGCTGTTTTTGGAAATATCCTCACAAAATATCTTCCCGGCTGTTCCGGACGTATTGCGGGACAGACAAAGGATGACTATTTAAGGCAATGGTCTTTTGTGCTCATTGGCATGGATTGCAATCCCCTCCGTTTTCATTCTCCCTTCCAGGTGAATGCTGGCTGGGTACTGTCAAATGACATTCTCATAAAAGAAGACATTGCTCCACGTCACTAGTGTGTTGATTCCCATAGTTTTGACAGCCGCTTGAATGAATTCCACAACACTGTTTAGCTGGAGCTGACTTTTTCCATATCCTTCGGGCGCGTAAAAAGCTCAGGCCAGAGGTTGTAGTTTTTTGGTCGGCTGAATACAGTATTTTGATAATATGCTATATCTAATGCCAAATAATTCTTTAGAAATACGGGAATATAAGTTAATTTATTACCCAGAATCATACTTATAAGGAATAGATTAAATTCTATGAATTTTACCAAAGTACTTGAAAAAATAAAAAATATTGATCAGAATCTGAACCTGAGCGAATTTAACCATACACCTATAATTCCTTCTTTTATAGGTGTTCAGGCCGGTCAATCACTCAATCATTTAACCGTTCATGCAAGTGAATTTTATAACCTGGAAACTGTTGATTATAAAACAATAGAAGCTTCCTTTAACACAATAGGCAAACCAATCGCCGGGCAAGGTCTCTTTTATAAAACCCGTGCCGGGTTGTTAAACGCAAACCCTGCTTTAATATTTACATCATTTAATTCAGAATCTTCACAAAAAAACTTTACCGTTTTTTGCCTTGCAAAGGAAGGCTGGATCAATCAAAAAACGGCAACCAAAGCGATTAAGCGATTTGAAATGGCTATTTCACATCAAGGTGTATCGTTTAAAATCAAAACTATCATTCCGTTAACCCGTTTAGATTCAATAAATGTAAGCCAGATTGAATAAAACCCTTTATCTCAAGTCGAAAACCGGTAGTGTCAAATATTTTTCCATCAACATCCCAAATAACGGGTTTATCAACGTCTTCATTTGAATTGTTGAATATTTGTTATTCTTTTTTGGACAAGTTCGGCTAAAAATCTGGAAAACGGTTCAATATTCTTTTTTACGCTTGCTTCTTCCAGGGCGGCCATTTCCATCAATATAAGGGTGGATATATACAAAGTAAAAGTGACCTAAAACAGCTTTTACAGAAGGTTCTTCTTCATCGTTTAAAAGAGAAAAGAATGCAGGCATAAGATCTCGCACAGCTTCGTATCGGGGTGGCACATGCCTTGATTTCCATATCATTCCTGTCCGGCAGTTTCAGGCGAACATCCATTATCGATGTTTCATGAAGAAGAGAGATTGGCTTGTTCCCGCCTTTTGGATTGCAACAATACCTTCGTCCTGTAGTTTTTTCAGGACAATTTATCATACGATCAAAACAATTGCCGTCATAAAACCCAAAAAAATAACCGGTCTCATCCGGTTCGTTTTCGGTGTTGAACTTTTTTAAAAAATTTCATCTTTCTTGCAGAGCTCCAACCGGAAATGAGGTGGAGGGTTGTCAATCTGCTTTAAAATCTGTCCCAGGGCAGACCTTAACGCCTCTTCGGGCACTGGGTGGTAAAAGGGCATGCTCAGAGCCTTTGCTGCAGTCATGCCGGCGCCCATGGCCCAGGATAAAAGATGCGCCATATGCTCGCCGGCCGGTGCTATAAGTTCCGCCCCCAAAAGTCTGCCGTCCTTTTTATCTCCATAGATCCGGGCGATTCCTGCGGCCTTCCCCAGCATCATCCTGGCCCGTCCAAGTTCCTCCCATGAGGCCTTGCCTGTCACAAATTCTATTCCCCGGTCTGTCAGCTCCTTGTGGGAAAGCCCTGCGATTGCAATATCCGGAGAGGAGAAGGTGATGGCCAGCGGAGTGCGTTTTTTAAAGCAGGATATGCTGCTGGCCGTGGTGTTGTATCCGGCAATAGTTCCGTCATCAGCGGCTTCGTGGAGGATGGGCTTTTGCCCGTTGACATCTCCTGCCAGGAATATGGGCAGATCCTTGATTTGTAGGGTTTCGGGGTCAAAAGGAGGCATGCCTCTGTCATCCAGTTCAACTCCCAAATTTTCCAGGCAAAGGTCCTTGACTGCCGGGCGGCGTCCTGTGGCCAGCAATACACGATCAACTGTCCACTCTCCGCTTTCACATCCAACAACAACCCCATTTCCCGACCTGCGTAGGATATCAGCTGTGCCCAGTTTGATGTTTATCTCCTTTGAAAAATACTCAAAGGCATAGGCCTGAAGGTCAGGATCTGTCAGACCGCCTGCGGTTTTACGCCGGCTGAAGGCGATGATATCCACCCCAATACGGTGCAGGGCCTGGCCGATTTCGATGCCAATGGGACCCAGACCAAACACCGCCATTTTTCCGGGCAAATCCTCCAGTTCAAAAAACTGGTCCGTGTCAATGATAAGGTCCTTGTAAGGCTTCCATTTTTCCGGGATCCACGGTTTTGAGCCTGTGGCAATGATGATTCTTTTGGCCCGGATCGCCTCTTCTCCCAGATCCAGGGTGTTGGGATCGATAAACCTGGCACGCTTTCGGATCAACTTGTCCATGAACGGCGACATTTCATGGATGACGCCGCCGGCAAACTCGTCCCTGAGCATTCTTACCCGGGCCATGATCCGGGAATAATCCGGCCGGAGTGCGTTGGCCCCGGATATACCATATTCATCAAAAAAAAGACGCTTATGAAAATCGTTGGCCACGGCAATGAGCGCCTTGGACGGCATGCATCCTACCCGGGCACAGGTGGTGCCCAGGGGACCGTCATCAATGATCAAATAGTTGTCGGTTTTTTGAACGACGAACTCCTGAGCAGTCAAACCGGCAGTGCCGGCGCCGATAATTGCAACATCAACTTCTCTGATCATGGGATTCTCCTTTACGGATTTCAGTGCCGCAGCTTACCGCATTATTACCTAAAAATTAATTTAAACGCCATACTTCTTAAAGACCTGGCCGAACTTTGATTCTAATTTTTCAAACTGTGAATAGGCGCTGGAATCCGTCCGCCGTAAGTCACGAACTCATCGGTAAGATCGGCATGGGGCACCGCCATTATCCTGGCTTCACCCAAAAGCCCGCCAAAAAAAACTTTCTCACCTGCCTTTTTACCGGGGACGGGGATGATTCTTGTGGCGGTTGTTTTGGCATTGACCATTCCAATGGCCATCTCATCGGCTATGATCCCTGCAAGTGTCTGTACCGTGATATCACCGGGCACCGGTACCATGTCCAGACCGACGGAACAAACACTTGTCAGGGCTTCCAGTTTTTCAATGGAAAGGTATCCCCTGTGGGCTGCATTGGCGATGTTCAAATCCTCACTTACCGGTATAAATGCCCCGCTCAATCCGCCGACATGAGAACTTGCAAAGGCACCGCCTTTTTTTACAGCGTCGTTGAGCATGGCAAGAGCAGCAGTGGAACCGGGGACTCCGATGTGGGACAGCCCCAGGGCCTGAAAGATTTCACCAATACTGTCGCCAACCGTGGGAGTTGGAGCCAGGGACAGGTCTACAACACCGAACTGGATACCTAAACTGTCCGCTACTTCCCGGCCAATCAGCTCACCCACCCGGGTTACCTTGCACGCTGTCCGTTTAATGATTTCGGCAATCCCGCCCAGGGTAAGGTGCTTGTCTGCCAGATTCCGTTCAATGGCCCGTTTGACCACCCCCGGACCTGAAACCCCGACATTAATAACCGCATCTGAAACGCCGACACCAAGATAGGCACCAGCCATAAAAGGCATATCCTGTGGTATGTTTGAAAATACGCAGAGTTTGGCACAGGCAAGGCCATCATCATCTGCAGTCATATCAGCGGCCTTTTTAATGGCTTTTGACATTTCATATACTGCATCCATATTGATACCGGCCCGGGTGGTGGCAACATTCACCGATGCACAAACCCGTTGGGTTTCGGTCAGGGCCCTGGGCAGGGCCTTAATAAGTGCCGCATCCCCCCTGGCAATCCCTTTTTCAACCAAGGCTGAAAACCCACCGATAAAGTCGATATTTACTGTTTTGGCAATGTCGTTTAGTTCGTGAGCAATTTCAACCATCTGATCTGCATTAAATGAGGCTCCCACCAATGCTATAGGAGAAATGGAAATTCGTTTATTGACAACCTCAATCCCATATTTTTCCCCGACAAGGTCGCAGGTTTCTACAAGTTCAGCAGCATGGCCCAAAATTTTTTTCCGGACATTTTTCTTAAACACCGCAAGGTCGTGGCTGATGCAATCAAAAAGGTTTACACCCAGGGTCACTGCCCTGACATCCAGGTTTTCATTTTTTACCATTTCAATGGTTGAAATGATTTCATGATCTTCAAACATAGTGTTTCCCCTGTGTCTAATCCCTTAGGTTAATTCGGACTAAATTTTATTAATCGCATCAAAGATATTCTTGTGCTGGATACGGATATCCAGATCCAGTTCCACCGCCTTTTCTCTCAATGCAGCAAACATGCTTTTGACATCCACATTTTCTGTAACTGCCACCTGATAGGACATAACATTTGCATTGGGATCGGTCCCGCCTTTGAACACGGCTTTAAGATTGACAATATTTGCGTTAAAGGCTGCCATAATGCTGGAGAACCTGGCGACAAGCCCTTTCTGGTCCGGGCCGATGGTGGTAATGAGAAAAATATCTTCAGCAAGTCCCTCCCCTTCCCCTGGCGTTTGGGTATCAAGTCTGTGTACGTGAATGGTCAGGCCGTTTTTTCCGGACTTTTTTTTCAGCCGTTTTTCAATCGTTTCCGGTGCCAGGCCTGCAGGCGCCTCCACAATAAAGAAGCCGGCAAACTGATCCTGGAGGATCATCTGGTTAGCATTTTCGAGGTTGCAGGAAAGATCAAAGAGATCTGTGGTCACCTGGGCAATAATTCCGGGTCTGTCCTTTGCCAGGACAGTAATAATTAGCTTATTCATGACGTATCATTTTATTTTTCAACCACCGTTTTTAGTTACTTTAACTCTGAAGGGAAAACAAGAATTCCATTTTTCTCCAAACCCTTCAGGCATTGCCAATCAGGAAAAACAATCTGCAAACGGAATTCTTTTTTTCAAGTTGATCTTCCATGGCATATACAACATATGGGAATGTGTTGTCAAAACCAGGGAATTTTAAGTTCTGTTGTATTTGCCTCTTAAATAACGTATTTTTAGATACCAAATTTCACTGTAATATCAAAAAAGGGAAAATGAACCTTTCAGCCGGCATGGACAAAAGCAGAACATGGATTATTGGCGCTGCCCTCTTAGCACTTTTCCTGGGTGCTTTAGATGCTCTGGTCATGTCCGCAGCTATGCCCACTATAATTTCTGAATTAGGCGGTCTTCACCTCTATGCCTGGACATATACTGCATATTTTCTTGCCCGGGCAGTTTCATTACCGGTATTTGGAAAACTTTCCGATCTCTATTCCACAAAGGGATTATTTCTATTTTCCATTGCTCTGTTTTCTATCGCCTCCATTGCTGCGGGATTATCTCCATCAATGGGATTTCTGGTTGTTTCACGTGTTTTCCAGGGGGTCGGCGGCGGCGGTATTTTTGCATTGGTTTATGTTGTTTTGTCAGATGTTTCAAAACCCGAGCATCGAGCGAAAACACTCTCTTTTGCCAGTTCGATATGGGGGATTGCAAGTCTCGTCGGTCCAACCCTTGGTGGATTTATTGTTACATGGTTTTCATGGAGATGGATTTTTTTTATCAACATACCATTGGGCATTGCATCTTTTATTGGCATCTACCTGTTTTTTCAAGAATTTCGAGAGAAACCTGTAAAAAACCGACTGGATTGGCCCGGCGCCACTTTATTATCCGGTTTTATCCTGGGACTTTTGACCCTGATCATGATCGGAGGACGTGAATTGCCATGGTCTTCCGCTCCTATAATGCTCCTTGCCTTTCTAACTGTTTTTATGGGAACAGGTTTTTATATTGTAGAAAAATATGCAATAGACCCCATCCTGGATTTGAATTTTTTCAAATATCCAGCATTTGCGTTAGGGAATACGCTTATATTTTGTGCCAGTTTTTCTATTTTTGCTTTATTTGCCTATGCACCTTTATTCCTTCAGGGGGCACTTTCTCAATCCCCGCTCCAGGTCGGTTACGCCATGCTTTCCTTAAGCCTTGGCTGGTCATTAGGGTCCCTGTTCGCCGGGAGCAGGATGCACCGGATTGGACAAAAACGGGCAACCTTTATAGGTGTGATCCTTATGCTGATTGGGACGGGTCTGACATTAAGATTTTCCAGAACAACAACCCTGTTGGATTGTTTTTTAACTTTTCAGGTTGTCGGGCTTGGAATGGGGTTCATGACCCTCGCTACATTACTCATTGTTCAGAACAGTGTTGATTTAAAAGACCTTGGTGTTGCCACTTCCTTTCATCAATTCGCTCGAACCATGGGCGGAACTATCGGGGTCGGTTTGTGCGGAGGGGTGGTCACCACCCGGCTTATAAGCCAATTGGAAACTGCCGGGAGTCAACTTCCGGAACCCCTTATTGCCCGTCTTCAGGAAAGTATGGCCAATATTTTTCAAGCTGAATTCCAGGCACTGATACCGGAAGGGATGATTACTCTGCTTCAGGATGCTGTTTTAAAAGGCGTCTCTTTGGCCTTCATCATCGTATTTATTGTATCACTTGTCAGCCTTGGACTGATATTTTTTCTCCCGAACGATTCCAAAACGCACAAACCAGGCCAATAGATAAAGAGGACATGTTCGTATTATTTTTCGATTTTTTTGGGATTGTCTCAAGGCTTTTCTCGACGCTTTATCCACGAGTGTAAAAAATTTATCTGTTTCATCTTTTTGGTATGATACCTTATGGCCTCGAACTTTTATAAATTCACAGCATAGACGATCAACTATTTTAAAAAATTCCTGATATAGCTTAAAATTTTTAATGTACCTGTTCTTCTTTGTCTTATAATCATTTTGCTCTAACCGTCTGCGCCTTCCGGGAAGTCCTATAATATTTTGAGAATCTGTAAAAATAATTACTTTGCCCCCCCTTTCTGGAATCGTTGTTAAAGCCCAGATTAAATTCTGCAATTCTAGTTTTGTTGAACTTGTCTGTTCAAATTTTTTCACTTTCACGCTGGTTTTCAACGATTCAAGAAAGTGTTTTTCATGCGGTACGCATAGGAACGCCCCATATCCAACTTTTGACACAGGGTCCACACTTCCATCTATAAACAGTTTACAAATAGCCATAATAATAGCGTTCTTTTATCCTTGAATAATGTTCTATCCAGATGACTGGCAAATACATTCCGATTTTTGCTGTCTTCTTTTATAACACCCCAAATAACCGGCTTGCCCGGTTCATTTGGATTCTTGAAGGGAGCCGCTGGCGCGGCAAAAAAGCAATTAGATCAGTGTATAACTCCCATAATTAAATGCTGGCTTACCCCAATGCGCAATACTATTGTTTTTAAGCAAACATACCGAGAAAGGCCGCTAACTTTAATGCCCCCATAATCAGAGCCTGGGTGTCGGCTGCATCCTCAATTTCTTTTTTAATTGAATCAAGTGTTTGAAGGTCTTCTGGCGTTGTGAGAACCCCTTCCTTGAATAAAGACAGCCGTGCCGTTAAAAGTTTTTCACTTGCCTGGGTGATGGCGGGTTCCATTATCCATTGTTCGCCTGGCGTTGCCACGACATATTGGTCAAATAATAAATCCAATGCACTTTCTGCTTCTTTTACCGTTTGCAGGTCATTAATTTCAGGCATGTTTAAATCTCCTTGTTGTTTTAGGTTTCTAATGCACACTTAACGACTTCTGTAAGAGGTATCTCTTTGATTCGTTTCCATTCCTCTGATGCATCCATTTCCTTCTGGATGGTTTCCATCTCGGTGATAACATCCGATACGTCAATTCCTTCAAGGGAATTTATAAAAGAGAAACTAAAGTTGAGAACGCTTATGATCTGCGAAACAGTAATGGTATTGTAATCTGCTAAAAGATCATGAACCCTGCGCCCTTCTTCAACTGCAATTAAGGTCAGTTTTAAAGCGTCTTCATGTTTTTCATCGTACTGGCTGAAAGCAACTGCAATCTCATTAAAGACAATTTTAGATTCATTTTCTTTTTTGGCCTTAACCAGTGCTCTGTATTTGGCGACCTCTTCTTTTAGGGCCATAGGGTAAAGTGGACTATCATTGATGTTCATGGCAAAATTGACCAATTGATTTGTCGCTTTTGCCACTATATTCTGGCCGCAGGATACATATTGTGCTCCAAGCATGCTGCCTTGGGGCAGTGACGCGTAAGCACTTCGGATAGCCGAATAGACAGATTTGATTTCATAGAATTCTTTTTGAAGATCAGCCAATTGGTTTTTTTCTTTTATACTACTTAATTTTTCTGCAAGTCTTTCTACAGTTACAGAATTTGCGCCGCCAGGCATCAGAATGGCCTGACTGGTTTGGGTGAAGATTTCTTCCTTTGATTTCTTTTTTAAGGTTCGATACTCTTTGAACAGTTGTTCATAACTGTTTATTGCCTGGATGGATTTTGACTCAAACGATTTAATCGTTGTCAATAATGCCTGAGCTTTTTCAGGGGTACACCCAGACATTAGCACTACCCAAACAAGAACGATACCTGTTAAAACGATTTTAACGAAGACCTTCATGATGCTCTCCTTAGTTAATTGAATTTTAGATGTATTTCCTAAAAAAATCTTGAATTGTTTATGCCCACAGACAAAATGGTTCCGGCGAAATTGAATTGGGGGGAAGACAGCTTCAAAAGTAAC
>JAWSVI010000071.1:0-2068 GCA_033851995.1 Desulfobacteraceae bacterium | reverse complement strand
TATTCATGTATTTTCATCTGTTTTTTTCCCTTTAGCTTTAAACACCCTCATATTTTTATCATAAATAGGATAACAACTCTTCAGCTGCTGCTGAAGGTGATATTTTATTATCTTCCACCTGCCGCGAAATATCGGGTATGGTGGTGTTTATCTTCTCATTATTTTTAAAGCGCAACTTAAGGCCTTCTTCCACCAGAGCCCACATCCATGCCAAGGACTGTTTTTTGCGGCGAAGCTCAAACTCCCCCGTATCCCTGACTTTTTCTCTGTGATCCAGCACCATCTCCCAGACAGGTTTAGTTCCCCCGTCAAGTACTGAAGAGCAGGTTAAAACAGGCGTACTCCATGTACTGGTTTCAGGGGTAATCATGTGCATGGCAGCTTCAAGTTCAACTTTTGACTTTTTCACGGCCTCAAGGTTATCCCCGTCAGCCTTGTTCATGGCAATGCCATCCGCTAACTCTAAAACTCCTTTTTTAATTCCCTGGAGTTCATCTCCAGCTCCGGCAATCATAAGGACCAGGAAAAAATCTACCATGGAGGCCACACTTGTTTCACTCTGGCCCACACCAACGGTTTCCACCAATATTATATCAAAGCCTGCAGCTTCACAGACCAGCATGATTTCTCTTGTTTTCGAAGCAACACCACCCAGTGTTTCCCCTGCCGGGGATGGACGGATAAATGCATTTTCGTGGGCCGACAGTTTTTCCATACGGGTTTTATCCCCCAGGATAGAGCCGCCGCTTCTCCTGCTGGACGGGTCTACAGCGAGAACTGCAACCTTATGGCCCGCATCTGCCAGGTACATGCCTAAATTTTCAATAAACGTGCTTTTGCCGACTCCGGGCACACCGGTAATCCCCAGACGGATGCTGTTTCCTGTATGGGGCAGAAGTTTTTCCATCACGCTGAAAGCCTGCTGCTGGTGAGACTTGAGGGAGCTTTCTATCAATGTGATGGTCTTGGCGATCATTCGCCGGTTACCGTCTAATATACCCTGGACAAAACTTTCAGGGTCCAGTTCAGCCATTTTGTTTTAAGCACCTATGATATTGAGCGTCTTGTTTGCTGAGTCCGTCACTACGGTACCGGGGCCAAAAATTTCCGCAGCGCCGGCGGTTCTCAAAAAGTCATAATCCCCCGGCGGGATAATGCCGCCAACAACAACCTTAATATCAGATGCCCCCTGGTTTTTCAACTCCTCAATAACCTGTGGGACCAGAGTTTTATGACCGGCAGCGAGGCTGGACACACCAACCACATGGACATCATTTTCCACTGCCATGCGGGCCGCTTCTTCAGGCGTCTGGAACATGGGCCCCAGGTCCACATCAAAACCAAAATCCGCATATGCGGTTGCAATCACTTTGACACCCCGGTCATGGCCGTCCTGACCCATCTTGGACAACAAAATCCGTGGGCGCCGGCCGGTTTTGCTTTCGAAATCCGCGCATCGTTTTCGAAGTGATTCGATCATTTCCTTATCTGATGTTTCTGAGGCATACACGCCGGATATACACTGGGTGGTCGCTACAAATCGGGTAAACACTTTTTCCATGGCATCGGAGATCTCCCCAACAGTTGCTCTTGCCCTTACTGCCGGCAGGCAGGTGGCCAAAAGGTTATCTCCATTTTCGCACGCCTTGGTAATATCATCAAGCGCCTTTTGAACAGCCGTCTCATCTCGCTGGTTTTTAATCTCCTGTAAACGGGCCACCTGTTCGTCCCGGACTTCGTCAGATACTTCACGCACTGGAATGGGGGTTTCATCTTCTATCTTATATTTATTGACCCCGACAATTACATCCTCACCCTGATCAATACGGGCCTGCCTCCGCGCTGCAACTTCTTCAATCCTCATCTTTGGCATGCCGGACTCTATGGCTTTGGCCATACCGCCCAGATCCTCGATTTCTTTCAAAATCTTACGGACCTCGTCAATAATATTCTGGGTCAGGGATTCCACATAATATGAACCACCAAGTGGATCCACCACATCGCAGATATGGGACTCTTCCTGAACCAAAATCTGGGTATTCCTTGAAATCCGGGCTGACAATTCCGT
>JAWSVI010000046.1:0-4168 GCA_033851995.1 Desulfobacteraceae bacterium | reverse complement strand
GTTAAGTTATAACGTTGGAGTTCAGGGGCCACCGAGCGCAGCGAGGGAACAGCGGCTCCGCCGCTTGTTGTCCGCTGCAACGACTTGTTATAGATCGATTTTCGTTAGGCCTGATGTGTGGCATACTCGTCCAAAAGACGGCGTATCATCTTTTGGTATTGAGTGTTGTACTTTTTGGCTTCCTTTTTAAAAAAATCAACGCTTACTTTACTCAGGGCTATCGTTACTTTGACAGTTTCGTCTTTTAGAACAAGTTCTTCGGGAGATGGCAGGAAGTCTGACACAACTTTAACGTTGCCCATTGGCTCATCGGTGTATTTTATTTTCTTTTTCATAGATTTTTTTACCCTTCCGCCAATAACCGGCGCCAAATATTCTGATTTTGTTTGACCGATAAGTGAACCTTACAGTTAAGATTCCCTCAGAGACATGGCCCAAACAGTAAAATCTTTTTTCATCTATGCTATGTTCCAGATCTTCCAAGATTATACGGTTGTTGTCCAAAAAAGCTAATTGGGCAAAGGCAAAGGATACGCCATGTTTCTTTTGGTTGGCTTTGTCTTTATTCTCGTCCCATTCAAAATCAGTTTTGTTAGTCATGTGATTAATGTAAGACCATGCTGGGTAGTTGTCAATATATTTATATGGCGAATTATGTGTATCGATCTATAACGTTGGAGTTCAGGGGCCGCCGAGCGAAGCCGAGGGGACAAGGGTCCCACTAAACTTGATCGAGGGCAATACTGTTTTAAGTTTGCTGTAAATTTTAAAAAAGCCGCCCCTTGCGGTCCGCTGCAACGACTTGTTCTGTATCTTATTTGCGCCCCATGATTCTTAAAATGCGTAAAAACAAATTGATAATGTCCATGTACAGAGCAGCTGCACTATCTACGGCATTGTCTATGGTTTTGGGTATTTGATTTGCCCTTCCCCAATCGTAACCAATGTACCCACAGAAAATAACTACAACTATCCAGTCAATAATTCCATGGTGGGTATGAAATATGAAAATTTCGATTAGTTCAACTATAATTACGATTAATAAAGCAATAGTCAAAGCACCTGAGATTCTTTTAAAGAATATTGGAAACATTGTTCCCAAACACATCATTATAGCAGTCACTAAACCTGTTACACGAATTGCTTCCGAAACAAGCGAGGCATCATATTGGCTAACCACCAAGTTGATTATTAAGCCGAAAGGAACAACAACAAAATTATAGCCAATGAAACTTATAAATGGATTTTCTGACTCGCTAAAAAGATAAACCCCAAAAAAACAAGAAGCAAAGTAACCAATAAAGAAAACCCATGGATTTATGCCTGCTATTGACGCAGTTTCAATATAAATTACCATTATCCAATTGACAGCGAATCCCCAACAGAGCGTCAGGCCAATAACCAAATTGTAGAGAGATGAGCTAACAACATTATCCCCTAAGGATGGGGTTCTCTTGAATACACTTGTTTCCATGCTAATTAATTTCTCCTTGTGAATGATACAGAACGTTGGAGTTCAGGGGCCGCCGACCGAAGGGAGGGAACAAGGATTCCACTAAATTTAATTGAGGGCGACACAGTTTCAAAGTTGCCACAAATTTCAAAAAAGCCGCCCCTTGCGGTCCGCTGCAACGACTGGTTACATTTCAAGATTAAAAGAACCTCAGCTTTATCTATTTCATGTATTCATTATTCGTCAAAATATAGTTTTCGTGTAGGATAGTTATCCCATGCGGCTTTTGTGATTAATTTACTACGCATAATTTTTTCACTGGCGACCGATTTGCTTTTTGTGGCATATTGTATGTCAATTTTAACCAACCCATTTCGGACCTCGTCCCTAACACCTCTAAATCTATAGGTATTATTAATAGCAACTTCTTTAAAAAACCATTCTAATGAAGGAGTATGAACAATATTTTTGGGTGTAATGTTTTTTTCTTTTTCATAACCAAGAAAATCAGATCGATGACCGCTAACAGAAGTAACTCCCATCATCAAGGTAGGCTCGGCAAATGTGATTTTGACAAACCGTTCTTCTGCCGGTTCAATTCTTAGACTGCCTTTTTGATCAGGAATCCAACCCGACCATGAAATGAGGAAATATGGTTTGAGTTTAATAAAATCTGACTTCATCTCTTCATTCGTACCAGAATATTCATTTTGTCTGCGAATGGGCCAATAATTATCGTATGATAAATATATCTTTCCATTAATATTTGCTCCGTATAAATAAGTGGGTTTTTTGCTATTATTCTGTACTCTAAGAATCAATGAGATCCCTTTAACAACCGAATCAGTATTCTTGAGTTTTGTCCAAACAGCAACTGGGGCAACGCCGATTATGTCCAACTCTGGCTGATCAAATCTATCATAGATAGCAAATCCACCTGCGAGCGCTCCTATAAACCCACCTATTACACCTAGAAGACCACCTATTAATCCAATGATTGCACCTGATTTTTCATACCAATTAAAATTAGGCTTAAAATTCAAAAATTTAAAATTCCTTTGTTTTTAACTATGATGATTGTTCAATTTTGATAACTTGTACTGAAATGTAACGATGGAGTTCAGGGGCTGCCGACCGCAGGGAGGGAACCGGGGCTCGCCCCCGGCAGTCCGCTGCAACGACGTGTTACATTTCAATAATTTTTATGAACTTTGATATATGTTAGGACGATCATTATGGGTTTCCCCGTACCCAAAATCATTAAGAAGATTGTGCAAAAACCTTTTTTCTTCTTCAAATGACGCCTTGGGGCCAATTCTTATTTCAGAAAGTGGCAATCTATTTGTTTTGGGATCTCGAAGATTCATTAAAACGAATGGGATGGAAGCATTCCCTCTTTTGTACTGCTTAATTTTTAACTGCGAAGTTGTGCGATCTGTAGTGCTATAAAATAGTCGCATTTCTCTCTCAAAACTGAAGTCTTCAGATTTTAAGAAGTTACTCATGGTCAATAAATCAACAAAAATGGCCGCCATTATTCTGTCTCTTAGTATAGTGAGGTCTTCAGATCGCTGTGAACAGTTGGCTGCAAATTTTTTGAGGTCATTTACCCAGCTAAGATTAGTTCAGCTACAAGATTTTGTTGATTGGTTTTATCGTAAAGAACAGGGTAACAAAAAATGAAAGGATTCTCAGTTTTAAATTCTTGACGTTGTTGTCCCAAGATTTCCAATAGATTAAAACCCAAAGCAAAGCCATATCCATTCTCAGCATATGTTTCCCATTGCCTTGGGTCATTAAAACTGCAAGTTAGACATGAACAAAAACTGCTACTCATTCTTGCGGCATCGCTTAGATGCCTTTTTAAATTCAGTTTGACCTGTTTTGAAATATTTTGAGCTGCTTTCGGTAGATCAGAACGAGTTTCAATATCTGATAGCGTTTCAAAAATGATATTTTTAGCATATTCAAATTCCATGTCATCATTCATGTGTTTTCGATATGTCGCTCTAATTCCGCCATCCTTGATAATACCTTCAAGACCTCCGCGAGACGTAAAATGATAAAATGTGTTAGAAATATCCTTTGGTAATCTCGTATACTTTTGAAGAGTTTTCCGGATGCTTAATGGAAACGATTGAATTTGATTCGAAATATTATTCATTTTGCATTTAACTGCCCAGATTGCGTATGCCGGGATGAAATGTAACGGTGGAGTTCAGGGGCCGCCGAGCGCAGCCGAGGGAACAAGCGGCTTGCCGCTTGCGGTCCGCTGCAACGACTTGCTATGTTTCAACTCAGCAAACCCAGAACAATTGACGAAGCCTTTTGTTAAAATTGTCTTTGTACAAAGTTTGATTGTAGAACAACTGTTTTTAAACCCGGATTTTTGAAAAAGTCTGCCGCAGAATCGTGAAAGTTTGCTTCCATACTTTAAACTGGCAACAGCCTAGTCATATTTCAGAGAGTGCAACAAATGTATTTTTACCTTTGCTTTTGGAGAGGCCTTCTTGAGCAAGGGCACAGTTGCCAATATTTTATTTAAATTTTGCATTTCCTTGAGCCGGGCCACCATTTTCTTTTTAAAAATGATACTGAGACATAGCGTTGGAGTTCAGGGGCCGCCGAAGGTTCGAAGAACCGAGGGCACTGGGGCTACGGCACAAGCGGTCGGCTTCCATGTGAAGGCTTAAGTCAAGTTATAAATTAGGTCAC
>JAWSVI010000045.1:0-9580 GCA_033851995.1 Desulfobacteraceae bacterium | reverse complement strand
TTAAAATGATGTTGCCTCAACCAAATTTTGTGGAACCTGGTTCCCTCGCTAAGCTCGGCGGCCCCTGAACTCCACCGTTATAAATCAGTAAATAGGTTTAAGAAATGAAGACACCAACTACAATAAAAATCATTTTCGTTTTATGTATTGTTTACATCTGTTCCAATTCTTTTTTCAGCTATTTAGCGTTATCAACAAATAAGGAAGTTTTGGAATCAGGTCTATTTTTCCTTTTGCTTGCAACAAATATTTTTCCCATATTCGTACTTATAGGTATCTGGAGAAAATCAGCTGAGTCAGCAAGATTTATTTCAATTGTTGGTCTTCTGTTCAGTTTTTTAACTCAATCTTTTTTGGTAATTTGTTTCTCACTTTTTCTGTTAGTAGTGTTGCACTTTAAAAGTGTTAAAATGTACTGCAATCCGGGATTATTCAGTCCCCCAAGTGTGTGATTTATAACCCGTCGTTGCAGCGGACTGCAAGCGGCAAGCCGCTTATTCCCTCGGCTACGCTCGGCAGCCCCTGAACTCCAACGTTCTGTTTCAGGAATAATTGCATAGGTTTTTAAAAGTGTGTGTAAATCATAATGGTATTTAATCTCAAATATGCGAAGCATTCGAATTTTTTGGCCAATCACAATTTGGCATC
The DNA here is from genome assembly GCA_033851995.1 of Desulfobacteraceae bacterium. Classification (GTDB taxonomy): domain Bacteria; phylum Desulfobacterota; class Desulfobacteria; order Desulfobacterales; family Desulfobacteraceae; genus Desulfobacula. Next base: position 8,932 of record JAWSVI010000045.1, on the reverse strand, counting down.
TTCTATAACCAAGGTACTTTTATCAAAAACAAATTTAGCAGAGTCAGCAAGAGCAGTTTCAAAATGAGTGCAGATCTTTTTAAGACAAACCCAGTCTGCTTTAAAATCCCCGCCGGTTTACAAAAGTATAGTGCGAGCCGCAACATATATACAAAAAGCAAAAACATCTGCTCTTCTGCCATAGCTAAAATCTTATCAACCTTTAAAGACTTGAAACAGAACCAGTCGTTGCAGCGGACCGCAAGTGGCGAGCCACTTGTCCCCTCGGCTGCGCTCGGCGGCCCCTGAACTCCAACGTTCTGTATCATCCCAATCATGAAAGAATATAAAGACGCATCAAACAGGTTATCAATCGAATTGGCAGCAACGGACAGCGATATTCTGTTTCAAAAATTTGCTCAAGCTTTAAGTTCAGAGTTCAATGGTCAGTTGGCGGAAAAATTAGACGGTTTGGATCAAAGATATTGGGACTTCGATATAAATGGGACAACTATTGTCCTTCATTCAGATGTTTTTACTGGTATCTCTGTCCATGTTCAAGACGGATCGAATGATAAGTTGTTGAGACAAATTGGGAAGCGACTATCATCATTTTAATTTTGCTTATCTCAAATGTGCTGCTTTTCAAAAAGGCATCTTTCAAAATTGTTGTAATTTTAAATACTTGATACAGAACCAGTCGTTGCAGCGGACCGCCAGGGGCGGCTTTCCGAAAAATTGTGGTAACTTTAAAATAATGTTGCCCTCAATCAAGTTCAGTGGAATCCTGGTTCCCTCCCTTCGGTCGGCGGCCCCTGAACTCCAACGTTATATGAGCAATTAATTAAATTGAAAGTATTGTCTCTCATCTTTTTTATTTTAGCTGTTTCTTGCGTCGGGATCACCCTTCTGAATCACAACGTGGGCCGCTCGTCAGATCTCGTTTTTACAAACAAGGGCAAAGAGCAGTTCGACTCTTTAGACAAAATGCTTGGCATCGCAGCAATTATTTCATTTTCTTTAGCTTCAGTTTGTTTTTTCCTAATCTAAAATATTTTGTAAACCAGAAACTTACTGGAAAATTTTAATTTTTCAACATGATTAGCAAAGAGCTAATTGCTTCCATATAACCAGTCGTTGCAGCGGACCGCCAGGGGCGGCTCTCCGATAATTTGTGGTAACTTTAAAACGATGTCGCCCTCAACCAAATTTAGTGGAACCCTGGTTCCCTCGCTACGCTCGGCGGCCCCTGAACTCCACCGTTATGTATCAGGTAAAAGATAATGTTTCTAAAAAAACTACAACTCCTTTGACCAAACCTTAAATTATGTACTCGAAACCTAAAAATGATTTTGAACTAAAGGGCGCTATTCGCATCAGGAGGCAAAAGCTAACCCTATTTTTCCTTTTCATTCTATATATCCCATTTGCAAAATTCGCATTCCACATATCACAAAATGATGCAATCAGCACAATTTTAACTTTGATGTATTTTATTTTTACAGTCTATCATGGTTTTCGATATAGTCTTATAAAATGCCCAAGGTGTAATAAGAAATTCACTTCTACAATGCTCTGGGCGAATGCATTCACCAGCAAATGTTTACACTGTGATTTGAGCATTAGGAGAAAGGATTTAATAATCAATCGTAAAACCGATACATAACCAGTCGTTGCAACGGACCGCTGGGGGCGGCTTTCCGGAAATATGTGGTAGCTTTTAAACTGTGTCGCCGTCGATTAAGTTTAGTGGAACCCAGTTCCCTCCCTTCGGTCGGCGGCCCCTGAACTCCAACGTTACCTATCAAGGGAGACTAAATGTCACTTTCAGATAAAACAAATACTGAAATAATGGAAATTGTTACTCCGATCATGGACAATTTGATGGATGCATCAACCCATATTGATCATGAGCTACATACAAGAGATTTTACTGATCGTCTAAAAAAAATTGTCTCGAAGGACGGCTTTGCAACTATGTGTCAAAATTATCAAGCAGAAAAGGGGTTCTTTGCAGAGCGAGAAATGGTTGGCATTTTTAGGCGCTCTAATGAAGTAGCCGTTGTCTATAGGCAATATTTTACCAAACAAGAAGGTGAATTTGTCGCTGAAGTATTGATCAAAGAGGTTGAGGGTCAATATTTAGTTGACCATGCTCTTGTCTGGTAGTTTGATAGGTAACCCGTCGTTGCAGCGGACCTCAAGCGGCGAGCCGCTTGTTCCCTCGCTACGCTCGGAGGCCCCTGAACTCCACCGTTATAAACTGATAATTGATAAGAACTAATCTAAGGCAGTATAAAAACAGGTAACGATGATGGGTATTTTCAATATATTTTTTCTTTTCAGCGCCTTTTTAATTGTCACAATTGGAATCGTCAGTATCCGATCTTATTCTGTTTTAACCTCGTATTTGAGAGAGAATGATCCTGAAAAATATGAAGAACTATTTCCCACATTTGATTCTGTCCGTTCCTACTGTTACTTTTCTTACTTTAGTTTTTTATGGAAGAATTATGTCCCAAAGAACAATTCTCTAAAATTTTATAGAATAAGACGAAATGGAAGAATTTTTGCTGCACTATATATTTTCATTTGGGTTGCTTTTATTTTTCTTTTTATCTGTAAATTTTTTCACTAAAATTTAAGTCGTTTATAACCAGTCGTTGCAACGGACCGCTGGGGGCGGCTTTCCGGTAATCTGTGGCAGTTTTGAAACTGTGTTGCCCTCAACCAAGTTTGGTGGAACCCAGTCCCCTCGCTTACGCTCGGCGGCCCCTGAACTCCAACGTTATATTTAATAAGCACTTATGACACAAATTTTCATGGAAATACCTGGTCACAAACCTTCCGGTATATACCCTCATACCAAAAAACAGGTAGTGGATCTAAACCGAAAATACCAAAAGATTCTGGTTAAATGGCGTTTTTTGCACTCAGGGGAATTAATCAAAATCCCTCAATATGATGGAACATTTATTAGTTATCGAGGGATTAAATTTTCAGGATCAGCAGAACTTGTTTTTTGGAAGGGATTTATTGAACCATATCTACAAAATGACCCATTAGAAATTCTAAGGAATGTTGCTGAACTTTCACAAAAAGCCAATCAAAATTTAATTTATTGCTTAGATGAATGTGAGCAACTTCTTGGCTATTTAATACACAACACATACGAATATATGGCAGAAACTGCCCAACTCCTCAAAAGTGATGGTGGCATCAAAAAAGCGCCAAAGAAAAATGTTTCAAGTAAAATTTCTACTATGAAACAATATATTGCTGATCATCGCAAGGTAATCGAATTAGAGTTTAATAATCCAAAGGCTTCGAAACCCCAAGAAAGCATTTTGGACATCAAACCAAATTTTTATGGTATTGGTTTTAATCTCAATGCGTTATGGAAAAAAATTACCTGGTGGAGACAAAATTAAATATAACACGTCGTTGCAGCGGACCGCTGGGGGCGGCTTTCCGAAAATTTGAGGCAATTTTAGGGCAGTGTTACTCTCAACCAAGTTTATTGGAACCCAGTCCCCTCCCTGCGGTCGGCGGCCCCTGAACTCCAACGTTAAGTGTCAGCAGCTTCGATAAAACACAAATGATATCTTCTAAACAAAAATCAACCGTTGCTACAATCATTGTTGCAATCCTCATTTTGGGTCTTGGTTATTCGATCTTAAGTCGTGATAAAGTTAAAATTTCGAATAAAAACTGGGAGCTCGTCAATGGAAATTATTCAATATCATTTACAGTCCAAAACAACACTAAAACTCCATTAGATATAAAACTAAGTATTCGGCTTCGTAGCAAAAAGTATGCAGGTGGTTCTCCAAAAGCTGAAGTTAGTGACATAGTTGGAGAGAAACAAGTCAATATCTTTCTTAATCCATCTGAAATAAAGGATGTAAGGCAAATTATCAAACCTACAAGTTTTGCTTTTAAGGCTGATACGATAACTATAAATGTATGGGACATTCAATAGATTGACACTTAACCCTTCGTTGCAGCGGACAGCTTGGGGCTCAGTCGCCCCAAATTCCCTCCCTTTGGTCGGCTGCCCCTGAACTCAACCGTTAGGTGTCATCCTATGAAATGAAATTTTCAATCTACATAATATTTGCTCTGATCAGTATAGTAAATTGCGCATACAGCGGCTCACCTCCGCCGCCTTTTTCAAATTGTGCCATTAATGTCAAAACTACGTTAAATGAAAATCCGCTAAACTATTTTAGAATAGGAGAATTTGAAGCAAAATTTGGTTCGACTACTTTGCATGAAATTAAAACTCATATTGGCCGAGGGAAAATTGAGCATTCTGGCGAAGCTGCAACAAGCCAATACTGGATATATTATTCTATACCAACAGGAGAGATTTGGTTCATTTCACATGGAGAGATGGGCGGCTCGTCACATGCATTAACAGGAGTTGAAGTAATCTTGAGCTCAAGTAATTCAAAGGATTCTTCTTCATCAAATATCTTTAATAGTTTTCAATTTCAATTTGGCTTTTTAGGTTCCACGAAAAAGTCTGTGATCGCAAAACTGGGGAGCCCCTCAGGGATAAAAGACCGCTCGATAATATATTTCTATGAGAATCAAAACGAAACATGGACTGAATTCAGCAATGTAGAAATTACTTTTGAAAACAATAAAATTATTTCTATAGATGCCCACCATGTTATTTCAAATTAGTCGACTTTTGACACCTAACCAGTCGTTGCAGCGGACCGCAAGGAGCGGCTTTCCTAAAATCTGGGGCAATTTTGAAATAATATTGCTTTCAAGTAAATTTTCTGGAAACCTTGTCCCCTCGCTTCGCTTCGGCGGCCCCTGAACTCCAACGTTAGGGCTCATATTAACCTTTAAACAAACTGGAACAAATCGAAATGATCAAAAAACCCATAGTAATTGTAATAGGAATCTTCTCAATCGGTTTTATCTTTGCCTTGGCCTTCGTTTCTCTTTTGGGAGAGCTAAACAAAGTCAATGAATCTGTTGAAAACTTCTTCTCTGCTATACGCGAGCAAAAATATTATTCAAAAGATCCGAATATGATTGCAGTTGCAAGTATTGATGTTTTCGATACAACGGGTGATTTTTCACAAAATTGCTTTTTGCTTGAGCTATCTCTTTTAGAGTACTACGGCCTTACCAACCAACCTGATTATAAAATTCGTTTTAAACGCGGCAATTTTTGGATACCGTTTCTTCAAAAGCCTTCAGTCAATGTCCACGTTTCATGTTCTCGCCCATCTAAAGGCTTCGACAAAGCGACGTGGCCTGAACCAATTAACAATCTTTTTACAGTCACCAGACAAAAAGGCACATGGAGGATCACGAGTATTAACCTGAAAAGCTCACCCTTATTTGAGAAATACCAAAGCCTAAAACCTGGCACAGATACAGGCGATTATATGACTAAAAAAGGCAATGACATAACATTCAATCTTAAATTCAATATCGAAAACCTTACAATTGTTGAAAAACGTAAAATTCAATTTATTTTGAAAAGAATTGCTCAATTGTCATATTAAATTGGCAGTTTGCAGGTTGAGCCCTAACCAGTCGTTGCAGCGGACAGCCAGGGGCGGCTTTTCGGAAAATTATGGCAAATTTGAAATTGTGTTTTCCTTAACCAAATTTAGTGGAACCCTGGTCCCCTCGCTACGCTCGGCGGCCCCTGAACTCCACCGTTATGTTTTAGGACAAATCATCGAATGAAATGGAAAAAAATATATGGTTTAATTGAGAAAGTAATGATTTCTCTTACCATCTTTTCCATTTTTGTATTTGCTTTACATATATTTATGAAAGTTCGTGATGGCCATGGGCTGGATTATTACACTTCTGGTATGGGATACCAGCTAAACTATATTGGCGTTCTAATTCTTTTCTTGTTAATGCCTATCGCTTTGGGGGTTGGTTGGATTCTTGGCAAATTTTTAACTTGGAACGATAAAATAGTAAAAAAACGAAAAATCGAAAACAGAAGGCTAAAACGGGAAAAGGATAAACAATTAAACAAAAAACTACGACGAAAGGGTTAACTCGACTGCAAACATAACAAGTCGTTGCAGCGGACTGCCAGGGGCGGCTTTCCTATAAATTGTAGCAACTTTGAAACGATGTTGCCCTCAATAAAATTTAGTGGAACCCTGGTCCCCTCGCTTCGCTCGGCAGCCCCTGAACTCCAACGTTACATTTCAGTACAAGATATACAATTTGAAATAATCTGATTGATTCTCATTCAAAAATATTAAGGTTATCTAAATTTTATGCAAAAAATAAATATTGTCTTCTCGGCCTTTATAATTGTCCTTGGTATCACAGGTTCTTCATTTGCAGTCGAAAAATTTTATTCGAACATAGATTGTGATTTTGAGTTTAGAGCAATCGCTATAAAGGGATCTGACCTTGCTAATGAAAAAATCCCGAACAGTAAAGGTGAATTTAAACTTGTTGAAAAAAAGGTCAGAATTAATTCATCTGATGTCCTTGGAATATCTACTGATGAAAATCAAATCAGCATACATTTCAATAGGGCTTCATGGAGTAAAGTCCGCGAGGTATCGTTATCATTCCAGAAACGTAAGATAGCTTTAGTTAAAAATAATAAAATCATTTTTACTGCGCCCATTGTATTCACAATAGATAGAACGGCAAAATTATCCACAACTCAAAAAATGGATATGAATTTATTTTTAGAAGGATTCTCACAAGAAGAGAAGCCTGCATTTCTTAGTTCCAGGGTAATTTACATTCAATTTTTAAAATCCTGGCTTAACGATCACCCTAATGACGGTGAAGCATTAAGAGATTTAGCATTTGAATATGTTCCGGAGAATGATCTTTCACAATGCAAGGATGCTATCCCTTATTTAGAGAAAATTTTCGAAGATGTACCCAATGATATGATAAGTGGTCTGAAAATTATTAATTGCTATTTAGAGATAAAAAATAATACCCAAGCCCTTAAAGCTGCTAAAACATTACTGCCAAATTTATCGGATGACATCATGAAGTATTCCCTGATCGGAGCTATTGGTGAAATATATTACCGTTTAGGAATGCACAAAGAGGCAATTCAACAAGTTGAAATCGCATTAAACTATTATAAAACTGCTAAAGGGCCTGGGATGGCAGATTGGGAAAACTATCCTGTAGATTTAAAAGAGCAGGCAAAAAAACAATTTGATTTGCAAAAGAGAGAAGCAATCCTGATTTATGAAAAGACTCTTAATAAATATAAAAACGAACTAACGGAAAAAGAATATCAAAACCGTGAAATGTAACAAATCGTTGCAGCGGACCGCTTGGGGCTGCGTTCCTTGCCCCAGTCCCCTCCGCTTCGCTTCGGCGGCCCCTGAACTCAACCATTATATGTCCTTCTGAAAGTTAACTATGAAAAAAATATTTCAATTTTCCTTGATTGGCCTGGCAATAGCCGCTGTTTTGTTTGGAAAAGAAAATTTCAAAAAGTTGAATCTTTCTCAAGCTGAGTCATCAATTATTATTCTTTTTTCAGGCTTAGTGATGGTTATTTGGGGCGCTCATGGAATAATCAAACGAAAAACCATTCGGAACCACTCCAATCTTGTTTTTTCAGTTGGTCAGCTTGTTTCTGGTTTTATTGCTCTAACTGCTTTCACAATGATCTATTTTGGCTATGGCAGTTAATGACATATTGTATTCAAACCTAAATTGGCCATATAACCAGTCGTTGCAGCGGACCGCTTGCGGCGTAGCCGCAGTGCCCTCGGCCTTTCAGGCCTTCGGCGGCCCCTGAACTCCAACGCTATGTCTCATAAAGGTATCATGAATAAAAAGTTGGCAAAATCGAGGCAGTCTTTGGGAAAGGTTAAAAAAATATTGAAGCATGATGGTCGTTTGGAATTTAGGCATTTCGGAAAGAACAGGCGTTTCGTTTTGGCGGCCCAAATTCTTACGGGAATCTGCCATGTCGTTCCAAACTCTGGCTGCGGTTTTAGTTCTTCTGGGTCGACTGATGAGACTTTTTGAAAGAATGAACAAAAAATCAAATTTATCGGTAACTACAAAAACCGTTTGGACAAAGTGTTTGGCAGTCTGTCTTTTCGGTAATCTCTACATGCTCGGAAGAGTTGAAACATAGCCAGTCGTTGCAGCGGACCACAAGCGGCGGAGCCGCTGTCCCCTCGCATTCGCTCGGTGGCCCCTGAACTCCAACGTTGTGCGTCAGGCCTTAATCAGATTTAAATGAATAATCCTATAATTAAAACTTGTTCTAATGACACCTGTAATATTTGTAATATTCAGGCAAAACTAAATTGCGAGTTCAATCTTACTCAGCTTTTAAAGTTCTATTTTATTTCATTCCCGTCATTTATTCTTGGAGGATTATTTCTTTATAATTATCAAGTCCCAGCATTCTATATTTGGTTGCTGATAATTGGTCTCTTCTTCTTAATAATCGAGATAAGAGTTTTATGTTCGCATTGCCCCCATTACGAAAAATCATCATATTTTTTAAATTGCTGGGCCAATTATGGAGCACCCAAACTATGGAAATACAGGCCGGGGCCCATGAATGCTGTTGAAAAGACAATTCTCATTGGTGGTTTTTTAGTAGTCTGGGGATATCCATTAATTTATATGGTTTCCTATAAAACTTGGGCAATCTTAGTGTTATATATTCTTTTGACTGCTATGTTTTTTATCGTTTTAAGAATGAAAAACTGTATAAAATGTATCAATCTATCTTGCCCATTAAACAATGTTGATACTGAAACCAAAATTCAATTTCTTAAAAATAATCCTGAAATTCAGAAACATTGGGAAAATAACCAGTAATCATCAAATATGGACGCACAACAAGTCGTTGCAGCGGACCGCTTGCGGCGTAGCCGCAGTGCCCTCGGTCCTCCGGACCTTCGGCGGCCCCTGAACTCCAACGTTCTGTCTCAATTACAAAGGT
>JAWSVI010000070.1:0-494 GCA_033851995.1 Desulfobacteraceae bacterium | reverse complement strand
CCAGCCTGATGGAGGCGAAGGGTATAGCGGTATGGCAACGGGGTACCAGTGACGGTGCTTCGAAAGGAAGCCGCTCTGCCGAGGCAGGGTACCGCGAAGGTACGGGGTGACGTACAGAAATCGGGTATAAGGCGTCCACGCCGGGACGAGTCTGCACAACAAGACAAAGTCCTCTATCCATCCCAAGGCGTTTTCGTAAACCCGGCACTCACGTACCGAAAGACATGTGTTTACCCCGGGAGATCTCCCATGTGCCAAATGGCTGAGGGCAGGGCAACCTGCTCTGACCGCATGGGAGAAGTCAGCAGAGGGCATATTAGCCGGAGGAAACGAGCCGTGAATTCCACGGAGGACTCACACCGGTGAAGGCCCGAACGGTACCCGGACCAGTGGTTCGGGTAAATGAAAACGATTATTAGGAGCATATTACTTATGGTTATAATGCAGCAGCCGCCTGAAATAACTGTAGCGTATCTGTTTACCGAACATCTGGC
>JAWSVI010000069.1:0-1538 GCA_033851995.1 Desulfobacteraceae bacterium | reverse complement strand
TCCGCTTCCATGAGAAGGCTTATGTCAAGTTATAAATTAGTTCACTAATTATCCATTCAATGATCCAGGCTGGTCTCACTACCGTCAGGCTTCCATCCGCACTCTTGGGTGGGGCTGCCATTTGCCCCGGTGCATATTAATATCCGTAGGCAGGGGCTGCAAGCTGCAACGCGCAATCTTTTTTTGTCAGTGGCAACTGACTGTTGCAAGCGGACCGTCGCAGTCCCCTGGATGAGACGTTGAAAACCTGGATCATTCAATTTTTTTTATAAATATTGTTTTAAGCAGCCATCTTATCCAATCCATAAAACGGTTGGTATGTTTCACCTGTAACCCACAATCGATGCATCAATACAGCCAGTTTGCGGGCCACAGCAACGGCTGCTCTTTTTTTAGCATTTTTACCCCCGCGTGTCCCGATCGATATTCCATGCTGGCGAAGGTTACTCTCCGATCCAAACGGCCCTAATATGTATTGGGCACTTCCCACCAGTAATTTTCTTAGATAGGTGTTGCCGGCCTTGGTAATCCGCAGCTGTTTATCGGTTCCTCCTGATTGGTCCTTTTTCGGAGTCAATCCTAAAAAAGCGCCAACCTGTCGGCTTTTAGAAAATCTTTTCGGATCCTCAACAGTCAGAACAAAACTAAGTGCTGTGATGGGACCAATACCAGGAATCTGGCGTAAACATTGTGTTTCCGGATAGCGCTCTATACTAAGCTGTTCGATTTGACGATCCAACTCTTTTATCTGTTCGTTCAAATGATGCAGGGTGTCGAATACTGGTCTGAGTGCAAATTGAAGCTCAAAAGGAACCAGACTCCTGCAGCGCTTTGCAAAAGCTGCTGAACTGCATTTTGGAAATCGATCTCCAGTGGCTTTGACAATCCCTCTGGCGTGGTTGATCAGCTGGGTACGATTCTTAACAAGTATATCTCGGGATTTAATCATTGCCAGGTCGGCCTGTGCTTGTTGACCACGATGGCGCAATGGATGCAACAGTCTGGGTTCTACCCGGCAAACCATCCCCAATATCCTGGCATCACGGGTATCCGATTTATCCGTGCTGTCCCAGATTACTCTCAATTTGCGCGGATTCCCTACATATACTGTCAAGCCCATATCATTAAGTAAGCGGCTGATCCATGGCGAGTGTGTACCTGCTTCCATGGCAACTTTGGAAGATGGATATCGTTCAAAGAATTTGCTGATACTCCTCTTTGTATTCATCATTTTTTTGATTTCAAGTTCGTTGCCATCTTGATCAAATACGACAGCTATATGAAACTTGTCTCCCAAATCCATTCCAATTGTGATAGTGTTATTCATGGCTGGTTCCTCCCCTTTTTTTGCAGCACTTTAGTGACTGCGTTATTGTTTGAGGGTGATTTTATCACACCTCGCAGGATGGTGGGACCAGCCTTCTCATATTATCTGCAACGACATGTTATAGATCGATTTTCGTTAGGCCTGATGTGTGGCATACTCGTCCAAAAGACGGCGTATCATCTTTTGGTATTGAGTGTTGTACTTTTTGGCT
>JAWSVI010000044.1:0-10367 GCA_033851995.1 Desulfobacteraceae bacterium | reverse complement strand
CCGAATACCCTGGGGACAATGGTCATATGAATTTCATTGATCAGCCCCGCTTCCATAAACAGGGCATTAATAATGCTTCCGCCTATTAATGCAGCAGATTCATAACCCTGAATTTTAAGTTCCTCCAGGATCTCCCCAGGGCTTTTATTGGTAAAGATCAGATCTGGATTATTACTGCTACGGGTTTTATCCCGGGTCATTACAATACTTTTTCTGCCGGGCAGTACTTTCCCAATGGTATCATAAGTTTTAGATCCCATGATCATAACCCCGGCTTCTTTGGTGATCCGGACAAAATATTTTTTATCTGCTTTTCCGGTCCAATTGATCTGCTCCATAGAATTTCGTGCAATCATTCCATCTGCCGTAACCGCCATCACGAGTATTACTTTCATATCTTTGCAGTCCTTTTTCCAGGTATTGCTGTCCCGATTTGTTCAGCTGGATATCAATCCGATGGCCACTGGGTATTTTTATCCTCAACAAAATAACAAAACCGGCTCCATGAGAACTCTTTTTTAGAGATGGGGCATTTAAGCGTCACTTTGGTGTCTGTCACTCCAGCAACTTCCCAGTCTCCGGCCCGCTTTGATTTTTCAATTCGTATTTTCTGTCCCACTTTAAATGGGTAGGCCTCAAATATGGTTACATCATGATCCATAATATTTTCTCCCAACAGGTTGATGTTTATACCTTGTCCATTTTATTTTTCTATTCTCAAGTATAGACACTTTTTTATCTGATGCAAATATTGACAATCCCAAAAGCGGTTTTACACTTAACCTTAACAACGGATACTATACCGGGGTAATAAAACAATCCCCTCCAATCATTTTCAAAGGGAGGTAAAATATGAATAAAACACAATCAACCCAATTTTCAGACCATCACTGCACAGTTTCAGAACAAAAACGTCTGGTATCAGAACTGACCAGATGCGACAGGCTTTCATACAGCTATAAAGAACAATATCAATGCTATCTGGATGCCACTAAAGAAAGCCGTAAAAACAAAGCCTGCATGTTCTCATAACCTTAAATATCTGTAAAATACAAACTCCCGGCCCGCTCACGATTCGAGCGGCCGGGGTTTTTTTATTTTGGAGTTATCATTTTCCCGGGATCTACCCACTTTTCAAACTCTTTTTCCGTAACCAGACCCAAATCAAAGGCAGCCTGTTTTAGTGTCAGGTTCTTTTTATGGGCAATTTTAGCAATATGAGCAGCTTTATCATACCCGATATGAGGGCTCAGAGCAGTAACCAGCATAAGCGAATTATTCAAATGACCTTCAATCTTTTTTACATCGGGTAAAAGACCGTCCACACAATTAATTTTAAAAGACTGGGCCGCATCACCCAAAAGGCGGGCTGATTCTAAAAAATTATGAATGATTACCGGCTTGAATACATTGAGTTCAAAATGTCCGCTTGCACCGCCGATATTAATGGTCACATCATTGCCCATTACCTGGGCACACACCATGGTCAATGCCTCCGTCTGAGTGGGGTTCACTTTACCCGGCATAATGGATGAGCCGGGCTCATTTTCCGGCAAAATGAGTTCCCCAATCCCGCAGCGCGGGCCGGAGCCTAAAAAACGTATATCATTTGCTATTTTCATCAGGCTTGCTGCAATTGTTTTTAAAGCGCCATGGGAAGCCACAAGTGCATCGTGAGCTGCCAGGGATTCAAATTTGTTAGGGGCTGTCACAAAGGGATATCCGCTCAAATCTGAAATCACTTTTGCCACTTTCTTATCAAACCCTTTAGGGGCATTTAAACCGGTTCCAACGGCAGTTCCACCAAGAGCCAGCTCTGAAAGGTGAGCCAGAGAATCTTTCAAATGTTTAATCCCCTGCCCCAGCATGGCAGAATATCCGGAAAACTCCTGACCAAGACTTAAAGGTGTGGCATCCATGAGGTGTGTGCGCCCGATTTTAATAATTTTTGACCAAGCCTCAGCTTTTTCTTCCAGGGTTGATTTCAGGGCCTCAAGGTTTGGCAGAGTATGAGTTTTCAGCAAAGAATATCCAGCAATGTTCATGGCTGCCGGAAATGTATCGTTGGAGGACTGAGAGCGATTCGCATCATCATTCGGGTGAACCGGATGTTCCCCCTTTCCAAGGGTGCCGCCAAGAATTACATGGGCACGATTTGCGATCACTTCATTGATATTCATGTTGGTTTGTGTGCCGGAGCCGGTCTGAAACACTACAAGTGGAAAATGATCATCCAGTTTTCCATTTATGATTTCATCACACACCCGGACAATAATCTCTTTTTTATCCTCTTCCAGATTGCACAGGCTGTGGTTCACCATTGCACAGGCCTTTTTCAGCAGTCCAAATGCCCGGATTACTTCAATGGGCATGGCCTGTGTGCCGATTTTGAAATGCTGCAATGACCTCTGGGTCTGCGCACCCCAGTATCTATCCGCTGAAACGCGGACATCTCCCATGGTATCGTTTTCAATTCGTGTTTTCATAATTTCAATCAACCGTTTATTCAGTGTTTGGAAAAAACTGTATCATATGAATTTACCGGATGGCAATCCCTGTTTTAACCTCCCTCGGTAACAAGGTTTTCGCCCACAATGTAGCACTTTACAATTCAGAAAGGAAAGCGTATGGTTTTCGCTCGGTTTTTCAAAATAAAAAATGCTCACACATATTGTAAAATATTAAAAGGAAGAAAATGGCGCTCTTAAAGAATATGACCCTTGGAAAAACTTTGATAGTTACTGGTATTATCACGACCAGTATCACAGCCCTCATCATTACCAGTATAGCAATATGGCAAAGCAATCACGTAGAAAACATATCAAAAGCTGAGACTTTAAAACTCGCAGTTGATAATCAGGAACAGATAATTTCCAGCATAATTACAATGCTTACCAGCCAGCAGGAGGTTCTGCAGCAAAAGGTAATTTCGGATTTAAACGTGGCAGGAGAAATATTGCAGCAGGCAGGTAAAGTCGGATTTGCGGATGAAACTATTGAATGGAATGCAATTAATCAATTTTCAAAGAAAAAGATTACTGTGACTCTACCCAGGATGATGGCAGGTGATGTTTTGTTCGATCAAAATACAGACACATCCCGAAAGTCACCTGTGGTAGACAAGATCCAGTCTCTTGTAGGCGGGACTTGCACCATATTTCAGAGAATGAATGAACAAGGCGATATGCTTCGCGTGGTAACCAATGTGGAAACCCTGGACAAAAAGCGGGCCATTGGTACCTATATCCCGGTTAAAAATTCTGATGGCAAACGCAATCCTGTGCTGCAAAAGGTTCTGGCCGGCGATAGGTTTACGGGCCGGGCATATGTAGTCAATAAATGGTATGTAACTGCCTATGAACCAATCCTTGATGCTGCTGGAAAAGTGATTGGGATACTCTATGTAGGAGTACCTGAAAAAATCAATGAAAGACTTCGCCAAGAAATTATGAACATAACGGTTGGCGATACCGGCTACGTCTATGTCCTTAATCCAAAAGGGGAGTATATTATCTCCAATAATGGGAAGCGGGATGGAGAAAATATCTGGGAGGTCAAGGATTCTCAAGGAAAATTTTTCATCCAGGACATTATCAGGCAGGCTCAAGCTCTTAAACCAGGCAAGTATACAGAGGTGAGTTACCCCTGGAAAAATCCCGAAGACTCTCACCCCCGTCAAAAAACAGCTGCTATTGGTTACTATGCTCCCTGGAAGTGGATTATCGGTGCCGGCACCTGGGATGAAGAACTTTACAGTGGCGTTTATTCGATTCATGATGCCAACAATCAAAGTAAATTCGTAATGATTCTGGTGTTAGTCCTATCAATTTTCGGTATTGGATTGTTGTGGCTTTTTTTATCAAAAACAATTGCCGGGCCGATTCGCTACACAGTAAAAGTGCTCAAGGATATAAGCGAAGGTGAGGGTGATCTTACCAAGCGGCTGATTGCCGGCAGTCAAAATGAAATCGGAGAAATGGCAATCTATTTCAATCGATTTTTAGAAAAATTACAGTCCATGATTGGCAGAATCAGTGCGGATGCGAATACTGTGGTTTCATCATCGATAGAGTTAGCTGCTGTTTCAGGACAGATGAACACAAATGCTGAAAACACCTCTGAAAATTCTCTGTCTGTTGCTGCTGCTGCAGAAGAAATGAATGAGAATGTGAACAGTGTGTCCAACGCTATGGATGAAACATCAGCCAACATCCAGATGATTGTTTCAGCAGCAGAAGAGATGACAGCCACCATTCAGGAAATTGTCAAGAATACATCCAAAGGCAATGAAATAACACAGACTGCTGTTCAAACCGCGGGGGATATATCACAAAAGGTGCACCATTTAGGCAGTGCTGCCAAAGATATAAGCAAAATCACAGAAACCATTGCCACGATTTCAGAGCAAACCAACTTGCTGGCATTAAATGCCACGATCGAAGCTGCAAGAGCAGGTGAAGCAGGTAAAGGATTTGCCGTGGTTGCTTTGGAAATAAAAGAGCTGGCCAAACAGACTGCTGAGGCAACTGAGGAAATCAATTCAAATATTTCAGGTATTCAGGAAACCACCAATGATTCTGTCCAGGCCATTGAAGAAATTGTTCAGGTAATTCATAACATCAATGATATCATGAGCACTGTAGCGACTGCGGTTGAGGAACAGTCTGTCACCACTCAGGAAATTTCTAAAAACGTCAGCCAGGCTGCATCCAGTGTCACTGATTCCAATGACACGATCACCCAGGTTTCAGATACGACAACTGAAGTAACGCAGAATATTTCACAGGTCAGCAATGATGCAGAGCAAATGAGCACTGGAAGTGCACAAGTTAATGAAAATGCTAAAGAGTTATCAAGGCTGGCTGATGATTTAAATCAGATGTTACGCCAGTTCAAGATTTGATTTAAAAACCGGGCCTCACAATGAGACCCGGTTTACATGTCACATTTATTTAATTATCTGTACCCAACTATTTCCAAACCATGCTTTTTATAAAGCACTTTATGTTGTAATAGAGCGGATAATTATGAACGGCAATGCTGATCTTCTCCCGGGCAAACGAATCATAAAATCTACAACAAGTCCGCATAAAAATCATTTCCCTTGTCATCCACGATGATAAAGGCAGGAAAATTCTCCACAGTAATCATATAAACAGCTTCCATACCGAGTTCTTCATACTCCACCAGTTCAACCTTTTTGATGAAATCTTTTCCAAGACGTGCCGCAGGGCCTCCTGGAGATCCCAGGTAAAAACCACCATATTGTTTACAGGCATCTGTCACCTGCTGGGTCCGATTGCCTTTGGCCAACATGACCATGGACGCGCCTTCCTTTTGAAACACCGGCACATAGGGGTCCATCCGACCGGCAGTTGTAGGACCGAATGCTCCGGAGGCTTCTCCATCAGGGGTTTTAGCCGGGCCTGCATAATAAATTATATGGTTTTTCAGATAATCGGGCAGGCCATTTCCGGCTTCGTATCGTTCCATAAATTTAGCATGGGCAATATCCCTTGCCACAATAATTTTACCTGTGAGGGACAAACGCGTGGAGACCGGATATTTGGATAGCTCTGCACGAATCTCATCCATTGGCTTATCCAGGTCTATCTGGACAGCAGGTTTCATTTTTGGCTCTGTTGCGGGCAGGTACTTGCCCGGGTCTTCTTCAAGCTGCTCTAAAAAAAGCCCGTCCCGTGTGATTTTTGCTTTTATCTGGCGGTCTGCTGAGCAGGACACACCAAGGCCGATTGGACAGGATGCCCCATGCCGTGGAAGTCGAATCACCCGAATGTCCAAGGCGAAATGCTTGCCCCCGAACTGTGCACCCAGGCCCAGGTCCTGAGATCCGACCAGAACCTTTTCTTCCAGGTCTTTATCGCGGAATGCATGGGCAGTTTCACTTCCCTTTTCCGGCAGACTGTCCAGGTAGCGGGCCGAAGCCAGTTTAACGGCTTTCAGGTTCAGTTCCGCAGAGGTTCCCCCAATCACAAATGCGACATGATAGGGAGGGCAGGCAGCCGTTCCCAGTCCTTTCATTTTTTCGAGCATGAAATTAATCAGGGTCTCTTCAGAGTTAAGAACTGCTTTTGTCATCTGGAAAAGGACGGTTTTGTTGGCAGATCCCCCCCCTTTTGCCATAAACAAAAACTTATAGGCCTCACCCTGTACTGAAGCAATGTCAATCTGAGCCGGCAGATTGTTTTTTGTATTCATCTCTTTGTACATGGTCAAAGGTGCATTCTGGGAATACCTCAAGAAATTTTTGGTATAGGCATCATATGCGCCTTTGGAAAGTTCTTCCTCATCATCGGTCCAGGTCCAGACCTGCTGGCCTTTTTTGGCCATTACGATTGCGGTTCCGGTATCCTGACACATGGGGTAAATTTTTCCCGAAGATATAACGGCATTTTTCAAAAGTTCCAATGCCACATACCGGTCATTATCCGAACTTTCAGGATCATCAATAACCGTTCTAATTTTTTCCAGGTGCTCCGGGCGGTAAAGATGGGCAACATCTTTGAATGCTGCTTCTGCCAGAATTGACAGGGCCTGGGGTTCCACCATCAGGACCTCTTTTCCCTCAAACTCCCTTACCCGTATATGCTCTTTGGTGAGCAATCGATAGGGTGTAGTGTCTTCACCCAGAGGAAACATGGTATCAAATTTAAATTCACTCATTTTTATTGCCTTCCTAATTCAATGAAAACTTATCTCACCATCACCATTTTCCGCCTCAAATATGCAATCTGGGTCTGGTGGGGCAGATCTTTGGGACAATAATCTTCACACCCCAAAAGAGTCATGCAGCCAAACACCCCGTCATCATCCCCAAGAACCTCATAGAATTCATCATCTGAGCGTTTGTCTCTTGGGTCCAGGGCATACCTGGCCAGACGGATAAAACCGACAGCAGACAGAAAATCAGGACGCATTCGCTTGGTGGCACAGGCAGACACACAGCAGCCGCATTCCACACATCTTTCCAGCTCGTAAATTTCATCTGCCACATCCGGATCCATACGTTCTTCCAGGCGGTCATAATCCACCTTGTCTGCATCCTTGTCATGAATCCAGGATTCTACACGTTCAGACATGGCACGCATAAATTTACCGGTATTAACAGACAAATCACCGATCAGTTCAAATCCCGGAAGCGGCAGAAGCTTGATTTCGCCGTCTTCAAAATTTGATGTCAGTGTCCTGCATGCAAGTGTGGGCTGACCATTGACCACCATGGCACAGGATCCGCAGATACCGGCCCGGCAGACAAAATCAAACTGAAGCGAAGGGTCCTGCTGTTCACGGATTTCGTTCAATGCAATAAATATTGTCATCCCAGGGGCTTCGGTGACCTCGTATGTTACCATGCGGGGTTTATCACCCTTTTTCTGGGGGTTATACCTGAAAACTTGAAACTTTAAGATTCTTTCCTGTTCGCTCATTATTTAAACCCCCTGCCTATACGCTCATTTTTTCCTTTGAATTTTTCCGGGATGGGTGTTGGATTCAACAGTTCCTGGATCTCATACCGGTCCGCATCAGGATTGGCTTTTTTAATTTCCTCAACCTTCTGTACCCGCTTTTCCGTATCCGGGTGGTGAATGGTGTTATCCACCCCATATCCCCTTGATCCCGGAGGCATTTCCATTTTCATGACATCCAGGTCTTCATACGATACTTCAGGAAGATCTGCCGAGTCATCTTTCCATGTGGTCAGGGTTCGCTTGAGCCAGTCACGATCGTTTCTTTCCGGATAATCTTCCCTTGCATGGGCGCCCCGGCTTTCCGTCCTGAGCATGGCACCGTATGCCACACACTGTGCCAGCTTAATCATCTTGGGAACCCGGATGGCCTCCACCAGTTCCGGGTTAGATGAACTGATCCGGTTTCTAAGGGCAATCTTTTTAGCCCGCTGGTTCAGGACTTTAAGCTCTTCAACCGCTTGAGCCAAGTCCTCGCCGTTCCTGAAAATCCCGACCTTATCCATCATTATTTTCTGCATTTCTGCTTTGAGCTGAAACGGATTCTCCCCAAAATCTCTGAGCAGGAGGTCTGTAATTTTCTTTTCTTCCTGTTTCATGAAATGTTCAATGGTGGACGTGTTCACCTTAAGTGGGTTGGCTGCGCAGTAATCGGCCACAAATTCACCCACAATCATGCCGGCAACAACTGTTTCTGCAACCGAATTACCGCCCAGGCGGTTAAAGCCGTGCATATCCCAGCAGGCTGCTTCACCCGCCGAGAAAAGGCCTTTAAGGGTCGGGCTTTCACCCGTCGCATTTGTCCGGATACCACCCATTGAATAATGCTGGGTCGGTCGGACTGGAATGTACTCTTCCACAGGATCGATACCGAGGAAGTATTCACAGATTTCTTTAACTTCCCTTAAATTCTTTTCAATGTGCGCACGTCCCAAGAGGGTAATATCCAGCCAAAGATGGTCTCCATAGCGGGATGGTACTCCTTTTCCTTTTCTCATGTGCTCGGTCATGCGGCGCGAAACAACATCCCGTGATGCCAGCTCTTTTTTATCCGGCTCATAATCCGGCATAAAGCGGTATCCGTCTTTATCCAAGAGCAACCCGCCATCCCCTCGGCAGCCTTCTGTTGTCAGGATACCAACCGGTACAATGGCAGTAGGATGAAACTGAACCGCTTCCATATTTCCCAGGGTGGCAATACCGGTTTCAAGGGCAATGGCATTTCCAATACCTTCGGAAATCACGGCATTGGTAGACACTGAATAAAGCCGTCCGTAGCCGCCTGTTGCTATGGTGGTGGCTTTTGCCACATATGCAATCAGCTCGCCGGTAATCAGATCCCGAACAATGGCGCCATAGCACACTCCGTCTTCATGGATCAGGGCAACCGCCTCTTTTCTTTCATGAACCGGAATCCCCATCTGGATGGCCTTGTTGTCCATGGCATAAAGCATGGTGTGGCCGGTGCCGTCTGAGGTAAAGCAGGTTCTCCATTTTTTAGTTCCCCCGAAATCCCTGGAGGTAATCAGGCCGTGGGCCTCGTCTTTTTCCGTAATCGTGACTTTTTCACCATTGATGATAACATCGCGGTCACCGCCCCTGACCCTTGACCAGGGAACGCCCCATGCAGAGAGCTGGCGAATGGCTTTGGGTGAAGTATTGACAAACATTCTTGCCACATCCTGGTCACACCCCCAGTCGCTGCCCTTTACCGTATCTGCAAAGTGGACATCTTCATCATCGCCTTCGCCTTTAATGCATGCGCCAAGGCTGGCCTGCATACCGCCCTGTGCAGCTGCAGAATGAGATCTTTTGGCAGGGATTAATGAGAGGACTATGGTGTCATAGCCCCTTTGCATGGATGCAATGGCAACTCTAAGCCCTGCCAGACCGCCGCCGATAACAAGTGAATCCGTATATATGACTTTCATTTGAGTTACCCCTTACTCGTGTGTTGCGTCAACGTTATGAACTTCTTCTTCCACTTCCTCAACTGCCGGAGCTTCCGCAGCGTTTACCTCTTCAACCGGTTCTGCTGCTGGTTCCATTTCCGGTGCTTCTTCCTGGTAGACCTGTTCAACCGCTGCGCTGTGTGTTTTGTATCTTTCCCCTGCGCTGTCTCTATGACCGATGCCGATCACAATAAAAACAAGT
Organism: Desulfobacteraceae bacterium; assembly: GCA_033851995.1. GTDB lineage: Bacteria > Desulfobacterota > Desulfobacteria > Desulfobacterales > Desulfobacteraceae > Desulfobacula. Next base: position 726 of record JAWSVI010000044.1, on the reverse strand, counting down.
AATGCCAGAACACCGATGGATAGAAAAAAAATGGTGGCCCGGTTCTTAAATTTTTTCAGCGCCTGTCTGGATGCTTTTGCATCTTTTCCGGTAAACCAGCCCCATTTCATACAGAGCCGGTACAGTCCAATGCTTGCATGAAGCTCTACGCAGATAAGCAGAACAAGATAAAGAGGCCACAGCCCCTGGGAAACCATCCGGTCTGCAGACAAATAAGGATCAATGCTGCCGGGATTGGTCAGCATGATATAAAGATGAACAGAGCCAGCAAAAAACATGATAAAACCGGTCACCACCTGGATATACCACAAATTGGTGTCTGTGTGGTTCATCATCTGCATCTGGTCCCGCATAATCCTGTGCTGTTTCCAGGAAATGGGAAATTTTCTAACCCCCAAAAGGGCATGAATGATAAACAGAGTAAAAATGGTCAGAACAGCGCAAAACACTGCAATGGGATAACCATGTCCGGTATCGGACAAAAAAGCCAGCTCCATGGTTTTGGCTACAAAATTAAAAGAGCCTTTCCCAAGAATGATGCTGCCCACCAGAAGCATGTGCACCCACATGAACAGCCCCAGGATCAGGCCGGTGCCGCTCTGGGCAAAATCAAGCCTGGCAGGAATCCTGCTCTTTTTTTTATTTGATTCAATAATATAACTATCCAATTTTTTTTACCTCCTTTAGGTAAATCTAAAAAACGTCTTTACAAATCCGGCCGATCTG
>JAWSVI010000043.1:0-75232 GCA_033851995.1 Desulfobacteraceae bacterium | reverse complement strand
GATAGTTAGAGCAGCACTTTTAATTTTTTGGATCTTAGAAGAATGTAACTTGATTTCAAAAAGATTATATTGGATTGAGATAAAAATATTGTCAGACCAATGCTAAATTTATGAATCATGAATTAATTAGTGACGAATTAAATCCGTAACTTTTTCGAAACTGTTTTTCCCACGTATAGTTAACTATACGGAAAGCTCATATTTTTTCAAGAGGTAAATCTCTTTTGATTGTTTCAAAATAATCTCGAGAAACGTATCTTTTTTTAAAAAAATGTTGCAAATTTTCATCAGTTGTGAATAAACTAAAATAACTTCAAACAAAAAAGATTGAAAAAGGGTTGATATGGTTGAAAACAACGCACCCAATAAAATTGATTCATTGATGAAGAGAATTTTTGATGCAACAGGAATCAGCTCCCAGTCTGAGCTTGCAAGGGAGCTCGATATCAACCGTTCCGGGATCACTCATGCCAGAAACAATAACAAAATACCTGATAAATGGATTATCAAACTCTATCGCAAATTTTCACTGAATCCCAAATGGGTTGAAACTGGTGTGGGCAGTGCTTTTATTCATAAACAATCAGATGTGGATGTAGAGTTTAAATCTGTCCCAAAGGTTGCGGCAAGACTCTCTGCCGGAACAGGGTCCTTTGATTGTGAAGAAAATATAACAGACTACTTATCCTTTCAGACCAGCTGGCTGTCCAGGAAAGGATCTGCCAATGCAATGGTGGCCATGGAGGTGTTTGGGCAGAGCATGGAACCGGTTATCCGTGAAGGGGATACCGTTCTGATTGACCAGTCTCAACAGCAGGTGCTTGCCGGAGCCATATATGCGGTAGGTGTGGAGGACACCATTCTGGTGAAACGCCTGGAAAAACATCCGAATAAATTGGTACTTTGCAGTGATAACAAGGACTATGAGCCAATATTTCTGGAGAGGGAAGAGGCTGAGAAGGTGAGAATTATCGGTAAGGTCATATGGAGCTGCCGCGAATACAGGTAGCTTTTTTTTAATCACATTGTTTAGTTTTTTCAACAAATGATGAAATTTATAAATATTGAAGGAGATAAAATGCAACGCAATCAAAAAAGTATATATGAAAGATGTTATATCGCGGTCATTGGGGTGTTGTGGGTAACCGGTTTATTAATCGCTGGAAGTGACAGCATCTATATGCCTTGGGTAAACGGTGTCGGGCTGATATTGTTTTTGTTATCCAGTGTTATGCTGGGAAAGTATTTGCACAGGACCAGGGAGAATCATCGAATGGTGATATTTCCAGGATTTTATCCACGGCAGGGTATAAGCGTTCGCCCGGCAGCTAAAGAAAATTGCCGGGTGAGTATACGATATGCTTTCCAGGCCCGATAGATTATTTATGCCTGCACCGGTTTTGTTTCATGAACCGGTGCAATTTCAAGGAACTCTATACAATTTTTTTCTTTAATAAGGCCTCAAAGGAGTTTTTTGCTTCCGGAGAAAAAGAATGAAATTTGATTAATTTTTCACAGGGTTGATCATCACAGGAGGCACAGTTGTCTATCCCTCTGCTCATGGCGCATTCTCTGATATCACAGCTTTGACAATAACCGATTAATTTTCCATTTTTATTTAGACAGCCATCACAATTTATGTCTTCGGGTTTCATGTTAAAGCCAAATTTTTTGGCATACATATCAGCCGTTTCAGCCCTGGCGATGTCATCATTGGCCTGTGTTGCTAAAAAAGTGGGGCATTTTGTACAATGAAGGCCGCAATACGCAATCATTTTTGACATAACAAGTTCTCCTAATTTAATTTACATTGTCTAATATTTTAAATTTTCCGGAATTTAGCATTTTTCGAATCCGCGCAATAAATATTTCAGGGGCTGCATAATCCGGGTTTATCTTCATTAAAGCAGCAGTCCGGGATAATTTTTCAATCTCTTGCAATTGCAAAGCAATATCTCTTTTTTTATTTTTATGGCCTAAATATTTCACATGCTGTAAATTTTTTGGATTGATAAAGCCGTTTTTTACTGAAGCGATTGACTGGATATAGCATTTGCATGGATTTTTTTTAGCGTCAAACAACTCACAGTTATTGATTAGAAAACTGCGTAAACGTTTACGGGCTCTGGAAAAACGTTTACGGAAGTTTGCCGGAGTAATTCCAAGGATTGCTGAACCTTCTGAACTGTTGATATCCATCGTTTCTCCAAAAATATAAACGATACGAAGATCCCAGTCCAGGCATTGAAATAAACCTAAAACACAGACAATCCGCATCTCATTAACCAACAGTTCTTGTTCGACTTCCAAATATTCTTTTGTAGACGGATCGGGTATATCCCGAATAATCATATCTTCACAATTTTTAAAGGTAAATTGCTGTCTTGCCAGGTTTTTCCGTTTGTTCAACAAATGGTTGGAAGCAATTTTCATGGACCAGGTAACAAATGAACATTCTTTTCGGAAACCGCCGAGTTTTGTTACAATTTTAATCAATATTTCCTGTGTCGCATCTTCTGCATCCGGGATAAGATACAGCATTTTTATTGCCAGGGCATAAACTCTGTCCTGGATGGATTTTATCAGCCACTCAATCGCATCGCCATCACCTTCTCTGGCAAGGTTAATTGCTTTGTTAGTTTCCGGGTCCATTCAGCCTCCAATTGGATTGGATTTCATACATTTAAAAATGCCTTTTGATAAAATAGACACTTCAAAAATCAAAATGTGACAAAAAAGATCAATATATTGAATGAAATTTTTTATAATTTTTTTATAATATAAATAACGTATCGCCTTCACAATTAATTTCCTGATACCCAAATGAGGGCTTGACACACAAAAGAATATAATAGATGAATAAAAGTTTAGTCAAAATAGTAGCAAAAGCTTAAGGAAAAATAAAATGGATATTCAGTCAACCGCCGCGCAATGCAAGCAGGCAGCCATCTCCATGTCTGCACTGTCAAGCCGGATAAAAAATCAGGCATTAGAAGATATTATTGATGCCTTAAATAAAAATAAAAAAGAAATTGTTGCTGCAAACGGAAAAGATCTCAAACAGGCACACATTGAAAATTTAGATGCGCCTTTGATGAAACGTCTGAAATTTGATGAAGCCAAAATCGACGAAGCATGTGAGGGGATTTCAAGCCTGATAAAGCTTGATGACCCTGTGGGGCAAACATTAAGTGCGCTTCAACTGGATGAAGGGCTTGAATTATATAAAGTAAGCAGGCCCATTGGTGTGATCGGTGTGATTTTCGAATCCAGGCCGGATGCCTTGGTACAAATCGCATCCCTTTGTCTGAAGAGCGGAAACAGTGTTTTGCTTAAAGGTGGAAGCGAAGCGCTTCACACCAACCAGATCCTTGCATCTACCATTTTGGAGGCCGGTATTGCAGCCGGCTTGCCAAAAGGCTGGCTGGGACTCCTTGAAACCCGTGATGATGTGGATCAGATGTTGACACTTGATGCGCATGTGGACTTGATCATTCCCAGGGGAAGCAATGAGTTTGTGAAATATATCATGGATCATACGGTTATCCCTGTCTTGGGACACGCAGACGGGATCTGTCATTTATATGTTGATCGTCTGGCTGATGAGGCCATGGCGATTGACCTTGCACTTGACAGCAAATGTCAGTACGTGGCGGTGTGCAATGCTGCAGAAACCTTTCTTATTCATGAAGCCTGTGCATCAAAAATACTGCCGGTTCTGAAAACTGAGCTGGAAAAACAGAATGTGAAAATTTTCGGGTGTGAGAAAACCTGTTCTATTATTGATGTCGAACCGGCAAAGGATGAAGACTGGAAAACAGAATACCTTGACCTGATTGTTTCCATTAAAGTGGTTCCTTCCCTGGAAAGTGCTTTGGATCATATCAATACCTATGGCAGCGGGCATACCGATGTGATCGTCACAAAAGACAAAACCAGGGCCTTGTATTTCATGGACCACGCAGACACTGCTGATGCTTTCTGGAACTGCAGCACCCGGTTTTCCGACGGGTTTCGCTTTGGCCTTGGTGCAGAGGTGGGGATCAGCACCAACAAAATCCATGCAAGGGGGCCTGTGGGGCTCGAAGGTTTGATGATATATCAGTGGCGCATGATTGGAAACGGTCATATGGTAAAAGATTATGCCGGTTTTGGGGCAAAGCCGTTTCTCCACAAAACGTTGGACAAAGGGTTCAAGTAGGTCGTTTTATGCCTTTAAAGAGATTAAACAATACCAGGCGTGTGGTTGTCAAACTGGGCAGCAACGTGATAACGGCAAAAAACGAGTTGAGCCTTGAGGTGATTGAATCCATCTCCTCACAGATCTGCACTCTCATGGAAAAGGGAATCGAGGTAATTCTTGTGTCATCCGGGGCAATGGCCGCAGGCCTCCGGAAAATGAAAATGGAACGCCGACCCGAAGAGATCCCCAAACGTCAGGCCATTTCTGCCATAGGTCAGAGCGGATTGATGAATGCGTATGAGAAAAGCTTTGCCGCCTATGGCAAAAAAGTGGCTCAGATTCTCCTGACCGGAGAAGACCTGAATAACCGCCAGCGGTATTTAAATGCCAGAAATACCCTTAATACCCTTATGGAATGGAATGTCGTTCCCATTATTAATGAGAATGACACCATTATGATTGAGGAGATAAAGTTAGGGGATAATGATAATCTGGCCGCCATGATCACCCTTCTGATGGATGCGGATTTTTTATTTATCCTGACAGATATCGAAGGACTCTATGATAAAGATCCCAGGCAGTTCTCCGATGCTGTACTGATCGAGCGGGTCGCTACCTTTGAAAAAGAAATAGAAGACTATGCCAGCCACATTCCCGGAACCCTTGGAACAGGGGGGATGCTCAGCAAAATACAGGCTGCCCGGAAAGTGACATCAGCCGGAATTCCCATGACGGTTGCCAAAGGGGATAGTCTAAATATTTTATTGCGTTTGTTTGACGGCGAGAGGCTTGGGACTTACTTTGTTCCCAGAGAAGAGAAAATGTCCAGCCGTAAATGCTGGATCGCATACACACTGTCCCCTAAAGGAAGTATTGTGATTGATGATGGTGCAGTTCGAGCGGTGCGAGAAAACGGCAAAAGCGTTCTTCCTATTGGAGTGGTCTCAGTTGAAGGAGAGTTTGAAGAAGGTGCGGCTGTGACTTTTAAGTCCATATCCAATGAAATCATTGGGACGGGACTTGTCAATTACAGGGCCTCGGATATCAGGCTTATCAAAGGTTTAAAAACACACCAGATCGAGTCATGTCTCGGCGGAAAGCATTATGACGAAGTCATTCATAGAAACAATCTGGTTCTTATAAATAGTTGTTGATCGGGCTTTGTAATAAATTTAGATGAGGAGTAGGTAATATGTTTGTCAAACAGTTTAGATATTTTAGCGACAATCTGGGCTATCTGGTTTATTCAAAAACACAAGGGGTGATTATTGATGCAGGTGGGATTGACGCCATGCTCAAGTTTGCAAAAGACAGCGGCATTACCATCAAGGCAGTAACCAACACCCATATGCATCATGACCATACATCGGGCAATAAGGATTTGCTTAAGGCCACTGGGGCTGAATTTATAGATCCCAGGAAGATCACTGGAGATCAAATCATTGAAATTGATCAGGAAGTGCTGGAGGTTTTCCCCACGCCCGGACATACAGACCACTGTGTAACGTTTAAGGCAGATGATTTTATTATCACTGGAGACGCTCTTTTTAACGGTACGGTCGGGAACTGTTTTTCAGGAGATATGCTGGCTTTTTTCAATTCTTTAAAGCGAATCATTTCATTACCGCCGGAAACAAAAGTATACGGGGGGCATGACTACGTGCTTGAATCCATGAAAATGGCTAAAATCATAGAAGGTGAAAATCCTCATATAGCCAAATATACACAAAAATATGATTCAGCACTTATCGTATCCACAATACAGGATGAATTGGATGCAAATCCTTATGTCCGTTTCAATGCAGAGGGTATGATTTCAAGGCTCAAAGAAAAAAAACTGCCGCTTGAGACAGAGTTTGACCGTTTTAAATCCATCATGGAAATTTACTAAATGAAAATATTTGAAAAGTCAGGCGCCCTTGAAATTCCTAATATCTGATTTACATTAATCGCAATATTTTATTAGGATTACCGGAGACAGCATTAATGCTTGAGAAAAATATAAAGTTTGTCAGTGACTCCCGAAAAGAAAATGTCTTTGCTCTAGGTCGGCAGCTTACAATTGAATATTATGAATGCGGGGCCAAAGTACTTCTGGATAAAGATCTGGTCGAAAATGCCCTGTTGAAAGCAGCAAAAGACAGCGGCGCAACAATCATCAATTCTTCTTTCCATGAATTTGAACCCCAGGGGATCAGTGGAGTGGTTGTGATCGCAGAATCACATTTCACTGTGCACGCCTGGCCGGAACATGACTACGCTGCTGTGGATATTTTTACTTGCGGAGATAACATTGATCTGGAAGTGGCAATTAATTCAATGAAGACATCTTTTGGTTCTGAAAATGTTGTCATTTCCTCTGATCAGAACAGAGGAATCATCGCTAAACCCTTTGAGCAGGAAACTGTAGGAAAAGTCATAAAAAATTCTGAGATCCGTCCGATATCCTGGGAAAAAGAATATAATAAAAATAATCCCTGGGGAGTTTTAACTTCTGTGGATATTTACGACGCAGATCCGGATCTTATCCAAAACGAAAAGCGCATAAAAGAATTTGTGAATGAATTATGTGACCTGATTGATATGAAAAGGTATGGAGATTGCCAGGTGGTCCACTTTGGAGAGGATGAAAGGGTGGCAGGCTTCAGCATGACCCAGCTCATAGAAACATCACTGATTTCAGGCCATTTTGCCAATGCCTCCAATGCTGTATACCTGGATGTATTCAGCTGTAAATTTTATGAACCCCGCCTAGTGGCCGAATTTGCATCATCGTTTTTCAAAGGTGCTCATTATAAAATGCAGATTGCGCTCCGTCGTTAACATTACGAACATGTAAAATTCCGACATGCTGAAAGGGTATATCAGACTAAAATCATGAAAACTTACAGTAAAATGCTGGATGGCTGGTTCTCTGAAATCTGCCCCATGTGGCCTGGGATTTCCTTATCCCTCGAAATTGAGGAGGTCTTATACAGTAAAAAAAGTAAATACCAGCAGATTGATCTCTTTCAGACAAAAAATTTCGGTAAGATGCTTGTACTGGACGGTATTATCCAGCTAACGGAATTTGATGAATTCGCCTACCAGGAGATGTTGGCTCATGTTCCCCTTTTTGCTCACCCTAAGCCTGAAAAAATTTTGGTTATCGGCGGAGGGGATGGAGGAATCTTAAGAGAAGCCGGGCGCCATGAGAATATAAAAACTATAGATTTTTGTGAAGTTGACCAGGAAGTCATTGAGGTGTCCAGAAAGTTTTTACCAGGGCTTTCCTGTGGGTTTGATGACCCCAGAGTGAATATACATATAGCAGATGGGGACGCCTATGTGCGAGAGCATATTGGGGAATACGATGTGATTATTGTTGATTCATCCGATCCCATCGGGCCTGGCGAAAAATTGTTTGAACGGCCTTTTTATGAAGGTCTGAAAGCTGCTCTGAGACCCGGTGGTATAGTCGCCACGCAGGGGGAATCATTTTTTATGCATAAAGAATGTGTTGAAAATTTGATGAAAATTACCAGGGAATTATTTGATATACAAGGGTATTCTTATTTTTTGGTTCCAACCTATCCGGGCGGTAATATAGGCATATGTCTCGGTTCCATGGGGCCTGAACTGGACCGTCCGGCCAGGATTGTTTCCCAGGAAATTCAGGATCAGCTAAAATATTATTCGCCTCAAATTCATATGGCTTCGTTTGTCCTTCCTCCTTTCGCAAAAAGGATGTTTGATAAAATTAAAAAAACTGGAAAATAAAAAATGCCTGGGCAATCATCTGTACCTGTGGACATTAAAACGATCAAGAGCGCCTCGATACTGGAGTTGAAATCTCTTTATCAAGAGGCTGGCTGGTGGGATGACTCCTATGGAGATGAGCCGGAATTTTTAAATCTGATCGTTAAAAATTCCGCCTGTTTTGTTGGAGTCTTTTTAGATAAAAAGCTTATTGGAATGGGACGGGCGCTTTCAGACCGGATAAGCGACGCTTATATTCAGGATGTTACCGTTTTAAAAAAATACAGGGGAAAAGGAATAGGCAAGAAAATAATACAGGAACTGGTCATTCAGCTGAAGAGAATGGGAGTAGACTGGATAGGGCTCGTGGCAGAACCTGGTACAATCCCTTTCTACAAAGATCTTGGGTTCAATCCGCTTAAAGATCATGTGGCATTAAAGTACGAAGAATAAAAAAAGATTTTCTTGAAAATCCCCTTCGCAGCTAGGATAATGACGCCATATCTTTAAACCGTTATCCAAATTGTGAGAGAGAATATGATTCAGACCCGTATTACACAGATGTTGGGGATTGACTACCCTGTCATTGGCGGAACCATGATGTCCATTTCCAATGCAGATTTTGTGGCAGCCATTTCAAATGCCGGCGGGCTGGGGATTCTGGCCTCAGCTATCTATCAGACCAAAGAGGAATTTGCAGAAGCCATTGACCGGACAATGGAATTGACCGACAGACCTTTTGCGGTCAATATCAATCTATTCCCATCCATGCGTCCCATTGACAATGACGATTACCTGGATGTTCTGATTGAAAAAAATGTTAAAATTGTTGAAACCTCCGGGCATTCCGCCCCGGAAGCATTATGCAGGCGATTTAAGGATGCTGGAATGACCTGGATTCATAAATGTGTGGGGATTCGGTATGCGCAAAAAGTAGAAAAAATGGGAGCGGATATAGTAACCGTTGTTGGTTACGAAAATGGAGGGGCAACCGGAAAGCTGGATATCGGAACCCTGGTACTGGTCCCCAGTGTGATAGATGCAATCAATCTCCCTGTCATCGGCGGCGGTGGAATTTCAGATGGAAGAGGGATTGCAGCGCTTTTGTCTTTAGGTGCCGGGGCTGTTATTATTGGAACCCGCTTGATGGTCACAAAGGAATGTCCCATTCATGATAATATTAAACAGGCCCTGGTAAATGCATCAGAGCTGGATACCATGCTTATAATGCGCTCCATTGGCTCTACGCACAGGGTGTGGGTGAACGAGGCTGCACAAAAGTGTCATGAAATAGAGGAAGACCAAGGCAGCTTTGAAGAAGTGCTTTCAGTTGTTGCCGGGGACAAAGCCAGGCAGATGTATGCTGAGGGCGATACGGATTTGGGGGTGATTTCATGTGGACAGGGAATCGGGCTTTGCCATGATATTCCAACCGTAAAGGAGTTGTTCGACAGGATAATGAAGGAAACACAGGAAAGATTTTCGCAATTTGCATAAAATAATTTAACTGGCATGCATGAGCTTTACGAAATTTAAATTTAGAAACCAGCTTTTATTCAGTCTTTTATTTGTTTTCATCCCTTTGTTTATTACGGGTGCTGTGGTTGCGTATTATCAAGGGAGTAAAATTCTGAAAAGAAATATAGAAGCGGGCCTTAATGACCGCGCAGATATTTTGCTCAATTTTACCAAAACATCTGCGCTTGATTCTATAAAAAATCGTCTCCAGGCTGTTTCTGAGCAAAATCTGGATATTGCGGCGTATTATTTTAAAAGGTTTCAGGAAGGTTTTCTAAGTAAAGAAAAGGTCATTGAAGCCATTGAAGATATATTTTTAGGTCGTTCTATCGGCAGGACAGGTTATATCTACTGCCTGGATTCAAAAGGACATGTGTTGATCCATCCGGACAGCCGTCTTAAGGGAGTCAATGCAGCAAAACTGGATCTGGTCAAAGAGCAGATAAGTAACCGGGAAGGATATCTCGACACAAAACTCAAAACTCCCGGAGAATCAAATGAAAAAGCCAAAGTAATCCAAATGGCCTATTTTAAGCCCCTGGATTTGATAATTTGTCTGGTGGTTTTAAAAGAGGAATTTGCCGAGCTGGCAAATACTGAAATGTTTCGAAAAAATATCTTGGCTTTTAGATCAGGTGAAAGCGGTTATGCATATATTATCCAGGAAGATGGCATGCTTCTTGTGCATCCAACCCTTCCTAAAATCAATTTTTTCCAGCAGTCTGCTTATCCGAACCATTTCATGGAAGATATCATTGAAAAAAAATCTGGAAAGGTCGAATATGAATGGCAGAATCCAGGAGAGCTGACGTTTCGTTCCAAGGTAGTTTTTTTCAGGCATCTGCCTGAGTTTAAATGGATCGTAGTATCATCTGACTATGTTTCCGAGGTCTATGCCCCGCTGAAGACCGCAAAAAATATTTTTTGGGTATCTGTAATTATTTTCATTCTATCTTCAATTTTGTTTGCAGTTTTAATAAGCAGTTTTGTTAGCAGACCCCTTGAAACGATTGTTGATCAATTGAAAAACGGGGATCAGGAGGGTAGTGGTGTAAATTTGAAACAGGAGGACGGTCCTGTTGAGATCGAAGCTCTCAGCCGGAGTTTTCAATCTTTTATGAAGCAGATGGAGCAGGCCAGAATTGAGTTAAATCAAGTGATCGAAAAGAATCTGGAGTCACAGACGGCTTTGGTTGAAAATGATCTTAAACTTCGCAGCCTGTTTGACCAGTCTTTTCAGTATATTGGTATATTATCTCCTTTTGGAGTTCTTGAACAGATGAACCAGAGCATGGCTGATTTTTCCAGTGCTGCCATGGAGAATGTTTTATTTAAGCCCTTTTGGGAAGCCGACTGGTGGGACCATGATCCGGAAGTTCGGCTTGAAATAAAAAAGAGCGTTAAAAAAGCGATGCAAGGCGAATTTGTAAGATATGAGACAACCGCGGTTTCCAAAGGAGAGCGGATCAGGTATCTTGACCTTTCTATCAAACCGGTTTTAAATCCTTCTGATGAGGTGGCCTTTATCATTGCTGAAAGCCGTGATATCACAGATTTCCGGCAGGCTGCCATGGAAAAGAGAGATCTGGCAGTACAGCTTGAGAGAGCCCAGAAAATGGAAGCTATTGGAACCCTTGCCGGTGGCATTGCCCATGATTTTAATAATATTTTATCCGGAATCCTAGGATATTCACAGCTGCTTGAAATGAGTCTGGATTCCAGGGAAAAAGCAAAAGAACACATTCGGGAAATCGCCCAGGGTGCAAACAGGGCAGCAGAACTCATTCAGCAGATTCTCACGTTCAGCCGTAAAACAGAATTTAAGAAGCAGCCTTTAAGGTTATACCTGGTCATCAAAGAGGCGTTAAAATTAATGCGTTCTACCATCCCGTCAACCATAGATATTGATGAATTTATTTATTCCAAAGAAAAGGTTTTGGCAGACCCTACTCAAATGCATCAGGTCATCATGAATCTCTGTACCAATGCATACCACGCCATGAGCACTACAGGCGGGGTTTTAACTGTAAAGCTCAGACGATGTAAAATATCAGATAGAAAAGATATTTTTGACAAAGACATGATTGCAGGAGATTACCTTGAACTGGAAGTGGGGGATACCGGCCAAGGAATGGACAATGAGGTTATGGCAAAGGCATTTGATCCATATTTTACCACCAAAGATCTGGGAAAAGGAACCGGGTTTGGGCTGGCCCTGGTGCATGCTATCATAGATGAGCATGAGGGGTATATTGATCTGAAAACCGAGATGGGAAAAGGAACCCGTCTTTTTGTTTACCTGCCGGTTGAAAAAGATGCAACTGATTCAAATCAGGATCAGGAAGGACAAGAAGTCTTGAGGGGCGGCAATGAAGTCATTATGGTAGTTGATGATGAAGAAGGCATCCGAAATGTTATGAGCCTGTTCTTAGAGAACCTGGGTTATACGGTTGCTGTTTTTGAAAATGGCGGGCAGGCGTTGGAAGCATTTGAAACAGATCCGTACCTGTACGATCTGGTCATCACCGATATGACCATGCCTAAAATTACCGGGGATGAGCTTTCAATTAAAATGCTTCAATCCCGGAGTGATATTCCCATTATTCTTTGTACCGGCTACAGTGAAAGTGTATCTGAAGAGCACTGCCGTGAGATCGGCATAAAGGAATACACATATAAACCAGTGAATAATAAAAAACTGGCGGTCTTAATTCGAACTTTTCTGGATGAGAAAAAAAATAGCTGAGTCAGTTGCTGCTGGAAATCAAAACCTTTAAAATATCTTCTTTCCCAATAATACCGATCAATTTATTGTTCTCCATTACAGGCAGTGTATGAAAATGTTTTTCCACCATGAGGGTGGCAATCTCTGAAATCGGCATCTCCGGGGGAACCCATACCGGGTCTTTTACCATGGCTTGCCCTACAGTTGTAGCAGACATTTTTTCAAGTTCCTCTCCGAGTTTTTTTGAGGAAGACAACGGAATAATTCCATCTAAAAGAACAAAAATAGGCGGAACCGGGATTTCTTTTTGAGCGAATATCAAGTCGCTTTGGCATAAGATTCCCACAAGAGACCCATCCTGTTCCACAACAGGTACGCCGTTAATATGATTGTTTAAAAGAATTTCAACTGCCCTGGTTATATCCGTATCCGGCGAGACAGAGATTACATTTTTTTCCATGATATCACTTGCAGTTTTCATATAGTACTCCTTTTAGACTTAACATTAGGTTTTCGTATGGCGAACAGCAAGAACAGGGCAGGAGGCCTGGCTGATAACCCGGTCTGTTGTCGAACCCACCAGGAATTGGTCCAGAAGGCTGTGCCCACGGACACCCAGAACTATCATGTCTATCTGATTTTTTGATGCATACTCAACCAGTTCCTTATATGGTTGACCTTCAAGCATTGCGGTCATTGGAGTACACCAGTTGCGGCAGTCTTCGGGAACCATATCCAGCATTTTGATTTCCAGGTGAGCATAGAGCGAATGTTCCTTCTGGTGGATTTCATCTGTATGCTTCTTTTCTGCTCCAGGATAAACAAGCCTCTCCCAGGTACCGGAAATATTATCCTGAAGATGCATATCCTCACTGGACCAGAATCGAATTTGATCATCCGGGCGAATAACATGGGCCAGATGAAGCTGGGTTTGAAATTCCTGTGCCAGGCTTAATGCATATTCAAAGGCCAGTTTTGAATCATCACTGAAATCACAGCCTACCAGAATCTTTTTGATCTGAGGCATGCTGTCAACTGAATTTGATACCTGGTCCGGTGCGCCGTGAAGAACCAGGAGCGGACATCTGAGTACTTTCACCAGCCGGTCGGTAACAGATCCGATTAGAAACCGTTTCATGCCTGAGCCGCCATGAGTGGCTGCGATCACCATATCCATTTTCTGCTCTTGGGCAATATATTCGATCTGAGTTGGGGGGTGGCCTGATGAAACAATAATTTCGCATTCAAGATCCAGGTTGCCGGCCATTTCATCCAGGCTTTTTTCGGCATTTTCAATTAATTCGCTTTCAACACCTGAATAGTCAAAATAGGATGGCAGATGGCCGGATACATTTATGCTCCCGGGTACAATATGGCATAAGTATAATTTAGATCCGAACTCAGCAGCTAAAAGTTTTCCATAGTAGAGGATGTTGGCACTGAATTCACTGAAATCAATGGCACAAAGTATTTTTTTGGGTTCTATTCTCATAATTCTCCTCCTTTGTTTTGAAAATTTATTCAGTTAGAGAAATATGACTTTAATATGGCCCAATTGTAATATTACTGAGGGGCGAACGCAAGCCAAGTTTTTAAATTTATGAAAAGTTTAGAGCAATTGTTTGAATTTGCATTCCTTATTTGGGCATTTTAAAAATTTACCATCCCTTTTGGTTTCTTTTTCTACCAGATAGGGAGAACCACAGTCCGGACAGGCCTGGTCAACCGGTTTGTCCCATGAAGCAAAGGTGCAATCAGGGTACTTTGAACACCCAAAAAATATTTTTCCACGCTTTGATTTTTTTTCAACAATGGAACCGGTACAGTTTTTCTCAAAACATTTTACACCAATCTCTTTTCCATTGGACTGGCCGTTTATAGATTCTGTGTGCTTGCAGTCCGGATATCCGGTGCAAGCCAGGAAAAGCCCGAACCGGCCTTCTTTCTGAACCATTGGCTCACCGCATTTTTCACAGTCTTTGACTTTTGTATTGTCAACAATCTTTTCAACAATGGAAATCTGCCCTTTTTCATCTCTATTGTAATTACTGGTAAACGAACATTCCGGGTAGGCTGTACAGGCCAAAAAATGTCCATTGCGGCCGATTTTAATGTTTAACGGCTCAGAGCAGGATGGGCATTTGAGGGGAGTTGGAACGCCAACGCCCTTCACACTGGTCATGTTTTCACTGGCATCGTCCAGATATTTTTTAAAAGAGGCATAAAAATCAGCCAGCAGCTGGACTTCTTCCAGTTTCCCCTCTTCAACACCATCCAGATTGTTTTCCATCTGTGCTGTAAAAGAGATATTTAAAATATTAGGGAAGTTGGAGACCAGAAGGTCGTTGACGATAAATCCCAGTTCACTGGGGACAAAATATCGTTTGACCAGATCTACATATCCCTTATCCCTTATAACGGTTAAGATTGAGGCATAGGTGCTTGGTCGCCCAATGCCGTTCTTTTCCAGCTCTTTGACCAGGGATGCCTCGGAAAATCGTGGCGGTGGTTTTGTAAAATGCTGTTTGGGAATGATTTTCAGAGTTTTAAGTTTAGTTCCCTCTGAGACATCAGGCAGGGTCTGGGTTTCTTTTTGTTTTGCCTCATCAGCTTGAGGGTATAAATTCATATAGCCCTTAAACTTCACGGTAGAGCCGCTCACGGAAAACAGGTATTGGGAGCCTGCTGAGATCAGTATGGTTTTTTGATCTATGACAGCCTGTGCCATTTGAGAGGCTACAAATCGTTTCCAGATCAGATCATACAGTTTGAGCTGATCCGGGCTTAAGAAATTCTTAAGTTTTTCAGGGGTGTTGAATACCGAAGTCGGACGGATCGCTTCATGGGCATCCTGTGCTTTGTTTTTATTTTTGAAAAATCGCGGAGATTCAAGTCCGAACTCTTTTCCCATGGAATCATAGATATAAGACTGGGCTTCTGCAGCAGCATCAGGTGCAATCCGGGTAGAATCGGTACGCATGTAGGTGATCAGACCTTCAGGACCGCCGGTTCCGATTTCGACACCTTCGTATAGCTGCTGGGCCACGACCATTGTTTTTTTTGCAGAAAATCTTAAGCGGTTGATGGCATCCTGTTGAAGTTTGCTGGTAATAAACGGCGGGGCAGGGGTCCTGCGGATGGTCTTACTTTTAATCTCCTTAACAATAAAATCGGATTTTTCAAGATTATTGAAAATCTCAGTGGCTTGCTTTTCGTTTGTTATTTTTGCTTTTTTATTATTAATTTTTGTCAGGGCTGCATTAAATTCAGGCGGAAGATCTGCTATAAGGTCGGCATTTACGGTCCAGTATTCTTCCGGCACAAATTTTCTGATTTCCCGCTCGCGGTCACAGATAATCTTAACGGCAACCGACTGCACACGGCCTGCACTCAGTCCACGTTGGACTTTTTGCCACAGCAGCGGAGAAATCTGGTAGCCCACCAGCCTGTCCAGCTTTCGCCTTGCCTGTTGGGCATCATATTTGTTGACATCCGGCTCAAGAGGAGTCTTCAATGCCTCTTTGATCCCTTTTTTAGTTAATTCATGAATAAGAACCCGATGGAAAACCCGGCCCTTTTTCTTTAAAATGTGCATGATATGAAAGGCAATGGCTTCTCCTTCACGATCCGGGTCAGGAGCAAGATACACTTCATCGGTATCTTTTGCCATCTTTTTCAGATTGGCAATCACTTTGGATTTATCTTTGATATTGACATATTTAGCTTTAAACTGTTTGTCTATATCTATGCCGAGTGTTTTCACGGGAAGATCCCTGATATGCCCTGCACTTGCACCAACATTAAACTCTTTTCCCACATATTTTTTTAGGGTCTTAATCTTGGTTGGGGACTCGACTATGATAAGGGGTTTGCTCAATGGTATTCCTCCGTGATTGAATAATAATTACCCTGGTGGTGTATTACTTTTTGTTTCATTTCCAGATCAAACAGTATTGAGGATACATTTGAAGCATCCATCCTTGTTTTTTCAATCAATTCGTCAATATGGACAGGGTAGGGTTCAATAAATTGCATGATGATATCTTCGTCTGGTGTATTCTTCTTATATTGGGTAAGATTTTCTTTTTGTAAAGGTTTAGTATGTGTTTTTTTTGTTTTTCTATCAACTGATGCTGGATGGATAAAATGATGAAGTTCATCAATAATGTCCATTTCTGACTCAACGAGTTTGGCTCCCTGCTTCAATAAAGCATGGGTACCCTGGCTCTTTTTTGAAGAGATGCTTCCGGGAACTGCAAACACCTCCCGGTTGTATTCAGCAGAAAGCCTTGCCGTAATGAGAGAGCCGCTTCTTTTTGCGGCTTCTACCACAATACTGCCGCAGGACAGTCCTGCAATGATCCTGTTTCGCATGGGAAAATGAGGCGCAAGCGGTTCCGTGTTTACTTTAAATTCACTGAAAATGGTGCCATTACCTGCAATGGATTGAAACAGGCGTCTATTTTCCCTTGGATAGATTCTGTTCAAGCCGGAGCCCAGAACGGCAATGGTTCTTCCTCCAGCTTTTAAAGTGCCTTCATGGGCCTTGGCATCAATTCCCCTGGCAAGGCCGCTGACAACCTGAAATCCTTTTGATGCAAGCTTATAAGACAGGTTGAAAGCTGTACTCAAACCGTATGAGGTAGCGGCCCGGGATCCGATAACGGATATACAGGGTGACGAGAGATCAAGACTTCCCTTGTAGGTCAAAATAGGAGGAGGATCACCAATTTGCCTGAGCAGGGGTGGATAATCCTTATCATTCAGTGTCACAATACGGATGTTGCTTTTGAAAATA
The DNA here is from genome assembly GCA_033851995.1 of Desulfobacteraceae bacterium. Classification (GTDB taxonomy): domain Bacteria; phylum Desulfobacterota; class Desulfobacteria; order Desulfobacterales; family Desulfobacteraceae; genus Desulfobacula. Next base: position 58,270 of record JAWSVI010000043.1, on the reverse strand, counting down.
CATTCAAGCTCTTTTTTTGCCGGGTCCAGGAACTGTTGAGAATTGAGAATACCAGCCACAACTTTTGAAGATATTTTATCGATAGATGCCAGTTGCTCTTTTGAAGAAGCTAAAATGTTTTCAGGTGTCTGAAAATGGTCAATCAGTTTTTTAAACGTGGCATTTCCCAACAGCGGAATTTCCCGCAGCAGGAACCAGGGTAGATATGTTTCAAAAGAATCAGGCATTTAAGATATAGGGCTTACTCAAAACTCCGGAGTTTTTCCTGGGCTTTTTCTGCAGCCGGAGAAAAGGGATAAGTTTTTATTACTTTTTTCAAATAGTGATGAGCCCGGTTGGTATCATCCAGGGATAAATAAGAATACCCTTGTTTCAAAATTGCATCCGGGACTTTTTCAGATTTGGGATACTTGGATTCCAGGTCTTTAAATGTTGTAATTGCCTTTTTGTAATCGCTCTGAGTGTAATAACATTCACCAAGCCAGTACAGGGCATTATCTGCAAGGCTGTCTTGAGGATGGTTTTTTAAAAACGTACTGAAAAGTGATGACGCATTGACATAATCTTCTTCAATCAAAAGGTTTCTTGCTTTTTTATACAGTGTGGCCGGAGAGGTGTATTTAACTTTATATTGAACCGGTTTTTTTCCAGGCTTGTTTTTCTCCATGATGGAGATTTTTTTTCTCATGGCCAGGACTTTTTTTTCGAGTTTTTCAATGGTGGTCTCTTTTTTTTCCATCATGAATTTCAAGTCTGCCTGATTCTGCTTCAGCTCAAGGACTTCGGATTCCAGTTCTGCCAGTCTTTCATTTTCCGGTTTTCCATCTTCCAAGTCTCCTGCAGAGGAAGAGAAAAAATTCATTGAACTGCAGGAAACAAGAGAAAATGACAGGGCCGTTATAAAAACAGTTTTATAAAAAAATGTTCTCAGACCGTGCATAAAATTACCTTTTGTTGGCGGCCAGCACAATTGGGCTTGCCACAAATACGGATGAATAGGTACCAATCAGCACGCCGACAATCATGGCAAATGCGAAATTGTGAATAATTTCGCCACCGTATAAATACAGGGCCAGCAGTACGATCAAAGTGGTGACCGAGGTTAAGATCGTTCGGGAAAGTGTGCTGTTAATACTTTTGTTAAACAGTTCAGGCAGAGCATCTGTTGTCTTTGCCCCTTTTATATTCTCACGGATGCGGTCAAAAACAATGATGGTATCATTCAGGGAGTATCCGATAATAGTGAGCAGGGCAGCAATAATAGGAAGAGAAAAATCCAGGTTCAAAATGGAAAAAATGCCCACGGTGATTAATACATCGTGTAAAAGTGCCACAATAGCCCCCATCGCGTATTTCAGCCTCAGGGTCCAGAACAGGGCCAGGCTGACAATAAGTGCACCGGCAATGAGTACAGCCATGCTGACGTTGAATACGGATAAAAAGTAAACCGCAGTCATGAGTGAACCTGCAGTTACTCCTGAAAGCATCCATTTAAGTTCAAACCGGCCGGAAATATAGATGGTGATAAAAAGAAGCGAGTAAAAAATTGCCAGAAGCGCTTTTTTTCTTAAATCTTCACCTACCTGGGGACCAACCATTTCCACTCGGCGGATTTCAGCTTCAATTCCACAGGAAGCCTTTACTGCATCTGCTACAGATTGAGACAGACCTTTCTGCGTCATTTTCGGGGTACTGGTGCGGATCAAAAATTCATTTTCCGTATCCTGCCCGAATTTTTGCACAGAGGCATCGTTCAGGCCGATATCAGAGAGGCCGGTCCTGATTTTTCCCACATCTACAGCCTGGGGAAATTTTACCTGGATGATGGTGCCGCCGACAAAATCGATCCCGTAATTTGGGCCTTTATTTGCAATCAATGATGCGACACTCATAATGATAAGAACAAGGGAAATGGCAAATCCGATTTTCCGTTTTCCAATAAAGTCTATGTTAATATCAGGCTTGATAAGCTGCATTATATCTTCCTTCTTATATACTTAAAGTTGTGGACTGTTTATTTCGAAGAACAAAATCAAAGATAACCTTTGATAGGACAAGGGCCGTAAAAAGGCTTGCAATGATACCCAGGCACAGGGTAACTGCAAATCCTTTGATCGGGCCTGTACCAAACTGGAAAAGCACAATAGCCGCAATAAATGTGGTTACATTGGCGTCCAGAATCGTCAGAGTAGCCCTGTCAAAACCGGCATGAACAGAAGCCAGTGCCGTTTTTCCGGAACGAAGTTCCTCTCTGATTCTTTCAAAGATGATAACATTTGCATCCACAGCCATACCTATGGTCAGGATGATACCGGCAATACCCGGAAGGGTCAGGGTTGCACCAAATGCAGCCAGCCCTCCGCCGATAAGAACGATATTGATAATCAGGGCAAGATCTGCAATCAATCCGGCACCTTTGTAGTAGGTGACCATGAACAGTACAACCAAAAGTCCGCCAATGGCCATGGAGATCAGGCCCATTCTGATGGAATCGGCTCCAAGTGTGGGTCCTACCGTCCGCTCTTCAATGATTTGAACCGGTGCAGGAAGCGCACCTGCGCGAAGGGCGATGGCAAGGTCTTTTGCTTCATTTAAACCAAATTGGCCTGTAATTCTTGCTTTTCCGCCTGCAATCCGGTCCTGGATGACCGGTGCAGAGTAAACAGATTTGTCCAGCACAATGGCAAGGCGTTTATTTACATTGTCACCGGTAACCTGCTCAAATATTCTGGCACCTTTCCGGTTGAAAGATATGCCGACCTGGGGCTGCTGGAACTGATCGAACTCCACCCTTGCATCGGTTAAAAGACTTCCGTCCAGAAGAATACGTTTTTTGATCAGAAACGGAACCTTTACCGGTGCGCCGGATGGATTTTCTTTTGTCTGGTAAAGCACTTCATTTCCCACAGGCGGGGTGCCGCTGATGGCCGAATTTACATCTGCTTCATCATTTACCAGTTGAAAAGTCAGTTGTGCGGTTTTACCAATCAGTTTTTTAGCCCGTTCAGGATCCTGGATACCCGGGAGCTGGAGGAGAATCCGATTGCCGCTCTGGATACGGATATCCGGTTCGCTGACACCAAATTCATCAATCCGGTTCCGGATAGTCTCAAGAGCCTGGTCAGTAGCCATTTTTTTGATGTTTTCCACTTCTTCATCCGGCAGAGCAAGCTTGTAGCTCACAACTTTATCCTGAGTTTTCGGCTTGGAGGTGGTCAGGTTTTTAAATTCTTTTGAAAGCACTTCCTCGAAAACAGATTTGTCATCTCCGGCATTTATTTTAGCCTGAATGGTGTTATTATTCATTCGAGAAATGCCACGGTGCTTGACGCCTTCAGCACGGAGCTCTTTTTTAATTTCCTGTATGGTTCTTTCAACTTCAGCTTCAACCGCTTTGGTATTTTGAACTTCAAGAACAAGATGCATTCCTCCCTGGAGGTCCAGCCCCAGGTTAATTTTTTTATTGGGCCAGCAATCAAAAAAAGTGGGAAGCAAACAGACAACAGCCGCTAATATAACAATTAGAATAGCTACAGTTTTAAGGTTAAACAGTTTCAATCTAATCACTCCTAATGGATTTTTTATTACTTTTTATCTTCTTTTCCTGCACCACTGCCTTCAGCAATAACAGCAGCAACGTTTCCCCTGGAAATTTTAATTTTTACCTTTTCGGCAATTTCAAGGCCAAGAGTGGTATCATCAATCGCCTGGATGGTGCCGTATATTCCGCCGGAGGTTACAACCCTCATGCCTTTTTTCAGGTTTCCAATCATTTCCTGATGCTCTTTGGCTTTTTTCTGCTGGGGCCGGATCAAAAGAAAATAAAAAATGGCAAATAAAATAATAATGGGCAAAAAACCCATAATTCCACCGGCCTGTCCGCCCTGGGCACCTGATGCACCCATTGCATATGCTGTGCTAATCAAAATACAACCTCCTTGAAAAATAATACAAAATTATTGTTTCCTGGCCGGAATCCAGATGGATGTACCATCAAACTGGAGCCGGTCTATATTTTCGTAATTCACTTCCTGTAAAAGTGAAAATACTTCATCCATATTGTACACGACAATCTTGCTTAATGGCTCAATCAAGTCAATATTTGAGGCCAGTTTTTTATCAGCAAGATTATATATAATCACCATTTTTTCAGAAAATTTTAAAATTTTCCCTACCCCGGAACTCATTCCCTGGTTAACGGGTTCATCTGCTTTGGCAGAAAGGCTGATCCCCCTATGCTCGTAGTATTCTTTTAAAATATTAAAATGAATATTCCAGATATTGTCACCGGGTTGAACCACATATATTCCATATTCTTTTGTCTTTTGGGGAACCACCTCTCCGGAAGGGGCAATTTTCTCCTGGTAAACGTCTCCTTTTTTCACAAACGCTTTTTTCAGGATATCTCCCATGATAACCTTATTTTCTCCAACTTTAAACTGTTCCTGGGACTCAACAATCATATCCAGGCTCTGTTTGATTCCCAGACGCTGCTTACGTGATTCCATCAGAGATTTAAGATTTTCATCTTTCTGGAGGTTTTTATAATCGATATCAGGCGGTGTTATGATTTTTTTCTGAATGATCCCTTCAGTGGCATCCTGGGTGTCTTCTTTCACTGTTTGTGACTGTTGCGGCGCCTGGGCCTCATCCTTTTTTTTACTGGGAGTTTGTGCGTCTTTGGTCAGGCTGACATAAAGGATACATAAAAGGGCAGCACCTGCTAAAACCGCAAAGACGGTCCATAATCCCTTTTTATTATTATCCTTTCTCATGAAGCTGCCTTTACCTTTCGTCTTAAGATCAAAATTGTACCAGATACACAATACATTTATTTATGTCAAGACAGGTCATTAATTCGTATGCGGATTTAACACTATTTTATTTTCTCCGGATACCATCTGAGGGTCACCCTCAATTGTAATCAAAACCTTTCTTTTTAACTCTATCTGTGTAAGTTCCTCTCTTTTTTTATTGAGCAGATACGCAGCCACATCCACCGGTACAACCCCAGTGGCTTCTTTGATTTCCGGTTTGATGGTCCGCAGATTTAATAAACGCAGGAATGCAAGTCCCTGGGTTTCCACTGAAGGTGTCTGGCCACGGCCATTGCAGTGCCTGCAGGTCTCATAGCTGCCAAAAGTGATGGAATGGCGAATCCGCTGACGGGACATCTCTAAAAGCCCAAAGGTTGTAATCCCGCCTACTTTTGTTTTGGCCTTATCCGATTTGAGGTGTTTTTTCAGGGTTTTGGTAACTTCTGCCTTGTGGCGTTTCTCTCTCATGTCGATAAAATCAATTACAATGAGCCCGCCCATATCTCTGAGCCGCAGCTGCCGTGCCACTTCTTCACATGTTTCTATGTTAGTGTGAAAGGCTGTTTCTTCAATATTTTTCTTTTTAGTGCTTTTCCCTGAATTCACATCAATTGTTACCATGGCTTCGGTTTGTTCGATAACCAGAAAACCCCCGGATTTTAAAGGGACGCTCTTCTTGAAGATGGATGCAATCTGGTCTTCAAGCTGATATTTGGTAAATATGGGTTTTTCACCCTTAAAATGTTTAACAATCCTTTTTTGTTTGGGAGCGATGACGCCGATGAAATCCTGGACTTCTTTGAACACTTCCGGGCTGTCAATAAGAATCTCATTGACATCAGAAGTGAAATAATCTCTTAAGGACCGGACAGCAAGGGTCTGCTCCTTATATAATAAGGATGGGGCCTTTTCCTTGATGGCTTTTTTATCAATGCTTTTCCATACCCTCATCAGTTCTCTTAAGTCAGCTGTGAGCATGGTTTTTGTCGATTTTTTCCCGGCGGTTCTGACAATCATGCCAAACCCTTCGGGAACCTTGATTTTTTTCATGATGGAGATCAGTCGTTTTCTTTCGTCTTCATCACTTATCTTGCGGGACACTCCTTTGGTGGAGTTACCTGGCATGAGCACGGACAGGCGCCCGGGAAGTGATATATAGGTGGTCAGCATGGCCCCTTTCTGGTTGATGGGGTTTTTGGTAACCTGGACAATCATTTCCTGCCCTTTTTTTATCAGGTTGAACAAAGCTTTATCTCCGGATTTAACATCCTGGAAATAATCTTTATGGATTTCATTTTTTTGTAAAAAACCGTTTTTGGTTTCTCCGTAATCAACAAACACAGCCTGAAGGCTGGGCTCTACCCGTGTGACAATCCCTTTATAAATATTGCCCTGTGTGACCTGTTTTGCTGTGGTCTCAATGTGAAATTGTTCAAGTTTGTTGTCTTTGAGGGCTGCTATTCTGCTTTCGTCAGGATCTAATGCATTGATTAGAATCTTTTTTGTCATGGATTTTCTCTTGAATGTTTGCTTTTATTCTATCGTTTTATTTTAGCCGAAATACCAATAGTAGGGTTTTAGTAGTAAATTGAACGAACCAAGTCAAATTTTTTATTAAAAATCAGGGCTTAACTCATTTCTTTTTGTTTTAATATGTCAAAATAAGTCAAAATGCGTTCCACATAGAGGACTGGCTCCCATCCTCTTGCATAACCATATTTTGTTTTTTTATAATATTTGGACTTTGACAGCAAGGGTAGAATAGTTTTTAAGTTCTGCCATTTGGTTGTGTCCAGGCCTTTTTGTCTGGCAATTTTTATGGCATCAGTTACATGACCATACCCAATATTGTAGCTGGCCAGTGCAAATATCATTTTTTCGTACTCATTATCAAGATAATCAAATTTTTTAACCATTTTGTCCAGGTATTTTATGCCGGCTTCGATACTTTCTCTTGGATTCAGACGGTTGCTGATTCCCATCTCTTCTGCTGTAGCTGAAGTGACCTGCATAAGCCCGCGAACATTGGTGAAACTTCTGGCATTGGGGTTGAAATGGGATTCCTGGTAAATTACCGCTGCCACAAGGCGCCAGTCAAAGTCGTATTTTCCTGATTCTTCAATAATAATTTTTTTATATTTGGGCAGCCGGGTTTTTATTCTTTGGTGAAAGAGCTTGATATCAAAAAGGTCTGAATCTTCAATATTTGCATAGTATTTGTCTTTTATCTGTTTTAAGGTTCCGTCCTGCATGGCATGAAGGATAAATCCGTTTATGGCTTTGAGCATTTCGTAATCATCTTTTCTGACTGCCCAGGCCAGGGATTCTTTTTCCTGGATGGGGATGCCGATCCGGATATCCGGATAGTAGCGTTGATTTAAAAATGCAATATTGGAGTCGGATACGGTCAGGCGTACCTCCCGGTCATGCACCATCCGTATCAGTTCCTGGGTAGGGGTATTGTCATGCAGAATATAGTTAAAATAAACCCCGGATCTTCTGATCTCTTCCAGCCGGGACTGGTAAGATGTCCCCCGTCGGATATGGACAGTCCGGAACGTAAGATCATCAATGTTTTTGGGCCCGAATACCAGCTTGTGATGAACGATACGCTGTTGGATGGTCATATACGGGATGGAGAAAATGACCTTTTCAAGCCGCTCTTTTGTGATGGTCATGCCTGCGGCAATAAAATCCCCTTTGTCTTCATCCAGATAGGTGAACATGTTGTTCCACCCAGGGGCCACAACATCCAGCTCAACATTTAGAAAATTTGCGAATTCTTTTGCAAGATCGTATTCAAACCCTGTGGGTTTACCATCGTAATAGTAATAGGTATTGATGGCTTTGTTGGTGATCAGGCGCAATACCCCTGTTTTTTGAATTTTTTCAACCGTATTTAGATCAGATCCTATTTCCTTGTGATGGATCATAAAGGTCAAAAAAAGCAGCAGACCCAATAGGGCAATGCTGTTTATCGGGATAAAATACCTAAAGTATATTTGTTTCATCATTCATCATTATCAGGGTTGACAGATAGAACTTCTACATGGTCAACATTCTGATATCCCCGGGGAAGTTTTTTGCCTCTGTGTCCCCGTTTACCATGGTAATCTTCCTGATTTCCCGGGGTCAGCTTAACAAAATGTTTACCTGAATGTATAACAAGGTTTGATTGTATTGGCAATATTTTGAGAAACTTAAGCTTTTCAGGCTGAGGAGAACGCAGCTCTTTTTTGGGAATGGATATGATTTTATTTCCCTGTCCTTTCTTCAGACATGGCAGCTGGTTCAAAGAAAAGATCAGCAGCCTCCCTTTGTTGGTTATAGCAGCAATGCAGTCTTTTCCCATATCTGTTATTTTTTGAGGCATGAGCACCTGGAAGTTCTTTTTCAGGTTGATCACGGCCTTGCCGTTTTTATATTGTGTTAAGAAATCGGAAAAATTAATGATAAAACCGTATCCGCTGTCAGAGCCCACCAGGTAATATTCATCATTTTCAGCAGACAGCATATACGAAATCGCAGCATTGGGCTGAAGAGAAAGATGGCCTGTGAGCGGTTCCCCATTACCGCGTGCTGAAGGCAAACCATGGGACATCAGCATGTAACTTCTGCCGGTGTTATCTATAAACACGATGGGTTTGTCACTGCGGGTTCTCAAATATCCCATCAACGTGTCTCCGGCTTTGAATTTGACAGTTTCTGGATTAATGTCATGGCCTTTAGCAGAACGTATCCATCCATTCTGTGACAGGATGATGGTGACCGGTTCGATATCCATTACATCGGTAATAGAGAACTTTTCAGCTTCTTTTCTCTTTTTGATGGGCGAGCGTCTTTTATCGCCATATTTTTTTGTATCTGAACGGATTTCATCCTTGATATAGTTTTTAAAATCCTCCTCGTTGCCCAGGATTTTTTCCAGTTCGTCCTTTTGAGAGGTCAACGCTTCCAGTTCGGTTTTTATTTTTATCTCTTCTAATTTGGCCAGCTGGCGCAACCGGATTTCCAGAATCGCTTTTGCCTGGATTTCAGTAAGATCAAATGCTTTTATTAAATCTTTTTTCGGATGGTCTGAATTCCGGATAATTTTAATGACTTCATCAATATTCAGGTAGACAATCAAAAAACCTTCCAGAATATGAAGGCGGTCGAGAATTTTTTCCAGGCGGTAGTTGAGTTTTCTGCGGACCGTATCTGCTCTGTATTCAAGCCACTCAGTGAGAATATCTAAAAGATTTTTCACTTGGGGGCGGCCATTGATACCGATCATGTTCATATTAAAGGAATAGGATTTTTCAAGATCAGTTGTTGCAAACAGGTGATCGGTCAGGGCGTCTACATCCACTCGTCTGGACCTGGGGATTACAACAAGCCGTGTTGGGTCTTCATGGTCGGATTCATCCCGCATGTCACTGATCATGGGCAGCTTTTTTTTCTCCATCTGGGCCACGATCTGCTCATATATTTTTTCTGTGGAGGCGTGATGGGGCAGGGCGGTAAAAATAATTTCCCCGTCTTCTACATGATATTTGGCCCGCATTTTTATCCGGCCATGGCCTGTTTTATAAGCAGATGCAATTTCTTCAGGCGGGGTAATTATTTCCGCATCAGTCGGGAAATCAGGCCCTTTGATAAATTTGCATATTTTTTTTATATCGGTATCTTCATTATCAATCAGGTGAATCAGGGCTTTTGACACTTCCCTTAAGTTGTGGGGCAGGATATTGGTGGCCATCCCCACGGCAATTCCGGCTGAACCATTGAGCAGGATATTGGGAAGCCGTGCCGGTAAAAGCGTTGGTTCATCAAGGGTCCCGTCAAAATTCGGAGTCCAGTCAACCGTTCCTTCACCAAGTTCATCCAGGAGGACCTGGGCGTATTTGGACAGCCTGGATTCAGTATACCTCATAGCTGCAAAGGATTTTGGATCGTTTGGATCACCCCAGTTCCCCTGTCCGTCCACCAGAGGATATCTCAAAGAAAACGGCTGGGCCATGAGCACCATAGCTTCATAACAGGCACTGTCCCCGTGAGGATGGAATTTACCTAAAACATCTCCAACGGTTCTTGCGGATTTTTTGAATTTGGATGTGGCAGACAGGCCAAGCTGGCTCATGGAATACACGATCCGCCTCTGGACCGGTTTGAGCCCGTCCCCGATGTGGGGAAGTGCGCGGTCCAGAATAACATACATGGAGTAGTTCAGGTATGCTTTCTGGGTAAATTCTTCAAACGGTATTCTTTCATAGTCTGCAATGGCAGAGGGGAGGGTGTCTTTCATTTATCCATCTCTTTTATGTTGCCGTTGGTTTCAATCCAGGCTTTTCTGTCCTTGGCCCTTTTTTTGCCTAAAAGCATGTCCATAACTTCATATACACCGTTAAGCGAATCTTCGCTTTCAGTATTTACCTCCAACTGAACAAGCCGCCTTGAATCCGGTGAAATAGTGGTTTCCTTGAGTTGGGCAGGGTTCATTTCACCCAACCCTTTGAACCGCTGAATATTTATTTTGCCATGCTTTTTGCGTCGATTGATCCGTTTGATAATGTTGTTTTTTTCCGATTCATCCAAAGCATAGAAGACTTCTTTTCCCACATCAATTCTGTAGAGTGGTGGCATGGCAATAAAGACATGACCCTGTTTAACAATCTGTGGGAAATGTTTTAAAAAAAGCGCGCACATTAAAGTGGCAATATGCAGCCCGTCAGAGTCTGCATCAGCAAGGATACATATACGGTTGTAGCGCAGTTTTGAAATATCACCGGACCCTGGAGACACCCCAAGCACATGTGAAATATCCCTGATTTCCCTTGAATCAACAATGCTTGAAGAATCAAGATCCCAGGTGTTAAGGATTTTTCCCCGCAGCGGCATAATGGCCTGGAACCTTCTGTCCCTTGCCTGCTTTGCCGAACCCCCTGCAGAGTCTCCCTCTACAAAAAACAGCTCCCGCCTTTCCTGGTCAACACTGCTGCAATCAGATAATTTAGCCGGCAGCCGAAGGCCGTTTGTTGCTTTTTTCTTGGTGACTTTTTTGGCTTTTTTCACCCGGTTTTTTGCATTTTCAATGGCGAATGCTGCAAGGGCCTCACCTTCCTCGAAATTCTGGTTCAGCCATAAACTGAATGCATCCCGGATTTGAATATTTACCAGGTTGGCACAGTGCCGGGAGGAAAGCCGCTCTTTGGTCTGCCCTGAAAACTGTGCGTCAGACAACTTGACTGACAGGATATAGCCAACCTTGTCCCAGATATCTTCAGGTGCCAGATACAAACCTTTGGGCATCAGGTTTCGAAACTTGCAAAACTCTCTTACCGATTCCAGAAGGCCGGAGCGGAATCCGTTTACATGGGTGCCGCCAAGCTTTGTCGGAATAAGATTTACATAACTTTCTTCCGGGTTTTGAGAAGACTCCTGAGTCCAGTTGACTGCCCAGGAGATCTGGATATCCTCTCCTGAAACTTCTCCAGCAAAAGGAGCCGAAAAAATGCATTTTTTGTGTTTTAGGTCTTCATTCAGGTAATCATCAATACCATGATCATATTTCCAGGTCTGCTTTTCACCACTAGCTTCATTAAAAAAAGTTGTTACAAGACCTTTGCACAGAACTGCTTTTGATTTTAAAGCCATTTTAATGGCATCTTCAGAAAATTCAGGTGTGTCAAAATAGGAAGTATTTGGATAAAATCGCAGTGTTGTGCCGCTCTTTTTTTTGTTTACCGTATTTAAAATGTCCAGGTCTTTGGTTTTAAATCCATCCTCAAACTCAATGCCATATTCATGACCGTCCCTGAAAATACGGATACTCAGCATGGAAGATAAGGCATTTACAACCGAAACGCCAACCCCGTGAAGACCGCCTGAATAGCTGTAGTCCTTGTTGGAAAATTTTGCTCCTGCATGCAGCTTTGACATGATCAGTTCCACTCCGGATATTTTTTCTTCCGGATGGATATCCACGGGCATGCCTCGGCCGTTGTCTGAAACAACAATGGAATTATCCTTTTGTAATACCACCTCAATGCGTGAGGCATGTCCGGCAATGGCTTCATCCACAGAATTGTCAATTACCTCAAAGGCCAGATGGTCCGGGCTGGAGGTGTCCGTATACATCCCGGGCCGCCTTTTAACCGGATCAAGGCCTTTCAGGATTTCTATGGATTGTGCATTGTAAGTTCCTGCGGTCTCTGTCTTCTGGGTCTTTGGTTCAAATAATTTCATAAATTATTCTGTTGTGGTATAAAAGTTTATTCACTATAAAGATTTTAAACATACCCCTATATCATTTTTATTTGTAAATGTAAAAACGGGAAATAATATATTATGGATGCAGCAGCTGAAGCGTTTGATTTCAATCAATTTGAGGCGTATTGGGAAAAAATATCAGAAGAAGAAAAGGTCTCTTTTTTAGAAAATTCAGTCGGCCGGGATCCTGAAGAAGCCATTCTGCCTGTGCTGGCCGGAATCACTTCCTATCATTTCAGCGTTAGAAATACAGCAAGAAAAGGCCTTGGGCATATCCGTGATACCATTGAAACATTTTTAGAAGATCCTTCTGAAAAAAAACAGTTTTTAAAAGGGATGAAATGCTCCCATTCGGTCTGTTCCAGAATATACAGATTGATCAAACCCAAGATGGCCTTGAGTGAGTTGAGCTATGTTTTTAAAACGCTGCTTGAGTTTGAAGGCAAAGGTGCACAGTTTGCATTTAAAGCCGTATACCAGGGGCTGATATCTGTCAGTGCAATGGAGAAGATTATCTTAACGCTTCCTGAAGACAAACGCCTTGAATTTGTGGAGCAATACCTGCAGGCTGAACCGTCTGTGCGCTTGAGGCTTGGATTTCCATTTACCCGGATTTTAAGATCTATAAAACAAAGAAAGGCGGTTATCGAGTTTTATGCATCTCTTTTTGACCGTCAAAGAGATGCAGATCCATTTTTGAACAACATTCATCCGGATCTTCGCAGCCCGGACCAGATCCTGTCAAAGGAAATCATTTCCCCTTCTCCTGAAATCAAAATAATGGGGCTCAAAGCCCTGGCAATGATAAGTACCAGAATTTCTTCGGATGTACTCAAAGCGCTTTTGGAAGATCAGGAAGTCAAAAAAATAAGGATAGCGGTTTATAATATTATTGAAAACTCCTCCATGGGAACTTACCCGGAGCTATTTAATTCTATCCTGGAGCCTTTTTATACATCTGATAAGCAGGAAGCGTTTCAGGCGTTCAAAGCACTGGTGGTTTGCGGGAAACACCAACCGCATACCGTACTGGAAATGGTAAACAAAAATTATCCGGAACTGATGCCGATTATCTATATTGAAATTTCCGCTCTTTCAAAACTCTCTTTTTTTATTCTCCAGGACATTGCACTGAATAAAAATAAATATTTGACATCAAGCTTTGAGGCAAACCTGGCCTGCGTGTTCGGTATGATAAAAAAACGTCCCGAACGGGTGGTAAAGATTTTAAAAAAATATGACTCAGATTCCAAAGACTCCGTCAGGATGGATGTCACCGAGTTTATAGAAAAAGCAAAGCAACTCCTGGAACAGGAAAAAAAAGATATTGAAACCCATTTTCATCCTGTTATCAGATCAGTAAAAGCGGCATCTAAAAATTCAAAAGGGTTGATGAAGAAGCTTTTTTCAAAATCAAGCGGAAAAAAAATAGAAGCCCTTAAAGAAGGTAAAAATACCGGCACCATGGATCTTGCCGATGAGACAATCACCAATACGGACCTGTCATCAGGATCATTCAACTCCCCGGCCGTTTATTTTTCAAAATGTATTTTTCAAAATTGTGATTTGTCAGGATCTTCTTTTTTAAACACATATTTTAAAAAGAGTGTGTTTTTTAATGTTGATATGCAGCAGGCACAATTTGACGGGGCCTGCTTTGATCATGCTGTATTTATAAATGTAGATGCTAAAAAAGCAGTGTTTAAAGCATGCAGCTTTCAGCATGCAGCTTTTTACAATTGTAATTTCAGTTCAGCTCAGATCACAGATGCTTCCTTTTATAATGCCAATATTTCGAAAACATCTTTTAACCAATGTGATCTGTCGTTTACTTCTTTTGCCTTTTCAAATATTTCTGCAGTTTCTTTTGTTACATCAACGGTAAACCAGGCCGATTTTGCCGGAGTAAAAGCCCGTTTCTGCCGCTTTCCTGCCAGTGTGAAAAATACAAGCAGGACAGATGATATTGATTATAATGCCAGGAAATTTCAACTTTCTTTTAAAGATATGCCCCATATGGAAAAAAAGATTGTGGGGGAAATCAATATGTTGATGTTCTGTGAATTTATTCACTATGGGGAAAAAAAATTTTTAAAGCAAAACCAGCTCAGTACACTGACAGCTTTTGATATTTTTAAACCCAAACAGGCTGATCTGTTCCAGATAATTCCATTTTTACTCCATGAAAACATTGCCTTTCCAGGGCTTGAAACTGTAAACAAACAGGCCCCATACGGTATTTGCGATTTTATTCCGGATCTGGAAACCCAGCGGGTGCTTAGAAATTATATTACCCATTCTAACATTGTGGCCAGGCGGTGCCACGACTATTCAATTGAAGGTCTGTTTACCATTGGGAGTGTGGGCTCCCTGGCCCAGACATCTGATTCGGACATAGATTACTGGGTTTGTATTGATGAAGAAAAAATGGATAACTCCGATGTAAAACTGCTGCAAAAAAAACTGGAGAAAATGGAGCGGATGGTTCACGAGCAGTTTGATCTGCAGGTGACTTTCTTTTTAGTGGATATCCATCATGCAAGGAACAATGATTTTGGGGATTCAAGCATTGAGAGCTCCGGCTCTGCCCAGGCCAGACTTCTAAAAGAAGAATTTTACAGGACCATGATCTATGTAGCCGGCAAGATTCCCTTATGGGCAGTGCTGCCAACCCCTATCAGTCTGAACTATTATAACAGCATACTTAAAAGCGTTGGAGCGTTTCCCAACCTGACCCGGTATATTGATCTGGGAGATATCCATGCCATTTCATCCTCCGAGTATTACGGGGCATCTATATGGCAGATGTTTAAATGGCTTAAAAGCCCGTTTAAATCAGTGATTAAAATGGCTCTGCTGGAAAAATATATTTACGAGTATGGCAAACAGTCTCTTTTGTGCAACAAATATAAAGATGAGTGGATGAACTCCGGGGACCAGATGCGCCTTGCCCAGAATGATTCGTATTATATCCTGCTTGAAAATCTTTTAAAATATTATGAGTCTGACGAAAACGATGATCAGTCAGTTAATCTTTTGCTGACCTGTTTTTTTTTGAAGCTTGAAATATCAAAAGACGCTCAGATTGATAATACCGTATTTGGTTTGCGCAAAATTCTGCTTGAAAAATGTATGGCCAAATGGGGGTGGAAAAAAGATGATGTTTTTAGAATCGGCAGCTTTAAAACCTGGCACTACAGTGATATTATCCGGCTTTCCACTACCATTGAAAAATACATGGTTAAAAAGTACAAAATCGTAAACAAGGCGTTTGAAAGCCAGTTCCAGGGACAATCCCAGATCAGCCCGGAAGACCGTACGGTATTGGGACGCAAAATTTTTATTGAATTTTCAAAGCAGCCGGGAAAGGTGGAAAAAGTGCTGCTTGTTTCCCGCAGTGACCGCCATTTTCAGGGACTCCATCTGAAATATGTTCAAAAAAATGAGAGGGCAGGAACCTGGACCCTGGTGAACCGCCAGGCAAAAATCGGTGGCCAGCAGGAGGAGTCTCTGGTGAATGCCCATACCATAGAGGAAATCGGTGCCTGGTTGATCAATAACAGTCTCTACAACGAGAATGCAGTGATCAACCTGGTACCCAATCCCACATACGTAACATTTGATGATATTCGCAAATTGTATAAGGCCATGTATGAATTTTTCGGGCCCATCCGCAAGAGCACGGTGAGTTTTGATCAGCTTTTAATGAAAAGCCGTTTGGTCTGCCTGTTTATCTCAATCAATTTTTATGCCCCGAAAAAACAGAACACGGTAACGGAATATACAGCAACTTATATGAATTCATGGGGAGAAATGTACTGCAAATCCGTTTATGTTAAAAATGGCTTTCCTTCCATGGACGAAGTTAAAAAAGATATTTTAAAACGGATTGAAATCAAAAAACTCCCGCTGAATACAGCGTTTTATTTTTCCAAAGGTGTGGCCAGATAGTTTTTGTCACCTTTAACTGACCGCGTGAAAATCCGCCACAATTTTGACAACATCATTGGGGTCATCCAGCAGGTGAAACAACTCCATGTCTGTGTCTGAGATCATTTTTTCTTTGATAAAGGTATCTTTAATCCACTGGATTAACCCCTGCCAGTATTCGGTACCCACAAGGATAACCGGAACTTTCCGTATGCGATGGGTCTGGATAAGGGTGATGGTTTCAAACAGTTCATCCAAAGTGCCAAAGCCTCCAGGCATGATAATATAGGCCTGGGCATATTTTAAAAACATCACTTTTCTGACAAAGAAATATTTGAATTCAATCTGTGTTGTGGCATAGGGATTGGGAGTCTGCTCAAAGGGCAGGGTGATGTTCAGACCAACTGAATCAGCATCCTCTGAAGTCGCACCTTTATTGGCAGCCTCCATAATGCCTCCACCGCCTCCGGTAATAACAGCATACCCGCTTTTTGCAAACAATGCTGCAAGGTCATGGGCTTTTTGATAATATGGATGGTCGGAAGGGGTCCGGGCAGAACCAAAGATGGAGACGGCAGGGCCGAGATTGTGCAATGAATCTATCCCTTCTACGAATTCTCCCATTATCTTAAACAATCGCCATGATTCACCGGTTTTAAAATCATTGATGGGATATTTCCCATTAATATTGTTTTTTTTCATATTGATATGTCCAAAACCCTTCTTATAATAGTTAGTAATTAGTGTGCCACGCTTTTTTAATCTGGTAATTTTGAGCAAGTTAAAGGCCTATCATACAAAATAATCCCAGTCAATTATAAGGAGCTACTTTGATTGACATTTTTGAAGGAAAGATATAAAGAGAAGGAAATTTTTTTCTTAAGAAAGAATGATATTGAAAAACAATAATAAAATTGTTCGCAAAACATCGGTTGTAAATAAACTCGGGATGCATGCCAGGCCTGCTTCAAAAATCGCGCAGATTGCCGGTGCTGCTCAATCCGATATATGGCTTTGCGTGGATACTAACAAGGTTGATGCAACAAGCATTATAGACATATTAACATTGGCTGCTGTCAAAGGCACAATGGTTGAAGTTGAGATTGAAACACCGGAAGATATGGCAGTTCTTGATCAGATAGTAGATTTCTTTGAAGAGGGTTTCGGGGAAGAATGCGAATGAATACATCACAACCAGAGCAGACGATTTTAAATGGGATCAGCGGTTCGCCGGGTATTTGTATTGGAAAAGCCTATGTTGTAGACAGGGAAGGCGTTAATATTATCAAGCGCTACCGGATCAATGAAGATCAGGTTTCCAAGGAAGTAGACCGGTTTAAAGATGCTGTTGCAAAGGCAAAAAATGACCATGCCAGAGTTATAGACTCTCTTGACGAAGATCTTGGAGAGAATCTGAATATCCTTGAGGCGCATATGGTTTTGTTTAAAGACAAGATGTTGTACGGCAAAACCATTGACACCATCTCCAGTGAAAAAATTAATGCAGAATGGTCGTTGAGAAGGGTTTCCAGAAAAGTTAAAGCCATGTTCCAGCAGATTGATGACAAATATCTGCAGGCCCGTGTGAATGACATTGTCCAGGTTTCAGATAAAATTATGGCCTACCTGGTCGGTGCCCAGGATATCAGGATTGCCGATATCAATAAACGTGTGATCATTGTGGCCCACGACCTGTCGCCGGCTGATGCCAGCCAGATCCAGTTGGAACGGATTAAAGGTTTTGTGACAGACCGCGGCGGTAAAGATTCCCATACCAGTATTGTGGCCAAATCGTTGAACATACCTGCAGTGCTGGGTCTGGGACAGGCAACAACCAGTGTGAAAAATGATGATATCCTGATTGTGGATGGCTCTACCGGAACTTTAATTATCAATCCGGATGAGGATACGCTGTTTGAATATGAAGATCGCATGGCACGATTTGAAGAATACCGTGCGGATCTGGCAAGGGATTCTCATCTTCCTGCAGTGACCAAAGATGGAATTGCCCTGAACCTTATGGCCAATATCGAGCTGGTAGAAGAAGTGGTTGCTGCCAAAGATTATGGGGCTCATGAAATCGGCCTTTTCAGGACTGAATTTTTATACCTGGATTTAAAACGGTTTCCCACAGAAGACGAACTTCTGTCCAAATATAAAGAACTTGTGGAGATCATGGCTCCTCAAAGTGTTACCATAAGAACCCTGGATATCAATGGGGACAAGGTAAATCCCTACCTGGATTCAGTAGAAGAGGCAAACCCATCCCTGGGACAGCGGGCTGTCAGGTTCTGTCTTGAAAACGAGGATGTATTTATCACCCAGTTAAAAGCCATATTACGGGCAGCAGCTTTTGGAAATATTAAATTGTTGATTCCCATGATCTCCTGTATAGAGGAGATTATCCAGGTTAAACAGGTGATCAATAAAGCCATACTTGAGCTGGAACTGGAAGATAAGATTTTTAATAAAGACATTCCTCTGGGAATCATGATCGAAGTGCCTTCGGCTGTTATGATTGCAGAGGAGTTGGCAAACCATGTGGATTTTTTCAGTATTGGAACCAATGACCTGATTCAATATTCCATGGCCATTGACCGACGAAACAGGCGGGTAGCCCACTTGTACCAGGCTCTGAACCCTGCGGTCCTGAAAATGATCCGGATCACCTGTAATGCGGCACGCAAAAAAGGCATTGATCTGGTTATGTGCGGAGAGATGGCAGGGGACCCCATAAACATCCCGGTTCTCTTAGGCATGGGACTGACCAATTTTTCAATGAACTCGGTTTCCATTCCTGTTGTTAAACGGATGGTGAGAAGCATTGATGCAAAAGATGCCTGGAAATTTACCGGCAAAGTCATGGAGTTAAATACAGTTCAGGAGATTTCTGATCTTGTTTTAAAAGAATATAAGGACATTCTCCCTTTTGGTGGGGATACAGATAAATAAAAACAGATGAATTCAGAGTATATTAAAAATATTGCTACCAATAAAAAAGCCCGGCATAATTACCAGATTGAGTCGGAATATGAGGCTGGAATTGTACTGGTGGGCACAGAGGTTAAATCCATCCGGGAAGGAAGAGTCAGTTTTCAGGATGCCTACGCTGATATAAAAAACGGTGAGCTTTTTTTAAGACAACTTCACATTTCTCCATATAAATTTGCCCATAACAGCAATCATGACTCTCTGAGGACCAGAAAACTTCTGCTCCACAGGTATGAAATCAAACGGCTTATAGGGAAAATTAGGGAAAAAGGTTATACGCTGATTCCTTTAAAGATTTATTTTAAGAACAGCAAAATTAAAGTGCTTATCGGGCTTGGCAAGGGGAAAAAGCTATATGACAAGCGGGAAAGCATTAAGAAAAAAGACATGAAACGTGACCTTGACAGGGAACGTAAAAAGAGTTCCTATTAAGACCTCTAATTGACTTTTTTAGAATTTAAGCGTATATTACAAACATATTTGATCTTTCACAATTTGGGGGCGAAATGGCTTCGACGGAGATTTTGAGGCCTATGGTAGCATACCGAGTCTTTTGTCAGCTCGTAAACTTGGCAAAGCATAAACATAATCGCAGACGATTATAATTACGCTGTAGCTGCTTAAGGCGGCTTCCGTCCTCCTGGCATCTTTCCTGTAGATCCAGATCGGGGCGTCGACTATACAGGACAGCCTTTTAAGGGCGTCTGAACCTTAAAGGTTAAATTTTTCAGACTATACTGTTTTGTATCCATCTCAAAGGAGACATTACAGCAAATTTTAAATTTTGAGATAAGTATGTAGAAGCCAGGGTTGATCGTTTTCGGACGCGGGTTCAACTCCCGCCGCCTCCACCAATTTTATATAATAAAATCAATTACTTAGCTAATTTTTTGTGGTCAGAAATGTTGACCACATGTTGACCACCTTGCATTTCAGATAATTTCCGGGTTGCAACAACAGCTCTGTTGACATCTGGCAAAAAATACCTCTTAAAAGCATCAGACACATGACCAGTTACATCGTGTTGAATTTCTTCTGGGGACATGATCGTTCCCAACGCCGTAACTGTAGAATGTTTTACTCCAGGATAAACAGACACTCCAGAAATTCCAAGATTCTTACATGCTTTTTTCCACCAGAGATTAAAGTATTTTGGACCAAATTTTACGCCTGCTTTTACGCCTGACTTGGTTTTTAGGTGTCTGAAAAAATACATATCAGGCAATGCAGATGGAACCATACTTTGAATTTCTTGAATGATTTTTGAATGCTCTGGTAGCAGGTGGATAAATTTGGGTTTTTTCTCTTTGGGTTGAGGGAAAACAATCCAATTATCTTTACAGTTAATATGTCCTTCCTGGAGGTTGAGCATTTCTCCTGGTCGAACCTTAGGATACCAGGACATTAAACGGATACCCAGCCATATTCTGGGATTCGCTTCCCAAGAAATTCGTCTGACTTCTTCAATTATATCCTGTTGATCTTCCAGATTGACAATTTTTTTCATTTCCAGTTCAAATTTTATCTCAGGAAATTCGGGCATTTCAATCTTTGATCGGCGTTTTTCTCTTCTGACAATCCATTTCCAAAAATCATGCAACACTGTTTTCCAATTGGCCAGGGTTTTATTTCCAACACCATGGTCCTTCAAGAAAAAATCATCAATTTCACCTTCGGCAATATCTTTAATTTGCATGTGATCCCAAGATTTCCCAGCTAATTCTAAAACCCTATTTATGTGTCGAATCTGTTTAGGTGAAATGGATTGGGTTTCTTTAAAAGTTACAAATTTTTCACGCAAGGACAAAAAGGAGAGAGGTTGAGATTTAGCCCATTCTCTTTGATCAAAGCCACCTTTATTATTATCAGCTTGATACCGTATATGGTTTAAGTGTCGTTCTGCTTCTTTTACGGATTTAAAGCGCTTATGATGCTTCCGACCAAATCGTACCTCACAAGCTCCTCCCCATATAATATCGGGGTGTTCTGGGCACTGCAAAAAACCTCGATTCTCAATATACTTCAAGATTCCAGATTTTAAAGACTTTTGACACTCAAAACATTTTTGCTTTGTGTATATGCGCCCTTGCATACATAATCCTCCATTTATTGTTTCTGGGAGAAAAGTATTATTTTGAGTGTGACGTGTCAATTTATTCTTTTTCATCTCCTTTTTAATTTTTCAATTGTAGTTAAACACAGGATAATTAACGCTTCAGGTAGAAAACTGTTTTTTTAGATAAATCTAAAAATTAAAAAATATATGGGCGTGCAGCCTTGCTTGAAATCAACATTTTAAAACATCAGATATAAACATCTTCATATTTAGGTGGATCTATGGTTTAACTAAGATCTCTTGATCTATAAAAATTAAATTTGAGATTGTTTATTTATGGTCGAAATATCAGATGAAACTAAGGAATTTATACTTGAGGATGTATTAGAAGAAAATTTCCTTAAGCCAATTTACGAAAAAATATTAAGAAATCGTAATGAAGACAAAAGTAGTGAATTGTGGATATGCTGGGCAAGAACAAAACGCATTCTTAGTGATGTGGAAAACAATACAGATGGTGGAAGTTGGTCTAAAATTTATGGGTTCATTTTTGATGATGAGAATGCAACCGACAGAGCTATTACTGCAAAAACATGGTTCTTATTAGGTTGGTTAGAAATTTTAATATTTAAAAAGAATTGGGTGGAAAATACGATTCTTGGCAAAAATCACACCCAATTCATAGAAAAAATTCACCAGCAAAAGAGCGACTTTATTCAAAAAGACCAATTCATTTTTGATGAACATTTGGATTGTTCTATTGATTCATTGGAAAGATGGCAAAATTACCTGATCTACAAAGAAAAAATACCCAAAGACATAGCATCTTTACAGAGTTTGTCCGAGAATCAAAAAGAGATATTAATACCTATAATCATAAAAGATGAAGAAATCACAAATTTGGAAGACCATATTTATGACACAATTGATGATAGCTTCTCTGAAAAACAACAAAATATTCTCAAAAACATCATAAAAAAGGGTGTAACTCCAAGTTTAATAAAAAGATATATTAATGAATTAAAATTGAAAGTTGATAAAACTGAAATTAATTTATTAGATCAAATAATTATTTTTGTTAAAAATAATGAGAAATTAATTTTCCGCAAGAATCCACGGTTTTTACGAAAAAAGCTGTTATCCACTAAACCTTGGAGAGTATTTACTGTTGATGAGTTGCATTCAGTTTATTACAAGAGAAAAGTCGCTGGTGTGATAGAGAAAAAATTTGCAAATTACCAAGAAAATTTAAAAACTATAAATTTCTTAAAAAAACACGGAAGTAAAAGACCATCAATTACAAACATGATCGCTTGGATTAATTATTTGAGCACGACAAATTATCGAGATAAACAAATGAAAAATGATGATTCTATTTTTGGATACGAAAAGAAGAAGCATGAGGCGGCAAAAGAAGATAAAACAGTAATACCTGAAAATATTAAAGCGATCTTATCTAAGATTGTAGCGATTGGGTATAAAAATTTAATCCAAGAAGATAAGCGTACTATTGATAAGGCTGTCGAAGATTCACCAAAAATTAAATGGGAATTTGAATCAGCTAAATTAACTTTTACAGAAAATAGAATTGTTGAAAATTATCATAAACGCCAAGCTCTCAGAGATGCCGTAAAAAAAGAAGAATCTTTATGGGAATCCTTCTTAAAAAATTTTCAGAATTTAATTGAACAAATGACCATTCCAAAGGCTGCTGTTTCTTTAGTAACTGCAGGAATTGCCGCTGTAGTAATAAGCTATAGTATCTATTCTTCTGGTCCAGCCAAATTCGATGTTAATCTAAAAATTACTGCAGGAACCCAAATCCGAGCGGGGAGCAATGACCTAAAGGAGTTTACTCTCCAAAATGGTGGTGAACTTAATTCGGGCGATAAGTTTAGAATAGTGACAAATATTGATAAAACTGCTTTTGTTTATGTGATCCATCAAGATAGTTCGGGTAATATCGATTTGCTGAATAAAGAAGCCATAGTAGCTGTGAAAAATTTAACTCTGCCAGATAACGGTTGGTTTGTTGTACCATCTACGAGTGGGCAGGAGGCAATATATTTGATCGCCTCTAAACGTAAAATTAAAGATATTGAAGTCAGACTTGAAAAATTAAGAAAATCCGGCATAGGTGATATCAATAAAATTTTCAAAAAATCAAAAATTGAGCCTTTTACCTTTAATCATAATTAGGGTTCTCCCATGAAAACAAAGGAACCCCAGTAATATGGGTTTGCGTTACCATAACGCTGTCTGGTTATTTGTATTTGTTTTAACGTGGCTTGCCGGAGAGCCCGGCAGCGATCCATCTTTTTTTCGTAAATATTACGGTAACAATTGATCATCAATTCCTTGGTTTCTTGGTCTGGAACTTTCCATAGGCTCATTATAAGGCTTTTAGCACCAGCCTGGGTAAATGCCCGGCGTAAACCAAAAACACCTTCGCCATTTTGTACTTCCCCCAGACCCGTATCACACGCCGAGAGCACTACCATTTCAGTTCCTCTGAGATTCATTCCAAGTATCTCTTCAGATGTAACTATACCATCAGATATTGTATCATTATCCATTTCTAAAATTTTATTCGCTCCAGCTAAAACAATACCCGATCTCAATAAGGGGTTTTCAGTGTCAATGTAGATAGGGGAGGGTGATCCAATTTGATCGGTAGATTCCTGTACCGAGAAGCCCCTGTTCATTCCATCATTATTTTTAAAATCTATGGGTTTGTTCTCTAAGAAAAATCCATGGGTGGCAATATGGAGAACCTTTGGGACACCCCAGTACATGAGTTTTTCTTCTGTAGCCTTTTTGCCAGTAAAAATATCAGCTTTTTCTTTTCCAATAAGATTATAAATTGTTTGTACTTCGTCTTGAGTGCCGGGTAATGAGATCCATGAACCACTGCGTCGTGTGTCTTTTGAGCGTCTGGTCATTTTTCTTTCGTTGTGCGTTTTTAATTCCAGCTTTTCAATAATGGGTTTTTTCTGAGCACTGTTCATATCAAAGTCAGGATTCCCCATAATCAGAGATCTATTATTTCCTTCACTGGTTTCACCAAAGCCAAAGATATCTCTTCCTGTCGACAAATAATTGAATGTATAGTCTTCTATAAGAAATTTACCATCGTTATTTAGAAGGATTTCAAATGGTAAAAGGCTGAGATCCCCATCCGGAGAAATGAAAATCTCTTTTGTGTCTGCTATTTTTGATTTTATTGGCTGAAAGATGAGAGTGTGAAGTTTTTTTAAAATTTTTATTGTATCATTTGTCATGTCAGTATTAACACCAGCAAGCATTTTTCTAAATGCTGATATTTTGTTATCAATTTCATCAGCAGGACCAAGATCAATCCAGCCAATTTCATCTCCATTTCCGGCATGAATGATAAAAGCTATATAGCGATCTGGCAGCCAGGTCTGACCGTCATTTTTATTCTCGAAGTTATATTGACTAACACGAGCGAAATCCACCATTGCAGTATTCGATGGCATTGCTTGGGTTAAATGATCACAATTAGCATTAGATTTGTTTTGTTTAATTGCAAAGACTTTACTTAGTTTTGAAAGAGTCGCCTCAAGTTCTTCTTTTTGTTTTTCTAATTGGGCAATTTCATTTTGATACGGGTCTATATTTTCCTGGTTTGGTTTGGGAAATATTAATTTTGACAGTCTGTTTCTAACTTTAGATAACTCTATTGAAGTTTGTGAAATCTGTTTGTTATCCGAATAGAATAAAGCTTTGTGATATTGTTTTTGTGTTTCAAGAAGAACCCCTTTCCTTTTAAGCCAGATATTCAGAATATCTTTCTGATTTGCAAGTTTTTTCGAGCATAAGGTGGGTGATGATTTTAACCCCAAGAATACATTGAGTGTTTTGAAGATTAAAGTTTGAGCTCGGCACAGTAAATGTAAAAATTGGTGCTCATCGGTCAGATACAAATTATGACTAAGCGGATGAAATAATAAACTAAGAGTAATATGTAGGCTACTTTCTTTGGAAATTAAAAAATCTAATTTTTTTTTGTTGGAGGTAAACCCCATAACATGATCAATCAATTTGTTATTCGTTTCTTGAGCTTGCACTGTTAATCGGTGAGCATTTATTAGGTCACCTTGTTTAGCATAAAGCAGAGCCAATGTTATCATCATATCTGAAACTTCTGTATGTTCCGGTCCGTAAATTTTTTCATACATTTTCAAACTTTTTTCATAATAGTTCTGAGCTTTTTCATATTTTCTCAATTTTTCATAAACATTTGCCAAATTACCATGAACTCTGGCAACTTGTTTGTTTTCAGGACCAATAGCCGTTAAATATATGTTAAGAGCCCTATCAAATAATTTATTAGCTTTAATGAGATCTCCCTCATGAGAGTAAAATGTTCCTAAATTATTCAATGAATCTGCAACGAGAACATGATTAGGTCCAAGAACTTTTTCTCTCATGGCTAAAACACTTTGATAAAGTCGTTTAGCTTTAGAATTTTCACCTATATCATTATAAAAAACAGCTAAATTGCTTCTTACAGTAGCTAAAAAAGGATGATCTGCTTCAAGGTTATTTTCATAAATAACAAGGGCTTGTTTGTATAACAACTCAGCTTGGTCGTAATCACCCAATTTTTTATAAAAAAGTGCTAAATTATTAAGATCTCTTGCTACTTTAAAGTGATCAGAGCCCAGAATTTGTTTGTCAATAACAAGAGCTCTTTTATACATTTGTTCTGCTATCTCATATTTATTCATATCTTGATAAAGTATGGCCAAATTATTCAGTGATGTAGCGATTTGAACATGATCAGACCCATAAGATTTTTCATAGATATTAAGAGCTTTTTTGAATGCTGATTCTGCCTTGGTATATTCGCCAAAATCATGATAAATAAAACCCAGATTATTTGAAATCATTGCAATGTTAGGATGTTCAGAACCCAGTAATTTTTCAGTTATAACAAGTGCCTTATTAAATAATGGTTCTGCCTTTGAATATTTTCCTATATTTGAATAAACCTGCGCCAAATTATTTAATGTTGTCGCAACTAAATCGTTTTCGGTACCATATACTTTTTTTTGAATGGCCAGGACTTTTTTATATCGGGATATTGCAGTTTTATATTTGCCCAAACGAGTATTTAGAAATGCTAAATTATTTAGAAGCATAGCAGTGGTTGGATGTTCTAAACCAAGACTTTTTTCACTAATATGAAGAGCTTTGTTAAATAATGGTTCTGCTTTAGTCTGATTGCCTAAGTTTAAATATAACAGTGCCAAATTATTCAATGATATTACAACTTCAGGATGATTGAATCCATAATAGTTTTCATGTAGCTTAAGAGCTTTTTTATAAAAAGATTCTGATTTTGAATATTTATTTAGCTGATAATATAATTTACCCAAATTATTTAAACAATATGCAACTTTAGGATGTTTAGAACCATAATGTTTTTTTGCTCCTATAAGAGCTTTTTCAAATAGCTGTTTAGCCTCATCATAATTAGCCCGGTTTAGATTCAAAACGCCCAAATTATTTAAAACCATTACAGTATTAGGGTCTTCAGTTCCCAGTTTTTTTTCACAAATAATAAGAGCTTTCTTGAACAATTGTTGAGCTTTAATATAATCACCTGAGCCTAAATATAATTGTCCGAGATTATTTAATGATATTCCAACTTCAACATGCTCAGATCCGAGTTCGTTTTCATATATAGCCATAATCCTTTCATATAAAGAATCGGCTTTTTCGAATTTACCTAAATGATAATAGATTGTCGCCAGCGCTCCCAGACTCTCTGCCACAGAATAATGCATGAGACCAAATTCGATTTCTTGTAATGATAAAGTCTCTGTTATACTTTTAAGCGCTTTATCATATTCGCCTTCTGTTATTAATTTTTCAGTTTTTTGGTTTAAGGCTGCTATTTTTTTAAGGTTACCGGTTTCAGCAGCAAAAATCTGATAAGTGAATGAAAAAGTCAGCGCAAAAAGTATTATGAGAAAATGTTTTATTTTTATCACAACCAACCTGTTTATGAATGAATGTCACTACTCAAATATGAAAGAAGAGTATCCTCACGGAGGATAATAGTCAGATCGAATGACAAAATCAATTTTTATATAGAATTTGAGTGCTATGAATAAAAGTGATTCTGATTTTCACCTTCAAAATTTCAAAATTTTATTTTTTTGTCACCGTTTTTATTAAACCCACTGTCCTTTTTCAAAAATCGGAAAAATCACCCGAGATAGATATATGTCGCAGTGATCTCAACTAAATAATATGAAAAACGATTTCTCCAGCATCTCATCCCGAAAACACACCAAGTCACTTCTTCTACAATCATCCCATTTAATTTCCACGCCTGTTCCTTGACAACATCTCCGCAAAATCATAGATAAAATCCCATAATACACATTACCAAAACTAAACAGGAGCAGGCACCCCTTGGCACTTACCAAAATAACAATCGCAGAAAAAATATCAGAGAAAAACAATCTTAAACCTGCAGAAGCAAAGAAAACCATCAACGAACTTCTTGAAGTCATGAAAACCACATTGGCATCTGGAGAAGATATAATGATTTCAGGATTTGGTAAATTTCAAGTCAACGAAAAAGCGCCACGTAAAGGACGGAATCCTGCTACTGGGAGTGAGATGATGTTGGATGGAAGGAGAACTGTTACTTTTAAGGTGGCTGGTGTGTTGAGGGATCGGATAAATGGCTGATAATAACGAGTTGCCCACAATGGTATCTGAAGCGGTCAACAGACTTCTCTCAGAACTCCCTATTGAGACAAAATACCAGATTAAAGATTCAACGGATGATAGTCTAATCATTTTTCATTTTGGTCTGGGAGTTGCCATAAGAAATGATTTTAGACTCTGGGAAAAAGATTCAAAATTGCTTGAGGATTGTAAAAAAATATCTGGAGACCCGAATCTTCACGTTGATGATGCTTCAGGAATTATAATAAAAACTCTTTGGAAACGCTTGCAGAAGTTCCCCCCACCGGAATTGATTTGGGAGGATTAGACAAAATTTGGAATTAATTAATCAATGACGGAAATTTTTTAATCGTAGTTTATTCGGTAAAAACAAGTCAATTTCTTCATCTGCCCATGTAAATTCTTCATCCTTTTGCCCTTTTAGACCAAGATTTTTCTGGGTTTCAAGATAATCATTATATGTGGTGGCTGGCGCATATTTCCCTAATAAACTATATTCCTTTTGATATTTATCCTTCTTTTCTCTTAATTCGTCTTCACGTTTTGACTCACTCATTATTTCTTCAATCAACCCCATGTATTTATCACGCAATGACTTAAAGTCTTCAGCGATGCTCCTGTGCTGACATTTTAATTCGCTAATATCCTCCTTATTAAACATCGTGTACAGAAGACTTGCCCCCGTCAAGAGCAGACCGCAATAAGATAATATATCTAACAATTGCTGGCAATTTGTTTTAAGTCCTATTGTCTGCAGAATAATAGCAACAAGGGTTCCGCCTGATATCCCAATTACAATGTACCTGTTTTTGTTCATTTGCTTTACCAATCTACCATGTGCTTTATAATGGCAATTGGTCATGAATACTGACTGGGCAAAATAAAATCGTACTGAAGCTAATAATTTTTTGTTCATATTTTGTTCTTTTTTAAAAGTTTTCTCATATAATAATTGAATTGCTGTCGATTAAATTTGATATTATACTTTTCCTCAAAATATAATTTTACATCTTGTCTGTATTTGCGGCGATTCTCCTTAAATAACTCAAGATAACCAATATCTGAATGAGCCTGGTCTTTCCAGGGTTTTTTTTCATATCTATCGAAATAACTAATCCAATAAAAATGTTCTTCTAAATGATACAAGTACTGTTGTA
The DNA here is from genome assembly GCA_033851995.1 of Desulfobacteraceae bacterium. Classification (GTDB taxonomy): domain Bacteria; phylum Desulfobacterota; class Desulfobacteria; order Desulfobacterales; family Desulfobacteraceae; genus Desulfobacula. The sequence goes on along the minus strand of JAWSVI010000043.1, from coordinate 29,336 downwards.
ATTCAAAACCATTTGGATAACGGTCCCGTTCTTTTGGTGGAATGATGATACACATTTCTCCGTTATCTGAATTTAAATGGAGATCCTCTGTTTTTATGTTTTTTCTATCAGCAATCCGCTTAATTTTACCATCAGTTTCACGCACGGTTGGCAAACAGCTAACATCGGATGTGTGCAGAGTAATTTCAATAGAATAATCGTCTTTTATCCTAACGTTATCACCTTTTGCATGGACTAAATCAAATTCCAGTTTACCGGTTATGGTGTTGTTGCTCTGGTTAAATTTCAATTTAGAATACTTTTGGGATAACCACGTTATTTCATCGTTTGATAATGTTATTTTTTCCATGGAGCAGACGCTGTTACAAAAGCTCTCCCTTTTTGGCCATTACTTCTTGGATTTTCAGCCACTTTAGGAAACTGATTTCCAAATATTTTAATTAATTCTTCGGAAGCTTCTTTTGGTTTATTTTCGTCCATGTATTCAATTGCTTTGATGATTCTATTATAAGCTGTGTTGACGTGATTTATGATGTTATTATCACAAACACGTTTTAAATAATCGAAAAAATTTTTAAGCACTGCATAATACTCTTCATAGTCGGCACCTTCTATAAAGTCATTTTTTAAAAAAGAAATTACATCAGTTAAAACTTTATATGATTTGTAATTTAGTGTTGAGGTGTTTTGAATCCAAGTTTTAATAATTCTTGTTAATTCTGCTGCCAGTCCATTGGAAATCTGATTTCTCTTTTGAAAATTTTTAATTTGCAATCGTGGATCAAAATTCTCCCAAAAACCACCATTCTCAGTATTCGGTATCAAAAAAGTACCGTCTTCTTTTTCATAACCTGGTAAAAGTTCAATATTGTGATGACCATCAGAAAAACTTACAAGGACCACCTTACCCCAAGCACTAATCTTATCAGTGGTTGTATACTTTTCATTGAGAATGTTTTTTATTTCCTGTAATAGAGCCGATTGTCCATTGTTTTCATGATTATCAAATCTTTCAAAAGTTTCTTCAGTGATTTTAAATATTACGTCTACATCTTGGTCTGCCGAAAGCGGTCTTGTATTTGTTTTGGTTTTATATGACCCAAACAATAATTTAGTCGCGCCGTTATATTGCGTGTCATAATAGTGATCATGGAGTTTCTTGCAAACCCCTTTGTATTTAGTTTCCGCATCTTGTTCTTGAAGTTCTGTCAATCTAATGTTGCTTGCAAATGTTTTAAATTGTTCTTTCATTTTAATCCTTTTAAATAATAAAGTTTCTCCCAAACTGGAGCAGCTAAATAAATACAAACGATTAAAAAATAATACATTATAGTTTTATGTCAAGCATATTTATATAAAAATATAAATTATAGATACTTTTAAGTATGTTTTTAAGTCTTTTAAGTTGTTTTGTGCTGTTTTTTATTGGATTTTGACAAGTTCAACATCTTTTGATATGTGTGGCATATGAAAGATACAGACTTAAATTATATTGGGAATAACATTAGGTGGCTGCGACAGCAAAAAGGTTTCACTATTGCTGACTTAGCTTCAAGAATTGGAATGCAACCTGTTCCATTAGGGCGCATAGAGCGTTGTGAAAACACTCCTTCGACTACTGTACTTTATCATCTATCAAAAGAATTCAATATATCTTTGGATGCTTTTTTTTCAAAAAGTATTGAAGAACTCCAATCTCACAGACAGAAAGTGTCTAAGCAACCAATACAAGTTAGCGAAAAATATTTTTTGGGGAAATTATCACCAAGCACAAAAAAAATGGTGATTGAAATCATCCAATCTATTGGTCATCTTGAAGAAATTTGCGGAGTAAAAAAACATGCAAATATTCCTTTACTAATACCATTTATTGCAGACAGACATGGTATAGAAAACCTTGCAGCAAAAGTTCGTCAATATATGGATATAGGTAGTGGTATCGTATTTGATTATTTCGAACTCTTTGAGAGGAAAGGACTCAAAGCTATTTCTTTACCGTTACCAAAAGGTGTAAACAGTTTTTCATATTATGATCACATTTATCAAAACGCATTTTTATTTATCAATTCCAAAACAACACCTGAACGTCAAACTTTTAGTTTAGTCTATGAACTTGGTCGAGTCCTCATTTCATCCTATTCTATTCAGCGAGTTAGTGAACTCTTTCCTGAAGAAGATAGTGGCGATCTTGGGGAAAAACCTTTTACAGCTCACAGAGCGGCTCGTTTATTCGCCGCCAGTTTTTTAATGCCAAAAATAAATATTCACAACACTGTTACCCAATTAAACGTTTACCAAAAGAAATGGTCCTATGAGCTGCTCTTGAGGATAAAACATAGATATGGGGTTTCTGCACAAGCGCTATTAATCAGACTTAAAGAGCTCGAGCAAATTGAGATTAATGCCGCAGAAGAATGCGACAAAAAATTAATGGTTTATTATGAAAAAACTGGTTATAAAGAACCAGGCTCATCAAAAAGAATCTTAATCCCTAATGGGAGATTATGGGATCTCCTTCTTGTTGGCAAGAATATTGAAACCAAAAGAGAAAAAATCGAACAAATACATGATATATTTTTAAAGTGGAAACTTCCTTATAAACAATTTGATGAATAATGTTTTTAGAATTTGCGCCAGTATCAATTGAAATTATTTTCAACACTAACGTTTAACTATTTTCAATTCAAATAATGTCCTACTGTAAACCGCATATCCTCATCCAAGTCAGTACCAGATAACCACTTTAAATAATCTTGCGGAATATCCCTAAAACGCTCTCCCTTATGTTTTCCAAAAAACATCCTGGTCAACAATACTGGTTTACTTGAGATATCTATCATTTTACCTTCAACAGCAGCAGGTCCGTTATCCTTGCTCATCCTTGCGAATAATCTTTCGAATAATTTTTCAAGAACCAGAATATCACCAAGAGCATCATGAGCAGTTGCTTCAATTTTAATACCCAGGAAATATCTTAAATATTGAAGACTGTACCTGGGTATTTTTCCTTCGGGGTCAAGAGATCGTGCGAGTTTTAAAGTACAGATAACCTTCTTAGGATGGACGCCTTCTTTAACGAGCATATCCACATCAAATTTAGCATTATGAGCGACGAGTATATTCTTATCATCATTTAACAAATCGAGTAATTTTCGATGGTCTTTGCTGTCCTTGAACGCTGGTTTGTTTTCAACCATTTCATTTGTGATATGATGAACACACATGGCGTCAATTGCTATTGGTAAAGGTGGTTTGAAAAGTTCGTTTACAATTTCACCAGTTTCAAGTTTATAGGCGAGCTGACATAGTCTGTCTTTTTCTCCAGCGCCGGTTGTTTCTGTATCGAGGAATATGAACAATTTTGCTCCATGTCTTATATTTGAATTTATTATGAAGGGATATCAAAATGATTTTCAGGATACAAGACAACAGGAAAAATAAAAACTGTTGGCATCCACAGCATTATAGTATAATTGATATCACCTATGACTGATGACAAAGAAAATACAGCACCAATTATCCCGCCAATGCAAAGCGATCCAAGCTTAAAAGAGTATCGTTGTCCCCATTGTAATAAATTTCTTTTCAAGGGTAATGTTCAGAAATTGAATATGGTCTGCCATCATTGTCAGGAAATGATCGACACTGATGCGAATGACCTCTTTTTGACAAACAGCGGAGAAATTTCAGATGAATGAAGGTCAAAAGAGATCTCAGATTAAACCAGGGCAAAAAGTTTCTATTGTATTAAAAAAAGATCAGAGGACAGGCAATCTCACTGAGGGTATTGTAAAAAACATTTTAACAAAATCACCTTCACATCCTCATGGAATAAAAGTTCGTTTAGAGAGTGGTCTGGTTGGACGGGTAAAGATCGTATATAAGTAAACTTGTATTCTTATTGGCTTAGTTTTGTACCTGGAGAAATCCCTTAATTCAAGATTGAAAGTCATTTTTACAAAAGGATTAATTATATGAAAAAGATAATCCCCGTATTCTTTTTAATGTTGTTGGTAATCCCAGTTTTCGCCAATGACATCCCTGGTATCCACAAAGAAAAGCTATTCACCTATGGTGGTTTCCCTATCGCTCAAACAAACGGTCCCGAGTTTAAAATCCTCATTAATACTGGATATGCTGTTGGTTATTCTGAAACATTGAAAAATCCTCTATGGGCGGTCTATAGACTTGGTAATAAAAAGACTGAATCTGTCCAGGAATGGGAACGCCCCTGGACTTTTTTTGTTGACGAAAGGACAGATTCAAAAGTTACCCATAAAGATTATGAGAGTTCGGGATATGATCGTGGCCATATGATCCCAAATTTTGCTATGCTTGAACAATATGGTCAGATGGCGCAACTTGAAACTTATTTAATGTCAAATATATGTCCCCAAACAGTCGCATTGAACAGAGGGATCTGGAAACGTCTTGAAGCTAAAATTAGGGATGAAATATCTCAGGACGATACAGAGAACAAACAGGTGCACAGTGTTTATGTCATCACTGGTCCTATCTTTAAAAAGAATCCACCTGATAAACTTGATTCTGGTGTTCCTATCCCTGAGGAATTTTACAAAATCATTGCTTTCAAAAAAGGATATTTTGGAACGATCAAAGCGGTATCCTTTGTTTTTCCTCAGGCACCTGAGGGCAATGATTATATGGATTATGTCAAAACGGTGGATGAGATTGAATTATTAACCGGTCTGGAATTTTTTCCGGAGATGACTGTTGGGAAACAAAGAAATTTGGAGAGCAAAAAGCGGGGATTTGATTTGGAGGAAATAGAATAACAAATTACAATATACTTTAACTACCTAAAGCCCTATTCGTCGGTATGGTACCATTCATTTTCATTTAGATTTTTCAAGAACTGGTACACTTCCTCTAAATTACCGTTATCAGCAGCCCACTCTAAATGTTCTTTAAATCTCAATATTTTTGATAAGTGCGGGGTGTCATGCCAAGCAGCAAGAATCAAAGGTAGGGCAGGTTTCCAACCATTCCCCACTCTTTCTTTATTGGGTAGCATTTCCCAAATGTCGTTCCATCGGTTAGGTTGAGGACAAACTCGATTATTTTTTTTAACCTCTTCTAAAACATTTTCTATATTTACCATGATATCCTCTTCTAAACAAAATTTTGGTTAGCTTATTTTAACAATTCCCTCATCACTTTTTCCCTTACTTCTTTGGGAAGAGATTTGATAGCCATAATAGCTTTTCCTGTACTCCCAATGGGTTCTTTTTTTTCAGGATTATATTTTTCCCGAATTTCAATTAATCGATCATAGCCCTTTTTTGTAAGTGTATAATCCCCAGATCCATTAGACAAAATAAATCCTTTTTTATTCACCATAGTATTAATCGTTCCTTGTAATGAATTCTCAGGGGTTTTATTTACTTTATAAGCAATAGAACCAAGGAGTTTGTGTATAAAATTCATACCCGAGGTGCCAACAATATTTTGGCGACTAAAAGTCGTTTGAGGTTTTAAAAAAGGGACCATCTCATCAATTAGAAGAAAAAAAGCAACTTCCCAATTTGATCTTTCACCCGGTATTAATGCTATATTTTTAGCCACGATCTGTTCCTTTCTTTAAAAATTAACTTTATTATATGCTGTGATAATTGTCCCCTCATTTAGAATCAGGGTTTTATTTGATCTCGAAATATTTTCAAGATCTTGAATCGTCTTTTTAAAATCTGAAACTATTTGTCGAAAGATATTTTTGGGGATATAGCATTCATAAGCTCCTCGTTTGTGTTCTAAGGTTCCGTATTTCAAAATCAATTCGACTTGACGATTCTTGATACCTCTTTGTTGGCATCTCTTTTTTGCATGATTGGATTTTTGCATTTGAAATTCTCCCAATCTAATCGGTTAAAATTGATATTCTGGATCAATTAACTTTGGTAGCAATTGGTTTTTTATTTTATTCCAGATGATCTGAGCTCCTTGAGCAAATGCAACTGCAATTTGGACATCTCCATCACCATAATCAATAAAAAAATTAACAATTCCTTTATTAATGAAGGATGAGCTGAGGATGTACTCGTATCCAACACTATACCCTGACATTATTTTTTTAATTTCTTTGTTGTTTTCTTCTAAAAGTTCTATGGTTTTTTGACATTGTTTATCGTTAGACACCCAACCATAGGTCCAATTAGATACGATTGCCAATTCTATAGGTGTTGCTCTGTATCCTGCCCAGTTTTGGCCATCTTCATAAGCAAGGTTTGTATATTCTGACAATTCTAAAAGATTAAATCTTTTTTTCGCTTCATGAAGAGTTAAATCAATTTTTTCAATTTTCATTTTTAAAGCTTCAGCACAAATTTTTGAAATATTAATAGAATCTCTATAATTTTTCAGTTGTCTATGTAAGTCCTCGGATACGCTTATTGTGATTTTTTTTGTCATAATTCTTTCCTTATGTTTTCTAATTTTATTTCTTTATTGCACATAAAAAAGGACGTGTCAATGATAAATAATAAAATAAATCTTTTGAATCAAGTTTTATATACACAAAAAAATAACCCCTTCCATTTAAAAGGGGTTATTATCCTAAAGATTGTACAAAAGAATCACGTCATATACACGTAATCCATCGTCACACAAAGCAAGTGATCATAATCTCCAGCCATTGCATCTTTTTGATACTTCTGAATATATTCTTTGTCAGCACCAGCTTTAAAAAGAGCATTTTTCACACGACCGATGATTGCGAATGCATTCCCATTGGTATCAATAAGTTTAACAACGGATTTTTCTATAGGTTCTTTCATTGTTTTGTATCCTTTCAGTTGAATTGATTTTGCGAACAGCGGTTCGTTATTTGACCATGTTATTCAAACTTTGAAAATGATAATGAGACTTCATTTACATTAGAGTTATCATTATAAAAAGAACCAAGATACCAGTCATTTCCGATCTTAAGCTTAAAATCAAATTTTAATTCCGCCCACTTTTCCAAAGGTTTTTGATTCAAGGTCGGCACTTCATCAAAGAAAGAATCTTTTTTAATGATACCATTGGAAATTTCAGGTATTTGATTAAGATTTAATTTCATACAGTTTATCATTCCCATGTCTAATTTTCCTTTAATTGACCATTCCCAGAATAGATCCGCCGGTCCTCTGGAGTTTAAAAGAAGATTCAGCATTGAGATCATCCATCTGGGCACCCTTTGTATACGCCTGAATGATATGAAACATGGTTTCACCTACATCATGTGCCCATCCCCATGACACAGCATCTTTCTCATTTTGAGACAGTTGGAACTGACGATTAAAACTGTTCATGGTTCCTTCAGCATTATCAACAGGACTATCCATGGAAAGTTTGAATTGATCTCTTTTGTTACCAAGTTCAAGGGACACTTGATTTAAGACACTCGGAAATTCTTCCAAAATACGATTGGAAATATGACGATAAGAGTTTGATTCCTGAGTTTTTGATATCAATCCATTGGTGCAAACCAGGCGCAATACAAAAGCAGATATGCTCAGACTGGCCAGACCTACTTCAGAATTTGAAATTGAAACGCCTGGGGTAAATTTATCGCCATCAATATCAAATGATTTTGGACCATCTGGGATAGATAAGCTCATGAATTCAGTATCAAGAGAACACTGAACTTTTGTTTCCGGTTTAAATCCCATGGAATCCAACCTCTCAAATACTTCAAAATTATCAACGGGAACATAACGGGGTGTGAAGACTGCTCTTATATCCTCGCCATCAAACCTGAAAAACAGCTGGTCATTTTTCTCTCGGGTTATCCAATGGTTTAAGTTTTCAGCTTGAATATCCTGAGGACATTTTTTCAGATAGTTATATGGGATGCCAAGGCGATTAGAGATAGATCGCTGCGCAACAGGTCTGACTATATGAGATTCCCCTGAGATCCGGATGATATCCAAGCTATCAAATTTAATTTCGGGTACGTTAATGTTTTGATCGAAGCAATTGGCGCTCATTCTATCAACTCGATCATATACTTTTTCTAAGGTCATTTCTTTTTGCATTTTGTTCTCCTTTGGTTTGATTCTTAAAAAACGCAGCATCCTGCGGATTTAATCTCAGGTGCCTGTGATTTTTTTTTGATTTTAAATAGTTTGAGTTTTTTGCTGGGAGACATACCTTTCACCACCTGGCACATTATATTTCCCATGACGACTCTACATGGTGCGTATCCATACAAGCGGACGGGTGGCTCCCAGATTAGTTTGTTGCTGTTACTGATTTATGGTTTTAGTTGGAAACTTGCTGTTGATGGGATTCTTGCTTGGGAAAGATGGGTCTGTTTCTATATTAATATGAGATCAAGAATTTATCCGGCGCTCTCCCCAGGTGTTAAGAATCCGACTCAGGATTACCAGTTTGTTTCTATTTTTCAAATGGGATGACTGCTTGTTACCCTGGTTGGTTTCCGGACTTTGACAGTTCTCTTCCAGGTATTCCCTTAAAAATTCTTTCAATGCTTTTGTCGTGGTGGGTTCAAAAGGATACGACATGATTTGTTTCTCCTTTGAATTTAAAATAGGTTAAATGAGATTGTTTCTATCTATTTATACTTTAGAGACCGAAAAGTATAATAGCTTCTAAGACCATTGTATTTACCTCCTTTGGGGTTGTTTTGATCTTTCGTTATAGGAATAAAAGAAAACAGGATAAGCTAAAATTTGTAACTTTTTTGCTCGATTAAAAGATAAGATTATTCAGTTGCAGCAGGCGTTTTTTTGCCAAGAATTTCATCAATGAACATGGACTTTCGAGATTGCACGTTCAGATAGTACAAGGGATAAGACAGAAACAGCAATTCCTTCGCACGGCTGATACCGACAAAACAGATTCTCCGCTCTTCCTCCAAATGACCTTTTGAGCTGGGTAGCAAATTTTCAATAAGTCCAATGACAAACACGACCCGAAATTCCAATCCCTTACTCTTGTGGATTGTCATAAGTTGGACACCATCACGATCTTCACTTATACTGCTATCCTCAAAGCTGTCCGTATATTTCAGGAAAGATTCGATATCTTTATACCTGGTGGCTGAAAGGACAAGACTGTTCAGATTATCAATGAGGACATCATCAACCTCTATACTGTCTTCGTCTGCTATAAATCTATCATAATCCAACTTGCTTCGAAGGAGCACCAAAACTTCAGATGGACTCAAAGTATCCTGTGCAATCAACGGGTCCATTATCTCAATGAAAGTCTTGATATTCTTCTGGACAAAAGCAGATCCAAGATTCCCTGATTTCAGTCCCTGGTAAAAATGAATATTCTGGTCCTGACAATATTCTTTGATCTGAGATTTTAAAGCATTGCTGACATAGCGAACAGGAGCGTTAAGGATATTCAATAATGCTTCATCCGCCTCATCTGAATCCGGGTCCATGATTACCCTCAGATAACTCAGCAAGAGTCTAATCTCACGCCTTGAATAGAAATTCTGACCGCCCTGAATAAAGAATGGAATCTTATGCTGCAAGAACACTTCTTCAACAGGTAAACTCTGGAAATTACAGCGATACAAAACTGCTATATCTTTGTATTCATATGACCGGCGCATAACCAGATCCATAATCTCATTCACCACTGATAAAGCTTCTGTATTTTCATTGCTGCTCTCCAGGACAACGATATCTTCACCTTCCACATTGTCAGTCCTAAAATTCTTGTGGATCTGGCGCTTGAAGTGTTTACTAAGGTTTGCACACGCTTGGATAATTTTCTTTGTAGATCTAAAATTCAAATCCAGGATAAATTGCTCAGACAACGGAAACATGGTTTTGAAATTCAGAATATTTCCCACACTGGCACCTGCGAACCCGTATATGCTCTGATGATCATCCCCCACTACAAAGAAACTGGAATCCTCTTTAATCAACAACTTAAGGATTTCAAGTTGAACAGGGTTGGTATCCTGATACTCATCGACCAAAATCGAATTGAACATTTCATGATATTTACCCCTGATCTTTTTATCTTCTTTGAGCAGGGTATAGCTTTGAATAAGCAGATCATCAAAATCCAGAAGCATCCTTTTTTCTTTTAGCTCATCATACCGCTCGTAGATATCAGCTATTTTCAACATGGTTTTATCACCGACAAAGAGATCCCGGAATTCATCCACCAGTATCAAATTGTTTTTAGCCAGGGATATTTCACGAAGTACTGCACCCACTGAAAGATTTTTAACTTTCAACTCTTTCATTACTTCTTTAATGATTATGAGTTGTTGTTTTCCGGAAACAATCTCAAAGACAAACCCCTCTCTTTTCAGCAGGTAATAACAAAAGGAATGGATTGTACTCAGGTGTACCCTGGATGATTTATCTCCCAGGACATCGACCAGGCGGTGCTTCATTTCATTTGCTGCGTTCTTTGTAAATGTCAGACCCAAGATTGCTTCTGGCGGGATGCCATACTTATTTACGAGCACACCTATGCGCTCCATCATTGTTTTCGTTTTTCCTGCTCCAGGCACTGCTATAACTGCTACAATACCATCCTTGTATTCAGCAGCTTTTCTCTGTTCAGGCGTCAGTTCGCTCATGCTGCTTTACCTCCTTGTTTCGAATAATTCCGGATAGTGTTGATAGCCATTTTGATTCTGAACTTTTTAGCGATGACATCATTGAGGCGATGAGAAGTGATGTCCCGGCGAATGATCCTTTTCAGTCGTTTTGAATATTCTCTGTGAAGCTGTTCAAGAAATTTAATAACAGCAATCGAAGAGTGATTTTTAAATAAGGATTCAATATTCACTATTCGATGTTTTTTGTCTCCTTTCTCGTTGAAAACAGTGAGAAAGTCCTGAATATAATTGATCTGTTGTCTGCTCATGATGCTATTTTCCTTTCAAACCATTCGTTACATGCTTGTGCATAACTGCAATTTTTACATTTCCAACTGGTGTCATTTGGGATGAAAACTCCTTTCTGGATACCATCCCATACCTGATTAGCTTTCCGGATAAGGCGGTGCTCATCCATCTCTGAACGGGTGGTCCAGTACTGCTCAAATTTAGGAACCTTCGTCTTGATGAATGCGTCAAATTTCAGCAAAACTTCTCGATCTGTATATCCCATAGATTGAATTGCTAATTGATAAAGGGTGAGTTGCTGGTTCTGATCTATTTCATCTGATGAATAGGCACGGGAACTTGTTTTGAAGTCAGTTATGATGACAGTCCCCACCTCATCTTCTTCAATGAGATCCATGGCACCTATGAATGGTATGGGGATACCAGGAAGGTGAAATGAAAACGCCTCCTCAATTCCAAGGATATTGTAATTGTCGTCAGGTTTCTTATTAAACCATGTCGAAAGCAGATCTTTTCCCAACATCAACAGGGACTTGAAATCATGATTTTTGGTGTACTCAATCTGGTCATCACCTTCAGCCTGTTTCCTCCAGCAATCTTCAAAAATAGCGTGGACATCCTTTAACAACAGATTTTCTCCTATCATTTTTTCAAGGTAAAATTGCTCCAGGGCTTTATGAATGACTGATCCAAATTCCATTGAATCAAATTTTCCTTCAAACGGGATTTTATCTATTTTCGAGAATTTATAGAGCAGACTGCAATCTACATATGTGCTGATCGAAGATGCTGACAAATGCTCTGTTTTTCTCAATTCCCTTAAAACCATTTTAAGTTCCTCCAATAGAAAAAGGGACAAGACGCACTAATTCCAGTGTTCCTTGTCCCTTCAACGAATTGTTATTGATTATTGGTTAAGCGCTTTGCTGTAATGATTTGATGAATTCAGATGCTTCAGCAGAGGTAAGATCATCAAATATTTTCCCATAGTCTTCAGCACACAAATTCTCTAGCTGCTCTACACTTATCCCCCTTCTCCTGGAAAGGTTCATGAGAGCGCGTTTCTGAGCTTCTGACATGGGCGGTGATTCCTGATCCTCTTTTTTATCTGTTGAATTGACCTTCTTTTCAGTTTTTGCAGCAGAGGTCTTTTTCTCAGGCGCCTGAGATTTTGGCTCAGACTTCTTTTTTGATGCAGCTGGTTTTGAATTTGCTTTGGGCGCTGCTTTCTTTCTGGTGGTCTTTTTCCCTGTACCTGCACCAATGACACCATCAGCATCAGTTAATTCTTCAAGAGCAGTCAAACCCACGTTGGTAAAATCTCTCATGACCCTTGCTTTGGATCTGGTCGCCGCCATGTGAAGAATATGCTCAGAGACCATTCTGTTGACGTTCTTTGGACTTGCATCACCTACTTCAGAATAAGTTTCTCCATTTTTTGATTCCAGAGTTGCCCGACACACAGCCTCCATCCCATTTTCCTTACAGGGATATCTCAGCACATCCACCGTCAATGAACTGATCCCCTTGCTATGACTCAGTGAAAGCAGCCCGGCGTATACCACAAAATCTTTTCCCTTGATGTTTGTGATGAACCGGTCATCCAGTTTAGGGGTATGATTCTCAACAGGGTTGAGTAGACCAATATTGGGATCTTCAAGCACATTTTCTACCGCAATGATATGCTTGCATCTGAATTCAGCATCCTGTTTGATATTTTTTACAAAGTCAGCACAGGTGCATGAAAGCTGCTCACCGTTGAAAGAAATCAGGTACATTATTTTACCTTTGGCACTTTCAACGCAGAAAGTCCCATCATCCGTTCTTAATACCCGGAGCCCCTGCGAATCTTTCTGGCGGGTTTGAAGTTGTCTTGCTGTCATAATTATTCTCCTTTTCTAAAATGGGGTTTCGCCTTGAATTTTGATGAATTCAATGCTGTTGACTATGATTTCATAGTTGCTTCTTTTCTCGCCCTGGTCATTTGTCCAGGTGTTCTGCTTCAAATAACCTGACACAGCAATACGAGCGCCTGTATGGAGGTACTTTTCAGCAATCTCAGACGTTTTATTGAAACAGACACAACGAATCCAAGACGTTTGATCACGACCGGAATTAAAAGCAAAATTAAATGTTGTCCTGCTGTCTCCTTCATTTCTATAGAAGGTCTCAGGGTCATTACCCAGGTTTCCTGCGATGCATACATTGTTAAGCATCAGTTTGATTCTCCTTTGAATAGGTTAAAAATTCTTTTTATGGTTAACGCCATATATCCAGCAGATAGGATGAAAATTGCTGCAATTACATATGGCGGGAATAAAGATAAAATGAGATGCAATCCCAAAATCGGGACCATCACTGCGGAAAGTTCATGCTTCTTTAAAATCTTTAAAGTATGGACAAAGAAATGCGCTTTGGTCAGACCCATAAATGCTATAGGATTCATTTTGAATCCTTTTAAATATATAGATCTGAAGCTTTTTGGGATGGTTGAATATAAGAATAGTCCAGCGTCACCAGTCGTAGTGACAAAGACACGTCCTGTATTCTTAAATGTTGAGATTAATTCTGTGGCTGATTCGAGATGTTTTATACTTTTCAGGCTTGAAAGTATAGAACTCGTCCTGGGGATGCTGAATTGGTTTTTTTTAACAATTCATAAATCAATTTTGACTCCGCTAAAGACAAATCACCCTTCAATAATTTTCTTAGATAACCATCCGGTTTTAGCGGGATCTTTTTGAGATATTTAACAGAGTTTTTAGCAAAAGATGCCAGGACATCAGCAAATGGTTTTGCAGACAAAATAATACCGACTCCAGATAGAACTGCAACAATGGTATCCGTCTCTTCATTCTTTAAATATCTCCAGGATTGAATGCCCAGGTCCCTGATATCTCCGAACACAAATAGATCAGAGCCAATAGCGCCGACGCCACTATATGTGTCGTGAATTTTCCCTGTTATTGCACCGTCCATAAATGATTTGCATTTTTCAAGGGAGGTGTATACCAGGTCCTTTTCAAGTTGCTCCAGTTTGTCTGTATCAATATTCCCGTTGTCTTTATAAAACTGAACCAAATCTATAGCATCGTCTCGCCGGTTCTGGGATTGTAAAGTTTGAATTGATTTGATGGGATCAAATTGTGATTCTGTTGTTTGATAAAATAATGCCGTTCCCGATGAAATCAGCATGATCATTACAAATAGAACTTTTAAAAGTTTAAATAGGTGTTTTTTCAATAGGCGTGTTTCCTTTTGGGTTAGGGGTTATTATTTTCTTTGTTGCATTTCAGGTCTGATGGTTTCGGTGGTTTCCTGACCGTAGGAAAGATTCCTGTTGCTCTCAATTTTTCAAAGAGGGTGGGTTCTTCTTTGCTCCGATAATAAAATTTAATGGCCAAATAAATTGTGGCTGCGATGTTTATTGCGGTGACTACAATAAACCAGGGATTGGTTAAAAGTTCCATGATTGGATCTCCTTTTTTGTATGGATTTTGGGTTAAAAATGGGCGGGATGAATTTCCTTGTTAATTCAATTAGTAATATATATACAGATCTGTTTTATAATGGAATTTTGGGTGGTTTATGGGGTTTTGAGAGGGTTATATGGCGGGATTTTGGGTACAATTTTTTTTGAGACCGTTTTATTTTAGGTTTTAGAAGAAAATTTGCAATAGTCTATTTTTTATTGTTTTGATAGAAGTATTTTGTCATTCCTTTTTTAACCATTTCACCAGTTGAGCCGATTAATAAAATGTTTTTTTTTAGAACACGAACTAAAATTTAATATTAAGAATTTCTTCTATAAATAGGTCATTATTTTTTTCAATATGTTTTCCAATCAAAAACAACCCTTTATTGGATAATTCTTCTATCTGGCGATATGGTTCGTTATTCTCAGGCATTAATACAGATAAAAGAGTCCTCAACTTATTTCCATTATCGAAAGTACCAACATTCCATTTAGTACCATATCCTGAGGCGGTGTAAACCTCATCCTCACCATAAATGATAGCGTATGACATTGCAAATTTTGCGATGTCCATTTCATCTTTAAAGTAATTCTTCTCTTTGATTCGTTCCAAAATAATCTTATTCTCGTTTGTTAAACCGATAGTGGTTTTATCATTTGTGTTTTCCATATTATTCTCGCAATATTATTTTTTTTCCAACTGTGTAAAAGATGATGAAACCCTTTCAAGAGAGTATTCAGATATAAGCTTAGTTTGCAATTTTTCCCGAGCCATTGCAGGGGTTAATTCTTTTTTAAAAACCAATAAAACAATTTGTTTTGCCATTATTGGAAGTGTGCTAACAACATTGGGCGCATGCTCATCATCAAGGCGACCGAACGGTGAGTCCATAATAATTGGTCCTCTAAACGGTGCATTCTTCTGAAGTGCTCCCATAAGAGATAAAGCAACAATATGTTCTATACCAGCAGATCGAACCAAAACATCATTGCCATCATTCCTGACTATTGTAAGTCCATAATTGTCATTAATTCGCAATCCAGTATATTCAGGTTCTGTAGTTAAACTTTGAAATAAAATCGTGGCATCTTCTTGAATTCTATTTTTTAATTCATCTCGATATTCAGCTATCCCTTTATCAAATAATTTATGTAGATTTTCATACAACTCAGTTCTGCATTTATCTTTTTGAATGTCTTTGTTACCAAGACTCTTTAAACGATCCGAGAGTTTTTCGATATCATAATTCACATCAGCAATAACTTTTTCTTGATTACGAATTCCCTCTTCTAAAAGGATGACATCTTCATCTATATTTTTTAAGTCATTATTGATTTTTCTCGTTTTCTCTTCATCAATTCCTTCAACTAATTCTTTGATTTCTTTTATCTTATCCCTTTTATCATTTACATCAATTAGAATATCGTTGATGTCATTAATTAATTCGAAAACAATATTTCTCTTAGTCTCAGTTTTTATCTCTTTTACTTTTGACTGCAACGATGACAGATATTTCAACCTTTTTATTTCTTCATCCGTCAATTTAGCATTAAGGTTCTGAATTTTTTGCTGTAGTTTTTCAATCAGAGAATTTTCAATATCCTGTTCACAAGTAGGACATTTTTTTATTGAAATTGCTTCTTCGAGAGACCTTTTTATGTCTTCTGATATAGTTCGTTCTGCTTCCTTTGTTCGAAGTTGAGATAATTCTTTTCCACCTTTATCTAACAATAATTCAAGTTTATCATTCAGTAACCATCGCCAAGAATCAATCATTGATTCTCGGATTTTTTCATATTTTATATCCTGTTTTTTTAGTTCGGCATCAATACTCTTCTCAAGCTGATCTTTTTCATCCAAAAGACTCAAAGCGTTTTTATTCTTTTTTAATTCTATTTCGAGTTGTAATTTCTGTTTTTTCATATGTTTGTGGTCTTGAAGCAAACGATCTAATTCTTTTTGTTGTTCTTCTCGCTCCTTAGTTTTGTTTTCAAGGTGTGTTCCCACTTCAACAGTACTTTTATTCGCTTGAGCTGTCTTCGCTTGCTGAGTTTGTGCCTGTTGCTTTAAAATTTGCATTATAGTTCGAGACTCAGTTAGGAGTGGTAGTCCTAAAATGCGCTCAATTGATTCTTTTATCTTCCTACCGGTCTCACTTTTTTTAGCAACTAATTCTTCGTACTCTTGCAATAATTCTCCATCAAATAAGAAAAATCGAGAAACTTGTTCAGGCATGATTTGTTCTAAAACCCGCTCAGTATCAGATATAGGGATGATGATTCCATCTCTCTTTAAAAAAAACTCTTGTTCGTAATCATTATGAATCTTAGGTTTTTTTGATGAATCTTTTGGTTTTGCAACTCTCGATAACTCATATTCATTTCCTCCATATATAAATACAAGTGTGACTGAAAATTCATATTCACCTATTTCAAGAGCATCGGTGTTAATCACTTTTTGAAATTCTAACTCTTTTGATCCCCTGGTAATAAAATACCCATATAACACATATCGAACAGCATTGAGTAATGTCGTTTTACCTCTTCCGTTCTGGCCATAAACAATAGTGACTCCCTGCTGATTAGGAAATTCAATGGTTTGTTCACCTCTAAAAGGTCCAAAATTTTTAATATCTAAGCGTTTAAATTTTAGCATTATTCAAACTCCTTAGAATTTAAATGTTCTTCAACAATTTTACCTATTTTCTTCATAGCCTCCGATCTGTTTTGAGAGTAACTATCTTGTATTTTCATTATCTCAGTTATTAGATTTGGCGGCACTTCTGGAAATTCGTCCTCTTGGATTTTAATAAGAGTCTTTGTTAATGCATTAATATCACTCATCGCTCTCCTCTACTTCAATTCCTGAATCACGTAATTCATCATAATTGAGATTAAATCTTAATGCTATCCGCTTTAAGTCTGTGACAGAACTTGGGTTCATTGCATACATTCCAAACTCTATAGCACGGACTAACTCACCTCGTAAAATTGAAACATCTGCTTCTTCATCATCTTCAAACTCCCTCGGAATCACCATAACATCATGTATATAGGCAAGCGGTTTCCCTGGCGCTTTTCTTAAAACCCTCCCTCTACGTTGAATGAATTCTCTTGGATTTCTCGATGATGCTAATATTAGTGCATGGGTTACTGATGGTATATCAACTCCTTCGTCTAAACATTTTATTGAAACGACAATTCCCCCCATCATTTCAAAATGTCTCAAGGTTTGCTCCCGATCTCCAATCATTTCTGAATGATACTCGGTTGTTTGGATACCTCTTCTCATAATTTCTCTCATTACATCATGTATCTGATTTTGACTATCACAATAAACAATCCAGCGTTGACCTTTTATGTAATTTTTTTCTATAATGTCTCCAGCCGCCTGGATTTTTCCATTCGCAGATTTTGCTATTTTTGAACGAAGTATCAATAGCCGAGTAATTCTGTCTTTTAACTTCTCATTTGGTTTTATTTTATATTGAGCATATAATTTTTTTATCTTTCCTGAAAATTCATCCCATTGTTCTTGTTCATTATCATTTAATTGAACTGTATGAGTATAATACATATATGGAGTTAAGACTTTAGCCAATATTGCATCTTTCATTAAAAATGGGGGTGGAATAATATCACCGAAATAATTAATAATCGCTGATGTTCCCATCGGATCACCAGCTCTCCGTGGAGTTGCACTTAAGCCCATACGTGCACCTGATTTTGTTTCAAGAATTTTTTGATGTTCTGTGCTTCCAAGCCGATGCACTTCATCGCCTAAAACGAATAAATGGTCTCCTTGGCGAATCATTCTTCTAAAAGATTCCGAAGCTGCTGTAGGCATCATTGATAAGATTATCTTTTTTTTATTAGATGGAGAACTCCACACCCCAAGAAGTTTCTCTGACCTCCACTTAGTGTGACCGTCTCCACATAGCAAAATACTTGGGCTAATATCTTGAAACGATTGCTTTATTTCAGAATTCCATTGTCGTAATAATAACTTACTGGGAACCAGTATCAGTGGGATCTCTCTTCTTTCAAGAGCGTCTCTTATGGCACACAAACCAGTGAACGTTTTTCCACTCCCCGTTGCGTGTTCAAAAATCCCTCTACGTTCAGCATTGAACCAATTACGAAGTGCAGTAATTTGATGTGGTCGTGGTCTTCTTGCATCCTTACCTTTTTCAGCAGATAGAGTGTCTGTATAAATTATGTCTTTATTTATTTCTTCAATCAGATCAGGAAGCTTATCAACATCTGAGGCGTTGACCAAATATTCGTGTGCTACTTTAGGAAAGGATACTACATCTGTATAGGGGAAATTATTATTCCAAAGTTTTTCAAAATATTCTTTTTCTTCATAAACACGTCCTTTTTCACGACCATCAATCCAGGTGACATAGACATCGACTGATTCTAAATTCCCATCCAATGAAAGACCAGACCAAGTCTCATTCATTGAACCTTTAAATGCTACATAATCATTACTATCGCCAAAAATCCCCAGTTTATCGTGAAATATTTTTTTATGTTGAGGACTTGCTTGAGATTCGATAAAAGCTATTTTGAATTCTATGATCCCTAATTTTACCAGGGTTGCAACTACTTTTGCTGGTTTTGATAGGTAGGAATTATTTAGCAGATCTTTCAGTTCTTTTTTTAGCTCATCACTAAATTTTTCTTCTCCTTTTTTTGTGTATCCTTCTGAAAGTGCATTAATATCTTCCCCTGAAAGAATGGGTGAACAAACAAAACGCATCTTCCCACCTTGGTTTATAAAACTTTTTAATGAACTCCAACATAAAGCATAAATTGAGCTACTAAAAAATCCTACTGCTCGGTCGTAAGTAAATGACCTTTCCATACACGGAGCATAAAATTCTGTTGCAATGTCATTCTGACCTTTGCGATAGCTATAATTTAGCTGAAGATCAGATAATTTAGGCATCTGTATATTCTCCGGAAATTCTTTCAATAGTACGTTTTATTCTTCTTTGGATGCCTTCTTTTAGTTTATCGGATCGAACAGCTATAGAAATTTCCCATCCACCTTCCCAAAGTTTTCTTTTATGCTCAGCTATGTTTCCGGCAATCGCTTCATTTATCGCTTCAGTATATGCTTGTACATTCCTTGAATAACTTATGTTATGATACATTCCTGCATCCCAAAAAACGAAGACATCTGTAAATGAATTATAACCCGCAAGCAATACAATCCTACCATCCGAAGTATCAAAATCTGCACGGGTACCACGCTGTTGTCCTGGTAAAATGAGTTGAATCTTCATTTCGCCAAGAGTTCTCCCACCAGGAGGATCTGTCATGTTAAATATATATAATCTGATCTTTGAAGGTAGAGGTTGTTTTAAATCAACTTCTAAAGGTTTTTTTCCTAAATCGCTATATTGAATTACATCGTTATTAATTAATTCAATAAATTTCTCATTTAATTTTTTAGGTGAAAGTTTCATTTTTTAACCATACAGTTACATTTTTTCTTTTTTAGGACGTTTCCTTCCTCCGTCGTGTGCTAATGGACTTTCTTTTTCTGTGAAAAGGCCAAAAGTTGGAGGAAATATCTCATATGGTTTTTCTGGATAAGCTTCTATAGGGTCAAGTGTATCATTAATATTCTCAAACCGACCTATACCTCCTTGTATGTATTCTTTATCTAATTCACAACAAATCCAATTTCGTCCCATAGATTCAGCTACGGCACCAGTGACGCAACTCCCACCGAATGGATCAAAAACGGTGTCACCATTATCAGTTAACATTTTAATAAAAAATGCTGGAAGACGTGCTGGGAAACGTGCTGGATGTTCAATATAACCTTTTTTACGGCAATATCGTTGATATGAACTATTACTTTCCGTATTTGCGATTGCCAACAAATTAGGTGGAATCGCTCCACGGTTATCCTTTTGAAATTTTGTTGAGATATCATGACCACTTGGTCTAAGCTTAGCTTTATATCCGTCCTTTAATAGTTTCTTCATGCTACCAGAGTAGGGCGCTAATATCCTTTTATTATTCGCTTTAGGATAAGGTGTCTTTGATAACCACCAAACACAATTTACTGCATCCTTGACTCTTATTCTTCTAATATTCACCCATTCAGCTGGTGAAGGTAATTTTGAAGGATTCCACCAAAAAAATTCTTGAACCAAATGAAACCCGTACTCGCGACACAACATTATCAATAATTCAAAATGATATAGACTTCTCGTCGGTTTCCCCTTTTTCCAAGCACCACCAATATCTATAACCAAGCTACCTGAATCTTTAAGAACCTTTCGAAAACCTCGAGAAAACTTTTTAAACCACTCCAAATATCTATCAGCATCCTCATTCCCATAATCTTTCTTACGAACCAATGCAAAAGGAGGACTTGTTACTATAAGATCAACACTTTTTTCTTCTAATACATCACTCATGAGAAATGATGAATCACCATGATATATTGTACCCTTTTTTGTTTCAAAAAAGGTATCCAGTTTATCTTCTTGTTCAATTACCTCTTCACCAGCTAAATTTTGACGCTTTTTGCTATATTCCCCAAATTCATTATGTAGGTGAAGAAGATATTCAAGATAGGTGTCAAATCCTTTTTCGGAAGCTGTTTCATTGAGTTTTTTTATTTGGTCTTTGGTGAGTTTTTGTTGTCCAGTTTCCATACAATAGTTCTTGTTAACTCCCGATTTGTGTGTTGCTTAAGCTAAAAGACACTCAAGTTAAGATCCAATAACACTTTTCCATGCGCAAAGAAAGATATTCACTATATTTAGGGTTATTGAGAGCTTAAAGTGAAATCTGTGCTGCGAATACTATTCAATTTTTTGACACCTCAATGATTTAATTAAGCAATCTTAAGTTTAGTTAGTTTCATATTCCCATTTTTTATTTTTCCAGTCTATTTTTAATCTGAAATTAGATTCAAATAAGTATGCCAAATCCATTAAAAAAGGTTCTGCTTTCTTCATATCAATTTCTTCACGACTTATTGATTTAATATGCAGTTCGAAAACTATATCATCAATGTTCCCAACATTGGGTTTGTATCGGCTTAAACGTTCAAAAATATATTTCCTCAATCCATCGAACATGAAATCGCATGAGATATCTTTATCTTTGGAGAAAATAAAAAAACCAATATAAATTAAAATTTCAATATTGGTTTTTAAAATATCGTTAAGCTCATTTTTAGCTAAAATATCATAAAGTTCACATACCTTCATTGTGCATAAACATGCACTTCTCTCATTTTCATTCTTATAATTCTCTATAAATAACTTTCTGGAATCGCTGAAAAAAGTATATTGATGTTCCGAAAAATAATCCTTAAAAAACTTATTTTTAGAAGATTTATACTTTTTAACCAAAGCATTAAATACGCAATAATTTGCGTCAAACAAAAGTAAGGGATAAGAAGCAGCTTTGTATTTTTTTTGATATTCAAAAAATTGGTACAAACATTCAAAAATATAATCATAGGCATACTTATTATCGATCCCCATCATTACAGGTTGTTCAATTATATCGAATTTTGAGATAGTTTTTTCAGCACAACGACTAAAATTCACTAACATGGCTTCGGTAGTTTTTTGTTCACTGCTATCGTGTTTGATCAGTTTAGTTCCATAATCGTGGAAAATTTTAAAAAGAGTATCTATTTCTTCTTCATTCTTATTGGAGAGGGCATCAACATAATTTTCGAAACTGTCAAATAGTATAGAACAATATTGGTAATTTTTCTGTTTAATTAAAACGTCTAATAAAGATCGATTTCCAGATAATATAGTCGTGGTAAAAGGTTTATAGTTAATATTTAGTGCAGAATCGAATAAAAAGGTCAGGTTTTTTGAATAATCCTTAACAAGTTTATCAATTAATCCTTCCTCATCATTTAATTTCGTTTTCAAGTTAAAAAATGAGTCAATAAAGGATTCAAAAGTATTGTGAAAATCACTAATGTGAATATTTGTTAAGTTGTAGTTTAATGTATTGATAACTACTTCAAGAACTGGCTCATATTTCTGGTCAATATCAGATTGTATTCTACGATTTTTCTTTTTTAGTTTTTTATATTGTTTCATGGATTTTTTGTAGGCTTTTTCATGTCTCTCTTGATCTTCTTTTGTTGCCTTTCCAAAGCGCAAACCGGTTATCTCAAATCTGAAGGGTCTGCTTAGATAAGGTAATCCATAATTTTTGTAAAAATACAGTTTTAATGCTTCTGGTTTGATTTTTAAAATGTAAGATTCAATAAAAAATTTAGGATTAGTTTCTCTGATACGTTGAAGCACGAAAGATAAAATGAATATTAAATTAGTAATGAATATGATTAAAACTGATAGTGAAAACAGATTTGACGTGATGTATTGTTCTACATTTAAATAATAACTTTTTATAAAATCATGCTTCTCAAGAGAAAGAAGATAATAAGAAAACCCTGTGATAATAATAATTATCAAAGAGGCAAAGCCACAGATTTTAATTTTTATATCGCTCATTATTTTTTGTGTTAAATAAGTCGTATGTTCCTTGCCTGTTAATTGAATAAATACAAATAATATAGGGAAAATTATAAAGATTAGAGTGATCTGTATATTGAACATCGTTGAATAAAAATCTATTAACCCAGTATTCATTTCAGGGTTCCTGTTGTTTTTTCTTTATCCAGGTACATAATATACTGAGGTCTCCATAATATTGAATACAACATAAAACTTCTTTAATTACTGATTTTATTACACTTGAGAACCAATAATTCAAGGAGTTTTATCTTATTTTTCTTGAATGTAACCTATTATTTTTATATGCATATATTAACTTATTGATTTAGATAGAATTTTTAGGATTTTAAAGTCAAATGAATCTGAATTGGCAACAAATATCAAGCTCACTCCAACTCATTTACCAACGACATAGGATCTCTAATTTCAAAAGAGATGAGGAATATTTTAAAAATGCTTTTGAATTTACTGAAACCCTATGGGAGAAACAGTTTCATAAAATAGATGATTTAAAAGTAGTTATGTTCTCCGAAGCTCCTTTATTTGGAGAAAAACAAACCTATCTGTACAATCCAAATTCAAAACCAACCACCTTCTTTTATTTCCAGGACTTACAAGCATTCCCGACCTTTAATTATACGGACATAAAACCAAAATCGACCAATGATAAAAAAACATTAATGTTCGAACATTTTATCAAAAATGGGTTCTTGATTTTGGATATTTTTCCATTTGCATTGAATCCAAAAGACACCGAAATAAATTACAGAAGAATGTCAAAGCAATTATATAATGACCTATTAATTTCAACTGCTGATTCCTATTTAATACCTAAACTCAAGCGTTGTTTGATGAAAATGCAAGATTCCCCATGCTTTGTTTACAGGTACAAGAGGTTATACAAAAAAACTGGTGATCATATGGATCATATATTAAGCGATCTGTTTCAAGGAGATAGGAATTATATTTTAAAAACGGTTAATGGTACCAATATGTCGCTTGATAGGGGAAAACTTGCAAATTTATTTTAATACAATTATTGCAGGACGCTAATTAGAATGTATGTTGAACAAGCTATTCTTGAAGAAAAATATAAATGTTATGGTCATTTTTATTCAATCGTTTTGGACCATCATAAATTTCCATGCAGAAGTGTTTTAGAAATAATCAATAATTCTATCGATTATCTTCACCCTAATGATTTTTTAAAACATCCTCCCGAATTAATTGCAATAATGATGAACCCTGGCGCCTCAAGACCAAAAGGGGACGATCCGCAAACAGATGTTCCGGTTGAATCTATAAATAACATGGAAATTACTTTAACCCCCACAATTCCTGATAGAACGCAATTTCAAATAATGAGGTTAATGGAAGCTAAAAATTGGACCCATTCAAGAATTTTGAATTTATCAGATTTACGTGATCCAGAAAGCGGAAGGTTTTATGGATATTTTGAAACCGTTCAATCGATTTTAGGCGGCGATTATCATACAATTTTCTCAAATTTTAGGAAGAAAGAACTGTTTGAAAAGTTAAAACAACCGACTCTAATCCTTGCTGCTTGGGGCGTGTCAGACAATCTCGATCCTTTGATTAAAAAATGTGTTGATAGAATTAAAAATGAAAATTTGATTGGAGTTAAAAAATCAGGCCCGAATGATAGATATTATCATCCTCTTCTACAAGGGACCCCTTTTAATCAAAAAGAGTGGTTAGAAAAATGTATAAAATTTTTTTGATACATCATGAATATAGGACACCGCCATGCTCCCTAAAATTTTTAAAGATAAACAGTGCTTTTCAAACAAATTTCATTTGGGTAACCGATCCCATAATGATAGAACCGGTCACAATTTACCACTCATCTGATCATACCTAAAAACCATGCTCCCCGAAAAAAATATCTGACATTTTTACAGGGTGATTATTCGCTTCAGACATTTTCATTTCCACATCATATGAATCCAAAAATTCGGTAAACTCATCACAGGGTTTCTTTATCGCAGCAATGTCAAAAAAGCTATTTTCCTTAACCTCATCTTTTGTCTTACGCATTAATACCTTAACACCTCCATCATCGACGCCGTCATCCTCACTGTTTTCACCATCTTCACTGTAATCATAGGTGTTAAGGTCAAGGGCATCTCCAGAATCAGCACTTAACACATCCTTATTTGAATCCAACCTCAAATCATACGTCTGATAAAACTCACCACCCAGATCCCATTTCTCATCTTCAGTCAATTCAAAAGGCGTTGGTAAACGATTCAATCCAACAACTTTTAAATATGCTTTTCCGGATCTCTTCATTTTATCCAGATCTTTCTTTTTGATTCCATTTCCCTGCTCATCACACCAGATCAAAACGCCATTTTCCAACCATCTTTTTGACCAGGATGTAATTGCGGCACCTGAAACACCTTCAGTTTTAGCAAGATCTCTTGGAGCAGTTGGACCCATTTTATCAATAAGCTGAATACGCCGATCTGTATACTTCCCGCCACCAAGACTTTCCCTAAATGCAGCATCAATTAGCTGATACGCCAGAGCATAATCTTGAATCTCTGCTATAACGCGCCCCTGGTCGTCTTTTTCACGTTGTTTTTGGTGCAATAAGCTAATGGTCCTGATCGAATTTAAAACCCTGTTAAACGCTCGTCTTGCTGATGTGGGAAGCTCACCACCCTGGACAAGAAACGATTGAATATCTATTGCAAAAGGAATGATAACATCTGACACCTCAAGAGAATCATGAAACACACGCCACATTAAAATTTCATCTTCATCTATCGTTCTATTGATTCCTGCAGCAGCTTGTGCATCATTACCAAGAACTTGTCCTGTCTGATCTGAAGTTATATCAGGGTGAATACTGAACATTCTATCATCCAGTTGATCTTCCAATTTTGAATAAATGGAACTCGTTAATAATGGTGTCGGTCCTTCAACGATTCTATATTTGGCCACCTTATTACCGTCAGCGTCGAAACCGGTATATTGATAAGTGACAAATCCTTCAGATACCAAGCATCTCACAACATGAGTAAATTCAGAATCATTAGAATTATTTCCTTGGAAGGAAAATGCTTCACCCAATATAAGTGCTTTATGCTTGAGTTCATACTTCCCCATGTTATAAATACTTTTCGCCGATCCGCTATTTAAATAATGATAACAGTCTTTTGAATATAATTTTTTAACCCCCATGAGCGCCGCAGTCTTTCCTGTCCCTTTTGGACCTGTTATTTTGGTGGCGAGGACTTTTGAACCTTTGATTCCTGTTGTATTCAGACGACTATCCATTGTCATGGAAATGACCCCGATATTTCTTCTCTCATTTACTACACCCAGGTCATTGACCATCTCTATACGTTTCTTGAAAATTTCAGGGTCTAAAGCTAATTGCTCAGCTCGTTCAATAATTTCAGGATCTATTTCCCCTTCTTCAGGCGACTCATCCTCAATATCAATGGGTGCCGGTGCCATCTCCTGCTTAAAAGCTTTGATTGATTCTTTTATGGTTTGCTTTCCCACAGAAAATTTCTTTTGGAGAATGACGGTGTAATAGTCCTGCATTCCAGCATCCATTTCAATTATCTGAGGTAAGATTTCACTTTTCAATATTGGATTTGCATCAGGAAAATTATCTGGTAATTTAGCAATCATCTCGTCTATGGTCTTTCTATTTTCCGCAACATCCTGCGCTTTTTCTTCTAACTTTGAAGTTATCTCAGGCGCCTGAGACTCGTCATCATCATCCATTTGAATTGTTGAAAAATCATATGCTGGATCAATTGTTCCATATTCCACATCATCTTCAAATTCATCTTCAATTTCATTTGTATTATCTGCTAAATGGTTATACATCATTGCTATTATTCCTTTTTATTTGTTTCTCCAAATTCGTGCGACATTGGACGCTATTTTACAATCGCAATTTCCACCATATTCTCTCATAACAATCAAAGTCTCTTTAATATCAATATTCTTCAGTGAATCGAGTATCTCTATAGTCAGAGTTAAATCTCCATTACATTGATTATGTATTTTATTATTAGCGTAGATAAAGAGCTTATCTTCTAATTTTTTCCTGAAAGCTGGCCAAAGTGTATGTGATGGCGTCAGCACTTCTGCATTATTATTTTTCATTGTTATTTCTCCTTTAAAAACACAAAAAGCGCTGCAGAGTTTGATATCCACAACGCCGTTCAGTTGAATTATTATTTTAGTTTGATATTTTTTTAAGGTTTTTTATTCGATCATCTAACAATTTGAACAATTCACATTCACATGAAAATGTCATACCAAAATCGACTTCAATACGTTTCAAGAAAGCGCGATATTCAATTTGCAACTCACTACAAAATTCTCTCAGATATTTGAAATTATTCTGTGGACGATTACCCCATATGCTTGCACTTGAGTGCCCACATAATTGTCGTTCATTTTCATAATATTTTGTCGTTAAAAACTCTGTTAATGATTCCAGAATTTCAGTCATCCTTTTGTCTTCTAAATTCAGCCAAAACTTTTCATCTTCAGCAATCAACTGGTCGATCTTGCGTTTAATTGAAATACGAATAAGCTGGGACATTGATATACCTTCCCTGGCGCTGTAAAGTCGTAACTGATCGTCTAATTCTACAGGAATTCCAAATACCCTGTTTCTTAATACTGATTTTGGAATAATCATTGATATTACCTCCTATGGTAAAGTTATATTTCTTTATATTATGTTCTATATAGGAAGCGATATTAGTGCCGATTTTGGCCAGTTTCTAACTGAACTTGAGCTGCTTTTAAAATGTCATCAAAGCGATGGTCTGGTTGGAAAAAAATGAGCAAAACGATTGAATTTCGGGTGATATCTGCCAGATCCATATAAGGATATACGACCAGCAGATATCACCCGTAAAGAAATAATTTACGGTTATCGTATACGATCAATATAATTATAAGCGATTACAGCATCTGCTAATTTTTCCATAACAATTTTACCTTGTTCAAAAGGTAATTCAAGGAGTTCAGATTTTGATCTTTTATCAATGCCAATTTTGAATTTACAATTACTACCGTCATTATCTTCATCAGGTTTAAATTCAATTTGAAACCTCGAAAAAACAGTCTGAAATTGGTCTTCATTTTTATTGAAAAAATCTTTAAAATGCTCGTATGAAGTTTTTTCTTCCACAACCAAAAATAATCCATTTTTTTTCCATGAAATTTTCACATCATCAAACGTAAAAATTTCAAATGGACTTTTACCTGAATTATTCTCTTCTTCTTGATCCCCATCGTCTTCATATGGTCCTGCCGGATCAATCGAATCAATGTATTCCTGAAAGTAGTCATATAATTTTCTTTCTTTGTTTTTAATTTTCTGTTCCATTTCCATTTGTGATTTTTCCTCTTCTTTTAATCGTTCAAGATTTAATTTTTCTTCAATAATTTTTCGGACAAATTCCGATTTTGAAATTTCCATTTCATCCGTAATTTCATCCAATTGTGTTAAAGTTTTCTGATCAAACATCACCCCGACCTGTTCTGTATATTTTCTTTTTTTACCCATACTTCTACCTCCTAAATTTAGATTATATTTGATTTATATTATGTTCTGATTGGATATGGATGAAGTTGACGGTTTGTAACTGAGAGTGATTAGGGAAATTGAATATCAGTTTACAGCTCTGCACAATCTTGATACTGAATTGGTGTTCATGATTTGACTCACAAAATGAATTAATTTTTTATAAAAAGGTAAATTGATAGATGTCAGATTCTTTAAATAATTTTAACCAAGCAATTCAAGACGCCAAAGAACTTGTCAAATGCTATGACACAATAAATCAGTCAAAAACAGATGTTGCTCCCGAAGTATTAAAACGAGCGACTCTGATCATGGTCTTAACAGCTTGGGAAACTTATGTTGAAGATGTAGCCAGGGAATTGTTCAACCATAAATTTAGTGCTCTGAACGGCTGTCATGTTGGAAATTTCATGAAGGATCAATTTGAACTTCGACTGAAAACTTTTCATAATCCCAATTCTTTAAAAACCAAACAAATATTTTCAGAATTTTTTGGTGTTGATGTAACTGAACATTGGATTTGGAATAATTATCAAGATCCAGATCAAGTAAGATGCATACTGAATAAATGGATCAAAAAAAGAGGGGAAGCTGTCCACAGATCTCAAACTGATGTCACAAAACCGCATATTGCTAAAAGAGATGAATTAGATAAATGCATCCGTTTTTTTACCGAATTAGTAGGCGTGACAGATAAAGCTTTAATAGATACAGAAATGGAATAATCTCACTGATTCAATCCTTTTTTAAAACAATCTGACCGGTTAAAATTGCTAAAATACGAGCGATTTCTGCTGGATATATAATGATATCCAACAGAACATTACCACCCATAAAGAAAGAATTTATAGGCGTTTTTGCAATCTATGACATTGCTTCTTTTCCCCATAAAAAAGGAAAATA
>JAWSVI010000042.1:0-26192 GCA_033851995.1 Desulfobacteraceae bacterium | reverse complement strand
GCGACCGATTTTTCAGGACCGACTATTTAATGTTTCTTAATCCATACTTCCTAAGAAGTTGTTTATATGTTCCATCATTTTGAATCACCGTGTGAGCAGCATTTAATTTCCTCATTAATGTATGAGTGTCCAGAATATTTTTCGTCTTTTTGCTAATGGCGATATAGGTAACATTCCGATCGATGGCTTTCTCCAAAGCTACAATGTCATCTGTCAGATTCCGTTTGTTTAAAAAAAACCATGTCAATTGATCAGTCGATATCATACAGTCAACTCGGTCGGCCATTAATTTATTAATGTTCTGATCGTAGCTTTGAGCACCACTGACCACAAATTTCCCCTCATTTTTTGCCACGTCATAATCTTTATTTCTTATTGACCAACCTGCCAATGTACCGATTTGTTTTCCGTATAAATCCGCGATTGAATCAAATGGGAATTCCTTGCCTTTTTTTGTAAAAACAAGGGTACGACTGATTAATATTGGGGATGCCGAATAGATGAGGTAGGCTTCCCGTTCTTTTTTGTGAAATATGGAAATAGCCCCGTCTATTTTTCCTGTTTGTAAATACTGATTAAGACGTTTAAAAGGATACAACTTGATTGTTGCATTAACCCCCGCATGTTGGACTATTTGTCGAAATAGGTCCGGAAAAAAACCTTTGGCAACGTCATCTTCTTTAAATGAAAACGGCGGTACTCTTGGAACTCCACCAAAAGTGAGTATCTCATCGGCGCCACAATATGGCAGAAACATCATCCCCATCAACATCGTAAGGAACAGGGTATAAATACTACGTCTCATTCGACGAACTCGATTCATTTTACACCATAAAGCATTTGTGTCAGTTTAAATTGCATAAAACCGTGTTCCTGATAAGCAGCAACCTAAAGAATTGCATTTATGTTTATTTTTGGCAAATTATACCTTTTGGCTGGTGTTTATGTCAACTTATCGAATGCTGTCATGGCAGTTGTCACCATGCCAGCAAGATCTCCTACATTGCTGGGGATGACAAGGGTATTGGAAGTTTTTGCCAACTTCCCAAATTCAGATATGTGCTATTCAGCAACGCGAAGATTTGCAGCGCCTTGTCCTCCATCGGTCTGCAGCTGTTCTGCAATAAGCCGTATCCCCTCTGCCGAGGCTTCCGCCACTGCCAGAATTTCCTGCGCCTGACCTTCTGCCTCGTTGATTCTTTTTTGTTTTTCTCCCTCTGACCTCAGAATAGCATCCTGCCAGTTAAATGAGGGTGGATGGCCTGAACCACTTCTACCTTTTCCCCTCTGGGAAAATCATCATAATCAGTTTCATTCTTATCTGATGACATGCCTTTAAAAATCTTCATGAACCATCTTCTCAAGAAAACAATAGATAAGATGGATGCCACTATAAAGAGAAGAACCTGCTGAGAAAGAGTAATCGGATATATTGCCAGAACACCCGCCACCACCCAGCTGCCAACACCAAAAAAGATAATGATGATAACGGGTTCCATCAGTTCCACAAAAGCCAGCACAACGCCGACCACAAACAAAATGAGCCATGGTGCAAAAATCAAGGTTTGTCCCCCGACCTTATAAGATATTTTGACCTAATATCCGTATGCTTCCCATGTTATAATCAAAAACTCAGGATCCAAATATATCGACTCTTTATGAGAAAATATCGCAAGAGTTATGTTTTTCTCATTGAACTGGTCTCATTACATCATCAGATAATTTCATAAAGTGATTCAAAAGAGGAGAGCACCATTTTTCCGAATGCCAGATCATGAGGAGTGAGGCTTCATTTTTATCCCCCCTGAACTTTAGACGTACCAATTTCTTTTGTTTCAACTCTTCTTCAACGGAGACTTCGGGGCAGAGCGTGAATCCGATGCCCCTTTTTAGACAGGCCTTCATACCTCGAATGCTTGAAAATTTCAGGATTCTATGCCTGGTGTTGTTTTCTTCGAGCGACCGCTCAAATGTTTTGGGATAATTTCAGTCGGTTTTCGGTAGAAGCAGGGTCTGTTCTTTCAGGTTGTCCAATTCAACCTGAAGTTGCTGTGATAGAGGGTGGGACGGTCCGGAAACCAACACCAATTTCTCTGTTCTCAACCGAACAACATTTACCTCTTTAAAGTGGATGGAATCTGTGAGCAAAAAGGCCAAATCGATCCGGCCGGAATTAAGTTCTTCCCTGAGTTGCTCATCCGAGCAGTTGATCAATTCAAGTTTTACTTTGGGGTGATCTTTATGAAACCGCTCAACCACTGCCGGCATGTAAACACTGGCAATAGTTTCAGGCACCCGGACAGTCAGAGCTCCCTGTGCGTACTGAGCGCTTGAAAATTCGGACTTGATCTCACGGGTCATTTCGTCCATTCGGCGGGCATACGCATACAATTTGCGACCAGCCTCTGTGAGCAGGACTCTCCGGCCAATGCGATCGAACAGTTTTAAACTCAGTTCTTCTTCTATCACCTTAATCTGTGCTGATACCGAAGACTGGGCCATATTAAGTCTATTTGATGCTTTGGTAAAGCTTAGCAAATCTGCTACAGCGATAAACGTTTTCAATTGCCTGATTTCCATATTATCCTTTCATCGCTTATGCCGATACAATATATCGAAATAAATCGTTAGACACGATTGATATTTTATATTAATCGTTTATCAAGATTTGATGTGCTGATCAACAAAAGATACAAAAAAAGGAGAAACAATGCTTCCAGAAGAACAAAACCAAACATTTCAGTCTTTTTCCAATAGTGTCAAACAAAATGACATTTTAGATCCGAAAACCATCCGTCTGATCTACCTAGCTGTTTCCATGTCAATCGGGTGTTACCCATGAATGAATCACTGCCTTAGCGATGCTAAGGAAAACCACATTACAGAACAAGAAATCGGTGCAACTCAGGCAATCGTAATGGCTGTTTCAGCAGGGAGTGTCAATGCAAAATTTAAGGACGCTGTTGGGTAAGAAAAACGCCCCCGTGTGTCCGGTCATGAACCACAAAAATCTGAGGCTCGCAACGTCAGCATTTTGATTGTTGAATTATTATGCAATATCAGTGATATGGCTTAAAGGTAAAACATAAATATTTTTTTCTACAGGGTAGGTGTGCTCTCCGGGATATACAATCCAAAGATGTTCTAATTTTAGGTCCTCACAGGCGATTCTCATAGATTTTTTAAGTTTGGGGGCCTCATTGAACTTAAACTCTATACCATATTTTTTGCCACCCTTAAAAAATAACAGATCCAGTTCAGCTCCACTATAAGTCGCCCAGTAATATACTTCGCCCGGTTTGAGTATTTGTATAGCCTGTTCCATAGCAAAACCTTCCCAGGAAGCGCCCAATTTGGGGTGTCCCAGGAGATTGTGCATATCGGTAACAGTTAACAGGTGATGCAAAAGGCCTGAATCTCTGAAATAAATCTTGGGTGCTTTTACCTGCCTTTTACTTAAGTTTTCATACCATGGCTGCAACTGTCTCATCATAAAAGTACCTGTCAGGATATCCAGATAGGTCCTGATTGTTTTATCCGTAACTCCCAGGGATCGGCCAATTTCGGAAGCGTTCAGCGTCTGGCCGTGATAGTGGGCAAGCATGGTCCAGAATCTTCTCATTGCTGCAGCTGGTATTTTGAATCCCAGCTGCGGGATATCTCTTTCCAGGAACGTTCGAATGAACGCTTCTCTCCAGCTGATACTATCTTCGATTGAGCCAGCAAGATATGAAAGGGGTAACCCGCCGCGTATCCAGAGATCCTGAATATTGCTTGTATCAGTTTCAATGAAATTGAAACCCGACAGCTCTATAAATTCAGTTCGTCCGGCTAACGTTTCTGATGCATTTTTTACAATGTGAGGAGAAGCACTCCCAAGTATAAGATAATTAGCGCGTCTATCCGGTTTATCTACCAAAACACGTAAGGTTTTAAAAAGCTCTGGTTTTTCTTGTATCTCATCTATAATCACAAGACCTTCAAGAGCCCCAAGGACTAATTCCGGGTTTTGAAGACGTTGTAGATCCTGGGTTGATTCTAAATCAAAAAATGTGGCATTGAATTTTTTTTCAAATATCCGGGCTAATGTTGTTTTTCCACATTGCCGAGGTCCCAGAAGGGACACAACAGGAGTTCTGTTCAGTGCTTTTTCCAGTGCATTTATATGTGATGGTCTTTGAATCATACAATTAATTTATCATTGAAAATTNNAATTTTCAATGATAAATTAATTATAACCAATGTGTTTTCCCTTTAACATAAATTTCAACCGCTTCAAACGGATTTGAATATCCGCTTTTTTCTGTTGCCAGATATGTAAAAATGCATTGGTTTATTGCCATTTCCATAGCGTTTATCTGTTCTGGAGAATATAATCCTGTGGTTATACGTTTTATCTCATTAATGCTGCCGTTTAGTTGCCGATTTCCGTTTTTACCAAGAGAAAGCGATTTAGAACCGCGATATCAAGGACACGATTTTAGGATTTCGTTTGCAATGCTATACAGATTTTTTGCTTAAATTAATCATTTTTAAGGTTTAACTCACTGACCTGTCCATGTGCAGTGGTATGTTCAACGGCCCGGGGAGTGGGGTGATAAATTCTCCTTTGACTACGGCTGATGCTTTTGTTATGCCATTTTTTTCCCGGCAAGATTGTTTTTCAGAATCGTCAACATTTCTTCAATTTCGTTTTCGTTCACCACGAGCGGCGGCATGAGCCGAATTGACTTTTCTTTTGGCGAATTAATCAGAAGCTTGTCATTGAGGCATTTGTTTACCAAATCAGGTCCTTTTGTTCTCATTAAATCAAATGCAATCAATAACCCCTTTCCCCTGATATTCTCAATTTCAAATGTCTTGGATAATTCCAACAGTCTCCGCATGATGATACCGCCCATTTCTTCGCAGTGAGAAGCCAACCCTTGACTTATCAACTCTTTTAAGACTGCCAGTCCAACTGACATGGCCAGTGGTTGAGCCGTATAAGTACCTCCTTGATCACCAGTCTCAAAAATATTCAGGTATTCTTTAGCGAGCATTGCGGATAGTGGGAAACCGCCTCCAATTCCCTTCCCAAGCGTCATGATGTCCGGTTCGATGCCATAATGTTCATAGCAAAACAGCTTTCCGGTTCTTCCCATTCCAGTCTGTATTTCATCAAATATGAGAAGAATATTTTCCTGGCTGCACAGATCACGCAGTTTTTTCACATAATCGGATGTGGCAACGTTCACACCTCCTTCGCCCTGGATCGGTTCAATCATGATTGCGCAAGTTTTTTCAGTTACAGATTTTTTAACTGATTCAAAATCATTGAAAATTGTTTTTACAAACCCTTCTGTTTTCGGCTCAAATAAATTATCCCATTGTGCCTTTCCCGTTGCCGACATTGTCGTCAAGGTTCTGCCGTGAAATCCGTTATGAGTGGTGATAATTTCAGCAGCACCGCACTTATGTTTAGCACCGTATTTTCTTGCCAGTTTTATTGCGCCCTCATTTGCCTCTGCGCCGGTAGATGTAAAAAAAACACGATCAAAACAACAGTTACGAATTAACAAATCCGCATATTCCAGCATGGGCAAATTGTAAAAAGAAGGGCTGGCGTTAATCAGACGGCGGGACTGTTCAGCAAGAGCATCATAAATCACTTTGGGACAGTGGCCTAAGCAGTTTACCGCCCAACCGCCGATGAAGTCCAAATACTGATTGCCCTCGGTGTCAAAAACATGCAGACCTTTCCCACTGTACATTACAATTTCAGGCCTTTCTGTGACCTTGAGCAGAGTTTCATCTGCAATTTGGAGTAATTCTTTTCTATTCATTGTTGTTCCTTGGTAGCATAAAGGTCTCAAATAAGCGGTTTATCCGTCTTCATTTGGCTTGTTGTATTTAATTTTACTCTGACCCCATTTATTCATTGGATTTCAGACAAAAACCCAGGGTCGGGTTTGCCTGAGAAACTGCTTTCAAATGTATTGATAATGTTGAGCATCTCTGAACTCACAGGTGCTTTTCTAAATTTAATATCCATTTTTTTCGGAGCAGTTTTAGATTTTGAGCAGGCAATACATTTGCCTAAATAAAAACCCGTAGTTTCAAAATTAAGTCCATCTATTTTTTCATCAACAGTGAGATACCCACCTGCCTGGAATGTATTTTTGTACCGCCCGTTAAGATCACTGGTGTTGAGAGCGCAATTGTTTTTTCTATCTTTGGCAAAATATGAACCGGCCCGAAGGGCAAGGTCCCCTAGTTTCCCATATCTTGCTGCAGACTGGTCCATATCTTTTACCAGGCTTGCCGGCATGACACAATCGTGCCTGGGTATATAAAAATAGCCCTTCAGAGTTTTATTATTTTGCGACACCGGCCAGAGAACCAGTTCTATCGGTTGATTGTCCACCACTGCCTTCCATGATCCAATGGCCACATCTACAGCGATATCTGAAGGAGTAGTCTGTATTTCCGCAGGCGGCGGTACACTTGAAGTTTTGAGCGCAGGCAGTGCAGATTCGATTATTTTGCCGTCAACACCGATGGGCGGTTTACGTTTAAAATACCTGTCCAGGTTCTCATAAACGACCTCCGTCTTTTTTCCTTTGCACTTATTGTCATACAAGAAATTTTTTATCAGGTTGCGATCGCCTATAAACATCCCAACGCCTCTTTGAACAGATCGGACGGTTTCTGTAATACTGTTTTTATTCGTGCTTATCCTCAGCATCCTGTTCACAGCCCAGGCACGGTTCGGCACCTCGAAGGATTGATACCGGTTTAGATATCGCGGATCGATATAGATCCTGTAGGTTGGAGCAATCTGTTTCTGGCTTTCAATAAACCCGTCTGAATCATACCGGGTCTCAATGGGCGTAATATCCATGGCCACTCTTTCTGTCATATATTTATTGCAGAAGTCAGAATACACTTCAATAAAATCATTATGGAAAAAACGGACATATCCGGTGTACTGGTCAAGGAGCTGATAGTTCCCCTCGATAAAGGCATTCATCACATCATTATAATCATTGAGCCTCGGCTTCTCAAAATATTTGTACTGCGAGACCACCTCTTTAGGATCCTGTTTGCTCCATGTCAGGTAACAGGGCTCTTTATCTTTGCAGGCATATTCATCCGGAACCGGATTAATTGTAAAGGAGATGGTTTCCACGTTCGGACACTGAGATTGATATATTCTTGCAACTGTTTTGGCTGCACGTTTAAAATCAAAAATATCCACCACAAGATCGCCTGTCCAAGGTTTGGTGGGTTCTGTTTTATGGACTTGTATCAGGGGGAGAACCGGGTTTTTCTCACAAGTCCCTTCATACACTATTCCGGCGGGGTTAACCGGGGCAAACTGGTCTCTATAGACCAGCTTAATTTTCTTCATGTGATCGAACGACGTCCGGGCAATACCTTCCTGAATAGCCCACCCCTTATCCGAACTGATGGTACCGGTGTACTGGATATTATTTTTCCCCCGGACATTGGAATAAAATTTAAACCGCATGGCTTTGAGCTCATCGCACTGCTCCAATAACAGGTCCCGCATCAGGTAAAGCCCATCAATAATTTCCGGCGGCAGGTTTTTGCCCTTTCGATCATTCAGGAACCTGTCATAATTAAAAGAATTACCAAAGGCATTGATATCAACAATTATTATTGGATCACATGAGGAATACGGTAAATTTGGGAAACCGACTCTTAATTTTTTCTGCAGCATTACATGTGCCATAAAGGTCTTATTCTGGGGGGTCGCCCCATACTTTTTGACCCACACCGTATATGGCCCGATTTGTTTGCTGTGCTCAATCGTCTTGCTCTCCCATACTTTCGGGAAACCGATCTTTTTTTCCCCGCTAAAGGATGCCGTTTTCCGGATAACCGGTTTGGGTTGCTGCAACTTCCCTTGAACCAGTCGCCAGCGCTGGTCTTTTTTTGAATACCCATCATACACGCGGGACTTTCCAGCTATACCCACAACTCTAATAGTTGAAATATTCGAACATTCAAACCCTAAAATTGCCCTGGCCGAGCCCACTAGCCGCTGCAACTCTATATTCTGGCCTGTAAAAAAGGAACGCTCCTGCGCTTTGATGATCAATTCTATATTCTGGCTGCATTTAAACGAATCGCTCACATGGGCTGCATTGGCCCCGGACCGGACAATTTCCCGGCCCAGGGCGGTATCAGAGATCAGGCAAAAGATTACGATAGAGATCGCAAAAACAATACGATGACAATTCATTACTGATAAACTCCTTTAAAAATCCTTTGCGTTAGATCGGTTCCCAGCCATTGGGTCCCTGGCAGGCTGTGATTTCTTCTTCTCTTTCTGACCCGTCCTCAGTTATAATAATCTGTTTAACCGTACGGCAGGTCCGCTTGGCAGCTACGGTTTGGACTTCAGTTTTTTCAGCCGGGGCTACAGCCATCGCATGGGATGCTTCGCGCTGATCCACCGGAACTTTTTGAACATAGTTCATGTGAACAAAACCGGTGCCGGTCTGATTGGAACCGGTCATCAGCCATTGTTTACCCTGAACCTTGCCGATGATATCAACTGTCATGCCCTTGGCCAACCGGTCAACAACTTTATAATCTGTTCCCGGGCCTCCCCTGACCTTCAAATTAGAAGAAACCGCATAGGGCTCTCCAATCATATCCAACGGAGGCACGGTTTGAACGCGATCCTTTAGTACCGTGACTTCCACTTCAGCAGTTTCGGTTGTTTCGTCAACTACCTCTGCACTCCCGGACACCTTGTTTTCAGAGTTGGACCAGGTGTGTTTTTCCCCGGTTATCATCGCTTTTTGTGATGTTTCCGTCATTTTCTGCTGATCTTTTTCCTCAAGATACTGACCGATTTTCCCTCCAAGCCAAGCACCAGCCACTGCCCCTCCCAGAGCATACAGTTCTTTGTTTTCATCACTGGCAAAATACCCGGTAATGGCTCCTGCGGCGCCCCCTGCAATCGCACCAAGCTTTTTGCTTGAAAGACCTGATCCATGCTGGCAGCCCACTAAAATCAAACTGATAATTGCAAATAAAACTATTGCTTTCTTATTCATTTAAAACTCCTGTTTGTCTTATTGTTAATTTAAACGCTATTCTAAACATATTTGACACTACCAATAATTCTCTTGGATAATATCCTTTTTTCTTAGCAGTTTCTGGATTAAAAATATGGTACTTATTTTTTATTAAATCCATCTGAAATAGATTTTTTTTCTTTTTCGTCAAATTAGTCACCATTTAAAAATTAATATTACTATGGGGCTAACACCCCTAATAAGTGATATCACCCGCTTCATTTGGATTATTGGGTTGGTTTGCCATTGGATGTCATCCATTTTAAATATCCTGCAATAGATCCAGTTAAATAAAATGGGAGGTTTAGCAGTAAGAACTCTTTCCCGTTAAGAGTTTTGATTTGATTAATTTCTAATTTTCCGGAATAAATCCTTACGGCATATTTATGAGGTGCGCGGTCTATGAACTGATGGAGAGAGCGTAGCCGACCCGTTGCAGCAGATTTAACTTCAACGGGTATGAGCAACTCTTCATATTGAATCAGGTAATCAACTTCAGCATTGGATTGTTTCTTTTCCCGGTTCCAAAAATGCAGTTTGAATAAAGGGGACGTTTCAACAGCGAGAAGTTCTTGCCCGACAATATGTTCTGCTATTTTCCCCTGGTAGACAGAATCAATACTATTGGCCCCGAACAGATCTTTTTGAAATCCAGAAAAATAGTTCAGCATCCCTGTGTCAAGGACTTGGAGTCTTGGCGATTTTTTTATGTTTGGCAGTAAAGGAGGACTGACAGAGGATGAAGGGTATAAAAGGTAAATCAACATCGCTTTTTCCAATACTTTTAATGCTTCCCCCATTTCCCTTGATTTATAGTTGGAATTACCAAAACCCTTAAATTTAATCCTGCTGCCTGCTTCATAGAATGAAGTTGAAACGGCATGGCGAATTACGTTAACCATTGTACTGTTTCGAGCATACTTTTCAACGTCATCAAGATAAGAAACGATTAAGCTGTCAAATATACTGTTGAGCGCTATGATGTCTTTCTGGTCGGAATATTTTTCAACGATTTCCGGCATGCCCCCAATGATTGAATAGGTTTGAAATAATTTCATTAGCTTTTCATGTGCGAAATCAGGGGCTGGAATGTTTTTTGTGAGAATGTCCAGACTGGCTGTTTCGGATAAAGCATTTAAAAATTCCTTGAAACTCAAAGGTTTCATCACAAGATATTCCACTCTGCCTACAGGAAAGCTGATATGGGTATCAATAAGTGTCTCTAAAAGAGATCCGGCTGCAATAACGTAAATATCGGGAAATGCTTCATAGAAATATCTGAGATAAGAGACAGCTGCTGGACAAGCCTGAATCTCATCTATGAATATTAAAATTTCACCTTCATGCTTCACTTGATTTTTATAAAAGAAAATAGCTTGCAGTAAATCTTCAATGGGATAGTCCTGCTCAAAAATGGTTCGTTCCTCTTTTATTTCAAGATTCAAATATAGATATTGATTGAATCGTTCTGAAAAAAGGTGAATAGCAGTCGTTTTTCCTACTTGCCTTGCACCTCTCAGAATCAATGGTTTCTGGTCTTTTTTCTCTGCCCATCTTGATAATTTTTTTAAGATATCTCTTTTAAACATTGGATTCTCATTTGTTGATTGGTATAAGGTAAGAGATATTTAGCACTAATATTGTAATAAAGTCAAGCATAACACTTGCATAAATTGTAACGTAGTCAGGTATTTTAATGCGTTGTAGCCGCCGTGAACGCTGCGCTTCACCCGCCGGGTGGAGAACACGGAAATCTTCTTTGCTAATCAGCATCCCACTTTGACCCCTCTCAGCGTGATATAGACCCCAGCAAGAATTTATCCGAGCAGCAGGCGGTTTTATTGAAAATCCTTTAACTATAACCGTTTTGGCTTTTAAGGGAGGTGTGTTTTTTAGCATAGGGGGGCAAGGTTGGACGCTGATAGGGAGTCAATATTCAATGCTGTTTGACATATTTCAGGAGTTAATGTGCTTCTATAGAAAAATAAAGCTCCTATTATTGCTAGAAAAATGATGGATATTGTAATGATTTTTTTTTCATTTAATTCTCTTTTTTTGAACATAACATCCCAAATAAGCAGTTTATCCGTCTTCATTTGGATTGTTGGAAATGGATTATTTTGAAAATATAATAATCAGATTTTTAAATTATTAGTGATTTTTTGAATTGTGCTAAGAAGAGTAGGTATTTTCTTCTTGCATGTGAAAAATACAGTCTC
This sequence comes from Desulfobacteraceae bacterium, assembly GCA_033851995.1. GTDB lineage: Bacteria > Desulfobacterota > Desulfobacteria > Desulfobacterales > Desulfobacteraceae > Desulfobacula. The sequence continues at coordinate 14,878 of JAWSVI010000042.1, read as the reverse complement.
AGCGTTTATGTCGGCATAATGATGGGTGATTATATCTCTCATCCCTTTTGCTTTTTTCCAATCAACTTCTGGATACTTAGAAAGCAATTTATTATTGGTCACTTTATCGAGTTTTTTCAAAGATTCACCGATAACGATCAGCATCATGCAAATGGCATCCATTTTTTCGACGCCAGCTGAGGTATCTGTAAAATCATTTGGTTTGCTGATTGCCTGAAATCGCTGGATAACCTTCTGGGCCGATTCCTGGATCTGGTGAAGAATTTCTAAGATCAGCTCATTGTCACGCATACACAGCCTCATGATCTATTCTGTTTTTTAAAAAAGAATTCATTGAGTCTGTGTACGTAACAATATCAACAGATTTTTTAAGTCTATTTTCCAAGTCGTTTTTTATCCCGGCAAGCATGAAAAAATCCGGTTCTAAGACACGAATTACAATATCGACATCACTTTCATCATTTGCCTCTCCGCGAGCAGTGGATCCAAAAATTCCAATTTTTAAAATTTGGTATTCATTGGCTACTTCTTTTTTATAAAGACTTAATATTTTTAATATATCTTGCGTGCCCATGAACACCTCTCTCATGTTTTGTTGTGTTTCGTTCTTACGATACTGATCCTAATTTTACCATTTACTAAGAATAGTACAACCTATTTGTTATTGTTATAAATATCGTGCTGAAACAGTTTAAAAAAAACACCAGCGAATGATTCACTGTTGAGAGAAAATCCTCAGAAGTCTCTTGTATAGCGATGGATACTGTCATTTTAGACTTTGGGCATTATCGGTTCATCTGTTATTTCCTCCAAGAAATAAGCTATGAAATGGGCCTTGGAGGAGCCGAACCTCCCTCGCATTAAACTTCCTGTTTTTATTTAGTCTCCCCGAGACATATCGGCCCACAGTCGACAATAGCTTTGCTTCTGGCATTTCTTAATGATTTTTCTTTTTGTCCTTTTATATGTTTTTTGTCCGATTAATTCCAACTTTGTAATTTTAAGCTGTTTTAAGCCCCGAGTTAATCAAAGGTCTCTTATATTATTCAAACGAAGCAAGAATAGTCGTTAATTTGTAATCTTAAGAAAAATGTGAAATAATTTAGAGATTGTTTCTTCACAGTGTATTTTTTTTTTCAATTAATTCGATTATAGGAGTATTCGATTATGGCCAAAAAAAATCATGTACCTGTTCCTAAAGACACCAAAGCGTTCATTTGTGCCAATTGTGGGGCTGTTGCTTTAGATGCAAACAATATCTGCAAAGTCCAAGGTGCGGGAAAGAAATCAGACTGGTGTGGTATCAAAGGGTCGAAACCACCCAAAACCTGCCACAATAAAGAACATACCGAAAGATGGCAATGTCGAAATTGTGGGCAAACATCTGTGAATTCCCTGCTGTTGTGTGACCCGGAAAAAATAGAGAGCTCTGATTAATTTTAGCCAGGTATTATTGGAAATGGAGGTGGATGAGTATTTTCTAAGAGAAGTTCTCATCCGCCTCTTTAAATTTATTTTATATGTCCTGGTGAAAATTTTTATGAATGGATACAGGTTGTCTTCACTTATACCCGTGAACGAATAAGGGCTGTCAGCTTTTTTTTACTGTATTTCCGCTCGTGAAGCGGTGTCGTATCCTTTTGATAGCAGCGTAAAGAATCTGTGAGTGTCTTGGTCCCTTCTTTTCTATAATAAACGCCTAGCCCAAGTTTGCCTGGGTTCATGGCCATTTCCCATGCTTTACCGCGGTTTGTTTCGTCATGGCCCTCGATTGTAAACGTGTTTTCTTTATACCATTTAAATGTATTAATTTTATTAAACGAAACACAGGGGTGAAGCAAATCAACAAGGGCATAGCCCTTATGGTTAATCGCCATCTTGATAATTTGCTTTGTCTGTTCCATTTCCCCGGAATAGGCCCGTGCCACAAAAGTAGCCCCCAGAGAAATTGCAACTGCCAGCGGATTGAAAGGCTCATTTATGACGCCGTTGACCTGCACACCAGTTTTCATTCCGGGTGGACTTGTCGGAGATGCCTGCCCCTTTGTCAGGCCGTAGACCATATTATTATGCACAATATGGCTGATATCGATATTACGTCGGACGTTGTGAAGGAAATGATTGCCGCCTTCGCCGTACATATCACCGTCACCCCCTTCGGCAATAACCGTAAGAGACGGATTGGCCAATTTTACAGCCAATGCAACCGGAAGCCCCCGGCCGTGCAGTCCGTTGAAATAGTTGACATTCAGATACTGGGGCATCTTGGCGGCCTGTCCTATTCCCGAAACAAAGACAACATCCTTCTGTTGAATATGCGTTAACTCGTCCAGGGCGGATATGATCGTTTTTCGGATTGCAAAATTGCCGCAGCCGGGACACCATGCCATATCGATATTAAAAGGCAACTCATATTTACTCATTTAATCCCCCTGTATCTTCTCAAATTTTTTCGTGAGAAATTCGGTACTGAACGGAAACCCGTTTGATAATAGAATTTTTTCATCAATATCCCGTCCAAAGGTTTTAACCAGCAGGTCACCGAATTGTCCGGAATAATTATTTTCCACAAGCACCAGTTTGCCGGCACCGTCAATCAACTCTTTAATACGGGGATTGAGAGGGTAAACCTGCGAAAAATGGAGATATTTAACGCGGCTGTTGCCTGCATTTTTTACCGCCGACAGCACCATATTATGCTGTGACCCCCAGGCCGCAACAACAATATCACCCTCCGGATTCCCATGTACCGACGGCATCAACGCTTTATCTTCCAGCATCGAAAGGCGCTTCATCCGTTTTTCCATCATTTTTTCACGTGTTTTCCAATCTTCGGTTATCCGGCCATTTTCATCATGCTCGTCACTGTCCACACACACAAGGCCGTTCCCATATCCGGGAATCCCCCGCGGGGAGATACCGTTGCCGGTATAGCGGTAGCGGCGGTAATCCGGATCTGTCTTGGTAATATGTTTTTTTACAGACACGCATTTCAGATCCCATCCAGGTGTATTGTAGACAGAATCCATCAGATACTGATCGGTAAGAATCAGCACCGGAATCTGATATTCGTCGGCCAGGTTGAAAGCATTTGCTGTCAGATAAAACGCCTGATCGAGATTGCCGGGTGCAAAAATTGCCCTCACAAAATCGCCGTGTCCCGAATATAGTGCCAAATTCAGATCTCCCTGCTCGGTTCGGGTAGGAAGCCCGGTTGCGGGCCCCGGACGCTGTGCAATGTGAACCACGGCAGGCATTTCAATTATTCCGGCCAGACTCATTGCCTCGCCCATCAATGCAAAGCCGCCTCCGGAAGTTGTGGCAATACCACGGGCACCTGTGTACCATGCACCTAACACCATGTTCAGGGCTGCTATTTCGTCTTCTGCCTGTTCCGTTACAAACGAGAACTCATTTGACTGGTCGGCAAGGAATTCTAACACACCTGTGGAAGGAGACATTGGATAACTGCTTACAAAGTTGCACCCGCCGGCAATGGCTCCCATGCCGACAGCATCTGAACCGCTCACCAGGATATCTCCTGCCAGGTTCGAAACTGAGCTCATTTCAAGTTTGATGATATTTTTTTTAAGTAATTCAGTGCCTTTTTCGGCTCCCTGTCTGGCGGCCTCTATGTTGGCATCGACAATCTCTTTCGATTTTTCGGCAAATTTCTTGCCCAGATAATTTTCCAGTAAGGAAGCTTCGACACTCAATAAGGACAGAATCAGACCGGACGCAACCGCATTGGAGTATCTTTTGTCTCCGGCTGCCGCTGCAATTGCTTCGAACGAAAAATCGATAACAGGAAGTTTTGTATTTATCTTCTCTTTCTCTCCAATAATGACTGTTTTACTGCTGAGACGGTGATCAAGGCGTGAAAGATCGGGGCAGAGAGGCAGCAGAAAATCGATTCGATCAATCCACGCATCAACTTTACCGGGCGATATTCGAATGAGGGTGGAATTTAGTCCCCCCCGAACTCTGGACATATATTCCTTGCATGAGAAAACATTTAAACCCTGATCCTTCAAAATCCGGGTAAGCACTGATTCCACTGTCTTAATCCCCTGACCTGCCTCGCCGGATAAAACAATTGAAATATCTGTGTGGTCTGAAAAATCGTACCGTTTATTCATACATACCTCCTGAGACTTTTGCACAACCGACCATTACCGGTTAAAAAAGTATTTATCATAGCCGTAAAAATAAAAGAATCATGATAGAGCTCCGGTCCAGATGCCGAATACAACTTCCACTTCCCCTAAAAAATGAAACAGCTCAGCCCCGTGATGCACAGAATCGCAATCTGACGAACCGCCTTTGATTTTGCTCTCTTGCTTGTGCTGCCATTGATGGGAAATGGCCATAAATTTTCCGGTTAAGAACGTGTGAACGATCGCCAGTAAGAAAATCAGGGAGGCGACAACGACTCAAATAACCGGCTTGCCCGGTTCATTTGATTGTTTGAAATTGTCCTTTATCGATTTAACCGGTTACAATTACCATCTGAATTCCGGCCATTCTTTGAGATCGGTCAGTTCATGTGGACTACAATTTTTTTCTTTCGCTATACTTTCGAGGTGTTTTGCATAATTGAGATATGCTGGTCCCCACGGAATCATCATATACAAAATTTCGGGGAGTTTATTGAATCTGGTCTTTTTTGTTTTTGCGCTTGTAACATATAATAAAGCACAATTATCTAAAAATTGTGAATAGTAATCTGACCATCCTGAAAAACGCGACAGCCAATCGAATACTTCTTCTCCAACAACGGGGTCTATAGAGAACAAGGCCTCTCGAATACATTCCTCCAACCGAAACAAATTTGACTGATGAGTTCTATTTGTCGGGTGAAATGAAGCAGACCATCTCAATAGGCCGACTTGAGGAAGAATATGCGGCCATAAAGATTGAAACCCCCTATATTTAACGCTGTCATAATCATCATGCCCGAATTTTTTTAATTCTCTGTCACCTTGTAGAGCATGTCTTATTTCATACGCCAGACCTAAAACGAAATCTCCTAATCCTTTTTCACCGCCACTAAGCGGTGCCCCGTCCACCAAATAATGAATTGTTTCGTAAAGGCTGTTAAGGTCTAAATAATCACCATAAATTTTAATTCCTGCTGCATGTGCTGTGGGCTTTGAAACAAGCATAATTTCATCCTTAGGGTAATTATGGCAAAGTAAAACTGTTATTAAATATTGCAGACTTTGCCGATAGCATGTTGAAAATCAAACAAATGCAATATCCGTATTAATTGCGATGGACATCATCATGACAAACAGTACATAATGTGATCAGGTTCTCCTCTGTATTCTCACCACCTTCGGCATGGGGTTTTGCATGATGGAGTTCCAAATGTCTTGGGTCGGATCTGTTCCATTCTTCATGTGACCAATTGCATTTCGTACATTTATACTCATCACGCCTTAAAACTTCTCTTTTAACAACATCCTTTATTTGTCTATCATGCTCAGGACTTTGTCGATCCGCTTCAAGAAGATAAACGCCTACATCCAAGTCCGGGCGGCCACTATTCCTTGTAACAATCGGCCATCCGAATTCAGTGCGTAGTTCCCTCACTCTTCGGCCCCATTCAGACCTGTTTTTTGCCAGATATTTCAGTTCTTCCCCGGTAATTTGTTTTCCAACATTTGCTCTAAAATATTTCAGCAGCTTATCACGGACACCTATGTTTTCTTTTCTGATATCATTTGCAAGCTGCCACCGAAAAGCGGCATCCCTGTCCTGTCTCTTTGAAACAAGGATGTAATCTGAAGGCCCCATAGATTCAGGGTTGATGTTTTTCAATGGAAACTCATTTTCAGCATACATTTCTTTTGCAGTGACACCACTGACAATGGACCAACCAAATTGTATTTTTAATTCTCGCACCCGTCGAGCATATTCTTGGATGCCTGAAACGACAAGAAGCTCATCTCCGTTGATGATGACGCGTGGATATTTTAAAAAGTAATGTAAAATTCTGTCTCGCGCACTCCTTGCAACATCGGCAGGAATTAGGGATTTACCCAAATCTCGTAGATGATTGAAGCATGGAATTAAGGCAAGAACTTTTTTGCGTAAATTATCAGATGCCAGTTCTTCTTCAAAATTGATTAACAACTCTTGAAGTTTTTTTCGAATTTTTTCAGTTTTCATCTGTCAGTCCTGTTCTAACTTGTTTCCATAAAAGAGATCAGTCTGTGCTTCAATAGATCTTGATTTATTATCTCGCAGGTCCAAAGCGTCAACGTTTTCCACCCTAAGTTTTCTAAATTTCGAATATTTTTTTTGTCTCTTTCAATATTTCCATCAATCTTTTTGTCCCAGAACACTACATTGGTACTGGGTCTTTTGGACCGTGAACAGTTTTCATGCCCATGCCAGAAGCATCCATGAACAAATATTACTTTTTTGTGTTTGGGGAGAGTTATATCAGGTTTGCCGGGCAATTCTTTTTTATGCAGCCTGAAACGGTAACCCATTCGGTGCAAAAGAGAACGTACAAGTATTTCAGGCTTAGTATCCTTGCCGCTTATGCGCGACATAATTTGGCTTCGTTTACCTCTTGAGAAGACATCCATTTATTATAATTCCGATCAAGTAATACCCTGACAACATCTGCAACCCTGGCGGCCAATAACGGCGGAACAGCGTTCCCAATCTGCTTGGCTATTTCTATCTTTGATCCTGTAAATTTAAATGAATCCGGAAAACTTTGAAATCTTGCCGCCTCTCTATGTGTGATCGGTCTATGTTGCACTGGGTGAAGATATCTACCCTTTTCCGGTTTGAAAAATTCAGTCCTGATTGTAACCGATGGCCTGTCCCACCATAATCTACCGAATAAGTCCGTACCGCCTGTTTTCTTTTTTATCCAACAATTCGGCGTAAGTTCAGGTGCCTTTTTCTGCAAATCAAAACGATTCATTCCTTCTTTGGGAATAACCCGATATCGTTTCTTACTAAGCTCAGTTGGATTTCTTCCAAAATGAAGATCAAGAGGGGGATCTATATTTCTGATTTGAGTTCCTTTGGGGGGCGGTAGATCTTCCACAGCATCTCTAACTGTTCTCCATTTTTTAGGATTTGGAAGATATTCGTTTCTATCAAAATTTAAATCCATTTGTTCCGGTGTGCCAAGATCCTTGAAGTGGGTTTTCCGAGGAGGAAACAAAATAGATGGTTCAGCAAATCGACACCCGATAATAAATGCTCTGGTCCTTGTTTGAGGAACGCCGTAATCGGCGGCCAGCAATTTATCTTGCCATACTTTAAACCCGAGAGACTTTGCCGTATCAACTATTTCGGAATGCTCCAATGTTCCAAGAAGTTGGGGGACATTTTCCATGACAAAGATTACAGCCCCACTCCGAGCAACAACATTCAAGAAAGGTTTCCATAGTTTTTTCCTTGGATCGTTATCCCTATTTTTATTCAAAAGGCTGAATCCTTGACATGGTGGACCGCCTATCACAACATCAGCTTGTGGGATTTCAATATTATTGTTTTCTAAAATATCGACAATATCCCCATGAACACAATGAGGACCGAAGTTTTCATTATATGTATTGACGCAAAATTCATTAAAATCATTGGCCCAAACGGATTTAAACGGGTGGCCGAATTCTTTTGAAAACCCCAGTGACATTCCTCCAGCGCCTGAAAATAAATCAATCAGTCGATAATTATGGCCGTGAGTTTGTTTTTCAGCCGAACATCTTGCATTATAGATTGCCTCATCCTCTTTAAGGATAAGGCCGTTATTTATTGAGTCATCAAATTTGTACATCAATCAGTTAACCCGTTATTTATAGTTTTAGTCTTGATCAAGGTTATAACATGATGAATCATTTTTGTAGTGTTTTTTATTTTTAAAAGTGGGGACAGTGTCGCCACAATTTCCTATTATTGTTCTTTCCAAATACCGGCTTTTGCAAGACGTTGAATCAATGCCCGGCGTCGCATATGGTCGGACATGAATTTCTTCAATTCCTGCTCGAATCGCTTTCGGTTCCCGAAACGTGCATGAGCTTCAGAGATATCAACAATGGAACGGCAGACTTCATCATAAGCAAGGCCTGACCCCCGCTTCACGGTCTGCTGAATCGATCTCCATATTTTAGAGAAATCTTTTGCCAAGTGCTTCAGGTATGCTTCTCTTTCTTCATGCCGTTTGGCTTCTTGAATCATTCGGTCGTGCTTTTCCCGCTCAAGGCGTGTCTCCTCCGCCTTTTTTGCATTCTCCCAAAGTTTTTTCACACTACGTCGCGGTGCTTCGGCTTTTTCTCCTTGTAAGCTTTTATACCATGCCGTAAACTTGTTTTTCAAATTCCTTTCAGCTTGTAAACCGTTGCCCTTTATGAGTTGTTTCATGACGGATCTTATTTCATTTACAGGTAACTCATCAATCCAAACGCCAATTTCATCTTCGGAAATTTCATCTGTCAGAGCGGCTGGGCTGTCAATACCAGCCCCTTCCAATAAGTCAGCATCAATCTCTAAAAATTCTGCCAGAGCCTGTTGGGGTGATGTCAAATTCCCCAGCCCGGTTATTGATAACGGTTCTTTTTCATGCTCGTCTGATTCCCTCCGCGTCACAGATGCCAGCCAACCGATGTATAGACTTCTGAGATCCCCTCGCAGCAATTCTTCCCTTAGCGGAGCCAAGCGTACCATCCATCCACTGCCGCTTTCCATTCCGAAACGATCATAGTTCTCCGATTCCTCCAGGCACCAGGTGATGATCCAATGGGTTTGAGTAGCTTTGATATCAAGCATATAGGTCACTTCCATTGCTTTGGTAATTTTTGGGGATAGAACTTCTATGGGTAAGCGAACCATAAAAACGGCAGTCATCCAATTGGCTACATAGACATGGGTATCAAAATACTGCTGCATAAGCCTTTCCGGATCCCCTTTAAAATCCCCCCAATTATAATGATTTTTAAAACTAACAGGTGTGATTTCGGCCCTTGTTGAAAGTTCACGCAGGGTATCTGTTTCTTCCGCTGTTAACGGACGGTCGATTGCAAGAAATTCGTAATATTGGTATTCACTCATAATTCTGAATCTATGATACAATTATCGGACAAGGGTCAAGTATTTATTTGGGACATGAACAAAACAAATACATTTTCATCGCTGTTCTTCAGCGGTTGCGGCTTTTTGCGATCCGTTGCAAGAACATTGTTGGAAGTCAAGTGTTAGTCGAGAATTCAATTTGAACATAAAAACCATGATAAAAAATGTTAAAATTCTTGTCTCCATAATGCTTGAGGGCTCTATCGTGCATTATCAGAATTGTCAATAATTTCATTCATGACAGATTATTGCTAGTGACAACTCTTTGCTATGTTGGAATCTATTTAGATTATTCAGATGGTTTTTTTAATTCACAAATTACTTCAATTTTCTTATTTGGGCTCAATTTAATGTCATAAATATAATTTACCCGTTGAGGTATTCTTAAAACCAACCTTTTTGTTTTTTCATAAGTACAATAAGGAAGACTAAGTGTTGTGTTTGTTGTAAATTTTTGTTTTTCGTCATCAATCCAGATTTCTGCATCTTCGGGCTTTGAGCTAACTCTAAGAATAACTTTTCTCTTGGTGCATCCAGCCATACAAGCGCTTATCATAGGCGAAACTCCTGTTTTCCTACCAAACTTTACTGGGGAAAAAGTCAATGAAACGACTCCTTTGAGTTTAGCATGCCGCTTTGCTAAAGGCTTGGGCCAGTCAACCTTGTATGTTGTGACTCCATATTCAGGACGACTTTTGTGTTCTATAACTTTGACTTCGTCACCTTTAATTGAGATTTTCGTATATAATTTATAGCTTCTTGGAATATTAAATATCAGATTATAATCACCATCCGGTAAAGAAATATAGTCTCCTATTAATCCAAGAAATTCCCAATTATCATAAATTTTTTTATTTTTGAAACCTGAATTGCCAGGGTCTAAAAAAAGTGTTGCACCTATCGAATTCGAAGGCAAACAGTTAACTAAACCTAAAGAAAAAATTAAGATTAAGAATAAAAAACGTTGTTTTATTTTTCCCATTAAACCTCCTCCTTTAAATTACCATTCTTTTGGGGAAATATTAATCTCGCCCAAAAAAATTGAAATACGTGAAGCCCAAACAGGGCCACAGACGATAATCCTGTTAGGTATTGAAACCGCCCAATTTGACGAACTTTTTCATTATCAATAGGGTATTGGTCAAGTGAAAGAAGAATTGCAATTTTTTCAACAGTAAGGTGTCCTAAATATAAAGAAACTGTAGAAAGAATAATAATTGCAAAGGAAATCATTAAATCTATAGGCCTTATTGATAAAGCACCCTCAGCATTCAACTTAAGAAAAAAAGCAGTAGCACCGATTACACCGATTACCCAAGTCATCAAAGTCTTCAGCAAATCTAAAGTAATTTTGATTGACTCTTTTTGAGCATCACTGAGTTTGCCATCTTCGAGATATATTCCAGCTCCTATATCTGAGATATAATTTTCGTAGAAAATCATACCTATAACAACAATCGAAATTATTGAGACTGCAATAGTGATTGCTATGCTGTATGAATTATTAGATTTCATTCGGAGTCCTTTTTCTATATTTTTTTAAGTTACCAGTTTCATGAAATGTCATGACTGCGTTCAGCCGCCGAGAACGTTGCCAAATAAGCGGTTTATCCGTCTTCATTTGGTTTGTTGGTATAATTAGAACTCCCTTTTATCCTTCGACTTTTTTTGTACACATTCTCTACATTCACATGTTCTTGTTCCGCAGTTAAAAGAGGACCATTCTTTTGTTATTTTACCGCAAATTTCACAAGGCACTGGTTCATTGAGGACGTTCACTTCTTGAAACCGTGGAGTGGTAGATTTTCGTTTTATTGGGATTAGCTCTTCTTTAGATCCCTCAGAGAATCCTGTCTCGCTCTCCATAAAAGAGAAATCCTCTTTCGATTTGATAGATGTTTTCATTTTTAACTGCCTGAGGGTTTGACTTTTGCGATATTCCTGTAATTTTTCATATTCACCCAGGTAGACGAATTCTCCAGTTTTAGGTGAAATTAGGATTTCGTCCAATGGACCATTTAGCGCTTTTTTACATTTATATTTCTGCGGAGAATGTACCAAATAAAGGCCCCTAAGAGTCTTCAACTCGGAAGTTTCTATATTTAAGTAATGAAGAGAAGGGCCATTATAAACGTTCATATAATCTGATTGATTAAAAAAGTCCCTTTCTGTTGGAGAGAAATAGAATTCATCTGTGCGCTTCTCATCTTTTTTCAACATTCGGCGTAAAAATACCCAGTGGACTTGAATGTTGGATTCACTAATACTCCACAGCAATTCAGATCTATTTCTAATACCCGCTTCTAAAATCCAGTAAACAATTCTTGCTCCATTATCCAATTGAACGTAACAATCGACAGGACGCGGGAATAAACACTCCTCAATTTTCTTTTCAATAGTTACTTTGTCAGAAAACTTGCTCTGTAGCCATTTATATAAAAGGCTTCTGGCTTGAAGGATCATAGCCGACTCATTTCGAAGAGGGCAATCATCCAAATCTTGATGTGCAAAATGCCATCGTTTTTGATCCCCGGCTTTTACAGTTAAAGGTTTTTGGCATTCGGGACAATTAAGAATCTTTGATCTGCCTTTCAGGCGAAGTTTGTCTATAGTTCCTTGATGCCATTTTTCATCCAGGATGATTATTTCTTCACCACATTCTTTATCTATAGCTCTGAACATATCAAAAATTTTATATATCAATTCATTGTTTTATCCATTCATCCTCATGGAACGTCGATGTTGAATCGAGGTGCAACGAGTGTACAGGGGGGGGCCTGCGAACCACTGAGTTGAACGGTTATAACTCATTTTACCATTTTAATTTTATCTGTAGCTTCAACGAGTCCTTTTAAAAAGCGAATACTTTTCTCAAGTTCGTCCCTTTTAACTATATGTGGAGTGCAACTGGGAGTGGATGAAGTGTTCGCTTGATGAGCTGCGTCGCCGCGTTTAGAGACAATGGCATTAAGTGTTTTTTTTGCAAGTGGAATATCATAGTTATTCCAGGCCCATCCGTCAGTAACATCCACTTCAAAATAGTCTTTGAATAACTGTTTCGTCTTGTTGCTATTTGGATTGTAAAAACGTTTAAGGTCTATTTCCAATTTCTTTTGGACAAAACGCCCTACAGGACTTCCTTCGAGAACTTTTAAATATACTTCGAATTCTTCCTTTATTCTGTCTTTTACATATGTTTCCCATGCACCCAAAGCTAAGACCATACCAGCTCTTTTAAGACTTTCTGAACTTCTATCAGAGGGCTGAGAATTTTCATCATCAAATCTTTCTAATAATTCTTGAGCATCATTTATTGATCGCTCAAATGCTTTTGCTGCTTCAGTCATATTTTTTTATACTCCAGACTTTATTTTTTGTAGAACGCTTCAAAATCACCGGCTCGCCCGGTGCATTTGACTTGTTTGACTATCTTTAAAAAAATAGCTTAACCTTGGTTACAGTTTTTTTGGGGGAGGATCAACTCAACATAAACAATACCAACACCCCGTCGACATCTATTAAAAATGTCTGAGGAGTGCCCTGCTCTTTCATACACGAACCGATAAGAATCAATCAGCCACAAAAAGATTCACAGCATCAATGAATTCAGGGTCTTGCTCCTCCATCACCTGGACCAGCTCTTTATGTTTACGTTTTTTCAACTCCCGAAATATGCCCCGTTTTTTTGCGAAACTCTCGGCAAAACTCAGGGCCTCTTTCATAAGTTCCTCCTGATCTGCACAGGCCTTGACAATAGCGCCGCCTGCCTCAAGTTCTGGTGCCGTGGCCCGGTGTCCGGCCAGCAACAGGTAGTTGAACAGGGGCTCCGGAATAGCTTTACGTGAAAAAGCAAGCATACCGGGAAGAAAAGGAATGCCGATGTTCACTTCCGGGAAGCAAAAAAATCCTTTGTCCTTTCTCATAAATCTGAAATCACAAGCACAGGTAATAATGGCTCCGTTACCAAACGCATGACCGTTGATAGCAGCAATCACTGGTACCGGAAAAAAAAGAAGGCGTTTAAAATTTTCGTTCATCGCGTACATGAATGAGATAATGGCCTCATTGTCCTGTGCGTTCATTTTTTCGCTCATCCACTCCACATCAATTCCCTGGGAAAAATTTTTCTCATCTGTTGAGGTGAGGATTACGGACTGGATCTCGCTGTCTTCTTCCACCTGATCCAGGCACTGGGCCAGGGCCTCAGCAAAGACAATATTCTGCCGGTTGGCGCCATTGCACATTTCCACAACAGCCACCTGATTTTCTTTTCTCCATGTAACTACATCCATTGTTCAAATTCTCCTGAAAATATCATAACTTCGCTGTCTGCCAATTGTTCGCAGACAATTTAATTTTTTCCAAACACGAATCGTCTTCAAACCAATGCCGATTCACCAGTCAAGCCTCAGATTGGCGCCAGCATGTTGTATACACCTTCTGTTTGAACCAGGGCCAGCAAAATACAGCCGACAACGGCGGTATCGGTATAGGCAGCTTTACCCATTAACGATCATGACCATCCCACCGGTTTAGGTTCGATTAGCTTTTTTCTGGTAATTTTTGCAACCACGCCCGCATCAGTTGGATCAGGACAACGGACAAATTCAGTTGTGATTCCGTCTGTATCTAATATTTTTTCATACTCGGTACCTTTATATTTCCAAGGTAAAGTTCCGCCAAATTGTAAAACCCGAATCATAGGATTGATGCTGTCCAATAACCACGGACATAGATTTCCAATCTCCTCAGGATACCGGTACGTTTCACCTATGCGATGGTGGTCGCATCCTTTTCCTTTGAAAATTACTATTTCTATTTCAAAATTTATTTTACCCATCATTTTTCTCCCAATTCATAACGGTTGAGTTCAGGGGCCGCCGACTGCAAGGAGGGCTCTGGGGCAAGGAACGCCGCCCCAAGCGGTCTGCTGCAACGAAGGGTTATGCATTCAGCTCATTTGCCCTTTCATCAAGTAGTTTACAAGAATATTATCATACTGTGTAAATCTTGGAATAATAGCTGAAATCCATGTTATAAAACTGAAAAGTAAATTGGGTTCATTTTCAAGGGGAGTCAAGTGATATCCAGGAAGAGATATTCCTTTTAAAGTCCTAAATTGAAATGTTCCTTTCCCATCACCGAAATTTACTACTGAACCACGATCAAGGAGGAATACTGCATCAATTTGCTGCCAGATTTGCGGACAGTTCTCTTTATTGAAATTCGATATTTTTTCAGATACTGTATCAAGTGTGATTTGGGATTCAAATGCAAATAAAAAAAATGGCCTTTTTTCGATGAACCTCTTCGTATCAGATTTGTTTGAATGAATCATCATGCTTCTCGATAAATTTAGGTTCAAATTTTTATAGTTAAGGCAATTTTTTAAAATTGTATCCAAGTCCTGACTATTCAATATACTTTTAATTTCACCAGCACATGCAACACCTTCAATGAAATAAAGGCTAGGTTGTGATAGATCGTTGATTAGAGGGTGGTATTCATTGGTAATGATTGCATCTAATTGAGTTGAGACTCCACCATCGCTATCTATTATTTCGCCATGGCCAATTCTGTTATCTGCAGGGAAATAAACTTTCAGGAAATCACGAATAATTTGCTCAACATTTGCACCCTTGTTCCCTTTGTGTTGATGAGTTTCACGAATTTCATCAAGCTTAAGTTTCATTCGTTCTTGAACTAAGGCGATTTTTTTAATTAATAATTCACGTGACATTCTGTCTCCTTAATGCATAACTTTAAGTTAAGCGGCTTC
>JAWSVI010000041.1:0-15405 GCA_033851995.1 Desulfobacteraceae bacterium | reverse complement strand
GTCGACAATCTACAATTCAAATCTGTCAAAATGACAGATTGCTTTTTTTACCAGTTATCGAAAGGGATATTGTGGAGTCAATTTTTAAGACTGAAAAAAAAATTCCCATTGTTGAACGGGTTATTGAACAAATTCGAGGTGCTATCTGCTCAGGCAAATTGGAGAGTGGAGCTCGCCTGCTTGAAAAAGAGATTGCCGAAGCTATGCAGATCAGCAGGAATGCAGTACGCGAAGCCTTTCGATACTTAGAAAAAGAAGGATTCATTACCATCACCCCTTTCAAAGGGGCGCATGTTACAATCCATACCAAAGAAGAAATTCAGCAGATGTATGAAGTAATGAGCGGGCTTGAAGGCATGTGTATCCGTCTGGCCATCCAGAACATGACCCCGGAAAATCTTCAGAAATTAGAAAGACTTCATACAGACCTTGAAACACACTACACCGCAAATAACCCTGAAAAATATCTGAAGGCAAACTGGATATTTCATAAAACCGTCCAGCAGATAGCCGGTAACGATGTCCTTAACAAAATATATTACGAACTTTTCCAGAAAATATCTTTATACCGTAAAAAGCAATTATACCAACCTAACCGTTTTAAAGCCTCAATAGAAGAGCATCGACTCATCATGGATGCCTTCCATAAAAAGGACCCCAATCTGGGGGAACTTCGAATGCGTGAACATCTTATGCATCAGATTGAGTCGCTCACATAGACAACAAGGCCCAGAACAAAGCGGCCTGATCATATAGTTAGTTGGATCATATTTCCTTCACCAGCCAGTGGTCTGTACCGGTTTGATGCCGAAACGCTGAAGGTCATGACACTAAAAATACGCATGATTGCACACCTTTGAAACCTACACAAAGGAGGACAAATGATTTTTCGAATGGTCGTTTTACTGATTGTTTTTTTATTATCTGCTCAGCCTGTATTTTCCGGGATGGATAAGCATTGCAGCCACAAAAAAATTAAGAAAAAATGTTGTGCGCGACATGGCTATTTTGTTGGTAGTCGGGTATCCGGCCTGACATACAAAGGAGAACGATTCTCCGGCCAGACCAATTGCTATGGCAAATTCAAATATACGAAAAATAGTAATGTTTCTTTTTCAATTGGTGATCTGGTATTGGGTACAACAACGGGTAAAACCATTATAACAGCACTGGATCTGTTTGAAGATGCAGAGGGACTTGAAGATTCTCGGGTTAATAATATGCTGGTTTTCTTACAGACACTGGATCAAAATGGTGATCTGAATGACGGCATTCAGGTTACCACAGAGATTGCAGATATTGTCAGTAACTACGCCGGCTTGATCTCCTTTGATCAAACCACGCTGAATTTTGCATCTGATACCAATATAGCAGCTTTAATGGACGAGCTGAACACGGCAGGCGTATTTACAGACAATGATCCCAGGGACCGGACCCTGAGAAAAAGCCCGGATGCATTGGAATACTTTCAACGGGCTATAAGTGACCGGAAAATTGTCCGCACCCGTAAAGGGTTTGTCAGAGGGTTTGAGGCAACCAATACCACCTGGCAGTTTTTAGGAATACCCTATGCCCAGCCGCCGTTGGGTGATTTGCGGTGGAGTCCACCCCAGAAAGCCAAAAGATGGTGGGGTGTCCGGGATGCAATTGCCTGGAGCGATCAGGCTGCTCAAAATCCATATCTCCAGCAATTTGGCGAAGGCGGGATGAGTGAGGACTGCCTGTATCTCAATGTGACAACACCTAAAAAAGCCAGGAACCTCCCGGTAATGGTCTGGTTCCATGGTGGCGGGTTTACAGCACTGACCAGCAACACCAAGGCATTTAACAACCCGGATGGGCTTACCAACAAAGATGTGGTGCTGGTAACAGTCAACCACCGCCTCGGACCATTCGGATATATGGCCCACCCGCTTTTGAGCCAGGAGTCTGGTGCCGGATCAGGAAATTATGGTCAGATGGATCTCATTGCTGCCCTGCAGTGGGTTAAAAGAAATATTAAACGGTTTGGCGGCAATCCCGGTAATGTAACAATTTTCGGCGAATCCGGCGGCGGCAGGAAAACACTGTCCCTGATGGCATCTCCAATGGCCAAAGGCCTGTTTCATAAAGCAATCAGCCAAAGCGGAACGCTTTATCCGGATACCCGGAGTCTGGCAAATGCAGAAGCGTATGGTACAGCGTTATCCACTGCAATGGGAACACAAACCCTTGAAGAATTGAGGGCCAAACCCTGGACACATATTGTTGCCGCAGCTTCAGCTACAGTTGTTCCTTACACCAATGTAGACGGAATTTATCTGCCCTTCACAGAAAGGGAAAGCTACGAAACAGGTCAGAACAATGATGTACCGTTTATGATTTCCATCAACACCAATGATACACCGGATCCCATCGGCACCATCAAAAATGTCCTGCCATGGATGAGTGATTACAAATCCGCTGATATTTATGCATGCCTGTTCGACCATGCCCCTTCAGGATGGCAGAATCAGGGCGTGCTGTCGTATCACGGCTGTGAGTTGACATATGTTTTTAATTTTCCGCAAAGTGCTGTTGTTCATTTCCAGCTGGGACTGGTTCTTGATCCGGCAACCGGAAGCAGTCTGATTGTTGGGGATTTAGACGGTGACGGCCTCAGTGGATCTCTTGGAGACACAGACGATATTTTCGCCTCAATGAATTTTAATGAAATAGATGAGCAGGTGGCAGACACAACCATGACCATGTGGACCAATTTTGCCAAAACCGGATATCCCGGTACAGATGATTATCTCTGGCCGACATATACATCAGAGAATGATGCCTATCTCAGGCTGAAAGAGTTTCCCGTGGTTGAAACCGGATTGTCTGAAGTATCTTTTATTCGCGAATGATGAACAACATTGAAAAATTAAAAGGGGGGAGAATGAAAAAAACAGTCAAATATTCATATCAGGTAGCAGCAATTTGTATCATTCTGATGATTTTCTTGTTAATAGCGGCACCGGTTTCGGCCAAACACCGTCACAAAAAATTTGAGCACAACCCGATTATTTTTGTTCATGGCGGGGCCGGGTCGGCTGCCCAGTTTGAGTCCCAGGCCATGCGGTTTATGAGCAACGGGTATCCCAAAAGCCACCTGCATGTCCTGGAGTATGATTCAGGTCAACGCCTTGCGAATATCGCTGAAATTCATGCCAATTTAGATGCACTGATTTCCCAGGTTCTTGAATCCACGGGTAAAGGCCAGGTTGATCTGATGGGACATTCCATGGGCACCTATGTTTCACAGTACTACCTGAAGTCCTCTCCGTTGAGGGCAGCACGGGTGGCTCATTATATCAATATAGACGGCCTCCCGGAAGTTGAAGGACCGCCCGGCGGAGTTGACACCCTGGCGCTATGGGCGGGGATCGGAAGAGGCGGTATCATCATGGGCGGACAAAACGTGACCCTTGAAAACCAGACCCATGTTGAAGCAGCAACATCTGCTGAATCCTTTTATGAAATGTACAACTTTTTTACCGGCAAAACACCCAAGACCACGATGATTGTCCTTAAGCGAAGAGGCATGATTGAGATTGCAGGACGGGCCTGCCTGTTTCCGGAAAATGTTGGTGTTGATGGCGCTATCCTGAAAATATACAAAGTGTGGAGCCGCACAGGAAAACGAATTCACAAACGGCCGCGTGCAGTATATGAAATCGGACCGGATGGAAACTGGGGGCCTTTCAGGGCCGTAGCCGGAGAACGGTTTGAGTTTGTTATTGTGCGGGAAGGTCAGGATCATCATTATTATAAAGAACCTTTTGTGAGAAGTGATTATTTTGTAAGGCTGCAGACGTCTCCTGTTGGGGAAGGCATTGGCGCCAATGTGGATACTGATCCCGCTCAGGTTAACCTGATCATGTCCCGTGACAAGGAGTTCTGGGGGGAACGCCCCCTGGAAAGCGATATTCTTGCCATCAACGGCGTCAATGTGATCAATGAGGCCACAGGAGAATTCGCCAATCGTACAAATGTCATTTACGCATTTGATGAAAACGCTGATATGCTCAGTTATATTGATGAGCCCATTGATTACTTTCATCAACAGCCGTTTATGACCGGAGTTGATCTGTTTATCCCCACAGAAGGTGTTCGCATCGCTCTGACTCCCAGAGGCGGCAATGGAATGATGCAGGTGATCAATATTCCGGGCTGGCCATCAGATTACCACCGGATATCTATACTTTTTAACGATTTTGTTCAGTGGGACAATATACCCTAATCTTACTCTAAGTAATTGAAAGGTGACACATGATTCAAAGACTCTTAATTGTAATATTTATATTTTTCTTGAGTGCTCAGACCGGATATGCAGGGATGGGCAAATATTGCGACCACAAAAAGTTTAAAAAAAGAGGGTGCTCTCAATTTGGCTATTTCATTGGAAGCCGTGTATCCGGACTGTCGTATAAAACAGACAACTGCTCCGGCATTACCAATCATTTTGGCAGATTTAAATACAAAAAAAATAAAGCCGTCACATTTTCGATTGGCGACCTGGTATTGGGATCTGTGATGGGCAAAAAAGTTATAACCCCTCTGGATCTTATTGAAGATGCAGAAGGGGCTGAAGACCCACGCGTTAATAATATTCTGGCTTTTTTACAGACACTTGACCGGGATGGCGATTTGAATAACGGGATTCAGATTACCCGCAAAACCTCCCGTATAGTGTCCGAATACAGCAATGCCATTGACTTTGACCAGACAACAGCAGCATTTGCCTCAGATGCCATGATTCAGTCATTGATGGCAGATTTAAATACAGCAGGTGTATTCAAGGATCTTGATCCCAGGGACCGGACGTTGAGAAAAAGCCTGGCAGCACTGGAGTATTTTCAACGGGCCACTAGCGAACGGAAAATTGTCCGAACCCGTAAAGGATATCTCAGAGGCTTTGAAGCAAATGAAACAACCTGGCAATTTTTAGGGATTCCTTATGCCCTTCCGCCAATAGGAGATCTGCGTTGGAGACCGCCCCATAAAGCCAGAAAATGGCACGGTGTCCGGGATGCAATTGCCTGGGGTGATCAGGCAGCCCAGTCAATGGATATGGAACAGTACGGAGAAGGCGGTATGAGCGAAAACTGCCTGTATTTGAATGTTACTGCACCCAAAAATGCTGAAAATCTTCCGGTCATGGTCTGGTTCCATGGTGGCTCCTTCACCATTTTAACCGGCAATACAAAAGGCTATAATAACATTGATGCCTTGACGACCAAAGATGTTATCCTTGTGACAGTTGTTCATAGACTAGGGCCGTTTGGATACCTGGCCCATCCAAACCTTGCCGAAGAGACTGAATATGGCGGGTCCGGCAACTATGGTCAGATGGATTTGACTGCAGCGTTAAAATGGATCAATAGAAATATCCGGTCTTTTGGCGGAAACCCGGATAATGTTACCATATTCGGCCAGTCCGGCGGCGGGGCTAAATCTGCATCATTAATGATGTCCCCTCTGGCCAAAGGATTGTTCCACAAAGCGATTATCATGGCTGGAATTGGTCCGGTATCACCCAGTGATACCATTGAATCTTCCATTCAAACAGCAGAAGCCATCGGGGAAGCTGTTTTTGAACGCAATGGAGTAACAACCCTTGAAGAAGCCCGCGCACTGCCATGGACAGCTATTATCCAGGCCGATACAGATAACAATATCCCCAGGCAGACCTATCGGCCCAATGTGGATCATTACTGCATTCCCGATACCTATTACAATACACTGGTGAATGGCCAGCCCAATGATGTGCCTCTCTTGATCGGCTGCACGGCAATGGACTATCCGAGCATCATTTATGGGATGAAACAGCAGATGCCGATTCGAAGTGAATACAGCACATCAGATCTGTTTGTTTATAAATTTAACCGGGTACCAACCGGATGGAATGCAATGGGTCTTTTGAGCAACCATGGCGGAGAAATACCTTATCTGTTCAATTATCCGCCCACCTTTATCAATAACTACTTTTTCGGATTGATCCTCGACCCTACTACAGGCACCTCGCTTCTTGGGACCAACCCGATCGGCAGTGCAACGGATGTGTATATTTCAATGGCATGGGGAGCCGAAGATATGGCCATGAAAGAAACCACCATGACTATCTGGTCTAATTTTGCCAAATACAGCAATCCCAGCATTCCAGAGGTTGAATGGCCGGCTTATACAACACAAAACGATACTTACGTAGAAATCGGACAGGATGATGTGAGTGTTAAGACAGGTCTTAACACGGCATTCCCATAATCTCATGGCGTTGAAAACAGATGTTTTTCAATTCATTGCTTAATGAATGACCTTATCCTGCTCAGACCAAAATTTTGGTCTGAGCAGGATTTTTCCCTTTTAACAGATGGTATCTGCCTTTACATAAAACTCCTTATTATTTTGGTATTAAATCACCCTGGTCCCTATTTTGAAACCAGTTGAAACCAGTTGCATTAGGGCTGGAAAAGATGATATTCAAGACGATGGCTTTTGAAAGATAAATATCCTTAAAATAAGGTGATATAGAATGAAACCACAGCAAATAGAAGATTTAAGCTTTAAAATAATAGAAGAAGAAGCCGGAAACCACGGGTTTGATGATGAAAAATGGCTTATTGTAAGGCGGATGATTCATACATCTGCTGATTTTGAATATATCGACTCCATCCGGTTTTCACCGGGTTCGGTCCGAACTGGGATAGAGGCCATTCAAAAGGGATGTGCGATTATCACGGATACCAATATGGCCCGGGTGGGCATCCGTAAAAAAGAAATCCAGGAGTTTGGTGGAACAGTGAGTTGTCTGATTGCAGAAGATAGCGTGGCAAAAAAGGCAAAAGAGGATGGCACAACACGGGCGCTGGCAGCCGTGGACATGGCCAGTGAACAGATTGAAGGCGGCATATATGTAGTGGGCAATGCCCCGACAGCCCTGCTCAGACTCATTGAACTGATCAAGGAAAAAAAGGCTGCCCCTGCCCTGGTAATTGGATTTCCTGTAGGATTTGTCAATGCAGCAGAATCCAAAGATGAATTGATGACCATAGAGTCTCCTTTTATAACCAACAAGGGGCGAAAAGGCGGATCCAATATTGCGGCAAGTATTGTGAATGCCCTTGCCATCATGGCAGCAAATCAAAAATAAGTATTAGTCGGAGGATGCTATCAAAGGGTTTGTTATAGGGGCCACAGGAAGTGGAACAGGCAAGACCACCATCACGATTGCCATTTTGTCCTATCTTGCAGCCAGGGGATATAATGTTGCCCCTTTTAAGGTGGGCCCTGATTTTATAGATCCCGGCCACCATTCCAAAATATCTGGCAAAACAAGTTTTAACCTCGATTCCTGGATGCTTCCCAGGACATATAATCATAACCTTTTCAGGCAAAGTGCAGCCAATGCAGATATTGCCGTGGTTGAAGGGGTTATGGGGTTGTTTGACGGATATGATGGTTTGTCTGAGGCCGGTTCCACAGCACAGATGGCCAAATGGCTTGACCTGCCCATCGTTCTGGTGGTGTCTGCAAAAGGAAAGGCCAGAAGTGCTGCTGCCATTGTCAAAGGTTTTGAAGAGTTTGACAAAGATCTGAAAATGGCCGGAGTTATATTTGCCAAAACCGGAAGCCCCCGTCATTATGATTATTTGAAAAAGGCGGTTGAGCAGAGCTGTAAAACAAAGTGTCTGGGATTTATGCCAAAAAACGATAAAATAGTCATGCCCGAACGTCACTTGGGCCTGGTTACTGCCCAGGAGATGGAAATTCAAAAAGAGGTCCTGGATACCTTGTCTTCCATGGTGGCGGATCATATTGACATGGATGGCCTTATCAACCGCCTTGAATCGCATCGTTTTCCTGTGGATGATCAGCTGGAAACAATACCTGTTAAAAATGGAAAAAGGCCTGTTATTGCTGTGGCAAAAGATAAGGCATTCTGCTTTTATTATCAGGATAATCTGGACATACTTGAGCAGTCCGGAGCAAAAATAATCGAATTTTCTCCCCTGGAGGATGAAACCCTGCCGCAGAATATTGACGGCTTATATTTTGGGGGAGGATACCCTGAAGTATATGCAGCAGAGCTATCCAAAAAGAAAACCCTGCTGAGCCAGGTTAAACAGGCCGGTAAAAATGGTATGCCAATTTACGGGGAATGTGGAGGGTTTATGTTTCTTTGTTCTTCCCTGACAGGAATGGATAGCTCCCGGCACTTTGAGATGAGTGGGTGTTTTGATTTCAAAATTTCCATGTCAAAGCGGCTTCGATCCTTGGGGTACAGGGAGATTACCCTGGCAGAAGACACCATTATCGGGAAAAAAGGGGCCAGGTTAAAGGGGCATGAATTTCATTATTCTTCCATTGAAACAGACACACAAAATCATTCTGGTGTTTATAGAACAACATCCAGGGCGGGCCAGGATATTACCCTGAAAGGATTTCAAAAAGATAACACCCTTGGCAGTTATCTTCATGTCCATTTTGGCAGCAACCCGGATTGCGCCCGGCATTTTGTGGACTCCTGTAAAAAATATAAGGATCAGAAAAAGACAGATGTCATCCAAAACACTTAAAAAAGGATTTACAACAGGAGCTGCTGCCGCAGCTGCAGCAAAAGCCGCCCTGCTCTCTTTTTTTTCTGATCAACCCTCGCAGGTCCAGATTTCATTTTTGACCGGAGAAATAAAACCAATCGATATTCATCAGATAAAAAAAATATCTGAACACACATTTGAAGCAATAGTGATAAAAGATGCGGGGGACGACCCGGATATAACCCATAAAGCGAAAATCGGGGCAAGGGTCACGCTGAGCGATGCTGATGATTTTTCAATCAGAATTATTGGCGGAAAAGGGGTTGGAAAGGTCACCAAGCCGGGCCTTGAACTGCCTGTGGGAGAGCCGGCCATCAATCCAGGGCCCCGGAAAATGATCCAAAATGAAATCAAAGATGTTGGGTTAAACTTTGATCTGAAAAACAGGCTGGTCAAGGTGGAAGTTTTTGTTCCACAGGGTGAGAGTCTGGCCAGAAAAACATTGAACGCCAGGCTGGGCATTCTGGGCGGTATTTCCATTCTGGGGACAACGGGACTTGTCACGCCCATGTCCCACGATGCGTATATTGCTACCATTAAATCCAGTATTGATGTGGCTGCAGCAGGCAAAATAGACACCCTGGTTTTTACCACAGGCAGAAGAAGTGAACGTTTTGCCATGGAAAAATTTAAACCATTCAAAGAAGAAGCATTCATCCAGACGGGTGATTTTTTCAAAGCATCTCTGGATCGGGCTGTCGATACCCCTGGTATAAAAAAGATTATCTATACGGTATTTTTTGGAAAAGCAGTCAAAATGGCCCTGGGATTTGAGCACACCCATGCAGCAAAGTCTGAGCTGACCTTGAAAAAACTGGCTGGATGGGCAAGGGAAATTACCGGCAGCAAGACACTTGAAAGCCAGATATTAAGTGCCAATACAGCCCGTCATGCTTTTTCTTATATCTATCCGGATCATCCGGACCTTCTGGCCCAGGTGGGAAAAAAAATTATTGATAATGCAAAAAAGTTTTCAGGAGGAAAGCTTGACATTCAGGCCATAATTTTTGATTTTGAGGGAAACATTGCACAGGATACCCGCTAAGCAGAACACCCACGAAGATTGAAAAATAGGGGAAATTCTTTGATGAAAAAGCAAAAATCAGATGCTCAAACCATTTTAAAACGCCTGGGAAAACTATCTGAGTTTCTAACCGACCTGGATGCCAACGCGGGCAAGGATGAAAGTTTTGACTTCCCGCTTGAAATTATCCGTAAAACCATGATGTTTGATGTCAGTGTGTTATATAAAATATCCAATGTGATTGAGAACAGACTGATTCTTGAAGTGGTTAAAACCCTGGACCCTAAAAATCTTCGCCTGGATTTAAGAGAGGGCAGAAAGCTGCGCCTGTTCCTGGACAACCGGGATCGCAGATATGTCAATGAGGTGTCCGCTTTTGTCAATAAGCGAATTTCCCATATCAATGTGCCGGGTATGGGATGTGACATCATGGGATATGTGTTCCTTCCGGAAAGTTTTGGCGGGGCCTATCTGTTTGGCGGTGATTTTTACGGAAAAGAGTCTTCCATCAAGGATTATGAAGTGTCCGGGGTGGAGATCATGTGCAATTTTTTAAGCGCGATCCTTTTAAAAACCCGGTTTGAGAAACAAGCGGAATATGACAATCTGACAGGGCTCTTCAACAGTGCAAAAATCAAACAGAAGCTGGAAGTCCTGATTAAAAGATTTGAAAGAAAACCCAATGCAAACGCCTGTATCGCCATGGGTGATATTGATTTTTTTAAGTCGGTCAATGACACCCATGGACATATCCAGGGAGATATGGTCTTAAAAAAAGTGGGTGATATCTTATCCTCATCTCTTCGAGGTGTTTTTGATGTAGCCGGCCGATATGGGGGTGAAGAATTTTTACTAATTCTTGACGAAACAGACCCCAAAAATGCATTTGCCGTTATTGAGCGGCTTAGAAAAGCAATTGAGCAGACCGCATTTGAAAAAGTGGATAAAACAGGAAACATAATTGAAAACGAATTTTTAAATGTCACCATGTCTTTTGGTGTTTGCGAATACGATAACGGCCGGGAAATTAAAACAGCAACAGACTGGATTTCCCGTGCTGATTCAGCCCTGTATGCATCAAAGCAGTCCGGCAGAAATAAAACCACTATTTATAATAAAGGCCAGTAGCTATGGAAGCAGTAATCAAATCAATCGGCGTTATCCAGACCCCTTTTGAAAGCCTTGAGGGGATGCCCATTCAGCCTTCGGGAGCCAGTGAGATTCATGGCACCATCATTCTTGACAGTGAGTATGAAAAAGGGCTTGAGGATATTGAAGGATTTTCACATCTTATTTTATTATACCTTTTTCATAAGTCTAAAAATTTTGACTTGATGGTTAAACCGTTTTTAGATGATCAAAAACGGGGACTTTTTTCCACAAGGGCGCCCAGGCGGCCAAATCCCATAGGGCTGTCCATTGTGCAGCTCATAAAAAGGGATGGTCCAAAGCTGAGCATAAAAGGCATTGATGTGTTGAATAATACCCCTTTAATTGATATCAAACCCTATGTCCCCCAATTTGATACCAGGGAAGCGGTTCGGGCCGGATGGCTGGAAAAAAACCAGGAAAAGGCTGTCGGTAAAAAATCGGACAATCGCTTTATAACACCATAAAAAGTACATAAACCTGAAAAAAAGGGAGTGTCATCAGGCATGAAATACCAGTTTAACCGGAGAGAATTTGCAGGATCTTTGGGAGATCTGGGAACTATTCTTCCCATTGCAATCGGCATGATTCTGGTAAATGGACTGAACCCCTCCGGCCTGTTTTTATCTGTGGGCCTGTTTTATATTTTTACTGGTGTATACTATGGGGTCACTGTTCCGGTGCAGCCCATGAAGGTCATTGGCGCCTACTCCATTGCAACAGCAGTCAGCTCCGGCCAGATTCTGGCGGCCTCGCTTCTAATGGGGGGAATTCTGCTGGTTTTAGGCCTGACTGGTGCCATTGATTTTATCGGCAGGCATACACCAAAACCTGTTATCCGGGGGGTCCAGGTATCCACCGGCATCCTGCTCATGGTCAAAGGTGTTAAGATGATGATCGGTACTTCCAAGTTGCAGCTTTTAGGGCAGATAGCAGAGCCATATCTTCGGGTGCAGTCTCTTGGCCCGATCCCTATTGGGATTTTTCTTGGAATCATTGGTGGGTTTCTCACCTTGCTGCTGCTGGATAATAAAAAACTTCCTGCCGGTTTTGTGGTGATCGGGTTTGGGTTGATTCTTGGCCTGGCCTTTGGAACCGGAAAAGGAATGGCCGATCTTTCATTGGGGGTTTATCTTCCTCAGTGGATGCCATTTGACCTTCCAAAGAATTCTGAGTTTAT
Organism: Desulfobacteraceae bacterium; assembly: GCA_033851995.1. Taxonomy (GTDB): domain Bacteria; phylum Desulfobacterota; class Desulfobacteria; order Desulfobacterales; family Desulfobacteraceae; genus Desulfobacula. The sequence goes on along the minus strand of JAWSVI010000041.1, from coordinate 3,443 downwards.
GGCAGCCCTGTTTATTCTTGTTTTGCCCCAACTGCCCATGACAGTGGGAAATGCTGTGGTGGCCAATGCAGATCTTTCAAAACAGTATTTTGGTAAAGATTCCAGAAAAGTCTCTTATAAAAATCTGTGCATCAGCATGGGGCTTGGCTGCATTGCCAGTTTCTTTTTCGGGGGCATGCCCATGTGTCACGGTGCAGGAGGGCTTGCAGCCCATTATAGATTCGGTGCAAGGAGTGCAGGATCCAACCTCATGATCGGCCTGGTACTCATTTTGCTGGTACTTTTTCTGGGTTCGGGCATCATGGCCATAATTTATCTTCTGCCCATGTCCATACTGGGCGTTTTGCTGATTTTTGCCGGCAGTCAACTTGCTCTGACCATACAGGACACTTCTCAGAGAAAAGAGCTTTTTGTTATTATGATGATCCTGGGCATTACCCTGGCAACCAACCTGGGTGTAGGGGTTATCTTTGGTTTTGGCCTGTCTTATTTACTTAAAATTAAAAAACTCAGTATATAGCTTAGCTATAGCCTTAAAAAAGTTCAGCCGTTTTTACTGTTGGAGAGTGCCGTGCAAAACGAAAATATGACTGCCAGGGCCGCAGCCTTGACGATTTTTATCTGTGTCCTTTTTGGGGCCAACCCTGTGGCTATTAAATTTACCCTGACCGGTATTGGTGTGTTTACCTCCGCTGGTATCCGTTTTACGCTTGCAGCCATGGTAATTTTTGCCTGGGCAAGGTTTAAAGGGATTCCCCTGGCGCTTAATCGAAAACAGCTCAGGCAGATGGTGATCCTTTTTTGTATTTTTATATCCCAGCTCTCCTGTTTTTATCACGGCTTGAGTAAAACCACTGCTTCCCATGGGGTTCTGATAGCAAATACCCTGCCGTTCATCGTACTGATCCTGGCCCATTTTTTTATTCCAGGTGATCAGATTTCTTTCAGGAAAGGTGCCGGCATTACACTGGGTTTTCTGGGTGTTTTATTTTTGCTTTTTGATAAGCAGGAGTTGGGCAGCCAATTGCAAAAGGGAGATTTTCTGGTGTTTCTGGCTGTTTTGCTGTGGGGAAGCAACTCCATATTTGTTAAAAGCATTATTTCCGAATATCATGCTGTTCAAATTACGCTGTACCCGATGATATTTGGTGTTCCTTTCTTTTTTCTGGCAGGCTTTTTATGGGATGGCCAGATGATAACTGCAATTACTCCCGCTGTGGTTAAAGCGGTTTTGTACCAGTCCATTGTAACCGCATCTTTCGGGTTTATTGCCTGGAACAGCCTGCTGCAGAAATTCGGGGCAACATCACTTCATACCTTTATTTTTATCATGCCCCTGTCCGGGGTTTTATTTGGCGTGATTCTTTTGGGTGAGGCCTTTACCCGGAACCTGGCAGTTTCTATCGCATTAATTGTGGCTGGCGTTATTATTGTAAACTGGAGAAATAAAAAACAACCGGTTTCAAACAGCTAATACATTTTCAATCAGTTTTTCTTTTGACGAATAGGTGTGAAAACTATTGTCTGAAAAGTTGGAAAACTCTTTGTGATTCAGTTGTTTTTCCCTTTTTTCTGAAGAAAAAATAAAGCATTTGGAGGCTATAGATATCTTGGATTTGAGGTGTTCATCAAAAGGAATGTTCTGGTCCGGATGAATAATAACACAGAGGGTTTCATTAAGTTCCTGAAAAAGAAACAGGCCGTCTAAAAGGTTTCTTATCACAACAATGTTTTTTTTATTTTTCCCTAAAATCATTGTTGGAGTTATGCTTCCCTGAAGCATCTTTGTTTGGCCCACATTTGTTTCAGTATATGAATGGATAAAAACGGATTTTAACAGCTTTTTTTCAATAAACGGAATTACAATTCCCGGGGCAAGAAATAACTTATCATCCACTTTATTTTCCTGTAGTCCCCAGCTTTTTTTGGGCCGGTTCTGTCCAAATTTATTCCATCCCAGCAATCCCTTTTTTATAAAAGAGTTTTTCAGACCGCAGGTAAATAAAAAGGCTAACGGATCTTCATTATTTTTTCCCCAAAGATGTCTGTGGGAGCGGGTAACAAAAGCCATGGCCTTTTGTTTCCAGAGATCTCGATTTACATCCGGGTTTGCTGCAGTATTTTCCATTTTAAAAACAGGTGCCATGGAGTCTATATTAGTTCCTTGTAAAAAAAGAAAGCATAAAGGCAGGCCAGCAGGGCTCCTGCAATTCTTGGTAGTTTTCCCATAACCGAGGCAAAAAAGAAGTGTCCGGCAGAGGCTCCGATAATAATCAGAATAGGGGTTTGAAATGTAGCTTCGACCATGATGGGTGAAAAAATTGCAAATAATCCGATACAAAGGGGTATGCAGATATGGCAGTCTCCGATCTGAGAGGAATAGGCAATTTCTGAACGCTTTACTGCTGCATAATACACAGCTAAGAAAGCATTTGGAATCACCATCAAAAGACCGCTTAAAAGGCCGAGGTGGGGACCCAGCATTTTTGCCTGCTCACTTATGGTAATCCACTCAAGCAGGTTTTCAATGCTGGAGAAAATTCCCCAAGCGCAGAATCCGATTATTATAAGATCAAAAAGAATTCGTTTTTTTAATTTTCTTTGGTTCCGGGTATTGTTTTTTAATACGTCAAACACGTGAAAGAGCTGCCAGAATAAGAAAAGTCCCACCAGCAGCATGCCGTCAAAACGATCAATGGTTCCATCTTTTGAGACAAACAAGGTGGATATACTGAAAAAAATTAAAGCCAGGATACTTAAAAGCAAGGAAAGATGATTTATTTTCAGGGTTGGCTCGTGGGATTCTTTGGACTTAAACAGGTTAAGTCCCCAGAAAAGACAAGGAAAAGCAAGAACAATAGTGAGATTGGTCAAATTGTTAACCAGGCAGTTTTCAAGGACCACACCTCCACTGGCCTTGGTTTTGAGAATTAGATAAGCAAAACACAAATTTGGGAATCCGCTGAAATAAGGCATGACAAGTGTGCCGACAAGGGTTCCCTCAAACCCGTTTTTTTCAACGGCATTGAGCCGGTTGATCATCAACAGGGAGCAGGCCAGAAAACATAAGAGAAGCTGCCACCATCCCGGATACACCAATTGTCTTGCCGTCTCCCACAAGGGATCATAGCCTTTTAAAGTATCATAAATCTGTAAGAAACGATTAAAAATAGCTTCCAATACAAGCGCCTCGAAGCATGGTTAAAATGTGTTTTAAATAAAGGATTGGGATAGCAAAATCAAGGATTTATAAAAGCCAACAGTATAATTTGAATTGAAAATGAATACAGGTGAGTAAAAATTTTTTTTAAAATAAATGAAAAAAAGGTTTGACATCTGTCAATTTTTCATGCATTATCTGCCGGTCTTCTCGAGAGACGGTTTGAGTTTCTTCGGGGAGTTTTTTTTTGAACAGAAGTTTTTTTGATCTTTGAAAATTAGTC
>JAWSVI010000040.1:0-10386 GCA_033851995.1 Desulfobacteraceae bacterium | reverse complement strand
TACTAGGATCAGATCTCCTCAACCAAATCATATAATCGGGCCTGCGCCCACGAAAGATAGGGACCAAACTGTCTTGCGACGCCAAAACATATGATCAGGCAACCCAGCTCATGTATCACTTTAATTCTTCTATTAAATTCTCTTCTTTAAAACTATAATATGTCTGTTTGTTAAAAATAACATGATCAAGTAATCGAATTCCTAGTATGTTTCCTGCGTTGGCAAGCCGTTGTGTTACTGAAATATCATTTTTGCTGGGTGCTAAATCCCCAGAAGGATGATTATGAGCAACAATTATCGCAGATGCCCTGTCTGTAATTGGGTCGGCAAAGACCTCTCTTGGGTGCACCTGAGTGGTATTGACCAAACCAATGGAAACCACTCGGATATTCATTACTTCATTTGCCCCATTGATTGAAGCACATAAAAAGTGTTCCTGCTTTCGATCCGCATAGTGTTTGATATGGGGAAAAATATCTTCGGGCGCATTGATTTTAAATCCTTCAGGTTTAACCCGTCTCCTGGTAAATTCTATGGCAGCCAGAATTAAAGCTGCCTTGGCATTTCCGATACCGTCAAATTCAATCAGGTCTTCGATTGACAAACGAAATCCTTTTTTATCAATCACCGGGATCAATTTTTCTGACAGGGCCAGAACATCTTGCTGATGGGTGCCTTTACCCAGCAAAATGGCCAATAATTCTTTATCCAAAAGGGACTTTGCCCCTTTTAACAAAAGCTTTTCCCGGGGTCTTTCTTCTGGGGACAATTGTTTTAATCTTTTCTTCTTCATGAATTATTCTGCCATCACGGCCTGAATTCCAGTTTCTATAACCGTATAAGCCATAATATCAAAGATGGCTCCGTCCTCAGTATATTTTTCGTCCCATAAGGCTTCTAATCGATTCCGATCTTCATAGGCCTGCTGTATCTGCCGATCCACTTCGTCTTTATATGTATCCCGAATAAAAGGTACATCTTCTTTATGAATACGAATGGTATTTAAAATCTTTTCATCCTGCATTTTTTCTTCAGTTACCTCCCGGATGATAATGGCCTCTTCTTCAGAGATGGTGAATTCCTTTCGTATACGCTCAATGGCATCCTGAATGGTTATCTTTTTTACAGGCACCGGCGATCCTTTTCGTCCCCTGGCCGAAATTTTAACCGGCCCGCCACTGCTGACCGTCTCAACATATTCCACATTTGCTTTAACCACTGTTGTTTTTCGTACCTGCTTCATCAAATCGGAAACAGATCCTTTTTTAATCAATTGGGGGCCCACAAGCTCGGCAAAAGAAACAAAGGATATTATATGTGGGGGATATTGAAAAAAACCGGTCATAAAATAATACACTTTTACAAACTTGGCCAACAGATATACAAAAGCTTTTCTTTCTTCAAAATCACTTAGCTCTTTTTGAAAGCGGGTACGGAACTCTGCCACCTGCTGCTGTATTTCGGCATCTGTTTTTTCCAGAACCAGGGCTTCAAGAAGTTCTGCATCTACCTGATCAAATACATTTTTTGAAAGAATATTGTCGTAAAGCATTATACAATCATTTTTATCAGGTTCTTCCGGTTCAAACGGTGTGCCCCGGCGATATTTTTTAAAGGCTTTTAAAATATTTTTTGCATTGTTTGTAAAATCAACCACCACCACTTCATTTTTGTTCTCATGGCATCGGTTCAGGCGGGAAACTGTCTGGACCGCACTTCGGTCCACAACCCCCTTATCCAGAAACATACCGGCCAGAAGTGGCTGATCAAACCCTGCCTGGAACTTATTGGCCACCACCAGCAGTCTGTAATCCTCTCCCTCAAATCGATCCTCAATGGCTTCATTGGGATACAGATTATTTATACCTGTCTCAGTAACAGCGGCATTGGTTTCAGGATGAACAAAAGGTGAAAACGCATACAATACTTTATAATCACTTTTTCTTTCCAACAGCTTTTCTTTGAAAATATTAAAATATCGAAGGCCGGCTATACGGGAAGAGGCCACGATCATAGCCTTGGCTTTTCCATCAATCAGATCGATGATCTTTTCTTCAAAAATTCTAAGCATTACCTCTGCCTTATACTGGATCAGCCCATCATCCTGAAACGCCACATTCTTCAACGCCTTTGCCACCACACCCACCGGATAAATTTTTTCCTCTTCTGATGTGGGTACCATGGGGCAATGAAGATGATATAAGGTTTTATAGGAGATAATTCCGGTGGCCACATCCAGAATATACCCTTCCTGGATGGCTTCATCTTCCGTATAGGTATCAAAGGGTTCGCCAAACAATGCCAGGGTTGCCCGGGATGGCGTAGCTGTAAAGGCCACAAACACCTGATTCCCGTCATGGGCCCGGATAATCCTGGTCACCTCTTCCTGGGGATCGGTCTTGTCTGGATCATCTGGATCAGCATCTTCAACATCCGGGTTCCGGAAGGGCTGCTTTACTGCTATGGCGGTTTTGCCTTCCTGGGATCTGTGGGCTTCATCAATAAGGAATGCCACCCTGAGTTTTTTTAAGGACTCATTTGCCTGGATTTGCTCAAGGATATAGTGAAATTTCTGCTGGGTGGTAACAATAATTTGAGCGCTTTGTTTCTGAATAAACGAATTTAAATCCCGGGATTTTTTGGCAAACCCCATCACATCCTTTAAATGGGCCAGCTTCTCCATGTCTTCTCTGATATTCTTATCCAGAGATTTTCGATCCGTGAGTATAAAGATAACCTGAATGACTTTTTCATTGGTCCCCCCCCTGTAAAGGCTGTGAAGCCTGTCCGCCAGCCAACAGATGGAGAGGGTTTTTCCTGATCCGGCGGAATGATGAATCAGATATTTTCTGCCCAGGGATCGCTTGTCTGAAAACTGTGTTTCAAGATCCAAAGCAAGGTTTTCCACCATCCTGGACTGGTGAAACCTGGGAAAAATTGTAACGGCGGCCTGTTCCGGCTTGTTTGCCTCCGCCTCTTTGTGGGGGACATAAATCAGATAAAAGGAAAGTGCCTGGAGGATGGATTCTTTTGACAGTACATCCCGGTATAAAAACTCCACCGGATATTCTGTTTTTTGGGTGATGGGTTCATTTTTTAACCCCATATTATGCCATCTGAAATGATGCTCCCGTGACGGATCCGTTGCCACCATCACATCAGACGTATCCGCCGCAATATGCAGAAAAGGCAGTTGAAAAATTCGATCCCTATGATCTCTTTTTGCATATTGGGTTACCGCATCATGGACATTTTGATTTTTCTCATGCTTAAGTTCAATGGTAATAATGGGAAGACCGTTTAAAAAGAGAACTATATCCGGCCGTTTTCCTTTTTTAATGACCAGCTCTTCCTTAAAACTGATGCGGTTCTCATTATAATGTTTGGCAGCTTCACTCTGTTTTGACCGAGGGGCAGGATAATAGAGATTAAAAACAAGCCCCCGGACCATCAGACCGTTCCGGATAATCAGCCACAGGGGCGTAGACTTCAACTCTTTTTTCAGGGCCCTGAAAATTTCATCCCCGCTGTCAGACCCATAATTTTCTTCAAGCCGGGCATAGGTCCCTTTCTGGGTGACCCGGATAAAAGAGAGCAGATGGGCTTCAATAAAATACCAGTCCGGATCGATGATATCTTCGGATTCAAGGGGTAAATACTTGTGAATCGTTTTGAGAAATTCTGCGATATGGTTCTGGAACTTTTTTTCAGGCCCGCCCGTCATGGAGTTACTGCTCCTTTAGATCCTCTATGGTAATCCTTCTTTTTCCGGTTACACACTCATGTACGATGGATTTGCGATATAGTTCAAGTGTTTCTATCTGTTTTACGATATTTTTTTTCAGTTTTTCGATCTGGGTGGTTTTTTGATCGAGGTGGGTTGCGATCTTTTTTTGTTCTTTTATAGGAGGAGATAAAAAGATCAACTTTTCCAATTTTTCAGCAGTTAAGTGTGCAATTGTTATTCTACTGACAACAGCATCAATGTGCCCATTGGTTTTTAATGTAAACAACCAATAGTACAAAAAATGATTTGATCCTTTTCCAGAAATAGGGCGGATTCTATTAATTGCATTTTGAATAAAGCAATCTGACAATTCCCCATTCCAAATAGAACTTCTCCCTACATCCCCACCTTCACTGACAAGCAGGTCACCCAACTCGAGTTTTAATTTCTCTCTTTCAAATGGAGAAAACCACATTTTTTTTACTTTGGAAACATCAACGCCAGCCCATTTAATATTTGCCGAACGCAAATAATATTCTTCTGTTTCAAACTCATTTTTTTGCTGTGACTGAAGCATTTTGCCCAAAGTTACTGTAAAATCTCTTTTTACTATTTTAACTTTCCAATGACTTGGAATTTCACCTATCCACTCCACCCCGGAATCCTTCATCTCAACCGAATCATCCAGTCCCTGGGTCACGGCTTTATGGATAATGGATTTTTTCAGGGCTTCCAGTGTTTCAAGCTGATCTTGTTTGGTTGTAATAGTTTTATCGATTAATTGGCATGTTCTTTTTAGATAGGATGAAATTAGTTGTTGCTCTCTTATCGAAGGAAAAACACCAATAACCTTTTTTATATTCAATAAGGAAACTCTTTTTAAGGCAGATCCTTTGACAAATGAATTTATTTGCTCCAGTACGAAATGACTTCTTAGCATGAAATCCAAAAAAGCCGGAAATACTTCAGATTTATTTGGTGTCAATATTATTAGGGACGATGCGACAACAAAATCTTTATCATAGAAAATCAGCACTGTTTTTCCGACTGTTCCATCTTTGCTAAAAAGAACATCTCCTTCTTTGGGACGACATCCTTGAGAGCTCAGTGTTAAAAAACTTTTCAAAGATGTTTTCAAGCAATTGTCAAAATCAAATCTTCCATTTTTTATATCTACGGTTGAAACAAAAGGGTATGCACTTTCTGACATATCTGGTGAAACATGGGCACCATCTGTAATTTTCCTTAACTTATGTTTTAGAAATCTAGATTCCCATTTGTGAGGCAAACGACCTAACCATTTACGCCCGTTATCTGGCCTATGCATTATTATTATCCCCAAGTTGCTTCAACATATCCTCAGCCTCTTTTTCCAATTCCCAGAATTCCTTGAGCAACTCATCCGCAGGCTTCGGTGGCACATATTTATAAAAATATTTATTGGGCAAAATCTCATACCCAAGCTGGGGGCTGTCATTCCATCGAATAATGGGCTTTTCAATTTCCCGTTTCAAGAAAGCCTCAATATCTTCACCAAAAGGAATGTATTCTGTATCCGCGACATAATGCCGATGGGTATAGACCACTGTTTTGTCCAGGTCTTTAATAAATTTTTTGATGATCTGGTTCTTTTCCGGGGCGGTTTTCAGATCCGCTGTCAAAGACTTGATCTCTGTTTTAAACGCCGCTTTTATCTCTTTTTCAAACACCTTTGAAAAGGTCTGGTCTGGTTTCAGGGTAAAGGAAATCTGACTTTTCTGTTCTTGCGATATCAGGGAAATAGAAAAATCCAGTTCACTGTCATAAAAGGTCTGTTCTGTTTTAATATTGGCAGGGGTAAGTGCTTTGGTATACGGCTCTGTGACAAATGCAGGCTTATCCTTTTCATCGGTCTGCCAGAACACCACTTTGACTTTGTGAAAGGCAAAATCTTTAGTGTTGAAAATCTTTACGGCATCATCATTATAAATACTGTCCCACCCGTTTTGGTGATGGCTTTTAATAGCATCCATGTGATGTTGGGCCAGCCTGTTGCGTTTATTGCCAAAGGATTTGGGCTCCTTTTCAAAACAAGTGCGGCCATCAATGAGCATGACCTTGTTTTTACAGGGCTTCTGCTTTTTATTGGTGAGCAGCCAGACATAAGTAAAAATACCGGTGTTATAAAAGAGCTGGTCCGGCAGCATGACAATGGCCTCCAGCCAGTCATTTTCAAGAATCCATCGCCGGATCTCGCTTTCTCCGGAACCGCAATCCCCATTGCTCAAGGGGGAGCCATTAAAGACAATGGCAATTTTACTGCCCCCTTTTTTTGCCGGTTTCATCTTGGCCAGCATGGTCTGGAGAAAAAGAAAAGCACCGTCATTGGTCCGGGGCATGCCTGCTGAATATCGGGTGTCGGAAAATTTTCTGGCCTCTTTTTCATATCCGTCTTTACCACCCCAGGTCACACCGAACGGGGGGTTGGACAGCATATAGTCAAATGTATCCTTTGATGCGGACAATTGATCCCCTGGTTCTGGACTGTTTGGGGTATCCGGGATCAGGGAATTGCCAAAAAAGATCTTGGCCTCTTCTTCCTTGATCAGCATATCTGCCTTGCAAATAGCATAGTTACCCGGAGACAATTCATGCCCATGAAGGGTGACAAGCTGCTGAACATTGGCTTTTTCTTCTTCTGTCCGGGCCCGGTCATAGAGATACTCCTTGGCAACCGTAAGCATTCCGCCGGTTCCGCAGGCGGGATCATAGATAGAGATATGTTTTTGGGGAATGGGAATTTCCAGCAATTTTACCATGAGGCGGATCACCTCCCTGGGGGTAAAATGCTCCCCGGCTTCTTCTCCGCTCTGCTCAGAAAACCGCCGGAGAAGTTCTTCGTACACATATCCCATTTCAAGGTTGGTCAGATCCTTCGGCCCCAGGGGCTCTTTTGCATACTGGTTCAAAATAGGGGAGAGCCGGGAATTTTTAACCATTCGGCCAATGACTTCCCTGTAGTTGAAATGCTCGATAATCTCCTGAACATTTTCAGAAAAGCCTTTGATATACGCCCTGAAATTCTTCTCCATCAGTGTGGGATCTTCCTGGCATATTTTTTCCAGGGTCCAGGTGGTGGTATTTGAAAACGGGGCTTTTCTGGGATTCAACTCCAATTTTTTAACCAATTCCCGGATGTCTTTATCTTTTATCTCAGGTCGCTTGGCCTTAATTTCTGCGGCCTGATTTTCCCGCCATTGAATCAATACACATTCCAGGCGACGAATAACGATAATGGGAAGAATCACGGTCTGGTATTCATAGGCCTTGAATTTTCCTCTGAGTCGTTCAGCAGACTTCCATATTTCATTGGTAAGATTGTTTAATTTGTCTTTATCAACGGTCTGTTGCATTTTTATCTTTCTCTATACCTGCTCAAATGTCCAAATATTTATATGCGAAAATGAAAATTTCAATACTGATTTAATGCGTAAAATCCTTTCAAATGTGTGATCACATCACGTTTACATCTATTATGATATTTACCCGAAAGAGTAAAGGAAAAGAGCCCAAACTCTATTTTCTATAATAAATCGAAACAGTATTCTCTTGCATGATGAAAATAAGTTCTATATTTAATGATAAATAAAATAATTAAAGGAGTCTTTCATTTTCGTATGATTGTTAACCGTCCAAAAGAATTCCTTGTCAGCCTTTTAACAGAGCTGAGAAAATTATCCAATGAAACTGAATGGGTAGAGTTCAAATACCAAAATGATACGCCGAATGAAATTGGAGAATACCTTTCAGCTTTGGCCAATTCAGCCGCCTTGATCGGAAAAGTTACAGCCTTTATGATTTGGGGGGTTGATGATCAAACCCATGATATCATCGGAACCACATTTTCACCATCTACCAAAAAAATTGGCAATGAAGAGTTAGAAAACTGGCTGCTTCGCTTACTCTCTCCAAAAATTAATTTCCATTTCCACCCTATAGATATAGATGACAAAAAGATCATAATATTAGAGGTTGGCGCAGCTTTTCGTCACCCAGTGAGGTTTAAGCATAACGAATATATCCGGGTTGGGTCTTATAAGAAAAAACTCAAAGAATTTCCTGAAAAAGAAAGAGAGCTGTGGCGTGTCTTTGATAAAAACCCGTTTGAAAAAGAAATTGCAGCCGACAACCTTCCTGCTGAAGATGTATTAAAATATATTGATTATCCAGCCTATTTTGATTTGCTAAAACTCCCCTTACCTGAATTTCGTGATGGAATTCTGACTGCTCTCGAATCAGACGAAATGATTGAAAAATCTAAAAACGGTAAATGGAATATCACCAACCTTGGGGCCATATTATTTGCAAAACAATTATCTGATTTCAAAAATATGAAAAGAATGGCTGTCCGGGTTATTCTTTATAAAGGGGACAGCAGGGTAGAAACGTTGAAGGAGCAAGAAGGGACTAAAGGGTATGCCTCCGGATTTGAAGGACTTATTGGGTTTGTATCCAATCTTCTACCCGGAAATGAAATAATCGGTCAGGCTTTCAGAAAAGAAGTCCCGATGTTCCCGGAACTTGCAATTCGGGAATTGGTTGCCAATGCCATCATTCACCAGGATTTACATGCAACCGGTACTGCACCGATGATTGAAATATTTGATCGAAGAATGGAAATTACTAATCCTGGGTTACCACTGGTCAAAACAGAGCGTTTTTTAGACAGCCCTCCCAAATCAAGAAACGAAGCCGTGGCCTCTTTTATGAGACGTATAGGTATCTGTGAAGAAAGGGGCAGTGGGGTTGACAAGGTTGTTTTCCAAACTGAATTCTATCAACTTCCAGCACCGGTCTTTGAAACCAAACAAGAGCATACATGTGCGGTTTTATTTTCATATAAAGAATTAAAAGATATGGATAAAATGGATCGTATTAGAGCAAGTTATCTTCATGCTTGCTTAAAATACGTTCAAAGAGATTTTATGACCAACACCTCTCTAAGGGAACGATTTGGCATTAAGGAAAAAAACCGCTCCATGGTTTCAAGAATAATACGAGATGCAATCGATAATAATCTTGTCTTACCGTATGATCCAAAAGCTGCACCTAAACACATGAAATATGTTCCTTTCTGGGCAGTGCCTCAAAATATGAAAAACATGTTTACTTGACGGGTACTTGACTGAAACGTTTATTGGGAACGTCGATGAAACACAACATGCTGTTATCATTACTCTTTTGAAAATACACCTACTTGACTGAAACGAACGTATGTAACCCTCCCCAAAAACAGTACCATTGAAAAGTAGAGATTTCTGGCATAATATCCACAAGGAGGATAGCCAGATGAAAAGATCTCGATTTTCAGAACACAAAATCATTAGTATTCTTAAAGAAGGGGAAGCAGGCCGATCTCCCAAAGAAATCTGCCGGGAATATGGTATCAGCCAGGCCACTTATTACAATTGGAAAGCCAAGTATGGCGGTATGACAGCCTCATCATTAAAAAGGTTAAAAGAGCTTGAGTCAGAGAACAGAAAACTTAAACAAATGTATGCAGATTTAAGTTTACAAAATGTGGTTTTAAAGGACGTTATCGAAAAAAAGCTCTGAAGCCGGCTGAGAAGCGCACTTTGATAGACTATGCAAGACAAGAGTATCATTTGAGCGTCCGTTTTGCCTGTAAAACATTACAAATGAGCAGAACCGTTTACAGATACAAACCAGATGCGAACAAAGATGATGCAGTCATCAATGTGCTTTTAAAGCTGGCAGATAAATATCCCCGTTACGGGTTTGACAAATTGTTTCCGATCATCAGGCGCCATGGTCACAATTGGAACCATAAAAGAGTACATCGTGTGTATTGTTTATTAAAACTTAATTTTCGAAGAAAAGGTAAAAAACGTCTTCCTTCAAGACATCCAGAACCATTAGCAGTGCCTCCTAAAGCAAACTGCTGCTGGTCGATTGACTTTATGAGTGATGCATTGATAAACGGCCAACGATTCAGGACCTTTAACGTGATAGACGATTTTAACAGAGAAGTATTAAACATTGAAATCGATACCAGCCTCCCATCAGCCAGGGTAGTGAGGGTATTGGATCAGATCACTTCCTGGCGCGGCTGCCCTGATAAATTAAGAATGGATAATGGCCCTGAGCTTATATCAGTAAATCTTGCAGCCTGGGCCGAAAAAAAGGATGTAAAACTTGAATTTATAAAACCAGGGAAACCCACCCAGAATTCATATGTAGAACGATTTAATCGAACATTTCGTAATGAGATTCTTGATTTTTATGTATTTAACAGTTTAAAAGAAGTACGTGATATAACCAGTGAATGGATAAAAGAATATAACACAGAACGCCCGCATGAGTCACTCGGCAACCTGACGCCTGCCGAGTATCTCATGCTAAATTCGCCCGAAATTTCTACTTTTGTTTGGAACTAAAAAGGGGAAGGCTACACGTACGCTAAAAACTAACCGAAAAGACCAAAAAGATTCTAATGAGCACTCAAGTATGAAATGGGCAAAGTCACCAAAAACGCAAAAAAGCCTGACCATTGCAATAACGATCAGGCTTTTTTAAAGAATAAGCTGGCAGCGTTCTACTCTCCCACACAGTCCCCCATGCAGTACCATCGACGCTAAAGAGCTTAACTTCCGTGTTCG
>JAWSVI010000039.1:0-16590 GCA_033851995.1 Desulfobacteraceae bacterium | reverse complement strand
GCGGCTGTCTCGTTGTCGCTCCCGGCTTCGGCTGTGGCATCGCTGGTGGTACAATTCAGGGTGATGGTCTCTTCTGCAGCCTGGGACAGGCGAAGTTCGAACACGGCCTGCTGCTGACCGCTGTCTCCCTCTACCATCTGGGCATCGCTGACCAGCAGGGCGAGGGAATTGCCGGTGTTGTCATCGTCCAGTATTATGCCCTGGGCCTGCAGTTTGAGTGCATCGCCTTCAAAAACGGCTCCCACAGGGTTGGTCAGCTCAAGGATAAAGGATTCATCAGTCTCTACTTGTGTGCCGCCGTAAGTGGTGATGGTTATTACTCCGCTGGTATCTCCGGCCTGGATGGTAAACGTTCCTGCAGCGGCAGAAAAATCCGATCCTTCTATGGCAGTTCCGCTGATGGTCTGGTAATCTACAGTGATGTTTGTGTCTGAAGCTTCCGACAAGGTCACGACAAACTGTAGATTATTGTAAACTCCATCGCCTTCTATTATCTCTGCTGCGCTGATTGATATCACGGCCATATCTCAATTCTCCTTTAATGCATGCTTAGCTTGAACATCTGCAATAAATAAGGTTGAACCACCTATGATGGCAACTCGGCTATCTGGATATCAGACCCGCAGCTTTCCGTACCTTCGAACAAACAGGATTGGCCTTTTCATCATTTTTCCTTCATGCGAATATGCAAAGTTTATACCTGCTGAATGATAATTATATTTTATTGAAGGCTATCTTGTTGATAAAAAAGAAATTACTATAGTCTTTAAAAAAAGGTAAATTTTATTTGCGTGCGAAAAACATCGTCACCAGTTTTTCGAAGGAAAAAACAATAGGATAATTTGAGAAATATTTTTCCTATATAAGAAATATTTTTCCTATTCTGTCTGTCAATTCTGTTTTGAGGAGAGTTTTTCAAAAAGTAATTTGGAGACAAACTTAGTAAATCCTAACCGTTGAATCATGGTATTATATCGGACGAGCAAAATTTCAAAAATTCGACTCAACAGTTTAAATCATCGCTCTGCTAATCAAGAAGTTTGCCAACAAGTGTTGCCTATGTTCTTTCACAGAACCATTGTCATTTATAAGAGGACAGCGTCATTGTGGTAATGCATGTGCCTTGAGGTTGGAAAAATTATGCATAAACAGTTGTTGTTTGATGGCTGTAAACCGCAATGCGACCTTCAGGGTGCCCGATTAAGACATATTGCCGGCACCAAATGGGGATCGAAAAAATACCTGAATATGGAATTGTTAAAAGAAATGAAAATTAACAAGGAATATGCGGCTTAAACAATGAAATTGAGTTGAGACCAGAATCAAAAGTGCGAAAAATATTTGACACTACCGGGTCCCAGACCGAGCTTCGTTCATGAGCATAACCTCTTTCTGCGCTGTCAAGAACACAATGATAGGACCACCATTCGTTTTGAGAGCAGGTGTCACGATCCAGATGAACAAATTCCAATGCCCAGGTCAAGGTGCTCGCGGCGGCAGGTTCTTTTAATATGGAGAGCACGGGTTGTCAGCTAGGCATCTGCCAAAGCAACCAACCATTCTTCGGTAAGGCAACTTGTCTCTTCGCGAAAATTTATCCAGCCGCCAATTTCTTTACCACCCTTTCCGGAAAAAGGCAGATCACCAATTGCCCAGCGATAGTCAAAATGGTGGGTGAACGTGGGGGTTATTCCCTCTATGTAAGGAAGTTCAAAGGCCTCGGACGGCTCCAGCATTTCCGGGCGGTCCATTGGTGCAACCCCGATCATTGAGCCACGATCAGCACCGAAGCTTCCCAATGCCATACAGCATATTTTGTTGTTCTGGATTATTTTGGACTCAATGGTCGTAACAGACTTTCCTGAACGCAAGGGTTGGGTTTGAATCGTGAAAGGGTTTGAGTCCAGCGGGCCCACAAACGAGAATAAAAGGCTGCGTACTTTTCGCCTCTGGGGAACATGCCCGTGCATGGACTTCAGCGACATTGCCGCAACCATCCCTCCATACACCGTTCTCCCCTGCATCCAGTCATCGGGACCACGAAGAGGCATCTTGTCTGAAACAGTTTTGGCTTTATCTATAATGGATCCAAATGGAGTATCGGCCATATGAGGGCTCTACTATAAAATTTGATCTAAGAACAGTTTGGTTCTCTCATTTTGTGGATTTTCAAAGAAATCATTGGGATTGTTTTCTTCGATAATTTTTCCTTCATCCATGAAAAGCACCCGGTGTGCAACACTTTTTGCAAACCCCATCTCATGGGTCACAACAATCATGGTCATGCCTTCACGCGCCAGGCTGATCATGACATCAAGCACTTCTTTGACCATTTCCGGGTCAAGGGCAGAGGTGGCTTCGTCAAAAAGCATAATGTTGGGTTTCATGCACAGGCTTCTGGCAATAGCGACTCTCTGCTGCTGTCCTCCTGAAAGCTGGCCTGGAAATTTTGAAGCCTGTTCTGCAATCTGAACTTTTTCCAGGTAATACATGGCTGTTTCAATGGCTTCTTTTTTTGGGGTTTTTCTCACCCAGATAGGGCCTATGGTCAGATTTTCAAGGATGGTCAGGTGGGGAAACAGGTTGAAATGCTGGAATACCATTCCAACTTCAGATCTGACTTTTTCAATGTTTTTAAGGTCTTTGGTCAGTTCGATGCCATCGACAATGATCTGTCCTTTCTGGTGCTCCTCAAGCCGGTTTATACATCGTATGAGCGTGGATTTTCCGGAACCGGACGGTCCGCAGACAACGATACGCTCTTTTCTTTTAACCGTCAGGTTGATGTTGTTAAGGACATGGAAATCACCATACCATTTGTGCATATCAACGATCTTAATGGCAATATCTTCGTTTGAAACATCCAGTATATTTGCTTTTTCTTCGTTCATGCGTTGTCGCTTTTTTTGAATAGTTTATTAATCGTTATTTTAAATCGGTGTTCAACTCTTTTTCAAGTTTTCTGCTGTAGGTAGACATAAAAAAACAGCAGATAAAATAAATGAGAGCCAGAAAAATATATGCTTCTGCTGAAAATCCCATCCATTTCGGTTCAGACAAAGTTGTCTGTGTTGTTTTTAATAAATCATACAGTCCTATAATAACAACAAGAGAGGTATCTTTAAAAGCTGAAATTAAAATACTGACAGATGGTGGTATAACGATTTTCAGTGCCTGGGGCAAAATGATCAGCCGCATGGTTTGAGTGTAGTTAAACCCTATGGCGTCAGCAGCCTCAAACTGGCCTTTGTTCATGCCCTGTAATCCGCCCCTGACAACTTCTGCAATATAGGCGGCAGTAAACAGAATAATGGCAACCTGTGCCCTTAAAATCGCATTTATTGATACGCCTTCCGGTAGAAATAAGGGGAACACGACAGAGGACATGAATAACAAACTGATCAACGGAACCCCTCGGATCAGCTCAATATAAAAGATACAAAACGTTTTAATCACAGGCATTTCTGACTGCCGGCCAAGGGCAAGCAGTACCCCAAGGGGGTAGGCTGCCGTAAGACCGAAAACAGACAAAAGAAGCGTAAGGATGATACCGCCCCACTGTTCAATATCAACCGGCACAAGCCCTATAATACCGCCTTTGAGTAATATCCCCATAACCACCAGAGAAATGATCCATGCATATCCAAGCCATGCTTTCCAGTAGTTCCTGTTCCTGCTGATAATCAGTAAAGATACCAGTATGATAATGGCCGTTATCGGCCGCCACAGGATATCCTGTGGATAAAAACCAAAGAGGATAATTTTGTAATTGCTTGAAATGACTGACCAGCAGGCTCCATTGCTTTCTCTGCAATTGGAATCTGGAAGCCAGCAACTATCTATAAATGCCCATTGAATGAATGGGATAATTGAAAACCATAAAATAGCGGCAATAATAATCGTTAGAATGGTATTCAGGGGAGTACTGAAAAGGTTCTCCCTGATCCATCCGATCACACCAACATTTGTTATTGGCGGTTTGATTATTTCAGCTGTATTATTATTCCCCATGCCGTAATTCCATATTCGTTAGTTTTATATACCTTATTTCATCGTTCCACTATGGCCATTTTTTTATTGTACCAGTTCATGAAAGCAGAGGTGGACAAACTGAAAACAAGGTATACAATCATAATTAAAACAACGCCCTCTATAGCCTGGCCGGTCTGGTTAATCGCGGTCCCTGCAACAGAAACAAAATCAGGATACCCTATTGCAACGGCAAGGGAGCTGTTTTTTGTCAGATTGAGCATCTGGCTGGTTAAAGGCGGAATAATGACTCGAAGTGCCTGGGGCAGAATGATCAGGTTCAGAACCTGCCCGGGTTTTAAACCAATGGCCATGGACGCCTCGGTCTGTCCTTTATCCACCGACTGGATACCGGCCCTGACAACTTCTGCGACAAATGCAGCCGTGTATAAAACAAGGCCCAGAAGGAGTGCGGCAAATTCAGGGCTGATGGTGAGCCCGCCTTTAAAGTTAAAGCCTTTCAATACAGGCATACTCATTTGCGTAGGCATCCCGCCTACCAGCCAGCAGATAAACGGAAGCCCAAAAAATAAAGCAAGGGATACCGATAATACTGGAAATGGTTTGCCGGTTTGATCCTGCCTTTTTTTTGCCCATCTTTTAATGATGAAAATAAGAATCACCGCGATGACCGCTGCCACGAGCATATATTTATAGGCTGGATGCGTTTGCGGGATACCGAAAATCAATCCCCGGTTACAAAGAAAAAGGCCGGTAAAAGGATTGACAGCATCTTTTGGAGACGGCAGCATTTCATAGAAAAAAGCATACCAGAAAAAAAGCTGCAACAGTACTGGGATATCCTGAAAAAGCTCAATATATATTGCCGCGCATTTGTTCACCAGCCAGTTTTTGGATAACCGGGCAATACCGATAAAAGTTCCGAGAATAACGGTTAGAATGATGCCCACAAAAGAAACCAGGAGTGTGTTTAAAAAACCAACAACAAGTGCTTTTTGATAACGGTCTGCTGCTGAATATTCAATCAGGGACTCACCGATCTCAAAAGCAGCTTCTTTGTTAAGGAACCCAAATCCCGTTGCTATTGACTGTTTTTCCAGGTTGGTCAATGTGTTGGAAACCAGGTACCAGGCAACAAAAACAAACAAACAGGCTGCGCCTATTTGATAAAGGAGAGATCTTTTGTCAGGGTCATACCAGAAAGAGATGCTTTCTGAATTTTTGCTCGATTTATCCATTTTTTTTCAGCAATTGTTTTTTTAGCTCCTGAATATGATTAGGGTGTAATAAAATCACACCCTAATCATATTGATGGATTATTTAAAAGGTGGAGAGTACATCAAACCGCCGTCTGTCCAAAGGGCATTCAAGCCTCTTTCAATACCCAGCTGGGTGTTTACACCGACGTTTCTTTCAAACACTTCGCCGTAATTGCCCACCATTTTAATGATGTTGTATGCAAATTTTTCATCAAGACCCAAGGCTTTTCCATTGCCCTCGGTAACTCCTAAAAATCTTTTAATTTTTGGGTTGTTGCTATTGAGCATTTCATCAACATTTTTTGAAGTAATGCCCAACTCTTCAGCATTGACTAAAGCCAGGACGGAATAATTAACAATGTCTTTCCACTGGTTGTCCCCATGCCTTACTGCAGGAGCCAGGGGCTCTTTAGAGATGATTTCAGGAAGGATCATGTAATCAGCCGGATTTGGGGCAACTGCACGTGTTCCCGCAAGCTGGGAAGCATCTGAGGTTAAGCAGTCACATCTGCCGGCAAAAAAGGCCTTGGCAAGCTCTGTTGTATTTTCGATAACAACCGGGTTCATTTTCATGCCATTGCTTCTGAAATAATCAGCCGCATTAAGCTCAGTAGTCGTTCCGGGCAGAACACAAACTGTTGCGCCGTCAAGTTCGCTTGCGCTTTTTACACCAAGGCTTTTAGGGATAAGAAATCCCTGGCCGTCATAATAATTTACCACGGCAAAATCAAGGCCAAGAGAGGTGTCCCGACTTAAGGTTTGTGTGGCATTTCTGAAAAGAACATCAATTTCTCCGGACTGCAGTGCCGTAAATCTTGTTTTTGCTGTCAAAGGGGTAAATTTAATTTTGTCCGGATCACCGAAAATGGCAACAGAAACTGCCCTGGCACAATCTACATCAAGACCTCTCCAGACACCTGTTGCATCCGCTTTTCCAAAACCAAATACGCCACCATTAACCCCTACTTGAATAAAGCCTTTGTCACGGACAGCTTTTAAAGTTCCTCCAGAGGGAGCTGCCGCAGGCTCTGCTTTCTTTTCCAGTTGAGTTTTTAAATCAGCTATCTCAGATTTTAATTTTGTAACTTCCTGAGGATCTTGTTTGTCCCCACAAGAAAAAAGTAAAAAAGCAGAAAATAAAACCACACATAAAATAGCGACTGATCTTTTTGATGTAATCACGATACCTCCCTGTTTCTAACGGTGTTAATGGATAATAATTGTAAACCTGATTTTTATCTACCTGATATTCCCATTTGAATTTAAAACGAGCGTGGATGAGATGCCGATCATTGTTGGAATATCTTATTGATTTCTATTAGCACAGGAATAGCCTATGTACAACACAATTGGGAAAAAAATGATATAAAAAAATGAATGAGAACCAGTGTTCATTCTAAAAAGAAAATTTCAGGGATTAAGCGTGTTATTGATCCCGGCGGTTTAACTATAAAGAACCGTGGATTTTAAAAGTCTGGAGGGTGGCTGTATTCCATTCATCATTGTGAGAATGGGAAAGCTTTTCGTGCAGAACCCGGGTTTCTTCGCTGACTCCGCACCCGAGTTCTGTTTTTATAAGGCTATGAAATTGGCGGTAAATTTTTGAAATCATGGGTCTGTTTCCGATCCAGGCATAATACTTCATCAGTTTGCGAACCATTCCTTCGGCATATGGATCGCTTTCAATATAAGAGGTAGCGGCTGCGATACAGCCGGAGTAATCTTTTTGATTTTCCCGGTACTGGATTATTTTTTTCAGTGCATTAAGGCAAAGCTGCTTATATCTCGAGCGTTCTTTTGCACACCACTCTTCATAGACATCTTCTTCAAGAAAATCACCCTGGGCTATGGACAGGGCTTTTTTATAATGAGTCATCGCGGCTTTCGGCTCTTCCGCGGCTTCTCCGGTTTGGATTTCCCTGGAAAACGCTTCAATATCCACATGGCCCTTTTCCCCGATCCGGACTCGGTAGGCCTGGCCTGAACGCCTGATATATGCAGATCTGATCCCTTTTAAAATATTGGGTTCCAGGGTTTTACGAATAGAGGCCATGGCCACATGAAATCGCTGATTGCTCAGTTTTGGATCTTCATCCGGCCAGATGAGTTCCATGAGGATTTCTTTTTCAATATAACCTTTATACCGCATGGCCAGAAGATATTTGAACAGGTTCTTGGCTTTCTGGCTCTTCCACTGATCCGCCCGGACCTCCCGGTTTCCCACAAAAAGCCGGAACCGTTCAAAAAAGGTGGCAGCAATGGCAGGCGGCGATGGCTTGGGGATCTGTTTCAGCAGTTCAGTCATGGCTCTTTGTTCGGCTGATTTCTTTCGTCCGGGCAATTTGGCCAGTTCCGTTCCAGCTTCAGGGCCCATCTGTTTGAGGAGTTTTTCAATATAATCTCTCATGGAACCCATGCAATACAGATCTTCCAGCAAGGGAATCACCCATTTTCGGTCTGCAACCAGCCATGCATCAAAAGATTCTTCTTCATTGATTTTAAGGCTGTAAACCATATATTTATGTGCGCTCTCCTTGTGACCATGTTTCCAGTAATACCGGGCGAATATTTTAGAAATTAAAGAGATATGCCATCCGGAATAGAGCAACTCCTGCTCTGCGTTTTTAAGCAGGATAAAGGCTTCCCTTTTTTGCCGCCGTTCAAACAGCAGCAGTTTGGCAAGGGCAACATGGAGCTCGTTTTTGATCAGGGGCATATCATTTTCCCGGATAGCGGAGATGCCTTTTCTAAGATTTTGTTCAGCCCCGTCGATATCGCCTTTTTTCAGGCAGGCCTGGTGAAGAACCAGGTAGGCCTGGGCCACCCCACCGGGAAATGCGACCGCTTCAAATGAAACCAGGCATTTTTCACAATCCCGGAACACCTGCTTGAGCTGATTTTGGCTGATACCTTCTATTTCAAGACAGTTTTTGGCGCGAAGCAGGCGAAGAAATTCTGAGAATTCATCAAAGGCCCCGTTCCCCCTGGTTAAGAGCAGCCCCTCTTCTGCAGCATCCATTCCTTTTGAAAAGCGCCCCAGGTAAAAGCAGGAGTATGAGATAAGAAAATAACTGGAAAACAGAAAACGGTGTTCTCCGGCAGATTCGAATAAAGGCTTGGCGTCCTCTCCCATGATCATGGCCTCCTGGTAACTGCCGGAAAACACATACCGGTAACCCTGGGCCACATAGATCCATGCCCTGGCCATTTTAAGGGAGTTTTCATCATCCAGCCGGTTAAGCATCGCCATGGCCTGCCGGGCATATTTATCTGCTTCACCGGTTCTTCGCGAAAGGGCCAGGACCTGGATAAGATGCCCCATGACAATAATCGTCAGATAGGGATCAAGCTGATTTTTGCCTAATATCTTTTTGTATGCCTGCTCGGATTTTTTTAATTCACCGGCACTCAGGTAGTGCTCTGCCAGTTCCATAAGACAAAGGCACTCTCCGTGTTCGTCTTTGTTGCTGCGAAAATTTTTGAGTACTTTTTCATATGCATTTACCGCCAGTTGAAGCTGGGAGCAGAGCCCGTAATATCCGGCCTGAAGATACTGGAACCAGGGCTCGTCATCCATATATTGCTCCGGAATGGTGGAAAGCAGTGATTTGAGCATCTGCGGACGGTCTTGCTTTATAATGGGCCTGGCAAATCGGTTGAGCAGGCGGGATGCATCGGTCATGTTTCCTGCCAGAATGTGATTTTTTAAAGCTTCAGGGCCCTTGTTTCCTTTTTCATAAAGAAAGGCTGCTCTGTTATAGAGCCTGCTGGTTTCTTTAAGCCCGTATTCTGATTCCAGCCGGTCTTTTAAAAATTCCCGGAACAGGTCGTGGTAAAAAAAACGGTTCCGTTCCTCATTGGCAGAAAATATAAAGCAATGCCGGTCTTCAAGGTCACATAGAATGGCCCGGGCATTGTCGATGTCTAAAAAATCATTGCAAAAATCAACATGGAGCCCTGAAAGGATAGATGTTTTCAGTAGAAAATCCTGTTGCTTTCTGGTTTGAAGCTCAAAGATATTTTCGTTGAGATAGTCGGCAATATATCTGTGGGTTCCTTTGAGGCGGCTGATTGCCTCTCGCATTTCAGCACCGGTCTTTTTCCTCAGGGACTGGTAAAAAAGGACCAGGCCGGATACCCAGCCGCCAGTCCTCTCGTATAGCTGTTCAATATATTTTTCAGACAGGGCAATATCAAACAGTCTGCCGAACAGCAGCCTGATTTCGTTTCGTGTAAAGGCCAGGTCTGATTCAAGAATATGCACCACCTGGCGCCGGGCCATGAGGCGGGAAAATTTGAGTTCAGGCAGGGTACGGCTGATCAGAACCAGGTGAAAATGGGGAATGAACAGGTCCAGAAGTAGCTGAAGAAATCTCTTGATCTCCGTGTTTTGACAAAATTCCCGGCAATCATCCAGCACCAGAAAAATATCAGATGTCAGGTGATCTTCAAGTGATCGGTAAAAGTTTTCTCCCAATTCCTTTATTTCTATTTTGTTGTTTTCCGGCAGATTTTTGAATTCAGGGCAGTATTTTCGCACACCATGCCACAGGCTGAAGATAAAACGTTTTGGGTTTGCATCTCCCGGTTCCGGACGATACCAAAGGCATGGCAGATGGTTTTTAGCCAGGGCCTGGGCCGCAAGGGTGGTCTTCCCATATCCGGCCCCAGCCGTTATCAGGGTAAGTTTTTTTTGCGGGATAAGATTTAGTTTTGTCTCCAGATGATCCCTCAAAATAGCGCCGGACAGTTCCGGTGCGTCAAGTTTTGGCATCAGATGTCCCATGGTCATCAGATCCTTTAATTGGCCCAGAAAAGTTCTTTTATTTGGAAGATTCAGATCAGATGGAAATGGTTTTGATAAGAGGTCGGATCAAACATCAGAGTTCAGATGATATTCGACTAAGACTATAGTCAAATAATTATTGTGTAGGCAAGAAAAAAGTTTAAAAAACAATGATTTAGTTAATTTTTTAGTTAAATTTTAGTCCATGTTAGTCCTGGTTTAGCCTGGGCTTAGTCCAAGCATATTATTAAAGATTTCATTAACAATACCAAAAAGTTGAAAGGAGGTGATGGCACCAGAGTGTTTGTATTTATAAATCGATCAACTCAATTCATTGAACAAGGAGGGAGATCATGGAACCGAAAACCTGGGTTTTTCTTTTACTGGGATTATACATTATCTATTGCTTTTGGTGGGGCTTGCGGGGATTTTTCACGGAAAAGACCGCATCCGGCTATGGCATTGCCGGGCGCTCTATCCCATTTATTGCATTTTTAATGGCAGCAACAGCTGCCTCGTTTTCAGGGTGGACATTTGTAGGTCACCCGGGCCTGATCTGGAGTGCAGGCCTGGTGTACGCGTTTGCCTCAATGTATGTTTTAACCATTCCCATTACAGGCACCTTTTTTGCCAAGCGGAACTGGTTGCTGGGCAAACGCTACGGTTTTATCACCCCCGGCGATATGTTTGCCTATTACTATAACAATGAAGCGGTGCGCTGGCTTACCGTGGTGGCCGCCTTTCTATATTCCATATTTTATACAGGGCTCCAGTTGATAACAGCTGCAAAACTTTTTTACTGGGTGGCCGGTATACCCGAGACCTACGGCCTGATTTTCATTGCCTTTATTGTCTGGTTCTATGTGGTGACAGGCGGTTTGAGAGCCAGCACATGGGTGGGGGTTATCCAGTTCTGCCTGTTGGTCAGCGGTATCGTTCTTTTGGGATTTTTTGTTCTCAAATCCGATCTTATTGGCGGCTGGTCCGGCCTGACAGCAGCTATTAACACCCTGGATCAAAAATATACCAGTGTGCCCGGCCTGATTCATTTCGGCCTTGGTAACGGCGGCTGGACCGCGGTGATGATTTTAACCTATATGTTTGCTCTCATGGGGATTCAGTCTTCACCAGCCTTTACTTTGTGGAATTTCGGCATGGCCAATCCAAAAGCCCTGGCCTGGCAGCAGGTATTCATGTCTACTTTTTTAGTTGGCGTTTGCCTGTTCTTTTTCACAGCTTTCCAGGGAATGGGAGCACGCATACTTCAAATGGCCGGTGAGATTGCCCCCAAGGTGGATTCCGATGTTGTGCCCATGCTCATGGTTAAATTTCTGCCCGGTCCTGTCCTGGGAATTGTCTTTTTAGGCGCCATTGCTGCGATTCATTCAACGGCTGCTCCATATATTGGTACCGGTGGAACCATTATCCAGAGGGATTTCTGGTGGCGTTATGTCAGAAAACAGGGGGGCACTCATAAAGAACAGATCTGGACCAACCGTATTTTTGCAACCATTCTGGCGGCTGCTGCAGTCGTGGTCAGCCTGACCTCCACCGATGCCATTGTCATGATTGGTGGTTTTGCAACAGCGTTTGGTACCATCATGTACCTGGCCCTCATGGGGGTCCACTGGGGATTCAAATTTCCATCTGTCGGCGTTGTCCTGGGGCTGATTGCAGCAATTGTTGTCTGTTTTATTACGTATTATATTTATCAGTATCCGCTTTCCATTCATACCGCGGGCTGGGGGATTTTTACTGCCCTGGGTGTTGCTTATCTTTGCCGTGGTCTGGGGATAAAAGACTCTGAAGAAACCAAATCCCGCCAGAAAGAAGTCCGCCAATGGCTCGACTCTGTGGATGGGCCAAGCGAAAACGGTAAAAAATGGCGCAAAAAGATGAAGATCCTGGTCCCTGTCTGGTTCTTCTTTGCCTTGGGACCTGGTGTTCTTATTGGAAATTCCGCCTTTACTTTTTGTGGTTTCCCAGCCATCTGGGCATGGCAGATTGTCTGGTGGATGGTTGGTATCGTCATGATGTGGGCCCTGTGCTTTAAAGCCGAAATGGCAACTACTTCAGAAGAGCAGATCCGGCGGGCAGACGAGGAGACTCTGGATATGACCAAAGAAGCCGATTTGGCGTAAATCTAAAAATTAAGGAGTAAATATCATGGCACTTGAAGATAAATATCTTATATGCACCATCATTTTCTGCATCTTATTCACAGCCTCTTTTGGCTGGGGATGGTGGGGATAATTGAGTTGATCGGACAATTGTGACTATCCCTTAATTGCGGGGCCCTGCGCTCTCCTCCACGGCAGGGCCCCCATTATGTCACAAGCCCTGATTTTTTTTAAAAAGGATCAAAGATGAAAAATCCATTCACCTATGGCAACATTGTCACCAGATGTTTGAAAAATTTGAACTGCCCGCACCCCCCCCACAATTCTTCTGCTATTGAATGCTGTGTTCAAATAGGATTCAGCGAGCCTGTATACCATTATTGAACTCCTTGACATTACTTATCAGAATTAAAAAATATAGCTTAACCTGGCCTCCAGTTTTTTGGGGAAGGTTCAGTCTACTTATAGCGAAATAAAGCCAACTGGTTGCCTATAGAAAAATCATTGGATTTTATACGGACTTATTTCATTGGAAGAATTGCGTCCTGATTGTCAAAAAGAGCTTTGCTAATCTGCGGCTCTTTCGATTTCAAATATTCCACAATTGAAATATTATTAGAATCGTCCCAACGTTTCCGCCCGATTTTTATGATTATTTTGGCAATCCCTGTATCAATGACAAAGTCATATGATAATGTTACTGAGTTTTCCCGATAATCTATATTATATTCATTATACGCATTGTTAAGTAATTCCAAACAATTTTCTTTTTTGTTTGCAGCCATATCGTTCCCTTTTTTTGAATGTCGGTTAGATGAGTTTTTTTAAACCAAATCCCTTTAACGATTTGTAATTAAAAATTAATTTATAGTTAACCTGCGAGTTTTATCAATTATTTCAGTGCTGGAAGAAGGTTTACATAAAACAGCATCTGCTATCTGCTAAATCCCCATCCATATCAATCAATCTCCTGAGGTGAGGATATGATAGGGTACTATATAAATTGTTTTTGAACGAACGGTGATGTCATGGCAGATAGGAGGCCTCCGTAATTCAGGTTAAAAGCCACTTCGTCTCCAACATGCAAGAGGGAATCTTCACAATCTACAATCAAATGATCACTGCTATATCCAATTATTTTCATTTTTTCATCTTTTTTCAGACCAGTTGCACGGATGTCCTGCCTTCCCAATGCGACAATAACTCTTTGCCGAAAACCCTTGTCTTCAAAATGGCGAACGCCTCCAAAAGCATCCTGACATATTTCTCCAAAAGGAAGGGATGGTTTTTTCTTGGACTCAATAACTTCGGCAACGAGTTTGAATGCGTGTGTGTGTAACCCTGGAATTGCAGTGCGATTAGACGTCTCACAACCTAAAAGAATTGATTCGCCCAAGCGCAGATTGTTTATGTTTCCGATGTTCTCGGTAGAATTATACCAATCGTAATTTGCCGAATTACCACCTGATATAATTTTCAAGTTAATCTGAAATTCATTCTCTATTGCTTTGGCCAGTTCAGATAGCTCATTCATGTTTTTAGTGTCTGGTTTTATACCGCCGTAACAAGCCAGGTTGCACCCGATTCCGATAATTTTTATATAGGGCAAACGACTCGCTCTTCTGATAAATTTAGAAAGGTCACAGGGCATAACCCCTTCACGCAGATCACCCATTTCTACCATAATAATTACCCGGTGCATTTTTTTGTAAATGCGAGAATAATGCGACAGTCGCTCAAGTGTTCTGATTTCAGTATTCAGACTGATGTCTGCATTTTTAACAACAGATGCTGCATGACTTAACGGGGTCCGCAAAAGAACAAACCGGGTTGTTATCCCTGCGGCCTTCATTTTTTGGATATTTTCTATATGGGAATCGGCAATAAATTTCACCTCACCCTGGATCATGGCCCTGGCAATGGAAGGCTCCCCTAAAACCGCCTTAGAAACGCCCATTAATGTAATTCCTTTTTTCCCATACAGGTTAGACAGGATCCGGGCATTATCCTGTATCTTTGATAAAGAAATTTCTATTCTGGGCATGCGTATTTTCATTTGTGCACCACGAGGGGTTAAGCCAAAATTTTGTCAAAGCCAGGGATGTTTTCGGTATTCTCATCTTTGCACTGGCTGAGTTCTGGAAAATTATTAAACAAGGTTTGTATGAGGTATTGACATCCATGAATCAATACATCTGTGACCGGTAATCGCAACTGCTTTTCATAATCCTCGGTAATAATTAAAACATCTTCATCTGACAGATTTTCGTGGTTTAAAGTGATAGCTAATACTTTTTCGTTGGTAACAGCTTCAAGCAGTTCAATTTCACTGAAGACGGTCGGCATTGACAGATGGGGGAAATCGCACCGGAATTTTCTGGCAGGTGGATGCTGGAGAATAATACCATCAGGCATGCTGCCTTTCAAAATACCCAAAGATCCCATAAAAGCAGGATGGCTGGCTGCACTCTGCCCTTCAACCAATATGATATCCGGACTTTCATTTTCAAACGCTTGAACCACACAGTTTTCTATTTCTCCAATCACAAATTGAGAAATGAGCGCATCAATTGCAACACCATACTTGGCACCCTGCATTAATCCGCTTTGACCTGTCGCAACGAGTATAGACTTTAAACCGAGATTGGTTAGTGCGTGGTTGAGTTCAACGGCGGTTGTTCTTTTGCCACAAGCACAATCAGTACCAAGAACGGCAATAACCGGAACTGTCACTCTGGAAATCTTACCGGTAAAGAGGTGCAGATCTTGCAGTTTCGGAGGTTTCCTGATGTCTTTAATCTGGATATCATTCTGCGCCGCCTTCTGAGCAAACTCTCGGTCTTCAGAAAAAAATTGATGCAGACCGTTAATAATGTTCATTCCTTTATCAATGGCGTTTAGGATTAACGATCTTTCATCCGCAGATATGCAGGCTTCTAAAGGTGCTTTTCCATAAATAAAACAATCTGGTGTCTTTAAAAGATTATTCAAAGCATCTTCCAAATCTTCAAAAATGGGAATTTCATTGATTTTATCGCATAGTACTTTACCTGAATCTTTGCCACCGAACGTGCTATCGATAACACCAACAATGGTATATTTCTCAGAGTGACGAATTAAACCGGTTGCGGTTTTGCCATCCACTAAGCCAAATTGTTTTTCACAGTAGACTAACGCTGTTTCTTTTATAGATTTCACTTGAATAATCTCCTGTCTTCTATATTTTCAAACCAGATTCTATTCGGTAAGCACAATGAAAACCACACCTGTAATCTTTATACTGGATGAACCCCGTACGGATTAAGTGCGTTGAAATCAAGGTGATTTACTGAATTGAGGTCTGCTCTGGAATCTGGCTATTGGATGAATTTACAATTCACCGCCAATAGCCGGATTCTGATTTGCAAATAATTTGTGAACTGTCTTGGGAGTGTAAAATGGCCTGCGATTCGCTCATGTCGCAGTACATGCAGTAATCGTTAAGAAAAAGGATAGCAGTTAAATAGAGTGCAGTGGTATTCGCCTCTTACTTCTTCTTTGCCGATGCTTGCTTCTTTAGTTAAGCTTGTTTTTCTAAACTTTGGTGCTATTTTTTATTGTGTTCATCTCTGTCTTGACAGCCTTGCTTTTTTTCATCTTTTCAGATTCAAATTCCCGACAACGTTCTTTAACAGACAAAAAAGGCATCCCTGAAGTGTGCGTATAGCGTTCGGCACGGATGAACCAGAATGCCAGCCCGCCTGTATTGTGATTAAAACGAATGCCTTTCTTCGGGTTGCGGACACCTAAAGACCCTTTACGGCCAGTTTTTTGCCATCCTCGGGCCTGCATGATTATGCGCACTATAACACCAACGGCCTGCCTCAACCGTTTGCTTTTCTGATTCGTTGTTTCAGCCAGAGATCTATTAACAACCGGAATTGATTCAAACTCTCGAACAACACCAGCTAAAGGCGGTCTGTCATGATGAATCTCAGACTCCTCCATTCTACGTTGCCTTTCAGGATCATTAAAGAAATCTATAACTGCTTCAAAAGGTTGCTCCGGGTCATTAACAACATCGGAAAACGTCCGGCCCTGAATGTCTTGAAGAAAAGTCTCTCGTGTAATCGCCAGGTTTTGCATCTGCATATTAATAAAATTTCAATTTAAAATAATAATTCTTTGAATGACAAATTTTGTACGTTCATTTTTTGGATTTACAATAATTGTATGCTAATTGTGAGAAAATGCAAGAATAAAATATGGTTAAAGTAAGTTCACCTAAAACCAATAGTCTCATAATCTACTTTGATTTTAGAATATCTAAAGTCCTATGCAGCACGGAAAATTACTGGATTATTAGGCTATACTTCTCAAAAGACTGACGAAAAGGTCATTGGAAATGATAAGAAATTATTTTCTATATAAATGCCACTTTCGAAAGTAGATCGCA
>JAWSVI010000002.1:83722-87705 GCA_033851995.1 Desulfobacteraceae bacterium | reverse complement strand
ATAAAAGCACATCACCTGCTTTTAGATCTTTTGAGGAATCGGAAACCCCACAATTTATCTATTATTGAGGACTTTTATCAAATCAGCCGACCCCAAGATCTTGCGTATGACATCGGAAAACCAGATTAACGAATATATAAGTGTGAATTTCGGACACCGCCTGTCAGATCAAATCCAAGTTTCTACACCTATCCATGTTGCGGGGTTGAGCCTTTATTTGTAATCCAGCAATTTTCGGATAATTTTCAAAAGATCCATTCCAGCAACAGGCTTCTGGATATATCTTTTTACTCCAGCCTGAATAGCTTCTTTTTCTGTAAATGTCTCGTGGTAACCCGTACAAACAATAATAGGAATATCATTTCTGATTTTTAAAATTTCAAGGGAAAGTTTGTCCCCTGTCATCTGGGGCATTGTCATATCAGTAATAATAAGGTCAAAGTTCTCTGGTTTATCTCGGAATTCTTCCAGGGCAGACCTTCCGTTATTAAACGTTGAAACTTTATATCCATGGATAGTCAATATCGCTTTTAAAGTATCCAGGATATTTATTTCATCGTCTACAAGCATTAATTTTTCTGTTCCTTTAACCAATTGTTTTTCACTTCTTCTTAAATCTTTCCCTGCTTCATCTCCCTTAAAAATAGGCAAATAGACTTGAAATAAAGACCCTTCGCCTAATTTACTTTTGACTTTTATAAATCCATTATGTTTTTTTATAATTCCGTCTACAGTGGATAAGCCTAAACCGGTACCCTCTCCAATATCTTTTGTTGTAAAATATGGATCAAATATTCTTTTCAGGGTCTTTTTTTCCATGCCGTATCCAGTATCCCCTATTTCAAGTTTAAGATATTTAGCGGATGATACAGGAATACCGGGAATTTTTTTCTTCTCATCCATGTCAACTTCATGCAAGGCAACCGACAAAACACCCCCGGCATCTTTCATTGCCTGGAATGCGTTTGTACAAAGGTTCATAATCACTTGATGTATTTGGGATGGATCTGCCATAATCTTTGCTTTGGAATTTATATCCTTTTTAATCTCAATGGATACTGGTATTGAAGACCGCAGCAATTGGAGGGCTTCTTTTAATATTACAAAAACAGTTACTGGAAGTTTCTGGTGCTCAGTCTGCCTGCTGAAAGTAAGTATTTGCTGAACCAATTCTGATGCTCTTTGTGCGCCTGTTGCTATCTGGCCAAGATGTCTTTTTGTTTTTTTATTTTCGCCAAGATGTATTTGAGCCAATTGAACATGGCCGAATATACCACCAAGGATGTTATTAAAATCATGCGCTATTCCACCGGCAAGCGTTCCAATTGCTTCCATCTTTTGAGCCTGAGTTAGCATTGATTCCAAATGCTTTTTATCCCTTAAATCAAGAAAGCTTTCAATAAGATATTCTTTTTCATTAATCATTGCTCTATTAACTGTTTTCAGAATAGGAATTCTCTCTCCATCCGCTGCAATCAAAACTCGCTCAGACTGTTCAATACGCAAGCCAAGATCGGTCACCGGACACATCCCTATATCATTCGGGCAGATATAGTTATGGCAACAAGCGTTAATAATTTGATCTTTTTCCATTCCTATCATCTCGATGGCAGCTCTGTTTGCTTCAAGTATTTTATGTGTTTCGGGATCAATAACAATAACACCGGCCTGTATTGAATCCAATATATTCTGCAGCCACTCCTGGTTCTCTTTTGAGATCAGTTCTGCATATTTTTTTTCAGTAATATCCCGGCCAATCGCAACGTATTCCATTGGTTCGCCACTTGCTTTGGGGATAGCCCTGCTTGACCAGGCAATCCAGCGCCAGCCGGATTTTGTCAGAACCTGCTCTTCATGATAAGAGGTGTTCGGCGGACGATCAAGATCCTTCAGTGATTTTTCCACAGCATCTCTGTCATCAGTGGTGCACAATGACAGGAAAGATTGATTTAGAATTTCATCTCTTGATTTATCAAACAAAGCGAAATAATTAGGGCTGGCAAAAATCAGATTTTTGTCACAATCCAGCTTGATAATGAGGTCATTTAAATTTTCAACGATCAGGCGGTATTTCTTTTCACTTTCTATCAAAGCGGACCGGGCAATCCTCCTTGCTTTTATCATATCATTGGCTGAATTTGCTAATGTTTTAAACTCCTTATATTTCATCATTCCGGGATCTATGGTGGCTAATTTACGGGCGCCCCTGTTAAAAAATTTTGCGAACCGTTCAAAGTTTATCTGCGTATTGCGAGACGTCTGTTTTGCAAAAAAATATGTAAGTGCGATAACCCCGAATAAGACAGCTATGATTAGCACCAAACTTTTTTTAACCTGTCTGGTCATCTGTCTTTGTTTTTTATTGATGGCTTTTTCAATGTCGTCTATGTAAATGCCGGCACCTACATACCATTTCCAATCTTTAATTCCCTGAACATAGCTAAGTTTGGGGTCTGGTTTTTTCCCCTTAAATTTGGGCAGAACATATTTGAGAAAACCGCCATCAGCTTTTGCCAAAGAGATTAATTCCTGAACAATCTTGACCCCGTTGACATCAGTGGCTCCCAGCATATTCCTCCCTTTTGCCGGTCCGACCAGATCAAGCCCATCCCATTGCGTGACAAAAACATATCCGTCTTTTTCATACCTGATAGTTTCCAGATAATTTAAAATATCTGCTTTGGTTTTTGATTCAAAATCATCGAGATACTCTCCGGTGCCTATAATCCAGTTATAGGGTTCAAAGAATTTGACAAATCCGACTTTGGGGAATAATTCATTCGGCATATCCGGCTTGGCCCAGTTATATCGATGGAACCCCTCCCCTCTTTCTTTAATCAGGCTGATAAAGTTACCAACGATTTCTGGTGAACTAACGATTGACTCTTCCCGGATATTTTTCACCTCTAATTCAGGCAGATCTGTCAAGAGTTGATTTACACGATCAAGCTCAATAATAAAAAAATACCCCCGACCATGATTAAACCGTATTGCCCTTAAAGAATCCTTAATAACTGTCTGGATTTCTATCGACGATTTTTTGTCTTTCCATTTTTCGTAAACATGAGAGGCTGCAGTATGAGAGTCATATACTCTTTGGCGAATTGAATCGTGCAACCTTTTTTTGGACTGAAGCTTGTTATACTCAATATAATTCACAGATTTTTGAACTTGGGTTTTGATAAGGGTTTTGTAAGATTTCAGCATTCTCTTTTGCAGGATTTCAGATTCACGCTGGAAGGTTGTGTACTGCTGCCAGGTCCAGAGGCTCCCGATAATCAATATTGAAACTATCGTGCACAATAAGATATTTGTTAAGAATACGAAGCTTAAGCTTTGTGTTTTCTCCATATCAATTGTCTTTATTCGCCCTGAAAAAATATTTCTATTGGAGGGTTGCGTTATTGATCCGTAATCAATGGTACCATAATTTGGTCCTTAGACTAAAAATACATTTTATAACGTATTCTGTAAAGCCCCACAATGTATTCCTCCACTCCTGCTTTTTTTACGTTGAAAGATCAAGTACAGATCCACCATACTCCCGTATTTTTTCATCTATGTTTTCAAGACTCTTTGACAATGTTTCATATGAGATATCAGGCAACTTACCTCCCCATAATTTCTCAGCTTCGGCAAAGCCTCTCAGAATACCTTCACGCCCGGCCTTTAAACGATCAATATTATCTCCAGCCCCGTTTATTACAAAATCAACAATACGCTGAGACGTTTTATCAACCCCGAAATAGCCATCTGCACTGACGAGTTCAAGTGCTTTATCAACTGAAAGTTTAGAAATGGGAGTGCCGTTATAAAAAAATGCGTCTTTATCTTCAGCCCTTAAATTGCTGAAATTTAAAATTGCATTCTGGTCACTTAAACTCTGCCTGGTATCCGTTTTGATTTGAAAACTAAATTGAAAAACTTCATTCTTAATAGAATAATCCGACATGCTTTTTTTATTTATCGCCTGACCAGTACCG
>JAWSVI010000002.1:0-83702 GCA_033851995.1 Desulfobacteraceae bacterium | reverse complement strand
TCCGGAATAAACCCATCACAAAAATTTTAAGGGTTTATGATTTTCGGTCTATACCGCAACCGCCTCCCATGCCACGGCCGCCACCCATTCCACGGCCACCGCCGCCACCCATACCTCTTCCACCTCCACAACCGATGCCACGGCCACCACCGCCCATACCGCGGCCGCCTCCCATACCCTGGCCCTGGAAATTTGAAGTTTTTCCCGGACGAACACCAGAAGGTTCTGTGGCAGCACTTGTTTCTGAACTTTCAACTTCAAAGGCTTTAGAACCTGATTTTTTAAACGCTTCAATGGCCTGCCCAGCAGTCCCGGACTGCCCGATATAGACATTTATATTTTCTCTATTAAAGACTTCCATGGCGTTGGGACCGCAACGGCCTGTTAATACCGCTTCTGCTCCCTTGTCAACGACAAAGGCTGCCGCTTGAATTCCCGCCCCTCCA
The DNA here is from genome assembly GCA_033851995.1 of Desulfobacteraceae bacterium. Classification (GTDB taxonomy): domain Bacteria; phylum Desulfobacterota; class Desulfobacteria; order Desulfobacterales; family Desulfobacteraceae; genus Desulfobacula. Next base: position 83,256 of record JAWSVI010000002.1, on the reverse strand, counting down.
CTTGCGTCTTTATTCTCATTTGGATAGGCTTCAATATCCATATTGTCCGTATCAATGATCAAAAAATATTCACACCTGCCAAACCGTGGATTGATTTGAGCATTGAAATCCTTTCCTGATGCGCTTATGGCTACTTTCATGGTTCCTCCTTAAATACCCTTTTAGGATATGATATATTCAAGCAATGATTTCCATTTTCTCTGTCGCTTTTTGGAATGATTCCGTAATGACAGAATCCTTAAATTTATTCTGAAAAGCAATACCGCTATCCCCGCATTTTACCATATCCGGGTCAAATGGAATTCTTCCCAGAAATGGGATCCCATATGCCAAGGCTGTTTTTTCACCGCCACCACTTCCAAAAATATCAACTTTCTTGCCACAATGTGGGCAGGTGAAGCCGCTCATATTTTCAACAATTCCAAATATATTCATATTAACATTTTTGCAGAAACTGATGGATTTACGGACGTCTGCCAGTGACACCTCTTGAGGCGTAGTTACAATTACAGCCCTGGCATCCGGAATCAACTGGGCAATTGTTAATGGCTCATCCCCAGTTCCGGGTGGCGAGTCAATGATCAGATAATCCAAATCCCCCCAACAGGCTTCTCCGATAAACTGACGGATGGCAGTATGTTTGACCGGCCCCCTCCAGATAATAGCCGTATCCTTGTCCTGCATAAGGGATTCCATGGACAAGACTTTTAAATTATCCGAGTAAGGCATCGGTGTCATCTGCCTGTTGGTGTCGGTGCCCAACATGCCTTTCAGTCCAAGCATCCTGGGGATATCCGGGCCATGAATATCTACATCCAATAATCCAACCTTGTACCCTTTATTTGCAAGGGCAATGGCAAGATTTACAGATACGCTTGTTTTCCCCACACCGCCCTTACCGCTCATCACAATAAATTTTTGTTTAATCTTTTGCAGAGACTGCCTGGCAAGTTCGTCAGGGTCCGGTTTCGGCATTTGATTTGCTATCCCGCTGAATGATTCTTGTTTCATATCTTTCCCTCTATTGAAGGTTATAACCGTTTAGACACGCTGCTTAATTTAATAGCAAGGTCTATACCAATGCCTTGAAAAAATTAAACTCTATAATTTCAAATGGTTACCCAAACCCAACTCAACCATTAAAATATACAAAAGTAGCGATGCTGCACTGTTTTTAAATAATCAGCGTTTCAATGTTCATTACAGAAACAACTATGGAACGCTTAAAACCCTTATAGCGCTGAGTACGAAAGTAAATAATGCAAACAAGAATCATCGATTTGTGATTCACACCAAGCAGGCGCAAAATTGCGACTCATTGAATGAAAACTGCATCACCTTCAATAATACTTCATTTTTTTAACATATTGAAATCATATCAAAACAAACGGAGCTGTTCTAAAAGCTCTTCCTGGCACATGGCTTGCAAACTAAGCATATTTGTTACAAAGAATACATTGATTAACAAAAACAAGGAGAATTATATATGCAGGTTGCAGATCTTTATAAAACTAAAAAACCAGTCATTTCCATGGAATTTTTTCCACCCCGGGACCCTTCAGGCGCTGCACAGTTCAGCAAGACAGTCGATACATTATCAGCACTCCATCCAGACTACTTTTCCGTCACATTTGGCGCTGGAGGATCTACCCGGGATGGCTCATATCAGGCGGTCAGGGAATTGATGGTGGACAAACAACTACCCACTGTTGCATACATTGCAGGTTTCGGCCTGGGAAAAGATGACATCCGACGCGTGCTGGACGCATATAAAGAGCTGGGTGTAGAGACTATTTTTGTTATCAGGGGGGACAAACCAACAACTGACGGCTTTGTGAGTCATCCTGAAAGTTTTTCCTATGCTTCTGATCTGATTTCATTCATCAAATCGAGCTACGACTTCACACTGGGATGTGCAGGATATCCCGAAGGACATCTTGAATCCAAAAACCTTGATACAGATATCAAATACCTGAAAGGAAAAGTGGATGCCGGGGCAGATTACATTGTAACCCAGTATTTTTATGACAATCAGTATTTCTTTGATTTTATGGATAAGTGCAAAAAAGAAGGCATTCATGTACCAATTATTCCTGGAATAATGCCGGTCTATACGATCAAGATGACCCGAATGCTGTCCAAAGTATGTGGTTCTAATATTCCTGATGATCTAAATGAAAAATTAAATGCAGTTGATCCGGAAGATAAAGACGCTGTGTTAAAATTAGGAATAGATGTTGCCATTGATCAATGCCGGGGATTGCTTGAACAAAGGGTTCCTGGGCTGCATTTTTATACAATGGATCGGTCAAAAACAACTGTTGAGATCCTCCAGCAGCTCAACCAAGAGAAATATCGACAGCTGGATTGATATAAGATATGCCCGGCTTCATCACTTTTAAATTCATGAAGAAAACCGGGCAGCAGGGTGAGCCTTAAAATCATAATTCCGATTCCCTCAATTTGGCCAGTGCCTGGTGGGCTGCATTGATCAGGGGATGGACCGTAGGGGCAGGCGTGAGAAGGGGATGGGTGGCAATCTGCATCATATCCAGCTCCCTGACGGTCAGCCGCATCTGAATGCTGATGGCAATGGCATTGATCAACTCGCCAACAGAAGGTCCGCCGCTGACCTGGCCTCCCAGCAGTTCTCCTGATTTATCGGCAAAGATCAGTTTCACGGTTAAAGGAGCTGCACCAGGCAGAAACCCGGGATGACGGTCAGGCGCCTCGGCCCGGCCGGTGACCACACTGAAACCCTCTTGATCACAGGTCTGCGAGATCATTCCGGCGCTGGCAAGGGACAGGTTCCCTATGCGGGTTGAAAAAGCAGAAATAGTTCCCTGGATTTGCCGTAACACCCTGACACCGTATAGGTTGGTTCCGGCTATCCTGGCCTCAGCCGTGGCCGTGGATGCCAGCCACACAGGGACTTCCCGCCGGGTAAAAAAATCCCGCTTCAGTGCGCAATCTCCAATAGCAAAGATATCTTTTGCTTTTGTCCGCATATAGGAATCTACCCACACGGAACCCTGATCCGTGGTTAAAAGACCTGCCTTGCGGGCCAATTCAGAATTGGGCCTGCCACCGATGCCGATGATGATCATGTCTGCAACCAGTTCCTCACCATTATCCAGGCCTACAGATTCGACTTTATCTTTTCCCTTGATCGAAACCACCTTCCGCCGGGTATGGATAATAACACCCAATTCCTTTAACTGGTTCTCAGCCGCGTCACAGTACTCTTCATCAAAGGCCGCAGTCAAAAGCCTGGGCATAACCTCCACAATATGAACCTTTGCGTCAGAACCCCGGGCGATTTCATCAGCGAATTCAGCCCCAATAAACCCGCCGCCAATGATGACAACATTTTTTGCTCTTTTTGCCGCATCCCGAATGATGGTATTATAGGAAATGCTTTTTTCAATGCCGAAAACCCCTTGTTTATTAATCCCGGGAATGGGAGGGATGACAGGCTGAGATCCGGTGGCAAGGATCAATTTTTCAAATGAAATATTTTTCCCGGATTCAAGTGAAATCGATTTTGTTTCACTATCCAGTGAAAATGCTTTATCCGTAATAATGTCCACACCTGCTGAGTCCAGAGGGGCATTCCCTAATTTATTCTTTTCAGGATCATCCAAAGTATGGAGCATATAGGGGATGGCACAGGGGATAACCCCGTCACCTATATCCTTTATTAATAAAACTGATTTGTCAGAATAAACACTTTTGGCAGTTAAGGCTGAAATCACACCGGCAGGACCACCGCCGATAATAATGATATCGAAGTTCATTTTTCCTCCTTGCTTTTATTGTTTCCCCCTTTACAGGCGTTTAAACCGATAAAGAGCAAGGACCATACCATCGGCACTAAAACTTGATATGGAATTGAACCATCACACTGGGCTTTCTTCATGCCTGCACACCCTTTCACACAGGCCGTGACACTGTGTTCAAAACTGTCAAAGGGCTTTACTACATGAAAAAAAGCTGGACACGTTGAGGGAAAATAGCAAAGTCTAACTTATGGACTTATACAACATGCTTGAACACTATTATGACAATATGATATGGAATAACCTGTTTGAAATTATCATCAAAAAAACGACAGCAAATAATGTTTTGTTAAAATTTGGAGACTATAATGGTGCTTACCGATATCTTACCAATCGAGAAATGGGTAGAAGTTGAGAAAGAAATCGTAGAAAAGACAGGGCTTAATGCAGGCATTTACGATATCAACGGCGTACGGATCACTGACTTTAAAAAATGGCCGAACCGGCTATGTCCTGAAATAAATGGAAACAAAAAAGGGCAGACCTTTATCTGTGCACCAGCCTATCAGAACATGGCTGCCATAGCTGAAAAAACAAAAAAAGGGGTGGCAGAAGAATGCGATGCCGGTCTTGGAAGAATTGTGGTACCCATCATTGTGGATAACACCCTCGTAGGCACTGCTGGCGGCTGCGGCCTTTTTTTTGAAGAGGGTGAGATTGAGCCTTTTTTCATCAATAAAAACATTGACCTTGAAGAAGAGGCTATCGAAGAGATGGCAGAGGAAATCAGAGTAATGACTGATGATGAAAAAGATGCCGCAGTAAAAATGATTGAAAAAAGAATATCTGAAATCCTGCAGGCCGGCGGCTGGGAATAAAATGGATAAAGAAAATCTCCAGCACCTTTTTTTTGAGTCCGAACCGGGCAAAGAAATCCGCAAGTGCATTCAATGCGGAACCTGCTCATCTTCCTGCCCGATGACTGATGCTATGGACTTTGGCCCCAGATCCCTTTTTGCATTGATCCGTGATGGTGATATGGAAGCCGTGATAAATTCAAACTCACCCTGGATGTGTGTATCCTGTTATCAATGCACCAGCCGGTGTCCCCAGGAAATTCCTGTGACAGAACTCATGTATAGCCTGAAAAGAATCATTACACAGACCAAAGAAAAAACCCAATCAAACAAAGCTAAAGATCTTCATCGTTCCTTTTCAAGCTCCCTGAAATTATTTGGCAGGGTAACTGAATCTTTTATCATGGCTAAATATTCTTTAAAGCACCCCTTGACGGGTCTTTCAAGCATTCCTTTGGCTGTGCAGCTCACAAAAAAGAAAAGAGTGGAACTCAAGATGCAGAAAGTTGGCAGTCCATTTAAATTCAGACGATCATTTAAACATTTAAGGTAGCAAAATGAAGTATGCTTTTTTCCCGGGATGCGCACACGACACTTCAGCAGGGTACAAGGAATCACTGGATGCCGTATGCAGCAAACTTGATATTGAACTGCTTGAGATACCGGACTGGAACTGCTGCGGTGCAACCATTACAGCAGGAGAGAGTAAAACATCCTCTCTTTATTTAGCTGCAAGGTCTTTTGCACTATCTGAAAAAATGGGCTACACGCAGATCCTGACCGGGTGCAATGCCTGCTACACAACACTGAAAAAATCAGCAAAATATCTTAGCTCGGACAAACACCGGCTTGAGGCAGCGAACAAACATTTGGCCTCCGAAGGGCTGGAACTGACTAAAGAAATCACCATCCAGCATGTCATGGATATCATTTTTGACAAAACCCCAAAACCAATATGGGATTCGTATAAAAACAATGCCCTTCAAAACATCAATATTGCCTGTTATTACGGATGCCAGTATACGAGACCCTGGCTTACGGGACCCCAAAGCGACCGACCTGAATATATTGAAAATTTTTTAACCGGTCTGGGCTTTAATGCAGTTAATCATTCTGCTAAAACCCTGTGCTGCGGCGCAGCCGGTGCCATGCCAAATGCAGACATTGCAAAAAAACTGGTTGCCCGGATTGCGGATGGTGTAAAAAAAGAATCTGCAGATGCCATTGTCACCATATGCCCCCTGTGCCAGCTCAATGTTGACATGTACCAAACCCAGCCGGACATAGAGCAGATTCCAACGCTGTTTTTCACGCAACTTCTCGGGCTTTACTTTAAAATAGATCTGGAAAACCTGGGATTGGATAAACTTTTGATCAGCCCAGAACCATTAATCGAAAAAATGCAAAACTTAAAAAGCGCTTAGATTATGAACGTTCAAAACCCTAAAATAGGTGTCTACATTTGCCACTGCGGTATGAATATCTATCCAAAAGTAGATGTTATGAAGGTTGCAGAATATGCAAAAACCCTGACCCATGTGTCTGTGGCCAGCGAATATAAATTCATGTGTTCAAATCCGGGCCAGGAACTGATTATTGAGGATATCAAGCAAAGGGGACTCAATCGTGTTGTGGTTGCTTCCTGCTCCCCTCGCATGCATGAGCCAACCTTCAGGAAAGCCTGTGAAACAGCAGGGTTAAACCGGTTTTATTTCCAGATGGCCAACATCCGGGAGCACTCTTCCTGGGTCACTCTGGATTCGGATATGGCCACCCAGAAAGCCATGGAACTGGTGACCGCTGCTGTAAAAAGGGTGTCATTCCACGCGCCCCTTTATACAAAGGATGTGCCGGTTCAAAAATCCGTTCTCATCATAGGCGGTGGAATTGCCGGGATGCAGTCTGCCCTTACCGCAGCAGACGCGGGATTCAAAGTTCACCTTGTTGAGCGAGAAACCTATATTGGCGGGCACATGGCCAAATTTGACAAAACCTTTCCCACTTTGGATTGTGCCGCTTGCATATCAACACCCAAAACTGTATCCATAGGCCAGCACCAGGATATCACCCTTCACAGTTACAGTGAAGTGACCGAGCTTTCCGGTTTTGTAGGCAATTATAAAGCTGTAATCCGAAAAAAACCCCGCTATATAAATGAAGACACCTGCACAGGCTGCGGGTTATGTGCTGAAAAATGCCCGGTGTCCGTCCCGGATCCGTTCAACGAAAACCTGGGCAACAGAAAAGCGGTTTACCGTTCTTTTCCCCAGGCAGTTCCCCTTACATTCTGCATAGAAAAAAAAGATCCCGCCCCCTGCCGGATATCCTGCCCTGCCGGAACCAATGTCCAGGGATATGTCCAGATGGTTAAAACCGGCAACTACCAACAGGCGCTGAATATCATCATGGAAAGACTTCCCCTGCCCGGCGTACTGGGACGGGTCTGCCCCCACCCATGTGAGACTGACTGCAGGAGATCCCTGACTGATTCTGCGGTATCCATCAGGGATTTAAAACGGTTTGCAGCAGACAATGCAAAACTTGAGGATGTCCCTTTGCCCAAAGTTGAAGACCGCGATGAGAAAATCGCGGTGATCGGATCCGGCCCTGCAGGACTGACGGTTGCATATTATCTGAGGCGCAAAGGATTTAAAGTCAGCATATTTGAGTCCATGGAAAAACCGGGGGGAATGCTTCGGACCGGCATTCCGGATTACAGACTACCGCCAGCCATACTGGATGCGGAAATTGATCACATTCTTTCTACAGGTATTGAGATGAATACCGGTGTGGGTTTAGGGAACGGCATCACCCTGGCAGGACTTAAAGAACAGGGATTTGATGCAATCTTCCTGGGCATTGGCGCCCATGTGCCGGTAAAAATGAATATCGAAAATGAAGATGCCGACGGAGTGATTGATGCAGTACCTTTCCTTAAAGAAGAAAATCTTGAGCGGCCCGGTTCTGCAAAAAAACGTGTGGTAGTGGTTGGCGGTGGGAATGTTGCCATGGATGCTGCACGAGTTGCCATAAGATCAGGAGCCCAAAGCGTCTCTATTGTTTATAGAAGAACCCGGAATGAAATGCCTGCCGACCATGAAGAAGTTGAAGGCGCCATTGAAGAAGGCATTGAATTAATCAACCTTGTCGGACCTAAAAAAGTCATCACCCAGGACGGTAAAGTCATTGGGCTTGAATGTATCAAAAATGAACTGGGGCCTGCTGATGACAGCGGTCGGAGACGACCAGTGCCTGTTGAAGGCAGTGAATTTATTATTGACTGCGATATGATTATCCCTGCCATCGGCCAGAGAGTTGAATCCAGTCCTGTGCTGGAGGATACGGATGTTGATCTCACGGCCTGGGGAACATTCAACGTGGATCAGATAACATTCCAGACATCTGTGCCCAGCGTATTTGCAGCAGGCGATGCCGTGACAGGTCCGGCCACTGTGGTTGAGGCTGTTGCCGGAGGCCACAGGGTGGTTCGAGCCATTGAAAAATACCTGAACAATGAAATGGAACTCCTGGAAGATGAAATCAGGCAGGAAAATAAAATGGCCGGGAAAAATGATTTTCTCCCTGTTCCTGAAGATGTGCCTGTTGTGAAACGTGCCAAGACAAGTTTTATGGAACCTTCAGAAAGAAAAAACTGCTTTGACGAAGTAGATCTGGGATTAGATGAAGCAAGTGCACAAAAAGATGCTGAAAAATGCTTAAACTGCGGCCTGTGTTGTGAATGCATGGAGTGTGTAAATGCCTGTGAGGTTAAGGCTGTTGACCATGAAATGGAGGAAGAAATCATTGAAGTGGATGCCGGTGCAGTAATTCTCTCCACAGGATTTAAAACTTTTCAGGCAGAAAAACTGTTCCAGTACGGATACGGCATCTATCCGGAGGTATACACCAGCCTGGAGTTTGAACGACTGAACAATGCAACAGGCCCCACATCTGGAAGTATTCAGATGAAAAACGGTAAAACACCTGAACGTGTTGCCATTGTTCACTGTGTCGGATCCCGAGATTCAAGGAACAACAAATACTGTTCCAGGGTCTGCTGCATGTATTCCATGAAATTTGCCCACCTGGTCCGGGAAAAAACAGGGGCTGAAGTGTGGGAATATTATATTGATATGCGCTCTCCCGGAAAATTGTACGAAGAGTTTTACGACAGGGTTCAGGAAGAAGGGGTTCACTTTGTACGCGGACGTGTCGCAGAAATAACAGACATTACAGACCATCCGGAAGATGACGGCCGTCTCACCGTGGTTGCTGAAAACACGCTGACCATGAAAACCCTCCGAACCCCTGTGGACATGGTAATTTTGAGCGTCGGCCTTGAAGCTGCCGAAGGTTCTGAGGATGTCGGCAGAATGGCCGGTGTATCCAGGGATAAAGATGGGTGGTTCAATGAACTCCATGCAAAACTTGCCCCTGTGAGCACCCCCATCAGTGGAATTTTCCTTGCCGGATGCTGCCAGGGTCCCAAAGACATTCCTGATACCGTTGCCCAGGCATCCGGGGCCGCAGGCGAAGCCATTTCTCTGCTTTCAAAAGGAACAGTCAGCACCAAGGCGGAAATATCATTTATCGATCCAGAGCTTTGCGCAGGATGCAAAACCTGCATTGAGGTCTGTGCATATTCAGCCATTGATTTTGACGGATCAAGGGATGTGTCTGTAGTAAACGAAACTCTCTGCCAGGGATGTGGAAGCTGCAGTTCAGCTTGCCCGGCCAGTGCTGCAGGCGTCAAACAGTTCACGGATCTTCAACTTATGAACGAGCTGGAAGGTTTTTTATGAAGGACAATGAAACACCCAAACTCAAATATTGACGGAGATATAAAAAAGCAATGAGTGAATTCAGTCCAAAAATTATCGTATTTGTCTGCAACTGGTGTACGTATACTGCTGCGGACCTGGCAGGCACCTCCCGCCTGCCCTATCCCCCTGAAGTCAGGCTGGTGAGGTTGATGTGTACCGGCATGATTGATACAAAATATATACTCAAAGCCTTTCTTGATGGTGCAGACGGGGTCTTTGTAGGGGGATGCCATCCAGGCGACTGCCATTACATAGATGGAAACCTGAAAGCTGAAAAGCGAATTACCGGATTACAGCAGATGGTAAAAAACTTCGGCATCGATGAAAACCGGCTGAAACTTGAATGGATAGGAGCAAGTGAAGGGCCTGAATTCCAGAAACACATGACTGATTTTGTTGCACAGATAAAAGTGCTCGGACCGGGGCAGACAAAAGACCGGATGATTCTTTAGGAGGAAATAAAACAAATGACCGCGTATGTAATAAAAGGAAATGATAAAAACCCGGTGCAGGCGGTGAAGGAGCTTTTCTCAAAGCTTCTTGAAAACCAGGTGGATTATATATTCCTGCCTGGAAAATCCCCCTATTCAAAACTGCCTATGCCCATGCTCATAAGTGATACTGCACACATGGAGAACCTTGAACCACTGGCACCGGCTGCGCCGTTTAATTCAGCCAAACAAGCAGCATCTGTACTCAAATCCAATACCAATAAAAAAATAGCGTTTCTCCTCAAGCCCTGTGAAAAAAGGGCCTTGGTCGAACTGGTCAAGCTGAGCCAGTGTTCCATTGAAAATGCCCTGATCATCACAGCCGACTGCCTGGGAAGAATGGAAAACAGCACATATCTGGGCCTGATTGAAGACGCCCCGGGGTTAATCGAAGCATTCCTGCAGGACAAATCTTTTCAGGATAAGATCACCTCAAGCTGTAGCGTATGCACCCAGTTTACAGACAGCGGCTCGGATATCCATGTGAACCTCATTGGATGCAGCGGTTCTGCTGTTTTTGTCCCTCAGACAGAAAACGGGGAAGCAGTTTTTAAAAAGTTTGAATGTGACAGGGCTGATATTCCCACTGCCAGGGAAAACGAAGTGGAGCAAATCACAAAAAAGCACACTGAGAATATGGAAACATTGAGTGACAACGTACTGTCCAAAACAAAAGATGTGGAAAAATTCCAGGAGCTGATCGCCACCTGCCTCAACTGCTATAACTGCAGGACTGCCTGTCCGGTCTGTTACTGCAAAGAGTGTGTCTTTTTAACTGATATATTCAACCATATGCCCGAAACCCTGCTGAACCGGGCAGATAAAAAAGGTATCATCAAGCTGCCGACTGACACCACCATGTTTCATATGACACGTCTGGCCCACATGAGCCATGCCTGTGTGGGATGCGGACACTGTTCCAGCGTGTGCCCGTCAAACATCCCGGTTGCAGATATCTTCAAGATCGTTTCAAAAAACACCCAGGACTTTTTCGGGTATATACCAGGTGAAAATACAGATGAAAAAATCCCTTACCTGAACTATAAAAAAGAAAATTAAATGCATAAAAATCAAAACCAGAGAATCAAACCAAAAAATCAAATTTGATTGAAACGTTATCCATGAATAACTCAGAAAATAGAATAATTATAGCAGGTGCGGGTATCAGCGGTATCCGGGCGGCTTTTGACCTGGCCGAAACCGGCAGCCGTGTCCTCCTGATAGACAAAGCCCCGGCCCATGGCGGCATATTACCCCAGCTTGACCATCAGTTTCCCGACAACCACTGCGGGATGTGCAGGATGCTGCCCATGGTAGACAGGGACATGGGAAAACAGTTCTGCCTTAAAAAAGGACTGATTCACGAAAACATAGAAATCATGCGTTCGAGTGAAATTACGAATGTCAAAGGCAGCCCCGGCAACCTTGAAGTGAGTTTAAAACAAAAAGCCACAGGGATCGATAAAGACAAGTGCATCAATTGCGGGAAATGCGAAGAAGTGTGCCCTGTGACAACAACCGACCATTTCAATGATCACATGGCCCAGCGGAAGGCTGTCTATTTTCCGGTTCCTTTCCAGATACCCAACAACCGGACCATTGATCCGGATGCCTGCACAAAATGTGGTGAATGTATTAAGGCCTGCCAGTCAGATGCTATAGATCTTGCCTTTGAGGACAAAAAACAGACGCTTAAAAATATTCACTCTGTCATTCTCTCTTTTGGCAATCCCTTGTATAACCCCGGGGAAACAGATCTTTACGGGTTCGGAACATTAAAGAATGTGGTCACTTCCACGGGTTTTGAGCGCATGGTCAGCCAGAGCGGCCCGACAAAAGGCGAGCCCCTGCGCCTTTCAGACGGCAAAGATATTAAAAAAATAGCATGGATTCAATGTGTAGGGTCAAGAAATATCATGACCGGTGCGGACTACTGCTCAAGTGTCTGCTGCATGTTTTCTCTGAAGGAAGCTGTTCTGGCAAAAGAAAAAATAGGGCCATCGTGCGACACAACCATTTTTTACATGGACATGCGGACCTATGGCCGGGATTTCCAGAGATACCGGGACAGGGCAAAGGAAACCCACGGGGTTAAATTTGTGCGCTGCAGGGTCCATTCTGTTGAACAGGACCCAAAAACTTTTAATCCCAAACTCACGTATATGGATGATTCCGGAAACCAGATAGATGAGGCCTTTGACCTTGTGGTGCTGGCGACCGGCAAACGCCCGCAGGAGAATCTTCCCGGTTTCACAGGCATGAAAGGCGTCCATATTATCAACAATGAAAATGAGTTCAAAGACATTTCAGAAACTGTTATTGATGCAAGTGCAGCTGCTGTGGCAGCGGGTGAATTTAAAGAGACCCCGCCCCAAAAATGGAAACCGATTCCCACACAGACACCCCGTTTTATAGTGGCAGTGTGTGAGTGCAGCACTTCTGATAAAAAATTGACTGCATCAGGCCAGCTGGTTGACGAGATTAATGCACTCCCGGGTAATATGAAAGCTGTCTCGATTCAGAGCGCATGCAGCCAGAAGGGATTTGAGGAGCTGATCGAACAGGCGGCCGAACCCGAATTCAACAGGCTCATCCTCCTCTCCTGTAATGCAGACCTTTTCCTTTCAAAGGCAAAAGAACTGGAAAAAAGAACCGGCATCCACAGGTATCATATGGATTTTCTGGAATCCGGGTTGCCGGATGACAGTGGCTTATTATCAAAGATCATTGCATCCCATGGGGCCCTTAAAACACGAAACACATGGCAAATGAAACAAAAGACAGTCTACAGGCACTGCATCATAGCAGGTTCCGGTCCTTCCGGACTTGCTGCTGCTGATATGCTCCTGAGTCGGGATATCCCTGTCACACTGGTTGAAAAAGGAACTGATACCGGCGGGAACCTGAAACATATGACAGGTAAAACTGAAACCTCGCAGGTAAAAAAACTGCTGACCAGGGTTAAAGGTCACAGCAGCCTTACCCTGATGACAGAATCAGAAATCACCTCCTGCCAGGGAACACCGGGAAATTTTTCCCTGACAATCAACGCCCCTGGTGGCTTTAGTGTCGTCCCTGCCGGGGCGGTTATCCTGGCCACGGGTGGTGAAAAAAAACAGACCCAGAGCTATGAATATGACGGGGAACGGATCATCACCCTGTATGACTTTGAACAAAGGCTATATGAAAACAAAACCGGTTTTGATGACAAGCAAATAGTGATGATCCAGTGTGTGGATTCAAGAGAGGAACCGGATAATTACTGCAGCAGGATCTGCTGCATCAAAGCCCTGAAAACAGCCATCCGGATAAAAGACAAAGCACCGGGATCACAAATCACTATCCTTTACCGGGATATCATGACCTACGGTGAGCATGAAAAAATCTATACCCAGGCAAGAAAGGTTGGAATTCGATTTATCCCATACTCCAGGGACCACAAACCGGAGATAACTCCTTCTGAGTCCCACACAACCATCAGCATCTTTGATCCAGTGCTCCAGGAAAAAGTAGAGATAAAAGCCGATCTGGTCTCCTTGTCTACAGGACTTCGGCCATACCCCAATACAGATATGACACGGGTGTTTGGGCTGAATAAAACTCAAGACGGATTCATAAAAGAAGCGGATTACAAATGGCGGCCAGTGGATACCGGCAGGGAAGGTATCTTTGCCTGCGGCCTTGCGCGACGGCCGCTTAACGGGCTTGAAGCCATGAAAGAAGGCCGTGCTTCAGCCATGAGGGCCATCCGAATTCTAAGCCGGGATATAATGGCCAGTCAAATGGTCAGCGCGGTGGTCCGGCACACGATCTGCTCCCGGTGTGAGATGTGCATACCCTCCTGCCCGTATAATGCCAGGTTTATTGATCAAGCTTCCGGAGAGGTGCAGGTTGATGATGTATCCTGCCAGGCCTGTGGTACATGTTCTTCTGTCTGCCCGAACAAAGCAACCGTGGTCAGCGGATTTGAAGATGGCGGTGTAATGAATCAGATTGAAAGCCTGATTTAATTGAATAACTATTTTTAGATACAATTAATATAAATTAGGAAAACAGATGCCGGTAAAAGAAAGCGCACCCTTAAGACCCATTCAATCCCCTCCTGAAATGTGTATGGCTTGCGGAACCTGTTCAGCAGGATGCCCCATATCTGGAACTTCGGGATTTGATCCAAGAAAAATTGTTCGCCTTGTGCTGGAAGAGCGGGATGAAGAACTCATCCAGTCTGATCTTCCCTGGCTATGCACCATGTGCGGGAAATGTGAGTATGCCTGCCCCATGGGGATAAACATTGTAAATATCATCCGCGAGCTCCGGGGAAAAGTAGATAGAGAAAAGGTTCCGGGCCAGATACATAAAGGTGTGGAACTCTGTCTGAAGACCGGCAACAATATCGGACTTCCCCAGGATGATTTCGAATTTATCATTGAAGATGTGGGTGAAGAGATTGCCGAAGAAGAAGGATTTGACACATATAAATCCCCCATCGACAAAGAAGGCGCCAATCTCCTGCACACACTTCACAACAAGCTTGTAAATACGCAGAATGAAGATCTGGTCCACTGGTGGAAAATCTTTCACGCTGCAGGTGAGGATTTCACCATGACCAGTACCAACTGGGAAGGCGTCAACTGGGGGCTGTTCTCCGGAGATGATGAGTCCATGAAAATCATTGTAGGGCGCATTGTCGAACATATGGACAAACTAAAAATAAAAAACCTGATGTACCCCGAATGAGGGCATGCATACATGGCGACCCGGTCGGGTCTCGAAAAATGGTTCCCTGAATTTTTTGACAACCATCAGGCCTTTACAGTTTTTGATCTTCTTGTGGAGTATATCAAATCGGGAAGAATAAAGCTGGACAAGGAGATGTTCCAGGGGAAAATCGCCTATCACGACCCGTGTAATTACGGCAGGAAATCCCTTGAAAAATTCGGGCACGGATATTTTGAAGAACCCCGGTATATCCTTGACCAGTTTGTTCAAAACTGGGTGGATCTTTATCCTGCTGAAGGAAATGCCTACTGCTGCGGAGGCGGTGGCGGAACCATGCTGACGCCTTTCAAAGATGAACGTATGCTTTATGCCCGAAAAAAAGCAGACCAGATCCGCGCAGTAAATCCGGATATGATCGTACTTCCATGCCATAGCTGCCACGGCCAGATCAAGCAAACGATAGAGCACTATGAACTGCCGGACATACCAGTGAAATATTTATGGGAAATTGTCGCAGAAGCGCTCATCATGGAACAACTATAAAGGCACTTGAGTGAAACTGATTTTAGTCTCTGACATCTTTGGTGCCACACCTGCTTTAAAGGAAATCCAGGATGAATTGTCACCAATTATTGCTGACACATGCACAATTGATCCATATAGAGGCAGGCTGCTTGATTTTAAAAACCAGACCGATGCATACCAATATTTCATGTCACATATTGGTCTTGAAAATTACCAGTCCATCCTTGAAGCCGAATTAAAAGTTATAAATTCCCCTGTTATACTTATTGGATTCAGTGTCGGGGCATCTGTTATCTGGAACCTGTCAAGCCAGTCTGATTATAATGATGTTAAAAAGGCCTTTGGTTTCTATGGGTCTCAAATTCGAAATCAATCCGGCATTTCATCTCTTTTTGATATCGAACTGATTTTCCCGCAAAAAGAACCTCACTTTGATGTGGATAGGTTAATAAAAAAAATAGAACCCGGACCGAACGTCTACTGTAGAAAGGCTGGGGGAGCACATGGATTTATGAACAAATTATCAGAAGGATTTAATCAAACCTGCTATTGCCGGCATATGGATGAACTGAAAAGAGAACTGAAACGTTTAACCAATGAAAAGTGATGAGAGAGATATCCTGGTTATCCTGATAGCGCTTAGATTCTGACTGCCCCCTCAAATACCCTGGTGGCGGGCCCTGTCTTGAAAATATGGTTGGTCTCTTTATCCCAGAAAAGAGACAGATCACCGCCATCCAGGTGAATGTTTGCATTGGCCTGGGCACGCCCTGTCAAATGGGCAGCCACAAGAGCAGCACAAGCGCCGGTTCCACATGCCAGGGTAATCCCGGCACCCCTTTCCCATACCTTCATTTTGAGAGATGTGTCATTTTCAACTTCGATAAACTCAACGTTTGTTTTTTCTGGAAAACGTTTGTGGGTTTCTATGGACGGCCCAATGCCCGCCACATCAACTTTATCCACATTGTCTACGAAAATGACCGCATGCGGATTTCCCATTGAAACCATGGTGACCTCATATTCTTGATCCTCCACCCTCAGGATTTCCTCTATAGCAGTTTCGTTGTCGCTGTCAAAGGGAATATCTTTACATAAAAGAACCGGTTCTCCCATGTCCACACGGACGGCTGACACATGGCCTTTACCGTCAAGAATAACTTCCGGAAC
The DNA here is from genome assembly GCA_033851995.1 of Desulfobacteraceae bacterium. Lineage (GTDB taxonomy): Bacteria > Desulfobacterota > Desulfobacteria > Desulfobacterales > Desulfobacteraceae > Desulfobacula. The sequence goes on along the minus strand of JAWSVI010000002.1, from coordinate 66,892 downwards.
CACCTTTCCGGCTTCAGTTTCCACCCGGATACGTTTTCGTGTAACGATTCCATTTTCATACAGGTGTTTAGCGAAACACCGGATACCATTGCCGCACATCTGGGCCTGGGACCCGTCAGAGTTATAGATATGAAATTTCATGTCCAGATCGGATGGACTCAGCATCAGGAGAATACCATCCGCACCAATACCAAAATGCCGGGAACAAAGTTTCCTGGCCAACTGGGGGTATGGCATACATTTTTCTATCTGCCCGGTCCTGTCATCCAGCAGGATGAAATCATTGCCCAAACCTTCCACTTTGGTGAATTTGATTTCCATACCTCCCTCCTTTATGCCCTGCAATAGCCAAGGTTTAAAACGATTGCCTCCCCGATGGACTCCACCTGCCATTGGCGCAAATTTTCGATATCATGAAGCGCCTTTAAATTTGGAGGATTTAAAACTGCCAATTCAGTGATCAAGGTATTATTTAATAAAAACCCAGGCTCCATTCCCATGGAAATGCTGAGTTTTTCGCGCATCTTTTTTAACTGTTTTATTCTCTCTTTCACCCCCAAATCCGGTTTTGGTCTTCGAGTCCTGGGATATGAGGGCAACTCCTTGTGCTCCAAATTTATCGCTGAAACAATGGCATCCAGACATTTCTTTCCATACATATCTGCCTGCTTTTCACTGATCATTCTTTTTTTGACCATCTGTTCCACCTTTACAGGCTTATTGATCGCCATGCTTGCCAATGTATTGTTGGACAATATCTTAAACAGCGGTTTATCCTTTTTCTCTGCAAAAGCAATTCTCACCTGCAATAAGTTTTCCAAAACAGCAAGGGTTCGGTTATCCATTTTACCAGCACCCTTGAATTTCCTGAACAGCGGGGAGGTATGATTATTCTCGTAGCGGACATTTGCCTGGATTTCGAATTCTTCCTGCGCCCAGGCCAATCTCTTTTTGTTTTCAAGATCCCGGTAGATAATGTCATGAAGTTTAATCAAATATGCCACATCTCCTACAGAATATTCAATCATTTCTTGCTTCAAAGGTCTTTTTGCCCAGTCCACCTTTTGAAACCTTTTGTCCAGATCAACGTTAAAATGCTTTTTAATCAAGGCTCCAAGCCCTCTTTCCCGGATCCCCAGAAAGCGGCTGGCAATTTCCGTATCAAATAAATTTTCCACCCGTGCACTATAATCTCTGTCCAGGCTCCGGACATCAAAATCTGAACCGTGAAATACTTTTTTGATATCCCTGTTTTCAAGCAAGCGGACAAAAGCGGACAAATCGCTGATCTTAAAAGGATCAATCAAAAAGGCACTGGTCTTTGTTGCCACCTGAATCAGGCAAATTTTTTCCTTAAAGCAGTGCATGGAATCTGCTTCAAGATCAACTGCGATAATTTTTTCAACAGAAAGGTCTCCGCAGACCTTTTCAAGCTCGCTATCCGACTCAATAAACTGATAATCCAATATTTTTTCCCTTGATTGTTTACATCACTTCTTCTAAAATCCATGTTTTACATTTAACGCATAATCAAAACACCATGGAAGACAAGATGATCAACATAACATTTCCGGACAATAGTATAAAGAGCTTTGAAAACATCCCAACAGGAATGGATGTGGCAAAAAGCATTTCAGAAGGATTTGCCAGAAACTGCGTGGCAATGAGGATCGATGACCAGCTCAAGGATTTAACCACAGAAATCCAGGCAGACTGTGCTATCAGCTTTCTCACCTCAAATGATGATGAAGGTCTGGATATCCTGCGCCACTCATCTGCACATGTCATGGCCGAAGCAGTCCTGAACATCTACCCGGAAGCCAAATTAACCATCGGCCCTGTGGTGGAAGACGGATTTTACTATGATATTGATATGGACCCTGTATCAGAAGATGATCTGGGTGTCATTGAAGCTGAAATGAAAAAAATCATCAAAGCCAAAGCCTCTTTTGAAAGAAAAGTGGTTTCAAAGGGCGAGGCTATGGAGATCTTCAGGGACAACCCGTTTAAATTAGAACTTATCAAAGAGTTGGAGGAAGATCAGGAAATATCCTTATATCAGAATGGAAAATTTGTTGACCTGTGCCGCGGCCCCCATATCCCCCATACTGGAATGATCAAAGGATTTAAACTTTTGAAAATCTCCGGTGCATACTGGCGTGCGGATCAGGAAAGAGAACAACTCCAAAGGCTTTACGGCATCTCGTTCTTTGATAAAAAGAAGCTCAATAAATATATTCACATGATCGAGGAAGCAAAAAAACGAGACCACCGAAAACTGGGCACAAAATTGGATCTATATTCCTTTCATGACGAAGCTGCTGGCATGCCCTTTTTTCATGCCAAAGGCATTATGGTGTGGAACGCCCTGCTGGACTACTGGCGGGATGAGCATAAAGCAGCGGGGTATGTGGAAACCAAAACCCCGGTCATGCTCAACAGAAAACTCTGGGAGCAGAGCGGACATTGGGAAAATTACCGTGAAAACATGTATACCTCTGTGATTGATGATGAAGAATATGCCATCAAACCCATGAACTGCCCCGGCGGCATGCTGCTTTATAAAACAAAGGCATACTCCTACAGGGATCTTCCCCTGAGAGCCGGAGAAATCGGGTTGGTGCACAGGCATGAGCTGTCCGGAGCACTATCCGGCCTGTTCCGGGTCCGTGCGTTTCACCAGGATGATGCCCATATTTTCATGACCCCGGACCAGATCGGAGAAGAAGTCCTTGGTGTTCTCCACCTGGCCAAACGGGTTTACGGCAGATTCGGCCTGAATTTTCACCTGGAGTTGTCCACACGGCCTAAAAAATCCATTGGAACTGATGAGCAGTGGGATCTGGCCACCAATGGCCTTAAGGATGCACTGGATCAATACGGTCAGGAATACTTTATCAATGAAGGCGATGGTGCCTTTTACGGACCAAAAATCGATATCCATATCAAAGATGCTTTGGGAAGAACCTGGCAGTGCGGCACTGTCCAACTGGACATGTCCCTGCCCGAACGGTTTGATCTGAGCTACAAGGGAAAAGACAATGAAAAACACAGACCCATAATGATTCACCGGGTTATTTACGGTTCCCTTGAGCGTTTTTTTGGTATTCTTGTTGAACATTTTGCCGGGAAATTTCCTCTCTGGCTTGCCCCTGTTCAGGCCATCCTGCTTCCCATCAACCAGGATCTGGCAGTGCATGCCCAAAAAGTCAAAGCCCAGCTTGAGGGAAACAACATCCGGTGTGAAATAGACGGCCGGAGTGAAACCCTTAAAAAGAAAGTCAGGGATGCCCAGCTTAATTACATCCCCCTGATCATCACCATCGGGGATAAGGAAAAAGAAAATAATACCCTGGCGGTCAGAACGCTGGATGGAAAAGTCAAAATGGGCTTGAGTATAGAAGAATTCATCACCCCGGTGCTGCACCATATTAAAGAAAGAACCCTGGATGAGGCTGTTTTTTAAAACCGTATATTACAGACTGCCGGTAATCGCCCTGTGTGGATTTATTTACTGGCAGTCTTCATATCCCGGTATCATCTCAGAACCTTTATTTCCACATGATGATAAAATAATCCACATTCTCGTATACGGACTTTTAGGATTTCTCAGCGCCAGGTGCCTTTCCATTGAAGCATTGACTCCCCAAAAAATTAAAATTATTGCGATTATTTTTGCCACTTTATTTGGCCTGTCCGATGAAATCCACCAGTCCTTCACCCCAGAAAGATGTGCTTCAGGTTATGATCTTCTAGCAGATTTTACAGGGGCTGTAATCGGTAGCTTAAGCTATTCTTTAAAAACCCAAATCAACCTGAAGAGGATTACAGGTAAAAAATGAGGAAAAAAGAAAAAGAAATCAAAACATTATCTGAAATTGAAGATATCATTCATGCTTCACAGGTTTGCCGCCTTGGAATGTCTGATGGAGACATGCCTTATATTGTACCTGTCTGCTTTGGTTATAAAGAAAACACGCTTTTTATTCATAGTGCATTAAAAGGGAAAAAAATTGATGCCCTGAAAAAAAACAACCAGGTATGCTTTGAATTTGACATTTCCACCCAACCTGTACCGGCAGAAAAACCATGCAAATGGGGCATGCAGTATAAAAGTGTTATTGGAACCGGTACTGCAGTCTTTTTAGAAGACCCGGAAGAAAAAAAGAAAGCCTTAGGTATCATCATGAACCAGTATTCGGTCAAAGAATATGAATTTCCCATGGATGCAGTCAATGCCACAGCTGTTATCAAAATCGAGATATCAAAAATAACAGGAAAGCAGTCAGGATTCTGAATAAATGTTAGTTTTGTGTTAGTTTTAGCAATCACCCTTGACCCCTCTACAAAGAAAAATCACTATATAGCCTTTGTATTATATTAAATTAAAAGGTTAAATATGATTTACAAGGGCTTGAAACAAACTAAAAAACAACCATCGCCTGAACCGCCCACTCCCCTGAAAGGAGCACAATTTAAAAAAAAATGGTCCATCGGTGTAAAGCTTGCTTTCGGGGTGGCCTTTGCTTCAAATATCTGTATTCTTTTCATGCTTTATACCATCTGGCACTGGGACCGGCAGGTGGATTATAAAACACGGGATCTTGTCCAGATTCAAAAATATTTGAATGCAAACCTGAGAAGCTCTGTAAGCAATCTTCAGGAAAAACTTCTGCTGCTCCCCAGGCAGTTTGAAACAGACATTGGTCAAAAAATATCCCAATGGGTCAAAACCAATGGTGAGGTTGAAGATGAAAAAACAATCAAAGGCCGGAGAAATTACGGTTCCATGTTCTCCAGGGCACAAAGGCGGGATCTTGCAAAGGGAAAATTCATTATCCAGGAGAAAAGCAACCGTATTATTATTACAAGAGGGATTCTCTCACCTGATGGTCAATTCAGTGACGCAGTCCATCAATTCATTCTGAAAAGCGACTCTCCTGTTGAGGATCGACTTGTTTTTGAATCCAACATTAAAACCATGTTGGAAAAAGGAGACAGCCCCGCAACCATTCGTAAAAAACTGAAAGCAATCAAATCCGGCCTTGCCGAAGAGCTGATCAACGCAGAAAGAACTAGGATTGCAATCCTCAACAGAATCGAACAGATTGATGCCAGCGAAGCCGACCTGATCGAAACAAAGAGCCAGAAAAGGTTCATCGTTTCCATCATTGGTCTCTCTACTATTTTAGGTAATATCCTGATTATAATTTTATTGACCCGCACAATTATTGCCCGACCAATGAACAGGGTTGTATATGGTCTTAAAAGGATCGCAATGGGAAAAGGTGATTTGACCCAAAAGCTTATGATCCGATCAAAAGACCAACTGGGTGAATTGGCCCACTGGTTTAACAGTTTCGTTTCCAAACTCCACCAGATTATCAAACAGATTCAAGGGCAGATGAAGCACCTGGCATCTGCAATCAGAAAGCTATCCGGCATATCAGACAATTTGAGTTTAAAAGCCTCCCACATGAATGAGAAATCCAAAGAGACTGCCCTGGCCACTGACGCAACCATAGATAATATTCAGAAAATTGTTTTCTCTGCAAAAAATGCCAATGAGAAAGTCAAGATGGTAACCCGAATGTCTGGAGACGTATCAACTGCTATGGCTAAACTTGGCCAGTCATCTGGTGATATATCATCTTCAGTATCTGCAATAGCCACTTCAATTGAAGAGATGCATGCATCTTTTAAAGAGGTCTACGGCCAGACCAGCCGAGGGGCGCAAGTCACGCTCCAGGCGACACACCAGGCGGGTGAAACCACTGCCACTATTAACGATCTGAGGCTCTCTGCAAAAGAAATAGACCCGGTAGTTGATCTGATAAAGGGAATTGCCGACCAAACCCACCTGCTCGCCTTAAATGCTGCGATTGAGGCAGCAGGAGCAGGAGAAGCCGGGAAAGGTTTTACCGTGGTTGCAAAAGAAGTCAAAGAACTCTCCCAAATGACCTCTGAAGCAACAAAAACTATCCGAAATAAGATTCATTCCATGCAATCAAGCAGCGAAACAGTTATTAAAACAATGAGTTCAATTGTCGACATCATTCAAGAAACCCATGAAATAATGTCCTGTATTGCAGCATCTGTTGAAGAACAAACCGCTACAATTAATGAAATTTCAAAAAACATCGCTCAAACATCTTCTTTTACAGGTTCTGTTTTTGAAACTCTCCAGAATACGATCACACTTGAAAAAATGGTATCAAAAAAACTTGATTCCGTATCATCTGACGCAAAAAAAATTGCCTGTGATGCTGAAGACGCATTTGATCAAACATCCATTGCCGGGAAAAATGTTGCTGAGGTAAAAAAAGCATCTCTTGAGACATTTGAACATGCAAAAAAAATAGAAAACCAAGTGCAAAGTTTAGGGCAGATGTACCAAAAGCTCTACCACATCGTTGTCCAGTTCAAACTCAAATAATTTCAACAACGGTTTATAGGGTAAGGAATACAGCCCGAACAATGCATCTGGTAACGCAACTCATTCAAGCCGACCTTGATTCAAACTGACACCTGTACACAAAACCTCCTGCTAAAGCAGTAAAAGGTGCGACAGTGACAAGACCAAAGCTCCCTACAAGTGTATTGAGTACTTCTGCTGCAACATAATTCATGTTAAAAAAATTAATGAGCGGAACGCCTTGAGACATGAAAAGCATCATCATTGTCATATATCCTCCAGAGTAGGCCAATAGGAGCGTTGTTGTCATTGTTCCAATGACTGCTCTTCCGACGGACATCCCTGCGGCAATGTGATCTTTCAGGGAAATTTCCGGTTTGTTCTTTTTAATTTCATCCATTGAGGCTGAGATATCCATGGCCAGATCCATAACGGCTCCTGAAGAAGCAATGAATATACCTGCCAAAAATATTTTTGTAATATCAAGATGATAGAATCCTGCGTACAACAGTGTTTCAGCAAATGGGCGGATGGCACCATGGATGTGAAAGCTTTTATTAAAAACAAGGGCCAGGAAACAGGTAAAAATCAAGCCTAAGAAGGCACCAAGGAATGTAACCACCCCCCTGCGGGTGTAACCCCCTACAAGGAAACTGATTGCAAGAGTTAAAAATCCAACCACCAGCAGGGCAATCAAAATCGGATCATGCCCTTTTAAAAAAAAGGGGATCAGGACTTTCCAAAGCATCAGTCCGGAAAGGAAAAATGAAAGCAATGCCTTAATGCCGGTCCAGCCACCGACAATAATAAGCAATACAGCAAAAAGCGCAATCAGCCAGAGCTCGTGGTGGATACGATAATGTCCCCGGCTGTAAGCTGTCTTGATTTTGCCGTCAACAGTCGAATATTCCAGAAGTACAACCTGGCCCGGTGTGTAGAGCTCATCCAGTTCCATTTTACCTTTCAGGGCATTTGTCACCGTCACTTTTTCATTTTCAAACGGCCCATTCAGTATTTCTGCAATAAATTCCTGTGTCCCGGTTTTTAAAATCAAGTGTGTGCGGATATCAGAATTGTCCACTTCAATTATTCGTGCTCTGGCATAGGTTGAGTCTGAGGGTATAAGATGATCATAACCGGTTGGAGCAAAAAAAAGAATGAAACATAGTGTAGAAAACAAAACGGTTAATATGGCATCCGGGTGCTTAAAATATTTTATCATAGAGGTGCTTATTTATTATTCGGGCCATCGGGGATTCCCCCTCTGGCCCGGGATGTTAAGTAGGGCTAATTGTCAAGGTTTACACGCATAACTTTAGCAAGCTTTTTCGCAACATCTGTATTATCGTAGAATCCGTCAAACAGCCATTGCCCTCTTCCCATTGCAAGAACTGGAACAGGCACGCCGGTATGAGAATAGGATGTCCAGGCAATCCCTGCTCTGCGGTTCAGGATATGGGTCAGGGTAACGCTTAAAGGATTATAATAATAGTAAAGAAGTTTGTCTTCATCAGAAGTATTATTTGATGCACCACTCATAAACTTATCATATGCGGCTTCAAGCAGTTCAACTTCGTACTCATTAGCTGTAGCATAATTCAGGCCAAAGTTTGCCTGAATGAGTGCTTTAATTTCCTCACCCATGTCAGCCTGTCCGGCATGTGCTTCCTTGTAAGGAGCCAGGACTGTAGCGTCAAATTTTTCATAGGACATGGTCTGGTTCTGAAGAACCTCAAAGAATGTATCATACCCCGTACCTGCAAAACCAATGGTCTGCCCGCCGCATTCATGGTCGGCAGTGACAACTATAAGAGTTTCAAAGGGGTGTTTTTTAAAAAATTTAACAGCTTCAGCAATCGCATCGTCAAAGGCGATAGTATCATCAATAGCTGCCCGGGCGTCGTTTGCATGGCAGGCCCAGTCAATTTTTCCCCCTTCTACCATCATGAAAAACCCTTTTCTGTTATCCAAAAGCCGGATGCCCTCTTTAGTGAAATCAGCCAGTGACATGGCTCCGGAAGGACGGTCCAGTTCATACCAGAGTGCGCCAGTGTTGCCGCCGGCATCCTGCATGGCATCGCGTGCAATTACCCGTGTTCCACGTCGCTGTGTCTTGAGGGTTGCCAGATCTTCGGTGATAACAAACCCGTTATCGATTGCAATAGCATCGGCAGCATCGTTCCCTGAGCTGTTCCAGTGTCCGCCGGCAAAATAATCAAAGTCACTGTTTGCCATTTGTATGGCAATATCAAGATAATTTTTCCGGGTTGGTGTATGAGAGTAGAAAACAGCCGGTGTGGCATGGTTGATTGTAACAGAGCTCACTATACCTACTTTCATGCCTTTTTCTTTGGCCTTTTCTGCAATTGAATTGTAGCTGGTTGTAGTTGTGGGATCCATTGAAATAACATTGATGTTGGTTTTCATACCGCAGGCAAGTGCAGTTCCTGCAGCAGCAGAACCTGTGATCAAGCGGTTATTGGCAAAGGTAGTGCTCATACCTTGAACCGGAAATTTGCTCATAGTCAGCAGGTCGGCCTTGATACTGCCATCAACAGCATCATCTTCCTGAAGGGCAGCCAGATATGCTTCTGCAGCATGAATCTGGACATTTGCCATCCCATCACCAATAAAATAGAAAACATATTTGGGGCCTTGGTTGAAACGGGCATGGGCAGAGGTTATTGTCAGTGCCATAAAAATAAGGCAGAAAAACGCAATTCGATAATTTTTTATTTTTTTTTTTACTACAAACATTTTGATATTCCTTAATTTTAAATTAACAGATATTTTCTGGTGCCTCAGATGTTTCTTTTGTTTGATGACCGGGACAGTATCACCTCCTCCTGTTAAGTATTTCCATTTTTGAAAACCGGCCGGAACAAGATCAAACAAATTAGTGGTTTGAAACCTTTTAGTTCAGCCAATGAGACTATATGAAGGTGATATTAGTATATTATTAGTCGAAATTAAGAATTTCATGTGGAATTTATTCAAGCAAAATACAGCATGATTTTTTGCTTACCATTTCAATGAAAGATTATATCAGAAAAAAGAAAACTGCCGTATCTTATGAATAGAAGTTTTAAGAATACGGCAGTTGAAGGTGGGAGAGGTGTTATGGTTGGTTAGGTTTGACGCCTTTTAAAGCCTGCCAGACCCAGGAGGCCTGACCCTAAAAGCCATATGGCGGCAGGTACGGGGACCGGATCTGCCTGGATATCGAGAGAACCGGTCACAGATCCGAAAATTGTAAATGGAGGGGTTAAATCAACACCGGCCGGAACCATATCTGAGCCAATGAGTTCATTGAGGACACCCCAGAACATTTCACTGGTATTTCCTTCAGATATGGACAGTGTATTAATATCAATGGCATATCTATTATCCACTGTTAGGTCCGGGGTAACCATCACATCATATTCAAAAAGGGCATCTGTCAGAGCGTACGTACCAAACTGGGCATTGATTCGCGAACTTCCCAAATACGTTTCAACAGACGTTCCATCTCCAAGGAATTCAGCAGGATTAACTCCGATGAAAGCCCCAAGATCAATATCTGTCATGCTCAAAGTGGGTAAACCCAAAAAACCAAAAAGCGTCAAATCAATATTCATAGAGGCTGTGTGCTGAAGTAACATATCTTCTGTCGGCAAATCAAAATCCACATCGATTACAAGATCACTATTTGTAAATATCGATACCATTTCACAATTTTCTGTGACATCAAGGCTTAAGCTACCACCTTGAATATCAAACGAATATGAATATGCTCCTGCCAGGGATGCAAATCCAATAATAAGAAAGAACACTAAAATTCCTGTTAATTTTTTCTTCATCTTTACTCCTTATTTAAATTAGGATTAGTAACTTCCGAACTGCTCTGCAAAATCAGCAATACAATCCAGGGTATAACCAACAGAGAAACCTGCCAGGTCCTCGCCATCCAAATCTCCGTCCCAGTCTATATCAACGATACATGCTTCCGGGACATATTCACTTACTTCATTTGAATACCCGGAATCACCAGAACTGTTCCGTGCTTTTACGCGGTATGTGTAGGTGTAGTAAGGTTCAATCGAGCTATCTTGATAGAAGGTTGTATCTGCTGCCAGTTCTGCCAACTCGATAAAACCCTCAACATCTCTCTGGCGTTCCAGGACAAAAAACTCCTCATTGTCTGAGTTGTCTGTCCATGTCAAATCAATACCGGACTCACTCAGACTGGAAACAAGACTGCTCGGGTCAACCGGGGGTATATCAGTGTTCCAGCCGGCAAGCGTTGCCCACAGCCACCAGGCTGCATAGCCTTTTAAATTTCCGTTCAGGTGCTGGCTGTGTGCTGCTCCGGAAGGCCACCAGTCAGTCCCTTCAACATGTGATGCCTGCCATTCCAACGCCCAGTTTCTATCCCGGGTTCCATTGCCGTCACTGTCATAGTTACAAGCGTCATCTGCAGACAGTTCCATGTAATTTACCAAACCGTCAGGGTCATAGCTTTCTATATCGGCAAAATCAAAAAGTATCCGATTGTTTGCCCGGCAGTGTTCGCGTATATGTTCATTGGCAAGATGGAGTTGGCCTGTTGGGCCGGTTCCATTCAAATGACCTGTCATGAATACAAACTGGACACCTGGATAGTCGTTGATCAGCCCTTCCATCAGACTCAGGTAAATGTCAATATTGGCAATACTTGTTTCCGCCTGTCCACACCAGGACCAGATAATCACGTTCACATCGGCATTAGCCGGATTATCAAGATATGACCTTGTTCTTTGCTCCCAGGTATACCTGTCCGGATTCCCTAAATCTCCTGACATAAAATAATTATGGAGATCAAGGGCACCTCCGCTACCGCCGTTATTCCATAAATAAAGTCCCGGAGTAGCACCGTTTGCAGTCATAAACTGATCCAGATACCCCCCGTTGTTTGAACCCATCCCGGAAGTCAACTGACTGCCATGAGAGGTATGGCCATAAGCAATGTGTAATTCTGTCTTTGCCTGCTCAATAGCCGTTTCTGGAATCTGCCAGATATCAGTGCAATGGTGGTCTATTATTATAGGATCAGCAGCTTGAACATTAAGAGACTGGGCAGCACAAAAAACCAATATGCCGGCAATTAATAAAATTGCTTTTCTTGCATATAAGTTTACGGTTTCCATTATCTTCTCCTTGTTACGCCTAAAAGTCCCAGCAGCCCGCTGCCAAGAAGAATAATACCTCCTGGAATGGGCACTGTGCTCTGTTCAACAAATCCTTCCGTGGTGAAATATTGCTCGTTTACATCACGCTCTTTAAAATCAGCAAAAGAAATGTTTGAAAAGGTGAGTTCAACATTCGAAGTTATGGTCAATGCATTGCCTCCTCCCAAAGGAGCATAATCTTTTAATTGGATGTCATAATCATCATATAAAAGATTCCATCCTCCAAAATTTTCAAAAATCCAATTCCCATTGGGAGGAACAGCCCCTCCAAGGCTAAGCTGCCAGTCCACACCATATTCACCGCCTGAAGCTACAAATTCTATACCACCAATCATAAATTCATCTTCAGTAATCAACCCTGGATTCGTGATATCTATATCCAAAGTATATACATAGGCAGAAGCTGTAACAGCACCTGCTAAAAATATTGTTGCAGCAAAAAAACAAATACATAGTAATTTTTTCATTTCTTATGACTCCTTAAATTAAATTTTCGATTTCACGCAAAGAATGTCCCTTGGTGTGATACTGCCATCACCATTACAATCTGTATAACAGGGAGCATTTTCATTTCCGATATTTGCTTTTATAAAAAGAATATCTCGAGGTGAAATATCCCCGCTTCCATTGGCATCACCCTGCTGGGCAACATGTACAGTACCAAAATAAACGTCTGCTCCATCCAGTACCTGGGGGGCATTGTTGTCCAGGCGGACAAAATTTTTATATGTTTGGGTTCCATCACCCCTTGCATAGGAAAGAAAAAGCGTCGGGCTGGATGGGATTTCAGCATCGGCAGGGCCAAAAGTGACAACAGCCAGCAGAGCTCTTGCTCCTTGGGAAACACCCTGGGTGGGGTTGGCCGGATCAAGTTTTCCGCCAATAATAATAACTTCACCGGGAGAGGAATAGTCTGGTGCCGGGTTGTTGCGATAAACAGCGGTACTTTCACCAAGATACCATTTCGTACTGTTACTGGTATATGGAATGGGTTCGGGATCTTTTTGAACATCTATAACACTCAATTCAGCTGTGTCATAATTCAGGCTCACCCCATAGCTTAAAAGGTTATCCACATTCACATCTGCATAGACATACACTGTGAGCTGAGTTCCATTAATCGCCCCTTCAGCGTAAACGTCCACATCAGCCGCCCCAGAAGACCCGGCAAACAAAATGCTTACCAAAAAACCAAGGCTGGCTGCTAAAAATCTCAGTTTAAATTTTAATGTTCTCAATTTTTCCTCCTCTAATTATTTTATTAATTTTATTAAATCGTATCGATTTTTTGGGTTGGAGTTATTGGCATTAATCAAGACAGGTACTGTCAACCGGCGGGTGCGTTAATACAAGGGTCGCATTTTCATGATTCACCGCCACAATGGTGGTTTCAGTATCGGCCAGAGTTCCATCACTCACCGTTAGCCTGAATATATGGGGTCTGGCAATACCGGCTTCAAACTGGACAACAGCTTGATCTGGCAGATTCAAGCCGGCATAATTTGATGCAAGCAGGGCCAGATCCATTCCATCCACCTCGCTATCTGCATCAAAATTGGATCGATAGCATCCTCCCTGACACTGTGTTGTTCCCAGCAGACTGGCCATATTTTGAATATCTACCGCCCCCAGAGAATTTTCCTGTGTCCAGGTATAACTTGTAATAGCACTGCTGCCCTGGCTTTGGGATCCGTCAAGGGTAACCAGTTCGCCTATGCCTGCCTGCTGGGTTCTTCCTGCGTTTGCATTAATATACGAAACTGAAGCCATATCTGCGACGACACCCACCCGTACATAAGCAATCGGACTTCTATTAAAATTCTCACCGTCTTTTTTATCCCGTACAGACAGTCTGAAATAATAATTTCCTGCAAAATTCGGAGTGAATGTAGTGATTGCAGTTCTGCCTTCATCGCTCAAGGTGACGGCTGATTCAGGTGCGGCATAACATTCCCAGTAGTACGCCATATCTGCATTATCAGGAATGTAGTCATCATAGCTGCCTGATCCGTCAAGTGTTACAAGCTCTCCGATATTTACCAGTTGATCAACTCCGGCCACAGGGACCGGAACTGTCTGGTCTGTACAGTCAGCTGGTTGGGGATACAAAAAATATAAAGGAAACGGTTCAGACAGATCACTCGCCAAACCATCCACATATGATGATGAGGCAAAAACCGTAATTTCAGTATCATCACGAGTATAAAAGTGCCACAAAAGGCCCTCATCCTCTGTCAAGTTTCCCCCTCCCCGGGCTGGGATAGTTGTCTGGTAGACAATTGGTCCACCATCTATACGAATATAAATATTGTCATGATGAATATTTCCGGAAGCATGGTCCGCACCCATGAGAAGCCCCCGCCAGGGGTAACCTTCTTCAGATTCTGTGGCATAGGATTGTACCGCACTCCTGCCCCGGAAAAATTCGCTGTCCGGATTAAGGCTGAATGATTGCGGTGACTGCAATTCTGCTGCATAGACATTCAGGCTGAACACGCAGGTCGTTAATATTAAAAAAACACTCTGGATTATTATTCTCACTTTCACCTCCTTGCTTAAAAAAATTTAACTTTGAAATTAAAAAAACATTTCTTGCCCTGTTACTTGAATGGCAATTTTGATACCACGAAGAAATTTAATTCATAACCAACTGGAATTTAAAAGCATTCAGAACCGAATGCAAAAAAGCAGGCACACAAACCACGAATTTTTTCGCAACATACCTCATTTTAACGGAGGAATTTTCATACACAAAAAGAAGTTCTGCGACACATTGGCGATATTCAAATAGCAATTATTCACATACAACCCATTGAAAACAAAAGAATTCTCGATATCAACGTTATCGTCCTCTCTCATATGTATTCAAAATCCTTCATAAGGCGGAGCTGTCGCTTCAAATACCTGGAACAAGTGATAAAGAAAGGAAAAAGCCATTATTAAAACTTGTTCATATGGTGAAGGTAACTTCCTTCATGTAGCGGGCCGAAAAGTTCAAAATTGACCTATTTGTGAACAAAATTAACCAATTTAGACACCAAACTGGAAGGTTTTATATTAAAAAACACTGGCACAGCAGTTGCAGTATATTTCTTTTAATCAGCGACTCTCTTTAAAAAGGAAAAAATCATGAAACCAATTACAGGAAAATCCTTCATACCGGCGGTTTTTATTAAAAAGCTTTTAGAAGCTGTTGTAAAAAGAGCCGACCACAGAGCGCTCAGTCGACACATTATAGAATTAAACCACAAAAAAACTATCCTTGAGATTATCAGCCAGAGTGCATGCTGCCTTAAAGAAATAATCCAATACAGGCTATTTGCATTTGCGATAAAAACTCAAACCCAGACGACCGCATGGGTAGATCCTGAAATTTACAAAGACTCACTTGAAAAGATTATTTGCAAAGATTTTAATTTGTCAGACAAAAAAGATTTAAATTTAAACTTAATCCATAATGCCGCACACATAAATCCAAAAATTTTACAAACAAACCACACCATTTCCTATGACCTGCATCTGGATGACTTTTACGCGAAGCTCTATATGATCCCGGGAAAAACCCTCCGCCTATATCATGATGAAATTGCCAAACTCGTCCTTAAAAGTGCTACAGTAGCACTGTCCAGGCAGATCAAAATCCAAAATCTATCCAATGCCGCCACTATTGATCCACTCACAGGGTGTTACAATAGAAGAGAATTTGAAAACCAACTTAAAAAAATGATCGCCGGTGCCATAAGGCATCGCGTGGCATTATCCGTTTTCATATTTGATCTGGATCACTTTAAGACAATAAATGATGCTTACGGACACCCTGCCGGTGATGCTGTGTTAAAAAACATCGCCTCCCTTATTCGCAACAATATGAGAGAAGGGGATATCCTTGCCAGATACGGGGGAGAGGAATTCATAGCTATTCTGCCCAGAACGGATAGAGATAAAGCGATTGAACTTGCTGAACGATTGCGAATTAAAATTCAGGAATACTGTATACCCTACCTGGACATCAAGATAAAAGTATGTGCAAGTTTTGGAGTTGCTCAGTTTAACCCCAAAAGTGACGGGATACAAACATTGGTTAAAACTGCAGATGATATGCTGTATAAAGCAAAGCTGGCTGGACGGAATATGGTCATGCCCGGCTTGATGAAAATTATATCATCACAGGACAGTAATGTCCTTCACCCTCCTGTCAAAAAAGGGTCTTAAACACGAATCAGGGCCTGAACTCATCAATCTCGAGTTTATATTTTTTGATCAACCCATAAAAATCCGCACGATATTTCCCGGCAAATTTAGCAGCCTGACTCACATTTCCTTCCGTGAGGCGAAGCAGTTTTCTAATATACTCTTTTTCAAAATCTTTTTTTGCTGTTTTCAGGGGTTTGAGCACATCCATATTCATCAACTCATCCGGCTTCTGTAAAATCAAATCTTCGTTGATTACATCTGAATCGCTCATTGCAACCGCATATTCAATGACATTTTTCAATTCTCGTACATTTCCGGGCCATGCGTATTGCAAAATTTTGGTTAAACCTGCATCAGAAATCCGTTTTACATCTTTTTTCATATCCTCTGCGTATTCTCTCAAAAAATGATCCGCCAGATGTGGAATACATTCCAGGCGTTCCCTTAAAGGCGGGATACTGATGGGAATGACATGAATTCTGTAAAACAGATCCTGACGAAACCTTCCGTTTGCCACCTCGGAAACCAGTTCTTTATTCGTCGCTGCAATAATCCGTGTATCCAAAGAGATTGTCTCGTTACTCCCCAGAGGATAAAATTCATTTTCCTGCAAAACGCGTAATAATTTCACCTGCATGGTTAAAGGGATCTCTGACACCTCATCAAAAAAGAAAGTTCCCTTCTGAGCTTGAGAAAGGAATCCTGATTTAGGCTTTTCCGCTCCTGTGAATGCACCTTTTTCATAGCCAAACAGTTCACTTTCAAAAAGATTTTCCGGCAGGGCAGCGCAGTTCACAGGAACAAACGGTGCATCCCTTCTCTGACTGGCCATGTGAACCGACTTTGCTATCAACTCTTTTCCTGTTCCGCTTTCCCCGGATATAAGTACAGTTGAGTCAGTGGCCGCAGCCTGTTTCACCAGCTTAAGAACCTCTATCATCGGCTGGCTTTTACAGATGATATTCTCAAACCCCAATTGATTTGCAACCATGTTGCGGAGATTTTCAACTTCCCTGGACAGGCGGCTTTTTTCAAGGCAGTTTTCAATCTGGGCCATGAGCTCGGTATCATCAAACGGCTTGGTCAGATAAGTATATGCGCCTTTCTCCATTGCTGCTACAGCATTCTGGATAGTGCCGTATGCAGTCAAAATGATCACCTGAAGCTGGGGCATGAACTCCTGAAGCTTTTCCATGAGCATGATACCGTTACCATCTCCCAGCTTGTAATCAAGCAACGCCATGTCAAACACCTCGTCCTGAGCAATTTCAAGCGCCTCTTTAACACTGGCTGCCATACAGATCTCATACCCCCCAGCTTCAAGCCGCATTTTTAAAACAGTTAAAATCGAGGGGTCATCATCAACAATTAAAAGCCTACTCATTTAGCACTCCCTGTATTTTGCTACTGGAACTTAAATCCACTTCCTTTAATTGTTTTATCTGTTGCCTGAGCTTGGCAATGTAATTTTTTAATTTCTTCTGTTCATCCAGCAGGGACTGTATCTTTTTTTTGCTTTTTTCCATGCTCTTTTTGGTCTTCTGGATATCTTTTTCATTTGAGTTGGCTTTTTTTGCCAACCTGCAGTTTCCCTTTAATGTAGAAAAAATCAGAACTGAATTGTACTCGAACACTGCATCTGTCCGATCCTTTTCCACCAGTTCAAAACACACCATGGCCTTCTCATAATTCCGGCTGGGGTTATCCGGGTGGGTGTGCAGCAAGGCCTTTTGAAATATGGCGGCCTGCTTTAACTCATCAGGAAATGTTTCGTATGCTTTTGCATTTTCCTCAAAAGCGGATTTAAAATCACCGTTCAGGGCATGATCTTTTGCGATATCCAGTACTCTCCTGCCTTCCAGCCCTTTGTTGTTCTCAATGGATAATTTGGGATAATATTTATACTGGCACCCGTTCAACATCCAGATAAATATCAGGCAACAGGCAAGACAAAAGAAATTTTTGTACCTTTTGTTATTTCGCTTTCTGCCCATATTTCTCCTTTATGCGCATTAATTATATGTTTTGATATGGCAAGGCCCAGTCCGGTACCGCGCAGTGTTTCATTTCCGACATCAATACGTTTAAACTTCTCAAAAATACTTTCTAAGTCTTTTTTGTCTATCCCGCATCCGTTGTCAGTCACGGAAACCGTTACTTTCCCGTTGGTCGGGCCCATCTCAACCTTGATGATGATATTGCCTTTTTCCGGTGTATATTTCAAGGCATTGGACACTAAATTATTTAAAACCTCTTCCATCCGCTTTTCATCCAGGCGAATTTCAGGGATATCTTTTTGCGGTAAAAATACAAGGTTGATATCCTTGTTCTGAGCTACCGGCCTGAATTTGGCCAGGGACTTTTCTATCACGCCCACAATATCTGAGTCTGTGAAATCCCACTCCATTTTAAAAACTTCCATCCTCGAGAGATCAAGAATTTTTTCAATGGATTTTATGAGCCGGTCACATTCGTTCAAAATCAGTTGAGCCAACTCTTTTTCTTTTTCCGGGTCAGCCTTGAAAAGCTGCATATTCAACATACTGGATGCTTCTTTGATAGATGTCACCGGCGTGCGAAGCTCATGGGAAAAATGGCTGATAAAATCAGTTTTCATGACTTCAAGTTCTTTCAGGCGGCTGCACATGGTATTAAAATGATCGGTCAGATCTGTAATTTCTTTTGGTGCCGAGGCAATAGATGGTATTTGATTAAACTGACCTTTAGAAATTTCCCGTGTTTTCTTCTCCAAAAGAAAGATCGAACCGGTTATGGCCCGGGTATTTGTCACAGAGATTATGACCCCAAGGGCCAGGGCTATAATGGTGACGATAACCGTCAGTTTTATGGAATGTCCGATGACTGCTTTGGATAAAAAAAGTTTTTTGATTTTTACTTCATTCTTTATAACGATAATCTGTTCAAGCTTTTCTTCAATCTGTTTCGCAATATGGCTTCTTTTGGCAAAAAATTCAGTGGGGTCATATTTTTTTGATTTGTCATTAATCAATGCGACCTCACCTTCAAACAAAAGGGAATATTTCTTGAATAATTCCTGGGCCTCCAGGGCAATTTTTCTTACCTCATCTGGTTTCAGTACATCTTTAAGCTGCTCTATCTCATTCCCAAAGTCTGATTTCAGCTCATTGTATTTATTATAATAGTCAACATCCTTTGAGATGATGTATTTTTTTTCAAAAACAATTAAAGATAAAAGTGATGCGGATAAATTTTCACAAAGGCTGACACTCCGGGTGTCTGTATCAACAATATCCTCGGTCAGATGCTGGATCTGATCCAGCTTGAATATAACAGATGCGCCTAAGGAGACCAGGAAGCCAAGCATCACCATGTTACCGATAACGAGGCGTTTGAATATGGTCATTTTCATTTATATTTATCCTCAGGAAATTTTTAGGGGCCTTCATATTTATTAGGATACTACAAGCAGCATCGGATACCTCTTTTAAAATTGTCACCCGATGATTGTCAAGGGAAAATACAATTCAAAGCAAAAAGCAATGCGTTATCATAAAAACGTGAATTATTTTTCATGTTTTCCGGTTTCTCCCATCCCAACGGATGATTCTTCTTTCCTTTCAAAAGGTTCACTGCTTACCAAACATATAGACGATACTTAACTTCATGAGCAATTTATATGCCATTTGCCCAAACAAGCCCAAAAGCTTTAACCCATCCAAAACCTGCCCGAAATGCATGTCAAATATCGCCACATTGAATCAAAATCAGCGAAATATCATTATGTGTAAAAGGGTTTCATTTCAAACTGGAAAATGATATTTTTTACCAAACTTTTACTATCAAAAAGGAGTATCTCATGCATCGCGTTATGATTCACCCGGCATCTTACGAGACCTGTCGCGATTCAGTCGACAGGGCTTTTGAACTTTTCCCCCAGGATCTTGCCCAAAAAACAGTATTAATAAAGCCCAATGTATTAAGAACATCTGCACCCAGTGAGCACATTGTCACCCACCCATCTTTACTGAAAGCTGTGGTGGAAAAGGTGGAAGATATGTCTCCTGCCATGATCATTGTTGGCGACAACCCCGGGCTGTTTAACTACGGCGACAACGAGGCTGCTTTTAAAGAAACCGGATTGATGGAGGCTGCCAAAGGTTATTATAAAAATCTTGGTAATGAAATGACGCCGGTCAAATTCAACCCGGACTATATGAAAGAGGTAGGCGTTTCAAAAGATATTCTTGAGGCCGATATTGTCATCAGCCTTCCCAAATTCAAAACCCACGGACTCACCGTTATGACCGGGGCTATTAAAAACAGTTATGGTATCCTGCCCGGTGCCCAGAAAGCCCGTCTGCATCAAATGGCAGGAAGCCCTAAGCGATTTCATGAACTGGTGGTTGATGTGTTCCGTTTAAGAATCCCGGACTTTTTTATTATGGATGCCGTGATTGGAATGGAAGGCAACGGCCCTGCATCTCCGGATTTAAAAGAAATCGGACTGATTCTGGCATCAGACAATGCCGTTGCCATGGATGGTGTAGTGGCGAGAATGATGGGCCTCGATCCCGGTGCGTTAAGATTCCTTCAAAAAGCAAAGGAAATGGGGTTGGGCGATTTTGGGCAAGAGGGCACACAAATCGAAGGTGAAATGCGAGTCATCCAGGATTTCAAAATTCCGCCTCTGGGAGGCCATGCATTGATGGATAACCCATTGATTAAAGAATTTATGGATCAACGTGCGAATGTTTCTCCCAAAGCAGATCCGGCATTATGCACATCCTGTGGGGACTGTATTGACCACTGCCCGGTTTCAGCTTTAGAAATGGGAGACGATATACCGCTCGCAGACATGGACACCTGTATTACCTGTTTTTGCTGCCAGGAAATATGCCCTGAAAAAGCTATGACGCTTACATAAATTGAGATCAGAGTTCAAAGTCAAACTGCCTGGGGCGCTTTCAAGGATGAATAACAAAGAATAATCCGGCTGAGCGACTATTATATATCCCACCGGTCGTCTAAATATAACCACTCAACTGTATTTTAAATCATACACACATATCTTGCGTGTCATAAATTTTATACACGTCGCAATGGCGATAACGTATAGGATCGGATCCCCGTAAAAGGACAGAAAGCCCCACTCCTTTCTGACAACTCGATAGGCATAAAAACTTTAATTATTCAGATAGTTACAATCATCCCACTCTATCATAATTTTTAAAACCATATTAAGACAAATCAGAGATTATCTCTTTAACTAAAGTTAGAAAAATCAAAGCTTTTTCTCTCATAACTACCAAAGTGTATAAAATTCCTTACACAAACACGCCTTTGCGATATGCTATATTTACAAAAAAAATCAATGATATCAATATTTTAGCGCATAAATTATCTCTTGGCATGAAAATTGTTATATAGATTTGGCATGAACTCAAACACCAACAGAAATGGCAACACTAAAAAATACTTTGGAGATATCATGACTAAAAAATTGACTGGCTTTCTCATCTTTGTCTGTTTTATTTTTTTGTTTGCTTCACCCTCATTCAGTGCCACTCTCAGATGGGGTGCTGTAGCATCCACAGCCGAATGCACCATTGCAGGCTACAAAATTCATTACGGAACTGAATCCGGTGTTTATACATCTACCATTGATGCTGGTGACACATTATCTTACAATCTTGATCTCCTGGCCTTAGTACCTGCCCAGACCTACTATTTTGCAGTCAGCGCCTATTCCACCACCAATTTTGACGGTGAGTTATCTTCTCCGGTCCCTTACAGGGATGCTCCGGAAGTTGTAGGCAGTCCGGTTATTGATTACACCAGCGACACCATTGATATCACATTTAACGAAAGCACCATGCAGGGCGCATTTACCAAAGGAAACTACACATTCAGCCCGAGCCTTTTATATGATGATACACGGGGAATCCTTCTGACGGATAAAACATACCGTCTGTATATGGATGACATCCCGGAGCACGCTATTATAAATATTACCCTCAGCAACATAACCGACAACAATGGCAATGACCTTATAGACAATACCTTCACTATTAACGATGACGACAATGACGGCATGGCTGATGACTGGGAAGCAGACTATGGAATCAGCTCCGCATTCTCGGATGCCGACTCAGACGGAATCGACAACCAGATGGAATATACTTCAGGCACAAACCCCTTAAGCAGCGACAGTGATAATGACGGCATGGATGATGCCTGGGAAATCCAAAACAGCCTGAATCCTCTTGTGGATGACACGGATGAGGATAGCGATGGTGACGGCATCACAAATCTTGAAGAGTATCTCGAAGGCACCGGCGTATCCAATAAAGGACCGGAAAAACCAGGACTGATTCTGCCGACTGACGGTTCAGTTGATGCCAGCCTGACACCCAGCCTCCAGGCAGATGCCTATGTTGATACTGAAAATGATGCCCATTTAAAAACCCAGTGGCAGATCAGTACCGAATCTACATTTACTGTAACTCAGAACATAGTTTTTGAGCTTGAATCCCATGATATACTCACCACACTTGATGTACCTGAATATATCCTTGATCCAGGAAAAACTTATTACTGGCGTCTGCGGTTCTTTGATATTCAAGATGGTCGTTCCCAATGGTCTGATGCATTTTCATTTGATACTCTGGCAGCCAATCCGGAAGATGGTGATAACGATGGCATGCCCGACATTCAGCAGGTGCCAAATGGAACCATAGACCTGAATGATGACAAAATTTACGATGTGGCCTCTGATACATATAAAATGGTTGAAAACGGAAACCTGCAATTTGCCATGGAAGCTTCCAGTAATGTTCAATCCATTGAATGCCTGAAATTTATTGACCCGAATAATATTACCGATAACATCGGGAAACCCTCAAACCTGCCATTTGGTCTGCTTGAATTCAGAATTGCAGTTAACAGCATCGGCGACTCCGCCATGGTAAGGCTCTATTTTTCAGAACCGGTTGGCCCCAATTGGTATAAATACGACCTGCAAAACGGATGGACTGATTATTCAGGCGATTACCCTGCAAATGTTCAGCTTAGTTCAGATGGTAAATCCATACTTCTCCGTCTGGTTGACGGTGGAGCCGGCGACAGTGACGGTGTTGCAAATGGCGTAATTGTAGATCCATCAGGACCGGGCGCTGTAATCGCAGCGGCATCCAATCCTGTTGCAAGCGCAGCTTCCTCTGGCGGCGGAAGCGGGTGTTTTATCGCTACCGCGGCATTTGGTTCTCAGTTAGAAAAACATGTTCAGATCCTCCGAAATTTCAGAGATTTCTATCTCCTCAAATCTAAGGCCGGAACTGCATTTGTTCGTACCTACTATAAATATTCACCACCCATTGCTGACGTTATAGCAAAAAACACTGCTCTTAGAGCCGTTGTCCGGGTCGGGCTGATGCCTTTGATTGCCTACGGATATGCTGCTGTATATTTAACTCCCATCCAGCAGTGTGCTGTTGCGGCTCTGATCATCGGACTTATGAGCTGGACTGCAATCAGAATACGCAGATACTTAAGAACATCCAACATTCTTCATTTCAATGTAAAAAAATGGGTTCTTATCTCTAAATAGAAAGCATCTTCACGATTGCAGTGATGAAGAAGCAAAAATGATACAGTATTAGGACTTATCGAATTTTGAGGCGGTGATAAAGCAGTTGCCATATCACCGCCTTTGCTTTTCAATAAATAAAGATTGATTTCCCTCCCATCTTTTCCTATAAATCTTTTAATCATCAGGGAAGCCTTACCATTCTCCTGATGGAGAATAATGAATTCAAATTTGCAGATGTCAACAAAAAACGACAGCAGTTCAAAGACAAAAAGATCCGTTAACATACAGTGCTTTGAAGGTAAATTGACATGAAAGCTTTAGGCTACCATAAATTCGGGGATGCAGATGTAATTGGCTGGACAGGCGGATGGTCAGTCCCTGAACCAGGAGACAAAGATGTCCTTATCCAGGTTTTTGCAGGGGGAATCAACCCCAAAGATATCCTGTTACGTAAAGGTAAATTCAGTAAAACCCTAGCTCGAGACCCTCTGCCTCGGATTTCAGGTTTGGATGTTGCCGGAAAAATTGTTAAAACCGGCAAAAAATGCACCCGTTTCAAAAAAGATGACCTGGTATTCGGCATGACCAATCGATTTTCAGGAGGCCTTCATGCTGAATTTGCAGTTCTGCATCAAGATGAGATAGCGCTTAAACCGGATTTGCTGAGCCTGGAGGAATCTGCGGCCATTCCCCTGGCCGCACAAACTGCCTTGCAGGCTCTCAGGGACTGCGCAGGCACTTCAGACAATAGCAGCGTAATGATAAATGGCGCCAGCGGCGGGGTCGGCCATTTTGCAGTTCAGATTGCAAAAGCCTTGGGTAATCATGTCACGGCTGTCTGCAGCAGTAAAAATCAGGAGTTTGCATATGAATTAGGGGCAGACAAGGCGATTGATTATAACCAGTCACCACCACACCAGTTAACAAAAACTTTTGACTGCATCTTTGATGTATTCGGCCAGTATTCTGCCGAAAATTTCAAAAAACAATTGAATCCAAACGGGGTTTACGTCAGTACGGTTCCCAAATTCAGCACCATCTGGGGAGAAGCGCTTGCCCGTATAAAGCTGAACCGAAGCAGCCGACTGGTATTTGTTAAATCCCGCACCAGGAATCTTGAGACACTCAGCACAATGATAGCTGAAAAAAAACTCAAACCCTTCATTGATGAAATTTACTCATTTGCGGATGGCCCTGATGCCCATCGACATATTGAAAGTAAACACACAAAGGGGAAAATAGCATTTTCCCTTGCCAAGGATAAAAAATAATACGATGACCACTATTGATTTTAAAACGTCTGTTTTGGGCAACACAAATCTTAAGGCCGGACGACTGGGACTTTCTGCAAGTTATGGTGCACCCGCCAGTGCTTTTGAGGACGCCTTTGAAAAAGGATGCAACTATTTTTACATGGGCGGCGGCCGCAAGCGGGCAAATATGAAAGAGGCGATAAGAAATCTTATCTCCCGGGGACATCGGGATAAAATGATTATTTCGATTCAGACATATGCCAGGCTGGGCCTGATGACAGAATTCTTTTTCAAGCAGTCATTAAAATCCATTGGCGTTGATTATGCTGATGTCATGCTTTTAGGTTGGCATAACAGCACCCCTTTTAGCATGCTTATGGATTTTGCCTTTTCCATGAGGGAAAAAGGGCTGTGTAAATTTATTGGGATGTCCGGACACAATCGTTCCCTTTTCCCCCAGATGAATAAAAAGCAAATAGATGGTAAAAACATTTTTGATCTGTTCCATATCCGCTATAATGCCGCCCACAGGGGGGCTGAGAAAGACTGTTTCCCCTTTTTCGAATCTGCTTCCAGGCCTGGTATCGTCAGTTATACTGCTACACGATGGGGCCATCTGCTGGATCCAAAAAAAATACCCCGGGGCGAAAACCCTATAAGGGCGAGGGACTGTTATCGCTTTGCGCTTTCCAATCCCTATATAGATATCTGCCTGTGCGGCCCCAAAAACTCATCTGAAATGCAAGAAGCCCTTAAAGCACTGGATAAAGGCCCGCTGGAGGAGAATGAACAGCAGCGTATAAATGCCATTGGCGATTATGTCCACACTCACGCTTCTTCCTTTTTTTCATAAATTATTTGTTGAAGTTCCTCTTTTCCAAAGGTATATTAGCTGAATCGATATTTCTAAATTAAAAACTATTTTCATCACTAACAATAAGCCTTGAAAGGAAACGTCATGGATATTGAAAAAATCACAGAAACGATTATTCTTTGGGCCACCACTTACTCAGTGAAAATTATTGCTGCCGCCCTCATACTGATCATAGGAAAATGGCTGGCATCAAAAATTTCCAAACTGATCTCCAAACTGATGGATAAAAACAATGTAGATGTTACATTGATCAGGTTTATGGAAAGTATTATTTACTACACACTGATGATTGTTGTCCTTATTGCAGCAGCAGGCCAGCTGGGCATCAATATGGCATCATTTCTGACCATTGTGGGTGCTGCGGGTCTGGCAGTAGGTCTTGCTCTTAAAGACTCTTTGTCCAATTTTGCATCAGGTGTCATGCTGATTCTGTTCCGGCCCTATAAGGTGGGAGACTTTGTTGAAACTGCCGGTGTTTCTGGAAGCATAAGGAGGATTGATCTGTTCAACACAACCATGAACACGGTTGACAATAAAAAAGTCATTATTCCCAATTCCGCAGTTACCGGTTCAGTCATTACCAATGTGACTGCCAATGATACCCGCAGAGTGGATCTTGTCATCGGGATCGGGTATGATGACGATATCAAAAAAGCCAAAGAGGTACTGACCGATATCGTTAAAAATGAAAAACGGGTACTGGAAACTCCGGCAACAAACATTGCCGTGCTTGAGCTAGGTGACAGCAGCGTCAATTTTGCTGTCCGTCCCTGGGTAAAAACAGAGGATTACTGGAGTGTATACTTTGATCTGACAGAACAGGTTAAACTCAGGTTTGACGAAGAAGGGATCAGCATTCCTTATCCGCAGACAGATGTCCATCTTTATAACCAGACTGCTCAGTAAAAAGGGATTGATGAATGCGTATTTTGAAGATATTTATCCAATCACTTTAAATCGCATCTCGAGTCGCACCAAAAACATCTATAGATAATGTTTTGGTGCGACAATTCTAAAGATCTCTTCCGTGGCGAACGATAATTAAAGTAAAGCCCTTGTTCCCAAAAGAACTTACAAAACTTTAACAGGAGGGCCAGGCCATGGAAGATATATCTAAAATAAACCAGAGTGATGCTGTAAATGCAGACAAGTCCCCCTATGGATTTTACGAACGGAAACAGCAAAAAAAGAAAAGACATTGGAGAGAGGCTAAAAATCACTTTGATGAACTGGAAAAAATTGTTGATGAAACCCACAAAGAATTAGAGAAAAACAACTCTCCATTCCGGTTGTGTGTTTACCAGAATGGGGATGATATTTTCATTGATGTTGTCACCATGGACGAATCCGGTAAAACCAGCCAGGTATTCAAACACGATATATCCCATGTCGAATTGGAAGAGCTTATCCAGAACATTAAAAGTGGACGTGGCTTGATCCTGGACTCTGATGTATGATCCCCGGCTTTTAAAAAAAACGCATTAAATTTTATACTGGCTGTTGCAAAAACTCTTAATTCAAATGATAATGCCGTATCTTCATAAACTTAAAAAGGAAAGATAAAATATGGAAAATAAAAAAACTGCTATCTTTGCATTCCGTGGCGACCCAATGTGTTTTATTCATGTACTCCTTAACGGGATTGATCTTCACGAACGAGGATATGAAGGCCTGATTATCATCGAGGGCGAAGCTGTCACCCTTATACCGAAAATGTCGGAACCCGCTCATATGCTGCACGGACTCTACAAAAAAGCAAAAGAGTCAGGCATTCTCTATGGCGCCTGCATGGCATGCTCAAAAAAACTTAAAGTGGACAAAGAAATCGAAACCGCCGGCATCCCTCTTGTAGGAGACATGACAGGCCATCCTTCCATGGGTGGTTTTATCGAAAAAGGATACCAGGTCATTACATTTTAAAAAATCGGTTGCGTTCTTCCTGAAAGCTGATAAATTGTCTTGAATTTACAAGCTTTCAGGAGGGTTGCCAAAGGTGCTCAAAAAATTTAAATTTATTATATACACTCGTTTTTTTATCTGGTTTTCCTATTATTTTATCCGCCTTTACAGTGCCACCTTCAAGGTGGAAATTGAAAATGAAGAACGGTGGAAAACGCTTCTGGCCTCCGGGAAAACTATTTTGCTTTGTGCATGGCACCAACAATTTTTTTCAGTCATCCGGTATTTTAAGACCTATTCAAAATACAATCCCGGGTTGATGATCAGCCAGAGCAAAGACGGAGATCTGATTGCAGGTGTTGCACAGAAAACTGGATGGAAGACTGCCAGGGGCTCCTCGTCCAGAGGAGGCAAACAAGCCCTGAACGCCATGATAGACCACTTGAACACCTATAAATTAGGCGCACATCTTCTGGATGGGCCAACCGGCCCCATGGGGAAAGTCAAAGCCGGCGTCATAAAAATGGCTCAGGAAACAGACGCTGTGCTTGTTCCTTTTTACACCTCTTCAAATAATGCATGGTTTTTTAATTCCTGGGATCGGTTCATGCTCCCTAAACCTTTTTCTAAAGTGACTTTGTGTTTTGGAGATGACATCCACTTTGAAAAAAAAGAGACTCAAAAAAATTTTGAAATCCGGAGAAAATTTCTCGAGGATACCATGCTGCCTGCCTTGCATAGATATCCCCGGGTCAATTACCCAAAAGAATGAGAGGACTGAATGTCATGGAAAATCTTACCACAGGCGCACTGTACAAAGAGATTGATACGAAATCCAAAGACATTGAAACAAAAGTCATCCAGTGGCGCCGTGATATCCATGCCCACCCGGAACTCTCATTTCAGGAAACACGAACAGCCGGACTTGTGGCGGATCATTTGAAAAATCTGGGCATGGATGTCCAGACTCAAGTCGGGAAAACAGGTGTTGTAGCCTTACTTAAAGGAATCAAAAAAGAGCCTGTTGTTGCCCTTCGTGCCGATATGGACGCCCTGCCTGTTAAAGAGATGACAGGTTTGCCATTTGCATCTGAAAAAGAGGGAATATGGAACGGCAAACAAGTCCCCATTATGCATGCATGCGGCCATGACAATCATACGGCGATTCTCATGGGGGCTGCTGAGGTGCTGGCCGGCATGCGCGATAAAATTAGCGGAACCATTAAATTTATATTTCAGCCCTGCGAAGAAGAATTCAGAGGTGCTGCCGCAATGATAGCAGACGGGGCACTGGAAAATCCAAAGCCCGAAGCAATTTTTGCCCTCCACGTGGCCCCGTATCCTTCCGGAATGCTTGCTGCAAGAGGCGGAAGCAGCATGGCCAGCGCAGATGAATTTAAGATAGTTGTAAAGGGAACCCAGACCCATGCATCCTCTCCCTGGTCCGGAGTTGACCCCATCGTTATTTCATCTCAAATCATTCAGGGCCTGCAGACCCTGGTCAGCCGGAAAACAGACCTTTTACAATCCCCTTTGGTCATTTCAATCGGTCAGATTCATGGTGGTGTCCGCTCCAATATCCTCCCGGACAAGGTTGAAATGGAAGGAACTATGCGGACCTTTGATGAAGGAATCAGAGCAAACACAAAAGAAAGCATCGAAAAAATGGCAAAAGCTCTGGCAGAGGCATCCGGTGCAACTGCTGAAGTCTTTTTTACAGGCAACGGTTGCCCCTTAACTTTCAATCAAATAGACCTGTTCGCCAAAATGGAACCAACCTTGAAACGCGTTTCAAAAGAGTTCTATATGGAATCAATAAAATCAACTGGTGCTGAGGATTTTGCTTTTTTTCAAGAAAAAATACCCGGGCTCTATTTCTTTTTGGGAAGTTTAGCTGAAAATGCTGAGGCCCATTTCAACCACTCTCCTTATTTCACAATGGATGAGAAATCTTTGATCGTTGGAGTCCGTGCGATGGTAAACCTGGCAATAGACTATCTGAATGATTCAAAATAAACGGACAGTGTCGCCAACAAATCACTCCTGCTGGCAAACAGATTGACGATATCGCAATAAAACTTTTTCTTTAACAAATAAAGCCCCCTGCCGAAAACATGCGGCAGGGGGCTTTATTCGTATTACGGAAATCAGGCTTAATTTATCAGCCTTCTACTTTGACTTTCTCCTTCTTATCGCCCGTTTTGAATTCAACGAGATCTGCAATCCGGTCTTCAGGATCAAGTTGGTTGAGTTTCACCATCTCAAAGCTGTCAACCTCGATAAGAACATTGCCTTTTTTATCTGTCAGCATCAGGTCATATGTGTTGGTTTCATCGCCTGATGCTGTTTTCTTTGTTATACAGAAATACTTTTCATTCTTTTCAACCGGTTTATAAAACTTCATGGACTTGATTCGATACGGCAGTACCGTTCTTGAAGTGGTAAAAAATTCAAGCAGGCCACCGGTCTGGAACATGGCATCCACAATCACAGGGGCTGCCACAAAGTTAGGATCGTTCACTCCTTTGAAGAACTCTTTGGTACTGTGATCTTCAACCGTTGTAATCAGGGTTTGACCGTCAAAGGAATTAATATCCATGATTGTGCCGAACAAACCAAACATAAAAAGGCGTTTGGGGTTATAGACAAGGCTGTCATGATCCCCTTCATATTTCACCGGTTTAAATTCCGGCAACTTGATCTTTTTGGCTTTCAAAGGCTTGTCGGCAAACGTATAATTTCCTTCATAATGCAGTTTGGGATCACCCATTACCATGCCTTTGGGATTCTTAAACTGGGAACTGATGGTACACTCATACTGCCCATCTCCATTTGCATTACCCTTTATCAACAGCTCTTTTGGCCGCCCCTTGAGAAGTTTGATCCCATAAGGAATCTGGAACTTGTTCACTTCCACCAGATGTTGGCTGTTTTTCTGATCCTGAGCCAGATTCACGGCTACTTCCGCCATGGTTTCAAGACCGGTAGAACCAAGGAATAAGGGGACATCATCCATGGTGTGATCATGGAGGAAGATATCTCTTTCAATATCCAGAACCCTGGAATAGGTCATGCCGGTTTCTGTTTTTTCCACTGGTGTATCCAGGAACGGGAATTGTGCATCCCCTGGATCACCCAGCAGGCCATCTCTGTCAAATGAGTAATCCAGTCCGGAGAAGACCATTTCAGATTCTGTTTTGTCCAAAAGGTCTGCCATAAAAAATTTGACGCCCTGTTCCATTGGGAGGAACTGGATGCCCCTTTCCTCAAGGACCTGTTTTACAGTCGGGTTGGTGGCCATTCCAACACCACCCCAGGCAGTCCAGGCATAGACCTTATAGGTCCGTTCCGGATGCAGCTGTTTTTGTCTGAACAGGGCCTTTCCAAGGAAATCATTGGCAGAGGTATAATCCACCTGGCCTTCGTTTCCAAAACGAGCAGTTACAGAGGAAAAAGTAAAAAAGTATTTATAATCTCTTCCTTCAAAGGCCTGGAGCAGATTCCGCATACCCTTGACCTTGACATCCACCACCAGTTCAAAGGACC
The DNA here is from genome assembly GCA_033851995.1 of Desulfobacteraceae bacterium. Taxonomy (GTDB): domain Bacteria; phylum Desulfobacterota; class Desulfobacteria; order Desulfobacterales; family Desulfobacteraceae; genus Desulfobacula. The sequence goes on along the minus strand of JAWSVI010000002.1, from coordinate 35,934 downwards.
ACAATTCCTTTTTAGCAATAAACTGGCTCATCTCCATACCAGCCGCATGAAAGACACCGTCTATTTTGTCGTATTTATCAACTGCTGCCTGAACCGCTTTGGGATCGGTAACATCAACGCAGTTGTACTCAACACTGACACCAAGAGATTGCAGGTATTCAATATTTTCCACCGACTGCCTTACCCGCATCAGGCGATCCAGGGCCCGTTTGATTTCAACCGGTTTCACACCCGGCATATCTTCGCGGAGCATGGCCATCAATTCAGGCTGGGTAGAGGATTTGGCCAGCAGTTTTTGATCCGTGCTGTAGATATCGTTGATATCCAGTATGATCAGGTTGGTTTTATATTTTTGAACAACCTTTTTGACAATCTCATAAGTGATCCCTCCTGCGCCGCCGGTGACCAGCATAGTGTCTCCCTTGGAAATTACCTGCTGGGCTTTATCGGCAATAGAGGATTTCATTGAAATAACATACCGCTTTTTATTTTTGTATCCCACCTCAACCCTTGTATCTTCACTGAGCAGTTCTTTTGTGAACACATCAACGATTTTGGGGATGCTCTTTTTAGGCTGTTTATAAGAAAAATCAACCACTTTAACCATGGTATCTGCCAGTTCTTTATTGGCTGTTTTAAGCAAACCGGACAACCCGGCAAACATGGGATGGATATCACCGCAATCTTCCATATACGGAAACACCACTGAGTCAAAGGTGATGGTTCCAATGACATTTTCTTTTTGATCCAGGCTATCAAACAGGCTCTTGATCATGACAAAAAAGGACTTGATTGTAGTGTTCAATGCCTCATCTGAATACCCGTTTGATTCATCTTTATCAAAATAGTAGTCCAGTGGTGCCAGGTGAATAAATCCGTTCAACTCCGGATAGTCCTTTTTAAATACTTCCACCTGTTCTTCAGTCGCCTTTACATCACTAAGATCAAATTTTACATCTGCACCTTTGGGCCCAATCGTAATGACCTCACCTTTCTTCTGCTTGATCTTCCTGATCACCTCTTTAGCAAACCCATGGCTGTCCAGTGAAACTATGATTTTTTTACCTTTAAAATCCTTTTTGGCTGCCTTGGGTAATTCTGCTTCCCTGGCTCTCACAATCAGCCTTTTAATGGGAGATGCCGGATCAGGAAATTCATCCACTATTTCTGCTTGTGCCACACCTACTGCTGGAGAATACGGCGCAGAAGCCGATACATCCGATACCGATTCCTCATCTGGAACTTCTTCTTTGGCTGATGTTTTTGCTGCTGCATTGGCATTTACATATTCTCCCAGCTTGGCAATGGTGTTCAAATCACGGAGCTTTAAATCGTCCGGAACACTGAATCCAAATTCCGATGCAATCTTGGCAAAAATTTCTACCTGTTTAACCGTATCAATTCCAAGATCCGCCTCAAGATCCAGATCATCATCCAGCATGTCTGCTGTATAACCGGTCTGCTCCGCAATCACCTCTTTTATGACAGTACTTGCATCCTGGATGGCTGTCGGGGGCTGCACGGGCTCAGAAGCTGTTTGTTCAGCCGTTGCAACCTGCCCTGCAGGTTCTTCGGCCGGTGTAGCTGCTGCTGAGTTGGCATTTACATATTCACTCAACTTGGCAATGGTGTTCAGATCACGGAGCTTTAAATCATCCGGAACATTGAATCCAAATTCCGATGCGATCTTGGCAAAAATCTCCACCTGCTTAACCGTATCAATTCCAAGATCCGCCTCAAGATCCAGATCATCATCCAGCATGTCTGCTGTATAACCGGTCTGCTCGGCAATCACTTCTTTTATGACAGTACTTGCATCCTGGGCGGCTGCTGGAGCCGATGTTGCAGTTTGAGCAGGTGCCGGAGAGCTTTCCTGGATGATTTCCTGGATCGGGGATGATGCCACAGCAGGGATATCCGCATTGGCATTCACATATTCACCCAGCTTGGCAATGGTATTCAAATCACGGAGTTTCAAATCATCCGGAACACTGAACCCGAATTCCTTTGCAATCTTGGCAAAAATTTCTACCTGCTTAACTGTATCAATTCCAAGGTCCGCTTCGAGATCCAGATCATCTTCCAGCATATCTGCAGTATAACCGGTCTGCTCAGCAATTACTTCTTTTATTGAATCAAGGGCATTAGCAGAAGAAGGGACCGCCTGAATTGCAGGAATATTAGCGGCAGAATCTGCGGTTGCGGCTGCAGGCTGGGCTGTTCCAACCTTGCTGTCCACATATTCACCCAGCTTGGCAATGGTATTCAAATCCCTGAGTTTCAAATCGTCAGGAACGCTGAACCCGAATTCTTTTGCAATGTTGCCAAAAATCTCTACCTGCTTAACCGTATCAATTCCGAGATCTGCTTCAAGGTCCAGGTCATCTTCCAGCATATCCGATGTATAACCGGTCTGCTCAGCTATAATTTTCTTGATGGCTTCCATGGCATTGCCGCCTGCAGGAGCAGGTGCCGTTTCCGGAACAGCCTCCTGAACGGTTTCCCGAACAGGCGCATTTTTTACAACAGCGGCAGGAGCAGGTGCTGTCGGCATTGCTGCCACCAAAGGCTGTTGAACCGGAGTTGTTTTTGGCCTGGCTTTGGCCGGCAGGACATCTCCTCCAGCAACGGCGCACAAAGTATTATCAATAATCTTAAGCTCAGGGTTTTTTGTACCGGTGACTTCTTCCAGCCATTGCTGGTAAACTGCATTCCCTTCTACTTTATTTTCCTCAACCCTTTGCACAAACATAAAAGCAAAATGAGAACCAAATCCGGCGGCAAGATGAAGACCATATTCTGAATCAATCTTATCCTGACCAGAAAAGTTCAGGTGTTTAAAATTCTCCGGAATCTTTCGCAAATTGGCAATTGGAGGGGCCTTTCTCTTTTGAAGTGCTTTAACCAGGACAACATCTTCTATGGCTGCCCCAAGGGTATGACCGGTCAAGCCTTTGGTATTGGAGATACAGATACTGTTTAAATGATCAGAGAATGCTGTTTCAAGTGCGGTAACCTCAGCATCTGCGCTGCCGCCTCTTGCCGGTGTGTAAGTTTCGTGGGACATAAACAGCAGTTTATCAGCATAATCTTCTTTTCTCAGGTTATTTTGCTTTTCCACCTTGCTGATAAACTTTTTCATCTCTTTGGCCATATGGGGCACATCAATATTATAGGTATGATATGCAGAATTTGCGATATGAGTTCCAAGTATACGGCACTGGCCGTTCATGCCTCTTTTCTTTGCGCAGGACTCGTTTTCAATCACAAGTCCGACAGCTCCTGCACCCACGATGGTTCCATTACGGTCCTCATCAAAGGGTTTTGCGCCCTCTGAAACCCGTTTTTTAATGGTGGCCGCACCCAGGGCCAGAAAACCTGAGCCCACCCATTCATTCTGCTGCTGGGAAGTGGCATTTTCACCACCGATAACAAGAACCCGTTTACAACGGCCCACGCGGATCCAGTCTTCTGCAATACCAATGGCAAGCGTCGTGGATGCACAGGCTGAACTGACAAGAGTATTCGGGCCTTTTGCCTTTATGATCTGGGCAAGATGAGCTGATCCTAACGGACAATAGTTGGATAGAAAATCCCTGTCAAACTTATAGGTTTCAAAATCGGTGCGTTTCTGGGCTTTGGCTTTAAAGAACCATTCGGTAATCTGTTCCTTAATGTCCAGATCCTTAATTTTTTCCATAAGGAAATAATAGATATTTTCAAATTCTTCATAGGGTTTGAGGAACAGTTTTTCATAATAATATTTTTCAAGTTCTGCAATCAGACTTTCAGAATTGGGCCACAATGAAGTGATGATGACACCGGTTTCTTCCTGCATCTCTTCGGGCAGGGCAAATCCGTCCGGGATCATGGCCTTTCCGCCCTTGACCGATTTATACTGCATCACCAAGGGAATATTGGCATCCTTTAATGCCTCAATTCCTGCCGCGATACTAATGGCCATACTCAAGTCATACTGCTCTTTAATGCCGTATTCATCGCTGAGATCAAAATATCCCAACTGGCCTGCCAGGTGAATAACATCCTCGGACTTGGTGATCTGAACAAACCGGGCATTGCCGTCGGGCTGTTTATAGAGCTTGGTGATATTTTTACTGGTGATTCTCTCCTGGGCTTCCGGCGTAAGCGGATCAATAAAATTTTCACCATTTAAAATGGCATCGAAATTATCGCTTGAAAATACCCGTCTGGCTTTACCTGGAAGCCCCACAGACACGCCTGAAATAACGATACTGTTGGGGTTGAATGAAAAACGCTGCATGGATTCGATAGCGCTTTCCCTTTGCTGCCGTTTATATTCTTCAAGCAGAATCTTTTCAAGCTGATCCTTGTTGTTTTGTTTAAATGTTTCAAAATCTTCTGACATATCTAATTTAGGTAACTCCTCTTCAGGTTTCAGGACAGGCTGTGCCGTAACAACCGGGATCACAGGCTGGGCTTCAAAAATACTGCTGCACTCTTTGAGGTATTTTCTACAGGCATCAAATGATTTTACCTCCTTGCCCGCTTCAACAGTTACAGCAGTCTCATATTCTCCGATGTTGATATTTTTAAGCAGATTTACGAGCAGCCTTGATGGCCCGATTTCAATAAAATGGGTCCTGCCGGATTCATATACATTTTCTATTGATGAGATAAACTCCACAGGTGAAATAATCTGTTTTGCAAGAAGATCCTTCACCTCTTCGGGAGTACCTGGATATGGTTTTGCGTAGGTGTTGGAAATAATGCGGCCATAGGGTGCTTCCTTGAAATTCACTGTATCAAGATATGCCCGCAGTTTTGCCGAGGCATCTTCAAGCAGTGGTGTGTGAAAGGCCCCGGTAAGGTTCAGCTTTTTATAAAAAACCGACTGCTGGGTCAAAAACTCACAGAATTTTTCAATATCTTCAGCTTTTCCAGACACTCCGGTCTGTTTTTCGCTGTTTTTATTGGTAATATAAATTCCGGAAACAAAAGATTTACGAATCAACTGCTCGGTCTCTTTCTCATTTTTAAAGACCACCATGATTTTACCCGGCACTTTCACCGTAGATTCATACATCAAATCAGAACGTTTGATAATCAAACGCATGGCATCATCAAAAGAGAGCATGCCATTGCAGAAAAGTGCTGTGTACTCGCCAACACTATGCCCGATAAAGTAATCTGGGGAAAAGCTTTCCTGCGAAAGTCGGCTGTAAATAGCAGCCGAAGACAGGAATACAGCAGGCTGGGTATTTTGAGTAGAGTTGATGGCATCATCAGCCCCAAACATCATATCCAAAAGGGAATACCCTCTTTGAGCCTGGAAAATCTTTTCTCCTCTTTCCATGATTTGTTTTATATGATCATCACTGTCAAACAAATCTTTCATCATTTTGCTTCGCTGGGCACCCTGACCGGAGAGAAGTGCGACCATACGAAGTTTTTTCCCTGTCTGATCGGCAGAATAGGCATGATCCACCAGAACGATATCATCTCCTGCTGCGGCCTTGAATTCCACGTCAATGACTTTCTCTTGTTTTTCAAGCATGGCAGGAAGAGAACTCATAATCATGTGGCAGTGGTTGCCGCCGATGCCGTTCACATTAGATGCAAAACGGAAGGGCTGACCGGGTCTTCGAACGACAATCTGCTTTGGCGGTTTAAGAACCTCGCTGTCGTTTAGTACGGAATGTTCGGAATCATAATTAAAATCCGGAAGCATTTTACCGTTCTTATTCATCAGCATAAGCTTGGCCATTGCAACGGCCGGGTTGGCAGCCTTGAAATATCCAAACTGTGGTTTGACATTTCCGCAACTCATTTCGTGATCAAAACAGTGTTCCACCACCTGTTTTTCAACCATATCACCAAAAATATTAGAAAAAGCAAACAGGTCAAGGTGATCAATATCCTGTTTTCGGATACCGCTTTTATAGTAAGTTTCATTAATGGTAGAAACAAAGGTATGTTCAGACGGTGCAAGAAGGTGGTCCGGCACGCTTGAACGGACAGCACAATCATTGATTTCACCCAGTATTTCCAAGCCATATTCTTTTGCCTTTTTATATGTGGTCATCAGGTGGATGGCAGCCCCTTCACCCATGACATATCCGTCAGCCCTGGAATCAAAGAAGTTGCAATCCCCTTCGGACAGAAGTCCCAGGCGTTTGAACGCCATGAGGACACCCGGATAGAGATTGGTGTCCACACCACCGGCAAGAACAAAATCAAGATCCTTTTGTTTAAGATTTCTAGCTGCATTTTTCATGGCAACCACGGCAGATGCACAGGAGGCATCAATCACATAATTGGCACCGTTCAAACCAAAATAGTTGGCAATTCGTCCTGAAATAATATTAGACAAAAGACCAGGTGTCGTATCTTCATTGTTTTCAGGAATCGCTTCTCTGATGGCTTCCACCATTTGGTGTGCAACTTTTTCCATTTTGGCAGGATCGGCTGCCTTGCAGTTTTTAATAGCATTGCCGATAACATGTTTTCTCACACGAACAATATTTTTACTCTGCCGCTCGCCAGGAATAGTACCCAGGATGACCCCTACTTTATTTGCTGCCTCAAGCTGTTCCAAAAGCCCGGAGGTTTCCAGGGCTTCATTGGCTGCTTCCAGCCCGAATATCTGGCCTCTTTCGATGTTTTTGACCATCATTGGCGGCATACGGTATTTCAGATTATTGAACTTATGGTCCTTAACCACGCCTGCCTTAACTTTGGGAAGCCGATAGTGTGATGTTTTTGGCAGGGCAGCATAATGTTCATTATCAAAATGCTCGGAAGGAATTTCAGACAATTGGGGTTGCCCGGACTGCAGCTTTTCCCAGAATTCCTCTTTGTTTTTCGCACCTGGCAAAAATACGCCGAGACCTGCAACAACTATCCTGTCATCGTTGAAATCATATTCAGTATCAGTAAAAATATCCCTTGGGACAGCCTGGTAAGCATCGGTCATCTCTTCAAGAACAATATGATAATTGATTCCACCAAACCCGTAAGATGAGACTGCAGCTTTTCTGGAAGCATTATTTTCGGGCTTCCATTTTTTAGCTTCTTTGGCAATATAAAGAGATGCCCCATCAAGATCATGACTTTCAGCAAGGGTTTCAAACTGGCCGTTCGGTGGTATGATGCCTTTGCTTACCGCCAGCAATGCTTTTAAAAGACCGGCTGAACCCGCGCATCCAAGTAAATGGCCGATCTGAGATTTAATGGAACTGATACCCGCATCTGCCTTGCCATAAATCGCCCTCAATGTTTCCAGTTCAGCTTGATCTCCTACGGTGGTGGACGTACCATGGGCTTCAATAAAACCGATATCCTCCGGCACAAAGCCTGGACGGATTGTCTCATAACAACGATTAAGCGCAATGATTTGCCCCTTTGGATTAGGAGCTGCAATGGCCTTTCCTTTTCCATCCGAACTTGAACCAATGGAATTGATCACACCGAAGATTTGATTGTTATCGCGAATGGCATCTTTCATGCGTTTTAAAACAAAAATGACCGATCCTTCACCCAGTACAAACCCGTCTGCCCGCTGATCAAAAGGGTAAGAACCCGATTTGGACAAGGTTCCCATTTTTGCGAACCCGATAAATGATTCCGGCGCCAGATGAGTGTTTACACCGCCCACAATCACCTGATCATGATCGCCGGATAGAAGTTCACCCACGGCTGCGTCAATGGCAGTAACAGAGGATGCACATGCCGCATCCACAATATAGTTGGTTCCACGAACGCCAAGATCCCTGGCCACCCTGGAGGCTTCAATATTCAACAAAATACCGTGAACCGGATCATATCCTTTGTTTTTGCCTTCAATACCGTCCTGAACTGCCTGGCGGACTTCTTCTTTTTCATCATCTGTAAGACCCTGGTATTCCTCTGTCTTTTCCAGCATGGATACCACTTCCGGATACCAGTATTTAAAATGCAGTTCATTGCTCAACTCATTGGAAAGACAGGTGGCAATAATAACGGCTGTTCTTTTGGGATCGTCCGTGGAAAGGCGATTGTCTTCTCCTAATAGACCGGCACTTTCAACTGCTTTAAATGCTGTCTGCAAAACCATTTTCTGGCTGCGCGACAGACGATCTGCCTTTTCCCTGGTATAGCCAAATCGTTCCCAGTCGAACTCAAAATGAGTCACATGCCCGGCCAGCACCGTATAGGTTTTATCCTCTGCTGATTTATCCGGGTCATAATACAGATCATAATCAAACCGGTCTTTTGGCATTTCACTGATGGAATATTTTTTACCCAGGACATTGTCCCAAAGCGTATCCGGATCATCAGCATCCGGTAGTGTGCACCCGATACCTACAACCGCTATTTCATCATTGATCTTATTTTCCGGGCTGGAAAACAATTCCAGTTGGTTGATGTTTTTGTAAAGGTTCGGCTTGGCTTCAAAATATTTATCGTGAATTTCTTTGATGGTCACTCCCTTATCAAAAAAAGCCAGAGAATCGCCCACCAGAAAATTGCCTTTGTCTTTATGCTCTTTACCTTCAAACCAGGTATAATTTTCAGTCCCGGGCTTTTTAAAATCCGGCAAAAATCCTTTTGCACCGATCAGTAAAGACCCGATATTTCGTTTTTCAAAAGCCCGCTTTCTTTTTTCCAGATTTTTACCCTCTTTAAGCATCCGGGCTTCGGTCTCCACCATCATTTTGGCAAACCCTGTGGGGGCTGTCCTGGATGCGAGTCCCAGTGTTTTACCAATCACAACGGTTCTGTTTTCTTCGATAATAATATCCCGGTACTGGGGCTGGATGGCCTCCGTATTCACAATTTCATCAGCAAACAGGTAAGCTGTTCCAACCTGAATACCAATCCTGGCACCTTTTGCAGCCAGAAAAGATGTCATGCCGGATATAAAAAAGGATGCAAACCGTGTGGAAATACCACCGGCAAAAACCAGATACAGGTTGGAAAAATCATAATCCTTATTGATCATAGTGGCGATTGCAGCTTCCCAAAGTACCAGAGAGGACAGATTACCCACGTGGCCGCCTGCTTCTCCGCCTTCAAAAATAAAGCGCCTGCAACCGTTCTGCATGGCGTTTTCCATCATGGACACAGACGGGGTATGCAGATAGGTTTTTGTCCCGGCTTCTTCCAGTTCTACGGCCTGGGAAGGAATCCCTCCGGCAAAAAGCGCATAGGGCACCTTGTATTTTTTGACCATTTCAAGGTGTTTGTGAACCATTGGATTAAAGGCTTCGATTCCCACAAGACCGGCACCAAACATATCCACTTTGTCTGCCCCGTCTTTCAGCATATCATCTGCAAGTTGCTCTGGCAGTGATCCAACAGCAAAAAATGGCAGCGCGCCCTGGTCTAATACCATATTTGCAAAATCCGAATTATCGGAAATATTGGCCATGGGACCCTGGATTAACGGAAATTTCGTTCCCTGATCTTTGGCAAACTCAGAACCGGGTTTTATGGGGTCATGGGTATCAACGGTATTGATGTGGTTACCAATGGTTTTAAAAAAGGCCGCAATAATATCCTTGATGCTTGTGGACTCTTTAACAAAGTCTTTTGCAAACACACCGTCCTGGCCAAGATAAAACAGGGACTGGATGAATTGAGCATTATCGTTATCAGCCGAAGTTAAATTATCTGCAATATTTTGATACAATTTTTGAGCAGCATCTGGAGCGTCGGCATATTCAACCGCTGCCAATTTGAGATCTTTAACGATCTTTGTGCCCAGTTTAGCAAATACCCGGTATATGTCTCCACCTTCGTAAGAAATTTCAGTGGAATCACTTTCATCCACCATTGACAAAAGCTTTTTGAAATTATCCGACACAGGGGCTTCATCACTCATGAGGAGCTGGCTGTCCATTACCAGGCCGGACACACCCGCCGCAAACATGCCTGCAGACGTATATCTTCCAACACCGCCATGAATAAATAAGGGCAGTTCACTGTTTTTCAGATACCACTGCATCAAGATAAAAGATGAATATCCCGATACCTTTCCACCAGCTTCATTTCCTTTCAAGATCAAGGCATGGGGAGAGATGTCTTTAATTTTATCATTTATATTAATATCTTTTACTTCAAGAACAATTTTGGTATCGCCGAACCGGCTGAAATCAGCCGGGCTGTCTTTTTCAGTCATCGGGCAGACAAGCAGATCAAGATTGATAAGCTGCTGCTGTTTGATTTTTTCTATCAGGATATGGTCGTGATCGGCCAGCCTGAGGCCGAAACTGAATTTTTCTTTTGAAAGCGAAATAGTATTGGCAAGGATATCATCGTGGTTTAAAAATTCCGTATCAAATACCGGAAGGGCGCCTGAATTAAAAATGGCTTCAAAATACTTTATATCAAATACCTTTACCGGATTATACACCATTAAAGGAAGTCTTGAATTCAGTATTCTTCTAATCATAAGAGTTTCTCCATCATAAATTTATATTTTTAACTGGTTTATTTTTATGCAACCGTCCTAATACCTATCAAATAGCGTGCCAAGGCATAGGAATCTCATAACCCCCCAAGATGAAAGAACTTTATCGGCATCAGGTTCCTGACCCCAAAATTGTGACTGCATTTTTGCTTGCATTTTATGCACACTAAGTGTACAAAATTGCACATTACGCTATTTAACATCGAGGAAAGGTCATTGAAAAGAATTGCACTCAACACGGAAGAACGGCGTTTTTTCAGAACCGTATACAATGCTGCATTTGCAAATCCGTTCAGTGACCTGAGGGAAAAACTGGATATTAAAATTGCCGGCTTGTTTCCTTCAGTTTCCAGAAGAGAAAGCAAAGACCTGTGTATCCGGGAGGTGAACCGGCGCATCCGGAAACTGGAAGATCAGGGCCGGGCCAATATTAATGCCTTCCAAGGACAGGACAAGGAAATCATCACCATTGTCTTCCTGTTTGATATTTTCCATAAATTCAGAGACGATTTTGACCAGCTCATAGAAGAGCAGATCAAGGCTCAAGACAGCTCTGTAAAAGCGCCCTTTGCCAGAGAAGCCATGCACCTGCTTCACCTCAAAGGCATGGGTGAAAAAAGCATCCTCCACCATTTTGCGCTTTCCTGGCAGCTTAGAAGAGCTTTTCACTTTATCTCCTCCACCCTTGTAGGAAGCAGCCCGTGCATGCAGACCCTGAAAAAACAGCTATGGTACAATGTATTTACCTATAATATTGACCATTACAACAAATTTTTATGGAACAAAATGGAGGACTTCTCCACTCTGCTCCTGGGGGAAACCGGTACGGGCAAAGGCACTGCAGCAAAAGCCATCGGCCGGAGCGGATATATCCCTTTTGATGACCAGAAAGAATGCTTTACAGAAAGCTTTACCCGGGCATTCTCATCATTGAATCTGTCCCAGTACCCTGAGACCCTTCTTGAATCAGAGCTGTTCGGACATACCAAAGGAGCTTTTACCGGTGCCGTAGACGATTATGAGGGTGTATTCGGACATTGCAGCCCCCACGGGTCCATTCTCCTGGACGAAATTGGTGAAATCCCCAATCACGTTCAGATCAAACTCTTGCGAATCCTTCAGGAAAGGACATTTTCACCAGTGGGAACCCATGAAAAATCCCGCTTTAACGGCAGGGTCATTGCTGCCACCAACCGGCCCAAAGATGACATTTTAAACGGCAAGGTTTTCAGGGATGATTTTTACTACCGCCTGTGCTCGGATATTATCGAAGTTCCACCCCTCAGAATCAGGATCAAAGAAAAGCCATCGGAACTGGACGAGCTTCTTGACTTTACTATCCAGAGGATGACTGGTACCCGTTCACAAAAACTGATTTTAAAAATCAAACGGATTATAGCCAAACAACTGGGCAAGGATTACCATTGGCCTGGAAACGTGCGGGAGCTTGAACAATGTGTAAGAAGTGTTTTGCTGGCTCGTGATTATCGGGGTAAACACACTAAAGTTTCTGAACCGCTGTCACTTTCAGCGCAACTGGAACAGGGTATAAAACAGAAAACCATCAGCGTGGCTGAGTTGGTCTCGGGATATTGCAGACTATTGTACCAGGAACTTGGGACTTACGAAAAAGTAGCACAAAAAACTGGCCTTGACCGGCGTACCATAAAAAAACATATTACCAATGCACAAAAGGATTAAAAGCATATGCTTCATTTTTTACCCACTACGCTAAAAGGCATCTTATCTTTCACCTTTTATGTTGTAAATACGATTACGCTTGTTCCGGTTCTAATGCTTTTTGCCCTGTTCAAATTTCTCATTCCCGTACATGGGGTTATCGTTATTTTGGACAGGATACTGATCGCGATTGCCACCCTGTGGATTTCCATCAATTCATTTAACTCGAGACTGTTTTGCAATATCCACTGGGATATCCGCGGCCTTGAAACCCTGGAGAGAAAAGAGTGGTATCTGGTCCTTTCAAACCACCAGTCCTGGGTGGATATCCTGGCACTGCAAACCGTATTCAACAAAAAAATACCCATGCTGAAATTTTTCTTAAAAAAAGAACTCATATGGGTTCCTTTTTTAGGGCTTGCCTGGTGGGCGCTTGATTTTCCTTTTATGAAACGCTATTCAAGAGACTATCTTGATAAGAATCCCCACCTGAAAGGAAAGGATCTTGAAAGCACCAAAAAAGCCTGTGAAAAATTCAAACACACCCCGGTGAGTGTTATCAATTTTGTTGAAGGTACCCGATTTACCCCTGAAAAACATAAGAAACAAAAAGCCTCATTTAAACATCTTCTAAAACCCAAAGCAGGCGGTGTGGCTTTTGTTCTGGGTTCCATGGGCGAATATCTGCATAAAATAATCGATGTCACCATTGTATACCCGGATAAAACCCCTACATTCTGGGACTTTATCTCAGGCAAGGTAAAAAAAATCATTATCGATATTGAAGTTTTGCCGGTGAGTCAGGCTGCGGCAGGTGATTATTTCAATGATCCTGCGTCCAAAGATATTTTTTTTGAATGGATGAATGAGTTATGGCATAAAAAAGACAATAAAATAACGTCTTTAAAGCATTAGATATTGCCCACCTGCATCTCATAGACATTGAGATTCTGGCCTTCCTCTGAATTAATAAGGACTTCCAGGACCCTTGCTCTCCGGATCACTTCGTTGATCCGCTTCTCGCTGTGTTTACCCTTAATAACTGTTTCAGGCATAATGGCACCTTCTGCAATTACGACAGGTTTGCCTGGATTATCCTTGGACCACTGGATTAAATTTGCCCGTTCTTCAAGCAAATCATCCCGTTTAAGCTCAAACTTTTTGATTTCTTTGTCACACTTTTCGACAGCCTCTTCGATTTCTTCGCTCTTATCAAAGCAGTGATCCAGACTTTCCTCTGCTTTTTGAGCATTTTCTTGAAGCTGCTGGATTCTTTCTTTTAATTCATTTATTTTTTCCAGGGTGTCAGCATTCTGCTCTATTGAATCAATTTTAGAATTAAGTTCTTTTTCTTCTAATTGAGAACGATCCTGAACATGGGCCAATTCGGTAATCTGTTTTTGGAGTTCTGCATTTTCTTCAGAAAGTGTTTTCTTCTTCTCTTCAATCTCTTTGATCTGCTCTTTTATCTTATCCGTCCTGACTTTGTTTTTTTCCAGCTCTTTTGTCGTGAACACATCATGCCCAACCTTAATCATATTGGGGGCTGCCATTTCTGTGCCTATATTTCTTGCCTGAACCCCCATTTTTGATGATATATTGGATGAAATCAGTTTGCCGTTCTGTACCACACAACTGCCTGAACTTTCCACCTGGGAGTCCACAATCTCTTTTTCCACCACCACGTTTCCCATACAGATAATTTCCGATTTGTGAATAAAACGGGCATAGACATTTCCCCGTGAATAGATTTTTCCTTCATTGATTCCACCCGTAATATTCACATCTCCATCAGCCGTCAGAATGCCGCCATCCAGTTCAACAGCCGTAATGTTGTTGCCGCTGACTTTAAATCCGGATTTAATCCTGCCCTTGATATTCACATTGCCATCATACTGGATGTGTCCGGTTTCATAATCCACATCCCCTTCAGTAGCATATTCCTGATGCACAAACACATGGCCGGAGAGTGTATATTTAGGAAACCCGTTCACTGCTGCAATTACTTTGAACCCATCTTCGGAAAGTTTTGCACCCTTGCCTATTTTCAGCAGGATATCTTCTCCAGGAATGGTTCCGATCTCATCTCCATATATATTCTGGCCGGTTCTGGACTCCACCATAGGAGTTTTTTCAGCCAGGACAGTACCCTCTTCCACATGAGGAATCTCTCCCCTGTCTTTAAAATCAATCGCACCATTCTCACTTAAGCCCCCGGCCTGAAGGTAGTCCGTATTAAAAAAGAATTCCAGTTTTGCATTTTTCCCCTGAATTGGAACGATACCTTTTGCAGCCCTGAACGATTTGGTTTTAAAGCCACTGGATTTAATAAACCCCTCTATCATTTCATCAGTTACAATACCTTTGACAATGCCTTTATCAAAAAGAGCGTCTTTTAATTTATCCACTGTAATATTTTTGTCAAAATAATCTGTCTTGGATAAAAAGGCTGCCATAAAATCCCTTGAAACTTCAAGCTTTACTCCACCATCAATAATCTCGGGTTCAAGAAGGGAGGATGCATCTTCTTCGGGGTTATCTCCTTCCAGATAAGCCCCTTTTGAGACAGGCGGGTCCTCTTTTACGATATCACCCTCAGCTGAATCTTTCCGGTCAGTACCATTTTCACCCCCAGCATCTTTTTCAGCTATGGGCACCTTCGATTGTTTATTAATTTTGGAAGACGTTTGATCCAGGGCTATTTTAGTTTCAGGTCTGAATCTCTTTTGAAGTTTTAAGATATAATCTCTCTGCTGCACAGTCAACAGACCCGCATCTACGAGCAGATCACCAACCAGGTTAAGCTTTTTTTTCTCCCGCATGCACTTTTCCTGCTCTTCAAGAGCCAGGCCCAATACACTTTTATTTATAAACCCTTTCCGGATTGCGATGGCACCAAATTTATATTCTTTCTGGCGCAGCTCAAGAGCTTTCGCCGCACGCGACAACCGCTCTAAGTTCTGGGCTGAAATCATTTCATTCTTCAAAAGATATTCTTTTAAGGCACCCTCAGGGTCTTGAGCACCTGAGCAGGCGGACAAAGCGCTCTGGAGTTCTTCTTTGGTGATCAGCATATTTTTAACTGCAAGAACACCTATTAATGGAATTTTTACCTTGCGTTCACTTTCTGTTGCCATAATCTCCCTATCCAAGAATTAAATTACAGCTGCTAAACATCCACTGGCAAGAAACAACAATTCAACTATAAATTCTCTGTGCACGCCTGATATCAGGCTGTCTTTTTCAAAAAATCTGATTAATAAAAGCATAATAAAGGGTATGAAAGCAAGCAGGAATGCACCGGTTACGAACAAATCAGTAAAAAAAAGCACCAAAAACATACCGGTTTCAAAAAACAGGACACATTTGATGATTAAAAAACTTTTTTGTTCCCCCAAAAGTATGGGAAGCGTCTCTTTTCCTGTGATTCGATCTCCCTGGATGGCAAGGATATCAAAAAAAGCCGTTCTGGCAAAAACAATCCCGGTTGAAAACACAAATAAAATAACAACCGACCACAGACAGCAACTATTTGCCACTGCCGGGAGAATACAGGTAACCGTGCCCCATGCCATGGCTATCAGGATTGTTTTTGAACCTGAGACATCTCTGATTCGCCCAGTTTTATGATTTTTCCCGATAAACGGGATGATTTTCAAATTATATGATAACCCCAAAAGGCTCATCACCAATAAAATGCTGAAGGAAAAAATACCGCTGGTATAACTCAGGTATAATCCTGAACCACCGGATAATATTGCCAAAGCCCACAGATAATTTCGGTTACTCTCATAAAAAAGGGCTCGCTGGGGATGATTGTATTTATCTGATTTAATGGTAAACAGGTGATTTAAAATCTGCATGGAAAGCACATACAACGTGGCAATCAAAGCATGATGAAAGTGATCTGAAACCCCCTGGAGAACCGAACAGGCATAGGTTAAAGATCCGGCTCCTGCGGCAACCATGATATTGGTCTTCATAAGAAAATCGCGCAGGAGATACAGCGCTTTCTGGAGCGGATGCCGGTGCTTTAAATGGGATTCAATCTTCTGGCAGGCATCATTAATAATCCAGTTGGGCGTTGAAGCGCCTGCGGTAATGGCAACAGATTCGGCAGAAGATAAAATTGAATAATCTATCTCAGAAACATCTTCAATGTGAGTGGCTGGTTTTCCAGTCTCAGAAGCAATCTGTGCCAGACGTTTTGTATTTCCGCTTTGTTTTCCCCCGACAACCACAACAGCATCATTGGTTTCAGCCAGGCTCCGGATTTCCGCCTGGCGTTTCTCTGTAGAGCCGCAGATGGTATTAAATATTTTATAGTGTGGTGCATTGTCCTCACACCACCGCTTTATTTCATCATAAAAGGCTGTGTTCTGTGTGGTCTGTGCCACAACTACAGCAGCATCAAACCGGGGCAGGGCTTCAAGCTGCTCCATGGATGTGATGGTATGCCCCTGCCCCTTTGCATATCCTAACAGCCCCACTACTTCAGGATGTTTTTCATCTCCGATAATAATGGTTGAAGAACCTTTCTGAGCATATTTATTAATGATCACCTGCACACGGACCACACGGGGGCAGGTTGCGTTAATCACGGTAAACCCGGCATCCTCAAGTGCTTTTTCATCTTCCGGGGGAACCCCGTGGGCTCTTACCAGAACAATCCCGTTTCCTTTTTCAGGAATTTTATCGATTTTAAAGATGTTCTTTTCTTCGAGCATCTCCAGAACCTGAGGGTTATGAATTAAAGGACCATAAGTATAGATGGGTTCATCAGAAAGGTTGGAGGCATCCAGGACCATATCAACAGCCCGCCGTACCCCCATGCAGAACCCGGCGGTCTTGGCAATGGTTATTTTCATGAAATGGTGCTCAACAAATCGACCAGGCGCTGAAACTCTTTTTTAGATTTAAAGTTAATTTCAATTTTTCCCCTGTCCCCGTTTTTCCTTATTTTGACTGGTGAGTTGATCTGTTTTGACAACTGCAGGCTGGTTTTATCAAGAAACTGTTTTTCCACTGCAGAAATTTTTTTTGCCAGCTTTTTAGGATCTTTTTTAACCGAATTGACCAGCTTCTCCGTTTCCCGTACAGACAACCGCTTTTTAAGAACTGTATTGAACAAGTGAATCTGGTTTTCTTCCGCACCTGCTCCCAGAAGGGCCCTGGCATGGCCCATGGAGATGGTCTCTGCGATCAGGGCATCTTTAATCACCAGGGGCAATACCCGCAAACGGAGCAGATTAGCTATAGTGGAACGGTTCTTCCCTATCTTCTGGGCCACCTTTTCCTGAGTATAATGAAATTCCTTTATCAGGCGATGATATGCTTCTGCCTCTTCAAGGACATTTAAATTTTCCCTCTGAATATTTTCAATAATTGAAACTTCCAGAACCTGCTCATCAGTCAGGTTTTTTACAAACACCGGAACATGGGTCAGTTTGGCTTCTTTGGCAGCCCGAAGTCTTCTTTCTCCGGCGATCAGTTCATAAGATCCATCCAGATGCCTTACCAGTAATGGCTGAAGCACACCCTGCTGCGCAATGGACTCTTTTAGACGGTCAAGTTCTTCCTGACTGAAAACGGTCCTGGGCTGATACCTGTTCGGTGTAATTTCATCAATGGGACACATCAAAAAATCAGGACTGTTTTCGGGTGTTTCCACATCCGGGATCAGTGCAGACAGCCCTCGGCCAAGTCCGGTGTTTTTCTTTTTCTTTTTTGTCATCTTTTCAGAAGTTCCCTTGCAAAAGCCATATAGCTTTTAGATCCTTGTGAGTGTTTATCGTACAAAATCACCGGAAGGCCGTAGCTGGGAGCCTCTCCCAATTTTACATTCCGCGGTATTTTTGTTGTAAAAACCATTTCTTTAAAATATTTTCTGGCATCCTCGACCACGTGTTGGGAAAGATTGGTCCTCTTATCAAACATGGTCAATAGAATACCTTTGATCTTCAAGGGTGGATTAAAAGATGATTTGACTCGCTTTATCGTGTCAAGTAGCTGCCCCAGGCCCTCAAGGGCATAAAATTCGCTTTGAAGGGGAATCAGAACAAAATCAGATGCTGTAAATGCATTCAGGGTCAGCAGGCTTAATGCCGGCGGACAGTCAATAATAATATAATCAAAATTGTCTTTAACCTGGTACAATAGCTCTTTGAGCTTTTTCTGCCGCTCCGGCGCTGCCACCATTTCCACTTCAAACCCGATCAGGTCGATATTTGCAGGAATCATTTTCAGCTTGGGCAATACCGTATCAAGGATAATATCATCAGCATCTGCCTCGCCGATTAATCCCTGGTACAAAGAATATTCAAGTGAGGGTTTATCAATTCCCATACCGGTTGTTGCATTGGCCTGGGAGTCACAGTCTACCAGCAAAACCTTTTTTCCAACTTTGGCAAGAGCTGCAGACAGGTTAACCGAAGTGGTTGTTTTTCCAACGCCGCCTTTCTGGTTTGCTATACTGATAATTTGAGTCATAATCAAATTTCAATATCACAATTACCCTGCTTACGCAATTGGTTAAAACAGGTATATAAAATTTAATACTATTCCTGAAAAGACCTATAACAAAGCCCTGTTTGGCTAACCTTCGGCCAAACAGGGCTGTATTAAAAAAACCGGTAATTTAAAAAAAATTACATGGCGGATTCCGGATGGAATACATCCACTTCTTTTAGATCATCACCAAGATATTCACGTTCATTAGGTCCGAGAATACCCAGAGACAGATTGAGCAGTGTCCACAGGTGAACAGTTTCCCATGCATGATCATTGACTTCCGACATATCATGCACCTGGGCATGACAATTATGGCAGGGGGTAATACAGTATGTGGCTTTTGTTGCCAGAATCTGGTTGGCTTTGGTCTGGCCGTAAGCCCTGCGCTGCTCCTGGAAACCAGACTGGAGGTATCCGCCTCCACCGCCGCAGCAGAAATTATTGGATCTGTTTGGGGTCATATCAATAAAATTTTCTTCGCCAACAACGGCCCGGACAACATATCTCAAATCTTCAGCAACCGGATCTCCAAGCGTTTTCCTTACCAGCTGGCAGGGATCCTGAACTGTAAATTTAACCTGTTTTTCCTTGTTCCAGTCAGATGAGGGTTTGAGTTTTCCTTCCCTGATCCACTGGGCATATAACTGGATAATACTTTTGATTTCAAAGTTGTAAGGGATGTTGAATTTTTGCAGTCCTGCCAGGACTGCGAAGAGTTCGTGCCCTCACTCGGTGTTAAGCCAGACCTTACAGCCCAGATCCTCCACCGCCTTGACTTTTGTTCTGACAATTTTTTCCCAGTTCTCATTATCTGCTGAAAAAAGACAGTAATTTTCTGCTGCCCAGCCTTTTGTTCCATAAGTCCAGTCCGCCCCTGCAAGATGCATGATTTTCCATAAAGGAACCATTTCATCAGGTTCGGTTACCGGCTCTCTTGAATTCTGGTTCAGGAAATAATGCGCACCTTCACGGTTTACATCTGCTGTCATCTCGGCAAATTCCGGCTGTGCTTCCTGGTACTCCTCCAGGACATCTTCCACAACAAACTCAAAATCTTCCTCGTTGGCACCCATGGCACTACAGGTATCATTTTTCAATGCCATATCACACGAAGAGGTAATTCCTTTGGGTTTATCTTCTTTTTTCCACTGCGCTCTTGCATTGAAAACAAGTTGGGGGATGTTAATCTGCATCGGGCAGACATACAGGCATCGTGTACACATAGAGCACATCCATACCCAGTTTGATGTCAGGATTTCCTCATCCATCCCAAGTGCGGCCATTCTCAAAAATTTTCTTGGGTCCATTCCTTCAAGGCCCGTTGCCGGGCATCCTGCTGCACATGCACCGCACGTCAGGCAGGCATTCAGGTTCCCGCCATCCGGCAGGATCTCCATCACCTTGTTTTTAAAGGCGCTTCTCCTGGCGCCTCCTACTTTAATAGCGGTATCTCCCATGCTATTTTTCTCCTCGATCGATATCAATTTAAAGTATACTTTTATACCTAGCTTATATAGCTCCCATTTTTTAGAACAAATTTCTTTTTCTCTTATTCCATCATTTATGTCAATTATTATTTAAAAAAAACGAATTTGCCATTTTGACGGAATCAAGATAGAAAGCAGCCAGTTTAGATTCTTCCGGCCTGCCTGATATTGATGAGAGGAAAGTGGTTTGCCAGTTTCCTTTTTCGAAACTGCTGATCAGATTAAGGAAGGAATTGAACTCTTTATCTTTTTTACACAGCGCCCGCTGCATTTTTTCTGAAAAAACAACATATTGGAAAATATCTTCCATTCTACGATCCAAAATCGCATCAATAAAAGAAAAAAGCCCCAAAGTAAACAACTCTTCTTTTGAAAATTTGGTTTTGAAAAGTTCCCCGCATTTCTCACACATTCTTGCACGGATGATGGAGACACGAACCAGCTCGTTTGGTTTTTGTTCACCTATATCCGAAATCACAACAATGTTGATAAACTTTCTAAGTTCCTGGGTTCCAAGAAAATTAATGGCATCTTTTATGGTGTCTATGGGATTGGGCCGTGAAAAATACGCAGAATTGATAAACTTTAAAAGTTTAAATGAGATAGAGACATCTTTTTTAATTAAAGACTCTATACTTTCCAGATTCAACTCTTCTTTACCCATTTCATTTACCAGGCGCAGTTTTGTAATCTGGCTTGAAGATATCCCTTTGGTGGATAAAACTTCCGGTTTTGAAAAAAAGTATCCCTGAAAAAGATCAAAGCCCATGGCTTTTGCCAATTCAAACTCCTGGTAGGTTTCAACCTTTTCTGCAAGAAACTTTGAGGAAAATTTTTTTCTAATTTCTTTGAGTATGCCTTCTATCGAGTCCAGGGGTGTGGCAATCAAATCGAATTTGATAATTTTACTCAACGCCATCATGGGCTCATACTTTTCATGGTACACAAAATCATCCAGAGCGATATTAAAACCCTCATCATTCAGTTTTTGAAGAGATGCAAGCAACTCTTCTTCAGGTTCTATCTCTTCAAGAACCTCAATAATAAAGTGTTCTTTGGGAAGAAGCAAAGGGGCTTTTTGAACGAGCAGTTTTTCTGTAAAATTGATCAGGCCTTTTTTGCCGCCCAAAATCTCTTTATAGTCAAAAGGGAAAAAAATATTTGATAAAAGCGTTGAAGTGGCCTTATCGCCATCAACATCCGGGAAAAAATTTTCCAGGCCGAGCCGGAAAAGGAGTTCGTAACCAAACACTTTTTTATCTTCAGTGAAAACAGGTTGACGGGCCAGAAAAACATCCATTTGTTCCACCATTTAAATTCTGATCAGAAGCATGACTCTTCAATTAATAGTTGCCGGACAATGCATATTTTATAATTTTGAATTAAAAATTAAGAAATCTCTATGTTTATTTAATTTTCATTCTGTCAAAATTACATTTTCCAGAATATTCTTCAAGGGAAAAACAAAAAATTTTCCCAAAATTTGACTTTTTAAAACTTTACGTTACTATTCAGGGCGATGAAAGAGACTCAAAAAAAAATAGGAAAAGCAAAAAGCCTCCGAAGGCCGTCCCATATAGCATTCAACCCGGACCTGCCGATTACGGCTAAAAAAGATGATATTATTCAGGCCATCAGACAGCACCCTGTAATCATCATTTCAGGAGAAACCGGGTCGGGTAAAACCACCCAGATTCCCAAATTCTGTATCCAAGCCGGCCGGGGCAAAAAAAAAATCATCGGATGTACCCAGCCGCGGCGGATTGCGGCGATTAATGTAGCCAAAAGAATTGCAGAGGAACTGGATGAGCGCCTGGGCCAATCTGTTGGATACAAGATAAGATTTGACGATAAAACAAGCCCAAGGTCCTGCATCAAGTTGATGACAGACGGAATTTTACTTGCAGAGGCCCAGGCAGACCGTTTTTTAAATGCATACGACACCATCATTGTAGATGAGGCCCACGAGCGAAGCCTGAACATCGATTTCACCATTGGCCTGCTGCGACGCCTGGTAAAAAAAAGAAAAGATCTTAAGCTGGTCATCACTTCGGCCACCATAGACACCCAGAAATTCTCCAAAGCATTTGATAATGCTCCCATTATAGAGGTATCCGGCAGGATGTTTCCGGTTGAAACCATTTACCGCCCTTTTATCAGCCCGGAAGATGACAAGCAGAGCATTGAAGATCAAGGGTATGTGGAGGCTGCAGCAGATGCGGTAGCCATGTTGTTGGCGCGCAAAGGTAAGGGTGACATTCTTGTATTCATGCCCACGGAACAGGACATCGGGGAAACCATGGAGCTGATCCGGGCCAAAACCCGCACAGGAGTGACAGTTCTTCCACTGTTTGCAAGGTTATCCGCCAAAGAACAGTCCAAAATATTTTCCCGCCAGGTTGGAACAAAGGTGATTGTTTCCACCAATGTGGCTGAAACATCCCTTACCATTCCAGGCATCAAATATGTTGTGGACACAGGCCTTGCCCGAATCCCCAGATATTCACCCAGGACACGGACAACAGCTTTGCCTGTCAGTCCGATTTCCCAGTCCTCCGCCAACCAGCGCATGGGAAGATGCGGGCGTGTCGAAAACGGGGTCTGCATCCGCCTGTATGATGAGAATGATTTTACATCCCGCCCGTTTTTTACTTCCCCGGAAATTTTAAGGAGCAACCTTGCCGAAGTTATCCTCCGGATGATTTCTCTCAACCTTGGAGATGTTACAACCTTTCCATTTATTGACCCCCCGACACCCAAAAGCATAAAAGATGGATTTGACACCCTGATTGAACTGGGCGCTATCAAAGAAAAAAAATTCAAACGTCACAGGCCCCAAAAAACGCGCGGGAAAAAAGAGTACATCCTGACAAAAACCGGACGCCTGATGGCCAAACTGCCCATTGATCCAAAACTGTCCAGAATTCTTATTGAAGCAGACAAAAATGGGTGTTTACGGGAAGCCTCCATCATTACCACCTCTCTTGCCATATCCGATCCCAGGCAGCGCCCTGCTGAAAAAACCCAGCAAGCCGACCAGAAACATGCACTTTTCAAGGACCCGTCCTCTGATTTCATAACCCTTTTAAACATTTGGAACGCTTATAAATCCGCTGAAAAAAGATTAAAATCCAGGGGCAAACTCAAACGATATTGCCAGGATCATTTTTTATCCTTTAAACGCATCCGGGAGTGGACAGATATTCATCGCCAGATTGTAAGGATACTGATTGACCACGATATCCGGGGTGAAAAAAAAATCCAGCTGCCCAAAGGCACCAGAGGGCTTAAGTCTAAAGAATTTGACGTGGGTGGCCCTTTGTATATCGCACTCCACAAATCACTGCTGTCCGGCTACCTTGCCCACATTGCCCATAAAAAAGAGAAAAATATTTTCAATGCTGCAA
Source organism: Desulfobacteraceae bacterium (assembly GCA_033851995.1). GTDB lineage: Bacteria > Desulfobacterota > Desulfobacteria > Desulfobacterales > Desulfobacteraceae > Desulfobacula. The sequence goes on along the minus strand of JAWSVI010000002.1, from coordinate 12,418 downwards.
AAGGCCAGCAGGCGATGATATTCCCAGGCTCCGGCCTTTTTTCCAAAGCCGGAAACTGGATTGTAGCAGCAGAGTTTGTCAAAACCAGCCAACTGTTTGCCAGGAGCGTTGCCAACATTGACCCGGAATGGGTGGAAGCCATTGCAAAACCCCTTTGCACCCACACCTATTCCGATCCCCACTGGGAAAAAAAACGCGGTGAAGTAGTGGCAAAAGAGCAAGTCACTCTTTATGGTCTCATCATTGTCGCAGGCCGCAATATCGCCTATGGGAAAATCAATCCGGATGAGGCGGGCGAAATATTCATTCGCCATGCCCTGGTTCGCGGCGAAACCCACCAGCAATTTGAGTTCATGAAACACAACCGGCTGTTAATCGACGAATTGGAAGCGCTTGAAGACAAAACCCGAAAAAAAGATATCCTGATGTCTGAAGATGAGATGTATTTGTTTTACCATGCCCGGATGCCAAAGCCTTTTTATAATATCCGCTCCTTTGCAAAGTTCATAAAAGACCAGAAAAACCAGGACTTTTTAAAAATGAGTCTGGAAGATTTGCAGAAATCTCAGGTGGATGAAGATGAGCTTTCTCTTTTTCCGGACAATCTGGCCATGGAACACGGCAAATTCAAACTTGAATACCAGTTTAAACCCGGGTCAAAAAAAGACGGCGTAACCATCCAGATACCTGCCTCCGATGCCGGCCTGGTATCCAAAAACAGACTGGACAACCTGGTACCGGGTTTTTTCAAAGAAAAAATTGCCGCCCTGATAAAGGCACTGCCCAAAAAATACCGGGTTAAACTGGTACCGGTATCTGAAAAAGCGGATATTATTGCCAATGAAATGCCAAAATCAGATTCCCCCCTTTACACACAACTCTCAGGGTTTATCCAAAAGCGGTTCAATCTTATTATCCCGGCAAATGAGTGGTCAGACAAGGATCTTGATGACCACCTGAAGATGCGGATCTCCATCCGGGATGAAAAAGGCCGGGAGATAAAAGCTGATAGAAACACAACGGTTTTAAATGAATTTTCCAGCAGACAGATACCGGACAAAAATCACGCGTTTAACGCTGCCAGAGAAAAATATGAAAAATCTCCCATAAACGAATGGGATTTTGAAGACCTTGAAGAGTTTATTCTCATTGGACAAGATAATGAGTTTACTCAAAAGGGATATCCCGCTCTGAAAGTTGAAGGCGACACGTTATCCCTTCGTTTGTTCAGATCTCAAAAAGAGGCATCAATCTCACACAGAAAAGGAATCGCTTTTCTCTTCAAACTATGTTTTCCAGGGGATTTTAAAGCACTGAAAAAAGATATTAACATGGCGCCCGGCATAAAAAAAACAGCGCCCTATTTCAGTGGACAAACCCATTTTCAAAACGCCCTGCTGAACCAGATTACAGCCCAGTTATTTGAAAAAAACATCCGGACAAAAAGTGCGTTTGAGGCCCATGCTCAAAAAGAGATCAAATCCCTTTACCAGACCGGCCGGGAATATATCAAAACAATCCTCCAATTGGGAGAGGCGTATCAATCCAGCTTTGAAGTTATCCAGAAACTGAGCTTTTCTCACCAGAAAAAAAAGAAAACCTTTCAAATTTTATCAGGGCTGTTTACAGATCTTAAAAATCTGATCCCCCCTAATTTTCCCGAACTCTACTCTTATGAGCGGACAAAACAGCTTTACCGGTATGCGGACTGTATCCGGATCCGTGCGCAAAGAGCCGCGGACAGTCCGTTAAAGGAAGAAAAGAAGGCTGCCCAGCTTCAAAAATACACCCGCCACCTGGATCACCTTGTATCTTCTCTTTGTGAACAATCTTCTCCTGAAAAATCAGAAAAGGTGGAAGATTTTTACTGGCTCCTGGAAGAGTATAAAATTTCCATCTTTGCACAAGAGATTAAGACAAACATAAAAATTTCCGCAAAAAAACTGGACCAGTTTTTAATCCAGCTTTCAACCATGATCTAAACACCTGACGTCCAGCCAAAACCAAGTCTTTGTGCAACCTGAACCCAGTCTAATTCCAGCCGGATTCAAGCCCGGTCAAGGCTTATTAAAGCTTGTGGGGCTGTTTGTGTATGTGCTTTCCAGTAAAGGGTTTCATTGATTTTTTTTCTTGTTATTGTTTCAAAAAACTTTTAAGTACACTGTATAAAATAAATATTTTTATCAGGATCAATCGTGAACAACGACTATGAAATAAAAAAAATAAAACACCTCAACCTTGTCCTCCGGGCATTCAGAGAGGTCGGCCGTCTTCTCGTCACTGAAAATGATAAACGGAAGTTAATCAAAGGTATCTGCAGCATCCTTGTAGAAAGAAGAGGATATTATAATGCATGGATCGGACTTCTGGGAGAAAACCAGGAAGTCCGTATGATTGCTGAATCCGGGTTTAGCAGCAATTTTGACAAAGTCCGCAAACAGCTTGAAGAAAAAAAATTCACCAGGTGTATTCAAAACACTTTTGAATCCGAAGATGTTTTTTCTGTTTCTAATCCGGTAAAGGAATGCACGGAATGTCTTCTGTCAAAAGATTATTCCGACAGAGGTTCCATGGCAGTCCGACTGACCCATGAAGGTAAAAACTATGGTTTTATGGTTTTATCTGTCCCCAGGGAATTAAGCCTTGATGATACGGAGAAGAGCATTGTAAAAGAAATTGCGGATGATATAACATTCGGACTCTACCGGATGGACCTGGAGGTAAAAAGAAAAAAAGCGGAAAAGGAACATGAAGAAAGTCAGGTCCGCTTTGAAACCCTGATTAAAAATTCATTAAACTGCATATCCATCATACAAAATGACAAAAAGATATATGGAAATGCAGGCTTGAGAAAAATCCACCGGCAGATCATTGATGCCTTTGAACCCCCTGATTTTAAAAATGTTTACCTGGAAGATCAAGACCGGATAAAAAAAACCTATCACAACCTGATCTCAGATAAAATCAAACACATTGATACGGATTTCAGGTATTATCCCGAAGGTCTCAAACAAGAGGAATCCCAGATCAGATGGGCGTCTATTCGCGCCAGAAAGATTGATTACCTGGGCAAAGAGTCTGTCATCACCAATTTAATGGATATTTCCGACTCCAAAGAGGTTGAAAATTTTTTAAGAATCCAGGATAAAATGACCTCTTTAGGCAGGGTTACAGCAGGTATTGCCCATGAAATAAGAAACCCTTTGTCCGGTATTTATATTTATCTCAAGGCATTAAAAAAAATATACAAAAATATGGGGGATGTAAATACGGTACTGTCTATTGTGGACAAGGTTGCCCTTGCCGCAGACAAGATCGAATCCATTATCAAACGGGTCATGGATTTTTCAAAACCGGGTGCACCTCATTTTATCATGGCCAATATAAATAAAAACATTGATGAGGTAACCAAACTGACATCGGTTTCTCTGCGGAAGAAAGGGATTAAATTTATTAAGGAACTCGACACTTCGATACCGGATTGCTGGAATGAACCCCTCTTGATTGAACAGGTGGTTTTAAACCTGATCACCAATGCTGCTGAAGCAATGAAAGACTATGATGGTGAAAAAATCATCCGGCTTAAAACCTATGCAAAAAAAGATGCCATTGCCATTTTAATAGAAGATTCAGGGCCGGGGATTCCCCTTTCCAGGCACTCAAAAATATTTGATCCTTTTTACACCACAAAGACAAACAGTTCAGGTATCGGCCTGAGCATCTGCCACAGGATTATTACGGATCACGGGGGATCATTGCGGTTCAATCCAGGTGCACCAAATGGTGCCCAGTTTATTATCGAACTTCCGTTAAAAAGTAGTCAAAAACAGCCATGATACGATACACGATCTGCATAGTAGATGATGAAGAAACCATCCGGGACGGACTGGAAATGATTTTGTCCCAGGATTATGACATCAAGGGTTTTGGAGATGCAGAGTCATTTTTATCCAACCTGGATAAGAGCCGGCCGGACCTTGTATTAATGGATATTGGTCTGCCCGCCATGAGTGGGATCGAAGCCCTCACCATCCTGAAAAAAAATCAGCCCCATCTTCCGGTTATCATGATTACGGCGTTTGAAGATATCAACATGGTGATTCAATCCATGAAAACAGGGGCCTTTGATTTTATCCTCAAGCCCATGAATCCGGATATTCTTGAGTTGACCATCAAAAAAGCCCTGGCATCCATTTCCCTGAGAAAAGAGGTAAAAATACTCCAGGAGAAGTACCTCAGGGATAATCAGCCTTGTTTCATCGGCAAGAGCAAAGATATTGAAGATGTAATGGATTTTGTAAACATGGTGGCCCAAAGCCCGGACACCCCTATCATGATCATGGGCGAAACCGGCACAGGAAAAGAGTTGATCGCTCGTTCCATCCATGTCAGAAGCCCTGTGTTCCAGGGTCCTTTTATTCCGGTCAACTGCTCGGCTTTTCCGGAGGAGCTCATCGAGAGTGAGCTGTTCGGATATGAAGAGGGCGCATTTTCCGGTGCAAAAAAACAAGGTAAAAAAGGCTTTATTGAAGAGGCCGACCAGGGCACCTTGTTTTTAGACGAGATTGCAGATTTAAGTATAGCCGGACAGGCTAAACTGCTCCGATTTCTTGAAAGCGGCGAGTTCTATAAAGTGGGTTCCACCCAAAAGCATAATGCAAATGTCCGTGTCGTGTCGGCCACCAATAAAAACCTTGAAGCATTAATCGATAAAGAGCTGTTCAGAAAAGATCTGTATTTCAGGCTGTGCGTGGTAAAAGCCAACATCCCATCATTGAATGAAAGAAGAGATGATATCCTGCCGCTGGCCAAACATTTTTTATATGAGTTCAGCAAAAAATTCAAAAAAAACATCCGGAAGATATCAAGGGAAGCAGAACAAAGCCTCCTGTCTCATACGTTTTCAGGCAATGTCCGGGAATTGAAGAATATCATAGAACGGGCCTGCCTTATTACTCAAACCGACAGCCTGACAAAGGCTTCCCTTGGCCTGCAAAAAGAAACAGACCAGAAACCGCCTGCCCAGCCGGAAAACCAGACTGTTAATGAATTTGATATACCTGAAAAAGGCCTGGACCTTAAAAATCTGCTTGAGAATATTGAACAAAAATATATGGATCATGCCCTTGCGCTTTCCGGTGGTAACGAAAGCAAAGCAGCGCGCTTGCTTAAAATGAACCACCACACATTTCGCTACAAACTCAAAAAATCAAAATAACACCCTCCTTATATGAAATAATTGTGATTACATCTGACACTACTGCCAGAAAACTTCAATTCATGTATCAATCTGAATTGGATACCATAGAAACGCTCAATACAGAAACTGTCCATCATCTGAATTATCAATTTCACGTATAGACCATTTCAAGTTAGTATATCCAGGATTTTGATCTGCCTGTAAAATTGGGCCCAATATGTATAGAGAACAAGTAAATACACAAAAATAAGGAAAAAAAGTGAAACCGCCCGTTCGTATTCTACTGCTTCTCGCCATTGCAATTCTGGTTTTTCTGTTTTTTTCAAAAGGGCTTCACCATCACCTGTCCCTGGAAAACATCAAAGAACACCAGGCGGTGTTACAAAATTTTTATGCCGAACAGCCCGTGATGATGGTAGCAGCGTTCACAGCGGTGTACATCCTTGTTGTGGCGTTGAATCTACCGGGGGCAGTGGTTCTCGGCCTTTCAGCCGGCGCCTTGTTCGGTTCCCTGGCCGGCACCGTCCTTATCTCATTTGCCAGCAGCTTCGGCGCCCTCTTGGCCTGCCTGCTGAGCCGCTATCTAATGCGCGACTGGGTACAACAGCATTTCAGGGAAAAACTTGACCGTGTGAATAAAGGCATCAATGAACAAGGTCCGTTTTACCTGTTTGCCCTCCAGCTGATGCCGATCATCCCGTTTTTTGTTATCAACATGGTGATGGGGCTTACAACCATGCGATTGTGGACCTTTTTCTGGGTCTCCCAACTGGGCATGCTCCCAGGCACCGCCGTATTTGTCAATGCTGGGAGCCAGATTGGGAAAATAGACTCTATTTCCGGTATCCTCTCCCCGGCTCTGATTCTGTCCCTGGCCCTGGTGGGGATATTTCCCCTTTTGGTCCGCCGGCTCCTTGCCCATTTCCGTATCCAGCACAATACAACCCCATCTCCAACTGAGGCGGGTTTCTGCCGAAAAGCAGACACTCCTGCCCAAACGCCCGGACCCTTGCTGGAAAAAATTCTAAAAAGCTGCACAGATTGCGGGGCATGCCAAAAATCCTGCCGGTTTTTAGCCGACTACGGCACCCCAAAACAAATGGCCCAGAGGTTCGACTTTTCCTCTCCAAAGGATCAGGGCCTTGCATATGAATGCAGTCTCTGCGGCCTATGTACGGCCATCTGCCCGGAAAAACTTGATATCCCCGGCCTGTTTCTGGATATTAGACAATGCTGTGTGGAAAATCAAATCTTTGATAAAGCCGCTTACAAAGTCATTTTAGGCTATGAAAAAAGGGGCACATCCCCTCTTTTCTCCTGGTATGGACTCCCAAAAGAATGCGATACGGTTTTTTTCCCAGGATGCTCCCTGCCCGGCACCCGTCCCGCTGTGACCATGGCCCTGTTTCAACAGCTTCAAAAATCCATTCCCTCCCTGGGCATGGTTCTGGACTGCTGTACCAAACCCTCCCACGACCTGGGCCGAAAAACCTATTTCAACGGAATGTTCAAAGAGATGAAAGAGTTCCTGGCCAGTAACGGTATACGGCATATTCTCACTGCCTGCCCCAATTGTACAAAAGTATTCCGTCTATATGGACAGGGGTTTACAGTCCAAACCGTTTATGAGGTACTCCAGAAAGAGACCTTCCCATCACTGTCTGGGCCAGGAAAAACTTTCAGCCTCCATGACCCCTGCGCAGTGAGGAAAGATGCGCTTACCCACCAGGCGATACGCAACCTGCTGACTGACATGGGGCATACTGTGGCGGAAATGAAGCATCGCGGAAACCGCACCCTGTGCTGCGGTGAAGGCGGCACGGTCGCGGCGGTCAATCCCAATTTTGCCAGGACATGGGCAAAGCTGCGCGGTCAAGAAGCCAAAGGAAATCCGATTTTGACCTATTGTGCCGGATGTGCCGGTTTTTTGAACCGGGTCACACCGACCTTCCATATTGTGGATCTATTGTACGACACCGAAGCGGTCCTGGGTGGAAACCCCAAGGTTGCAAGGGCTCCGATCACCTATTGGAACCGGCTCAGGCTCAAGCAGCAGGTTAAAAGATTAATTCAACCGGCGGTCCAGCGGACACGACCTTCAAATATAAGTTTCCAGCCGGGTCCGGCCGCCCCCGCCCTCAAACAGCTAAACCCGAGTAAAAGAGTTTAAAACAAGAAAATTTAAAAAAGGAGAAAATGTTTATGAAATTGCAATCTCGAGCAGGTTTTTTAACAGCAGTGGCAATTGTTCTGGTATTATTTATGTCCGGAACAGGCATATGCAGCGGGTACAATTACATCTCGCTTCAAGCGTTCAAGGCACGTATGGATGCAGGCGACCATGAAAACGGCTCAATGGCGATCATGACGTCACAGACAGAAGAAGAGTACAAGACAGGTTATATTAAAGCCGCATATCCAACCTTTGCGCGGCCATTGAAAACAGACGCAGATTTTGCCAAACTGATTCCTTTTTTCGAAAAAGTCAAAGATACCAATGAAGATATCGTTTTCATCTGTCCCCGGGGAAAAGGCGGAGCGAAAAAACCCTATGATTATTTTAAGAAAAACGGGGTCGACGAAAAACGGCTGACGATTTTAGAAGGCGGACAGACCGCATTCAACAAAGCCTATCCCCAAGATGTCACTTACCCTGAACAATAGTTTTTCGGGCCGGTCCTCAATACCGGCCCTCCCCCTATATCAGAAAATGATAACAAAGAAATAGGGGAATTGTTCAACCTTTCCCGGCATCCAGAGACAGATTCACATCATCCCAGAATTTTCCCAACTGACTTGTTTTCAGCACATTATTTTTTTTATCCAGATAGACGTTGGTAACGAAGGCCTTGGCTACCACCTCACCGGTGCTCTCCATTAATATATATTGAACAAAGGTAATACTTTTGTTGCTTATCTGCCCAACCGTTGTTTCAACGGTAAGCCTGTCGCCGTCTGTTGCGCTTTTCTTGTAATCAATATTGATGTTCACTGCTGCATGGGTGATCCCATCACGTTTAAAAATTTCAAGCAGGCGGTTTTCCTCTGAATATGTCCACCGCCCTTCTTCTAAAAATTCCAGATACCGGGCATTGTTGACGTGTCCGAATTGATCCAGGGCTGTAAACACCATATCCCATGTACAGTTTGAAATATCTTTTTCAATTTCCAGGCATTTAAACGATGGACAGGAGAAACGCCGGGGCAGTATCGAAAAAAATTAGTAAAATAGCACCTGCATATAAAAAATTGCTTTAAAATAAGAATAGGGTATAATTACTCTACACACAAAAAATCCAATCAAATTTATAACCGCCTCTTGAATATCGGCAAACTCTGATATTAGGGCAAAAAAGGGAAAATAAAATCATGACAAACACAGACTACAATTTTTACAGCGGTGGGCTCAAAGGCGCGGAAGAGGCGTTTGGAAAATGTGCAGAAAAGTATGGTATCAATGAAACTAATTTTTCATTTGAAGGCCATAAATGTGCCCGGGATAAAAACATTACTATCCTGACGGATGAAGAATTAAAAAAAGGCGATATCAGTATGGAAATCGTCTCAGCACGGATGGGCAGAAGATATTCCAGGACAGATAAGATCAGAAAAATTTTCCAGCTCATCTTTCATATGGTCAACAAAGGATATCAGGTGGTTGCTGTCGGCTGGATCCAGGATGACAATACCGTCAAAGGCGGAACCGGCTGGGGTGTCGAGCTTGCAAAATTTTTTAACCGTCCTGTAAGCGTTTTTGATCAGGCCGCCAATAAATGGTTTGAGTGGAATGGTACAAAATGGACAGAAAACATACCTTCAATTTCCGATAAAACATTTTGCGGGACAGGAACCCGGAATCTGTCAAAAGAAGGTGAACAAGCAATAGAAGATCTCTTTAAACGCTCATTTTCATAATACTTAAATAGTTTTTATAATGATTCAAATAAATTTAAATCTTTTTGCCACTCTGGCAAAATACCGCCCGGAAAATGCGGAAAGTTATGAAATTGTTGAAGGAAAAACAGTTGAGGTCTTAATAACTGATTTAAAGGTTCCCCGTGAACAGGTAAAATTAATTTTCATAAATGGAAAACGCGAAAATGGGAGCTACCAGCTGAAATCAGGAGACAGGGTGGGGATTTTCCCTCCTGTCGGGGGCGGTTAAAATGGCAGGCGATAAATTCAGCGATCGATATAACCGTAATTTTAACACCCTGTCACCTGAAGAGCAGAAACGGCTTGGGGAATCAAAAGTATTGGTATTGGGCCTTGGCGGTCTGGGCGGTGGCGTATGCGAAATGCTTGCCCGGGTCGGCGTCGGAAAATTGACCCTTGTTGACGGAGACACCTTTGAAACCAGTAATCTGAATCGTCAGTTACTGAGCCAGGAACACCTGATCGGCCGGCCAAAGGCTGTTGCAGCAAAGGACAGGATAGCGGCTGTAAATTCGGAAGTAACCGTCACTTGCATTGAGAAAACTCTCAACGAATCCAACCTGTATGAAAGCATTAAAAATCAGCACATTGTCGTGGACTGCCTGGATTCCATCTCGACCCGGTTCAAACTGCAGGATGCAGCCAGACAGGCATCCATCCCAATCGTATCAGGGGCTATTGCCGGGGTCACCGGACAGGTGACAACCATCTTTCCGGAAGACAAAGGTTATGAATTGATTTACGGTAAAAATGGACGGGAGCAGTCAAACGGGGTGGAAACCAGAACGGGTAATATTGCTTACTGCGCACTGTTTGTGGCAGCCATCCAGTCATCTGAATGCATCAAGGTGATTTTAAATCGAGGGGATATTCTTCGCAACAAATTGTTAATTGCAGAATTATGGACCAACACTTTTGAAGTAATGGATCTTGCCTGAACCTGTTTAGTTTACGAAACTTATTGTTTTGCCTTATTTTTAAAGCCCAGGAGAACCCGGTAAGGCCCTGGTGTTCCGGGTGGCAGAAGGGCAACCCTGTCGTTTTCCTGGATTCGGGTATCAAGGGGTGCCACTTTCCCGTTGATCAGGACCACTTCAACCTCTTCAGGCGTAAGATGAACGTTGGCAATCAAATCTAACGGTGTGGTATCCGCTTCCACCTCTATCTCAGCATTGGTGCATTCGATATTATGCTTGTTTAATTTTTTCCTCAGAAATGAAAATGCGTTAAATGTGATCGCTGGCATGATTCGTCTTGTTTTTTTCCAGTTATATTGTTTTCAAAATTTTAAAAGACAGGATAAGGGCAGAAATCCCCTTATCCTGTCCGTCTCATCATTTTACAGATTCAATGTCTCAGACAATTCATCTGTTGAAAAATCCCATGTTGTATTATGGGGTGGAAACGTTTCATTAAACATTTCCGGAAGCTGGTCATCTACTTTTGTAAATCCAGCCCGTTTATTAAACTCTTTTTCATTTTTCAATATGGATTTTCCAAGTTCAAGAATGTCATCCGGGGTAATGGACAGTCCATGCTGGGCATTGATCATTTTTGCAACAGTGGGAAGCCCGTCTTCATTGTCCAGTACAGCAAAGGCAATAAAGAGGCACAGCCCCGCGGCATCAATTGCTGCAGTTGCAATCTGCAGGCCCTGGGACAACTCAAGGTTCCCCTCTTTTTTGGTCGGATCTATCTCTCCGCCAACCCCGAGAATATTTGCCGTCACTCCATACCCTGCAGTATGGTCGGCCCCCATGGGCGTGGTTGCATATGTAACGCCGACACCTTTGCATGATCTGGGATCATATGCAGGAAGTGCCTGTTTTTTAACCACCGGTACCCGGTCAACACCTAAAGCATCCCCGGTAAACAAAGCGCCATTTCCAATTATCTTACCTTCAGGAGAATAAGCCCCAACCTTGGATAACAGATCGATAGCAGCTTTTCCATCACCCCAGGGAATCATCCCACCTTCCATTGCAACACCGATAGTGACTCCCATCTCAATGGTATCCAGACCGAAATCGTCACACAGCCTGTCGAGCATGGCAATATCATCCAGCTCCTTTATCGTGGTATGGGCGCCAAATGCCCAGATGGTTTCATATTCAAAACCCGAAGTCAGATATTTGCCTTCTTTGTCATGGTATACATTGGAACATTTAATTACACAGCCGGGATGACACGCCTCGGAAGGAACGCCCCCTCTTTTTTCAATGGTATCTGCCATAGTCTCGCCGCTGATCTCATTGGCATGCTCAAAACGGCCGGACCTGAAATTTTTTGTGGGAAGTGTTCCCGCTTCATTGATGAGATTAACCAGAACCGCCGTACCAAATGCAGGCAGGCCTTCACCTGTTACCGGATGTTCCCGGAGCATTTCAACCCATCTTTTATTGGCAGCTTTAAAAGCCTCTGAGTCTTTAACCTCTACCCGTCCGGCCCCTTTATCATCAATCACAATGGCCTTTATCTTTTTGGCGCCCATAACTGCACCAAGGCCACCCCTTCCATGAGCCCGCCCCGGTCGTCCATTCATATCCGCCTGATTGATGCTGGCACTTTTCAAACACTGCTCTCCAGCCTGCCCAATGCACAGCAGGCCCGTGTTTTTGCCATATTTTCCCCAAAGGGCTTCCATTACGTCATAATTTCCCTTTCCAACCAGATCATCAGCCGGAAGGATCTCAACTCCGTCCTTATTAATAACAATCATGGAATAGTCATCTGCCTCAGGCCTGTCTTCAAGCACAATTGCTGTAATGCCAAGTCTGGCCAGTTTTTGAGACACCAACCCACCCGCATTGCTCTCTTTTATCCCGCCGGTCAAAGGAGATTTTGCCCCTGCTGACAAACGTCCGGAATCCGCAGCCGGAGACCCGGAAAGAATGCCCGGAGCAAAAATAAGCTTATTGTTTTTACCAAGCGGGTGGCAGGTGGCCGGCACTTCATCAAGGATCATCTTTGATGTAAGGGCTCGTCCTCCAAGGCCTGCATACGTTTCAGGGACCTCCCCAAAATCAAAAGATTTTTCTTTTGTATTGACTCTCAAAATTTTTCCCATTTTTCCCTCCCTAACTAAACCATCAAGCCAAAGCCTGATGAACATAAAAAATAAAATAAAAACTGTTCATTTAATTCTCGTTAATTTCTGCCGGTTCGTACTTCAGGTTCCAGATCAGGTTTTCTTATCGCATGATTAGCAGAAAAATTATCGCATATTCAACAGCAGACCTATTAATCTGATATGCCATGAATACAGATTTAAGTCCAGAAAAA